>NZ_WHIV01000030.1:0-273 GCF_009295655.1 Duganella sp. FT27W
CGGTCCAGACTCCTACGGGAGGCAGCAGTGGGGAATTTTGGACAATGGGCGCAAGCCTGATCCAGCAATGCCGCGTGAGTGAAGAAGGCCTTCGGGTTGTAAAGCTCTTTTGTCAGGGAAGAAACGGTGTTTTCTAATACAGAGCGCTAATGACGGTACCTGAAGAATAAGCACCGGCTAACTACGTGCCAGCAGCCGCGGTAATACGTAGGGTGCAAGCGTTAATCGGAATTACTGGGCGTAAAGCGTGCGCAGGCGGTTTTGTAAGACTGT
>NZ_WHIV01000031.1:0-273 GCF_009295655.1 Duganella sp. FT27W
CGGTCCAGACTCCTACGGGAGGCAGCAGTGGGGAATTTTGGACAATGGGCGCAAGCCTGATCCAGCAATGCCGCGTGAGTGAAGAAGGCCTTCGGGTTGTAAAGCTCTTTTGTCAGGGAAGAAACGGGTTTTTCTAATACAGAGATCTAATGACGGTACCTGAAGAATAAGCACCGGCTAACTACGTGCCAGCAGCCGCGGTAATACGTAGGGTGCAAGCGTTAATCGGAATTACTGGGCGTAAAGCGTGCGCAGGCGGTTTTGTAAGACTGT
>NZ_WHIV01000032.1:0-272 GCF_009295655.1 Duganella sp. FT27W
GAGGCAGAGATGCGTAGCTGATGGGAAGCAGGTTAATATTCCTGCACCGTCGTATGATGCGATGGGGGGACGGATCGCGGAAGGTTGTCTGCCTGTTGGAATAGGCAGTTTCTGGTTCATAGAAGGCGCTTAGGCAAATCCGGGCGCGTAATTCAAGGGACTGGGACGAAGAACTTCGGTTCTGTAGCAATCGGAAGTGGTTCCAAGAAAAGCCTCTAAGCTTCAGTCATACGAGACCGTACCGCAAACCGACACAGGTGGGCGAGATGAGT
>NZ_WHIV01000033.1:0-271 GCF_009295655.1 Duganella sp. FT27W
GGTCCAGACTCCTACGGGAGGCAGCAGTGGGGAATTTTGGACAATGGGCGCAAGCCTGATCCAGCAATGCCGCGTGAGTGAAGAAGGCCTTCGGGTTGTAAAGCTCTTTTGTCAGGGAAGAAACGGACTTTTCTAATACAGAGGTCTAATGACGGTACCTGAAGAATAAGCACCGGCTAACTACGTGCCAGCAGCCGCGGTAATACGTAGGGTGCAAGCGTTAATCGGAATTACTGGGCGTAAAGCGTGCGCAGGCGGTTTTGTAAGACTG
>NZ_WHIV01000034.1:0-270 GCF_009295655.1 Duganella sp. FT27W
TACGAGTATTTAGCCTTGGAGGATGGTCCCCCCATATTCAGACAGGATTTCTCGTGTCCCGCCCTACTTGTCGTACGCTTAGTACCACCGTTTGAATTTCGTGTACGGGGCTATCACCCGCTATGGCTGCCATTTCCAGAGCATTCCACTATTCAATCGACTATCACGTACAGGCTCTTCCCATTTCGCTCGCCACTACTTTGGGAATCTCGGTTGATTTATTTTCCTGCAGCTACTTAGATGTTTCAGTTCGCCGCGTTCGCTTTGCAT
>NZ_WHIV01000035.1:0-270 GCF_009295655.1 Duganella sp. FT27W
TACGAGTATTTAGCCTTGGAGGATGGTCCCCCCATATTCAGACAGGATTTCTCGTGTCCCGCCCTACTTGTCGTACGCTTAGTACCACCGTTTGAATTTCGTGTACGGGGCTATCACCCGCTATGGCCACCATTTCCAGAGTGTTCCACTATTCAATCGACTATCACGTACAGGCTCTTCCCATTTCGCTCGCCACTACTTTGGGAATCTCGGTTGATTTATTTTCCTGCAGCTACTTAGATGTTTCAGTTCGCCGCGTTCGCTTTGCAT
>NZ_WHIV01000036.1:0-267 GCF_009295655.1 Duganella sp. FT27W
CAAGTGAATAAGTGCACATGGTGGATGCCTTGGCGATTACAGGCGATGAAGGACGTAGTAGCTTGCGATAAGCTGCGGGGAGCTAGCAAACAAGCTTTGATCCGCAGATTTCCGAATGGGGAAACCCACCCTTTTAGGGTATTGCATACTGAATACATAGGTATGCAAAGCGAACGCGGCGAACTGAAACATCTAAGTAGCTGCAGGAAAATAAATCAACCGAGATTCCCAAAGTAGTGGCGAGCGAAATGGGAAGAGCCTGTACGT
>NZ_WHIV01000037.1:0-262 GCF_009295655.1 Duganella sp. FT27W
ATCAAGCGTTCACACTTATCGACTGTCAATCAAGAAGAACAGCATTTGGGGCTGTAGCTCAGCTGGTTAGAGCACCGTGTTGATAACGCGGGGGTCGTTGGTTCGAGTCCAACCAGCCCTACCAGTTTTACCTCAAGGGGGATTAGCTCAGCTGGGAGAGCACCTGCTTTGCAAGCAGGGGGTCGTCGGTTCGATCCCGTCATCCTCCACCAAGAGTTCAAATGTAAGCCGCTAGGTTTAGATTTGGTCTTTTAGAGACCAA
>NZ_WHIV01000038.1:0-260 GCF_009295655.1 Duganella sp. FT27W
GGGCTGGTTGGACTCGAACCAACGACCCCCGCGTTATCAACACGGTGCTCTAACCAGCTGAGCTACAGCCCCAAATGCTGTTCTTCTTGATTGACAGTCGATAAGTGTGAACGCTTGATGAGTAGTCATTACTGACCAGTGCTACTCTAGAAAGGAGGTGATCCAGCCGCACCTTCCGATACGGCTACCTTGTTACGACTTCACCCCAGTCACGAATCCTACCGTGGTAAGCGCCCTCCTTGCGGTTAAGCTACCTACTT
>NZ_WHIV01000039.1:0-258 GCF_009295655.1 Duganella sp. FT27W
AAGTAGGTAGCTTAACCGCAAGGAGGGCGCTTACCACGGTAGGATTCGTGACTGGGGTGAAGTCGTAACAAGGTAGCCGTATCGGAAGGTGCGGCTGGATCACCTCCTTTCTAGAGTAGCACTGGTCTTCGGACTACTCATCAAGCGTTCACACTTATCGACTGTCAATCAAGAAGAACAGCATTTGGGGCTGTAGCTCAGCTGGTTAGAGCACCGTGTTGATAACGCGGGGGTCGTTGGTTCGAGTCCAACCAGCCC
>NZ_WHIV01000003.1:0-1202770 GCF_009295655.1 Duganella sp. FT27W
GCTCAATAACTGAATTTCCACGTACACCTCGTTGGGTTTCAAGGCTGCTCCGCAAAGCAGCCATCATCTCAAAACGGTGTATCAGTTTTCAATCGCTGCTTGTATCAGTTTACAACCGCTGCTGACACCGGCGGGAAACGACTCACCCATCCTCGCCGCCCGAGTGATCATCCAGCGCAACCCAACTAACAACGAGATCGAGGCGGCTATCGTGCCATAGATGCGAAGGGGGCAGCGTTGCGCGTAGCGCATCGCGTGGGGTAGATGTTGGGGTTGCGGGATGCGCCGCGCGGCCAAGGGGTTGCGCAGCATCCCCTTGTGGAGCGGGTGTTGCGAGAGAAGGACTGGAGGCGGCATGCAGTGCCGGTCCGGAAACGCAGTGGACAGAGCGCAGCGCAACAGGAGGAAACGAGCTCGAAAGTGCTAGATCCAGGCAACTATTGATCTTTGCAAGGGAAACACAGTACCACCGATCTGGTGCCCACACCCGCCAACGGCGGCTGCGCAAATCGACCTCCAATCCCGTCTCACCGACTCATGTAAAGATGAATTGCCGACGTTGATCGATGGCTTCGAATGGAGGCGGCGTCGTAAGCGTCAAGCCAGCGCCGTCTTGAGCCCGTCAATGAATTAGAAGATGATGGCATCACACCGCTGGGAAGCGGCGTGTTGTTTAAGCCGAAGGGAGCTGCGCAGCGCAGTTCCAGGGCAACAGTATGTTGCTCATTCTTCGCGCGGGTACTGTTTCTCAAGCTCTTTGGCAACTTCAGGCGGAGATATGAGACGCACCGCTCGGCCGTACCAGCAAAGGTCAGCTGTCGCACGATGAGCCGTCTGCCATGGCTCTTCTGCGCAAATTAGGGAGGTTACCCTGCGCGTCTCTTCCGCGCAGACCGTGTAAAACGGACACATATACCTTCGAGACTTTGGGAGCTGTAACGTTGGCACGATCTCCCCCTTGCTTGAGTGCAGGCGAACAAAGTCGAACGCGGCATGCATAAGGCGTCGGCCTTCATCCAGCAACGGGTCCCGTTCGTCGTCGAGCACGAACTCATACAGCACGTCGCGCTGAAGGTCATCTTCGCCTCCCTGACGTTGTTGGAGGATGCCGCAGGCACCGAAGGCACTCACGATCGGAGTGAGGTTACCGTTGTTCTGAATGATCTGCTCAATTATTGCAAGCTCAACGAAAGGAAGTTGCTTACGAACCTCAAAGTTCGAGCGCATAGTACTGACAGTCTTTCTGACTGCACGAGCCATTGGCTCTTCTATGGGGAAAACATCCTCGATCACCTTAAGTTGATCTTCAATCCACTCACTGGCTTCATGAAGTTCTTGGCGCTGATGTTCTTGCAGCATGGCAAAGACATCACCACCTTTCTGCATCTCGGCCTCGGCCATAGCAAGTAGGTGCAGTAGTGACGACGGCGGATCGGAGTTCTGTAGGGATGCTATCCCACAAGCAATGACCAGTTCGTCTCTCAAGGTCGGTGCTGCATGATTCGCTAGCATCTTTAAAAGTAGATACGGAGAGAAAGGCACGTCTACAGGTTTCCCGCCAGCACGAACCGTGAAGCGTGCTTCCAACATGTACGCGACCGATTCAACGATTTCATGAGATCCGATTTCGGCTGAGGCTGTATAGCAATCGCCTTGGTCATTTCTGATGCTTAACGCGCAGACGATAGCACGAGTAGCGATGTCTAGGCCCGGCAGGGTCTGAGAGCGCTCTGATACCCCAGTAACTGTTATGAGCTCGGCGGACAATTTGCCAGGTATATTGTTTGGTCGCCGATTTCGAGTGATCTGGATAAATGCGTTTTTTTGCCTGAAGTGCGCCTGGATTACTTCGGGATTAGCAGATGACCCCATGCTGAAGCCATCAGGTCCGATAGTTTTACGGAAGACACTCCAAAGATGAATTAGATTGGCGAACGAAGATAGTCCGTGGATAGTCGACACATTGTGTAGGTAGTGCGTCCACTCGTGAAGTATATACGCCAGCTCATGGCCTCCCACGAAGCCTCTCGGATTCTCTGGGTCACAGAAGGCAGGCAAATTGACTCCAAGTTTTATCAGCTGGCTGTCAGGTAAGTAAGACGCTATGGTTTGGCTTGACAAAGACTTCTCCTTTGAAAACTTATGTTTCCACTTCAACTTCCCTGCAACTGCGCGTAAGTAGTTCGGTAGCTGTCGACGTTCCGCAGCCTGAGCTCCGTGATAGGTGCGAGCACGCGGCAACCAATGGATCCCCCATCAGAATATTTCGGCATCCGCTCATCACTCTAACTAATGAAGCGCAGCCAGGGGCAGCATCGGTTCTTTGCCGATAGTAGCCGCTGAGTATAGCGAAATATCAAGCGAAGAAAATCACACATTGTCATATAAGCGGTAAGCGTCTGCCCAAGGGGTCAGCGCCGATGGCCGCGCTTCGTGCAGGTCATAGAATTTGCGCACCGCATGGGCCCAGCATGCGGCCTCTTCAATCGCGCCATTTTCGTAGAGCGCGTTAAAGCCAGCATAGGCGTCGACTTGCAGCACGCCGCTGAAACCGGCCAGGTGGGTTTGCGGATGGATGCCTTTGCGATCCGGCGAGTAGGCGAACCAGACGGCGGCCGGGGTGGTGTCGCCGCTTGGCCGGTCATCGCGCACGTATGTCCACAGCCGGGCAGTCTTGGTTTTGCCATTGCCGGGAGCGGAGCACCGGGATCGGAGTGTCATCGGCATGCAGCTTGGTGGAGGCCAGCACGTGGTGCCGGATAGCCTCGACCAGCGGACGCAGTAAGGCGCTGGCGGCGCCAACCCAGCTTGCCAGCAATGCGCGATCCAGGTCCACGCCTTCGCGTGCATAGGTCACGCTCTGGCGGTAGAGCGGCAAGTGGTCGGCGAACTTCGCCACCAGGACATGCGCCAGCAAACCTGGACCGGCGATGCCGCGTTCGATCGGGCGGCTCGGCGCAGGCGCTTGCACGATGGCGTCGCAGCAGTTGCAAGCGAGCTTGGGGCGTACATGGCGAATTACTCGGAAGCTGGCCGGTATATATTCGAGCTGTTCGGCCACGTCCTCGCCCAGAAAGCGCAGTCCACCACCGCAAGACGGGCACGCGTCGGCGGCGGGCATGTGGACCTTTTCATCGCGCGGCAGGTGCTCAGGCAGCGGCTTGCGTACGGGCTTGTTGCGTGGTGCCCGGTCAGTTTCAGGTATCGCCTTCGTCACCTCGCCTTCATCGGCTTGCAGATCCTCCAGCTGCAGTTCCAGCTGCTCGATCTGGTGGTCCAGTTTCTCGGACTTGCGGCCGAACTGCATGCGCCGCAGCTTGGCGATCCACAGCTTGAGATGCTCGATCTCTGCGGCGCGCGTGTTCAACTGCGCTTCCAGTCCGGCCACCTGGTCATCGCGTTCTTGAACGCGACGTTCGCTTGCCAATAGCAATGCCTTGACGGCGGCGATATCGTCAGGGAGGTCGGCGACGGTCAGCATGAGGCGAGTTTACGCGAGGCCGATGACGTTTACAAGGCTGACGTCGGCCGCCAGGTTCGCTCTGGACGACGCCAGTCGATTCCCTCCAACAGCATCGAGAGCTGGGCTTGCGTCAGCGCCACGCTGCCACTGTCGGCCTGCGGCCAAACGAAACGTCCGCGCTCAAGACGCTTAGCCAGCAAGCACAGGCCGTCGCCGGTCCACCACAGCACTTTGAGCATGTCGCCGCGCCGGCCACGGAACACGAAGACGTGGCCGCTGAAAGGATCTTCAGCTAGCGCCATCTCCACTCTTGCCGCCAACCCGTTCATGCCAGCGCGCATATCGGTGATGCCGGCGGCGAGCCAGATCCGGGTGCCAGCAGGAAGCCGATCATGCGCGCAAAATTTGCAATACTAGCCGCAGCAACGCCGCGTCCGTGCCAGCACAGACACGCACGGTAGCGTCGGCAATGGTGATTTCAATAGCGCTCCCGCGCGCGGCGCCGCTTGCCGGCTTTTTTGCTGGCGAGGACGGTTTCAGCACCACCGGGAGCAGCCGCATTTCATCCGTAGCGGTCCAGTGAGCAGACCTGAGCGCAGATCGCGACGCCATTTGAACAACATGTTGGTGTTGATGCCGTGATCCTGGGCCAGCTTCGATACCGACACACCGGGATCGCAGGCCGCCACTGCCAGGCGATGTTTAAACTCCGGCGAGTAGTTTGGTCGCCCTCTACGATTACCCGACACCACTTCAGTGTCCACAGTAGTTCCCGCCAAAAAAGTAACGGGAACTACTTTGGCAGACGCTACTCGCTACGAACAGACGGTGCAAGGAAGACGCTTACGCGGCGTCCAACACCTTACCGCAAAGACATCTTGCGCAGCAGGCGCTCCGATACAGCGTGGAGCGCGACCGGGATGTCGGGTTCACAAAACCAGCCTTGCTTGAGCAAGCGCGCCGGCCCTTGTCCACTTTCCGGATAATGCTGAAATCCCGTCAAACAAAAACGCTCTTCGGACATCCAAGCAATGTCACAGTCCAGCAGCGTCAGGTGGGTGGTGGTGGTGCGCCTGACCGAAGCTTGCGTGGTGTGGCGCCCCAATTGTTCGTGCATTACGTTGCTCAGCGCAATCCTCGACGCAGTGAGATTGGGGCCCGTATTGAGCACGCGATGGCGCGACATTTCAACGCCTTCCTGATGGCTTGTCCATACCTTGAACTGCGCTTCGCAGCCCGGCAGGTCAAATCGGCATAACCACGACTGGGAGGCGCGCATTGTTTTGCTATCCCAAGTTAAAGACTCTTCCCCGCTCAGCACGAACGTGTCGTTCCGGAACCAGGTCAGTTTCGGCGCGGCGAGTTCCGACACCGCAACCCGGCTGCCCGGCGGAATCAGGCGCGCAACTTTCGTGGGCCTGCGCTGCCCCTGGTCGGTCACTTCGACCACCACCAGCTCGAGCGAGTGTCCAGAATCGCCAATTTGCTCGGCCACTGACAACATCGCCCCGCCATCACGCCGCCTCCAGACCCATACCCTCACTACACCCCCCATTTACTGTGCATGCATACAGTATAACAGGGCGATTCGCATTATCCCTTTTTTTGGAACCGGGCACCTGTAGAACGTAAGTGTCAACGCAAAGCCTTCTTGCGCAGCTTGTTATTCTTTGGGTGTTGGCGCCGGTTACATTCGTGCGCCGGGTTTGTCACTACAGAAAATCAATAATTTCCAAGGCACCGCGCCCAACCACCACTTGCTTAAATTTTACTGGGAATTGGTATTTCGCGACTATGTCGCGTCTTCGCTCATCGGGCATATCCTTCCCGAAAATTATGGCCTCTACCCAAACCGGCTCGTAATGAACAGAATCGGTATTTTCATTGATGAAGACTAATCGCGGTGCCATCCCATTGCCAGTCTGGATGCGATACTCTTTTTCATGTGCCCAGTCCGTGTGCTTTGTTCGAAGCGCTTCCCAAATATCGATACCGAACTGATGCCGGTAGTCTAGCAAGAATTCCGCTAAGCGAATTTCGGGAAGCTCGTCTTTGTAAGTTACTTTATCGCCGCCTATGAATTCTGATTTAAATTCAATGCAAAATCCGGTGTGGTCAGCGCAGTAGTGGTACCACATCGGCGTAGATATAGGATTGGCAGATAGGCAATAGAATCGGTATGAGTCAATGAGTGCTTCTGTGCTTTTGTAGAAGTTTTGTAGATACTTCTTCCCCTTCCGCGTGATGCCTTGGTAGTCTACTAATGTTGGAGTTCCTCGAGCCAATGGGTGGAGCGACCGCAGGTTTGAGGAATCGATACGCTTAAGTTCTTCGATTGTCGGCGCAACAAGTGCAACTCTCGCGTCGAATGTGTCATTAAAAGCTTTCCTCCCGCCGAAAATGGCTTTGCAGGAAAACAAGGCGTCAAGCGAGTAGTACTCGTCTTTACGATATTTGTACAAAAATGCGGGGCGGTGCATAACGCTAGGTAGGTGTAAAGTGCAACAACTGATGAGCGACGCGGCCGCCGGAATAGGCTACCAGCCCTGCGATGAGCGTGAAGTTGCGCCACTTATAGAGACGAAGTGCAACTGGTTTTTGCTTTGCTAGCAGCCCGTCGACTTCGCGTAGCTTAGCCTCCCATTTTTCGACTCCAACGTAATCCGCGCTACCGATTTCTTCTTGGTTCCGTCGCTCGCGCGCACACTTCTCGTTAGACTTTATTGTGAGTTGCGCTTTTTGTAGCGAAAGGCTGTGAATAAGTATTGAGCGCTCGATACGATACAGACCTAAAGCGGCGGAAGTTGCAAGCGCCGCTAAACCTGCAACTTCAACAGCGACGGTCCAGTCCAACGCTTTCAACTGAAGCGTCTGCACACCCCACGCGGTGAGCGCACCTGCAATACCGACGATGTGATAGTCGTACTTTTCACTGGCGTTGAGCCACACTTTGTACGCTTCTAATGCTTGATTATTTTCAACCATCTTTACCTCTGAGAAGTTTGAAAAAGCTTAGCACGTCTTCCCCCCCGCTGGAAAATCGACAACGGCTCCAGTCTGATCTTCCACCAGCGCAAAATCTCGGTATCGTATTAGCTCGTGCAAGGTGTGAGCTACCTCCGCCAAGTGTCACCAACGACAGTGAGCCATTATCTTCCATGAAGAAATGCGTTGCCAGTATTGAGCCGCCGCAGGACCCGCGAACTCAGCCTTCTCAAACTAGAGCAAGGAGGCCATCATGGACAGTCAAACGAAAGAACGGCGAACTCAACCACGCCTCACCGAGCCAAACCTCATCAAACTCGAGGCAGTAAAGCGCATCTGTGGGCTCTCTAGGGCCAGCATTTATAGCGCGATTAAGCTGGGCACATTTCCTCCGCCCGTTAAGCTCACACGGCGCGCAAGCGCCTGGGTGAAGGAGGAAGTCGATGCATGGGTTCAGCAGCGTATCGCGATCAGCCGCCGAAAAGGCATCAAGCCAGACTGAGCAGCTTAACCGCAACTAGCTGCGGTGAGAAGCACACGATGGCCAATCGTAACTGCTGCAATACTGTTGACCCGAATTATGAATCGCGGTCAGACGTAACTGGGCAACTGGCCGGCCGTCCCGCGCGCAAGTCGCCATGGCCGGCTCGGAGGCGGTTTGCCTGCCGCCATTCACCGCCGCTCACTCTCGTAGCCAATTCCCTCACCTGATTTCCGCCAGCAACGTGGGGCATGTCTTGAACGTCGTGAAATCGCGACGAAGTCAAAAATTTTTCTGTCCACCAGAAGCTACTAAAAGCCACGAAAATCCCGTGAAGTTTTTCATACTTTTTTCATACCAAACAAAAAAGGCCTACGCAGAAAATCGCGTAAGCCTTTGATATAAAACGAAATCTTGGTGGGAAGTGCAAGTTTCGAACTTGCGACCCCTGCAGTGTGAATGCAGTGCTCTACCCCTGAGCTAACCTCCCGAAGCGAGGCGAATTATACGATACGTCCCAGGCAAAATGGAAGGGTCAACGTGAAAATTCTTCCGTTGTCTCTCACGCCGATAATTGCGGCGCCATCGCGGCGGTCCAGATGCATTGTCCTTTGACCGCCTTGTCCAGGCCGGCCAGCGCTTCCACGTGCGCTGCCAGTTCGTCGTCCGACGCTGGCAGGAAGATGATGTCGGCCATGGCCACTGGCGCCAGCAATTCACTGCCGGCCGGTTTGACTTCTTCCACATCCATGCCCAGGCTGTTCTGGCCGCGTGTCATGGCCAGGTAGACGTCGGCCAGCAACTCCGAGTCGAGCAGCGCGCCGTGCAGTTTGCGGTGGGCATTGGAGATGCCGTAGCGGTCGCAGAGTGCGTCCAGCGAGTTGCGCTTGCCGGGGTGCAGTTCTTTCGCTTGCACCAGGGTGTCGATCACGCTGCCGATGTGGCTGCTGAAGTCCGGCAGGTTAAGGAGCTTGAATTCGTGGTTCAGGAACCCCAGGTCGAACGGCGCGTTGTGGATGATGACTTCGGCGCCCTGTATGTAGGCGCGCAAGTCTTCGACGATTTCGTGGAAACGCGGCTTGTCGCTCAAGAACTCGGTGGTCAGGCCGTGGACGTTGAGCGCGCCCTCTTCCGAATCGCGGTCGGGATTGATGTAGACGTGGAAGTTGTTCCCCGTCAGCATGCGGTTTTCGAGTTCGACACAGCCGATCTCGATGATGCGGTTGCCCAGTTTGGGGTTGATGCCGGTGGTTTCGGTATCGAGTACGATTTGGCGCATAGTGTTTCGGTGATTGCTACAGACAAGCAGACTAGTATAACAGGCCTGCCGGTTTTACTTTTTACTGGCGGCGCGCGCCACTTCCACGCCGCGGTTGGCCAGCATGTCGGCGCGCTCGTTGCCGGGGTGGCCGTTGTGGCCGCGCACCCAGCGCCATTCCACCGTGTGCAGCGCTTGCGCGATATCGAGCGCCTTCCACAGGTCTTCGTTCTTGACCGGTTCCTTCGAAGCGGTTTTCCAGCCGCGTGCTTTCCAGCCATGGATCCACTCGCTAATGCCCTTTTGCACGTACTGGCTGTCGGTGTGCAGCACGACGTCGCAGGGCCGCTTGAGGATGCTCAGGGCTTCGATCACGGCTTGCAATTCCATGCGGTTGTTGGTGGTGTCGCGCGTGCCGCCGCAGATTTCCTTCTCGGAGTTGCCGGCCACCAGGAATGCGCCCCAGCCGCCCAGGCCAGGGTTGCCCTTGCATGCGCCGTCAGTAAAAATTTCGACCTTATCCATCCTGCTGTTCCCGTCTTTTGTTGGTTGCCGGCACGACCGCCGGGGCCGTTGCCGATTTCTTGGCCCACGCCGGGCCGATCAGATGCATGCCTTTCACGCGCTTGATGGCCTGGATGACGTACACGCCGCCAAAGAACGGCCACCAGCGCGGACCGGCATTATCCATGAATGCGTAGCGTTGCAGCCATTTTTCTGTGCGGCAGGCGGGCGCGTAGCAGCCGAGGTGGCTGTGGCTGTCACCCATATTCAATAATTTCAGCCAGTCCTTCATGCGCGGCATGGTAATCAACGATTCCGTAGGCGGCAGGAACGAGGCGCCACCCACGCGTCGCAGCACATGGCGCGCCCCCCACAGGCTGGTGGGATTGAAACCGCAAATGATCACCTGCCCTTCGGGTATCAGCACGCGCTCGACTTCGCGCAGCACCTGGTGCGGATCGGTAGAAAACTCGAGTACATGCGGCAGCACCACCAGGTCCAGGCTGTGCGAGGCGAACGGCAGTTCGGTGAAATCACAGGTGAGCGAGACGGGCCGCGCCGGCGGTATGGCAATCACCGGCGCGGTCATCGTGGCCGCCGTACCGGCAGGCGCGGACAGCGAGGTTGGCACGATGTTTTCCGGCCGTACTTTGCGGTCCACCAACCACTTGTTGGGCATGCGGTTGGCTGCCAGCGCGTCAATCTGCGGCAGGCCGATCTGCACCGCGTTGTAGCCGAAAATATCTACCGTTAAATTATCAAGACACGTTTGTTCCCACGCACGCATGTACACACCGGCGGGCGTTTGCAGCCAGCCTTCCAGCGCTATAATGGATTGCTCCGAACCTGCTTTATCCATGTCCAGCCTTTAGCGATCCAATGACCATATCTTCTCAACAAGCTCTCAGTGTTCTTACGATTCCAGCGTTCAAAGACAACTACCTGTGGCTGATCCATGACGGCGTACACGCTGCCGTCGTCGATCCCGGTGAAGCCAAGCCGGTCCTGGCCGCGCTCAAGGAACACGGCCTCAGGCTCACCGCCATTCTACTGACCCACCATCACGCTGACCACATCGGCGGCGTTCCCGAATTATTACAGCATTACCAGGTTCCCGTTTATGGACCGCGCAACGAGAGCATCGCCACCGTCACCCTGCCCGTCGGTGAAGGCAAGCAGATCGACGTGCCGGGCCTGGCGCTGCGCGTGAGCGTACTCGATGTGCCGGGTCACACCATGGGCCACATCGCCTACGTGCGCGCACCGCTCGATGCCGAGCCCACCTGGCTGTTCTGCGGCGACACTCTGTTTGCAGGTGGCTGCGGACGACTGTTCGAAGGCACGCCCGCGCAGATGATCAGCTCACTCGGCAAGCTGGCCGCGCTGCCCGATGATACCAAGGTGTACTGCGCCCATGAATATACCCTATCCAACCTGCGCTTCGCGCGCGTGGTCGAGCCCGATAACGTGGCGCTGCAGGAAAGGGTAAAAGTAGAGACCGACAAGCGCGAGCACAACCTGCCCACCGTGCCCAGCACGATCGCGATCGAAAAGGCCACCAACCCGTTCCTGCGCTATCGCGAACCGGCAATCGCAAAGGAACTGGTAAAGGCTGGCAAGCTCGACAAGATCGACACGCCGCTGGCGACGTTTACGGCTTTGCGCTTGTGGAAGAACGATTTTTGAGGTGACTGCAGCGAGTGCGGGGAAGACCGCCACGCCAGTGGGATCCATGTGTGGCGTATCTGCGTACTCAGCATGGATCCCCGCGTGCGCGGGGACGATGACTTGAAGGTTGTCGATCCGGATCAGATTTCTTCGTACAGCGGCAAGGTCAGGAACTCGGCAAACTCGGTCGAGGTGGACATCTCTTCGAAGATTTGCGCGGCGCGCGGATAGGTCGGGCCATCGCCACCAGGCGCATCGCGCTGCACCTTGGCCAGCTCTTCCGGAATCATCGCCCGCACCATGTCGGCCGTGACCTTGCGGCCGTCCTCCAGCACGCCCTTGTCGGAACGGATCCATTGCCACACTTGCGAACGGCTGATCTCGGCCGTCGCAGCATCTTCCATCAGGTTGTGGATCGGCACGCAGCCATTGCCTGCCAGCCAGCTGCCCAGGTAGTGGATGCCGACATTGATGTTGTAGCGCAGGCCAGCCTCGGTGATTGGCGCTTCGGGCTTGAAGTCGAGCAGTTGTTCGCGCGTGACCTCGATGTCGGGGCGCTGCTTGTCGATCTGGTTGGGTTTGTCGCCAAGGACCTTGGTGAATTCGCCCATTGCCAGTTCGACCAGGCCCGGATGTGCGACCCAGCCGCCGTCGTAGCCGTCGGTAGCGTCGCGCGCCTTGTCGTTGCGCACGCCGCCCATGGCGACATCGTTTTTCTCAGGATCGTTCTTGATCGGAATCAGCGCCGCCATGCCGCCGATGGCCGGCGCATTGCGCTTGTGGCAGGTCTTGAGCAGCAACAGTGCGTAAGCACGCATGAACGGCGCGGTCATCGTCACCTTGGCGCGGTCGGCCAGGCAGAAGTCCTTGTCCAGCTTGAATTTCTTGATGCACGAAAAGATGTAATCCCAGCGGCCGGCGTTCAGGCCCGAGCTGTGTTCGCGCAGCTCGTACAGGATCTCGTCCATCTCGAACGCGGCCAGGATGGTTTCGATCAGCACGGTGGCTTTGATGGTGCCCTGCGGCAGGCCTAACTCGTTTTGCGTCATGACGAAAATGTCGTTCCACAGGCGCGCTTCCAGGTGCGATTCCATTTTCGGCAGGTAAAAATATGGGCCGGCGCCGCGCGCCAGTTGCTCCTTGGCGTTGTGCACCATAAACAGGGCAAAGTCGAAGATGCCACCGGAAATGCGCTTGCCATCGACCAGCACGTGTTTTTCATCGAGGTGCCAGCCGCGCGGGCGCACCACCAGCGTGGCGACCTTGTCATTGAGCTTGTACGACTTGCCGTTTTGCTCGAGCGAGATGGTGCGGCGTACCGCATCCTTCATATTGATCTGGCCGGTAATCTGGTTGTCCCAGTTGGGCGTATTGGAATCCTCGAAGTCGGTCATATAGCTGTCGGCGCCCGAGTTGAGGGCGTTGATCACCATCTTGCGCTCGACCGGGCCGGTAATTTCCACGCGGCGGCATTCGAGCGCAGCGGGAATCGGTGCGATGGTCCAGTCGCCGTTGCGGATTTCTGCGGTCTCGGGCAGGAAGTCGGGACGTTCGCCGGCGTCCAGACGCTTGGCGCGCTCCACCCGCACGGCCAGCAATTGCTGGCGACGCGCCTCGAATTCGCGCGTGAGCTTGACCACGAGACTCAACGCCTCGGTGGTGAGAATGGCTTCGTAACCGGGTTTGATGTCACCGGTAATTTCCATGTCCTGGGGCAGATTGATGGACAGCGTCATGTGCAAGATCTCCAAGAGAAAAGTTAACTTCCATACCAAATTATAAGCATCGCCACAGTGCGCACGCCGGTTTCTTTTTTAGTGTGTCGGCTCGGTGACACCATGGTCTTTTTTCCAGTATATTCACTCTTTAGTTACGCAAACGAGACTAAATATCACTTCATCCATGCGTTTTTGTCACAGATAGAGAGTTCACGATGGGCCAATTCAGACAGATTTCCACCTTTGTCGAGGTCGTGGCCAGGGGCAGCCTGTCGGCTGCCGCGCGCGCGGAAGGCATTGCGCCGGCCATGATTGGCCGCCGGCTCGATGCGCTCGAAGCGCGCCTCGGCGTCAAATTACTGCAACGAACCACGCGCAAACTGGCCCTCACCGACGAGGGCACGGCATTTCTCGAGGATTGTCAGCGCATCCTGGCCGAGCTCGAGGAAGCCGAATCAGCCGTGGCCGAACGCAGCGCCCGCGCCACCGGCCACCTGATGATCTCGGCGCCCGCCGGTTTCGGCCGCCAGCACGTGGCGCCATTGCTGCCATCATTCCTGACCGAGCACCAGGACCTCACCGCCACCCTGAACATGACCGACCGCGTGACCGACATCGTCGGCGAAGGCATCGACGTGGCGATCCGCATCGCCAGCCTGGCCGATTCCAGCCTGGTCAGCGTCAAGCTGGCCGATAACGAACGGGTGGTGGTGGCGGCGCCCTCCTATCTCAAGCGCCACGGCACGCCGGAAACCCTGGCCGACCTGGCGCGTCACAACTGCCTGGCGATCAGCAGCGAAGGCAGCCAGCGCGGCTGGACTTTTCGGGAAAACGGCAAGAACGTGGTGCTGAAAGTGGGAGGCAATATGGGCTGCAACGACGGCCAGGTGCTGCACGAATGGGCGCTGGCTGGCAAGGGGCTGGCATGGCGGTCGATGTGGGAAGTGGGCAGCGAGATCGAAGCAGGCAAATTGCGCACGGTGCTAGCCGATTTTGCGGCGCCGGGCAACGATATCCACGCGGTGTTCGCGCAGCGCCGGCATTTGCCGCTACGGGTGCGGGCGTTCGTGGATTTTTTGCGGCGGGCGTATGCGCAGCCCGACTACTGGCGGCGTAAACCTTTGCAGCAGTGAGCATGAGGAAGGCGTAACCGCGCTGAGACTTGCGGTTTGCCAAACGTATAGACGAAAAAAAATCCTCGGTTACCGAGGATTTCTTTATTTCGTTAGATCCAGCGTATTACAGAGGCTGAATGTTCGAAGCTTGCTTGCCCTTAGGGCCAGCGGTCACTTCAAAAGAAACGCGTTGGTTCTCTTGCAGCGACTTGAAGCCTGCCGACTGAATCGCCGAGAAGTGAGCGAACAGATCTTCGCCGCCTTCGTCAGGGGTGATAAAGCCGAAGCCCTTCGAATCATTGAACCATTTTACGATACCAGTTGCCATTACAATTCCTATTTCAGTTAAGTTGGGCTTGCGCCCGTGATATCGTTTGAGGCAAGAAAGACATACAAACTGCAGTACTCTTGAATCTAAACGATTCCGTATTATACCCATTTACTAGAGAAAAGCACGTGTTCACAAAAATAAATGCAAAAGACCGCATTTTTTGGTAGAAAAAGCCGGAAGACAGCGTGAACAATCTTCCGTTTTTCGCTTCGCCTACCGCTGCTCATGAACAGCAACTCTCTCGTTCAAAGCGTACATGTCATTATAGACAACTAGATCATAACCGATTTGCGATAGATCAAGTGGACTACGTGTTTCAATCGTATTCGGCAGCACTCGCGTCGCGCGCCGCCCATGCCAGCAAGCGCTCCACCTGAGCTGGGATAGGCTCCCAGTCGGCGCCCTCTTTCATGACCGTGCGCACTTGCTGCTCGATACGGCGCGCCTCCTGCCCCAACGTCGCGAATCCGAAGGTGCCGGCCGAACCGGCCACGCCGTGCAGCAGTTCGTGCAACTGGTGCAGCGCTGCTGCGGAGGGCGCGGCGCCCACGTCACTATCGCGACAGGCAGCGAGCGCCTGCGCAATCTTGTCCATCGTCCCTGGCACGGTGGCGGCGAACTTGGCGTTGAGCGCCGCCAGGCGGGCGCGAAAATCAGGATCGGTCGAGGCGTTCATATATATGCGGCGATTACTTGGTGCCGAAGATGCGGTCACCGGCATCGCCCAGGCCCGGGATGATGTAGGCATGGTCGTCCAGGTGCGAATCGAGCGAGGCGCAATACAGCTTCACGCCCGGGTGCGATTTCTGGAACACTTCCACGCCTTCCGGCGCCGCCACCAGCGACAGGAAAATGATTTGCTCGTCGGTCACGCCACGCTTTTTGAGGACATCAACCGCATGCACGGCCGAGTTACCGGTGGCAACCATCGGGTCGCACAGGATAAAGGTACGCTCGACGGTGTCCGGCAAGCGCACCAGGTATTCCACCGGCAAGTGGGTGGCCGGGTCGCGGAACACGCCGATATGGCCCACGCGCGCAGACGGCACCAGGTCCAGCAAGCCGTCGCTCATGCCGATGCCGGCACGCAGGATCGGCACGATGGCCAGTTTGCGGCCGGCGATCACCGGCGCGTCGATGGTCATCAACGGCGTTTCGACGGTGCGGGTAGTCAGCGGCAAGTCGCGCGTGATCTCATAGCCCATCAGCAGCGTGATTTCCTTGAGCAGATCGCGGAAAGTCCGGGTGGACGTATCCTTGGCGCGCATATGGCTCAGCTTGTGCTGGATCAACGGATGGTCGGTGATGAACAGGTTCGGGAAGCGCGGATCTTGTTTCATTATTGTTTGCTCTATGAAGACGTTTATGCACGCCATTATACAAGCGGCGCTCGCGCGGCGGCGGTGCAGCCGTGGCAACATGGCGAAACAACTATCTGTGCGGTTTTAGAGATTTCTCAAGAGAAATTAATGAAACCCAACAGAATGTTGTCTTTAACCATGTAAAACCCCGCGCAGAAGTGATAAAGTGCTTTATGGATTTGCAAGATTCACATAATCCGCGTGTCACATATACAAATTAGAAAGCTTAGATTTTTGCAATGCAACAGCCCTCCACACCTCAAACGCCACGCGATTTGCTCCACGAGCTGGACCATTTCATGGAAGAAGCTGGCGATGTGGTGTTTCGCCTCGATGCCGCCGGCGCGGTCGCCTTTGCCAGCAAGCGCGCCACCACGCTGATCGGGCGCCTGGCGCCGCTTGCCGGCCTGTCGCTGGCGCGGCTGGTCAGCGATGATCATCATGCATCGATCACGGCGGCGCTGGCGGAAGCGCAGGCCACGCACACGCCGCAGCTGCTGCAAGTGCGCATCAAGGCGCCCGAGAGCGAAGTCTGGCACGAGTTACGCGTTTCCTTCCTGCCGCAGACGGGCGGCATGCTGGTGGTGGGCCGTAACATGTCGCAACAACAAGCCACCGAAGAGCGCCTGCGCCACCTGGCCACCCACGACGCGCTCACCGAATTGCCCAACCGCCTGCTGCTGTCGGACCGCATCCGCATGGTGATCGCCAACGCGCGCCGTTCCGGCCAGGGCTTCTCGGTGGCCACCATCGGCCTCGACAGTTTTAAGAAAGTCAACGATGGCCTCGGCCACCCGGTGGGCGACGCGCTGCTGCAAATGGCCGCCGCGCGCCTGCGTAAAACCCTGCGCGACAGCGATACGCTGGCGCGCGTGGGCGGCGACGAATTCGTCGCCATCCTGCCCGGCACCCATACCGAGGCGCAGATCAAGCTGGTCACCGGGCGCCTGATCGCCTCGCTGCAGTCGCCGTTCGACATCGGCAAGCACACCATTTACGTGGGCGCTTCGGTCGGCGTGTCGATCTACCCGCTGCACGCGGAGGACGAGGTACGCCTGGTGGCGCTGGCCGATGCCGCCATGTCGCGCGCCAAGGAAACCGGCAAGGCGCGCTGCGTGGTCTACAGCCCCTCGCATGCGGGACCGCCGCAGCACGATATCTCGCTCGAGGCGGCGATGTTCCAGGCAGTGCGCGAAGGCGAATTCCTGTTGTACTACCAGCCCATCGTCGATGCGCCCACGCGCGAAATCCAGGGCTTCGAGACGCTGATGCGCTGGAAGCACCCCACGCTCGGCATGGTGCCGCCGGTGCGCTTCATTCCGATCGCCGAGGCCAATGGCCTGATCAACCTGCTGGGCGCCTGGGCGCTCAAGGCGGCGTGCGTGCAGCTGCGCCAGTTCGAGGAAGTGGCGCGCCGCAGCCTGTACATATCGGTCAATATCAGCCCGCGCCAGTTCCGCAACGATAAATTCCTCGACGTGCTCGACGACGCCCTGGCCTTTTCCGGCCTGCCCGGCGAACAGCTGGTGCTCGAAATTACCGAAGGAACGCTGATGATCGACCCGGTCCACGCGGAATCCATCTTGTCCAAGATGGCCGAGCGCCGCGCGCGCATCGCCATCGACGATTTCGGCACCGGCTATTCGTCGCTGGCGTATCTCAAGCGCTTCCCGATTTCCGTGCTGAAGATCGACCGCGCCTTCATCCGCGACCTGCCCGGCTCACAAAAGGATGGCGCGATCTGCAGCACGGTGCTCGACCTGTCGCGCCACCTGGACCTGTCCGTGGTGGCCGAAGGCGTGGAAACCGAAGAGCAGATGGGCTGGCTCAACGACCGGGGCTGTCAGTACATCCAGGGCTACCTGACCGGCAAACCCATGCCCGCCAATGTCGCCATGGCGGCGCTGCGCGAAAGCATCCACGCCAAGCTGCTACCGCATGCAGTGCCGGCCCAGGCCATGCAGGTGACGCCATGACCGACTTGGAAGTCATTGGAGAGCAAGGCGAGAAGACCCTGGCGAAGCTGTGGGAGTGCACGCGCCGGCGCGGCGACATGCCCGGCTTCGCCAAGGCCATCACGTCGATCTTGGGCGCCATGCGCGGCGAGGACGACCAGGCATTCAACATGACCAGCACCGTGCTGTCCGATCCGGTGCTCACGCAAAAAGTCCTGCGGCTGGCCAACAGCAGCATGTATTCGGCCTTTGGCCAGCACGTCAACACGGTTTCGAAAGCCGTGGTGGTGCTGGGTACCGACGCCATCGGCCACCTGGCGCTGGGGCTCAAACTGATCGAGGAAATGGGCGCCGACACGGCCGATGGCGAAGCCACGGTGGCGCACATCGAAATGGAAAAAGCGGTATTGGCAGGCATCGTGGCGCAGCAGATCGCCACGGCCGCCCACAACCCGCGCGGCGAAGAAGCCGTGGTGTGCTCGATGCTGCACACGCTGGGCCGCATGATGCTCACCTTTTACATGCCCGAGCGCTGGCTCGAGCTGCAACGCCGCGCCGACGACGACGGCACCAGCATCGAAGCGGTTGCCCCCGACATGCTGGGGCTGAGCATGGAGCAGCTGGGCCACGCCGCAGCCCTACACTGGCGCCTGCCCGCGCAGCTGGTCGACGGCATGCGCCGCATGGATCCGCCCGAAGAAGGCGCCGCCATCGAGCCGGCCGACTGGGTGGCGGGCCTGTCTACCATGTCCGCCATGTGCGCCGAATCGCTGTGGCACGACGACGCCGTCGGCGCAGCCGAGGTGCAGGCGCTGACCGAGAGCTATTCGTCGCTGCTGGGCATGGAAGCGGACAACCTGATGATCGCCATCGAGCAGGCCAAGGTGGTAGCGGCCAACGATCTGACCATCGCCCCGCTTTCGCGCCCGGCCGAGCGACGCGCGAAGGCGCAGGCGCAAAACCGCCAGCGCGCGGCCGGCAACAAGATCCTGCTCAGCGGCCTGGCCGATATGCGCGACGTGCTGGACACGGCCAGCCCCGGCCAGATGGTGCAGATCGCACTGGAGACCATTTACAAGGGACTGGAGTTTTCGCGCGCCATCGCGTTCGTGCGCAACCGCCGCGAAAGCCTGTACGCAGCGCGCATCTGCTTCGGCAATGACAGCCGCGAGCTGCTGGCGGCGATGAGCTTTGACGACGCCTACGAACCGAACGTGTTCCACGCATCACTCAACAGCGACCGCGTGATCTTCATCGAAAATGCGCGCGACGCCAAGTTCGCGGCCAAGCTGCCGCAGTGGTGGAAAACCTCGCTGTCGGAGGCGCACAGCTTCGTCATCATTCCGCTGTCGTACAACGGCCAGGCGGCCGGCTTCCTGTATGGCGACTGGGACGACACCTTCCCGCCGATCCAGCTCAGCCCCACCGAGTTCTCGCTGCTCAACGACATCCGCATGATGGTGGTGCGCGCCGCCGAACGGCGCCACAAGCAGGAGACGGTGGCCACCATCACCGCCCCCACCCGCGCCTGAAGAAGCTTACCGGGAGATGTCGGGTGTAGCCACCTTGACATCGCCGCACTGGGCACGGTGCATCAGCGCGTGGTCGATCAGCACCAGCGCCAGCATCGCTTCTGCGATCGGCGTGGCGCGTATGCCCACGCACGGGTCGTGGCGCCCGAAGGTTTCCACCAGCACCGGGTTGCCTTCCTTGTCGATCGAATGGCGCGGGGTGCGGATCGACGACGTTGGCTTGATGGCGATCGACACCGTGATGTCCTGGCCAGTGGAGATGCCGCCCAATACGCCGCCGGCGTTATTGCCGACGAAGCCTTGCGGCGTCAGTTCGTCGCCATGCTCGGTGCCCTTTTGCGCCACCGACTTGAAGCCGGCGCCAATTTCCACACCCTTCACCGCATTAATGCCCATCATCGCGTAGGCGATGTCGGCATCGAGCTTGTCGTAGATCGGCTGGCCCAGGCCCACCGGCACATTCTGGGCGATGACGTCGATGCGTGCGCCGATCGAGTCACCAGCCTTGCGCAGTTCGTCCATGGTCGCTTCCATGTGGGCGATCAGGCCGGCATCGCCGCTGGCGGCAAAAAACGGATTGTCGTGCACATGGGTCCAGTCCTGGAACGGCACCGGAATGTCGCCCAGCTGGCTCATGCAGCCCTTGAACGTGGTGCCGTACTGCTGCTGCAACCACTTTTTGGCCACGGCGGCGGCGCCGACGATGGGCGCGGTCAGGCGCGCCGACGAGCGGCCACCACCACGCGGATCGCGCACGCCGTACTTGTGCCAATACGTGTAGTCGGCGTGGCCCGGGCGGAAGCTCTCGGCGATGTTGCCGTAGTCCTTGCTGCGCTGGTCTTCGTTGCGGATCAGCAGCGCGATCGGGGTACCGGTGGTCACACCCTGGTACACGCCCGACAGGATCTCCACCGTGTCCGATTCCTGGCGCTGGGTCACGTGGCGCGACGTGCCCGGTTTGCGGCGGTCGAGTTCCGGCTGGATATCTGCCTCGGACAAGGCCAGGCCCGGCGGGCAGCCATCGATCACGCAGCCAATTGCGGGACCGTGCGATTCACCGAAAGTAGTTACAGAAAACAATTTACCAAATGTATTACCGGACATAGGAAGAGAATCTTTGGAATTATAGGGATTTCTATATTCTAACAGCTACCGCACGCCCGGCGCGTGCCGGGGCGATGGCCCATCCCTAGGCCTGGTCGATTCTTTGTTGCAATACAGACGCATGTGCAACGGCAACGCAACGGCCGGTGGACCATCGCAGGGGAAATTCGAGTTCATTTTAACAATTCGCTATATACTTACCCAGAAGAACACCGAGCAATCCTGGAGACGCGACACATGCCCCAACCGATCACCCCTCCTGGCTACCGACAGCTTACGTCTGTGGCCAAGGATGATCAAGACGACCTGGTATTCCTGGAAGAACATCCGGCGGCAACGACAGACACCAGCACCACCGGCGTATGGCGCGTGATGATCATCGACGATGACGAGGACGTCCATTCCACTACCACCTTCGCGCTCGGCAACCTCGACATGCAAGGCAGGCCGCTGGAATTCGTCCACGCCTATTCCGCCACCCAGGCGCGCCAGTTGCTCGCCACCGAAACCGACATCGCCGTGATTTTGCTCGACGTGGTGATGGAGCAGGACGACGCCGGCCTGCACCTGGTGCGCCATATCCGCGAAACGCTCAAGCTTGTCGATGTGCGCATCATCCTGCGCACCGGCCAGCCCGGCTACGCGCCCGAAATCGACGCCATCCGCGATTTCGACATCAACGACTACAAGACCAAGTCCGAGCTCACGCGCATCAAGCTCTATACCACCGTCACGTCGGCCATCCGTTCGTATGAACAGATCCGCAAGATCGACGACAGCCGCCGCGGCCTGAACCAGATCGTCCACGCCAGCACCGAGTTGATGGCGCTGCACGGCGTGCAGAATTTCGCCTCCGGCGTGCTGACGCAGATCGGCGACCTGCTGGGCATTCCCGCCAGCGGCGTATTGTGCGTCAAGGACTGCCCTGGCGACGGCGGTTGCCACGAACTGATGGTGATGGCGGCCTGCGGCCAGCATACTCACCTCGACCACGGCGCCCATGCCCACGCCCGCCACGTCCATCACGCACCGTTGGCCGACGCCCGCATCAGGGCGGTCATGGAGCAGGCATTGGCACAACGCGGCAATGTGTACGGTCCCGATTCCATCACCCTGTACTTCGCCGGCAAGGCCAGCCGCGACTTCGTCGCCTACCTCGACGTTGCAACGCCGCCCTCCGACATCAACGAACGCCTGCTCGACGTCTTTTGCGGCAACGTGGCGGTGGGGCTGGACAACGTGGAACTGGTCAGCCATCTGCACAACGCAGCGTTCTACGACCAGCTGTCCAAGCTGCCCAACCGCACTCGCCTGCTCGAAATGCTCGAAGAACGGCTGGCTGCATCCAGTACGGTGGCGCCAGCGGACCAACAGGCCACGCTGGCCCTCGTCGATCTCGACCACTTTGCCGAAACCAATGACGCGCTGGGCCACCAGTTCGGCGACCTGCTGCTGGTGTCAGTCGCCAACCGCCTGCAGGCGGACCTGGGGCGGCAAGTGACGGTGGCGCGCATTGGCGGTGATATTTTCGCGCTGCTGGGCGACGCCAACCTGGTCACGCCCGCCGCGCTGCTGGCGCTGTTCCAGCAGCCGTTCCGCATCGACGGCCAGGATGTACAACTGTCGGCCACGCTGGGACTGGTGCGCCTGGAAGAACATGAAGGCAGCGGCGGCGACGCCCTCAAGGATGCCGACATCGCCTTAAAGCGCGCCAAGAGCCAGCAGCGCGCCGGCTACTGCTATTTTTCGCGCTCGATGGGCGTGGAAATCCGCGAGCGGGTACGCATGATGCACGCGCTGCGCACCGCGTTTGGCCAGCGCCAGCTGTTCGTCATGTACCAGCCGCAGATCGACCTCGAAACCCGGCAGCCGGTCGGCGCCGAAGCGCTGCTGCGCTGGCAGACCGAAGACGGCACCTTCGTCTCGCCCGACCGTTTCATCCCGATCGCCGAATATTCGGGCCTGATCATCGACCTCGGCGAATGGGTGCTGCGCACCGCGTGCCGCGAACTGATGGCCGTGCGCGCGGCCGGCCACCTCGACTTCGTCATGTCGGTCAACGTCTCGCAGGTGCAGTTCCGCCACCCGCACTTCCTCGAGATGCTGCGCCGCGCGCTGGAGGAAACCGGCGCGCCGCCGCAGAACGTCGAACTGGAAATCACCGAATCGATGGCGATGGAAGAACCGGATTTGCTGATCAAGATGCTCGACCAGATCAAGCAGACCGGCGTCTCGATCGCGATCGACGACTTCGGCACCGGTTTTTCGTCGCTGTCGTACTTGCAGCGCCTGCAAGTGGACCGCCTGAAAATCGACCGCGCGTTTGTCACCGAAATTACCGGCTCGGCACGCGGCAGCAGCATTGCCGAGATGGTAATTCAACTGGGCCGCAACCTGGGCCTGACGGTGATCGCGGAAGGGGTGGAAGACGAGCGCCAGGCGCAGATCCTGCACGCGCTGGGCTGTCCGCTGGCGCAAGGTTTCCTGTTCGCGCGGCCGATGAAGGCCGATGCGCTGCAGGTGTGGCTCAACGGCGAAAAATAAAAGGTAGCTCCCTGTCCCGGTCACGCCGGGCGCAGGGAGCGCGGGAGAGTCAGTCCGGATGCGGCTCGGCCTGGTCGCCGGGCCAGTCGCGGATATAGGCCTTGAGCATGCGGTTTTCGAAGCTTTGCGCTTCCAGCACCGCGCGCGCCACGTCGTAGAACGAAATCACGCCGAGAATGGTCTTGGCGTTCATCACGGGCAGATAGCGCGCATGTTTTTCCAGCATGATGCGGCGCACTTCGTTGACTTCGGTATCGGGCGTGACCGTGATCGGGTAGTCGTCCATGTGCTTGCGCACCGTGCCGGCGCCGACATTGCCCTCGTTGGTATGCAACGCGCGCAGCACTTCGCGGAACGTGAGCATGCCAACCAGGTCGCCGAATTCCATGACGACCAGCGAGCCGATGTCTTTTTCCGCCATGATGTCGGCCGCTTCGGCCAACGGCTGGTCGGGTGAGATGGTGTAGAGAATGCTGCCTTTGACCTGCAGGATTTCGGAGACTTTCATATTTGACCGTCCTGTCCGCTGAGAGGCTTCGTGGGTAGATGATGTCATTATTAATTTTAATGTTTAAGCCTAAGCCGAATGTAGCCTATGCATGGCGAAAAATCCAGCGCCACGCCCCACGATATCGCAAGAATTTGATAAGAGTGTTGCAACACTCTTATGCTGCACCGCAACCAAAGCGTGGTTATTAACGGCAATCGATGGGGCCGAAGTGGTCTGCCAGGCTTTTGCCGAGCCCGGTTTCGACGGCGTTTTCCACTTCGCGCGCCAGTTGCGCCGCTTCGCGCGCCGACAGCTTGTCGCGCTCGTCCGTGTCATCGTCCACCACGCCGGCATTGACCGCCATGCCGCCGAACACGAACAGCCGGTACACCTCGGCCAGCGTCAGTTTCTCTACATTGGCCAGCAATACCCAGTGGTCGCTGCCGTCGGACACGCGCTTGCCCCACTGCACCCGGCGCGGCGCCGGCACGTTGACGCGCCCCACCCAGCCCTCGGCCAGCATTTTTTCAAGCAGGGTATCCATCTCGTCAAAACCCAGCCGGGTACGGGTGCGGATGGTGCCGGCGCTGACCAGTGCCGTGTCGCCGCATTTGCAGGCCAGGAACAGCACTTTCAGAATCGCCATGGCATCGACAAATTCGCCGCCAGGCTTGGCCTCGTGCCACCAGCGCTCGTATTTGACCACCGGCAGCGCGGCCACCAGCAAGGCGCCGATCAGGGTGATCACCCACGACACGTAAATCCACACCAGGAACAGCGGCAAGGCCGCCAGCGCGCCGTAGATCTTGGAATACGTGGGGAACTGCGTGATGAAAATGGCGAAGCCGCGCTTGGCCAGTTCGAACGCCACACCGGCCACCAGGCCGCCCCAGGCGGCGTCGTACCAGTCCACGTCGCGATTGGGCACCGCCACGTACAGCAAGGTAAAACTGGCGGTGGTCACGGCCAGCGATGCGAACGTGTAGACGATGGCGCCCACCACCGGGAACTGCTCGAACAGGTCGGACGTGGCCATGAACACGGTGGACGACAGCGTCAGCGAGACGCCGATCAGCAGCGGCCCGAGCGTGATAATGGCCCAATAGACCAGGATGCGCCGAGTCCAGCTACGCTCCCCGCGCACGCGCCAGATGCGGTTGAACACGCGCTCGATCAGGTTCATCATGGCGATCGACGTAAAAATCAGCGCCACCGCGCCCACCGCCGACAGCCGCGTGGCCTTGGACGCGAACATGGTTAGGTAGTTGAGGATGGTGGCCGAGATTGTCTTGGGCATCACGCTCTGGACGAAATACGCTTCCAGCGACGCGCGGAAGGTATTGAACATCGGGAAGGTGGTGAAGATCGCCAGCGCGATGGTGAGCAGCGGCACCAGCGCGAACACGGTGGTGAAAGTGAGGCTGCCAGCCACTTGCGGCAGGCTTTCCTCGCGCAGGCGGCGGTGGGCGAACAGCACCAGGTCGCGCACCTCGGACCACGACAGCGCGCGCACGGTATTAACGCCGTTGCGGCAGCTGCGCAGCAGGTAGAAGAAAATCGGTTGTATATATTTTTGGAACATGAGCGATAATCGGATTTCAGGAGCGGCGGCGGCCGATTTTTCACACCGCCCGCGCCCGCTTTAACCCCCTATAATACCTGCGATGAGCCAACCCAATCTGATTATTCTTGTCCTGTTCTACTCGCGTCACGGCGCCACGCGCAAATTGGCGGAGCTGATCGCCCAGGGCATCGAGAGCGTACCGGGCTGCGATGCGCGCCTGCGCACCGTGCCCGCCGTCTCCACCGTCACCGAAGCCACGGCGCCCGAGGTGCCGCTTGACGGCGCGCCGTACGTGGAACTTGACGACCTGGCCGAATGCGCCGGCATCGCCGTCGGTTCGCCCACCCGCTTCGGCAATATGGCCGCGTCGATGAAGTATTTTTGGGATGGCACGTCGAGCCAGTGGCTGTCCGGCGCGCTGGCGGGCAAGCCGGCCTGCGTGTTCACGTCCACCGGCAGCCTGCACGGCGGCCAGGAATCCACGCTGCTCACCATGATGGTGCCGCTGTTCCACCACGGCCTGATGGTGCTGGGCCTGCCCTACACCAACCCGGAACTGATGACCACCGCCAGCGGCGGCACGCCGTACGGCGCCAGCCACTGGGCCGGTCTCGATGGCGCCCGTCCGATCACCGACGACGAAAAGCGCCTGGCCATCGCCCAGGGCCGGCGCCTGGCCGAAACAGCCGTCAAGCTCGCAACCCGCTAGAGGACGACTCCATGCACACCACCTTGCACAAGTATTTTCATTGGGGCGCCGTCGGCAGCCTGGGCCTGCTGATCGTGTGGTGCGTGTTGTGGGAGATGGTGATCGCACCGCTGAAACCGGGCGGTTCGTGGCTGGTCCTCAAGGCCGCGCCGCTGCTGCTGCCTTTGTACGGCGTGTGGAAGCGTGACATCTACACCTTGCAGTGGACGTCGATGATGATACTGCTGTACTTCACCGAGGGCATCGTGCGCGGCTGGAGCGACGCCGACCGCGACTCGGCCTGGCTGGGCTGGGGCGAGGCGATCATCGTCTGCGTGTATTTCGCCTGCGCGCTGCTGTATCTGCGCCCGTATAAACGGGCGGCGAAAAAACTGGCCAAGGAACTGCTCGACAAAGTAAAGGTCACCACGGTCAAATGACGGAGACACTTAGCGCTTTCCTCGACCAGTGCCGCGCCATCGTTGGCGCGGATTACGTCCTCGACCTCGACGCCGACAAGGCCGCGTTCCTCACCGACCAGCGCGGACGCTACACGGGCCGGGCACTGGCCGTGCTGCGGCCCGCCACGGTGGCCGAAGTTGCGGCCCTGGTGCGCGTCTGCGCGCAGTGGCGCGTGCCGATCGTGCCGCAGGGTGGCAACACCGGACTGGTGCTGGGCAGCGTGCCCGACGCCGAAGGCGGCGCCGTGGTGCTGTCGCTGGCGCGCATGAATGCCGTGCGCCAGGTCGATGCCGTCAACCGCACCATGACCGTCGATGCCGGCTGCATCCTGCAACACGCGCAGGAAGCGGCCGCCGCGCAAGGCTGTTTGTTCCCGCTGTCGCTGGCGGCCGAAGGCACATGCACCATCGGCGGCAACCTGGCCACCAACGCGGGCGGCACCGCCGTGCTCCGTTATGGCAATACGCGCGACCTGTGCCTGGGCCTGGAAGTGGTCACGCCGCAGGGAGAGATATGGAACGGCTTGCGCGGGCTGCGCAAGGACAACACCGGCTACGATCTGCGCGACCTGTTCATCGGCGCCGAGGGCACGCTGGGCGTGATCACCGGCGCGGTACTGAAGCTGTACCCGCAGCCGAAAGCCGCGATTACCGCGCTGGCCGCGCTGCCCTCGCCGGTCCACGCGCTGCGGCTGCTGAACCTGATGCAGGATCACTGCGGTGCGAGCCTGACCGGCTTCGAGCTGATGTCGCAGTATTGCCTGGCGCTGGTGGCGCGCGAATTCCCGCAACTGCCGCAGCCTTTCAAAACGCCGCATGCCCAGTACGTGCTGCTGGAACTCTCGAGCAGCGAGTCCGAAGCCCATGCCGTGGGCCTGCTGGAACGGGCCATCGGCGCGGCGTTGGACGGCAACGTGATCGACGACGCCGTGGTGGCCACGTCGATGGCCCAATCGACCGGCCTGTGGCAATTGCGCGAGCATATCCCGCTGGCGCAGGCCAAGGCCGGCAAGAACATCAAGCACGACATCTCGCTGCCGGTCTCGCGCATCGCCGACTTTATCGCCGCCACCGGGCCGAAGCTCGAGGCCGCCTTCCCCGGCTGCCAGCTGGTGTGCTTCGGCCACCTCGGCGACGGCAACCTGCACTACAACGTGGCGCCGCCCGACGGTGTGTCCAACGACGAATTCCTGCACAAACAGGACGAGGTCAACCGCGTGGTGTATGACAGCGTGGAAGTTTTTGGCGGCTCGATTTCGGCAGAGCACGGCATCGGTGTGCTGAAAAGAGACGAGCTCGTGCACCATAAATCGGCGGTGGAGCTGAACATGATGCGGGCCATCAAAGGTGCGCTGGACCCGCTCGGTATCATGAATCCCGGGAAAATTTTGTGAACGGGACAGCCATGCAACCTCATCTTTACGGGCCGGTCAGCGTGATGACCACGGCCCTGTTATGCGCGACCACCCTGCATACGGTGCATGCGCAAGACATCCACAAATGCGTTATCGACGGCAAGGTCAGCTACGGCGACACGCCCTGCCCTGCCACGGCCACCTCGGCCAGCACCCTTGCCCGGCCGGCGGCACCGCGAGTCGATCCAGCAGCCGCAGCCAGCCTGGCCCGGGCCCGCAAGGAAGCAGCGGCGCTGGAAAAGACCCGCGTAGCGCGCGAGGAGCGCGAAGCAAAGCTCGACGCCAGGGCCGCGCAGGTCGCCGCCACGCACGAGCGCAAATGCGGCAAGCTGCGCCTCAATCGCCAGTGGGCCGATGATGACGCGCGCCGCGCCACGGCCGCCACGGTCGATGCCGCCCGCCTCAAGGCCCGCCGCGCCGCCGAACTGCTGGCCCTGGAGTGCAACCGCTGATGACGGTGCTGGCGCCGGGACGGTTGGGAAGCTGGCTGCTGCTGGGCGAATGGCGTGCGCACCCGGTGCGCACGCTGGTGGCGGTGGCGGCAATTGCCATCGGCATCGCGCTTGGCTTTGCCATCCACCTGATCAACGCTGCCGCCTTCAACGAATTTTCGTCGGCCATCAAGGGCCTGTCCGGCGTGGCCGATGTGCAGGTACGCGGCACCGAGCCCACTTTCGATGAAGCGGTCTACCCGGTGCTCGCCGCCCTGCCGGAAGTGGCGGTCGCCTCGCCCATCCTGGAAGTGGAAGCCTCGATTCCGGGCCAACGCAGCGCGCTCAAGATCATCGGCATCGACGTGTTCCGCGCCGGCTTCATCTCGCCCGACCTGGTGGGCGCCCCCTCGGAAGAACACTTGCAGGACACCCTCGCCGACGACGCGATTTTTCTGTCGCCAGCCGCGCAGCAGTGGCTCTCGGCAAAGCCAGACCAGCCGTTGCCCTTCCAGCTTGGCGTGGGCACGGTGGCGCTGCGCTACGCGGGCGCCCTGCAAAGCGCGCGCGCCGGCCAGCGCCTGGGCGTGATGGACATCGGCGCGGCGCAGTGGCGCTTCGACCGGCTGGGCAAGCTGTCGCGCGTGGACCTCAAGCTGCGCGCCGGCGTCAACCGCGACGTATTCAAAACCCGGCTGCAGCAGCGCCTGCACAGCGACTACCCGGGCCGTTTCCTGGTCAACCAGCCCAACGACGAAGACCAGAGCAGCCGCAACGAGGGCATGAGTCGCGCCTACCGCGTCAACCTGACGGTATTGGCGCTGGTCGCGCTGTTTACCGGCGCCTTCCTGGTATTTTCCACCCAGGCGCTGTCGGTGATCCGGCGCCGCAGCCAGTTTGCGCTGCTGCGCGTGCTGGGCATGGAGCGGCGCCAGTTGCTGCGCCAGATCCTGCTCGAAGGCCTGTGCCTGGGCGTGCTGGGTTCCGCCCTCGGCATCGCTGCCGGTTACGCGCTGGCGGCCACTGCCCTGCACTTCATGGGCGCCGACCTGGGCGCCGGCTTCTTTTCCGGCGTGCGTCCGACCGTGCATTTCACCCCGGTGGCCGCTGGCGTGTACTTTGCGCTGGGCGTCGTTGTCGCGCTGCTGGGTTGCGCCGCGCCGGCCTGGGATGCGGCACGCGCCAAGCCGGCCGTGGCGCTCAAGTCCGGCACCGAGGAAGCAGCAATCTCACGTTTGGCCACCGTGTGGCCGCCGCTGGCCGGCATTGCGGTGGCGGCGCTGCTGTCGCAGGCGCCGCCCGTGTTCGAGCTGCCCATCTTCGGCTACCTGTCGATCGCACTGCTGCTGGTGAGCGTGATCGCGCTGATGCCACGCCTGGCCGCCGGCGTGTTTCGCGCCGCGCACCGGCGCTGGAGCGCGGTCGTCGCCAGCCGGCCGGGCGCCTCGCCCGTGCTCACACTCACGCTGGCGCGGCTGGCCAATGCGTCGAGCCAGGCTGGCATTGCGCTCGGCGGCGTGCTGTCTAGCTTTAGCCTGATGGTGGCGATGGCGATCATGGTGTCGAGCTTCCGGGTGTCGCTCGACGACTGGATGCGCCACATCCTGCCGGCCGATATCTACGTGAGCACCGTCAGCGGTGGCACCACGGCCGGGCTGCGGCCGGCCGAACAGCAGGCCATCGCGGCGCTGCCCGGCGTCGATGGCACCGATTTCCTGCGCGTGCAGGCCATCGCGCTGGCGGCCGACCGGCCCGCCGTGGCGCTGATTGCGCGCGACGTCGATGCGAATGCCCCCGGCAAGGTGCTGGCGATGGTCGGAGATATCCGTCCGCCAGTGTCAGGCGAACCGCCGCCGGTGTGGATTTCGGAAGCAATAGTCGATTTGTACGGCATGCAGGTGGGCGCCCGCATCGAACTGCCGCTGGCAGGCCGCCAGCAGCCGTTCACGGTGGCCGGCGTGTGGCGCGACTATGCGCGGCCCACCGGCTCGATCCAGATGCGTTTGGCTGACTACCGCGCCATCACCGGCGACCGGGACGCCAGCAGCGTGGCGCTGTGGCTGGCGCCAGGCACCAGCCACGCCGGCGTGGAACGGGCCTTGAAGGCGCTGCCGTTCGCCGCCACCCTCGACATCAGCACCCCGTCGGATATCCGCGACATGTCGATGAAGATTTTCGACCGCAGCTTCGCCATCACTTATTTGTTGGAAGCGATCGCCATCGTCATCGGCCTGTTTGGCGTGGCCGCTAATTTTTCGGCGCAGACACTGGCGCGCGCCAAGGAGTTCGGCATGCTGCGCCACGTGGGCGTGACGCGGCGCCAGATCCTGGCCATCCTGGCCATCGAAGGCGGGTCGCTCACCGCGCTCGGCATCGCCACCGGTTTCGTGCTGGGCTGGGTGATCAGCCTGATCCTGGTTTTCGTGGTCAATCCGCAGTCGTTCCACTGGACCATGCAGCTGCACCTGCCGTGGGGCTTGCTGGCTGCCGTCGCTGCGCTGCTGCTGTCGGCTGCCGCGTTGACGGCGCTGCTGGCGGGCCGGCAATCGCTGTCCGGTGGTCCGATCCGCGCCGTCAGGGAGGACTGGTGATGCCGCTCGTACGATTGTTGTTGGCCATGGTGGCGCTGCTGTGGGCTGGTACTGTTCCCGCATGGGCCGCCGCGCCAAAGTTCGCGACCGTCACCCCGCTGGCGCCCGGCACGGCATTGCAATTCCCGCGTGATTATGGCGCCCACCCCGACTACAAGACCGAATGGTGGTACGTGACCGGCTGGGTCGAGACCGCGGACGGCAAGTCGCTCGGCTACCAGGTCACGTTCTTCCGCAGCGCCAGCGACCATGACCGCGCCAACCCCAGCCAGTTCGCACCCAAGCAGCTGATCATCGGCCACGCGGCGCTGTCCGACACCGGCAACGGCAAGCTGCTGCACGACCAGCGCAGCGCCCGCGAGGGCCTGGGCCTGGCCTGGGCCAAGGTCGGCGACACCGACATCAAGCTCGAAGACTGGCGCATGGCGCGCCAGCCTGATGGCAGCTACGCGGTCCACGTCGAGGCTTCCGGTTTTACTTTGCAGCTCAAGCTGGCGCCGTCGCAGCCGGTACTGGTGCAAGGCGTGGGCGGCTTTTCGCGCAAGGGACCGCGCCCCGCCCAGGCCAGCTACTATTACAGCGAACCGCAGCTCACCACCACCGGAACCATCACCCGCGCCGGCAAGGCGATGGCGGTCAAGGGCGCCTCGTGGCTGGACCACGAATGGTCGTCGCAGGTGCTCGATGCCGAGGCGGCGGGCTGGGAATGGATCGGCGCCAATCTCGACGACGGGGGCGCCCTGATGGCTTTCCAGATCCGCAGCAAGACAGGTGGTAAACTATGGGCCCACGCGACATGGCGCGACGCTTCCGGTAAGATCACGCAGTTCGCGCCGGAACAGGTGGATTTCACACCGCAGCGGCGCTGGCGTTCGCCACGTACCAAGGCAGAATATCCGGTGGCCTTGCGGTTGACCACCGGCGCCACCATCTGGCAGGTGGAACCGCTACAGGACGACCAGGAACTCGACTCGCGCCGCTCGACTGGCGCCGTGTACTGGGAAGGCGCGGTGCTGCTTCGCCGCGACGGCCGGCGCGTCGGCCGCGCGTACCTCGAACTGACGGGCTATGTCCGCCCCATGAAATTGTAGTAGTTGGAATAACCAGATAAGCCACACGATGACCAATAGCACCACCGCCAGCACTGGCAACAGCAAGCCCGCCCCCGCGCAGTCCACCGCGCCTTCCACCGCGCGCATCGCCGAAAAAGGCAGCATTGCCACCCTGCGCGGCCTGCTGCCGTTCCTGGCGCCGTACAAGCGGCAGTTCGTCATGGCCGGCCTGGCGCTGCTGGTCGCTGCCGCCGCCACACTGGCCATTCCCGCCGCCTTCAAGCAGATGATCGACCTCGGTTTCGGCAGCGCCGCCAGCGTGCCGGGCGCAGTCGGTGAGAAGAGCATCAAGCACGTGGACCTGGTGTTCCTGGCGCTGTTTGGCCTGGCCACCGTGCTGGCGCTGGCCACGGCCGCGCGCTTTTACACCGTGTCGTGGCTCGGCGAGCGCGTCACCACCGATATCCGCGACGCCGTCTACAGCCACGTGGTCAAGCAAAGCCCCGAGTTTTTCGAAACCACGCAAACCGGCGAAGTCCTCTCGCGCATCACCACCGACACCACGCTGATCCAGGCCGTGGTGGGCACCAGCATCTCGATGGCGCTGCGTAACTCGCTGCTGTTCATCGGCGGCCTGGTGATGCTGTTCGTGACCAGTCCCAAGCTCTCGGCCATCATCATCGGCCTGCTGGTACTCACCGTCCTGCCGATCATCATTTTCGGCCGCCGCGTGCGCAAGCTTTCGCGCGATTCGCAAGACCGCGTGGCCGACGCCTCCGCCATGGCCGGCGAGATCCTCAACGCCATGCCCACGGTGCAGGCCTTTACCCACGAAAAGATCGAATCGAACCGCTTCAGCGCATCGGTGGAAGGCGCCTTCCAGACCGCCATGCGCCGCATCCGCGCGCGCGCCATGCTGACCATGATCGCCATCGTGCTGGTGTTCGGCGCCATCGTGTTCGTGCTGTGGCTCGGCGCCCACGCGGTGATCAACGGCGAAATGACGGGCGGCGATCTGGGCCAGTTCATCCTGTACGCGTCGATCGTGGCTGGCGCCATCGGCGCGCTGTCGGAAGTGATGGGCGAAGCGCAACGCGCAGCCGGCGCCACCGAGCGCCTGCTGGAACTGATGGCGGTCAAGTCGGCCATCGAGGCGCCCGTCAAACCGCTGGCGCTGCCGCCGCGCGCGGCCAACGGCGCATCGCTGAGCCTCGAGGACGTGACCTTCCTGTATCCGTCGCGACCCGAGTCGGCAGCGTTGACCAGCCTCTCGCTCGACATCCAGCCCGGTGAAACCGTGGCCGTGGTCGGCCCGTCGGGCGCCGGCAAGACCACGCTGTTCCAGCTGTTCCTGCGCTTTTACGATCCGCAGCACGGCGCCATCAAGCTCGATGGCGTGGACATCCGCCAGCTCGATCTGCACACGCTGCGCGGCGCCATCGGCATCGTGCCGCAAGACACGGTGATCTTCTCGGCCAACGCCATGGAAAATATCCGTTACGGCCGCGCCGACGCCACCGACGACGAAGTGATCGCCGCCGCCCGCATGGCTGCCGCCCACGAATTTATCGAACGCCTGCCGCAGGGCTACCAGTCATTCCTGGGCGAGCGCGGCGTGCGCCTCTCCGGCGGCCAGCGCCAGCGCATCGCGATTGCCCGCGCGCTGCTGAAAAACCCGCCGCTGCTGCTGCTCGACGAAGCCACCAGCGCGCTGGATGCGGAGTCGGAACGCCTGGTGCAAAGCGCGCTCGAAGCGGCCATGATCGGCCGCACCACGGTAATCATCGCCCACCGCCTGGCTACCGTGCAGCGCGCCGACCGCATCATCGTCATGGAAGACGGCAAAATCGTCGAAACCGGCACCCATGCCTCGCTGGTGGCGCTGGGCGGCATCTACGCCAACCTGGCGGCGCTGCAATTTCACAACGTTCACACGGTCCACTGATCCGGTATCATGCGGGGATTGCCCGATCTCGAAGGGGAACCCCTTGAACGACACGGAACTGCGCCAGACCTGCCACACCCTGCTGCCCGGCCACCGCCAACCGACGCCGGCGCAGCTGTTCGCCGCCATGTCCGAGTGGTGCAATGCCAATGACGTCACCCATGATATTTACGGCTGCGGACCGCTGATCCAGGAGTTCGAAGCGAAAGTAGCGCGCCTGTTGGGCTTCGAGTCGGCGCTGTTCTGCATCACCGGCACCATGGCGCAGGCGACCGCGCTGCGCCTGGCTTGCATGGAACGCGGCAGCCGGCTGGTGGCGCTGCACCCCACTGCCCACATCCTCAGGCACGAACGCGGCAATCACCAGTTGTTCGACCACTTCCAGGCGCTGCAGATCGGTGACCCGCACCGGCCATGGTCGGTGGAGGACCTGCAAGGCGTACCCGACAAGCTGGGCGCGGCGTTGCTGGAATTGCCGATGCGCGAAATCGGCGGCCAGTGCCCGGCATGGGATGAACTGGCCGCCATCAAGGATTACTGCCGTGATCAAGGCATCCACCTGCACATGGATGGCGCCCGGCTGTGGGAGACGGCAGCCGCCTACGGCCGAGACGTGGCGCAGATTGCCGCCGGTTTCAACACCGTCTATGTGTCGCTGTACAAGGGCATCGGCGGCATGGCCGGCGCCATGCTGGCGGGCGATGCCGCCTTCATCGACCGCGCCCGCGAGTGGTTCCGTCGCCAGGGTGGCAATGTCTATCAACGCACGCCGTACGTGGTGGCCGCCGCCATGCAGTTCGACGCCCGCCTGGCCGCCATGCCCGACTACTTCCGTCGCACCGAATGGCTGTACCAGCAGTTGCGCAAGTACCCACTGCTGGTACCGAATCCGGCGCGCCCGCACGCCAATATGCTGCACCTGCATTTGCCGGTGGCGCGCGACCATGCACTCGACATCCGCAACCGCATCGCCGGCCAGCACGGCGTGTGGCTGTTCAACGGCGCCCAGCATGCGGCGCTGCCCGGGCGCTGTTATGTGGAGCTGTACGTGGGCGACAACCTGCTGTACCTGCCGGACGCGCGGGTGCACGAGATCCTTGCCCTGTGGTCCCAAGCCCTGGCCGATCAATAACGTGGCTTCCGATCTTTATTCGCGTAATGGGGCCTGACCGGCTACACTGCGCGCTGTTGAACGATATCACTGCACATACCATGACTTTCCAAGCACTGGGCCTGATCGCCCCCCTCCTGCAAACGCTGGACACCCTGGGCTACAAGCAGCCGACGCCGGTCCAGAAGCAGGCGATTCCCGCCGTGCTGGCGGGCCGCGACCTGATGGCCGCCGCCCAAACCGGCACCGGCAAGACCGCCGGCTTCGCCCTGCCCATCCTGCAACGCCTGACCCTGGAAGGCGAAAATGCGCCCACGGCCGTGCGCTGCCTGGTGCTGGCGCCTACCCGCGAACTGGCCGAACAGGTGTTCGAGAGCTTCCGCAGCTACGGCGGCAACCTGCCGCTGCGCGCCGCTGTCGCCTACGGCGGCGTGCCGATCGAGCCGCAGATCGCCAAGCTGCGCAAGGGGCTCGATGTGCTGGTGGCCACGCCCGGCCGCCTGATCGACTTGCTCGACCAGGGTGCGGTGAGCTTCAAGCAGCTGCAAACGCTGGTGCTCGACGAAGCGGACCGCATGCTGGACCTGGGGTTCGAGCGCGACCTCGATATCCTGCTCGCTGCCCTGCCGAAACAGCGCCAGACCTTGCTGTTTTCCGCCACGTTCTCGGACGAGATCCGCAAGCTGACCAAGGGCCTGCTCAAGGACCCGGTCACCGTGCAGGTCGAGGCCAGCAACTCGATCACCAAGTCGGTACGTCAATGGCTGATCCCGACCGACAAGCGCAGGAAGCCGGAATTGCTGCTGCACCTGCTGGCCAAATTCGGCTGGCGCCAGGTGCTGGTGTTCGTCAAAACCCGCAAGGGCGCCGAGCTGTTGGTCAAAACCCTGCACGACCACGGCGTCACGGCCGATACCATCCACGGCGACAAGACCCAGCCGGCGCGCCTCAAGGCACTGGCCCGTTTTAAAAAGGCCGAAGTGCAGCTGCTGGTGGCCACCGATGTCGCCGCGCGCGGTCTCGATATCGAGGCGCTGCCGCAAGTGGTCAATTTCGACCTGCCCTCGGTGGCGGAAGACTACATCCACCGCATCGGCCGCACCGGCCGTGCCGGACTGGAAGGCGAAGCGATTTCGCTGGTGTGCGCCGATGAAGCGGACATGTTGAAAGCCATCGAAACCATGACACGCCAGGTGATCGCGCGCTTCGAGGAGCCGGGCTTCGAGGCCGACCACCGGGTGCCGGAAACCGCGCCTGCCGCAGCGGCGGCAGCGGCGGCTAAAAAAGCTGCTGCGGCGCCGCCGGGCAAGAAGAAGCGGCCGTTTACGGGGCCGGCGGGTGGCAAGCAGGCGGCGCGTGCGCCTTCAGCAGCTCCTTCGCCTGCGGCTGGTCGCAACGGCAAGGCAGCGGCATCGGCTGGCGGCGCCAAAGGGGTTGCCGGCGGTGGCAAGCCAGCGGCGCGCGCGCCGTCCGGCCCGGCCGCTGGTGGCAGCAAGCCTGGGTCCCGGTCGCCGGCCAAGGCGGCTGCGCCACAAGGCGCCATCGTGGTCACCGGAGGGCGCGGCGCCAAATCGCTGGCGCGCGCTGCCGGCAAGGTCATGGCGCAGGCAGGAAGCCGCAAGCCCAAGGCTGGCCCACGCTAAGCTTCGACGTTGGAGGTGCGGTCCTGCTAAAATACCCGCCTTCGGGTATTCCCGATCCCCGGGATGGCACCGACAAAGCGTGCTTCCGCACCACGTTGGAGATTCAAATGAAGCAATACCTGGACCTGATCCAAACCATCCTCGACACCGGCAGCTGGCAGGACAACCGCACCGGCATCCGCACGCTCAGCGTCCCCGGCGCCATGATGCGCTTCGACCTGCGCGAGGGTTTTCCGGCCGTGACCACCAAGCGGCTGGCGTTCAAGTCCGTGATCGGCGAGCTGTGCGCCTTCATGCGCGCTTCGCGCAACGCGGCCGAGTTCCGCGCGCTGGGCTGCAAGGTCTGGGATCAGAATGCCAACGAAAACCAGCAGTGGCTCGATAATCCGTACCGCCTCGGTGAAGACGACCTCGGTCCCGTGTATGGCGTGCAGTGGCGCCAGTGGCCCGGCTTCAAGCTGCTGGACGTGGAGCAGCACGCGCAAATCGCCGACGCCCAGAAGAACGGCTTCCGCCTGATCTCGCAATTCGAAGACAACGGCGCGACCAAGGTGCTGCTGCATAAGTCGATCGACCAACTGCGCGAATGCCTCGACACCATCATCAACAACCCGGGCAGCCGCCGCATCCTGTTCCACGGCTGGAACCCGGCGGTGCTCGATTCGGTCGCCCTGCCCGCGTGCCATTTGCTGTACCAGTTCATCCCGAATCCGACCACGCGCGAGCTGTCGATGTGCCTGTACGTGCGCTCGAACGACCTGGGACTGGGTACGCCGTTCAACCTGGCCGAGGGCGCCGCGCTGATGCACCTGGTGGGCCGCCTCACCGGCTACACGCCGCGCTGGTTCAGCTACTTCATCGGCGATGCGCACATCTACGAGAACCACATGGACATGGTCAAGGAGCAGCTCACCCGCACGCCGTTCGCGGCGCCGCAGCTGCGCATCTCGGACCGCGTGCCGGACTTCGCCAGCACCGGCAAGTACGAGCCGGAATGGCTGGAAAAAATCGAACCATCCGACTTCTCGCTCGAAGGCTACCAACACCACGCGCCGCTCACCGCGCCCATGGCGGTATGACGGACCGGAAAAATCGTCTCGACCTGATCCCAGGTACGCTGTGCGACGAGCGCATGTGGTCGCGCGTGGCGCCGCTGCTGGGCGGTTTCGACCTGAATCACGTGCCGCTGCACAAGGCACGCACGCGCGAGCAGATGCGCGAACTGATCGCCGCGCACAGCGCCCCAAAAACCAACCTGGTGGGATTTTCGCTGGGCGCCTACCTGGCCGTGGAATACGCGGTGGCGCACCCGGAGCGCATCGGGACGCTGGTCCTGATCGCCAACTCCTGCAAGGGTTTGCTGCCGACGGAAGCGCAAGCGCGCAAGCGCATTGTCGCCATGCTGGAAAAGAATGCCTATTCGGGCATGACGCGCCAGCGCCTGCGCGAGCTGCTGCATCCCGCTCACATGGCCGACGAGTCGATCACCGGCGTGATCCAGCAAATGGCCGTGGACCTGGGTAAAGAGGTGCTGCTGGCGCAGTTCACCACCACCATCGACCGCGTCGATTACATGGACCGGCTGCACGAGTTGCCGTTCCCGGTGCTGATTGTGGGCGCCGACGGCGACCAGCTGGTACCTGCAGCCGATCTGCGCGACATGGCCTCACGCCTGCCCGCTGCGCGGCTGGAGATGATTGCGCAAGACACAGGGCACATGATTCCGCTGGAAGCGCCCGAGCCGCTGGCAGACCTGCTGAACGCGTTCTACCGCTGAACGACTGCACCATGAAAAAAGCCTGCGATCACCGCAGGCTTTTTTTTTCGGGCCTGATTACATCAGGCCTTCTTGGCCAGGCTCAGCAAATCCACGACCTTCAACCCCGCCACATCCTTGGTCACATCGCCGACAAACGCCGCGCGGCTAGGTTCGCCGTTCTTGAGCCAGGTGCGCACCGCAGTGCGGATCTGGTCCATGCTGCACGTGAGCACCTCGGTGCGGAAGCGCTGGCGCAGGGCCTGGTCGATGCCACGGCGTTTCAGGCCCCAGGCGTGCAGCACCTGGTCGTACGGCGAGTTGGGCTTGTCCATGCCCTTGATCACGCAGATGATCGCCTCTTCCAGCATCTCCTGCGAGAACTCGCCGGTGAGCAGGTCGTCGATGGCGGTATCGAAGTCGGCATAGGTTTCGCCCAGGCGCGGATCGCGATACGACGCCATCAGGAAAGTGCCGGTGCCGCCGTTGTAGCCGGCGTTGCCGCCGTAGGCACCACCTTTTTCGCGCAGCGCCACGTGCAGCAGCTGGTTGGTCATCAGTTCGGCGGCAACTGCCAACGCTGCGGCGCCATCTTCCTGCATCATCGGGGCGCGGTACGACACCACGCAGTGGTTGATCTGGCTGACCGCGTGCAGGCCGGCGTTTTCCAGCGCGATGGCTTCCAGCTTGGGCGCCACGGCGGGTACGGCCGCTTGCGAGGCCGGCAACTTGAGCAGGCGGCCCAGCGCTTCACCGTCATTACCGGCGCCGGCAGCGAGCACGGTCGGAGTGATGGCGATCACGCGCTGGTGCAGTGCATTCAGGCGACCGGCGATGTGCGCAAGGCCTTCCGGCGTTTTGCTCAGTTCCAGCAGCTCGCCCTGGAACGCCAGGCTGGCGGCGCCGCTGACGATATCCTCGAAGCGGCGCAGCACCGACAATGGCGCAGCGGCAGTGAGCATGGCGTAGCGGTTACCCGACTGCGCCAGGCCGTTCAGGCGGTCCTGCACCTGGCTGTCGATCAGGAACGCCAGGCGCTCATGCTCGTCGAAGCGCGCTTCGGCCAGGCTGCGCGAGACCAGTTGCGCGATGTTCGCGTGTTCTTCGCGCAGGCCGCTGGCGGAGAACCACAGTTCCATGCTCAGGTGGCCGCCCGGGTGCTGGGTGGCGTCGAAATTGAGGTCGTACGAAGGGGCCATGCGCTGGCGCCAGGCATCGGCGTCTTCGTAGTCCATGTCGCCCACGCCCAGTTGCGTGACCAGGTCCACCCACAGGCGCAGCCACGGCCAGTCTTCGACCGCGAAGCCGGAAACGTCATAGCTGACGCGCAGATACGACAGACCATTGGAGGCAATCGCGAACGGCAGCACGATGGCGTCGCCGGCGTCGGCCAATGGCGACGGCAGCGGCAACGCAGCGCGCGGCTCGGCGCTGACGTCGCTTGGGCGGATACGCGGCAGCACGTCGGAGTTCGACGGCAGCTGCTGGTGCGCTTCGAGTTGGGCCGATTCCTGCTCGATGCGGGCACGCTCCGCGTCGGTCAGGGCGCGCGTACGCTCTTCCAGGCGGGCTTCCTCGACCGCGTCGCGCTTCTTGAAGTAGTCGGCGTCCGGCACCACGCGGGTGATCAGGCGGGTAGGATTGTCGAGCAGCTTGCGCACCAGGCCCTTGAAGTAAGCCGGATCCGCGATTGCCTGTTCCAGCTTGACCAGGTGCTCTTCGTTGTCGAAGGCGAGGAACACGTCGCCGTCGCGCATCGAGATCGGCAGCGCGTTCAGCAGGCGCGACAGCGCGTTGGGCATGCGGCCCGATGCGGTATCGCGCTGGCTGTAGCGCACGTCGCGCAAGGCCGCCTGCAACGATTCGGTCGGCACGCCCTCTTCCGCGGCGCGCTCCAGCGCGGCCCAGATGCGGGCGCGCGCTTCTTCGATCTGCGGTTCGGTCAGGCCTTCCATGCCGAGGTGGAAAATCATCTGGCGCGGACCGTTGTCCTGGCCATTGAGCGCGGACGGACGACCGAAGCCGGCCGATTCCATGGCCTTCATGACCGGCGACGACGAGTCGCCCAACAGGCCGGAAGACAGCAGGTAGGTATTGAAGAACACATCGATGTCGGACGATTCGCCCATCAGCCACGTGAGCTGCACACCGTGCTCGTCGGGCTTGGCGGTTTGCGACGGGATGCGCACTTCGTTCGATTTCGGCTCAGTCCAGGCGGCGGCCAGTTCGGGCAGCATGCGCGGCGCGGTCGATGCCGGCAGCTTGGACAGCACTTTTTCCTCGATCTGCTGCTGCACTTCCACCGCGCTGATATCGCCGGCGGTCATGAACACGGCTTGCGACGGGTGGTAATGGCTGGCGTGGAAGTCCTTGAGCATCTGGTGCGTCAGTTCCGGGATCACCAACGGATCGCCGCCCGATTCGACTTCGTACGTGGTGCCGGCCAGCAGCGTGTGCTCGATGCCGCTGTACAGCGCGCGGATCGGATCGTTGAAGGCGCCCTTCATTTCGTTGAACACCACGCCCTGGTAACCGAGCTTGCCGTCCTTGAGAACGTAGCGCCAGCCTTCCTGCAGGAAGTTCAGGTAGTCGAGGTTGGGGAAGAACGTGGCGTCGAGGTACACGTCGAGCAGGTTGTAGAAATCCTTGCTGTCGGTGCTCGAGAACGGATAGACGGTGCGGTCGGCGTAGGTGAACGCGTTCATGAACGTGGCCGTGGACCGGCGCATCATCGAGAAGAAGGGGTCGCGCACCGGGTAGCGCTGCGAGCCGCACAGCGACAGGTGCTCCAGAATGTGGGCACGGCCGTCGCTGACATCGGGCACGGTGGGGAACGCCACGAGAAACACCTTTTCAGCCTGGTCGCTGGCGAGGTGAATGTGGCGCGCACCGGTGCGCGGTGAAATGTATTCTTCTACGGTGGCTTGCAGCGCGGGGATCACGCGGCTGCCGATTTTTTCAAAAGTCGTCGTCATAGGCACTCGGTTGGGCTTTTCGTTAGGCTAAAAAAGCCGGATTTCAGAGGGTGGTACGTATCACACAGTGTAACGCAGATCGGCAATCTCGTCGGACAAGGCGTACGACCGGGTGCAGCTGCCTCGCTGTCGAATGGCCGCACCCGCCGATTTCCGCGATAATGTCGGCTATTCCATCCCAGAACCGGTATTTTCATGCGTAACCTGACCATCATCGTCGCCACCGACCAGCAACGCGGCATCGGCATCAACAACACCCTGCCCTGGAAGCTGCCGGAAGACCTGGCGCATTTCAAGCGCCTCACCACCGGCCATCCGATCATCATGGGCCGCAAGACGTTCGAATCGATCGGCCGCCCGCTGCCCAACCGCCGCAATGTCGTCGTCACCCGCAACGCGGACTGGCGCCACGACGGCGCCGAGACGGTCGCCTCGCTCGAGGAGGCAGTAGCGTTATTGGATGGCACAGACGGCTATGTCATCGGCGGCGCCGAGATTTACGCCCAGTCGATGGCGCTGGCTACCACCCTGGTCGTCACCGAAATCGGCCAGACCTTCGCTTGCGACGCCTTTTTCCCGGAAATCGACGCCGCCGCCTGGCAGGAAACCGCCCGCGAAAGCCATGTTGCGGCCGCATCCGGCCTGCCCTACGCGTTTGTCACGTACAGCCGGCGCGGATAAATGCCGCTTGTACCGCATAATGTAACAATGCGGTCACACCGGTGCGGCATTCTGCCCGGGTTTGGCCGTATTTAGATATGATATTTTTTCCCCGCAGCGGCTGCATTTCTGCGAGAATCCCGTTCTTATTTTTTTCGGCGACGCTGTACTACAGTGGTCGCGCCCAGGGCCGCCCCTTATACAAAGAGTTGGGCGGCTTGCTTTTTTGGAGACATGCATGAAATTTCGTTTCCCCATCGTCATCATCGACGAGGATTTCCGTTCCGAGAACACGTCCGGTTTAGGCATTCGTGCCCTGGCCGATGCGATGGAAAAAGAAGGCATGGAAGTGGTGGGCGTGACCAGCTACGGCGACCTGTCCCAGTTCGCCCAGCAGCAGTCGCGCGCGTCGGCCTTCGTGCTGTCGATCGACGACGAGGAATTCGGCGCCGGCTCGTTCGAGGAAACCGACGTGGCGCTCAAATCGCTGCGCGCGTTCGTCGAAGAGATCCGCCATAAAAACGCCGACATCCCGATCTACCTGTACGGCGAAACCCGCACTTCGCGCCACATCCCCAACGATATTCTGCGCGAACTGCACGGCTTCATCCACATGTTCGAGGACACGCCGGAATTCGTGGCGCGCCACATCATCCGCGAAGCCAAGTCCTACCTCGACGGCCTGGCGCCGCCGTTCTTCCGCGCGCTGGTGGAATACGCCAACGACGGTTCGTACTCGTGGCACTGCCCCGGCCACTCGGGCGGCGTGGCGTTCCTGAAATCGCCGATCGGCCAGATGTTCCACCAGTTTTTTGGCGAGAACATGCTGCGCGCCGACGTCTGCAACGCCGTCGAAGAACTGGGCCAGCTGCTCGACCACACCGGTCCGGTGGCCAAGTCCGAGCGCAATGCCGCGCGCATCTTCAACGCCGACCACTGCTATTTCGTGACCAACGGCACCTCCACGTCAAACAAGATGGTATGGCACTCCACTGTGGCGCCGGGCGACATCGTGGTCGTCGACCGTAACTGCCACAAGTCGATTCTGCACTCGATCATCATGTGCGGCGCGATCCCCGTGTTCCTGATGCCTACCCGGAATCACCTGGGCATCATCGGCCCGATCCCGCTGGCCGAATTCTCGATGGAGAGCATCCGCCGCAAGATCGAAGCCAACCCGTTCGCGCGCGAAGCCGTCAACAAGAAGCCGCGCATCCTGACCATCACGCAATCGACCTACGACGGCGTGGTGTACAACGTTGAAACGCTGCGCGAGCTGCTCGACGGCCAGATCGACACCCTGCACTTCGACGAAGCCTGGCTGCCGCACGCCACCTTCCACGATTTTTACAAGGACATGCACGCGATCGGCAAGGACCGTCCGCGCGCGAAAGAGTCGATGATCTTCTCGACCCAATCGACCCACAAGCTGCTCGCCGGCCTGTCGCAGGCCTCGCAAGTGCTGGTGCGTGAATCGGAGTCGGTCAAGCTCGACCGCGACGCCTTCAACGAGGCGTACCTGATGCACACGTCCACGTCGCCGCAGTACTCGATCATCGCTTCGTGCGACGTCGCAGCTGCCATGATGGAAGCGCCGGGCGGCACCGCACTGGTGGAAGAATCGATCCTCGAAGCGCTGGATTTCCGCCGCGCCATGAAGAAGATCGACGCCGAGTGGGGCAAAGACTGGTGGTTCAAGGTATGGGGCCCACAGGAATTTGCCGAAGAAGGCATCGGCTCGCGCGAAGACTGGGTGATCAAGGCGGAAGACGACTGGCACGGCTTCGGCGACCTGGCGCCCAACTTCAACATGCTCGACCCGATCAAGGCCACCATCGTCAACCCGGGCCTGTCGCTCGACGGCCAGTTTGCCGACAGCGGCATTCCGGCATCGATCGTCACCAAGTACCTGGCCGAACACGGCGTGATCATCGAGAAGTGCGGCCTGTACTCGTTCTTCATCATGTTCACCATCGGCATCACCAAGGGCCGCTGGAACACGCTGCTGACGGCGCTGCAGCAGTTCAAGGACGACTACGACAAGAACCAGCCTATGTGGCGCATCCTGCCCGAGTTCGCGGCGGCCAACCCGACCTACGAGTCGATGGGCCTGCGCGACCTGTGCCAGCAGATCCACGACTTCTATAAAGCCTACGACGTGGCGCGCCTCACCACCGAGATGTACTTGTCGGACATGATCCCGGCCATGAAACCGTCGGACGCGTTTGCCAAGATGGCGCACCGCGAAATCGAGCGCGTGGCGATCGAAGACCTGGAAGGCCGCATCACGTCGATCCTGTTGACGCCTTACCCACCGGGCATTCCGCTGTTGATCCCGGGCGAGCGTTTCAACAAGACCATCGTCGATTACCTGCGCTTCGCGCGTGACTTCAACGAGCGCTTCCCCGGCTTCGAAACCGACGTGCACGGCCTGGTGAAACGCGAAGTGGACGGCAAGCGCGGTTACTTCGTCGATTGCGTGAAACAGTGATGTAGCAGGCAGTGTTTACTGCCTCACACTGCACGAGAGAGAGCGGCTTCGGCCGCTCTTTTTTTATGCTAAATTGGTTCTACGGACATGTTGTCCGAACGCCCCTGTCGTTCGCAGGCCAAGAGAGATAAACGTATGCGCCTGATCATTGCACTGCTGCTGCCGTGGCTCACCTTTTTCACCATCGGTCGTCCGATGGCTGGCATCATTTGCCTGATCCTGCAAGTCACGGTCATCGGCTGGCTGCCCGCCGCGATCTGGGCTGTGTACGCGCTGAGCCAGTACAAGACCGACCAGAAAATCCGCAACGCCATGGGCGGACGGTAAACAATAAAGGCAGCCTCGGCTGCCTTTATCGTGCTGCTGAAGTTCAGTCGTCGTCAGGCCGATACACCCACCGTCAGCGTCGCCACGTAGCCATCGGTGACATCGCCGGTGATGGTCACCGTTTGCAGCGTTGCGCCGTCGCTGAACACATTGTCCGTCGCCAGGCTGATCGCCGCCATATTGCGCACGCTGGCGCTGTAGCCGGTGGTGGCGTAAACGGCATTGCTGGGCGCATCCGGGAACGCGAACTGCGATGTCTTGAGGCGGTTCGAGGCACTGGTAGCGGAAGCCAGCGTGCGGTACACCTCGAAGTGCACGTGCGGCACCCGGCCTGAGTAGCAACCCGGATAAATCGACGTAAAACTCACATTGCCACTGCTGTCACTCACCTGCACACCGCGCAGGTAATTTTGCGTGGTCACGCCGCTCGAGTACAGCGAGTAGTTACCATCGCGGTCGCAGTGCCACAGGTACACGGCAAAGCCTTCCAGCGTGGCGCAACTGCCGTTTACATTGACGATCTGCAGCTTGATGGTCAGCGGGATACCGGCCGCCGTGCCGGTGGCGCCATTGAAGCTGCTGCGAATATCGCTGCGCACCACGCCCGACTGCGTGAGCACGTTGACTACGCCGCTGGCGTTGCTGTTGGTACCGTCGGCCGGATACGGACCGCCGGTTTCTTCCGGAATCACCGAGCACGAACCGGTCGGCGTGGTAGTGGTCACGGGCGTGGTGGTGGTGCCGGTTGCCGGCGTAGTGGTGGTCGTGCCGGTCGAGGTGTCCCCATCCGAACCACCGCCGCAACCGAGGATCGGCAGCGCCGACGCGCCGGCCAGCAGCCAGCGCAAGGTCTGGCGGCGGTCGCTGTTCAGGTTGAGCATGGCGGCCAGGTCGGCGGCCAGGCTGTGGTCGTGGTGGCTATCGTGGCTATCGTGGTTATGCATGAGGCTTGCTCCCTGTTTTTCGTTTAATGTGCTCTGCTGAAGGTGGCTCGCTGCGACGGCTGCGCGATCAGGGACGCTGGCGGCGTGGCCGGTCGTCGGGGCGTTCCTGGTCTTGTTGCTTGCGCTGCTCGGGCGTGAGCACGGCCAGCAATTTCTGTCGGGTACGCACGTGCTGCAATTCGATGTTGGCGCTGGCCGTGGCCGCCGCCTGGGCCAGTGCGGCAGCCTTGGCGTCGTCGTACTTGTCAGTCTCGGCCAAGGCACGCAGCGCTTCGTGGGCCTTGCCGGCCGCCTTGGCCTGCTCGCGCAGGTACGGTTTTTCGGCGTGCAGGATGGCGAAGATCCTGTCTTCCTGGGCCTCGGTCAGTTCGACGCCACGGAACAGCGGCGCCTGCGGGCCGAAGCCTGGGCCGGGGCCAGGTCCGAAGCTGAAACCCGCGCCTGGCGGCGGGCCCATCGAACCACGGCCGCCGGCGCCGCCGTCGGGACCATCAGGACCGCCACCGTGGCCGCCGCCCCGCCCTTCTTCCATGGCGGGCCGATGGTCGGCACTCATATCGGCCGAGCGCACGGCGCTGGTGACGGACAACAATAGCAGCGCGACAGCAGCAGCCAGCAGGAGGTGGTTCAAACGGTGCGTGGAGTTTTTCATGCGTTCATCCATGGTTGCTAAGCGAACCAGTATTTTCCGGTCGCCCCGGTTTAAGTGCCGTAAAGCTCCGGTAAAACAAGGTAAAGATGTTGTTTTGATAGCCCATTTCCGCAAAGTAACGCGTTGTAAAACCGGGTAAAACGGCGCTGGCACGCCGAAGGCGCTGTTATGATGGGCGATCCCCATAGAAAGAATCGCTGCACATGAAGAGCAAAGTACTGCTGATAGACGACGACATCGAACTGGTCGGTATGTTCAAGGAATACCTGGAACAGGAAGGTTTCGACGTCAAGGCCGTGCACGATGGCGAGGCCGGCACCATCGAGGCGAGTACCGGTGCCTATGCGATCGCCATTCTCGATGTCATGATGCCGCGCATGAACGGCCTGGAAACTCTGCGCCGCATCCGCACCAACAGCCAGTTGCCGATCCTGATGCTGACCGGCCGCGGCGACGACACCGACCGCATCGTGGGCCTGGAGCTGGGCGCCGACGATTACGTCGCCAAGCCGTGCACCCCACGCGAACTGACTGCGCGCATCCGCGCCATCCTGCGCCGCGCCCACAGCGTGCCGGCCGATAGCGGCAACGCCTCGGCCATCGTGGTGGGCCAGCTGACCATGTGGCCGGAACAGCGGCGCGCCACCTGGGCCGGCGGCAAGCTGGAGCTGACCAGCACCGAATTCAACCTGCTCGAAGTGCTGGCCCGCAACGCCGGCCGCCCGGTCAGCAAGAACACCCTGTCGGAACAGGGCCTGGGCCGCCCGCTGGCGCGCTTCGACCGCAACATCGACGTTCACCTCTCGAGCCTGCGCCACAAGCTCGGCACCATCGCCGACGGCCGCTCGTGCCTGCAAACCGTGTACCGCCTGGGCTATCAGCTGATCAAGGAGTAAGCCTGTGGGCCGTTTGTTCTGGAAGTTCTTCGTGTGCATCCTGCTGGCGCAACTGGCGGCCACCGTGGGCATCGGCGGCGCGGTGTGGCTCAAGAACCGCAACCAGCAGGCCGAGCAAACCGACATTGACACCAGCCCGCCGGCGGAGATGGCAATCAATTCCGCTGCCGCCACGCTCGAGTTTGGCGGCGCCAACGCCCTCAAGCGCATGCTGGAAAACATGGACCGCCGCCGCGTGTACGCCGTCAACGATGCCGGTCGTGAGCTGCTGGGGCGCATCGTCAGCGACGCCATGCTGCGCGAATCGCGCGCCCTGCTGCGCGACGAAGAGCGCCGCCGCGTGGTGCGCCATGTCTATGATCCGCAAGGCAACCGCTACCTGCTGTTCCTGCCGTCGTCGGAACGGATGCGCGGCTACGACAAGGAGCGCTCGCTGCTTGGTATTAACGACCGCGACGTGCGCATGTTCATGAACCGCGAGGGCATGCCCGGTGGCCAGCCGCCGCCACGCTGGGAGCAGCCGGGGCAACCGAACCGGACCGGTCAAGGCGGACCAGGAGGCCAGATGAATCCGGGTGGAGCGCCTAGCGCCGAGCTGCGCGGGCCGCCCGGCGGCGACATGCGCGGACCGATGGGCCCGCGCTTCCAGCCGCTCACGCCGTGGGTGCCGCTGGTGGCGGCCGTGCTGGCCAGCCTGCTGTTCTCGTTCCTGCTGGCCTGGTATTTTTCGCGTCCGATCCAGGCGCTACGCCAGGCGTTCGACGCTGCCGCCGGCGGCGATCTGTCGCCGCGCTTTGTCAATGCCACCGGCAAGCGCGGTACCGAACTCAACGACCTGGGCCGCGACTTCGACCGCATGACCGCGCGCCTGCGCAGCCTGATCGACGGCCAGACCCGCCTGCTGCACGACGTCTCGCACGAACTGCGCTCGCCGCTGGCGCGCCTGCAGGCGGCGATCGGCCTGGCCCACCAGCAGCCCGACAAGATGGCAGCGTCGATGGAGCGAGTCGAGCGCGAAAGCGTACGCATGGACAAGCTGGTCGGTGAGCTGCTCACGCTGGCCCGCCTGGAAGCGGGCGCCATCAAGGCCAGCCAGGAAGAAATCAGCATGGCCGACCTGATCGACCAGATTGCCGATGACGCCCGCTTCGAAGCGACCAGCCAGCAGCGCAGCGTCACGCAGCACGGCGAAGCCGACGTGATCGTGATCGGCCAGACCGACCTGCTGGGCCGTGCCATCGAAAACGTGGTGCGCAACGCCATCAAGCACAGCCCCGAGGGTGGCGAGGTGCAACTGCAAGTGCAGACACTGCCCGGTGCGCAACGCCTGTCGATACGCGTGCTGGACCGTGGCCCCGGCGTGGCGCCAGCCGACCTGGACACCATCTTCCAACCGTTCTTCCGTTCCAGCAACGCCAGCACCGAAGGCCACGGCCTGGGCCTGGCCATTGCCCAGCACGTGATCGAAGCGCATGGCGGTGTCATCCGTGCCAGCAATCGCGAAGGTGGCGGGCTGTGCGTGGAGATCATCTTGCCGGTCAAGCCGATTTGAGCCATGGATGAATCATTCGCCTCGCGCCTGCGCCACGGTGCTGTTGCGCGGCCATGTGCTGTTGTACCGGGCGTCGGCGGCGCTGGTGGCCGCCGTCATGGAGCGTGTAGTTTAAGCCGTCGTATCGATGATGGAACCGAGCGTGTCGTAGCGTGACTTGACGGCGCTGGTACTGGTGGCGGTTGCCGTGTCGGTGGTGGCGGTATCGGCTGCTGTGGCCGAGGCAGCCGATGCGGCCTGCTGTTGCTGTGCCTTCTGCGCGGCCTGCGCCTGCAACTGGGCGATTTGCTGCTGGAGCGCGTCCACCTGCGTTTGCAGCAGCTTGGCCTTGGCCTGGCCCGTCTCGGAAGTATCCTTGTTCGCCTCCGTCAAATCCTTCTGCAGCGCCTGCATCTGCTTTTGCAGGTTGGCGATGGTGCTGCTTTCCGACGATGCGCCGCTCGTGCTCACCGCTGCCGTGCTCGATCCTACTGCTGATACCATTTTTTGCTCCCTGACGTTTCTGTTAAACAGTTAACGGCAAAGCAAATGCGGGCCGAAGCCCGCGTCATGTAAAGCGATGTAAAGCAGCGTTAAGACCGCCGGCCGCTGGCGTTTATTTTCGCAGCACCACGATCCCTGCCTGGTGCTTCGACAGCAGCACGGTAAACAAGCCGACCAAGGTACGCATGCCGGGTATTCGCAGCAGTTTGCCGAGGCGGCTGTTGGCGGTCTGGCGGTACAAGGCAATGTAGAGATAAGAGGCATGCGGATGTACGCTGAATTCGCGGAAGCCTGCTTTTTTGCCTGAACGGATGATCTTGGCCGGATGCATATCGCGCTCGGTCGTGCCGAATTCCGCCATCACAGCGGCAGACCGACGCGCATGGCCCAAACCGGGTTCCGAGGTAATGCAGATACCGCCCGGCTTCAGGGCGCGCCAGGCGCTCTGCAGGGCGCTCACTTCGTCCACCGCGTGATGCAGGCAGTCGAAAAACACCACCACGTCGAACTCTTCACGGAAAGAAAGCGACTCGTAGTCCGCCGCCACGAACTGGAGGTTTTCCAGACCTTCCTTTTCCTTGAGCTGGTAACCGGCCGCAATCGCCTGCGGCACCAGGTCGGTACCAACCACATCGTAGCCGCGCTTGGCGAACATCACGCTGGTCCACCCGGTGCCGCAGCCCATGTCGAGCAAGCGGCCGCGCTCCGGCATCAAGCCGAGCATGGCGCCAAGCTCCATCAGGTACAGTCCGCATTCGGCATCGGACCACGGCTTGTGCGTGGCATGCTGCATGCCGTCATGGCCAATTTTTTCGAAATACTCGTGCTCGCCTTGCGTTGCCATCTGGTCGCCTGATTAATTAAAAAGCAAATTTTAATCGATTGCAGGCTCGCGCACAGTTATGCGCGCGGCAGGGTCACGCCGTGTTGTCCCTGGTATTTGCCGTTGCGGTCCTTGTACGAGACGTCGCACAGCTCGTCGCTTTCGAAGAACAGCACCTGGGCGCAGCCCTCGCCGGCGTAGATCTTGGCGGGCAGCGGCGTGGTGTTGGAGAATTCCAGGGTCACATAACCTTCCCATTCCGGTTCGAACGGGGTGACGTTGACGATGATGCCGCAGCGGGCATAGGTCGATTTACCAAGGCACACGGTCAGCACGCTGCGCGGAATGCGGAAGTATTCGACGGTGCGGGCCAGCGCGAACGAGTTCGGCGGAATGATGCAGACGTCGCTCTTGATATCGACGAACGAGTTCGAGTCGAAGTTCTTCGGATCAACGATGGTGCTGTTAATGTTGGTAAACACCTTGAATTCGTCGGCGCAGCGGATGTCGTAGCCGTACGACGAGGTGCCGTAGGAGATGACCTTGCGGCCTTCTTCCATGCGCACCTGGTCCGGGAAAAACGGCTCGATCATGCCGTGCTCTTGCGCCATGCGGCGTATCCATTTATCGCTTTTAATCGTCATCGCAAAGTCATCCTGAGTGCTGGGAGGGCGCGGCTGCGCCGAATGGACGAGATTTTACGCGAAAGCACCGGCCTTCAACATATTTTTAGGCTGCTCCATCAGTAATTCGCCGATCATTTCTATGGTGGCGTCCGCCGCCACCAGCGGCGTCTCCATCGGAAACAAGTGGCCGCCGGCCACGATGCGGAAGTGCGATGCCACCAGCGCCTTGGTGTGCTGGTGGCCCGACTGGCTGGTTTCCCACGAATCGGCGCCGCCGATAAAGCCGATCGGCACCTTGAGCCCGCGACGCAGGATGCCACCGAGGTGATGCGGCAGCGTCGCATACACCTTGGTTTCGACTTCGCGCGTATAACGCAGTTGCACGCCATCCGGGTGCGGCTTGAGGCCGCAGGCGATGTAATCGGCCAGCACGCCCGGGGCCCAGGCGGCAAAAATATCCTTGGCAGCGAAGTGTTGATAAGCGGTCTCGGCATCGGGCCAGACGAAGCGACGGCGCTTGGAGAACTTGGCTGGCGGCATGTCGTACTCTTTGCCCGCGAGCTTGATCAGGCGCCACACCAGCGCCCTCCAGCCGGCCACGACGGGCGCATCGAGCATCACCACGCAGCGCACCAGGTCGGGCCGCTGGTACGCCACCAACAGGCTGAGCATGCCGCCCAGCGAATGGCCGACCAGGATCACCGGCTCGGTGTAGCGCGCCACCAGCTCGGCAATATACTCGTCCACCAGGTGCGGCCAGCAGTCGGTGACCGGGTAATGCGGGTTGTGGGCGTGCATGTCCAGCGCCTGCAGGTCGAAGTGTTCGCCCAGGCGGCCGAACATCTGGCGATACACACCGGCCGGGTAACTGTTGGCGTGGGCAAAATGAAGCTTGGGCAGGCTCACGGGCGATCTCCGTAGATTGTTTTTATGTTAGCTGCCAATTGTAACGGGTGGATGTCTGCCCTGCTTGGTGGAAAGGTTCTAAACGGCCGCTTGCCCCGACGCTGTGCGCCAGCTATGCCATTCTATCGGTCATGCCAGTAGCGGGCGTTGGTTTGCCGGTAGGCGCGGATCTCCAGCCTGGGGCCGAAGTCGAGCGTGAGCGCGCCGGTGCGGTCGGTGCGCAGGCGTTCGATGCCCAATTCGCCATAGCGCTCATAGACTTCTTTTTTGGGGTGCTGGTAGCGATTACGACGTCCGACCTGGAAGATCGCCGTCTGCGGCTGTACCGCCCGCAAGAATGCGGGCATGGAACTGGTGCCGCTGCCGTGGTGGGGCGCCAGCAGCACGTCGGCACGCAATCGTCCGGCGTCGCGCGCCAGCAGTTGCGCTTCCTGCGCTGCTTCGATATCGCCAGCCAGCAGTACCGCTCTACCGGCTGCCGTAATACGCAGCACGCAACTGCGCGCGTTCGATTTCAGCGCGGCATCCGCATGGCTGGCGGCCAACGGGTGCAGCACTTCGAACAGCACGCCGTCCCAGGTCCAGCGCTGGCCAGCCGCGCACCGCACATGCCGGCGCGCCGCCTGGGCAATCGGATGGCCGGAACTCAACGACGACAGCACCCAGTCCGCGCGAACATTGTCCAGCACCGCCAGCGCACCGCCCGCATGATCGACATCGCTATGGCTCACCACCATGCCATCGATCCTGCCGATGCCGCGCGCCCGCAGATACGGCACCAGCACGCGTCCGCCCGCATTGCTGTCCGGGCCATAGGCGGGGCCGGTGTCGTACAGCAGCCGGTGGCCGCTGGTCTCGATCAGTAGCGCCATGCCCTGCCCCACGTCGAAGGCGGTGACGGTCATCCGTCCCGGTGCCGGATGCACGGATTCGGCCGCCAGCAACGGTATCCACGTCGCCAGCCCCAGCCAGCGCGCCGGCCAGCCGCGCGGCGCCAGCAGCCAGAGGGTACCGGACATGGCAAGGCAAAACAGCCACCACGGCGGCACCGGCGCGGTCCACACCGCGTAGCGCAGTCCGCTGAACCATACCAAGCAAGCCGCCAGCCACTCGACCAGCGCATGCGCCAGCACCAGCAACGGCGTACCTAGCACAGCCGGCAACATGCTGCCAGCCAACGCCAGCGGCGTGATGATCAGGCTGATCAACGGGATCGCCACCGCGTTGGCTACCGGGCTGATGATGGACACCTGCGAGAACAGCAGCATCGTCAGCGGCAGCAAACCAAGCGTGACGGCATATTGCGTATGCGCGCCCAGCCTCAGCGCCGGCCACAGCTGTTTCACCCACGCCTGTGCGCGCGTGTAAATCGGCTCGGCGGGCTGCGCCTCGCCCGGTTGCAGGCGCACTGGCCGTGCCGTGGTCCGCCCCGCCGTGGCATACACGATGATTGCCACCGCACCAAACGACAGCCAGAAGCCCGGCCACAGCACGGCCCACGGATCGATGACCATCACCACGCCCAGCGCCGTGCACAACACGTGCGAAAAGTCGGCCAAGCGGTTGCACCACAGCGCCACCGCCAACACGATCAGCATGTACAGCGTGCGCTGCGCGGGCACGCCAAAGCCGGCCAGCAGCACGTACAACAGCGCGCTGACCGCTCCGACCAGCGCCGCCACCTTTTGCGCCGGTAGCAGCAACGGCAACTGGGCGCCGGTAAAAAACGAGTGCCGCCACAGCGTCAAGGCCACCAGCGCGAACAGCCCGGCCACCATCGTGATATGCAGGCCACTGATGCTGACCAGGTGACCGATGCCGGTGCGGTTGAACACCTGCCAGTCCGATTGCCCGATGCCGCGCTGGTCTCCCACCACCAGCGCGACGATCACGCCCGCGTACTGCTTGCCGTCCAGGGCCAGCTCGATGCGCGAGCGCAACGCCGCGCGGCTGCGCTCGACCAGATTGCCGGCGCTGACCACAAACGCCTCGAGTCGGCGGTTGTCGCGGTCGGCGCGCACGTAGCCGGTGGCGCGCACGCCCTGCTCCAGCAGCCACGCTTCGTAGTCGAAGGTGTGCGGGTTGGCGTTGCCGTGAGGGCGTTGCAGCCGGACCGTCAGGCGCCAGCGCTCACCTGGCTGCACGTCACCGACCACGTCGGTCCGTTGATCGCGAAAGCCGCTGTACCAGGAGATGGCGATGCGCGGTGGCACCGGCTTCGGCAGGATGGCGGTGCCATTACGATCTTCCACCCGCTCCACGGCAAAGTTGAAGCGCACGCCCTGGGCGAAACGGTAGGGCAGATTATCGATGGTGCCGATGACGATGAAGTCGCGGCCCTCGTCGTCAGGCGCCAACGACGGCGCCATGGCGCGGTGGGCCAGCCACGCGGCCCACAAAAAGCCGGCAATAAATCCCGCCACGCCAGACGCCAGCTTGATCAAACCTCTGGGCCACACGGCGCTGCCTTGGCTGATAAAGACCACGGCCCAGGCGCTGCCATGCTGCGACAGTATCCTGAACAGGCAATGCCCGGCGACCAGGAAAACTATTAAACCAGCCACGCCAGCGACGAGGACAGCGGGTTCCGGCAGCGCTGCCTGCTGCTGCAAGCAGGCCGTACCGATGGCAAATCCGATGATTGCCGTCCTCATCGCGCGTCCCCGTCAGTCAACGGATTGTCGGCTTCGAAGCCATCAGCTCAAACACAGGGTCAAGTGCTGCGAGCTATTTCGCCGCCACCTCCCCGGCCTTGACCACCACGTGCTCGGTAATATTCCTGGCGGCGATGGTCTCAGTCAGGAAGGCCGTCGATTTGACCAGCAAATCGCGCGCGACTTCCTCCAGCGGTGAACCGCTGATGCTGGCATGATTGCCACCAAGGCCGGTACCACCACCCCAGCCCATGGCCGAGACGCCGAAACCGTTCTTCTGGTTGTTCGCCTGAAAAGTCTTGGAAGCGATAATGCGCGCGCGCCGCACATCGACCACGCGAATGTCGATGTTCATATGTACTTTCGACTGCTTGTAGTCCACGGCGCCGGCTATCAGGCCGAGCGGCCCCTTGAGAAAACTCAGTCCACCGAGGCCGGTGGAGCTTTGTTCGAAGCCGAGCGAAGTGATCGAGCCGGTGATCATGTAATCGGCGGCTTCTGCCTCCACCCGCTTACCCATCAGCGCCATTTCGCGGTGGATTTCCTCGAGCTCGGCGCGCTCCTGGACGTCGAAGCAGCCGGTTTGCGTGAGCGCGGTCGCCAGCATTTCGGTCATGCCGGTACCCACCCCGGTGTAATGCGGCTGCGAGACGGTGCCGCCCGACTGCCACCAGCGATACTGGCGCGGATCCTGCTGCCCGGCGCCCGAACTGCAATCGGCAGACTTGCACTTGAATTCGGTGAAAACCACCTTGGCCGCCGGCGTGGCGCACTTGGGGACATCGATCTGGCGTTCGGAGACATCGCTGGGGTCGGCCAGGCACAGGACGGGTAGCAGCAACAGGCTGCACAGGAGGCAGCGCGACACACGGTGCAGCAAGCAGAACAGCAGGCAGAGCAGCAGGCGGGGATAGGCGATCATGAGAGTCTTCCGTGAGCAATGATTCATTTATGACAATAGTCAAAGAACCATTATGCTCCGGCCCACGCGCGCCAAATGTGGCGCTTATACCGACGTCAGGCAGGCCTTGATACCGCTCAATCGGCTGCCAGCTTCATCCTCGGCAACACCGCCCTGGCCGCAGCCGTACTGGCCACCGCCACGTCCTCCACCGACATCCCCCGCAACTCCGCCAGTACCGAGCCAATCCTGGGAATCTGATCCGGACTATTGCGCCCCGGATGCACCCACGCCGGCGAGATATCGGGTGCGTCGGTCTCCAGCACAATAGCCTCCAGCGGCAACTCGGCTGCCAGGCGCCGGATCTGCAGCGCGCGCGTAAAGGTCATGGCGCCGCCAAAACCCAGTTTGAAGCCGACATCGATGTAACCCTGCGCCTGCTGGAAACTGCCGTTGAAGGCGTGGGCGATGCCACCGTTCGGCGTGATCTGGCGCACGTGCTTAAGCACCACGTCCTGCGACTTGCGCACGTGGGTCAGGATCGGCAGACCGAAATCACGCGCGATGCGCAGTTGTTCGCGGAAGAAGAAGACCTGCTTCTCGCGCATGGCCGGTTCGCACAGCATCGGGATGAAGAAATCGAGGCCCACTTCGCCGATGGCGACAAACAGCGGATCGTCCATGGCAGCGGCCACTTGCTCGCGCATCACGCGCAAGTCGTCGTCTTTGGCGTGCGGCACGAAGATCGGGTGGATGCCCAGCGCGTAACAGCCGTTCGGAATGCCGGCGGCCAGTTGCGCCACGGTGGCAAAGGTGGCCACTTCCACCGCCGGGATGACGATCATGTCCACGCCCTGCTGCTGCGCCAATACCGCCTGGGCAATGGATTCGTCGCCGAACTCGCCGGCGTCAAGATGGCAATGCGTATCGATCCACACGATGTGCTCCTTCAGCCGGACCGTCGTTTTACACCACGATCCGGTAATTGGTATCAGGCGTGCCCGATGCCGGAGCTACCGGTGGGGCCGACTCATAGGGCCGCAACCCTTCGTCGGTCAGGCGCAGCACGCGGTCGCAGCGGCGCGCCAGTTCCACGTCATGGGTGACGATGATGAATGCCGTACCAAGCGTTTGCGACAGTTCCAGCATCAAATCAAAAATCTGCTGGGCGGTGGCCTGGTCGAGGTTACCCGTTGGTTCGTCGGCCAGCACGCAGGCCGGCTGCGTGACCAGCGCGCGCGCCAGTGCCGTGCGCTGGCGTTCGCCGCCCGAGAGTTCGCCCGGCACGTGGGTCACGCGCTTGGCGAGATTGACGCGCGCCAGCATCTGCTGGGCCACGCTGCTTGCCTCTGCGCGTTTCACACGGCGGATCAGGAGCGGCATGGCCACGTTGTCGAGCGCCGAGAATTCCGGCAGCAGGTGATGGAACTGGTACACGAAGCCGAGCGACTTGTTGCGCAAGTCGCCGCGCGCGGTTTCGCTCAGGGTGGCAAAGTCCTGGTCCAGCAAGGTGACGGTGCCGCTGGTGGGTGTATCGAGGCCGCCCAGCAGGTGCAGCAAGGTCGATTTGCCGGAGCCCGAGGCGCCGACGATGGCTACCCGTTCACCACGGCGCACGTCGATGTCGATGCCGGCCAGCACCTGCACCGAGTAGCTGCCCTGGGTGAAGGTTTTACCGAGGTTGCGGCAAGACAGAACCACCGGCTGATTGGTATTACTCATAACGCAGCGCCTCCGCAGGTTTTACGCGCGCGGCCCAGCGGCTCGGGTAAAGCGTGGCCAGGAAGGCCAGCACCACGGCCAGGCCGCCGATCTTGAATACGTCCGGCCAGCGCAAGTCCGATGGCACGGTGCTGTTACTGTAGATATCCTTGGACAAGAACTGCACTCCCAATAAATGTTCAATGAATGGCACGATGACGTCGATATTGAGCGCCACCAGCACGCCGCCCGCCACGCCCAGCATGGCGCCGAGGATGCCCACCAGCGCGCCCTGGATCACGAATATCTTCATGATCGATGCCGGTGATGCGCCCAGCGTGCGCAGGATGGCGATATCGGCCTGCTTGTCGGTCACCGTCATCACCAGGGTCGAGACCAGGTTGAAGGCGGCCACCGCGATGATCAGCGCCAGGATGATCGACATCATGCGCTTTTCGATCTGCACCGCCGCAAACCAGGTGGCGTTCAGCTGCGACCAGTCGCGCACGGTCAGGTCGCCCGCCATGCTGCGCTTGAGTTCCTGCGCCACCTGCGGCGCGCGGTGCATGTCCACCAGTCGCAGGCGCAGGCCGGCCGGGGCGTCGAGACGCAGCATCTTCTCGGCGTCGGTCAGGTGCACAAACGCCAGCGACGAATCGAATTCGCTGTGGCCAGCCTCGAAAATGCCGGTCACCGTAAACGAGCGCATGCGCGGCAGCACGCCGGCCGGCGTGGCCTGGCCTTGCGCCAGTGCGAGCGTCACCTTGTCGCCAAGCTGGGCGTGGAGCGAGCGCGCCAGCTCCACGCCCAGCACGATATTGTAGGCGCCCGGCTGCAACTGGGCGAAGCTGCCGCGCCGCGTTTGCGCAGCCACGTCGGAGACGGTCGGCTCGAGGTCCGGCAGCACGCCGCGCACGATGGCGGGCCGCAGGATGTCTTCGCGCACCAGCATGCCCTGCATTTCGGCAAACGGCGCCGCGCCCACCACTGCCGGGTTCTTGCGGGCGGCAGCGATCTGCTCGCGCCAGTTGGGCATCGAGCCGTTGGCGTCGAACACCTCCACGTGCGCCAGCACCGACAGCATGCGGCCGGTGACCTCTTTCTGGAAGCCGTTCATCACCGACAGCACGATGATCAGCGCAGCCACACCGAGGCCGATACCGGCCATCGAAATCAGCGAAATGAACGAGATAAAGCTGTTACGGCCGCTGCGCTTGCCGGCCCGCGTGTAGCGCAGGCCAACCAGCCATTCGTACGGCAAATTTTTCATGATGCTCATAGTGTTTTAATTCCAGGATTACTCATACCGCAGCGCCTGCGCCGGCTTCACGCGCGCCGCGCGCCAGCTCGGGTACAGCGTGGCCACGAACGCCAGCAGCACCGACACGCCGCCGATGCGCAGCACATCGCCCCACCGCAGGTCCGACGGCAAGGCGCTGATGAAGTAAATGTCCTTCGACAGGAATTTCATGCCCAGCAGCTGTTCGATGGCCGGCACGATCACATCGACGTTCAGCGCCAGCAGCGATCCCAGGCAAACGCCGATGGCAGTACCAGCCACGCCCACCAGCGCCCCCTGGATCATGAATATCTGCATGATGGAAAACGGTGAAGCACCCAGCGTGCGCAGAATCGCGATGTCGGCCTGCTTGTCGGTCACGGTCATCACCAGCGTCGAGACCAGGTTAAAGGCGGCTACCGCGACGATCATGGTGAGAATAATGAACATCATGTGCTTCTGGCTTTGAACGGCCGCAAACCAGGTGGCGTTGAGCATGGTCCAGTCGCGCACGTACAATTGGCCCGGCATGGCCGTCTTGAGTTCGCGCGCCACTTGCGGCGCCTGCTGCATGTCGGCCACGCGCAGGCGCAGGCCGGCGGGTGCGTCGATCTTGAGGATACTCTCGGCGTCGGCCAGGTGCACAAAGGCGAGCGTGGAGTCGAACTGGTTGTGGCCGGCCTCGAAAATGCCGACGACGTGGAAGGTGTGCATGCGCGGCATCACGCCGGCGCTGGTGGGCTGGCCGTCGGCCAGCGCCAGCGTCACTTTTTCGCCGGGCTTCACATCGAGCAGGCGCGCCAGCTCGATGCCGAGCACGATGTTGTCGCTGCCCGGTTGCAGCGCATTGAAACTGCCCTGGCGCATCTGCCTGATGACGTCGGACACTTGCGCTTCCATCTCGGGCAGCACGCCGCGGATGATCGCCGGTTTCAGGACGTCACCGCGCACCAGCATGCCCTGTGCTTCGGCAAACGGCGCCACGCCAACGACTTCGGGATTCTTGCGTGCCTCGAGCGCCTGCTGGCGCCAGTCAGGCATCTGGCCGCGCAGGTCGAACAATTCGACGTGGGCCAGTACCGACAGCATGCGGTTGGTAACCTCTTTTTCAAAGCCGTTCATGACCGACAGCACGACGATCAGCGCGGCCACGCCCAGCGCGATGCCGGCCATGGAAATTGCGGCGATAAAGGAGATAAAACGATTACGGCCGCCGCGCTTGCCGGCCCGCGTATAACGCAGGCCGACCAGCCATTCGTACGGCAAATTGCTGACGACACTCATAAAACTCATAAAAAACGGTCACGCGTGATGGGTTGAGGCCGCAGTGTGCCACAACTTCAGGAAATTGCCATCACGCACCGCTTCATGCGACCGAATCAGGAGAACTTTTCGTCGCCCAGGTCGTCATCCTTGCGGCGACGGCGACCCATCACGCCCACCAGGGCCAGGCCCATGCCCATCATGGCCCAGGTTTGCACTTCCGGCACGGCCGACACGGCCGACACGCCCAGCATGGTCTGCGACTGCTCAGCGCCCTCGAAGCCGGTGAACTTGGTGTAGCTGTACATGTTTTTCAGCTGGTAGCCCTGGATATTGTCGATCAGCAGCTGGGCCGCTTCCACGTTGGCGTCGTTGCCGCGGGTGTAGTACTGGTCGCCCGAGAACAGGTCGCTGTTGCCATCTTGCAGTTCCCACAGCGCCAGCTGGAAGGCGATCTGGGCGTCGGTGCTCTGGCCGGTACCTACGCTGGTGAGGGTGTTGGCATACGCCATTTCGAACAGCGCTTTCACCGAGTCCTTGACGGACACATTGAAGGTCGCGGTGTAGATGGCATTGGTCAGGGTGTCCACTGTCGGCGCGAAGCAGTAGGCGTAGAACTGCTGGGCATAGCTGTCGTTGCTGGTCATCTGGTACAGCGCCACGCCCTGGGCGTGGAAGTTGCCGGCAGCCGGCTCCTTGAAGAACTTGGCGTCCGCATCGAAGACCATGCCGCCATCGACCGGATTCTGGTTGTAGGTGACGACCGGCGCTGGCGACTGACCAGGCGTAGCGTAGCTGGCGCCCGAGAAAGCGATGGCGATGGCGAAAGCGGAGGATTTCAGGGCGTTTTGCAAAGTGATGTTCATTGTTATTCTCTTTTAAATATAAATTATTGGTTTTTATCGATTTAGTACGGTCAGACTACGAACACGGGACACTGCCCCACCAGTTGCACCTGGGCGGCATCGGCAATCAGCTGATCGATGGTCGGCGCCGTGATGCCGGCGTCGGCAGCGTCGCTGGCGGCCACGTTGAAATACACGTCGGTCATGGCGGCGCTGTGGCCGTTGGCCAGCGTAACGGTGCTGCTTTCCATGTGCAGATTGTTGTTCGCATCGAGGAACGCCAGGTCGGTGTAGGCCAGCTTCAGGCTCACCACGCCCGCTTGCGTGAGCGACACCAGTTCGCCGGCGTCGGTCTTGCCGTCGCTGTTGGCGTCCTGCCAGATCAACAGGCTGGCGAAGTCCGCATCGAGGGCATCGACCACGCCGTCGCCGTTGCTGTCGTAGCTGGCCAGCTTGGCGAAGCCGTCGCCCTTGCCCGTGCCGCCGAACAGTTCGCTGATATCGTCGATCTGGCCGTTGTGGTTGCTGTCGATGGCCAGGAAGCCGTCGCCCTTGGACAACCAGCCGGTCTGAATCGCCTTGCCGGTGCCCAGCAGGTCGAAGCTGCCGGTCATGTCTTCGCGGGCGATGGTGTGGATGCCGTCGCCGTTCAGGTCGATCGCGATCGGCGTGATCGCTGCGTCCCAGCTCATGTCGTTCTTGCCGGACGTGAGGGTGATGGTATCGGTCTTGGTAACGTTGTTGAACATCTTGCCGTCGCCGGCCACGTCCGAGTCGATGGCGTCGTTGGTGCCGGTGTTCTTGACGCCCCACTTCCAGTCGCTCATGTTGTAGCCCTTGAACTTGACGTCGGTCTTGTCGAACTGAACGTAGTAGCTGCCCGGGGTCAGGTCGGCAAACTTGTAGTTGCCGTTGGCATCAGTCTTGACCGACGCGCCCAGTTGCTTCTTGGTCACGGCATCGAACAGCGATACCGTCACGCCGCCGATACCTTCTTCGCCGGCATCCTGCACGCCGTTGTGGTTGCTGTCGCGCCAGACCTTGTCGCCGATGCTGGCCTTACGGTAAATGCCGGCGTCTTCGGTGGTGATGTTCTGGCCCGTGCCCAGCGCGATGGTGCCGGTACGGCCCACGTTGCCGTTGACACTGGTGATGTCGGAATCGGTGCTGTCGTTGCCCATGCCGGACTTGGTGAAGAACCAGCCGCTGCCGTTGGTCACTTCCACCTTGTAGTTGCCGGCGGTGAGGCCGCTGAACAGGTACTGGCCGCCGTCGTGGGTGACGGTGGTGGCCTTGAGGACGTTGTTGGCGTCGTACAGCTTGACGGTCACGCCATCGACACCTTTTTCGCCCGCATCCTGCACGCCGTTGTAGTTGCTGTCTTCCCACACGCGGTCACCGATGCTCGATGCCTTGATCAGGCCGGCGTCGCGGGTCAGGTCCACGGCGCCCGAGGCCAACGTGAACTGCGAGATCACGCCGTTGGCGTCCGCATCCGAATCGATGCTGTCGTAGTAGCCCTGGTTCTGCTTGGTGAACAGATAGCCTTCCGGTGCATCGAACTTGACCGAATATTTGCCCGGGCCAAGGTCGCTGAACAGGTACTGGCCGTAAGCGTCGGTAACGTCGGTGGCGATTGCCTTGCCCGCCTCGTCGAACAGCGTGACTTTCACGCCGCGTACACCGCTCTCGTTGCTTTGCTGGATGCCGTCGCCATTGGCGTCGAGCCACACGCGGTCGCCGATGGCGCCGGTCTGGTAGATGCCGGCATCCATGTTGGTGACGTTCTGGCCGGCGGCGACGGTGACCGAGCCGAGGTTGCCGCTGGCGTTGGCGTCGCTGTCGAGCACGTCGCTACTGCCAACGTTTTGCTTGGTGACGGCGTAGCCGTTCGGCAGTTTCATGGCCACGCTGTAGGTGCCCGCTTCCACCACGAACTTGTAGTTGCCGTTGCTGTCGGTGGTGGTGGTCTTGACCACTTTACCGGTGCTGTCGCGCAGTTCCATGGTCACGCCCGACTTGCCGCTTTCGCCGCTGTCCTGGATGCCGTTGCCGTTCTTGTCGAGCCACACGCGGTCACCGATGGTGGCAGCTGCCACCACGCCGGCATCGACGCTGTTGTTGACTTCGCCGGAAACCAGCGTGAAGCTGTGCGACAGGCCGCTGGCGCTGGCGTCGGAATCGACCTTGTCGTTGCCGCCGGCATGGGCGGTGGTAAAGCTCATGCCTTCTGGCAGCGTGGACTTGTCGAACTGCACGCTGTAGGTGCCAGGCTTGAGGTTGGTGAACTGGTAGTTGCCGTTGGCGTCGGTCCACACCGCCGCACCGACCTGCTTGCCATTGGCATCGAGCAAGGTCACCTTGACGTTGCAAATGCCGGCTTCGCCGCTGTCCTGCAAGCCGTTGCCGTTCTTGTCGTACCACACGCGGTCGCCCACGCTGGCAGTTTTGTACAAGCCGGCATCGATGGTGTTATTGGTTTCGCCGTTGGCCACGTTGATCTGGCCGCTCTGGCCGGTGCTGCCGACATTGCTGTCGAGCGCGGCATTGCCGCCCGCGTTGGCGGTGGTGAATACATAGCCCTTGGGCGCGGTGACGGCAACCGTGTAGGTGCCGGCATCGGCCGAGAAGCTGTAGTTGCCGTCGATGCCGGTGGTGGTGGTCTGCACGATCTTGCCGGTGCTGTCCTTCAGTTGCACGGTGGCGCCGACGATGCCGGCTTCGCCCGCATCCTGCACGCCGTTGGCATTGCTGTCTTCCCACACGCGGTCGCCGATGGTGGCTTTCTGCGCCACCAGGCCGGCGCGCACGGTCACGTCGTCGCCCGAGGCCAGCGTGACCTTGCCGGTGGCGCCGGTATCGAGATTGGCGTCGGAACCGCCGCTGCCCGGCGCGCCGGTGCTGGCGGTGGTCAGTGCGTAGCCGGCTGGCAAGGTCGATTTATCGAACTGCACGCTATACGTGCCCGGCTGCAAACCGGTGAACTGGTAGTGGCCGTTGGCGTCGGTGGTGGCCACGGCGCCCGGCACGGCGTTGCCGTTGGCGTCGAGCAAGGTGACGCGCACGCCGGCAGCGCCGGTTTCGCCTTCGCTGACCAGGCCGTCACGGTTCTTGTCGAACCAGACGAATTCGCTGATCGACGCTGGACGGTACAGGCCGGCGTCGATGTCGAGGTTGTTCTGGCCCGGGGCCAGCACCACGGTGGTCTGGCCGTTGGCGCCCACATCGCTGTCGAGCGCGCCATTGGCGCCCTGGCCGGCAGCGGTGAATACATAGCCGGCAGGCGGCGCTACCGCCACCGAATAGGTGCCCGGATCGACGGTGAAGCCGTACTGGCCGCCGTCATGGGTGGTCACGCTGGCCACCACGTTGCCGTTGGCGTCCTTCAGGTTGACGACCACGCCGTCGATGCCCGCTTCGCCGGCATCCTGCACGCCGTTGCCGTTGCGGTCTTCCCACACGCGGTCGCCCACGGTGCTTTGCTGGATGACCAGGCCGGCGTCCAGGTGCTGCACGCTGTCGCCCGAAGCCAGTACCACTTGCGCGGTGACGCCGGTATCGACGTTGGCGTCGGAGTCGAGCGCGCGGTCGGCGCCCTGGCCCTGGGCCGTGAAAAGATAGTTGGCTGGCAGCGTGGCCTTGTCGAACTGGACGCTGTAGGCGCCCGGTTTCAGGTTGCTGAACTGGTAGTGGCCGTCGGCGTCGGTGACTGCCGTGCCGGCCGGCCGGCCGGCGGCGTCGAGCAGGGTCACGCGCACGCCCGCCACGCCGCCTTCGCCGCCGTCCTGCACGCCGTTGCGGTTGGTGTCGTACCAGACGGTGTCGCCCAGCGTGGCTGGACGGTACAGGCCGGCATCGACATTGTTATTGGTGGTGTTGGCGGCCAGGTTGATCAGGCCGGTGTTGCCGCTGGCATCGATGTCGCTGTCGAGCGCACCATCGGCGCCTTGCGCCTGCGCGGCCTCGGCGTAGCCGGGCGGGGCCTTGACGGTCACCGAATAGGTGCCGGCTGCCACGTCGAAGTGGTAGTTGCCGCTGGCATCGGTGGTGGTGGTAGCCACGACATCGCCATTGGCTGCTTTCAGTTGCACTTCCACGCCGGCCACGCCCGCTTCGCCGGCATCTTGCACGCCATTGCCGTTGGCATCTTCCCAGACCAGGTCGCCCAGGTGCGCTGGCGGAATCTTGAAGGTGAGGTAGTTCGGGGTGGCGCTGGTATCGGCCGCGCCGCAGCCGACCAGTCCGCCCGCATCGCGCACCTTGAAGCCGACTTCGAAGGTACCGGCGGTACTCTGGCTTGGCTCGAAGCTCAACTTGCCAGCCTGGATGTCGGCGGCGGAAATCTCGGTGTTCAGGGTGACGGCCACGCCGTTCAGCTTGAGGGTGCCGGCTGGCGGCAAGGCGGTGATGATCACCGACTGGAAGGCGTCGTGCTCGACGGCATCGACAAAGCCGAAATCGGCCTGGGTAAGCGTCACCGGGCTGCCATTGTCGAGGTCGAAGGTTTTGTCGGCGCCGGTCGGGGCGTCGTTGACCGGATCGACGATCACGCGCAGGTTCAGCGTGATCGTATTGCCCTTGGTGCCCTGGTCGAGCACGAACTCGTACGTGACGAATTCGCCATTGTAGTTGGCGGCCCACTGACCCGGACGAACATACAGGGTATCCGCATCGATCTTGCCGAACAACGGACTGTCCTTGCTGGTAACCGTACCATCGGGCAGCACCACCGACACGGCGTTGATCTTGAGCGTATTGCCGGTGTTGGGGGTGTAACCGGCGCTGGCCAGGATGTCACGGATCTCGAAGGTACCTTCGGTATCTTCGCAAATGTGAATAGTGGTAGCAAGATTGATCGAGCTCATGCGTTCGCTTTCTTCAGTTCGTTTTTTTATCGACAGTGAGCCGGCGCAGCGAAACGTGATTTCGGGTGGTGCAGCGGCGGTATGGGGTGTTACGGGGCCATCACGGGGTTGGGTGATGACTTGCATTCATGTTTGTTGTCGAGATTATAGCGAAGATTTGATTTAGATAACTATAATTTTTTATCTGTAATTGTTTTGTTCGCGAAATAATACAGTTTTCTTTGCGGCAACTATTTAATTTTGCACGGTGTGCGGGGACTTTTTTAAACAATCCTTCGTCGTGCGCCGCAATCGCCTACAATCTCGGGATGACCGATATCACCCTCGCCCTGCCCTTCGCCTTGCCCCCGGCGGAAATGGCGCCGCACCTGCTGCGCGCCCTGCAAGCCCCGGCCCTGGCCGCCCTGCTCGGCCGCCACAGCCAGCAACAACTGCACAGTTTTACCCAGCACAGCCGCGTGTTGCCGCATGAAGCCTGGCTGGCCCGCACCCTCGACCTGGTGCCGGCGCCCATCACGTTCCAGACCGGCGCGCCGCTGGCCGGCGCCTGCATGCGCGGCTGCGGCCTGTCGGCGCAAGCGGCCGCAGGCCACTGGCTGATCCTGCAACCGGCGCATATACAAGTGTCGAGCACCCATCCGTCGCTGGCCGACCCGCGCGCACTGCAACTCGACGAAGCCGACGCCCGCGCCCTGTACGATGCCGCCCGTCCGTATTTCGAGGAACTGGGCAAGCCGCTGCTGTTTGCCGCGCCGGGCCTGTGGTTCGTGCGCGCCGACGACTGGGCCCAACTGGCCACCGCCTCGCCCGACTCGGTGGTGAACCAGAACCTCGGCGACTGGCTGCCCGAGGGCGACCGCGCGCGCGACTACCGGCGCCTGCAAAACGAAATCCAGATGTTGTGGCACCAGCACCCGGTCAACGCTGCGCGCGAAGTGCGCGGGCTGCCGGCGGTGAATTCTTACTGGTGCTGGGGTGGGAGTTCGACCGCTGCGCCGGTGTCCGCGCCCACGTTGGCGGTCAGCGGCGGGCCGTCGTGGCTGCAGGCACTGGCGGCGCCCGAACTGCGCCAGGCCAGCGTGGAACAACTGCTCGCCCGCCCGGGCCACAGCGTGGCCGTGGTGGCCGACCTGATCGCGCCGGGCCAGGCCAGCGAGTGGGCCGAATGGATCGCTGCCTTGCAGCACATCGACCAGCACTGGTGTGCACCGCTGCTGGCGGCGCTGAAGGGCGGCCGCGTGGGCCGCGTCCACCTGATGCTCAGCCACCGCGAAAGCTGGCTGGAAGTGACCAGCACGAAAATGGCACAGCGCAAATTCTGGCGCCAGCCCAACCTGAACTTATTGAAGCAAGCCTGACATGACCCGTATCGCCATTCGCCCCATTCCGTTCCGTGAATCAGAAGTGCTGCGCCAGGAAGGCATCCACCCGGTGCTGGCGCGCCTGTACGCCGCGCGCGGCCTGACCGACGCCAGGGACCTGTCGAGCGAACTGGCGGCCATGATCCCGCCGTCGGGCCTGATGAATATCGGCGCTGCGGCCGTTTTTTTGGCCGATTCGATTGCCGCCAACAAGCGCATGGTCATCGTGGCCGACTACGACTGCGACGGCGCCACTGCCTGCGCCGTGGCCCTGCGCGGCCTGCGCCAGATGGGCGCCGACATCGATTACATCGTGCCCAACCGCTTCGAGTACGGCTATGGCCTCACGCCCGAGATCGTGGCATTGACCGCGCGCGAAAAGCAGCCCGACATCATCATCACGGTCGATAACGGCATCGCCAGCATCGACGGCGTGGCCGAAGCCAACCGCCGTGGTATCGAAGTGGTGGTAACCGACCACCACCTGCCGGCCGACACCCTGCCCGCTGCGCGCGTGATCGTCAACCCGAACCAGCCCGAGTGCGGTTTCCCGAGTAAACACATTGCCGGCGTGGGCGTGGTGTTCTACGTGCTGCTGGCCTTGCGCGCCGAATTGCGCCAACGCGGCGTGTTCGACACCAGGACCCAGCCGAAACTGCAGGAACTGCTCGACCTGGTGGCGCTGGGCACGGTGGCCGACGTGGTGCGGCTCGACCCCAACAACCGCATCCTGGTCGCCCAAGGCCTCAAACGCATGCGCGCGGGCCAGATGCACGCGGGCGTGGCCGCGTTGTTCCGCGTGGCCGGCCGCAACCCGCGCACCGCGTCGCCTTTCGACCTCGGTTTTGCACTGGGCCCGCGCCTGAACGCGGCCGGCCGCCTGGAAGACATGTCGCTCGGGATCGAATGCCTGGTCACCGACGACGAAGACCGCGCCTGGGGGCTGGCCCAGCAACTGAACGACATCAACTTGAAGCGCCGCGAAATCGAAGCGGACATGCAGGACACGGCGCTGCTGCACCTGGACACCTTCGAACCGGCCAACAGCAGCACCATCTGCGTGTTTGACGACAGTTGGCACCAGGGCGTGATCGGCATCGTCGCTTCGCGTTTGAAAGAAAAATTCTTCCGTCCGACGATTACCTTCGCACCGGCCGGCGACGGCTGGATCAAGGGCTCCGGCCGGTCCATCCCCGGCTTCCACTTGCGCGATGCGCTCGACCTCGTGTATAAAAAGGCGCCGAGCCTGATCGACAAGTTCGGCGGCCACGCCATGGCCGCCGGCCTGACCCTGCGCGCCGACGCCTTCGAAGCGTTCTCGATCGCCTTCGAGGAAGTGGGCCGCGCCTGGCTCACCGAGCAGCAACTGGAACGCGTGATCGAAACCGACGGTCCGCTCGAAGACGCCTATTACACCACCTCGTTCATCGACCTGATGGCCGGCCAGGTATGGGGCCAGGGCTTCGCGCCGCCGGTGTTCTGCGACGAATTCCGCGTGGTCAGCCAGCGCATCCTCAAGGAGCGCCATTTGAAACTGCTGCTGGAAAAGAACGGCGCCCGCTACGATGCGATCTGGTTCGGCCACATCGATTCTCTCGGCGACCGCGCCAGGGTAGCATTCCGGCTCGATGCCAACGAGTTTAACGGCGTGACCAAGGTGCAGTTGCTGGTGGAGCACGCGGAAGCGGCGTAAGATTGCATTTCATCCGAAAACGGAGTATAACCAATCCATTACCGGAGGATTTATGCTCAATTATGCCTACCCCCGCAGCCGCTTCGAGCCGACTGTCCTGGTCGATCTGAACGCCAAGGCCGAGCGCGAGCGGTTGTCCACGTCCGCCCTCAAGGGCTTTTTCAAGCTGGCAGCCACCTGGAAGGTGCGCGACGAAGATGCGCGCCAGCTGCTCGGCGGCCTGTCCAACAGCGCCTGGTACGACTGGAAAAAGAAGCCGGAACGGGTATTGGAAGTAGATTGCATCACGCGCATCTCGTACCTGCTCGGCATCTACAAGGCGCTGCACATCCTGTACGGCGACAAGCTCGCCGACGAATGGGTCAACCTGCCCAACACCAACCAGATTTTCGAAGGCCGCACGCCGCTTGCCTACATGCTGGGCGGCGGCCTGCTGGCCATGCAAACCGTGCGCCAGCTGCTCGACGCGCGGCGCGGGGGCCTGTAGTGGCGGTCAGCCTGGTTCCGCCACTGACCGCGCTGCGCCAGTTCGACACGTGCCGGCTGCTGCCGTCGCGCTTTGCCGACGTCGAGGATTCCGTACTGGCGCCATTGGCCGAGAACGACGCCCACCTGCGCGACCTGTTCGATCTCGATAACGCCACCAATGCCCGCCTGCGCACGCAAAACGGCGGCGCCGCCGGCATCAGCGTCGATGAACTGGTGTTCGGCGTGCCGAACTTCCGCATCATCAACGCCGCCTACACTTACGCCCATCCGCAGGGCAGCCGCTTCAACGACAGCCGCCGTGGCGCCTGGTATTGCGCGTTCGACGCCGACACCGCGCTGGCCGAAGTCATTTTCCACAAGACCGTGGAATACGCCGAAATCAACCGCTTCGACGACAGCGTGCAATACCAGTGCATGCTGGCCGACTTCACCGCGGCATTCCACGACCTGCGCGGCCAGCCGCGCTACGCCGCCTGCCTGGCGCCGGACAGCTATGTCGACTCGCAAACGCTGGCCGAACGGCTGCTCGACGGCGGGTCGCTCGGTGTGCTGTACCCGAGCGTGCGGCGCCCGGGCGGCACCAATCTCGCATGCTTCCGCCCTGCGCTGGTGGGCAATGTGCGCAAAGGCGCGGTCTATCGGTTAACATGGCGCGGCAATCCGCAACCTACAGTAGAAGTTATTTGATATGCAAACCAAACCAGAAAAAGATACCGAACTGCGCGACAAGATCAACCGCGAAACCGCGCGCCTGCCATGGACCGAACTGCTCAAGCACTTCGCCCAGGGCAACGTGGTGTGGGTGGCCGACTCGCTCGACCTGGTCGACGTGGCCGTGCGCATCTCGCACGACGACAAGGACAATATCTCCAGGTGGATGGAAGCCGGCCTGCTGGCCAAGGTCAGCGACCAGCAGGCGCAAGGCTGGCTGGAATCGAACGCCCAGCTGTGGGCGTCCGTGGTCAGCCCGTTCATCCTGGTGCAGCAGCAAAAAGCCGTACCGGCGAACCTGCACTAAGAACCTATCCCTGCCGGGACAGGTTCTAATTCCTGAAGCTGCCGCCGTCTAGCGTGAGCGAACCGCCGCAGCCCGGCGTGGTTGCCTCGCGGTTGCCGCTGGCAGTCCCCTGGTTACTCTCCCACACGGCCGACGCGCCAACCTTGACGAACTTGTACTGGATCGCCGTGGCCGGCGGCAGTTGCACCGTGCTCGACCACGGCACATTGGCGCCGCTGCCTTCGATGGTCATCTGGGTGCCGGCGCCCGGGGTCCAGTTGCCCAGTGCGGCCTGGTTGCCGACCACGTTCAGGTTCTGCCCGAACGCGGTGTTGGCATTGGCCACGCGGAACGTCACCGGGACGGTGGTGCAGGTGCCACCGCCACCACCACCGCCGCTGCCGGCGATTTTCTGGTTGACGTGCAGGGCCACTGCCGGCACGGTCGAACCGCCGTTGCCGGGAATGCTCACGCTGATGACGCCATTGGATGCCACTGTGACGCTGCCGCCCGTGCACGCGGAGGCCGTGCCGTTCAACTGGCCCTGCACCACGTTGCAATAGGTGCCGGCTGGCAGCTGGGTTTGCAGCGAGACGTTCCACGGCGCGCTGTCGTTGTTGATCGCCACGTAGCCCTTGGCGCCGCGCGCAAACGCGACCTGGTTGGCGGTTCCAGTCGTGAAGTTATCGATGCCCTGCCCGCGCGTGACCGCGCGGAACGCCACCATGTTCGCGATATCGCTCCAGCGGTGAATGAAATCCCACTGCTGATTGATGACGGGATTGCCGTTCGCATCGAACGGACTGGCCGACGGCGGCGCCTGGTCGTAGCTGGTAAAGCGGAACCCCGAATGCAGCTGCGCCGCGCCATACGGCCACGCCAGCATGAAGATATTGGCCAGGTCGTAGCGCTTGGTGCCTTGCGTGTCGTTGATGCTGCCCGCAACGTAGTTGCTGGCGACCAGCGAGCTGCCATTGCGCTCGGTATCCCAGTTGTTGACGAACACGGTCGCCTTGTCGCTCGGAATGAAACCCCAGGTGCCGCCCCAGTTGCCGGGCGTGCCCATGATGGTGCGTACCTGCGACAGGCTGGCGCCGTTCTCGTTGCGGAACATGGCTTTCAATGCGTACGAGTACTGGAATTCGTTGAGGGTGCCGGCCGCAAAATACGTCGAACGCACCACATTGCTGTCCGGGATCACCTCCTGCGTCACCCACAGCGGCTCGCCCGACGTGGTGGTTGATGTGACGCCGCTCATGATGGCCTGGATGTCGGCCGGCTGCATATGCTTGGCCGCGTCGAAGCGCAAGCCGTCCACGCCCAGCGCCACCAGCTTGTTCAGATAAGTTTTCACCTGGCCCTGCACGTAGCTGCCTTCGGTTTTCAGGTCGGGCAGGCCGCTCAGGCGGCACACCATCACGTTGTTGCGGTTGCCGGGGTAGCCGTAATCGCCGCCGGCGATATCGCACGCCGGGTGGAAATCGCTGGCACTGAAGAACGGATACGTCAGCGAACTGGAATTCCAGGTCGAGCCGTCGGTGGCAGTGCCGGCGCCGGCCGCCACGTGGTTGACCACCACGTCCACGTAAATGCGTACCTTGGCCGCATGACAGGTGTTGACCATGGCCTTGAACTCGGCCTCGGTCCCCATATTGCTCTTGAGGGAATTGAAATTGACCGGCTGGTACACATCCCACCACGTGCCCAGGCTGGCGGCAGCGGTCGGCGGCGACACCTGCACGGCGCCGAAGCCCTGCGGGCCGAGGAAGCTCGTGCATTCTTTGGCAATGTCGTTCCACTTCCAGCGGAACATCTGTACCGATGTGTCGGCGGGGTTGAGGGCGGCGTGCGCGGGCGCCATGGCAGCGCCGAGCAGGCCGGCGGCGCACAGGATGCGCGGGATGTTGCGTAGTTTCGTCTGGGTCATCATCTTGTCCTCATCGTTATGTTTTTGGGAATCATGTCTCCCGCACAAAATGTAGCAGAACTACATTCAATTTTTACACGATGCAGAAAATATTTTCCTCTTCAATTACATTTTTTAGTAACCTGACTACATATATATTTGTAGCAGCGATACGCATCACGATATCGCTGCGCTCAAAAATTTGATTAGACGCGCAGGCGAACCGGGCACAGCATGGGGTACTGCCGCAACGCCGGCATCGATAAAAAAACGGAGACATCATGACAACCCTGAAGCACCTGAAACAATGGGCGGCCGCCGGCTGCCTGGCCATCGCCTCGGCCGGCGCGGCTGCCGCCACCTGGACCTTGACCGGTGATATCGTCACCCACGACCCGCACCTGTACAAGGCTGCCAATACCTGGTGGATCGTGGAGACCAGCGATACCGGCGTCGGCGTCAAGTACTCGGCCAACGGCCGCGCCTGGACCCAGGGCGTGCCGATCTTCGGCAACGGCCTGCCGTGGTGGGGGCAGTACAACGGCAACAAGAAACAGGCGTGGGCGCCCGACCTGCACGAGTGGAACGGCAAGGCCATACTCTATTACGCAGTCTCGACGTTCGGCAGCCAGAAGTCGGCCATCGGGCTGGCGACGGCATCGAGCATCGCCCAGGGGAACTGGGTGGACCAGGGCGCCGTCATCACCTCCGCTCCCGGCGACAATTTCAATGCCATCGATCCCAACTTCTTTGTCGATAAAGCCGGCCAGCCATGGCTCAGTTACGGCTCGTTCCAGACCGGGATCTACATCACGCGCGTCGATGCCAATACCTTGAAACCGTTCGGCGCCAGGACCCGGCTGGCGACCGACTCGATCGGCATCGAAAACCCGTTCATCGTAGCCAACGGCTCGTATTACTACCTGTTCGTCTCCAAGGGCAAATGCTGCGACGGCGCCAACAGCACCTACCGTATCGCCTATGGCCGCTCGACCAGCGTGACCGGCCCCTACCTCGACAAGAACGGCGTGGACATGCGCAACGGCGGCGGCACCGTGCTCGATGCAGGCGGCGGCCGCTTCATCGCGCCGGGCGCCGAGTCGATCAGCAATGGCGTGCTGGCGCGCCATGCGCTCGACAGCCAGAACAACTACACGCCAGTGCTGTTCATGAGCGACCTGTTCTTCACCAACGGCTGGCCTACCTACTGATGCAGGCAGCGCCTGTGGCGGCAGCAGCGACGCTGGCGCTCGCCGCGACGGTGCTGGCGGCGGCAATGGCGCCGGGCATGGTCGCGCCGGGATTGCCATTGCCGACAACGGCTGTACGGCCTGCCGATCACGCGATGGCAACCGGCGCCGCCGGCACGCCAGGCGGCCCGATGCCAGCGCCGACCGGCGCGGCTGGCGATTCGCCGCCGGCAGACCAGTCTGCGAACACGGCCACTGCGCACGCGGGGCTTGCCCTGCTGCCTGCGGTTCAGCCTGACCTGGCGCTGACCGACGACCAGCGACTGGTTGCCGACCACGCGCTGCGGATGGTGATGGAGCGGTATTTAAACGACCGGCGCAATCCGCAGCGCCTGCAACAACTGGACGACCACCTGCAGCGCAGGCTGCCCGCCGGCGCTGCAACCGAGGCGCAAGCGCTGGCCGCACGGTACGACCGCTATCTGGCCACTCACGCCACGCTGTTGGCGGCACAAAATTTTGGCGACGATCCCGACCTGCACAGGCTGGCGCGCTGGCAGGCGCAGCGCCGGCAGCTGCGCGAGCGCTTGCTGGGCGCGGAGGTCGCGGATCAGTGGTTCGGCACGGAAGACGCCTACCTGGAACAGGCGCTGGCCGAAGCCCGCGAGCCAGCCCCTAAGTCGGCCCGTGCGTCGGCCCGTGCGACGACCGAAGAGGAGCGGCTGCACGCGCAGCACATGCGCGAAGTGATCGACGCGGCAATCGGCCGTGCGCCACGCTGAACTGCGAACAAAAAAAAGGCCGCATCGCTGCGGCCCGTCATTGGTGCTACCGTGAAGATCAATTCGACAGGATCAGCGTCGCGATCACGCCGGTGGCGATCCCCACCAGCACGTAGTCAGCGCCGGTCTGCACCCAGTGGTAGCCGCGCGGTGGTGCGCTCAGGCGATGGGTGCGCCAGTTATCGACCACGTACTGCTTGCTGCGGTACTGCGGCGGCAGGCGATGGCCCTTGTACAGGTCGTGGCGCGGACCGGCGCCCCGGTTGGCACCGCGATTGTCATGGCGATAATCGTAGCGGTCGTTGCGGCGATCGCCATCGAAGTCGCGACGGTCGTCGTGCTTGTCCTTGTACTTGTTGTTGCCCTTGTTGTCGTGCTTGTCGGGTTTGCCGCGATGGTCGTCGTTGCCGCGACCTTGCGCCATGGCGCTGCCCATCGTGCCCACGAATGCTGCCAATACTGCGCCGAGGATAATTTTCTTGTTCATATTCGCTCCTTCAGTTAAGCCCAAGGATTGCTCTGGGATCAGTGAAATATACTCTCGGTAAACATTTGATTCCGTTCGGTAGCGTACATAAGGGTTTTACTTAGGCGGCTCAGGTCGGCGTATCGACCTCGTCCCATTCGCGGTCCTCGAAGCGCACCAGCCAGTTCAGCGCGTGGTGGCGCTCCTGCAGGACGCTGTCGTTCAGGCCCGCAGGCACCGCAGTTTTCTTGAGCAGCGCCTGGCGCGAAGCCCAGTGCAGGCGGTAGTGCAAATCCAGCGCGTCGAGCACCTTGGTGGCGCCGCGTACGACCGGCTGCTTGCGCAAGCCTTCGGTGCCGCGTTCGATGACGGTGCTGGAAATGGCCGCCACATCGCAGATCGCGTCGGGGAACGGCAGCGCATCCTGCAAACCGAGCGCCCATTGCAGCACCAGGATCGCCTCGTAGCGCCACAGGAACTGGGTGATTTCCTGCGCGGTGGGCGCATCCTTGGCCAGGAAATCGCGTTCCAGTTCGGTGAGACCGGCAAACGCCGGCGGAAAGCGCTGCTGCAGGTCGGCCACCGCAATCGGGCGCTCGCCCGTCAACGACTCGGCGCGGATCGCCACGACGAACAGCGCCAGCATGCGGCGCAATACGTCTTCCGGCGTGCGCAGGCGCAGCTCGGGCTCGGAGACCACGGGCGGCAGGTCGGCCGGCACCGTCACCTGGCGCTGGGCCAGGACCGCATCGGTGCGGGCCTTGCGGTCCCACGCCGCTGGCGGGTATGGCAGTTCCGCTTGCGAATCACCATCGGCGGCAGCGGGTTTGAGCAGCGCGCGGCCCTGCGGATCGAGCACGCTCCCGTCGGCCATGAACAGGATGGCGTTGGCGTCCCGGGCCCACGCCAGCATGGCCGGCATGTCGGCCGGCGCCAGCGCCAGGCTGGCATGCTGCTGCACGCGCTGGATGTGGCGGATCACGTGGTAGCGGGTGCGCGTCATCTTGCCCTGGCCGGCATCCGCGACATGGTGCATGAAGCCGTTGAGGTGCTTGGCCAGTTCGGGATCGGCCAGGCCGCGCAGGCCGCCCGTCACGTGCGGGAAGTCGCGCGGCGGCAGGTGGGCCACGGTGGCGTAGGCGTTGACCAGGATTTCGTCGCCTTGCGGGGCCGGCGGCGTGGGGTTGAGCAGTTGCTTGAGTCGTTTGAACATAGTGGTGATTGGCAGTTATCGCATGGTTATCTCATGTCCAGCGCACGCGCCCGGCGCGGCGGCGGAAAGGCGCGGTCCAGCGCGGCCAGGTCGTCGCTGGTGAGCCGGATGTCGGCGGCGGCGCGGTTGGCGCGCAAGTGTACAGGATCGACCGCCTTGGGGATAGCGATCACGCCGTCCTGGTGCAGCACCCAGGCCAGCGCGATCTGCGCGGGCGTGGCGTCATGCGCATCGGCCACGGTGCGCAGGGCCGGGTGGCCCAGCAAGGCGGCCTGTTCGCGCCCGCTGCTCTCGAGCGGCGAATACGCCATCACCGGCATGCCGCGCGCGCGGCACCATGGCAGCAGGTCGAACTCGATGCCGCGCTTGAGCAGGTTGTACAGCACCTGGTCGGTGGCCGGGGCGCCATAGCCGACCGCTTCCTCCATGCTGGGCAAATCGAGATTGCTGACGCCATAGTCCCTGATCTTGCCGGCCTGCCTGAGCGCCTCGAATCCGTCGAAGGTTTCTGCCAGCGGATAGTGGCCCTGCCAGTGCAGCAGGTACAGGTCGATGGACTCGACGCGCAGGCGCCTCAAGCTGCGCTCGCAGGCCGCGCGCACGCCGTCGAAACTGGCGTTGTGCGGATACACCTTGCTGACCAGGAAAGCGTCCGAGCGCCGCCCGGCCAGCGCCGCGCCGACCACTTCCTCGGCGCCGCCCTCGCCGTACATCTCGGCGGTATCGATCAGGGTCATGCCCAGGTCGAGGCCCAGCTGCAAGGCCCGCACCTCGGCGGCCTTGCGCGAGGCATCCTCGCCCATATTCCACGTTCCCTGCCCCAGCACCGGCACGCTGACGCCGGACCCAAATGTGACTGTTTTCATTGCCGTACTCCGGTGACCATCAAAGACCGGCTAGTGTACCGAAAACGTCGCAAATGCGGCTGACGTCAGGCGCTCGCGCTCTCTCGGGCGGAGAACAGCAGCGCCATGGCGGTGACGTCGCGGCCCACGCCGCGGTAGCCGATGAAGCGGCTCGCTTCGTCGAAGACCGGTTCGCCGCTCACTTGCAGGTACTGGACCGCGCCGCTGTCGGCGGTGCGGCTGTAGATAAAGTCGAGGAACGGCTTGCGGTCGGCGATGTTCGCTTCCAGTTCCGCGCGCTCGGCCACGTCCCAGCCGCCGGTGGCGGCGCCGGACAGCCCTACCATGTCGGCCACCGGGCCGTGGCAGTTCACCAGCTGACCGTCGGCGTCCTGTTCCCAGTACCAGTCGGTGGACAGTTCGGCAAAGCGCTGGAAGCGTGCTTCGCTTTCGCGCAGCTGCGCCGTGCGCTCGAGTACCGTGAATTCGAGCTGCTGGTTGTAGCGGCGCAGCTTGCGGTGCAGCAGGCGCACTTCCAGCATGTTCTGGATCCGCGTTTCCACTTCCAGCAGGTCGAACGGCTTGCCGATAAAGTCCTTGGCGCCCGCCTGCAGCGCGCGCAGCTTGTGGGTCGGCTGGGCCGTGACCACCAGCACCGGCACATAGCCGTCCGGTTCGATATCGTGCAGCGCCTGCAATACCGCAAAGCCGTCCATGCCTGGCATTTGCAGGTCGAGCAGGATCAGGTCGTAATGGTTTGCGAGATGCAGGCCGGCGACCTGGAACGGGTCCATGGTGCTGTGCACATTGGTATAGCCGGCGTTGGCCAGCATCTGCTCGAGCAGCATGACGTTGGCTTTCTGGTCGTCCACGATCAGGATCTGGGCGGCGTGGATGTCGGATGGTTCTATCATGATGCGGTTTCCTCGGTAGGTGTTTGCGGGCTGCCATGGACGGCGGCAAAGGCCAGCGCTTCGTCGAGTGCGCACATGAACTGCGTGACGTTGATCGGCTTGGTCAGATACTGGAAAAATCCCGCCTCCACGCCTTTTTCCACGTCGCGCGCCATGGCGTTGGCCGACAGCGCCAGCACCGGGATATGCGCGGTGGCGGCATCATCGTGCAGGATCTTCAGGCAGCCGAAGCCGCTGATGCCGGGCAGGTTGATGTCCATCAGGATCACGTCCGGCTGGTAGGTGCGCGCCAGTTCGATGCCGGCATAGCCGTCGATGGCCGTCAGCAGTTTGAGGTCGCTGCGGCGCAGTACCAGCTGCTCCACCAGGCTCAGATTGGCCGGATTGTCTTCGATGTACAGCAGGGTTTTCAACGGTGCGCCGGCGCCCACGGCCGCGGCCGGCGGCAAGTCGCATGCAGGAATTTCCAGCACCGGTTCGCTGCTGGCGGCCAGCTCGATCCAGAACGTGGTGCCGACGCCCACTTCGCTGAACACGCCGATGGCGCCGCCCATCAACTCGGTCAGCTGCCTGGTGACCACCAGGCCGATGCCGGTGCCCTCTTCCGCGCCCTCTTCCTGGCCCAGGCGGTTGAACGGCTGGAACAGCTGCTCGACCTGCTCGGCATTGAGCCCCGCGCCAGTGTCGGTCACGCTCACGCGCACGCGGGCGCCTTCGGCCCGGGCGCATTCGACGATCACCATGCCGCCCCGGCGGTTGTACTTGATGGCGTTGGACAGCAGGTTGATCATCACCTGCTTGACCCGGGTGCGGTCAGCGTGGACATAGTACGGCTCGCTCATGGCGGCAAAGAACAGCCGGATGCCGCGCTTTTCGGCCTGCGGCGCGATCAGCGTCTGGCAGTCCTTGAGCACCTCCGCCAACCCCATCGACTCCTGCGACATGGTCACCTTGCCCGACTCGATCATGGCGAGATCGAGGATCTCGTTGATCAGTTGCAGCAAATACCAGCCCCCCTTGAGAATCTGGTCAAGCGAGCGCTGTTGCGACGTGGTCGGCGGCGGCTTGTCCGACGCCAGCAACTGGGCAAAACCAAGCACCGCATTGAGCGGCGTGCGCAGCTCGTGGCTCATGGCCGATAAAAACTCGGACTTGGCCAGGTTGGCCTTTTCGGCCAGCGCCCGCGCCGCTTCCAGCTCCACGTTGGTGTCCTGCAGCGCCAGTTGCTGCTCGCGCAGGCGCTGGTCCAGCAAGGCCTGTTCGCGTTCGGCCTGTTTGCGGGCCGTGTTATCGGTTCCCATCAACAGGTAGCCGATGATGTTCTGGCCGGCGTCGCGCAGCGCGCTCACCGACATGCTCACCGGCAGCCGGCTGCCATCCTTGCGGATGAAGGTCATGTCGTAGCTGTCCTCGATGCCGCGCGAGGCCTTGAACACCAGCGCCTCGAACCCGGGCTGGATTTGTACACCGGCCTCCAGGCTCAGGGCGGCCGCCCGTTCGACGTCTTCCTGCGGATCGGCCAGGCCGGCGGGCGTGACGTGGTTCAGCACTTCGGCCGCGCTGTAGCCCAGCATGCGCTCTGCGCCGACATTGAAAATCTGGATCACGCCGTTGACATCGGTGGCGATACTGCAAAAGTTGGCGCTGTTATGGATGGCCGTTTGCAGTGCATCGGCTTCGAGCAGCAGCTTGGCGACAGAAAGGCCGGCGTTCATTTGACCTCCTGGCGCTGGCGCACGTCCGACATCAACCGGGCGAATTCTTTTTTGACCACCTCGTAGCACTCGCACACATCGCCCTCCAGGCCATGGCGATCGAGCACCGAGATATGGCCGCGCCGGTTGCTGATATAACCCCTGGCCTGCAGCCGGCCGGCTGCCACCGTCACGCCTTCGCGGCGCACGCCCAGCATGTTGGCGATCAGTTCCTGGGTCATGGTGAGTTCACTGGTGGGCAATCGGTCGAGGGTGAGCAGCAGCCAGCGGCACAACTGCTGGTCCACCGTGTGGTGGCGGTTGCAGATCGCGGTTTGCGACATTTGCGTGAGCAGCGCCTGGGTGTAGCGCAGCAGCAGGCGCATCACCGGCCCGGCGCGGTTGAACTCGTCGAGCAGCAGGTGGGACTTGAGGCGGTAGCCATGGCCGGCGGTCTGCACCACGGCGCGGCTGGGCGTCGTGTTCCCGCCCATGAATAGCGAGATGCCCAGCATGCCCTCGTTGCCGACGCCGGCGATCTCGGACGAGCTGCCGTTTTCCAGCACGTAATGCAGCGAGACGATGGCCGACGTCGGAAAATACACGTGGTTGATGGCGGCGCCGGACTCGTAGAGCACATCGCCCAGGCGCATCATGATCGGATCGAGGTGCGGCGACAGCCGGTCGAACTCGGCGTCGAGCAGCGCCGCCAACAGGTGGTTTTGATTGGGATTGTTAAGACGCATGAAGACGGTCCTGGGTTCCAGTCGTCAACTAGGCGGGCTACTGGGACGGTGAACGAGGACCGTTGCGCACAGTAACACACAATGCCCTGCGCCATGCGTCGCGCACGGTTATCGCCTTCTACTGCGCCAGATCGACCGCGTACAGTGCAAAGCCCTTGCCGCTGCCGTCGTCGGATTGCAGCTCGGTCACGCCCGTCAAACCCGCCTCGCCAGCCAGCGCGATCATGCCCGGCGCCGCGTGGAATACCACGGGGCCGGCCACCTGTACGGGCGCAAAGCGCCAGCTGCGGGTGGCACCGTTGGCAGCGCGGGTAAGGTTCTTGGTCTTCCGGATGAACGCGATCAGCACGTCGCGGCTGCTGTCCGGCGCGGCCACCACGGTCTGGCTGCCGTCCAGCCCGGGGAAATTGCCGCCGCCGCTGGCGCGGTAGTTATTGGTGGCGACCAGGAACTGCTGGCCGGGCGTGACCGGCGCGCCCTGCCAGTTCAATGCCACGATGCGCTGGCCGACCGGCCGCGTCACGTCGATCTGGTAGCTGATGTCGGTCGTGGTGGGCATGTCGAAGTTATAACCGGCCGAACCGGTGTTGATCAGTTCCTGCGGCGCCGTGGCGGCCGGATCGATGCGGTTGAAGCGCTCGGCCGATTTTTCCAGCCACGCCTTCAGGCCCGCGCCATCGACCTTGACCGCATGCAGCTCGTTCGGGTACAGGTACAAATCGGCGGCGTTGTTGAGCGCCAGCGCACCTGGCTTGACATCGGTGTAGTCGCCCACGCCGGCAGCTCCGGTCTTGAACGGCGATGCCATCGACAGCACCGGCAGCGCCGCGTACTGCGGCAAATTGGCCTGCACGTAGTTGTGCACGTAATCGGTCTGGGCCTGGTTCACCAGTTGCACCGCGCTGACATCGCCCACATCGGCAAAGTACGACGACATGCGGAAGTCGCTGTTGCCCACCGGGGTTTGCACGTAACGGATGGTGGCCTCGTGCTCGGCCGCTACCAGTTGCGCCACGGCCGGATCGGCGTCCACGTAAGTACCGTCGGCGTTGCGGGTGCTGCGCGCTTCCACCGTGGTGCGGGTTTTATCGACATTCCAGCGCTGCCCGTCGTAGGTCATGTGCAGCGCGATCACGCCCAGGTGCTTGCCCCACAGGCTGGCCATCACGGTCGGCACGCCGTGCACGGTGCCCCTGGCCTTGTCCACGCCCGGCAGGTTGAATTGCGCGACCGTGCTGGTGGCCAGCGGGAACGGCAGGTGCGAGTGGCCGATCAGCAGGGCGTCCACGCCCGGCACTTGCGCCAGGTAGTAATTGGCGTTTTCCATGGCCGGCGTGTACGGCGCGCCATCGATGCCGCCGTGCGACAGCGCCACGATCAGGTCGGCGCCCTGGGCGCGCATGATCGGAATGAATTTTTGCGCGGTCTCGCGCACGCCTTCGGCAGTCACCTTGCCATCGAGCCAGCGCTTGTCCCATGCCAGGATCTCGGGCGGAGCGAAACCGATGATGCCCACCTTGATGGTGGCGTTGACCGGCTTGCCATCGGGGCCGGTAGCGGCAATTTGCCGGGTAAGAATGCTGTACGGCGCGAACAGCGGCTTGCCCGAGCGGGTGCTGACCACGTTGGCCAGCACGATCGGGAATTTCGGCCCCGCGCAGCGCGGCGCATCGGCTGGCACGCCGTCCACATCGAAGGCGCTGCCGGTGACCTGGTTCAGGTACGGCAGGCCGTAATTGAATTCATGGTTGCCGATGCCGGCGCCATCGACGCCCAGCAAGTCCATCGCCTTGTAGATGGCCGGCAACTGGCCGCACTGCACCGGCGCCACCTTGGCTTGATAATCCGATAACGCCGTGCCTTGCAAAGCGTCGCCGTTATCGAGCAGCAGGTTGTTCGGGTACTGGGCACGCGCCTGGCGGATCAGCGTGGCGGTGCGTTCCAGCCCGAGCGCCGGCTCGGGTTTGAGCTTGTAGTAGTCGTACCCGAGGACATTGGCGTGCAGGTCGGTAGTCTCCAGCAGGGCCATGGTCGCTTGGGCGCCGGCCGGCGTGGCAGCCGGGTTGGCAGCGACGGCCAGGCTGCCTGCCCCGGCCAGCAGGATGGTGGATAACAGTCGGAGACGGGGGAAAGGCGGCAGCAGCGGCATAAGTCATCAGATCAGGGAAGATCGCAGCATAATACGCAGCGATCCAACGCGAATCAAGACATATGCAACGGGACGCAAACTTAATCTTTAAGCCATCTTGCGGATTTTTGCATGAATCTGCCGCCATTGGTCCCTGTCGGTAAAGGCGCGGTTCCGGTATCATGCGGGGTATGAACAATATCCCATTCCAACCGTTTATTATTGGTGTCGCAGGCGGTAGCGGCAGTGGCAAGTCCACGGTGTCCCAGCAAGTGCTCTCCGCCTTCGGTTCCGACATGGTCTCGGTGGTGATGCAGGACGATTACTACTGCGACCAGTCGCACCTTGCGCCCGAACTGCGCCCCGACCAGAATTACGACCATCCCAACGCTTTCGAGTGGCCGCTGCTGGTGCAGCACGTCCAGGCCCTGCGTCGCGGCGAGTCGATCGAGATGCCCGAGTACGACTTCACCCTGCACAACCGCTCCACGCGCACCATCCCCGTCAAGCCGGCGCCAGTGATCGTGATCGAGGGCCTGTTCGCCCTGTACGACGCCGACCTGCGCGACATGATGTCGCTGAAAATCTACGTCGATACCGCGTCCGACGTGCGCTTCATCCGCCGCATGCAGCGCGACATCACGGAGCGGGGCCGCTCGGTGGACAGCGTGGTGGGCCAGTACATGGACACCGTGCGCCCGATGCACAAGCAGTTCATCGAACCGACCAAGCGCAACGCCGACGTGATTTTCCCGCACGGCGCCAACGGCCCGGCGATCGACGTGATCACTGCCAAGGTGGCAAGCGTGATCAAGCAGTTGAAGCGCGGGTGATCCGGCCGATTGGCGCGAGGGAGAAGATGGTTGGGCTTTCATAGCGTATAATCTAGGGTTTGATTTCGCCCTTAGAGAAGAAGAAAACATGGAAGCCGAACGCATCAACTCCCTCTCCGCCCTGCTCACCGACCTGACGTCGCGTGAAGCCGAACTTCGGAGGTATCTTTGACTTCGATAAAAAGTCAGAGAAGCTCGAGCAAGTAAACGAAGAAATGGAAGACCCGACGATCTGGAACGACCCTAAAAAGGCGCAGGATCTCGGCAAGGAAAAAAAATCGCTGGAAGCCATCGTGTTCGCGCTGACCAAGGCCGACACCGACCTCAAAGACATGGCCGACCTGTTCGCCATGGCCAGGGAAGAAGGCGACGACGACACGCTGGAAGCACTGATCGTCGATGCCGAAGCCGTGCGCGTGGTCATCGAGGGCATGGAATTCCGCCGGATGTTCAACAATCCGATGGACCCGAACAACTGCTTCATCGACATCCAGGCCGGCGCCGGCGGTACCGAAGCCCAGGACTGGGCCTCGATGCTGCTGCGCCAGTACGTGCGCTATTGCGACCGCAAGGGCTTCAAGGTCGAAGTCATGGAGCAGTCCGACGGCGAGGTGGCCGGCATCAAGACCGCCACCATCAAGGTCGAAGGCGAATACGCCTACGGCTTCCTGCGCACCGAGACCGGCGTGCACCGCCTGGTGCGCAAGTCGCCGTTCGACTCGGCCAACGGCCGCCACACGTCGTTTACGTCGCTGTTCGTGTACCCGGAAGTCGATGACTCGATCGATATCGAGATCAACCCGGCCGACCTGCGCATCGATACCTATCGTGCGTCGGGCGCCGGTGGTCAGCACATTAATAAAACCGATTCGGCGGTTCGTCTTACCCACGCGCCTTCGGGCATCGTGGTGCAGTGCCAGAACGACCGTTCGCAGCACCGCAACAAGGCCGAGGCGATGGAAATGTTGAAGGCCAAACTGTACGAAATGGAACTGCGCAAGCGCATGAGCGAGCAGCAGAAGCTGGAAGACTCCAAGACCGACGTGGGCTGGGGCCATCAAATCCGTTCGTATGTGCTCGACCAGTCGCGCATCAAGGATTTGCGCACCAACTTCGAAACCGGTAACACCAAGGCAGTGCTGGACGGTGAAATCGACGATTTCATCTCGGCCTCGCTGAAACAAGGCGTTTAATTAAAGGTAGATTCGATGACTACATCGCAGCGCGCGTTCATCTTCGACATGGACGGCACCATCGTGGACAACATGGCCTACCACACCGAATCGTGGCTGGCGTTCTTCGGCAAGCGTGGTCACACGCTCGACCCGGATGCGTTTTTCCGCGACACGGCCGGCCGCCAGGGCCATGAAATCATGCGCACCTACCTGGGCGACCACCTCACCAACGAAGAAACCGCTGCGCTCGATGTGGAAAAAGAGTCGCTGTACCGCGAACTGTATGCGCCGCACCTGGCCGTCACGGGCGGCTTCGAGCAGTTCATCGCCCGCGCCAAAGCCGCTGGCGTGAAGCTGGCCGTGGCCACGGCCGCGCCGCCGGCCAATATCGACTTCACGCTTGACGGCCTGGATCTGCGCAAGCAATTCGACGCCATCGCAGGCGCCGCCGATGTGACGCGCGGCAAACCGAACCCGGACGTGTTCCTGCTGGCCGCCGAACGTGCCCGCAGCCTGCCCGCCGACAGCATCGTGTTCGAGGACGCGCCGCTGGGCGTGGAAGCGGCGCGCCGCGCCGGCATGCGCGCGGTGGTGCTCACCACCACCCTGCCGGCCGAAGCGTTCGCCCAGTTCGACAACGTGATCGCGATTGCCCGCGACTTCAGCGAGCTCGATGTGGACGCGCTGTTTGCGACCGAGCCCTATACGCTGGCCGACGCCACCAATTAATAATCTTCACCCCACCAAAGAAACAGACCATGACTACGGATCTTCAAGACCAAGCAGCAGCGCCCGACGAAAACAAGATCATCGCCGAGCGCCGCGCCAAGCTGGCCGCCCTGCGCCAGCAAGGCGTCGCCTTCCCCAACGACTTCAAACCGCAACACAAGGCTGCCGACCTGCACGCCGAATTCGGTGCGAAGACGCGCGAGGAACTCGAAGCCGCTCCGGTCACCGTGGTGCTGGCCGGCCGCATGATGCTCAAGCGCGAAGCCGGCAAAAAGGCCGCATTCGCCACCCTGCAGGATTCGTCCGGCAAGAACGCCGACGGCCGCATCCAGATCTACGCCACGCTCGACCTGACCGGCGAAGCCGCCATGGCCGCGTTGCACCACTACGACCTGGGCGACATCCTGGGTGTGACCGGCACCCTGTTCAAGACCAAGACCGATGAGCTGACCATCAAGGTCACCGAACTGCGCCTGATCACCAAGTCGCTGCGCCCGCTGCCGGACAAATTCCACGGCCTGGCCGACCAGGAAACCAAGTACCGCCAGCGCTACGTGGACCTGATCATGAACGAAGAGACGCGCCGCACCTTCAAGGCGCGTACCGCCGCCATCTCGTCGATGCGCCGCTTCATGGAAAAGAACGAATTCATGGAAGTGGAAACGCCGATGCTGCACACCATTCCAGGGGGCGCATCCGCCAAGCCGTTCACCACGCACCACAATGCGCTCGACATGCAGATGTTCCTGCGTATCGCGCCCGAGCTGTACCTGAAACGCCTGGTGGTGGGCGGCTTCGACCGCGTGTTCGAGATCAACCGCAACTTCCGCAATGAAGGCGTGTCGATCCGTCACAACCCTGAATTCACGATGATGGAATTCTACGCGGCCTACACCGACTACCAGTGGCTGATGGACTTCACCGAAGCGATCATCCGCCAGGCCGCCATCGACGCCCACGGCACCGCCACGCTCACCTACGGCGGCCGCGAGCTGGACCTGGCCAAGCCGTTCCACCGCCTGACCATCGTCGAAGCGATCAACAAGTATGCACCGGGCTACACCGCCGAGCAGTTGAACGACGCTGAATTCATCAAGACCGAGCTGCTCAAGTTTGGCGTGAAGCCGTTCGCCACCGCCGGCCTGGGCGCGCTGCAACTGGCGCTGTTCGAAGAAACCGCCGAAGCGCAGCTGTGGGAACCGACGTACATCATCGACTACCCGGTGGAAGTGTCGCCGCTGGCGCGCGCGTCGGACACCCGCGAAGGCATTACCGAGCGTTTCGAGCTGTTCATGGTCGGCCGCGAAATCGCCAACGGCTTCTCCGAGCTGAACGACGCCGAAGACCAGTCGGCACGCTTCCTGGCGCAGGTAGCCGCCAAGGACGCCGGCGATGAAGAGGCAATGTACTACGACGCCGACTACATCCGCGCGCTGGAATACGGCATGCCGCCAGCCGGCGGTTGCGGCATCGGCATCGACCGCCTGATGATGATCATCACCGATTCGCCGAACATCCGCGACGTGCTGCTGTTCCCGCACCTGCGCCGCGAAGAATAAGCTCCGGCATCGCGCTACCAGAACCGCTCTTCGGAGCGGTTTTTTTTTTCGTCCAGATTTTTTTGCCTGTGCGTGCGGTGAAGCCGCTTCGCCCTTGCGCGCGCCCTTCTCGCCCCGGGCCCGTTGCCTACAATGAAACGATCACCGTTCATCAGCAAGGGAGCACGCACATGCACATTACGCTGGAAGATCAAACCGCCATCGTCACCGGCGCCAACTCCGGCCTGGGGCGCGGCATCGCGCTGGCCTTTGCCAAGGCAGGCGCCAACGTGGTCGTCAACTACCATTCGCACCAGGACCAGGCGGACGAAGTGGTGGCAGCGATTACCGCCGAAGGCGGCAAGGCCATCGCCGTGCAGGCCGACGTGGGCGAGGAAGCCGATGTGCAGGCGCTGTTCGCCGCCGCCGTCGAGCGCTTCGGCGCCATCGACATCGTGGTGGCCAACTCGGGCCGCCAGGACGATGCCCCGAGCGCCGACATGACGCTCAAGCAGTGGGAAAGCGTATTGAAAACCAACTTGACCGGCCAGTTCCTGTGCATGCGCGAAGCGGTGCGCACGTTCCGCCGGCAGGGCCAGCGCAATGCCTCGCGCGCACTGGGCAAGATCATCTGCATGAGTTCCGTTCACCAGCGCATACCGTGGGCCGGCCATGTCAACTACGCGGCGTCCAAGGGTGGCGTACACCTGTTGATGGAAACCATGGCGCAGGAAATGGCGCCCGAGCGCATCCGCATCAACGCCATTGCCCCCGGCGCCATCAAGACCCCGATCAACGCCGAAGTGACGGCCGACGGCGGCACCGACGACCTGCTCAAGCTGATTCCGTACGGCCGCGTGGGCCAGCCCGACGACGTCGCCAACGCCGCACTGTTTTTAGCTTCCGACCTGGCCGACTACGTGGTGGGCAGCACCTTGTTTGTCGATGGCGGCATGGCGCTGTACCCGGGCTTCGAGGATAACGGCTGATGGCTGCTGCCAAGCCGAACAGAGCGCGGCTCAAGCCCGGCACACCAGAACCCGATGCCGTGAGCGATCGGCGCAAGGAACGCGATATCGCCGATCACGGCGTGATCGGCAACCTGGCCACCATCGCCCTGGTAGCTTGCGACGGCGCCATCGACTACCTGTGCTGGCCCAACCTGGACAGCCCCAGCATCTTTGCCGGCATTCTCGATGCGGACAACGGCGGCGTATTCGAACTGGCGCCCGATATCGACGCGCCACGCGTAGTGCAGATGTACATCCCCGACACCAACGTGCTGCTCACGCGATGGATGGGCAGCGACGCCAGCGCCGAACTGACCGACCTGATGATCGACACGTCGGAAACGGACGAAGCGCCCACCCGGCTGGTGCGCCGCATGGTCGTCACACGCGGCACGGTGACCATCCACGTGCGCTGCGCGCCGCGCTACGATTATGCGCGGGCTGTGCCATCCGTGAAAATCAAGGATGGCACAGCCCTGTTCACGGCCAAGGACTGCCCGCCACTGCGCCTGTCCGGCGCCGATTTTACGAAGGGCGACGGCGAAGTCCACGCCAGCATCAAACTCAAGGCGGGCCAGTGCCTGACCCTGATGCTTGACGAACCTAGCGAACCGCTAATCGACGCTGACGAGATCGGCCAGCTGATCGAAGCGACCATCAATCGCTGGCGCGCCTGGTCGGCGCGCTCGACCTACAAGGGCCGCTGGCGCGATGCGGTGGGCCGGTCGGCGCTGGTTCTGAAACTGCTGACGTCGCGCCGGCACGGATCGATCGCGGCGGCCGGCACGTTTTCGCTGCCGGAAGCGGCCGGCGGCGTGCGCAACTGGGACTACCGCGCCGCGTGGATACGCGATTCGTCGTTCTCGATCTATGCGCTGATGCGCCTCGGCTACCACACGGAGGCCAAGGATTTCTACCGCTGGCTCGGCGACCGTGCCATGCACTCGTCCAAGGGCGGCCAGTTGAAGGTGATGTATGCGCTCGATGGCGGCAAGGTCCCCACCGAAACCTCGCTCGACCACCTGGCCGGCTACGGCGGCGCCGCGCCGGTGCGCATTGGTAACGATGCCGTCGGCCAGCTGCAGCTCGACATTTACGGCGAGTTGATGGACTCGATCTACCTCAGTAACAAGTACGGCGAGGCGATCTCGCACGATCGCTGGCTCGGAGTTTGCCGCGTGATCGACTACGTGGCGCGGCATTGGCAGGAACCGGATGCCGGCATCTGGGAGATCCGTGGCCCGGCGCGCCACCACCTGCATTCGCGCCTGATGTGCTGGGTGGCGATGGACCGCGCGATCCGGCTGGCCAGCAAACGTTCGCTGGCGGCGCCTTTCACCCGCTGGATCAAGGTGCGCAACGCCATCCACGACGACATCTGGGACAATTTCTGGGACGAGAAGCAGAACCACTTCGTCGAAGAACGCGGCAGCAGCGAGCTCGATGCGTCGATGCTGTTGATGCCGCTGGTGCGCTTCGTGGGCGCCACCGATCCGCGCTGGCTGGCCACGCTCGACGCCATCGGTAAGCACCTCACCGACGACGGCATGGTCTATCGCTACAAGCGCGACGACGGCCTGCCCGGCCAGGAAGGCGCGTTCTCCGCATGTTCGTTCTGGTACGTAGAATGCCTGGCGCGCGCCGGCCGCATGGACGAGGCGCGGCACATCTTCGAAAAGCTGCTGCGATATGCCAACCACTTGCAGCTGTATGCGGAGGAATTCGACGAACGGGCGCGCCTGATGGGGAACTTCCCGCAGGGGTTCACCCACCTGGCGCTGGTGAGTGCCGCGTTCTACATTGACCGGGAGATGGAAGGACGCGGACCACGCGACTGGCCCGCGTAATAAAGGGCGCCTGACAAAACCTTCATGGCAAGGCGCAGCGACGAAGACAGTACGCCAGTACGGCGAGGAGCGGCAACGCCGCCATGGAGGTTTTTCAGGTGCCCTACTGGATCACCCGATAGCAAGGTTCATAGGCCTTGCCCGGCAATTTCATCCGGCTCTGCTCCACGAAGGACGTGAGCAGCGCGTCCATCGGTCCCATGATCGCCTTGTCGCCGTGGATCTCGAAGTGGCCGTGCTGCTCGATTGCGCGGATGCCTTCGTTCTTGACGTTACCGGCCACCACGCCCGAAAACGCCCGGCGCAAATTCGCCGCCAGCAGGTGCACTTCCTGGTCCTTGTGCAGGCTGAGGTTGCGCATGTTTTCATGCGTCGGCGCGAACGGCTTCTGGAATTCGCGGTCGATCTTCAGGCCCCAGTTGAAGTAATAGGCGTCGCTGCGGGTCTTGCGGTACTCGCGCACGGCCTTGATCCCGGCCTGCATTTCGCGCGCCACGGCTTCCGGATCGTCGATGATGATCTTGTAGCGTTCCTGCGCGTCCGGGCCCAGCGTGGCGTGGATGAAGTTATTGATCTGCACAAAATACTCGCGCGAGGTTTCCGGGCCGGTGAAAATCAAGGGGAACGGCAGTTCGGCGTTGTCCGGGTGGAGCAGGATGCCGAGGATGTACAGGATCTCTTCGGCCGTGCCGGCGCCGCCCGGGAACACCACGATGCCATGGCCGGCGCGCACGAATGCTTCGAGGCGCTTTTCGATGTCGGGCATGATCACCAGCTGGTTGACGATCGGGTTCGGCGATTCGGCGGCGATGATGCCCGGCTCGGTGATGCCCAGGTAGCGGCCATTGGTCAGGCGCTGCTTGGCGTGGCCGATGGTGGCGCCCTTCATCGGGCCTTTCATGGCGCCCGGGCCGCAGCCGGTGCAGATATCGAGTTCGCGCAGGCCCATTTGATAACCGACTTCCTTCGAGTAGTTGTACTCGGCGCGGTTGATCGAGTGGCCGCCCCAGCACACCACCAGGTTCGGATTGAGCATGGGTTTCAATACACCGGCGTTGCGCAGGATGTGGAACACGGCGTCCGTGACATCCTCGGTGCGGGCCATGTCGAACTTGTCGGAGTTGGTCACCTCGTTACTGACGAAGACGATGTCGCGCAGCACGGCAAACAACTGCTCGTGGATGCCCTTGATCATTTTGCCGTCCACGAAAGCGGAAGCCGGTGCGCCCTTGATATCGAGCTTGATGCCACGCTCGCGCTGCACGATGCTGATCGAGAACGACTCGAAGCGCTCGAGCAGTTCCTTGCCGTCGTCGATGGTGCTGCCGCAATTGAGCACGGCCAGCGCGCAATTGCGAAATACGTTATACAGGCCGCCCTGGCTGGTATCGAGCAGTTTGTTTACTTCGGCCTTGGACAGCACTTCGAGCTGGCCTTCCGGCGAAATCAGGGTATCGATAACGTCATGTTCCATGTTGCGTAAATCCTTATATTCAGGTGCGCAGATTCGGTGTCTCGCAGGGTTGCCTGCCCTGCCAATATACGACAAGTCGGCGCGATGCGTGCGGAGTTTGGTGCGGCGCAGCGCGCAAAAAGTACTTTCTAAACCATTTGTAGATTAAAATGGCGCCCGATTTGGCTCCTCACGAGGGAGCCCGAGACCTTTTTAAACAGATCATCGAAGAGGAGACCCCGCATGAGCGGTGCCACCATCAATAAATCGGAAGCAGCCATCCCCGAGTTCAAGCAGATCATGGGCCATCCCGCACCCCTGTGGATGTTGTTCATGACCGAATTCTGGGAACGCTTCGCATTCTATGGCGTCCGCTGGGCGCTCGTGCTCTACATCGTGGCGCAGTTCTACAGTGGCAATGCGGTCGGCGAATCGGCCGCCAACCTGGTCTACGGCTCCTACCTCGCCCTGGTCTATGCCGCCGCGCTGTTCGGCGGCTACGTGGCCGACCGCGTGCTCGGCTACCAGCGCTCGATCCTGGTCGGCGCCGCCTTCATGGCGGCAGGCCTGTTCATGATCGCCGTGCCGAACGAAGAAGTGTTCAAGTTCGGCCTGGCCACCATCATCGTCGGTAACGGCATGTTCAAGCCGAACATCTCGACCATGGTCGGCAAGCTCTATGGCACCACCGACACCCGCCGCGATTCGGGCTTCACAATCTTCTACATGGGCATCAATGCCGGCGCGCTGGTCGCCCCGGTACTGACCCAGTGGCTGGCCACCGCCATCTTCGGCACCGACGGCATGCCTGCCTATAAGGTCGTGTTCATTGCCGCCGGCGTGGGCATGCTTATCTCGCTGGTCTGGTTCTTCATCGGCCGCGCCCAGCTCAAGGGCATCGGCGCACCGGACGCCCAGCACGCCGATCCGAAGCGCATGGTCTACGTGATCCTCGGTTCGCTGTGCGTGATTCCGCTCATGTACCTGCTGCTGGCCGCCGGCGCCGCCAACCTGCAGATCGTCCTGACGGTGCTGTTCGTGGGCCTGTCGGTAATGCTGCTGGTGGAAGGCTTCAAAAACGGCAAGGTCGCGCGCGACAAGGCCCTGGCAATGCTGATCATCTTCTTCTTCAACATCATGTTCTGGATGTTCTTCGAGCAGGCTGGCAGTTCGTTCACCTTCCTGGCCGACAAAATCGTCGACCGCGAGATGTTCAACTGGACCTTCCCGGTGGCCTGGTTCCAGACCGTGAACTCGCTGGCGATCATCGTCTTCGCACCGCTGATCGCCTTTATCTGGGTGATGCTGCGCTCGAACAATCCCTCGATCCCGCGCAAATTCGGCCTGGGCCTGCTGTTCAACGCGCTCGCTTTCGGCCTGCTGATGTACGCGCTGACCGCACTGGTCAACCTCGACAACAAGATCCCGTTCTGGACGCTGTTCATGGTCTACGTGCTGCAATCGATCGGTGAGCTGTGCCTGTCGCCTATCGGCCTGTCGATGGTGACCAAGCTGGCGCCTACCCGCCTGGTGGGCCTGGGCATGGGCGGCTGGTTCCTGTCCACCGGTATCGGCAACAACCTGTCGGGCATCTTCGCCTCGCACGTCAGCGGTACCGAAGGCATGTCGATCACGTCGGCGCTGTCGGGCTACACCTTCGGCTTCTATTCGCTGCTGGCCGGCGGCGTGGTGCTGTTCCTGGTTGCCCCGCTGATCCAGAAGCTGATGCACGGCGTGAAGTAAACACTGCACGCTCTGACGAAAACGGCGCCCTGGTGGCGCCGTTTTTATCTGAACTGCATCGGATGGGCGGTGAGCCAGTCCTGCAAGGCGGCTGCCGCCTCGGGCGACACGTGCAATCCCAGCTTGGAGCGGCGCCACAGGATGTCGTGTGCCGTGCGCGCCCATTCGTACTTGCGCAGGTACTCCACTTCCACCTCGTACAGGCCCGGGGCGATTTCCTCGCCCATGTCGGCGATGGTCGCGCGTTCGCGCAGCAGCGTGTGGATGCGGGTGCCGTAGGCGCGCGTGTAGCGCACCACCAGCAGCGGCGGCAGCCAGGCGTAATGGTTCTGCACCTTGCGCACCCACTCGTCGAAACCGAGCACCGACTTGTTCTGCGGCTCGGCGCCGAACAAGTCGCCGCCGGGCAGGCAGGCATTGGCGGTCCAGTTGCCGTGGCGGTTGTCGAGCGCCTTGGCGATCAGCTCTACGGCATCTTCCGCCAGCTTGCGGTAGGTGGTGATCTTGCCGCCGAAGATGCTCAGGATCGGCGCGCCATCGTCATCCACTTCGAGCCGGTAGTCGCGGGTGACGGCCTTGGCGTCGGCGCCATCGTCGAGCAGCGGGCGCACGCCGGAATAGGTCCAGACCACGTCGGCTGGCGTGACCGGGTTGACGAAGTATTCGCTGGCCAGCTGGCACAGGTAAGCAATTTCGTTGGCGTCGATGGCGACGTTGTCGGCGTTGCCCTGGTAGTCGATGTCGGTGGTGCCGATCAGCGTGAAGTCGCGTTCGTAGGGAATCGCGAACACGATGCGGCCGTCGCGGTTCTGGAAGATGTAGGCATTGTCGTGGTCGAACATGCGCTTGACCACGATATGGCTGCCCTTGACCAGGCGCAGGTGGCCGGCGCCCTCCTTCGGCGTGGCCACGTGCAGCATCTGCGCCGTCCACGGCCCGGCGGCGTTGACCACGTAACGGGCGTTGACACGGATGCCGCCGCAGGTGGGCTTGTCGATGATCGCTTCCCAGCCGGCGCCCTTGCGGGTGAGCGTGTCCACGCGCGCCTGGGTGAGGATGGTGGCGCCCTTCTCGCAGGCGTCCATGGCGTTGAGCACCACCAGGCGAGCGTCGTCCACCCAGCCGTCGGAGTACGCAAAGCCGCAACGGAACTCGGGCTTGAGCGGCTTGCCGGCCGAGTGGCAGCGCAGGTTGATGGCGGCGGAACGCGGCAACAGCTCGCGCCGGGCCAGGGTGTCGTACAGCCACAGGCCGGCGCGGATCAGCAGCGCCGGGCGCTGGCCTTTCGAGTGCGGCATGACGAAGCGCAGCGGCCACATGATGTGGGGCGCGGCGCGCAGCAGTACTTCGCGCTCGATCAGCGCCTTGCGCACGAGGTTGAATTCGTAGTACTCGAGATAGCGCAGGCCGCCGTGGATCAGCTTGGTCGAGGCCGACGACGTGTGCGCCGCCAGGTCGTCCTTTTCGCACAGGACGACCGACAGCCCGCGTCCGGCCGCATCACGCGCGATTCCCGCGCCATTGATGCCGCCTCCCACGATCAGGACATCGCAATCGAGCGTGTGCTGCGGTTCCGCCATGAGTTCCCCGAAATTGTCACTTGTAATATAGCAAGATTTACCACACCCCCTACGGTACGACAAATTTCACTTTGATGATAGAGGGCAACCGTACCGCCCGCCTAAAATTCGACATGAAAGCCACGTTTCTTGCCACTACGGCAAGCAGGGCTTGCGGCGAGACCTTTGGTACCGCCACGCAGCCAGCGACGTTTCGTTAGGCGCTTTAAGCTGGCGCAAATATCGTTGGTCTATAATCTGCGCACCGTATTGATAGCGAGAACCACGCTTTGACTGCTACAACCAACAAACTGCCCCGGTGGCTCAATCGCCGCAATGCCATCCGCGCCGCCATCGTGGTCGGCGTGACCGGCGTGGTCGGCGCTGCCGGGCTGGCGGCCTATATGTTCCTGGCCATCGCCCCCAATTTGCCCACGCTGGAAAAAATCTCCGACTACAAGCCCAAGATCCCGCTGCGCGTTTATACCGCCGACAATGCCCTGATCGGCGAATTCGGCGAAGAACACCGCGACTTCATCGCCATCAAGGATATTCCGGACATGATGAAAAAAGCGGTGCTGTCGATCGAGGACAAGCGCTTTTATGAGCACAATGGCATCGACTGGCTGCGCGCGCTGGGCGCCGTCAAGGCCAACCTGGGCGGCTCGTTCCGCCAGGGCGGCTCCACCATCACCATGCAGGTGGCGCGCAATTTCTTCCTCACGCGCGAAAAGGTCATCGGTCGCAAGCTCAATGAAGTGATGCTGTCGCTGGAAATCGAGAACGCCCTGTCCAAGGACGAAATTCTAGAGCTGTACATGAACCAGATCTACCTGGGCCAGCGCTCGTTCGGTTTCGGCAGCGCGGCGCAAACCTATTTCGGCAAGTCGCTCAAGGAATTGAACATCGCCGAAATGGCGATGCTGGCCGGCCTGCCGCAAAACCCGGCGCGCCACAACCCGATCACCAATCTCAAGCGCGCCAAGCAGCGCCAGCACCTGGTGCTCAAGTCGATGCGCGACCTCGATTACATCACCGCCGACCAGTACGACGCCGCGCTGAAGCAGCCGATCCACATCAGCGCCAAGGGCCAGCAATTCGACGTCCACGCCGAATACGTGGCCGAACTGGCGCGCCAGGCCGTGTATGCGCAGTTCAAGGAAGAGTCTTATACGCGCGGCATCAGCGTGTACACCACCATCCTCAAGGACGACCAGAACGCCGCCTACGAGTCGATGCGCCGCAACGTCATCAACTACGACCAGCGCCACGGCTATCGCGGCCCCGAAACCTATATCACGCTGCCCACCGACGCCGAGGAACGCGACGACGCCATCGAGGAAGCGCTGCAACGCCGGCCGACCAGCGACCGCCTGATTGCGGCGGTGGTGCTGGCCGCCAGCACCAAGTCGGTCACGGTGCAGAACGAAGCCGGCGACGAGATCACCATTACCGGCGACGGCCTGCGCCTGGCCGCCAATGCGCTGACCGACAAGGCAAAAGAGTCGCTGCGGGTACGTCCCGGCGCCGTCATCCGCATCATGGACAACGGCAAAAAGGGCTGGGCGATTGCGCAAGTGCCGCAGGTGGCGGCAGCGTTCGTGTCGATGGACGCGGTCAATGGCGGCTACCACGCCATGGTGGGCGGCTTCGACTACAACCTGCAAAAGTTCAATCACGTGACGCAGGCGTGGCGCCAGCCCGGTTCCTCGATCAAGCCGTTCGTGTATTCGGCAGCGCTGGAAAAAGGCTTTTCGCCGGCCACGCTGCTCAACGACGAGCCGCTTGAGCTGACGGCAGCCGAAACCGGCAACCAGCCCTGGAGCCCGCGCAACGACGACAACAAGTACGAAGGCCCGATCACCATGCGCTATGCGCTGGCCGAATCGAAGAACGTGGTGACGGTACGCATCCTGCGCGCGCTCACGGTACCGTACGCGCATGATTACCTGGGCAAGTTCGGCTTCGACCTGGCCAAGCATCCGAAAAACCTCACCATGGCGCTCGGTACCGGCTCGGTCACCCCGGCGCAGCTGGCCGGCGCCTACTCGGTGTTTGCCAATGGCGGCTATTCGGTGGAGCCCTACCTGATCGCGAAAATCGTCGATGGCGACGGCAAGATCATCGCCGAAACCAAGCCGCGCACCACCCTGCCCGACGAAGCGCGCGTGCTCGATCCACGCAACGCCTACGTTACCGACAGCATGCTGCGCGAAGTCACCCGCACCGGCACCGGCGGCGCCGTGGCGCGCCTGGGCCGCCACGACATGGCCGGCAAGACCGGCACGTCGTCCGACGCGGTCGATGGCTGGTTTGCCGGCTATGGCGGCGGCATCGTGGCTGTCTCGTGGATGGGTTACGACGACTCCAAGTCGCTGGGCAACAAGGAATTCGGCGCCACCGTGGCGCTGCCGATCTGGCTCGACTACATGAAGGTGGCGATGAAAGACCGCCCGGCCCGCGATCGGCAAGTACCGGTGGGTCTGACGCAGGTGGGCAGCGAGTGGCTGTACGACGAGTTCACCGGCGATGCGGCGCGGGTATCGCTGGACCTCGATAACGCACCGCCGGGCGCTGAAAATATCATGCCGGTGCCTACCGGCGCCGGCGCGGCGCCACCGCCGCCGCCACCGCCGATCAATCAGTAAGCGAGCCTGGCCCGCGCCGGTGCTACCGCATCGAGCCGGAACACGCTCACCACCTGGGCCAGGCGCGCGGCCTGGTTTTCCAGCGAGGCGGCGGCCGCCGCCGCCTCTTCCACCAGCGCCGCGTTTTGCTGGGTGACCGTATCCATCTGGCTCACCGCCATGTTGATCTGGTCGATGCCGGTGCTTTGCTCCTGGGTGGCCATGGTGATTTCGCCCATGATGTCGGTGACGCGCTGCACGCTCTCCACGATGTCGCTCATGGTCTGTCCCGCTTCGGCCACCAGCTTGCCGCCCTCGCCCACCTTCTCCACCGAATCGCCGATCAGCGTCTTGATTTCCTTGGCAGCCGCCGCCGAGCGATGCGCCAGCGTGCGTACTTCGCCCGCAACCACCGCAAAACCGCGCCCCTGTTCACCGGCGCGTGCCGCTTCCACCGCCGCATTCAGCGCCAGGATATTGGTCTGGAACGCGATGCCGTCGATGACGGAAATGATGTCCACCACCCGCGCCGACGACGCGTTGATCGCATCCATGGTTTCAACCACGCGCGCCACGACGCCGCCGCCGCGCACGGCCACGCTCGACGCCGATGCCGCCAGCACATTGGCCTGGCGCGCGTTGTCGGCATTCTGGCGGACGGTGGAAGTCAGTTCCTCCATCGACGATGCGGTTTCCTCCAGCGAGCTGGCTTGTTCCTCGGTGCGCGAGGACAGGTCCAGGTTGCCGCTGGCAATTTGCGCCGAGGCCGTGGCAATGGTGTCGGTGCCGCTGCGCACCTGGCCGACGATCTCGATCAGGCTCGCGTTCATGTCCTTCAAGGCCTGCAGCAGCTGGCCGGTTTCCTCGGTGGTGGTGACGTCGATGCGGCTGGTCAGATCGCCGGAGGCCACGGTTTGCGCCACGCGCACCGCCTCGTCGATCGGCCGCGTGATGGTCTGCGTGATATAGGCCGCGCAGCCGATCGCCACCAGCGCCGCGATCAGGGCGGCGATCACCATCGCCCATTCGGCTTTGATCACCGCTGCCCGTCCCTGTTCCACACTGGCGCCGGCTATGCCCTCATTGAGGTGCACGATCTTGAGCAGCGTCGCTTCCGCCTTTTGAAACAGCGGGCGCGAGGCGTTATATTGCTGGTAGAAGCTGGCGAACAGCTGTTTCTGTGCGGCTTCGTCGCGATTGGCGGCCAGGCTGCCGACGGTAACGCCGATCCGGTCGTCTGAGGCTTTCCAGGCGGTCCATTCGGCGCTGAACTGCTTCCACAGCACGGTTTCTTCCGGCGTTTGCGGCAGCGGCTCGTACAGCTTCCAGCCACGGTCTATATTGGCCCACGCGCGCTGGCGCAACGCCTGCACTTCGGCGAACTTGTCGTGGGCCTGGTAATTGTTCTCGTAGATGGCGGCGTACAGGGTGGCGGCCGCCACGGCGGTCTGGCCTTCGCTGATGCCGAGCAGTCCCTGGATCGACGGCAGGCGCACCACGCCGATTTCATCGACCGAATCGCCCACGGTGGCAATGCCCCGATAGCCCGCCGTGCCCACCACCAATAAAGCGACCAGCATGATCGCCACCAGCGCGGCCAGCTTCCATTTAATGCGTAAATTCCTGAACATCGTACTTCCCGATTATGCGAATAGTGATAGTCAGCTCAACCATGTGAGTGACTATTGGAGAGAAATTCCCTATCGCAATATCCATCGGGCCAACTATTGCCGTCAATGGCTTTCGCAGTCAGTGTGGCGCGCCATGCACAGCTTATTCGGACGCCAATCATGTCTCGATGACAGCGTTTTATACCGCCAGGTAACCCCGCATCATGCGCACCGCGCTGCCGGCAAACTGGTCGGGCGTCACGTCGGCTGCCCGGTACTTCCAGCGTTTCACGTACCAGTCCTGGAACGTCGCCATCAGGTGCGACGCCAGCAAATCGGCGCTGCCCGGCGGGCGTGACGGCAGGCGCACGATGACGTCGGCGAACAGCGACTGCACGTACAGCTCCGAATTCTTGGCCGCGTGGCGCAGCTCCGGGGCCAGTACGCGCGAATCCATGTACACGAAATAAAACCACGGCTGCAAAATCTCGGAGATGTAGATCGACGAGCGTATCAGCGCCTCCAGTCGGTCGAGCGGATCGGCGATGGTGTCGAACAGCAGCGGCACCTCGCGCGTGGCATGGCGCACCACGTCGCCGATCATTTCCGCCAGTTGGTCCTTGGTGCTGATGTAGCCGTACAAGCCCCCCATCGACAAGCCGGTTTCCTGGCACAGGTCGCGCAGGTTCATGGCGCGAAAACCGACGTCATTGGCCAGCTTGAAGGTGGCGTTGAAGATGCGCTCGAGGTTTTCCAATGCCGGCTTGCGGCGCTTGACGGTGATGCGGTCGGCGTAGTGGTCCAGCAGGTAGGCCCAGATATTGCCGGCGTCGAGCGGCGTCATGGTCTTGAACTGGGCGAAGGTGAAGTCTGGCTGCACAGTGGTCTCTATAGTTGATTTTATGGAAAATATTATAGCGTATGCGGTAACATGGAGATCGTTGACCAGGAATACCTGCCTTGTACATCCTTCGCCTCCCGCACTATGTGCTGTTGCATCTGTTTGCCGCGCTCTGGCTGTCGCTGGTGCTGCTGGCGCCCGCCCGTGCCAGCGGCACGCCGGTCGATGTGCTCGAACTCGAACAGGGTTCGGTGTCGCTCACCGAACATTTTACCGTGTTCGAAGACCCGGGCAGCCAGCTCGACTTCGCTCAGGCACGCACGCAAACCTACCGCTACACGGGACAGGCCGACCAGGCCATCAGCTTCGGCTACACGCGCTCGGCCTACTGGCTCAAGGTGGAACTGCGCAATCCCGGCGCCGTGCCGGTACGCCGCCTGCTCGAGATCAGCAACGCCCGTCTGAGCGAGATCGCCTTCTACGAACCGGTTGAAGATGGCAGCTATCGCGCGCACCACACCGGCAGCGCGCTGCCATACGCCTCGCGCGCGTATCCCAACCGCTATTACATCTACGCGCTCGATCTGCCCGCCAGATCGCAGCAAACCTATTATCTGCGCGTGGCCTCCGAAGGCGCCAAGCTGATACCGGTGCGCCTGTGGGACCCGGTGGCGTTCGCCGCCCATCAACAGCGCGACTACCTGGCGCAGGGCCTGTTCTTCGGCACGGTCGTCGCCATGTTCCTGTTCAACCTGGTGCTGTTCGCCATGCTGCGCGACCGGCTCTACCTGATGTACATCGCCTTCGTCGCCATCACCGCCATGTCGCTCGCCAGCCAGAACGGTCTGGCCCACGAATGGCTGTGGCCAGGGATGGGAGGGCGCTGGCCCAACCTGTCGACCGCGATCCTGTTCTCGCTATCGCACGCCACGGTCACCATTTTCATGCGCGAGATGATCGGCACACGCACGCTGGTACCCTGGCTCGACAAAGTGCTGCTGGCGATGCTGGCATGGTTCCTGGTCTCGCCGGTGCTGCTGGTGTTCTTCTACCAGCAGGTGGCTGGCGCCATGACCGCGATCTGGAGTATCACCTCGCCCCTCACCCTGCTGATCGCGCTGGTGTGTGTGTGGCGCCGCCAGCGCAGCGCCTACTATTTCTGCGCCGCGTTTTGCGTATTCTTCGTCGCCAATATGGGCAGCGCGCTCGCAGCGCTGGCGTTCTTGCCGCATAACCTGATCACCAACTTCGGCGCCCAGATCGGTTCCGCCTGCGAGATGCTGCTGCTGGCGTTCGCGCTGGCCGACCGCATGCACGCCATGCGGCGCGAGAAGGAATGGGCACAGGCGGCGGCGCTGACCGCCCAGAATGACCTGATCGCCGGCCTGAAGCTAACGGAGCAACGCCTGGAAGCACGCGTGGCCCAGCGCACGGCCGAACTGCAGCAAGCCAACGACAGCCTTGCCTTGATGTCGATGACCGACGTCCTCACCGGCATCCCCAACCGCCGCCGCTTCGACCAGATCCTGGCCGTCGAATGGACGCGCGCGGCACGCCAGCGCAGCATGCTGGCAATCGGCATGCTCGATATCGACCACTTCAAGCAGTACAACGACCACTACGGCCACCAGCAAGGCGACGACTGCCTACGCCGAATAGCGGCGGCGATCGCCGACCAATTCCGGCGCGGCGGCGACCAGGTGGCGCGCTATGGCGGCGAGGAATTCATCTTCGTCGTGCCCGATGCCCATCCCGACAACGCACTGGCTGTGGCGCAGGCAGTCTGCGATGCGGTGGCTGCGTTGGGCATTGTGCATGCTGCAGCGCCTGGCGGCATTGTGACCGTGAGCGTGGGCGTGGCGTGCGGCCACCCGGTCGGCGGCGCGGCGCCCGCACAACTGGTGCATGCGGCGGATATGGCGCTGTACCAGGCCAAGGAGCTGGGGCGCAATCGGGCGGAGCTGGCGCTCGGCTATGCGCGCAGGAGCGAGGACGCATGAGGGTATGATATCCCACTCAGCCTCTTGGAGACAGGCGCGCCGGCAGGCAAAAAAAAAGCAGCCACACGGGCTGCTTGACATTACTGCGGTACCAGAAGTGGCTTACCTTTTTGTTCTGCCCAGCCAATATCCGTTGTCACGCAGGCTACGTCAATTGAAATGTGCATCAAGACGCGCAGGTGTGGCGCGGCAGGCACGAAAAATCGGTTAAAGTGGCGTGATTGACAACCCATACACCCGTCTATGGCCTATCCGATAGAACACAAGCTGGTGGTCGGCATCGCGTCGAGCGCGCTGTTCGACCTGACCGAATCGCACCAGGTGTACCTGGAAGGCGGCGCCGAAGCGTATCGCCAATACCAGGAACGTCACCTCGACGTGGTGCTCGGCAAGGGCGTGGCGTTTCCGTTCATCCGCCGCTTCCTGTCGATCAATGCCCATCATCCGCAAGCGTCGCCGGTCGAGGTAGTGCTGTTGTCGCGCAACTCGCCGGAGACCGGGTTGCGGGTGATGAATTCGATCGCCCACTATGGGCTCGACATCTCGCGCGCCTGCTTTGTCACCGGCAAGTCACCGTACACCTACCTGCCCGCCTTCAATACCTCGCTGTTCCTCACTGCCAACGAGCAGGACGTGCGCATGGCGCTCGACGCCCATTACCCGGCCGGCCTGGTGCTGCCCGGCCTGACCGAGGACGACGACGCCGACGGCGAACTGCGGGTGGCCTTCGACTTCGACGGCGTGATCGCCGACGACGAATCGGAGACTGTCTTCAAGCGCAACAACGACGTCGCCGAATTCCACGCCCACGAACGGGAACGGGTGGAGGTGCCGCACCAACCGGGCCCGCTGGCAGATCTGTTCCAGAAGCTATCGGCCATGCAGCGGCTGGAAGACCAGGCGTTAGCAAACGATCCCGGCTACCAGCGCATTCTGCGCATCGCCATCGTCACCGCGCGCAGCGCACCGGCGCACGAGCGCGTGGTCACCACGCTCAAGAGCTGGGGCGTGTCGGCCGACGAAACGTTCTTCCTGGGCGGGATGGAAAAGGCGCGCATCCTGTCCATCTTCAAGCCCCATTTGTTCTTCGACGACCAGTTGAGCCACCTGAAGTCGCCGGCCGGGAATATACCGATGGTGCATATCCCGTTCGGCATCGCCAACCTGGTGGCCGGGTCCGCACCCAAGCCGGGGTAGGCGACTGTCGGGCTGCGGTGCATCGTCTATAATGTTGTTCACCTTTTGACCATGCACCATAGCTCACCAGCGTCCACCTCATTGTGTCCCTAGTCCTCGCCAACTCCATTCCAAAACCGGGCAACCGCTTTGCCTTGCCTACCCTGCACGGCTCCTCGGATGCGTACGCGCTCGCGCAAGCGGCGCTCGCCCTGAAAGCGCAAGGCCGCATGCTGGCCGTGATCACGTCCAGCGCGGCAGACGCGCAGCGGCTGCGCGACGAAATTCCATGGTTCGCGGGCGAGGAAGTGCGCTGCCACCTTTTGCCGGACTGGGAAACGCTGCCCTACGACGCCTTCTCGCCGCACCAGGACCTGGTGTCCGAGCGCCTGGCCACGCTGCACGAAATCTCCAGCGGCCAGTGCGACGTGATGCTGGTGCCGGCTACCACCGCGCTGGTGCGCATGGCGCCGCCGTCGTTCCTGGCCGCGTACACGTTCTTCTTCAAGAAGGGCGAGTCGCTCGACGAAGCGCGTTTGAAGTCGCAACTGACGCTGGCCGGCTACACCCACGTCACGCAAGTGATGTCGCCCGGCGAATACTCGGTGCGCGGCGGTCTGATCGACCTGTTCCCGATGGGCTCCGCCCTGCCCTACCGGCTCGACCTGTTCGGCGACACGGTGGAAACCATCCGCACTTTTGACGCCGACACCCAGCGCTCGCTGTACCCGGTTGGCGAAGTGCGCCTGCTGCCGGGGCGCGAGTTCCCGATGGACGAAGCGGCGCGCACCACGTTCCGCAGCCGCTGGCGCGAATATTTTGAAGGCGATCCTTCGCGCTCGGTAGTCTATAAAGACATCAGCAGCGGCATCGCTTCGGCCGGTATCGAGTACTACCTGCCGCTGTTCTTCGAGCAGACCGCCACGCTGTTCGACTATCTGCCAGACGGCGCGGCGCTGGCACTGGTCGGCGACATCGACGCCGCCATCAAGCGCTTCTGGGCCGATACCACCTCGCGCCACCGCTTCCTGAAGGCCGACCGCGAACGCCCGATCCTGCCGCCCGACATGCTGTTCCTGTCGGACGAGCAGTTCTTCACGCTGGCCAAGCCGTACGGCCGCATGGTCATTTCGAAAGACCCGGACCAGGGTGCATCGGAGCTGTCGGCGCCCATCCCGAACATCGCCGTCAACCGCCACCTGGAAGATCCGCTGACCAACCTGCGCAGCTATTTGCTGCAGGCGGGCACGCGGGTAATGATCTGCGCCGAGACCAACGGCCGCCGCGAAACGCTGCAGCAGTATTTCAGCGAGTACGACCTGGCCCTCACGCCGGTGGAGGGTTTCGAAGGCTTTGCCACGTCCGACGCCAAACTGGCGCTGGGCGTGGCGCCGCTGCACACGGGCTTCGAACTGGCTACGCCGACCGAGCGCCTGGTGTTCATCACCGAGACCGAGCTGTATGCGGGTTCGGGCCGCCGGGTGGGCAAGAAGAAGCAGGAAGCGGTCACGCAAGTCGAATCGATGGTGCGCGACCTGTCCGAGCTGAAGATCGGCGACCCCGTGGTGCACGTCAATCACGGTATCGGCCGCTACATGGGCCTTACCAGCATGGATCTGGGCGAAGGAGAGACCGAGTTCCTGCACCTGGAATACGCCAAGGACACCAAGCTGTATGTGCCGGTGTCGCAGCTGCACGTGATCTCGCGCTACTCGGGCGCTGCACCGGAAGACGCACCGCTGCACACGCTCGGTTCCGGCCAGTGGGAAAAAGCCAAGCGCCGCGCGGCCGAACAGATCCGCGACACCGCTGCCGAACTGCTCAACCTGTACGCCCGCCGCGCACTGCGCCAGGGCCACGCGTTCGAATACTCGGCGCACGACTACGAGCGCTTTGCCGAGAGCTTCGGCTTCGACGAAACGCCCGACCAGCAGGAAGCGATCAATAACGTCATCCGCGACATGACGTCCGGTAAACCGATGGACCGCCTGGTGTGCGGCGACGTCGGCTTCGGCAAGACCGAAGTGGCGCTGCGCGCCGCGTTCATCGCGGTGATGGGTGGCAAGCAGGTGGCGATTCTCGCCCCGACCACGCTGCTGGCCGAACAGCATGCGCAAACCTTTGCCGACCGCTTCGCCGACTGGCCGGTGCGCATAGCCGAGATGTCGCGCTTCCGCACCGGCAAGGAAATCAATCAGGCCATCAAGGGCATGGCCGACGGCACGCTCGATATCGTCATCGGCACCCATAAACTGCTGTCCGATGATGTGAAGTTCACGCGCCTGGGCCTGGTCATCATCGACGAGGAACACCGCTTCGGTGTGCGCCAGAAGGAGGCGCTCAAGTCGCTGCGCGCCGAAGTCGATGTGCTCACGCTTACAGCCACGCCGATCCCGCGCACGCTGGGCATGGCGCTCGAAGGTCTGCGCGAGTTTTCCATCATCGCCACCGCGCCGCAAAAGCGCCTGGCCATCAAGACCTTCGTGCGCAGCGAGGGTGAGTCGATCATCCGCGAGGCCTGCCTGCGCGAACTCAAACGCGGCGGCCAAGTGTACTTCCTGCACAACGAGGTGGAAACCATCCAGAACCGCCTGGCGATGCTGACCGAACTGCTGCCCGAGGCGCGCATCGCGGTGGCCCACGGCCAGATGCACGAGCGCGACCTGGAAAAGGTGATGCGCGACTTCGTGGCGCAGCGCTACAACATCCTGCTATGCACCACGATTATCGAAACCGGTATCGACGTGCCCACCGCGAACACCATCATCATGCACCGCGCCGACAAGTTCGGCCTGGCGCAGCTGCACCAGCTGCGCGGCCGCGTGGGCCGTTCGCACCACCAGGCCTACGCGTATTTGCTGGTCACCGACGTGCAGGGCCTGTCCAAGCAGGCGCAGCGCCGCCTGGACGCCATCCAGCAGATGGAAGAACTGGGCAGCGGCTTTTACCTGGCCATGCACGACCTCGAAATTCGCGGCGCCGGCGAAGTCCTCGGCGACAACCAGTCGGGAGAGATGACCGAAATCGGCTTCCAGCTGTACACCGATATGCTGAACGAAGCGGTACGCTCGCTCAAGGCCGGCAAGGAGCCGGACCTGGCCGCGCCGCTGTCCACCACCACAGAGATCAACCTGCACACGCCGGCGCTGCTGCCGTCCGATTTCTGCGGCGACGTGCACGAACGGCTGTCGATCTACAAGCGCATGGCCAACTGCACGGTCCAGGACAAGATCGACGATTTGCAGGAAGAGCTGATCGACCGTTTCGGCAAGCTGCCCGACCCGGTCAAGGCGCTGATCGAAACCCACCGCCTGCGCATCGCCGCCAAGACCGTGGGCATCATCAAGATCGACGCCCACGGCGAAGCGGCCAGCCTGCAATTCATGGCCAAACCGCCGATCGATCCGATGCGCATCATCGAACTGATACAGAAAAACCGCCAGATCAAGCTTGCCGGCCAGGACAAACTGAAGATCACGGCCGCCATGCCGGACCTGGCTGCGCGGGTCGCGCAGATCAAAGGTGCAATTAAACAACTCACTGGCAACTAATCAAGGGTTGACCGCACGCGCCTAAGGTCGTACCTTAAACACGCGTCACTCGAACACCGAAGCCTACAACTCGTACGAACTATGACATCAGCCACAAAATCCATGAACCTGGTATTACAAGGGCGCGACGACTGCCGCGCGCGACTCGAACGCATCGCCGCACTGACGGCGCCGCAAGCGCTCACGTGGCTGAGCGACCGCGCCGTCCGCTGCGAGGGCATCGCGTTCTCGCCGGCGCTGCGCCAGACCATCGAGGTGGCCGCCAATGCCGCCCAACTGGACGCCACCTATACCATCGGCGTGCAGAAAATGACCGATTTCAAACTGGTTGCGATGGACATGGATTCCACCCTGATCACCATCGAGTGCATCGATGAAATCGCCGACATGCAGGGGTTGAAAGCGCAGGTGTCGGAGATTACCGAGGCGGCCATGCGCGGCGAACTCGATTTCGCCGCCAGCCTCACGCGCCGCGTGGCGCTGCTCGAAGGCCTCGACGCTTCCGCGCTGGACCGCGTGTACGACGAGCGCCTGAAACTCTCGCCCGGTGCGGAAGCCATGCTGCAAGCGGTGCAGCAGGCCGGCCTGAAAACCCTGCTGGTTTCCGGAGGGTTCACTTATTTCACCAGCCGCCTGAAACAGCGCCTCAATCTGGACTATACCCACGCCAACGAGCTCGAGATCGTCGATGGCAAACTGACCGGCAAGGTGGTGGGCGCCATCGTCGATGCCGAAGCCAAGCAGCAGACCGTGGAACGCGTATGCACGGAGCTGGGCATTTCACCATCGGATGCCATCGTCATGGGCGACGGCGCCAACGACCTGAAAATGATGAGCATTGCCGGCATGTCGGTGGCGTTCCGCGCCAAGCCGGTGGTGCGCGAGCAGGCCAGCGTGGCGCTCAACTTCGTGGGGCTCGACGGCATCCTGCCGCTGCTGGCATAAATGGCGGCTTGCGGCTGCCGCCTGCTCGAGGTGGCAGACACCGTGCAGCAGGCGATGATCCCCCTGGCCTTGCTGTATCCGGCAGAGGGCGTGGAAGCGACCGAACAATTCGGTCCGTATTCGCTCGATGTGGCGCTCAATGCTGCGCCGGTGGGCGGGCCGTATCCGCTGGTGGTGGTCTCGCATGGCAATGCCGGCACGCCGTGGGCATATCGCGAGCTGGCGAAACACCTGGTGCAATCGGGTTACATCGTCGCCCTGCCCGCCCATACCGGCAACACGCGCCATAACAACAACCGCGCCAACACCGCCGCCAACCTGGCCAACCGGCCGCGCCACATCACGCTGGTCATCGACGCCGCCTACAATGAGCTGAACAACCATTTGATCGCGGACCGCGTCGCGGTCATCGGTCACTCGATCGGCGGCTATACGGCGCTGGCGGTAGCGGGCGGCAAGCCGTGGACCGGGCCATACGAGCGCAAGACCAATCCGCCGCAGCCGGTGCCGGTGACGCCCGACGACCGGGTGCGCGCACTGGTGCTGCTGGCGCCAGCCACCGCCTGGTTTCGTCCCGAAGCGCTGCGCGCCGTGCGGCTGCCGATCCTGATGATCACCGGCGACCAGGACGTCAACACGCCGGTCGAACACGCGCTCAACGTACTCGATGGTGTGGCCAACCGCGACCAGGTGGTCCACAAAGTGTTTGCGGGCGCGGCCCACTTCTCGTTCATGAGCAAATTCCCGCCCGAGATGACCAAGCCGGAGTTCCATCCGTCGCAGGATCCGCCCGGGTTCGACCGCGCCGCCATTCAGGCCGAGTTGTTCGCTGATATAGACATGTTCTTGCAACATGCGGTTGGTACGCCTCCGCACAATGAAACTCGGTGAACACTGGGCGATTCCGCTATACTTTTGACACCATTGTCAATTTAAAGGAATCGCCATGTCGCAGGATCTGATACTCGATGGTCGTGACAGCTCGGCCAAGACCACCGCCTGGTGGCTGTACATCGTGCATGCCGTGAGCTTCATCTTTTCGCTGGGCCTGTTCTCGGTGATTCCGCTGGTGATCAATTATGCGCAACGCCCCGGCACCACCGGCACCTTCGTGCACAGCCACCACACGTGGATGATCCGCTCGTTCTGGTGGTACGTGGTGTGGGTGGCCGTCGGTGCGCTGGCGTTCATCACCATTATCGGCATTCCGCTGGCGTACCTGATCTGGCTCGGCGCCTGGCTGTGGAAAGCCTACCGCCTGATCGCTGGCTTCATGCGCCTCAGCAACAACGAAGTGGCGGCCGTCTAACGCCCGACCAGCTGCAGCGCCTGGCGCAGGCCTTCGACGATCACGCCGTAGGCCTGGCGCCGCGCCGCTTCATCGGGCGCGCGCAATACGTATGACGGGTGATAGACGGTGACCACCCAGCGTCCGTCGTGCTGTACCGGCGCCGGGTGGCCATCGTTCATCATCGACGTCATGGTGGCCGAGCCGTCCTGCAGCAGCGATTTCAGCGCGGTGCTGCCCAGCGCCACCACCACTTGCGGCTGCACCCGCTTCAGTTCCTCTTCCAGCCACAGGTGGCACGCAGCCACCTCGCGCTGCGCCGGCGTCTTGTGCAGGCGCCGTTTACCGCGCGGCTCCCACTTGAAATGCTTGACGGCGTTGGTGAGATAAATGCTGTCGCGGTCCACCCCGGCCTCCTGCATCGCCTGTTGCAGCACCGCACCGGCCGGCCCCACGAAAGGCAAGCCCTGCAAATCTTCCTGGTCGCCCGGCTGCTCGCCGACGAGCATGATGCGCGCCTGTGCCGGTCCCACGCCAGCCACGGCCTGGGTGGCGTTTTCCCATAGTGCGCAGCGGCGGCACTGGTCGAGCGACGTGGGTACCTCGCGCTGCGGCTGCGCGCGTTCCGGGGCGATCGGGATGCTGGTGGCGCCGCCGCGCTGGCCCACGGTGCCGGTCTGGCCGGTGCGGCGCTCGCCGTTGTTGGCGGCGGTGACCATGGCCGGCACGATCGCGCCTTCCGGTAAATTCTTCCAGAACCGCGACGGGATATGGCTGCGCAGCAGGTCGGCATTCACGCGCGCCGGGTTGAAGATGCTGCGGTAATAGGTGAGCCATAGCGCCTCACCGGCGTCCTCGATATCGGCTGCGGTGCGCAGCAGCGACGGCGCTTCGATCAATTTCTCGCCGTCCCACAGGATGGCCTGGGCGGGTGTGGCGATCATCCAGGTAATGGGCCCCATGCGGCGGGCGAAGTGGCGCGCCACCTGCGGCAGTACGTTGTGGGTGGGTTCGAACCAGGCCACGAAGCGCGGCGCACCATCTTCTTCCTTGCGCTCGCGGAAGCGCACGTAGGCATGCATGTCGTGCTGCTCGCGGTGCACGGCTTTGACCATCGCGTACAGGCGGGCGCCGTCCGCATCGGCCGGCGACACCACATCGCGCTCGCCCAAATGCCAGCGCCAGATCACCTTGTATAAAAACGACCAGCGGTCGAGCGCATTGAAGCAGGCGGCGTCCTCGATCATGTCCATCAGCTGGCGCGGGAGGCGCAACTCGGTACCCGGCGGCGGCGCAGCCTTGAGCGCCGCGGCGCCGGCCTGGGAGCCGAAGCCGGAGAACAGGTCGCCGTCTTCCGGCTCGCTGGCCCACTCCACGTACTCGGGCGCGATGCTGCGCGCCACCAGGTCGCGGGCGGCCGTGCGCCATTCGGCAAACGTCTGGACCACCCGCCGCGTCATGCCGCTTGCAGCTCCGGCCACAGGTTCATCTGCTGGGCCGGCACGGCCATCGCCCGGCGCAGGTGCTCGGACGGTCCGGCATCGTTGACCGGGATGTAATCGGCCGTGATGATGAACGGCGAAATCTTCTTCATGCTGCACTTCAAACGCGTAAGGTCGGCATAGCGCACCTGGCGCAAGCGGCGCAGATCGACAATGCGCTGGGCGTTGCGCAGGCCGATGCCGGGAATGCGGGCAATCATGTGCGGTTCGGCGCGATTCAGGTCCATCGGGAAGTGTTCGCGGTTTTCCAGCGCCCAGGCCAGCTTGGGGTCGATGTCCAGCGCCAGGTTGCCCGTCTTGGGCAGCAGTTCATCGACCTGGAAGCCGTAGCTGCGCAATAAAAAGTCGGCCTGGTACAGGCGGTGCTCGCGCATCATGGGCGGGGGTGCAAGCGGCACACTTTTCGGGCTTTGCGGGATGGGGCTGAAAGCCGAGTAGTACACGCGTTTGAGCTTGTAGCTGCCGTACAGGGTTTCGGCGGTTTTCAGGATTTGCTGGTCGTCGCTGGCATCGGCACCCACGATCATTTGCGTGCTCTGGCCGGCCGGCGCGAAGCGCGGCGACTTCGGTTCCTCGGCCTTTTCGTCAAGCTTGCGGCGGATCGAGCCCATGGCCAGCTTGATGGTATGCACGCTCTTTTCCGGCGCGAGCTTTTGCACGCTGTCCTGGGTGGGCAGCTCGATGTTGACACTGAGGCGGTCCGCGTAGCGGCCGGCGGCGGCGATCAGCGCCGGATCGGCATCGGGGATCGTCTTCAAATGAATGTAGCCACGGAACTGGTGCACCTCGCGCAGCTCGCGGGCGATCTGCACCAGCTGTTCCATCGTGTAGTCGGCCGACTGGATGATGCCGGAACTGAGAAACAGGCCGTCGATGTAGTTACGCAGGTAGAAATCCTTGGTGAGCTTGACCACCTCGGCCACCGTAAACCGTGCGCGCGGCACATTGGACGTGCGGCGGTTGACGCAATACTGGCAGTCGTACAGGCAGTAATTGGTCAGCAGGATCTTGAGCAGCGAAACGCAGCGCCCGTCCGGCGTGTAGCTATGGCAGATGCCCATGCCAGTGGTGGCGCCAAAGCCATCCTTGCCCACCGAATGGCGCTTGGGCGCCCCGCTGCTGGCGCACGAGGCGTCGTACTTGGCCGCGTCGGCCAGGATTTCCAGTTTGTCCGTCAGTTCCACGTCCCACCTCGTCTCGATATACTGTGTATGCATACAGTATACCAGAACGAATCAGGCAAGCAGCGTCTTCAATGCATCGACCAGTGCCGCGCATTCGGCATCCGTACCAATCGAGATACGCAGGAACTGGTCGATGCGCGCCTGCTTGAAGTGGCGGACCAGGATCGCCCGTTCGCGCAAGCCGGCGGCAATCGTCACCGCGTCGTGCTGCGGATGGCGCACGAAGATGAAATTGGCGCGCGAAGGCAGCACGTCGAAGCCCAGCGCCAGCATCTCGGCGGTGAGCCACGCGCGCGTGGCGATGACCGCGCGCGCCGTCTGCTGCGCGTAGTCGACGTCGTCCAGCGAGGCGACCGCGCCGGCCTGCGCCACCTGCCCTAGCGGGTAGCAGTTAAAACTGTTCTTTACGCGCTCCAGGCCCGCGATCAGGTCCGGGTGCCCGACCGCAAAGCCCACCCGCAGGCCGGCCAGCGAGTGCGATTTCGAGAGCGTCTGGATCACCAGCAGGTTGTCGTAGCGGTCCACCAGTGCGCTGGCGCTTTCGCCGCCGAAGTCCACGTAGGCTTCATCGACCACTACTACCTGGTCCGCGTGCGCCAGCAACAGCGCCTCGATCTGCGCCAGCGACAGCGCGATGCCGGTCGGTGCATTGGGGTTGGCAATGATGATGGCGCCGCACGGTGCGTTGTAATGTTCGACGTCGATCTCGAAGCGGTCATTCAACGGCACCTGCACGGCCGTGATGCCATACAGGCTGCAATACGTGGCGTAAAAACTGTAGCTGATGTCGGGGCACAGCAGCGGCAGTTCGTGCTTGAGCAGCGCGTGGAAGGTGTGAGCCAGTACTTCGTCCGAACTGTTACCGACAAAAACCTGCTCGCGCCGCACGCCCAGGCGCCGCGCCACGGCATCCTTGACCGCCAGGTTGGCCGGATCGGGATAGCGGCGCAGGTCGTCGGCCACGGCGGCCTGCATGGCAGCGACGGCCTTCGGCGACGGGCCGTACGGGTTTTCGTTGGTGTTCAACTTGATCAGGCCGGGCATGCGTACCTGCTCGCCCGGCGTGTACGGCGTCAGGCCATGGACTACTTTGCTCCAGAAACGACTCATTTCATCAACTCCAATGCTTGTTCAATATCGGCGATCAGGTCATCGGCGCTTTCCAGGCCGATGTTAAAGCGCACCAGGATGCCCTGGTCGCCCCAGTTCTTGCGCATGTGCGCGATGCGGTACGGGACTGCCAGGCTGTTGGCGCCGCCCCAGCTGTAACCGATGCCGAACAGCTGCAAGGCATCGACAAAGCGGTCGGTCTGTTCTTCCGAGTAGCGCGCGTCGAACAGCACCGAGAACAGGCCGCCGGCGCCGGTAAAGTCGCGCTGCCAGGTATCGTGGCCCGGGCAGTCGGGCAGCGCGGGATGCAGCACGCGGGTGATCTCGGGACGGGTTTTGAGCCACGCCGCCACCTTGCGCGCGGACTTGTCGTGGGCCTCGAAACGCAGGCGCATGGTGGGCAGGCCGCGCAGCACCAGGTAGGCGTCGTCCGCACCCACGCCGAGACCCAGGCGCATATGGGCCAGGCTCAGACGGTCGTGGATGGCGCGGTCGCGCGTGATGACGGCGCCCATCAGCACATCCGAGCCGCCGGACTGGTACTTGGTCAGGGCCTGCATGACGATGTCGGCGCCGTGCTCGAAACCGTTGAAGGCCAGGCCCGCAGCCCAGGTGTTGTCCAGCGCGACCAGCACGCCGCGCGCATGGGCGGCCGCGCAGATGGCCGGCAAATCCGGCACTTCCATCGACACCGAACCAGGTGCCTCGGACCAGATCAGTTTTGTATTGGGCAGTATCAGCTCGGCGATGCCGGCGCCGACCAGCGGGTCGTAGTAGCGCGCGGTGATGCCGAAATCGGCCTGCAGCCAGCGCCCCAGTTCGCGATTGGGGTTGTAGACGTTATCGGGCAACAGCACATCATCGCCGGTCTTGAGCAGCGCAAAATCGACCATGGCAATCGCCGCCAGGCCGCTGGGCGCCAGCAGGCATTGGGCGCCGCCCTCGATTTCGGCCAGCCGCGCTTCGAGCGTAAACGTGGTGGGCGTGCCGTGCAGGCCGTAGGTATAGGCGTTCTTGTCCTTCCACTCGCCCGAGCGCAGCGCAGCCACGTTTTCGAACAGCACCGTGGAGGCGTGGTGGATCGCGGTGGGGAACGCGCTGAAGCCTGCGGGAGGACGGTAGTCGGAGTGGATCAGGGCGGTCTGCGGGGATTTTTTGGTGGTCATCAAAGGAACAAGCGAATAAAAAAAGGCGGAACATCGATCATATCGATGCTCCGCCCGTATTATAGCCGCCCCGCAGCAGCTTATTGCGCCTCGCCCCACAGGTCATGCGCATCGGAAGTCGTGATGCGCACATCGACGAACTGGCCCACGACCAGCTTCTTGTGCGGCTCGTACGGTGGCTTCACGTACACCACGCCGTCGATTTCCGGTGCATCGGCTGCCGAACGGCCAACACCACCGGTGCGATTGACTTCATCGATCAGTACGCGCACGGTCTTGCCGACCTTGGCCTTCAGGCGGTTCTTCGAGATTTCTTCCTGCAGCAGCATCACGCGGCCACGGCGTTCTTCGCGCACTTCTTCCGGCACCGGGTTGGCCAGTTCGTTGGCGGTAGCGCCTTCCACCGGCGAGTAGGCGAAGCAGCCGAGGCGGTCGATCTGGGCCTCCTTGAGGAAGTCGAGCAGGTACTGGAACTCTTCTTCGGTCTCGCCCGGGAAGCCGGCGATGAAGGTCGAGCGGATGGTCAGGTCCGGGTTCATCTTGCGCCACGCCAGGATGCGATCGAGGTTTTTCTCGCCGCTGGCCGGACGCTTCATGCGCTTCAACACGTCGGGATGCGCGTGCTGCATCGGGATGTCGAGGTATGGCAGCACGTGCTCGCCCATCATTGGAATGACCTGGTCCACGTGCGGGTAAGGGTACACGTAGTGCATGCGCACCCAGGCGCCATGCGACTTGGCCAGCTCGCCTAGCGCTTCCATCAGCTGCGTCATGTGGGTCTTGATCGGGCGGCCGTTCCAGAAGCCGGTGCGGAATTTGACGTCAACGCCGTAGGCCGAGGTATCCTGCGAAATCACCAGCAGTTCCTTGACGCCCGACTTGAACAGGTTTTCCGCTTCCAGCAGCAGCTCGCCGATCGGGCGCGACACCAGGTCGCCGCGCATCGACGGGATGATGCAGAACGAGCAGCGGTGGTTGCAGCCCTCGGAGATTTTCAGGTACGCGTAGTGCTTCGGCGTGAGCTTGATGCCTTGCGGCGGCAGCAGGTCGATGAACGGCTCGTGCGGCTTGGGCAGGTGGAAGTGGACCGAGTCCATCACTTCGGCCAGCGCGTGCGGGCCGGTCACGGCCAGCACCTTCGGGTGCACCTTCATGATGATATCGTCGCCGGCGGCGTCTTTTTTCGCACCGAGGCAGCCGGTCACGATGACCTTACCGTTTTCGGCCAGCGCTTCGCCGATGGCGTCGAGCGACTCCTGCACGGCTGCATCGATGAAGCCGCAGGTGTTGACGATCACCAGGTCGGCGCCGTCATAGGACTTGGCAGTCTCGTAGCCCTCGGCGCGCAGCTGGGTCAGGATTTGTTCGGAATCGACCAGCGCCTTGGGGCAGCCGAGCGAGACAAAGCCGACTTTGGGCGCCGCACCGGTAATGGTGGTGGCTGCTGCAGGCTTGGTGATACGGGAAAGTGGTTGCGATTGCATGTTGGGTGTCATGAAGATGCCGGGCAATCGGGCATTATACCCGATCGCCCTTGCTGCGGAGAAGCCCTCACCACCGCGCATGCCGAATCGATGTTGGATCCATGCTCATCTGTATATCTTTCCGTACTGCAAGATGGTATCGTGATGCCTTGTCGGAATTCACGATTGGACCTTCCATGGCAGTTATTGTTGGCATCGTTATCGCGCTGGGCGCGATATTTGGCGGCTTTGCGCTCGAGGGCGGCCACCTGGCGCCCCTGTTCCAGCCCTACGAATTCCTGATGATTGCCGGCGGCGCACTGGGCGCTTTCGTGATCGCCAACGATGGCAAGTCGCGCCAGGCCGTGTACGACGCCGTGCCCACCCTGTTCCAGACCGCGCGCCAGACCCGCGCCCTCTACGTGGACCTGATGAGCCTGATGTTCGAGCTGCTGACCAAGGCCCGCCGCGAAGGCCTGATGGCCATCGAGAATGAGATCGACAACCCGCAGAGCAGCCCGATCTTCCTGAAATTCCCGCTGGTGATGGCCGATCCCCACCTGGTGGAATTCATCACCGATTACCTGCGCCTGATCATCAACGGCAATATCGACATTTACCAGATCGAAAACCTGATGGACAACGAAATCGACGTCCACCACCAGGACGGCGAACTTGCGATCAACGCCATCCACAAGGTGGCTGAAGCGCTGCCCGCCTTCGGCATTGTTGCCGCCGTGATGGGCGTGGTCCACACCATGGCCTCGGTCGGCCTGCCCCCGGCCGAACTGGGCAACCTGATCGCAGCCGCCCTCGTGGGCACCTTCCTCGGCATCCTGCTGGCCTACGGCGTGTTCGGCCCGATCGCCAGCCTGCTCGAGCGCAAGCTGCAGGAATCGACCGGCGTGCTCCAGTGCATAAAAGTCACCATCATCGCCAGCCTGAACGGCTACGCGCCGTCGCTGGCGGTGGAGTTCGGGCGCAAGGTGATTTCAGCTAAACAGCGGCCGTCGTTTGCGGAGCTGGAATCGATTTTGCGGCCGGGTAAGCGCTGAATCGGAATCTGCCTATTTTGACGCCTGCCGTGAATCTCATGATACGGGGGCGTATAATCGATGCTCATTCCAACAGGAGAGCGTCATGGCAAAAATGGCCTTCTCTCGCAGCGACGTCATCGCCATTAATCGCAGGATGGTCGCTAAACCTGCATCGCAACAAGAAGCTAGAAACGGCCCGGTCTTTCCCACACTTTCGCGGTCACCTTCCTCACCGATTGCAGCGAAATTAATGCGGGAAGTCGGCGTTTCCAGTAAAAAAATGTCCGAGGCGTATCGCTTTGCGCGGTCAGCAGTGATCAAGGCCGAGTGATATGGGGGCAAGATCACAACCTTTTCACCAGGATGAGATAACGCCGAGAAGAAAGTCCAAGTTATTCATTGCATTTCAATTTACAAAGAACGGCCAAGAATCTTCTCTACTTAGGCCAATTCCCACTGACCATTAAAATATTTATCAAAGACAAATACGGTCATCGTGTGAAAAGCAATACCAATCCCCCAGAACAACGTCAAACCAATAAACCAGAGGTGCTCAGGTGTGGTGAGTAGGTTAATGGCAAGGCAAATGATATTAACAGCGAAATACATCAGCAAATGCAAATAACAATCACGAATACGTCTTGCTCTTTTAAAATCTATCCGTTCATTATTGGATAGAGAATTGGCGCTTTCAATAGTCATAGTTACGTCCTTGGTTAATGTTGAAAAATCAACTTCGAAGACCGCAGCAATTGACTTTAGTGACTCCATACTGCCCTGGTGGCCGGACTCTATCCTTTGAACGGTGCGAGCGCTTAAGCCACTAGCATCTGCCAGTTGCTGTTGCGACCAACCTCGTTTGAGGCGCATTTTTTGAATCGACATATTTATCTCCTTCTGCGGAGCGTCTAGTATGACCGGTCCGTGTCCACTCACAACGACAGCCATACGACACTATCACGACATGCATGTCACAGAGGTACGTCAAGACTCAACGAACTGAGACAGCTGCTTTGGGCCGTTCTCGGCCGCTCGGGCTAGCAGAGCATGTTGCGGTTGCTAAAACATCACGGCCTGAGCCTACACGCCGATGTCGCCCCAAAGCGGACCCTCACCAGTCGATCTCGTAATAAAAATATTCCCTTGAATGAGATAAGATGTAACGGTCATGTGGACGAAACGCCTCAAAAAAGTTTCAAAAAATATCATAAAATGATCAAAATTACAGCCCGCTATTTCACCGTTTGCGCAAGTTCACGTAACTCTCTAATTATTTTATTACGGCCACGAGTGTATTCGCCCGGGGCGCTAAATTTTGGAGCGAAAACATCGATGGCGTAATTCAACTCAGCCGCAGACGGCAAACCAGAAACACGATCTTTCAACTCTTTTCTATATGGAGCAAATCGAGTTGCATAATCCACTAATTGCGGAAGGGTAATATTGTATTTGACGATATCATCAAATAAATTTTGAGTCATTGCATCATGGGTTTCACTTTCCGGGTAAAAGAATAGAAGAAACTCTTTTAAGGTATCCAAATTCAAATCCAGCGCTGAGTCAAACTTTCCTTCGCTGGATACTTTTATTGCAATTTCATGGCGATACGCATTCACATCCGCTACTAAATTTTGAAATTGATCATCAGCTTCTTCTACTTTCGCAGATAGAAGAAAGAGTTTTCTCTGAAGATCACTAGGAACTTGAACATTCGACTTATATTGAAGTTTATGCTCAATTTCAGCCCATGCATGCATAAGGATAGTTCGTATCTGGACCTCAACTGTAACATCACCTAATCCGCGATAATTCGGCGTACTCAACCAAGATCCCGGCGTTCTGAGCAAAAGATGATGCGATCTATAGCCAAATTCATTAGACTTAAGCAAGTCGGATTTATCGGAGCTCTCAAGAATATTGAATTCCTCTGATAAAATCTCTCGAACCAATATCACGTCCTTTGGGAAATACAATATAACTCTAATCCCTACAAAATCTGTTGCCTGAGAGAAGGGAGAGTCATATCGTTTTTTTTCGATTTTTTCTTTAAATGACTCAAATGATTTAACCCTTGATAATACAGCAAGATATGCAATTCCTTTTTCTTTAATCAATAGCGCTATTGCGTCTTGAATATTATTCGAAGCACGTATGTAAGTAGGTAGTCTTTTATCGTACTCTATGCGCAACTCGGCACTGTTCATATAACGCTCTTTTTAATAGAATTTCACGGGGTAAAACTGAATAATTATAACAAACTCAACCCTCATCGAAAGGGCTCGCTTCATTAGATTAGGTATTAAAAATTGGATTTTTCAACAGAACATCCCCGTTCAAGTTGATCGCGGTTTTGAGTAGACATGTAGCCTTCTCGTGGACATGAATTCATCTAAATTTCTTCTATTACGACTGGCTGGTGACGGTAGCTCTCGGCCGGTCGCGCCAGCATAGCATGTTGCCGGCGTGAAAATATCACGTCTCGTGCAGAATTGCCGTTTTCGCCTCAAAGGGGACCATCGGCGCAACTGGGTAGCCTACTTTCAAGCATGGTTGCCGCCGGAAATATATCACCAAAAACTGACTGAGCCGTGCTCACGTAGGTCATGTCTTATCTCGCGAATTATAGGATCGTCATGAAGCATTGGCATATGGTTGATAAGTTGTTCCAAGTACGCTTGTCCATTTAGCCCAGTTCGATCCAACAGCAGATAGACCGCTAGAAGAGCAGCATCAAAATTATTATCAATTAAGCGCTTCGCTGCAGACTCTAATTTTTTGTCAATTTCAGGGTCTTCAAGTAATAACATATAAATGTTTTGCCCCATCCCGCCGCGCTCCCACTCCTCTGCGGGAACGAGTGCTATGAACTTTAAAACTTCATTTTCACTCCATCTCAGATGTGGTCTTACTCGATCCTTTACTTGCGCTGGGAACCATTTTTTGTTTCCCCAAAAAATATCTGGATGTGGGGGGTTAAGTGCGCAAGTGCAACTACACCGATCTCGAAGACAGAGGGATCCAACTGGAAAAGCATATACCGCAGTCCAAAAAAAAGACGAGGATCTGCTCGCCCTAGGATGAAGCAGTCCATGATTCCGTGGTGTTGGGCTTCCGTAGATCCGTCGCACAGTTGAGCTAAAGGATGTCGCCTAAAACCGACATTAGTACTTTTTACCGACGCAGTGAATTCACCTCGCAGGCTGGCAAACGATAAAACTGCTTTCCCATCGACAGGAATATATGAGCCAGGTGGCCCACTCAATCCAAGTATATATTGCGTGATGTTCACCCATCGGAACAAGCGATCATCGGGATCGTACACGATTCCTATCATCGGAACTGTCGATTCGCTCCAGTATTCGAAATCTGCCTTGCTTAGTGGAATTCTATAATCACCACCGTGACGATACGATATGCCTGATTTGATTTGCACCCCGGCTCAGATAGAAGAAGCAGATACCTCGTCGCCAAGATCGACGTGCGCATCCTTTCCATAATCGTTTTCAAGCGAAATCTCGACGAAAACACAGCCATATTTTTCGAAGAAGGCACGCGCAGCATTCACTCCTTCACGTTCCATTTTCCGATTACTGCGATGGTGTTTATTAAATTTACAAGTATTCCTTTGGAACGTTCACATAGGTTGATTCGCTACTGCGTTATGGAGGGATGCCGCACTACTTCACGTTTTTTGGTGACTTCTCCGAAAGTCTAACGCCCAGCGCCGTATACGCGGTTTTTGGCACGTCTCCTGCCACTCTCAACGCTCGCATTGCGCGCTTGATCTGTCCCTGCGACATTGGAATACTCGGACGTACGTCGCGCTCCTCCATCGGTATCTCCCAATATTTCTTATACATCTCCCGATGTTAACTATTGCGTGCAAAGACAAGACGCCGACTGCTTGAACCACTGCGGTCATTCCTACCCATCTAAGAAGTTGCATTCGTTCTCCCGTGAATCTGACCGGCTGCTACTGGCCGTTCTCGGACGGTCGCGTCAGCACAGCATGTTGCCGTTGCGAAAAATCACGGCCTCCCCGAACATGCCGTTGTCGCCCCAAATCGCAAGTTCGAATATTATCGAATTCGCGCTATTTCGGATATTCCTATTTATTGCAAATCCACCACGAAGCAGGCGCTGCGGACAATAGATTACTTCGCAGCAGTGCAGTGTCCGGAGTATTGAAGGTTAGAGCTAATAACTAAAAATTCACCATTGCGGCGGTCGATGGAAATATCTGGACTGTAAAGTCCTGGAGTTTTTAGCACGCCCACTATTTTTTTGGATCGAAAAGAGCCACGATATATTGTAAACCAAACACCAGCTTTATCATCTAATAAATCGATGAGGTCCTGAGGTAAGCGAATACGGACGGCTTTGCCCGACATTTCGACATGCATAACACCACTCAATGGATGTAAAACTAAAGATTTACCTGTGTTAATCTCGTGTCCTTCCGCCATATGCTTATTCCACTCTTCCAAATGCTCCGGAGGCACTGGGTCATCACCTTCCCTGAAAATTCCATTTTTACGTTATGCCGGCCAAAATCCGAACTCATACTAGGCGTGAGCCAGAGTAAAGATATCAAAAAAACGGCGACGTTTATAATCATAAGGGATATGCGACGTTGCATTTTCCAATCAATCGAATTCGTTAGCAAGGTCTGCTCCTGGCCGTTCTCGGGCCGGTCGCGCCAGCATAGCATGCTGTCGTTGCGATAAATCATGGTCTGCCCCGACACGCCGTTGTCGCCCTTAAGCCGACCTTCCACGCAACAAAGGCCAGCTGCGACGAGGAATATGATCGCACGGAGCTGCACAACTACCCACTTTGGTTCATTGTTTTCCATTGCTCCCCTTGCTCGAAGAGGCTTTCACATCGTGCTACCCAAGTCAGAGGACACCAGGCAAGCTTATATACGATGGTATGGGTTTTGCGATTCTGAAATATCGATCGACTTAGCAAGATTCCAGTCAATTTCGTCTCGAATAGCTTCGATCAATGCCGGAGATGCTGGTTTCTCATTAGAGAGTTTGGAGACTAAATTCCTCAGATTGCGTATCGAGCTGTCGAGCGGAATGTTTAATAGTTCATTGATGCGAGCAAGCCGGTAGCGATGCTCCACAGCGCTTGGGAACAGGTCTCCTCGTGTGACAAGTTGCGCCATAAGTCTCTCGACAGAGTCTTGGGGGCGGTGGACGAAGTGGAAGCCACGTTTTAGCCCCAATAACTCCGCACATATTTCGCGCGATAGCACCGCTCGTTCGTACACTGAACTCAAATTTTTAGCTAGTAGATCCAACGCAACCTTGACGGTTGCCATTCGGTCTCCCCCTCCTAAGCGAAGCTTTCTAGATATTCGCAAAATCGCGATAGTACACCGAAGCTGAGATAGCTCATCGTGCGATTTCTTGGAGGCGCTACGAGCTGAGGTCCAAAATTGACGTGATTCTTGCCATTCGTGCCTTCCCTCTAGTAACTGGGCCGCGACCATAAATATTTCACAGCGAACTTCGGCTGTGCTTGCAGCCCTTTTGTGGAGTAAGCGACGAGCGCCGTTAAGCAGGTCTCTATGCCGGCCTGCTAGGAATAAACCCTGTGCGTAAATGTCTCCAAGTGCTCCATTAAGGTTCATACCGATATCATCTAAACGAGCAATTAGTCCTGGAATGTCTTCCTCGGCCTGAAGTTGTTTATTTGCGCTTATTCGGAATTCTTTTAGGTCATTGTCTGTATAAGCAAGATCAACAGATGCGACAGTATTGCTAAATGCCGTGATACTTGCACGATGCGCCGATCCAGCTCTGATCCGTAAAAAAGCCTGCGCCTGTGCTGAAAACTCATTGCGAACACGCCGTAGTTCCGTTTCTGCACCATCCACCCAACGACTCTCGAGTATTTGAGTGTCTTGATTCAGGCGTAGACGGTGATACAGTTCTTCTACGCGAGCGAGTCGACCTTGCTGTCTGACATAATATGCAACCGCTTGCTCGTTGACGGCACGAAAAGTTGCACTGTCGATTGAGCGATCAAGATTGTTCAGCATCGTCAACCTTACGTCCTGCCTGTGCCACAGAGCGCCTGGATCGTTATTTTTCTCGTCGAATAGCTGTCCTTCTTTCTTCGCAGCTGCGATTAGCTGAGCAGGAGTGGTCACGGTCAAGTCCAAGCCGCAGGCGCTCGCAAGCACTTGTTCAATGATATCTGGCGTTATCCGGCGCAATAAGAGCCCGGGTATTGCCACCTTTTTCAGCTGCTCATTTCTGACTCGTCGTAATAGGCGGTCATATAGTGCTGCCTGGATCAATTCTGGGGACTGTTCCGCCACGTGTCCCCATTCTCTAACCATGCGATCAGACGGGTCATGTTCAATCAAACTTGCCGCAAGTCGCAATGCCAATGGCGTGTTACCTACCGATTGTCGCACTTCGCTTAACACAGAGCTGCTGACTTTTAAGCCTAATAATTCAACACGGGTTCTCAGATAGGTATCAGCCTCCGGCGCTGTCAGCCCAACAAGTTTAATGTGAGGCTCGACAGGAGAGAATGTTTCGCCAAAAAAAGTTCGCGAAGCGTAGATGATCATGACAACTGCGCCGGCTTCTTCTAGCAGATCAATTGCACGTGAGCATGCTCCCGCTGCGGTATCGTCAAACCCTAATACTTGTTCATAGCTATCAACGAAAACAACAATTCGAGGAGGACGAGGATTCGTGTTAAACAGCGCTACGAGCCCTCTTGTGATATAGCGCTCCAACCCCCTGCTTTCACTTAAGAGTTTGTCTGAGCCTGAGGCAACTCCATTGGTTGCTCGGCGAGCGCTTTCCAAAAGGTCATTAAATTCATCGCTGTCTTGGTTAGCGTGCCAAAATCCAGATTGAAGCAAAAATTCGTGCAAAATTGTTATTAATCGTGCCTGGTGAAAAGCGACTCTGTCAAAGTCGATATGGAACACAGCGTTCGGTACGATGTGCTCATTTAGAGGCTCTGGGATTAATAGATCGGCGATAAATCGACAGACTAAGAGCGACTTGCCTATCCCGCCTGGGCCTTCAATGCGTGCTGTTATTCTATGATCCGCCAGACCATTGAATAGTTTATGTAGACGCCCTAGCTCACTTGCTCGTCCAACAAAGCGATTCAGATCTGCACCGCCCAAATTTTGCAGAAAGTCGAGTTTTTTGAGATCTTGCAACAATTCTTCTTCGGAGTACGGCGAGTGGATTCCTACAGCTAGTGCCCAGCGATTAGCGTTAAGAATACTAGTCAGCGCTTCGCGGTTCTGACTATCAACTGAGGCTGCGCGATCTTCCAGAAGCGTTTGGAAATCACTTTCTATACGCGTCATCTTTCTTGGCGAGAATGTTTTTAAAACGCTTAACGCTCGACGAGCGCCCAGCTTGGCAAGTAACTCGAGGCGCAGGTCATTGGGCAATCCAAATGCATCATCACCGCCACCATCTTCCATTGGTTTACTAAGCGTTTGTAATTCCAATGCTGCGCCTATGGCCTGGACTTGTTCCCGTTCGTCCGCGTTTGGAAATCGCTCGAGCCACTTCTCAAGAAGTTCCTTTGGGCGAAATGTTTCGCTCACTGCAGCTTCAGCAAACAGTGGTGGCAATCCGTTTTTCTGCGAATTATCGTGTGAATTTTTATTCATGCCTTTATATCAATACGCAAGTTAGTAATTGCCTGACCAATAAGAAAACAAGCATCACCCGGGCTTTTCCCGGCAACGGCATTAACCATGTCATTAATACGTGATCTTAAATCTGCAGCATTGAGAGGATCAGTTCCCAGATTATTGATTTCGTTCGCAGTATGATAAACCTCCTGATGTAGAAACTCGCTCAACGTTTCAACATCAATCACGCGATGATCGTCGACTATACCCCAATTTAGATTAGCTCCCAAGAGAAAAATCTCACAGTTACTGAGCTCGTGGCGAATTCTTTTCTCCGCCATAGCTCGTATGAAATGCTTAATTTCCGGGGCTACTTCTTCCTTGTCGATACTGTCGAAGACGAGATAAATTTTTCCCCGATTTTGCTTGAGCTCCCAAGCGGTTGTAATTTCGTCCGCGTAGCGTGCGGCTAACGTCTCGGGAGTGCATCCTATTGATGTCGTTTTAAGTTGGCCTAAGCCAAGCCTATCTGCAAGAACTTGAGCAATAAAGGGTAAGTTCTGTAACCTCATAGCATAGCTATCGAGGTCAATGAGAACAGGGCGCCACCCTTGCGTTTTGCGGGCCACATGGCTGATTAGAAGCCAAGAATGGCTTCGCCCTGTACGACGAGGACCATCGATAAGCGTGACTCCAGTTAGCAATCCTGCACAGATGTCACTGAGCTTCCTGCGAAGTATAGACCTGTTCACAATTGGTTTGCGTTCGATCAGCGAGTCGTTCCACGGAGGCCCTGCTGCCACTGCTGGTTGCGCTGAAGTGAGTCGTTCTACTGTCTGTTTTAAGATCGGAGTTTCCGAGCGTGCCGGAAATTCATTGATCAATGCGTTGATAGCTGGCACTAAGTACTGAGTGTTCTGTTGTAACCAACGAATAAATTCAAAGGTAATCAAAGGCATCGCGTTGACTGATGATGAGAATGTCGCGATCGGCATTAATGCATTTTTCAATAAAAACGTATCAAAGCCTTGCTGATCAAAAGCCGTAGCTGCGCCAACGATAGCGTCCCGTTCTGGTATCAATAATTCCATAAAAATTTATAAAACGACTTGTTTGGATGCTGCATGGGCGATAATAAGGGACAAAGGTATAGAATTGTTGTAGGGGTCCAAAACCTTTGTTTTATCGAAGCCGCCTTGATGAATTGCAACTAGGTTGAGGTCGGTGTCGAACACCGGCGCACCTGACGAGCCACGTAATGTTGAAACCGAATGACGTAGACGACTTCCAGATGTGGCTACCGCCATACCGAAGTCGATTTTCATCGGCTTCGCCTCTGGGTGCTGGAGTATTACTAATGGTGCATTCACTGCTGGTGTCTTACAACTAGGATTAATTCGCACGTGCCCTCGTAGATCTCCTCCAGTAACAATAGGTGCGGTACCAATGTCGTACTCAAGCTCAAGGACGGCATAATCCAATAGTTCAACGTCCATTGCAACACCATCAGGTATCAAATCATTAGGATCAATAGTGCTATGTACGAGAACGCCCTTTATAGTCACTTCTTGAAGTGAAACGAGATGCCCCCCACTCGACTTTTTGTAGCCGAAGATGCACTTACAGCCTTTACCGACACTTAGGTCTTGTGCGACATGTCCACTGATAACATGAAAGCTTGTTAGAACCCTCTTATCGCCAATAAGTACACCGGTTCCCGAACTGTTCGGCGTCTCAATTCTACATACGGCGTTTTCCCTTATTTGTAATTGAGTACGAAAATCGGTGACATCTTGGAACGTAGAAGCATTGTCTCTTACGAAAACCTCCAGGTCCGTCCGCGAAATATCAATAACCTTCAACTCATCGGAAACCCGAGTAAAGTCAGCTTCTTTCACGCGGGCTTCTCGTAGAGCAGCGACTAGATCTTCTGCGATGGAGTAACGATTGAAATATCTGGTGACGTCAGTAATTTGCTCCTGGAGTCCAACGTTTCCAGCGAACTCTTCCAGTGAAAGTCCGAATCGCTCCACTAATAGACGGTCCAACTCCGCGCGGTTGAAAGTTCTCTCAACAGCCCTGTGAATTCGTCCAAATTGGTCGCCCGTTAGTTGCATATTTTTGTTAGCCTACATGAGGTTTGGTGGTAATTGAAAACACTGTAGTCTCGTAACGCCATGATTGAAACACCTTGAAGATATGTCTAACTACAGCAGATTAAAGTGTTTGCTTACGACTTCGCTGCATTTTGATTAGAAGTTTGATACCATATTGACGATGGCCCACTAATTCTTGGGGCTATCGGTGTCTGCAGCTGCCCAGTACCCTACCCACGTCTCACTCCCCCCGGGTGGCGAACCTGCGAATCGCACGCCTGCGTCAACTACACGTGAGTCAGATGCCAGGGCTGCCGATGGTACGCCGTAGTTCATTTGATGGTATTGGCCACCAAAATGAAGCCCAAGTACCTCACCTGTGCCCAGATGGATGATTGCGGAGCCGGAATTGCCGCCTAATGTAGAGCAATCGTGGCCGGCTGCTAGAACCGTTTTGCCAAGGCTCATAACTTCGATGGCGCCATGCAGCTCACCTGGTTGAAGACGCTTAATGCCATATTTATTCGAGAAGAGAGCGTTCTGTACATCTGACGGATTACGGATATCGGATGCTGGATATCCGACGACGCAAATTTCGTCGCCCACTAAGTTTCGCGCATCAGCTGTTCCAAGAGACAAGGCTTGTCTCTTGGGGGGCAATCCCTCAACCTCTAGTAGTGCCATATCCCAATAGGGATGAATCATTCTGACTTGCTTGACCTTGAGTGTTTCTTCTTCCGGTTGTTTGAATTCCCTCTTGAAATTGATGCCTGCCTTAGTATCCGGATGAAACGTCAGATTTTTGTCGCCGATGCCATGAGCGAAGATTTGGGCAACATGCCTGTTGGTCATGATCAGACCGTCACCAACAACGAATCCGGTCCCCCCATATGGGCGTGTTTTATGACCCGGGAGTTCGATTCGACCAACTGAAGGAAGTATAGCTTCGATGCGATTTCGGATAACGTCGTCGGCGGTCAAGTGGGCCCATCGAGTATCTGATAAGACGAAGCTATCGTTAATAATGTCCACCACCGGGCGAAGTTTCTCGTTGATGATCGCCTCTAAACCTGAGTACTGTACGGCAGAAATTGGTTTGTCCATTAAGAGTGCCCGAACGTCGTCTGCCAACTGATCTGGTTGGACGGCAGTGGGCATCATTTCTAAGCCACTCATAGACGTTCCCGCCTTATTTGATTCCAGCGATGCTATTAATGCGTCTAGTCCCCCCGTATTGCGAGTCACCGCTTGGAGGTATGCTTTTAGCTGTTCTTGATTTTTTTCGTTCATGTCGTGGGCTAGCTCGTTAGTGCGTAAACGGCAACTTTTAAAGAGTTGTTACTGCGGATGCAGTAATGAATATAAGGTTGCAGAACGGAACTTATTTACTGTACCAGTAAGTTAGCAATGTAAGTCTCACCAATTGTCACACTTGGGGAATTGATGTGCAGGAGCCAGCTGTTCAACTGGCGCGAGCTTGAACGCGAAGGCGCGGGCACTTTTCAGGTTCGAGCGCTGCAGCCAGTGCATCGCGGTGATTTGATGGTAGGTCCAGCCATTAGAATTTTTACGCATGCCCCCACATCACTGCCTTGACTGCTTTGACGCCTTCAGCCAGTGCCGTCCGCACAGTTTTTGGCTGGGTGCGCATTTCTTCGCGCCGCACCTCGTCCATGGCGGTGTTGGCCAGCCCGATGAAATGAAAACGGTCATAGCTGATTTGGGCTTTCGGCAGACTCTCGGCCACGCCTTTGGCATAGGCCGCGCTCATGTCCATGCAGACATGCTTGATATTGTCAGCGAAGCCCCCATGTGACATCAGTTCTTGCTTGAAGGCGGCAGCAGCAAATGGCCTACAACACCATTTATGAAACGCTGACTGCCGATCCCAACGACTTGGTGGGCGCCTTGGCCTACATTAGCTACAAGCAGCAAAAAGTTGAGTTCTGCAAAGCCACCTCCGGTGGTAGCCCCAGCCGCGAGGAAATCGAGCGGTTTCATGCGATCGCATCTCCTCGCTGCGCTGGTACTTGGTTATAAATTTATCGGCGAGGTTCAACAACATGCCGAAATCAAGGCCGGTGTCGGCACTTCCAAAACTCCTGGCGATCCCGCACCAAATACCAATAGCCGTTAATAAGACAAAAACGGCACAGTAGCCAACGCCACTGTGCCGTTCAGATTCCACTAAAGCGAAAGATTACTTCTTATCGGTTGGCGGTACCACCGGGCCGAACGGGAAGGTGCCGAACAGGCTCTTGCTCTGGTTCTGCATTTGCTCCTGCATCTGCACGAACAGGCTCTTGCTCTGGTCGATGTAGTTGTTCATCATGCCTTGCATCATCGGGCCCTGGACGTTCATGAACTGGGTCCACATTTCCGGGCTAAACGCTTTGCCGTCGATGGCGCCGGGGGTGGTGCCGGTGAATTTGCGCTGGATGTCGGTGAAGGCCTGGACGTTCTTTTCCAGGTACGAACCCATCATGCCCTGCATGGCGTGGCCGTAGAAGCGGATGATCTGCGACAGCACGTCGCTCGAGAACATCGGCGCGCCGCTCGCTTCTTCTTCCAGAATGATTTGCAGGAGAATGCTACGGCTCAGATCTTCGTTGGTCTTGGCATCGACCACGGTGAATACTTCGTTATCGAGCACCAGCTGCTTGACGTCCGACAGCGTGATGTAGGAACTGGTCTGGGTATCGTACAGACGACGATTCGGGTATTTTTTGATCAGGCGGTCAGCATTTTTTTTCGCACTACTCATCACAAGTCCGTTTTTATTGCGCCGCAGCGCGTCTCCAACAATTCGAAACAAAAAGCGAACTTCGGTCCGCTTTTCACGTGCCTACTTGATCCTATTATAGAGGGGAAAGTAGAAAGATTGCAGAAACTCGCAATAGTGCTGGCATTTATTGCAACGCAACCAATAGTAGAGTCCGGCGCAATCAGCCCTTGGCTTTGACGTAACGACCCGGCGCCGCCTCGATCGCGGTGTAGCGGGCGTTGCCGGGCTTGGCCTTGGGCTTGACCTTCTTGCCACCGTGCTGGGCCAGGAACCCAGCCCACTGTGGCCACCAGCTGCCCGGCACTTCCTGTGCGCCATCGAACCAGGCCTGGGCATCGGTTGCGCCACCGTCGTTGATCCAGTAGCTGCGCTTGTTCTTGGCCACCGAGTTGATCACGCCGGCGATATGGCCCGACGCGCCCAGCACGAAGCGGTTGGCGCCCGGCTTGCCCTGGTTGAGGATGTCGAGCGAACCGTACGCCGACATCCACGGCACGATGTGGTCTTCGCGCGAACCGTAGATGAAGGCCGGGGCGTCGATCAGGCCCAGGTCGATCTTTTCGCCGGCCACGGTGAGCTTCCCCGGCACCTTCAGGCTGTTTTCCAGGTACGTGTTGCGCAGGTACCAGCAGAACATCGGGCCCGGCAAATTGGTGCTGTCCGAGTTCCAGAACAGCAGGTCGAACGCCGACGGCTCATTGCCTTTGAGGTAGTTTGACTGCACATAGTTCCATACCAGGTCGTTCGGACGCAGGCTCGAAAAGGTCGAAGCCAGGTCGCGGCCCGGCATCAGGCCGCCGTCGCGCAATTGCTGCTCGCGCAGCGACACCTGGGTTTCATCGACGAAGACGTCGAGCACGCCGGTATCGCTGAAGTCGAGGAAGGTGGTGAGCAAGGTCAGGCTGGCCGCCGGATGCTGGCCGCGCGCCGCCAGTACCGCCAAGGCGGTGGAAACAATGGTGCCGCCGACGCAGAAGCCGAACATGTTCAGCTTGTCCTGGCCGCTGACGTCCTGGACGATGCGGATCGCTTCGATCACGCCCTGCTCCACGTAGTCGTCCCAGGTGGTGCCGGCCAGCGACTTGTCCGGGTTGATCCACGAGATCAGGAACACGGTGTTGCCCTGCTCCACCGCGTAGCGCACCAGCGAATTTTCCGGTTGCAGGTCGAGGATGTAGAACTTGTTGATGCACGGCGGCACCATCAACAGCGGGCGCTGGCTGACGGTCGGCGTGGTCGGCGTGTACTGGATCAGCTGGAACAGCGGATTTTCGTAAATCACGGTGCCAGGGGTGATGGCCAGGTTGCGGCCCACTTCGAAGGCCGATTCGTCCGACAGCGAGATATGGCCCTTGTTGATGTCGCCCAGCATATTGACCAGGCCCCGCGTCAGGCTCTCGCCCTTGGTTTCAATCAGTTTTTGCTGCGCTTCCGGATTGGTGGCGAGGAAGTTGGCGGGCGACATGGCATCGATCACCTGCTGCACGGCAAAGCGGATTTTCTGCTTTTGCTGGGGCGCGGTATCCACGGCCTCCACCATGGCACTGAGGAATTTGGCGTTGAGCAGGTAAGATGCGGCATTGAAGGCCGACATCGGATTGCCCTGCCAGGCCGCCGAGCTGAAGCGGCGGTCGCTGACGGCTGGCGCCTTGCCAGCCAAAAAATCCTGCCACAACGCGGTGAAGTCACGCAGATAATCGTTTTTCAGCTGCTCCATTGCTTCCGGTTTGAGCGCAACGCCGATATCCTGCAACATGGTGGCCATCGGGTTCGCCTCGGTGGTGGGCGCCTTGCTGAACCAGGATTGCCATTGGCTGGGGTCGCCCACCTGGGACATCCAGGCGTTGGCAATGGCTTGCGGATCGGGCAAATTCATGTGTGATTCCCTAAAAAAATATTGAATATCTCTTAACCTGGGTTGCTACATGCTGATTGTTGCTATTGCGTGGATTTACGTCGTGGGACTGATGGCGCTCACCGAGCCGACCATCGTCGCGGGAATTGTAACGTTTTTGTTCTATTGCGTGCTGCCGCTGGGGACCTTGATTTACATCGCGGGAACAGGCAAGCGCAAGGCGCGCCGGAAAGCGGCGGAACAGGCGGCGCGAGACGCTAAAAAGTCCAGCGCTACCTGACACTTATTTGAGCCAGATCAAGCTTGCCTGACGGCCAGTGACGCCATCGCGACGGAACGAATAGAAGCGCCCGGAATTGGCCACCGTACAGTACTCACCGCCATGCACTTGCGCCACACCGGCGCGCAGCATGCGGTGCCGGGCCAGTGCATAGATGTCGGCCAGGAACTTGCCCGGCTTGTGCTCGAGCGACGTAAACGCCGCCGTCACGTGGCGCACACTCGAATCGTCGAGCGCGCCCTGCAAAAACGCCTGGCGCACATCGCCGCCCACCTCAAACTGGTAGGCGCCGATGGCCGGCCCCATCCAGGCCATCAGGTCGCCGGCGCCGGCGGCACGCATCGCTTCGATGGTGTTTTCCAGCATGCCGGCGGCCAGGCCGCGCCAGCCGGCATGGGCGGCAGCCACCACGGTGCCGCGAGTGTCGCAGAACAGCACCGGCAGGCAGTCCGCCGTCATCACCACGCATACCTTGCCGGCGATGGTGGTCATGCTGGCATCCGCCTCGGGCACTTGCTGCGGTCCCACCTTGCCAAGGTCGGCCACCACGGTTCCGTGCACTTGCGCCAGCCACGCCGGGTCGTTAGGCAGCATGTCGCGCAGAATCTGGCGGTTGCGAGCGACGTTGTGCGGTTGGTCGCCCACGTGGGTGCCCAGGTTGAGGCCGCCCTGCCCCATGCCGTCGTCATACGGCGCGGGGCTCACGCCGCCGCGCCGCGTGGTGGACAACATGCCCACGTTGGCGGGCAGACCCGGCCAATGCGGCACCAGCCACTGTGGATTACTGTTCATTGTTAGTGCTGTTCCGGTTCGGCAATACCGGCCTGGGCGATCAGGCCGGCGAAATCTTCCGCCAGCGGCACGACCCATTCGCATTGCTCGCCGGTGGCCGGATGCACCAGCCCCAGGCGGCGCGCTTGCAGGGCCTGGCGAGGGAAGACGTTGGACAGGTGCTGCTTGCCGTAGGTGGTGTCGCCCACCAGCGGGAAACCGATCGACATCATGTGCACGCGGATCTGGTGGGTGCGGCCAGTTTCCAGGCGACACTGCATCAGGCTGACCGGACGACGATCGAGGTCGCCGCTGGCCAGCAGTTCATAGTGGGTAATGGCCGGCTTGGCGCCCATGCTGGTGGACACCGCCATCTTGATGCGGTCTTTCGGATGGCGGCCCATGGAGGCGTCGATGGTGCCGCTGATGCGCGGCGTGCCCCACACCAGCGCGAAATATTCGCGCTTGACAGTGCGCGCGGCCAGCTGGCGCACCAGGTCGGTCTGCGAAGCCAAAGTTTTGCCGACGACCATCAGGCCGCTGGTGTCCTTGTCGAGCCGGTGGACGATGCCGGCGCGCGGTACACCGGCCAGCTGCGGGCAGTGGAACAGCAGGCCGTTGAGCAGCGTGCCGCTCCAGTTGCCGGCACCCGGATGGACCACCAGGCCGGCCGGCTTGTTAATGACGATCAGGTGGTCGTCTTCAAAAACGATGTTAAGTTCTACCTGTTCCGGTTTAAAAGCCTCGTCTTCCGGCGCTGGTTGGGGCAGAATGACGATCTTCTCGTCGCCGTAGACCGTATCCTTGGTGCTTTTTGCCGGTTTGCCATCAACGCTGACGAAGCCGTCGGTAATCCACATCTGCAGGCGGCCGCGCGAAAATTGCGGCACCAGGCCCGAGATGACCTTGTCGAGGCGCTGGCCGCACGCGTCAGGCGTGAGTTCCAGTTCGATCGGCGCCAGGCTGTCATCCTCGTCGCCGTCGGCGTCGAGGACGATCGTGGTGTCGAGGTCGGAGGGATCGAGGGCGAGTTCGGTGGAGGATTCGGTCGAATTCGGCTTTGGAGTTAATATCACAGCATTCCCATCGGCTATAATCAGCCTATTGTAAAACTTTGGTTAAACAGCTTCTTGCAAAACAACATGCAAAAAAAATTATCGGTAGTCGCAGCAACGTTAGTGATGCTTAGTTTGTCGGCGTGCGGAGTGTTCTCGGACAAGACGGACGAAACAAAGGGCTGGACCGCTTCGAAATTATACTCGGAGGCGACCGAAGAACTCGAAGGAGCGCACTACGAGCGCGCAATTCAGCTGTACGAGCGCCTGGAATCGAGCTATCCATTCGGTACCTACGCCCAGCAGGCGCAGATGCAGATCGCCTATGCCTACTACAAATCGCAGGACCAGGCGCAAGCGCTGGCAGCGGTCGAGCGCTTCATCAAGCTGCATCCAAATCACAACAACGTCGATTATATGTACTACCTGCGCGGCCTGGTCAACTTCAACGACCAGGTTGGCCTGTTGAACTTTGTCTACGAGCAGGATGTTACCGAGCGCGATCCGAAGGCGACGCGCGAGGCGTACGCGGCGTTCAAGCAGCTGGTGGACAAGTTCCCCAACAGCAAGTACACGCCGGACGCCCGCCAGCGCATGCGCTACCTGGTCAACGCCATGGCGTCGTATGAAGTGCACGTGGCGCGCTACTACTACCGTCGCGGCGCCTACCTGGCAGCGGCCAACCGCGCCATGGGCATCATGGACGACTACCGCGATTCGCCATCGATCGAGGAAGCGCTGTTCATCATGATCCGCAGCTACGACAAGCTGGGCATGACCGAACTGCGCAACGACACCGAACGCGTCTTCCGCCTGAACTACCCGAACAGCAAGTTCCTCGACGAAGGCAAGAAGGCCGAGCGTCACTGGTGGAAGTTCTGGAGCAGCAAGTAATTAAAAAAAACCGGGATGAACATCCCGGTTTTTCTTTCTTTATCTGGTTTTACTCGGCAACTTTGCGCCGGAAAATCCACGTCGTCTCGCTTGAATCCTGCGCATCGAACGCGTACCCGTCCACGTCGAATTTTTTCAGCTTTTGCGGGTCGCTCAGTCCCTTGACGGTGGCGTAACGCGCCATCAAACCGCGCGCGCGCTTGGCGTAGAACGAGATGATCTTGTACTTGCCGCCTTTATAGTCCTCGAACTGCGGCGTGATCACCGGGATATCGAGCTGCTTCGGTTTGACCGACTTGAAATATTCTTCGGACGCCAGGTTGACCAGCGCTTTCGCGCCCTGCTCGGCTGCCAGCGCGTTCAGGGCGCGGGTCTGGGTGTCGCCCCAGAAGTCGTACAGGTTCTTGCCGCGCGCCGTGGTCAAGCGCGTGCCCATTTCCAGCCGGTGCGGGTGGATCAGGTCGAGCGGACGCAGCATGCCGTACAACCCGGACAGGATGCGCACGTGGGCCTGGGCGTAATCGATCTGTTTGGCGCTCAAGCTGTAGGCATCGAAGCCGGCATAAACGTCGCCGTTGAAGGCCATGATGGCCTGGCGGCCTTCGGCGGTGTCCGTGGTCCACGAGGCGTAACGGCCCACGTTGAGTGACGACAGCTTGTCGGACAGGTCCATCAACTCGCCGATCTGGTCCGGCGAAAATTCGCGCAGGCGGTCGATCAGCAGGGCCGACTGGTCGAGAAACGCAGGTTGGGAAACCAGCTTGGTCGTGGGAGGGGTTTCGAGGTCGAGACTTTTGGCGGGCGACAGCACTATCAACATATTCTGATTAACCTATTTACTGAACTTCCGACATGATACCCGTTCCCCGCATCGTCATCGACACCAACGTCTGCCTCGACCTGTTCGTCTTCAGGGACCCGCGCTGGGCTGCGCTGCTTGATGCGCTCGAGACCGGCAAGGTCGAAGCGGTCACCCGTTCCGACTGCCGCGACGAATACAATATCGTGCTGCATTACAAGCATTTGCCGCTCGACGACGACAGCCGGCCGCTGGCCGCCGCCCGCTTCGACGCACTGATCAAGGTGGTGGCGCCGGCCGAATCGGGCGTGCGCCTGCCCGTGTGCACCGACCGCGACGACCAGAAATTTCTCGAAGTGGCGCGCGACGCCCAGGCCAGCGTCTTGATCACCAAGGACAAGGCGCTGCTCAAGCTGGGCAAGCGCCTGGTGAAGGCCGGAATGTTCAAGGTGGTGGTGCCCGAGAAGTGGTCGCTCGAAGGGTGACGCACACGCGCTGACCTGCGCTAGAATAGGCGATCCGCCCACCACATCGCCGACATGACTAGCAGCCAACCCAGCAGCAGCACCATAGACTCCCCCGTCCTTGCCAGCCGCCTGCCGGCCGTCGGCACCACCGTGTTTACCCGCATGTCGGTATTGGCCGCGCAAGCGGACGCCGTCAACCTGGGCCAGGGCTTCCCCGATTTTCCATGCGAACGCAGCCTGCTCGATGCCGTCACGGACGCGATGCAGGCCGACTTCAACCAGTATCCGCCCATGAGCGGCGTGCCCGCCCTGCGCGCGGCGATTGCCGCCAAGATCGCCCATTTGTACGGCCAGCAGTACGACGCCAACGACATCACGATTACCGCCGGCGCCACCCAGGGATTGACCACCGCCATCCTGTGCTGCGTGCACCCGGGCGACGAAGTGATCGTGATCGAACCCGTGTACGACAGCTATGTGCCAGCGATTACCCTCGCGGGCGGCACCGCCGTATGCGTGCAGATGGACATGCGCGCCAGCGGCTACACGGTGCCGTGGGCCAAGGTGGCAGCCGCCGTCACCAGCCGCACCCGGCTGATCGTCATCAACACCCCGCACAATCCCACCGGCAGCATCTTGCGCGGCTCGGACATGCATGCGCTGGCCGACATCGTGCGCGGCACCAATATATTGATCCTGTCCGACGAGGTGTACGAACACATGGTATTCGACGGCCAGCGCCACGAATCCGTATGCCGCCACCCGGAACTGGCGGCGCGCGCGTTCGTGGTGTCGTCGTTTGGCAAAACGTACCACGTCACCGGCTGGAAAATCGGCTACGTGGCGGCGCCGCCCGCGCTCACGGCCGAGTTCCGCAAGGTGCACCAATACAATGTGTTCAGCGTGAATACGCCGATGCAACATGGCATCGCCAGCTACATGGCCGATCCGCAGCCGTACTTGCAGTTGCCGGCGTTTTACCAGCGCAAGCGCGATTTGTTCCGCGACGGCCTGGCCGGCACCCGCTTCGAATTGCTGCCGGCCGACGGCACGTATTTCCAGTGCGTGCGCTACGATAAAATTTCGTCGCAGACCGAGGCCGAATTTGCCGAATGGCTCACCACCGAGATCAAGGTGGCGGCAATTCCCGTTTCGGCGTTTTACCAGCACGGCATCGAGTCGGGCATCGTCCGCTTCTGCTTTGCCAAGCAGGACGCCACGCTGGCGCTGGCCCTGGCGCGCCTGGCCACCATCTAGGAGCCCGCCATGGCCGACCTCGATCCTGGCACGCCATCGGCCTCCGTGCTGCACCTGCTCAATGTCTGCAACCGCCGGCTCGAACACCTGCTGGAGAACCTGCGCAACGAACCCGACGCCGAGGGCGCGCTGCGGCAGATTGCCGCCGACGTGGTCCACGCCGTGGAGCAACACGCCGACATTGCCCTGGCCGCCATCCTGCTCAACCAGATCGCCGGCAGCTACGCCGTGCGCCACTGTATCGAAACGGCCGTGGTCGTCGTGGTCATGGCGCGCCGGCTCGGTAAAACCGACGCCGACACGCTGACCCTCACCGCCGCCGCGCTGACCATGAACGTGGGCATGCTGCGCCACCAGGACACGTTCCAGGACAAGCACACACCCTTGTCCAGCGAAGAGCTGGCGATCGTGCGGCGCCACCCCGAGGATTCGGCCAATCTGCTGCAATGCGCAGGCGTGCAGGACGACGACTGGATTTCATGCGTGCTGCTGCACCACGAAAACGACGACGGCAGCGGTTATCCGGCCGGCATCGCCAGCCCGGAAGTGACGCTCAACGCCAAGCTGCTGAGCCTGGCCGACCGGTATTGCGCGCAAGTGTCGGCCCGCAATTACCGGCGCTCGATCCTGCCCGACGCCGCCATCCGCAACCTGCGCGAAGACCGCGCCAGCCCGGTCGATCCGGAACTGCTGGCACTATTCCATGACGAACTGGGCGACTACCCGCCCGGCTGCCTGGTGCGCCTGCACGGCGGTGAAATCGGCGTGGTCACCCGCCGAGGCAGCAACGGTGCGGCACAGGTAACCTGCCTGCGCGATGCGGCCGGCGTGGCAGTTGCCGCCGAAGCCAGACCGCTGCCGGCCACGGCCATCGCCGCAGCGATCACCGAAGACGATGCCGACACCCGCTTCAGCATGAAGCAGGTGTGGGGCGCGCAAGCCGGCCTGTAGCCGGCTGCGGCCGTGCTGACATCTTTCAACAACCGAACCACCATGCCGCCCACATCAGTAACCTCAGCCCACCCCGCCCCCTGGTTCGATATGAACACCGTCACGGACTTTCCCGGCACGTACCACAGCCAGCTACTGGACACGGTCACGGTGACGCAGGCGGCCGGTGCCCGCCATAGCGTGCAGCGCGACAGCCCGTGGCGCGATAGTTGCGATAGCGGCGCCGAACAGCATTTATTGGTGATCTGGCAGCGGCGCGGCACTGCCACGCTGGTGCAGCATGGCAGCACGTTGCGGCTGGTCCCCGGCGACATGCTGGTGCACGAAGCGGGACAACCGTACCGGCTGGATTTCGAGGAGCCGTTCGAAGTGACGGTGGCGCGGATCCCGGCAGCGCCGATGCGCAGCCTGTGTCCGCTAGTCGATACCCTGCTGGGCGTGGTGCAGAATTGCCGCCAGCCGCAGGTGGCGCTGTTGACGGCGATGGCTGATTGCCACGTCGCCACCGACTACGCCGTCCTGCCCCGGGCCGCAGCCTTGCACGCGGCGGAAGCTTTGCGGCAAACCCTGGCCGCCTGCGCGCTGGGCGTGGTGGTGACCGAGCAGCAGCGCCGGCCCAGCCTGAGCCAGTACCACCTGGGCCGCATCCGCCAGTACGCGCTCAAGCGGATCGGCGACAGCGGCCTGTCGATCAATGAGCTGGTGGAAGCGCTCGGCATTTCAGCCGCGCACATCCACCGCCTGTTTGCAGGCGAAGCGCAAAGCTTCAGCACGTGGCTGTGGGACACGCGGTTGAAGCTGTGCCACCTGGCCTTGCGTGACCCGGAATGCAGCAGCCAGCCGATCAGCCAGATCGCCTACCAGTTCGGCTTCAGCCATCCCGCGCATTTTTCACGCGCCTACCGCAATCACTTCGGCATGACGCCGAGCGCCTGGCGCGCCGGCACGCCGGTGGCTGCCGACAACACCGCCACCCGGCGCCGCTAACTTCAGGCAGCCGACGCCGCTTTACGCCGGCGGCGTGCCACCAGCAACATGCCGCCCATGCCCAGGCTCATCATCAGCCAGGCCGATGGTTCCGGCACTGCCGACACATTGTCGAGCATCGCCACACCGAGCGCTGAAGTGTTGAACGACGATCCGCCACCGAGCACATAGTTGAACGCATACGCACCCTGCTGGGCATACGTCATCGACGAGTTGATCACCAGGTGCTGGTTGCCGGCGCCGAACAGGCCCAGGTCAACCACGTGGTCGTTGAAGAACAGGTTGGCGGCAGCGAGCGTTGTGAAGCTTTGCGACAGCAAGGTCACGCCGTTGTTGCTGATGGTGAGATCGAGCGCATCGAAACCGGCGCCAGCGAAGGTGGACGATACAAAGCCCAGCAGCAGGCGCTGCGCGCTGTCGGTGGCAAAGCTGAACTCGCCCGACGTGGTCAACACGGTCGGATTGTCGTCGATGAGCGCTTCGATACCGGCCGCGTGCACGCCCGTGCCCAGCACGGTCGGAATCGCCGCAGCGACATTGGCGCCCAGGCCCAGCGCGGCAGCATCGACCGGACCGGCGCCGACGTGCGCCGACATGGTGGAAACCGCTGCCAGCTGCGGCAACTCGAAAGCGCTGGCGCGGAACTGGCTCGAGGCCGAAGTCTGCGCCAGGTTGCCGCGCGCGCTGCTGGCGCCGGCCGCATAGGTGACTGCGCCGCCGCTTGCCGCGATGCCTTGCGCGGTGGCCTTGACGTTCAGGGTCAGCGCCTCGCCTTCGGCACGCGCCAGGCTGACACCGCCGGCGCGGGTGCTGACCGCGATGGCGGCAGCATTGGCATGGCTGCTGCTTTCGGCAACGGTGTAGCTGGAAATGCCACCGCGCGCCACAGCGACGCTCTCGACAATGCCGCTGCCGGAACGGCCGTAGGCATTGGCAGTGGCGTCGCCCCGGAACGCGCGCGCGCCACTGGCGTCGCCGATGTTGCTGAGCGCGGTGGAGGTGACGCTGACGTTGTGCGCGCCGCTGGTCACCGCCCTGGCCTTGCTCAAGGATGTGCCGGCCAGCGAATCGGTGGCGCCGTTGCTGGTGTAACCACCTACTGCCCTGCTGCTGGCGACAATGTCGCCCGCTGCGCGTACGTCGGTGGTAGCCGTGGCCGTTTCGATCCGTTCGCCACCGAGGGCAACCGAGACGGCGCGCACGGCGGCAGTCCCGGCAGCAACGCCGGCGCGCACCGTGTTGACGACCGTATTGGCGATTGCCGCGCCGAGATTGAGGGGGCTGGCGCCGTTGGACACCGCCTGCGCCTGCACATCGACCGCCTGCATGCCGGTGCCCGACACCGTGGTGTTGCTGGTGGCATAGCTGCCGTTGCTGAAGCTGCCGCCCTGGGCGCCGTCGCCCGACAACGCCAGGTTGGCCGTCGCCGCGCCGTAGTTGTTTTTGTCGAGCACGGACCGGTTATCCTGGCCCGCACCACCGCTGGCCTCAACCGTGCCGCGCACGGTGCCGGCGCCGCTGCCACGCAGCGAGGCGGTGGCGTTGCCGCCGTACCCACCATTGCCACCAGTGGCCAGCACGCGGCCGTTGACCGCGCCGTTGCCGCGCAAGTCGGCGCTGGCGGTAGCGGCACCACCTGTGCCGCTGTTGTTATACTGGAACCCGCTCGCGCCGCCGGCGGCGGTCACCAGCGCGTCAATTCCGGCGCCGCTGCGGCCAGCGGTAAGCGTCAGGGCGCTGGCTGCGGCCCCGCCGTCGTATGCTGTTCCAAAAGCCGGGTTGCCGCTGTCACCGCCGAGGCTGGAAATATTGAGCGTCAGCGCGCTTGCCGTGCGGTCCTCCAACACCAGCGTAGAGACCGCTTTACCGCCACGGACATCGGTCGCCAAGTCCTGGAATGGCGGAATCGTGCTGTCCGAATTATTGCCGCCCTTGCCACCGGTGGCGCGCTGGGTCAATGTGACAGTGCCGCCAGCAGTGGTGCCGCGCGCGGCATTGGTCAGCGTGGCGTTGCCGCCGCGTGCGCCGCGCCAGGCGATGGCGGCGCCGTTGCCGCCCGCGCCGCCGGTGGCTTCGGCCGTGGCCGAAACGTTGCCGGTGAGCGAAGTGGCGCTGGCGGCAGCAGTAGCTGCGCCGCCGACACCGGCAATACCGACCGCGCCACCATTGGCGTCGCCGCCGGTGCCGCCCACGGCCACCGCCAGCGCGGTGGCGTTGCCGACGGCGGTCGTAGTGGCCTTGCTGCTCGCCGCACCGCCGTTGCCGCCGTTACCGTAAGCTGGATCGGCAGGCGTGAAGTTGAAAAAGCCGAGCGTGGCGCCGGCATGGCCGCCGTCGCCGCCGAGCGCGCTGGCGCCGGCGTAGCCGGTCAGGTCGAGCGTGGTGGCGCTGGCCGCGCCGCCGTGACCGCCGCTACCGCCGGTGCCGGCCTCGGCGTCGCCTTCCTGCAGCGACGGGCCGCCCGCGCCGCCATTGCCACCGCGGCCGCCAATGACGGTCAGGCGGTTATACAAGGTGCCGGCATTGCCGGGGTTGATGGTCAGCGACTGGCCGGCCTTACCGGCGGCGCCAGCGGCGAGTGGCGCGGTCGCGTCGGCGCCATGCTGGCCGGCGTTACCGGTGCGCACCACGTCAGCCGCGTATGCATTGGCGACTGCCAGCGACAGCAACAACGGCGTCAGTCCGACTGCCAGAGCTTGCTTTGAAGAGAATTGTTTCATGCCTAGCCTTAATCAGATGTTATGTGATTTTTATTAAAATAATCACCATGATCTTAATATTAAGGCACATCTTTGGCTATCACCCAACTCTCATATTAATTGACTGCCACTCTCATCGTTGCAAAAAACACTACACCACCATCCGCACTCCCGGCTTAGCGCGACAACTGGTCGAGGCGGCGGTCGATAAAGGCCAGCAGCTCCGGCGTGATGCCGTTGCCGGTGCGCGCGCGGGTAAACGCTTCGCGCGCCTCGGCCTTGTGCTGGTCGGCCTGCAGCGAGATGCCCAGGCCCATCCACCACACGCCGTTGAGCGGCGCCAGCTTCAGCGCCGCCTGGTAGTACTGGGCCGCTTCGGCGTGGCGCTGTGCGCGTTGCAGCACACCGGCCAGGAAGCCCTGGTAGTCGGCATTGGCGGCGGCGTATGGCAAGGTGGTCATCAGGGTTTCCAACGCCGGGCCACCGCGTTCGAGTTGCAGCCGTGCCAGCACCATGGCCAGGCCGGGCTGGCGCGGATCGATGCCCAGCGCCAGCCGCAACTGGCGGATGGCGTCGTCGGGCCGGCGGTTTTCCAGCAGCAGCGACACATAGGTCTGGCGCGCCGCGTCGTTGCGCGGATCGATTTCCAGCGCGCGGTCCAGGTCGGCCATGGCAGCGTTCACACGGCCGTCCTGCAACGATGCCAGCCCACGGCGGTAAGTGTTTTCGGACAATTGCTTGGGCGTGAGTTCCGGCTTGGTGGTGACCGATCCGTCGGCATGGGCGACACCCTGGCGCGGCGGGCGTGGCGTGGCGGCGTCGGCCGCCGCTGCCCGCCCGGTGGCTGCAGCGGTGGCGGAAGGTGCAGCGGCGGCACGTGCGGGTGCGGCGCTGCCCGCCTGCGCGGAAGGCGGCGCTGCGGCTGCGGCAGCAATGGCCGGCATCGCCGGCGCTGCCGTTGACGGCGCGCCAGCCGCCACAGGATTCGACGTGCCAGCCGCTGTACCAGTCGAGGTTGCAGCGGCGGTGCCAGTTGACGTTGCCGCCGGCGTAGCAGTCGAGTTGACAGCCGCCGTTGCAGCCGTCGCCGCAGCCACCGTTGCAGGCGATGTCGCGGCCGGCGTCACAACCGATCCATCAGGCGATATCCCGGCCGGCACTGCGGCAGACCCTGCAGCCGGCGTTGGCGTTGACGCAAGCGCTGGCGGCGCAACTGTCGGTGCCGCCATCACCGGCACCGGTCCCGGCGCGGGCCGGTGGGCGAATTTCCAGCCATACCAGCCGGCGATTGCCGCCACCACGACCGCCACGCCGGCGCCGGCGTAGACCAGCGGCCGGCGCTCGCGTTCGGGCAGCGGTACCGCTTTCAGTTCGCGTTGCTGCAAATCTTTCTCGCGTGCGCCACCGCGTGCATCGAGGTCCTGCAACATTTTATTGATCAGACTCATTTGCTCAGTGTCCAAGTGAGGCCGCAAGCGGCCACCAGAATTGCTGTGCCTGCCGCAGTCCACGCCAGCCGGGATTTCGAGCGCGGTTGCACCGTGTCACGCGCCGCCAGGCTGACATGGCGACGGCTCACCTGTTGCTGCCCCTCGCCAAAACACGCCATCAGCGCCTTGTTGGCAATGATGTTCACCAGCCGTGGGATGCCGCCGCTGGCGCCGTACAGCCGAGCCACCGCACCGCGCGTAAACAGGCGGCTGCCGTCGTAGCCGGCCACCCGCAGGCGGTGCGCCAGATAATATTCGATATCGTCGCGCTTGAGCGGTCCCAGGTGGTAATGAAAGGTGATGCGCTGGGCCAGCTGGCGGATCGCATTGTCCTGCAAGCGCACATTGAGTTCAGGTTGGCCGAACAGGATGATTTGCAGCAGCTTGCGCTTTTCCGTTTCCAGGTTCGACAGCAGACGCAGCGCCTCCAGGCTTTCGACCGGAATGGCCTGCGCTTCGTCGAGCAGCAGCAGCACTTGCTGGTCCTGCTGGGCCAGCTCGATCAGGCGCGCCGTGATCGATTTTAATAGCTGGTGCTGATCGACGTCGCGCTCGAGCGCGATTTCCAGCTCGTCGGCCAGCGCCAGCATCAGGGTGCGTGGCTCCAGCAAGGGATTGGGAATGTACGCGGTGACAAAACCGGGACCGATGGTGGCAATGAATTTGCGGCACAGCAGGGTCTTGCCGGTGCCCACTTCGCCGGTGATCTTGATGAAGCCTTCGCCGCTCCTGGCCGCCACCAGCAAGGTATTCAACGCCTCCTGCGAATGCGGGCAGGTGAAGAAATAGCTGGTGTCCGGCGTGATGTTGAACGGTGCTTCACGCAAACCGAAGTGTTTGGCGTACATGGTTACGGACGTCCCCCGCGACGGTGCGGATCGAGATCCTTGATGCGGCGGCTGCTGTCGAGCAGATCCTGGTTCCAGTCCGACGTCGATTCGATCACGGTCGGCTTGATCAGCACCACCAGCTCGCGCTTCTGCACCACTTCACCGGTCGAACGGAACAGCGCACCTACCACCGGCAAGCCGCCGATGCCTGGCACGCCGGAGCGGTCCGAAGTCGTCGCCTGGCGCATCAGGCCGCCAATCGCCACCACCTGGCCATTCTGGCCGCGCACGATGCTGTCCATTTCCGAAGTGGATGACGACGCCAGCGGCAGCGACAGGCTGCCCAGCGCCACGCCAAGGTTGACCGCCTTGTTGACGGTGGATACCTGGCTCACCGACGGGTGCACGTGCAGGATGATGTTGCCCTGGTCGTCGATCTGCGGCGTCACGTCCAGCACCACGCCGGAGAAGAACGGTTGCAGCGTGACGCTCGGCGTGGTCACGCCGGTGCCGTTGGCATTGTTGTTGGTGGTGGTGCTGACGCCGGTGACGAAGAATTCGTCGGTACCGATCTTGAGCAGCGCTTTTTGATTGTTGAGGGTGGCGATGCGCGGGCTCGACAGCACGTGCACGGTGCCCTGCCCTTCGAGGAAGGAAATCAGCGCGGCAAAATTGCTGGTCTGGAATGCCAGGCCGAACAGCGAGCCCATGGCGTCACCGGCGGCACCGAGTGCCGCGCCCGGCGTGGCCACGATGCTGCCGTTGTTGAGCGTGACGCCGGCGCCGTTGGCGTTCAGCGGCGCCATGGCGGTGCCCGGCTGCACCAGGCCGCCCGACACCAGGTGGTTGCTGCCTTTGAGGCGGCCGAATGCCGACCAGTTGATGCCGCTCTGGAAGTTGCTGTTCAATTCCACTTCGAGGATCTTCGCCTCCAGGATCACCTGGCGGTCCACCGATATCTGGGTGGCGCGCAGGTATTCATCGACGTTGCGCAACGCATCGGGCATGGCGCGGATCACGATCACGCCCGATTGCGGGCTGATGGTGACGCTGCGGCCGTCGGTGCCGCTATCGACGATGGCGTCGAGCGCGGTTTTCAGTTCCACCCAGAAGTCGCTGGCCGACGTGGTCTGCACGCTGGCCGCATCGCGCTGCGATTGAGAACGGCTGCCGCCGCTGTTGTCGCCGTTATTGCCGTTGTTGTTACCGTTATTGCCGGAATTGTCGTTGCTGTTATTGCCATTGCCGCTGTTGTTGTTGCCACTGCTGCTGGTGCCGGCATTGGCCACCGACGTCGACGACACGCGCAAGCTCGACACGCCCTTGCGGGTAGCGGTCAGGTAGTTGACCTTGAACATCTTGGTCTGCATGGTGAGCGGACGGATGTAGATGCGGGTGCCGTCGATCTTGTAATCGTAGCCGTACAGTTCGCGGATCGCCTCCAGCGCTTCGAACAGGGTCACGTCCTTGAGATTGGCCGTGATATTGCCGGTCACCTCGGGGTTGATCAGCATGTTGTAGCGGGTGCCGGCCACGATGGAATTGTAGAACTGCTGGACCGGCACATTGTTGAACGAGACATTGAACCGCTCTTCCAGCACCGCGCGGGCCTTGGGCAACTGCTCGGTCAATTGCGCCACCGGCGGCAGCAGGGCGCTGGCCACGGCATCGGCCTGGCTGGCGGCCGGCGGCTTGGCGTTGAGCGCGCTATCGACCTCCGCGCCGATCTGGTTGTAGGTGTCGCGCTTGGGCGCCGTTTGGCAGCCGCTCAAAATCAGCGTAGTCAGGACGGCGATGGACAGGTGCTTTTGCATAATCGGTTCAATTCTCTGGTGCGGTATTGGAGGCGCGTTGACGCCGGATCGTGCCGCTGGCGGCGCTGGCATCGGGATACAGTTTCAGGACCTGGCGTACGCGTCCATGTTGCAGCACGACCTGGTCCTTGCCTACCTGGACCAGGGTTGCGCCATTGATCTTGTCGCCCACGCGCAACGCCTGGCCGTCGATCACGGCCACCTGGCGGCCATGGTTGCCATTCAGCACAGACTGCAATTGCGGGCCGCTGCGCACTGGCGCCGCCTGCGCGCCGGCGACCAGTTGTGCCTCGGGCGGTGGCCGGGTGGGGTCGGCCAGTTGCGCCCGGGCCGGCCCGCCTGCGCAAGCCAGCGCCAGCAAGAACGCTGGCACAAGCGCCGATAAAAGGGCCCTGACGCGCGCTGGTACAAGCACAGGCACCAACGCCGGCAACCACGCCTGTGCCTGTGCCTGTGCCTGCGCCTGCGCCTGCGCCAATCGTGGGGCGGCAGCCATGCGAACGGTGGCCCCGCTCATAGTTTCATCCATTTCTCATCCAGGCTCAAGGTGTAGAGCGTGAGGGTCAGGCGCGCTTCGGGATACTGCTGGGCGTCAAGCCTCGCACCGCCCCAGAACAGTTGCACCGGCAACGCTTCCAGCGCCTGCATATAGTTGATCATCTCCAGATAACTACCCTGCACCACGATTTCCACGCCGTGCCGGTACAGCAGTTCGGGCGCCTTGACCTCGGCGCCGGCAACACTGCCGGGGCCCGGTTGCGCTACTGGCAGTGGCGCGGCTGCCGGTGCGCTGGTCGGCGCAGTTGTTGGCGCAGCAGTCAACGCACCTGCTGGCGTGGCAGGAGGCGGCGTCTTTTGCAAGGCCGCCTGTTGCAGGGCCGGTTCCAGCGCGGCCGCCGGGTCCGGGGCCTGGAATTCGGCAGGCGCGGCAGGCGCGGCCAGCCCGGCTGCTTCGTTCATGCCGGTGACCGGCAAGGTCCGCAGCGACACCAGTTTCAACTTGCCTCCTTGCAGCAGGTGTTCAAGCAGCGGCGCGATTTTCTCCGGTGCCACCAGGCCTTTTTGCACGGCCACCAGCTTGGCGCCGATGCTGTCGATCTCGGCGCGGGCCTGCTGCAACTGCGCGCGCGCCTCGGCATCGGGATCGAGCACGAAACCCTGGGCACGGGCGGCAATTTCCGTGTTGATGCCGCTGACCTGGTTTTGCTGCTGCTGGATTTGCGCCAGCAGCGCGGTCTGCCTGGTCAGCAGCGGTTCCACCGCCATGGTGTACAGCAGGAACAGGATCAGGCCGGTCGCGGCAACGAACACCAGCGCCCGCTCGCGCAAGGTCATCGCGTCGAGCTTGGCACTGACCTTGTTCCAGGTATTTTTCAATTGCTTCATTTGGCCTGCACTCCCGTCGATTGCAGGCTGAACTGCACGTACGGCGCCGCCGTGATGCCGGTGGCCGGTTGCGCAGTCACCGGTTGTACTGCCGCGCTGGACGTTGGCGATATCACAGGCGCGGCTGCCACGTCGGGCCGGCCGATATCGAGGCTGGCAAAGGTTTTACCCTGCATCACCGGCTCGGTTTTCAGGCGGCCGATGTATTGCGGGATCAGGGTCGGTTGCATGGCGCGGCCCTGCAAGCCGATCCCGGTGCCGGCGCCGGTGATGGTGACGCCGGTCAGCCACAAGCCGGTGACGTTCTGGCGCGCGAAGGCGCGGAAGTAAGCGGCATAGCCGGCGCTGTTGCCCAGTGTGCCCTGCTTGATGAACTCTTCCACCCGGCGCAGCGCCGCCAGTTCGGTCTGGGCCTGGACCACGCCGGTGGCCAGCGCAGCACTTTTCTGGCGCGGCGCGAACTGCCGGTTGGCATCCTGCAAGCGCCGCTCGCGCTCGGCCAGCAAGGTCTTGCCGCTGGCTGCGCGCTGCTCCAGTTGCTCGACATTATGACTGGCGTACCAGGTCATCAGCAGCGTGCCGAGCACGATGGCGCCCAGCGCCTCGGCCATCGGCACTGCCGTAAAAATCTTCTTCTGCTTGAGGAAGATCGGGTTGAACAGGTTGATCTGCTGGCTCACAGCACCACCTCCTCGTGCCGCAGGGCCGCGCCCAGGGTCAGGAAGAAGCGCTGCTGCTGTTCCACTTCGCGCAAGGCTGGCACCTGGCTCAGGTCGAACACGTCCTCCAGGCCCATGGCCTCGACCGGCGTGTACAGGTTGGCGGCCAGGTATTCGTGCAGTCCGGGCGCGCCGGTGGGTGCGAGCAGCAGTTTTTTGACGTTCACATAATTGAACTGGCGGTCAAAGTGGTCGAGCGAGCGCTGCAGTTCCAGGGTGATCTTGTCGAAGCAAATTTGCTGTTTGTCGGTATCGGGTTCCAGCAGCTGGGCGATGGTGACGTCGATGCGGCGCGACAGGTACAGCTCGCCCTTGAAGGTAATCGTCAGCAAGCCGCCGTCGCCGTCGAACGAGAGCATGGCCAGGCCACGGCCATCGACTTCCAGCAGCGCCGAGATATTGCGCTGCGCCAGGTCGGGGATGTCGATCACCGTCAGCGCCAGCTGGGCTTCGGCAAACAGCGCCTGGCGCGCCTGGATCACCGCGTTGCGCGCGGCCACCGCGAACATCGAATGGCCGCGCGACATGCCGTTGGGATCGACCGGGATATCGAGCACGTCGATGGTGGCGTCATCGACATGAAAGTCGAGCATGTCCTTCAGGCGCCAGCGCACGGCGGTTTTCAGTTCGTCCTGCGGCACGTTGGGCGCCTCCACCGTCAGCAGCTGGTATTCGCCGCCGCCGAGCATGGTGCCGAGCTGGTAGTTGGCCAGCTTGAGGTCTTTCGCGGCGCGTTCGAGCGACGCTGGCGCGCGGCTGTCAGCGGCAGGATGGAAAGCGGACAGTTCCACCACGGCCTTGCCGTCGCGCACACGCTGGATGCGGGCAGCGCAAAGTCCGTCGCGCAAAAAGGAGACGGTAATCCAGCCTTCCTTCTTTTTAGTTCTTGTGAAAAATCCCATGCGCGTGCTTCTCTGTGGTTATGTCATTGATTATATTCAACTTACGGCAGATCTTTACAATATTTGACATTCATGCCGTAAAAATACACATTTTTCCGTGCAGCTTGTTTCTTTCACGCTGCGCCGCGATCCCGAGTCCCTACAATTGCGCCCTCACCACGCGCTGGATATAGTCGGGACTGTTCGTCGGCGCGGGGCAAACGGCGCCAGGCGCGCCGTTGCACGCGGTCGAAGTAATCGTGATGCGGCCGGCGGTCGGGTCGGCCCCGCCACCTGCCGCGCCAAAGCCGGGCGACGGTCCTTCGCAGCGCACGGTGACGGTAAAACCAGACAGCGTGGTATTGACCGGCAGCGCGAAGGTGCTGATTTGCGCGCAGTTGAAGTTGCGGTCTTGCAGCTGCCTGAACAGCGCCCACTCCATGCCTGCCCGCGCGGCCTGGTAGGCGCGCGCGCCCAGCTCGTCCTGGGTGCGCGTGACTTGCTGCGTACCGGTCAGCGACACCACCGCGACGGCCAGGCCGGCCAGCACCACCAGCAGGAAGATCGCGGTCACAATTGCCACGCCGGATGCCTTGCGTGGCATCGGCCGGTGGGCAAGTCGTTTCATGGAGTGCATGGTCATGGCGTATTGTCCACGTGGATTTGATGAATCAAGGTCACCGTTTCCAGGCCGCCGTCCGGCCTGGTACGGCCCAGCGTGAGGGTCAGGCCTACCAGCGCCGATTGCCGATGGGCGTTGCTTTCGATGGTGACATCGCACGCCACGACATTGTTGGCCAGCAGCGCGCCGGCAGCGGCGGTTGGCGCCGATGGCGTCGTGCTGAACGTGGCCGCGACTGAACGCGTCAGCGTGCCGGTGCCGCTGGCGTTGCCGGCGCAGCGGAAAATCACCGGCTTGCCCACCACCTGAAAGCGCTGGTCCGGCGACATATTGGCCAGGCGCGGCGTGGCCGCGTTGGCCGGCACCGCAAACGGATTGGCCACTGTGGACACCGTGCTGCCGGCGGGCAGATCGGCCGCCGCCAGGCTGCTGAAGGTGATGTTCTGGATCGTCTGCGCGCCTGCCGTCACTGTCGGCAGGCCGGTGATGCGCGCCAGGTTGGTCCCGGCATAAGCATCGCCATCCTGGAAGCCCGCGCCCAGGTTGTAAATTGCCAGGTAATCCTGGCGCGCTGGCGGCAGCTGGATCGGCTGCACGCTGCCCACCACGCTGAAAGTATTGGCGGCGAGGCTGGTAAAGCTGAGCGGCGTGCCGTTGACCGTGCTGTCTTCCACTGACAGGTAGCGGCCGCCGCCGAAGGTGGGGATGAATTCCAGGTATAGTACGCCGCCGTTCTGATCGCTGGGCGGCGTCAGGCGGGCGCTGTTGGGCAGGGAGGCGCGGATTTCGCGCGCCATGCGGCGCAGGGCCAGGTCGGCGACGTCGGTCATCTCGGCGCGGCCGGCGCTGTCGAGGTAACTGGTAACCGGGCGCCGGATGAACAGTACCAGGGTGCCGGCGATGATGGCGGTGAGCACGATCGCCACGATCATTTCCACCAGCGTGAAACCGCGCTGGGGGCGTTTGAAAACCATGTTGGGCATGAGGTTCGGCGTCATCACGGCACCAGGTTCGGCGCGTAGCGCGTGCGGTAGCCGTCGAGGCGCACGAAGTCGTTGGCGCCGGTACCGTAGGTGGTGACGATGGTGATCTGCAGCGCGTTCAGTGCGCCGGCGCCGGACGCGACGGTCGCACCGGCAGGCCCCAGCGCACCTACGTAGTTGAGCGTGACGGTGGAGCGGATGGGCGCCAGCGAAGCCCTGCCCATGGTGTTGCCGCTGCTGTCCACGCCGAGCGGACGGCCGTTGATATCGATGTCCACACCATCGACATTGGCAAAGGTGGACTGAGGAGTGCCGGCCACCGTTGCATATTCCGCGACATTGCCGTACGGGCGCGTGGCGCCGCCCGCGCGCGCGCCGATTTGCACCGGGAAGGCGCAGGCGGCCTGGTTGGCAACGGTGTCGGCGTTCGGATCGGCGGGGGTGCAAAAGCTGAAACGCGCCAGTTGGACTTCTTCCATCAGGGCTTCGGCGATCATCAGCGCCTGCTTGCGGCGCAACGGTTCGGCACTCTGGCTGTTGCTGAGGTTGATCACGCCGATGATGCCGGCCGCCGCCACCCCCATGATCATCATGAAGACGATCAGTTCGATGATGGTGACGCCGCGTGCACGCCTGGAAACCCGCCTAGAAAACATAACCGGTTTCCGCCTCGATATTGAGCGTGGCGCGCTGGTTGCCGCTGTCGACGTTGAGCGTCAGCCTGGCAAAGCTGGAGGTGCCGCCAACGGTGTCGTTGCGGTTGAACGGCCGTCCGGCCGAATCGAAAAAGAAAAATCCGCTGTCAGCCATTTCATTGCGCGCAGCCGTGCTGGCAATGGCCACCGATGTCGGACGGCCGAGGCAGGCCCAGTTGGCGATGTAAAGATTGTTGGGAGCGATGCAGAAAGCGCGCGTGGCGGTGGTGCCATTGTTGGCGCCACCCGGCGCCTGGGCCAGGGCGTCGGCCGTATTGCAGACCGGACCCACAGCGGAGGTCCCATCAACGACAGGATCGACGCAGACGGCGAAGCCGTTGGGCGTGGAACGCACGAAAACAGGGCGGTTTTGCGCGATGGCGAGCTTCTGGGCGTAGCGTATCAAGGCTTTGGCCTGATCCGCATACGCCCTGGCTTCGAAGACCTCGCGGTCGAAGAACCGGCTTCCGGCCACCGCGCCCAGGATGCCGATCAGGACCATCACCATGATCAGCTCGACCATGGTGAAGCCGGCGCGGTCAGGGCGCGTGCCTTCGTGATGCCGGGACATCGACTACCCTCACCTGCCGGCTGGCGATTAGCGGCAGTTGGCTGCGGTTGGTGCTAACGACACAGTTGGCGGCGTGTTGGCAGCAATCGATTGGGTGTACGACACGAAGCAGTTGACGGCGGTAGCAGTGCCGGCGATGCCACGCGGCACCACTGCGAAGCCATTGGCTGGAATTACCGGAGTCGTTGCGGTTGCAGCGGTAACAGCAGCGCCTCCGAGAAGAAGCGTGTAGTCATTGGCATTCAGACCAGCTGCATCAAACAAGGTCTGGCCAGCGAGCGGATAACCGTTGGCGTCCATCTGTACGGTAATATTCTCGAACGTAACGTTGGCTGGGTTGACCAGCCAGGCACCGCGCGCCGTAGCGGCAGTAGACGCCAGCGAACCGCGTACCGCATTCAGCGACGCCACGCGGGCATCACCGCTCAGGTTCGTAAACCGTGGCAATGCCACCGCAGCCAGAATACCGAGGATCACGATCACCACAATCAGTTCAATCAGGGTAAAACCCGATTGGGCGCCACGGGCGCGGGTGACAGACATCGCTTGCTTGTTCATTAAACTTCTCCAAATCGGACATTGAATGAGGAAAGGCGACGCCCTCTGTCGTCAGGCTTTCACTTGCTCGATGTCGATACCGACCACCGGGCCGGCGCCAGTTCCCACAGCGCCAGAGGTGTTGAGCAAGTGCAATAATTTTACCTTGAATTTCAGGCGCATAGTCTTTGGACCGGAAAAAGTTTCTGAATTATTTAACAAATACACGACGCTTTTGTCGCTGCGGTCGAAACACCAGTTACCGGCGCCAATCTGCTCGTCCGAGGGGGAATAGTATTCTCCTGCATAATTGACAGGCTTGCTCTTTAACCAATTGAATGGATTTTCTTCGGCCAACATCGTTAAATCTAAACTACCACCCGGCAACTTAGCTTGCTCGACGCGAATTTGCAGCGTGGATCTCAAGTTGGCAACAGTTGTTTGCAAAGAAACACGCTCGGCCTGCACCTGGTAATACGCCATGCGGTCGAGCAGCACCGCCGCCAGCACGCCCACGACCATCACCGCCACCGCGAATTCCAGCAGCGTGTAACCGCGTTGTTTTGGCGTCACAAATATTGTCATCGGGTTCATGGTGGCGCGCCTAGTGCGGCAGCGCCGCCTTGCCCAGGTCCCAGATCGGCAGAAAAATACCGAGCGCCAGGATCAGCACCATGATGCCGAGGAACACGATCATGATCGGCTCGATCTGCGCCGACAGGGTCTTGAGCTCGTAATCGACTTCGCGCTCGTACATTTGCGCCACCTCGTCCATCAGGTCGTCGATGGCGCCGCTCTCCTCGCCCACGGCGATCATTTGCAGCACTACCGGGGTGAACACGGCGGCAGCGGCTGCCGTGCGCAAAATGCTGTCGCCGCGCTCCACGCCGTCGCGCATCTGCTCCACGCGCGCCGACAGGTAGGCGTTCTCGACCGTCTGCGACACCACGGTCAGCGCCTGGACGATGGGCACGCCGCTGCGCGAGGACAGCGCGAAGCTGCGGGCAAAGCGTGCCAGCGTGGCCTTGAGGATGATCTTGCCGGCCACGGGAATGGTCAGCTTGAACTTGTCCCAGCGATAACGCCCGCCAGTCGTGCGCACCCAGCTGCGGAAACCGAAGATGCTGACCGCCGCAATCGCCGCCAGCAGCGGCCAGTAGCGCACGGTGAAATTGGAGAAGCCGATCAAAATGCGCGTCATCAACGGCAACTCGGCGTGCATGCTGGCAAACACGCCCGCGAACGCCGGAATCACGAACATATTGACCACCACCATGGCAGCGATCATCGCAAGCACCACGAAACTCGGATAGCGCAGCGCGGTTTTCACCCGGTCGCGCATGTCGCGGTCGAATTCCAGGTGGTCGAACAGGCGCAGGAACACTTCTTCCAGGCGACCGGTCATCTCGCCCACCCGCACCATCGACAGGTAAAACGGCGTAAACACATCCGGGTGGCGGCGCATGGCGGCCGACAGTTCGCGGCCGGAATCGAGCGACTCGCGCAAATCCTTGATCACCTTGCCGAACGATTTGCTGACCGCCGACTCCTGCAAACCGGCCAGGCCGCGCATGATCGGTACGCCGGACTTGAGCAGCGTATACAGCTGGCGGCTGAACAGTTGCACGTCCATCGACGTCACCTTCTTTTCCAGCAGCTTGGCCCACCAGCCTTCGCCATCGTCGGTCACGCGCTTCTGGGTGACAGTGATCTCGATCGGCGTCACACCCGTGTTGAACAGCTGGTCGGCCACGGCGCCGCTGTCGGCCGCTTCCAGCACACCTTGCATCAGTTCGCCGCGCGCGTTGCGGGCCTTGTAGGCGAAATACGGCACGTCATTCCTCGATCTGGTTGCTGATGCGCATCGCTTCCGCGATGGTGGTGCGGCCCTGCACCACCAGTTGCACGGCGTGGCGGCGCAGGGTTTCGCCAGCCATTTGCTGCTTCGCCACTTTCAGGAAGTGCGACGGATTCGGATCGTTGGCGGCATCGACCACGGCGCGCGTCATTTCCAGCAATTCATAGACGCCGGTACGGCCGCGGTAGCCCATGCCGTTGCAATGCGAACAGCCCTTGCCGTGGAAGTAGCGCGCCATGTCCACCTTGTCATTCAGTTCCAGGCTCAGCCATTCGCGCTCGGACGGCGTCGGTTCGTACGGGGTGGTGCAGCTTTCGCAAATGGTGCGCACCAGGCGCTGGGCCAGCACCGCCTGCAGCGAACTGCCCACCATGTAGCGCGGCACGCCCATGTCCATCAGGCGCAGCGGCGTGCTGACGGCGTCGTTGGTGTGCAAGGTGGACAGCACCAGGTGACCGGTCATGGCGGCGCGCAGGCCGATTTGCGCGGTTTCCTGGTCGCGCATCTCGCCCACCAGCACAATGTCGGGATCCTGCCGCAGCGCCGAGCGCAGCACGCGGGCAAAGTCGAGCTCGATCTTTTCGTTGACCTGCACCTGGTTGATGCCGGAAAGCCGGTATTCGACCGGGTCTTCCACCGTGATCAGCTTTTTCTCGACCGAATTCAGTTCGGCCAGCGCGCAATACAGCGTGGTGGTCTTGCCGCTACCGGTGGGCCCGGTCACCAGCACCAGGCCGTTGGGACGCTGGACGATGGCGCGGAATTTTTCCACCAGCGCGCGCGGCATGCCGATGGCGTCGAGCCGCAACTGGGTGCCGCCCTGGTTCAGCAAACGCATCACCACCGATTCGCCGTACTGGGTGGGCATGGTCGAAATACGCACGTCGATGCGCTGGTTGCGCACGCGTACGGCAAAGCGGCCGTCCTGCGGCAGGCGCTTTTCCGAAATATCGAGCTCCGACATCAGCTTCAGGCGCAACGCCAGCGACGGCGCGATCTTGATATCGGTTTCGGTCTGCAGGTGCAGCACGCCGTCGATACGGAAGCGGATTTGCAGCCGCCCCTCTTGCGGCTCGATGTGGATGTCGGAGGCGCGCACCTGGGCGGCATCGTCGAACACCGACTGCAGCAGCTTGACGATCGGTGCTTCCTCCAGGTTGGGGTTGGCGGCCAGCGCGCCGAAGTCCACCGAGACATCGCCCAGATCCTGTTCGAGCTCGCGCGCCAGGTCGGAGATGTCCTCGGTGCGGCGGTAGATGCGGTCGATTACGCCCAGCACCTCGGTCTCGTTGACCACTGCCAGCTCGATCGGTTGCTTGACGATGCGGGCGATCTCGTCGTACGCGAACAGGTCGGTCGGATCGGAGATGCCGACCAGCAGCGTTCCCTGGCGGTCTTCGAGCACCAGCGCGCGGAAGCGGCGCGCCTGGGTCTCGGGCAAGCGGCGCACGATCTCGGGATTGACGTTGAAGAATTTCAGGTTCAGGTAAGGAATGCTGAGCTGGCGCGCCAGCGCATTGGAGATCTGTTCCTCGGTCACGTAGCCGTTCTCGATGAACACCCGGCCCAGCTTGCGGCCACTGCGCTTTTGCTCGGTCAGCGCCAGGCCCAGTTGCTCTTCCGACAGCAGCTTTTGCTGTACCAGGATTTCCCCCAGCCTGACTTTTTCCGGCCTTGCCATACCTGCTCCTTGTTAGATTCGGGCGGGCATCAAAAAATACCCTAAGACAACTTGCCAGACATTCTAGACGAGAATGTGACATTTGCGATGAAGAAAGACGAAACGATGTCGCATTCCGCGCACGGATACGCTACAGTGTTACCTTGTTTCCCACCGGCTATTTTCCCCCCGCATCGATGACTGAAACCGCCCTGTGCTTCCAGCAAGTTGTCAAACGCTATGGCCAGGCCGGCGTGCTGCAAGGAGTCGATCTGGCGGTGCACGCGGGCGAATGTTTCGGCCTGGTGGGCGTGAATGGCGCCGGCAAGACCAGCCTGATCAAGTGCCTGCTCGATTTCTGCGCGCTCGACGGTGGCGAGATCGCCATTTTCGGCCAGCCGCACGACCGTCCGGCCAGCCGCGCGCCGCTGGGCTTCCTGCCCGAGCGCCTGACGCCACCTTACTACCTGACCGGCGCCGACTTCATCAAGTACCTGCTGACCTTGCAGGGGTTGAAGGTCGATGCAACGGCAGTGGCCGCCATGCTGGCCGCACTCGACCTCGACCCGGCCGCGCTGAAAAAAACCGTGCGCCATTATTCGAAAGGCATGACCCAGAAGCTGGGCCTGGCCGCCTGCCTGCTGTCCAATAAACGCCTGTACGTGCTGGACGAGCCGATGAGCGGCCTCGATCCGAAAGCGCGCGCGCTGTTGAAACAGCAATTGCGCGCGTTACAGCAGCGCGGCAGCACGGTGTTTTTCACGTCGCACGCGCTGGCCGACGTCGATGAACTGTGCGACCGCATGGCCATCCTGCACGACGGCGCGATCCGGTTTACCGGCACGCCGGCCGAGTGCCGCGCGCACCATGGCGCCGAGACCCTGGAGCAAGCCTTTCTGGCCAGCATCGCATGATGGCGACCACGGCAATGTACCAGGAACACTTCGGGCTGCGCGAAACGCCGTTCGGCATCACGCCCAACCCGGCGTTTTTTTACTCGGGCAATATGCGCGGCGACATCCTCGAGGCGCTGCTGTACGCGGTGTGCCACGGCGAAGGCATCGTCAAGGTGACCGGCGAAGTCGGCACCGGCAAGACCATGCTGTGCCGCATGCTGGAAAGCCGCCTGCCCGACCATATCGAGGTGATCTACCTGGTCAACCCGAATGTGAGCGCGGTGGAAGTGCAGTATGCGATTGCGGCCGAGCTGGGCCTGGCCACGCGCGGCTACCGGGTCGATGAAATCCAGCGCGCCGTGCAGACGCACCTGATCGGCCTGCATGGCCAGGGCCGCAACGTGGTGCTGCTGGTGGAAGAGGCGCAGGCCATGCCGCTGGATACGCTGGAAGCGATCCGCCTGTTGACCAACCTGGAGACGGCCAGCAGCAAGCTGCTGCAAATCGTGCTGTTCGGCCAGCCCGAGCTGGACCGCCACCTGGACTTGCCGTCGATGCGGCAACTGAAGGAACGCATCACCCACAGCTTCGAGGTGCCGGCCCTGGCGCAGTCGCTGGTGGCGGAGTTCCTGGCGTTCCGGCTGACAGCGGCCGGCCATGACGGCGCTCCCGTGTTCAGCAGCGATGCAGTGCGGCTGATCGGCGACGCCTCGGAAGGCATCGTCCGGCGCATCAATATTTTGGCGGACAAGGCGCTGCTGGCGGCGTTTGCCGACGATGCGGCGACGGTGGAAGCACGGCATGCCCGGCTGGCGATTGCCGAGTCGCCGTTCCGGTCGTACCGGTCTGCGCGCCGGGCACGGTTTGCAGGCTTGCAACCACGCACTGTTGTAATGGCGTGTTTGCTGAGCCTGCTATTTGTTGCAATCTGTTGGAGCGTCCTTGCGACGGCTTCCGAATTGTAAGATCATGATCGTTAAAATTGCAAATTTACAATATCCTGCAGTGTCACCGGGCCGGAAAGACTCAATGAAAAAACTAGCCTGTTCGCTTGTACCGATGCTCTTGTTGGGATGCGCCACGCGCGCGTTGCCGCCCTCGTCCACCCATATTTCGGAAGCGCCGCGCGCCGCCGGGGCGATTCCCGAACCGGTGCGCCAAAGCGCCATGCTGCCGCCCCCGAAGCCGACGGCCAAGGTGGAAACCTATAGCGTGACCGTGCACAAGGTGCCGGTGCAGTCGCTGCTGTTCGCGCTGGCACGCGACGCCGGCCTCAACGTCGATGTTCATCCTGGCGTGGAAGGCAGCGTCACCCTGAACGCGCTCGACCAGACCCTGCCGCAGTTGCTGTCGCGCATACAGCGCCAGGTGGACATGCGCTACGAGATCAATGGCACCACCTTGACCGTATTGCCGGACACGCCAGAGTGGCGCAACTACAAGGTGGACTACGTCAACATCGCGCGCAGCACTAACAGCAGCGTGAATATCGCTACCCAGATTTCCACCACCGGCGGTGGCGGCAGCGCGTCCAACCCGGTGGGCGCGACTACCGGTACCGGCCAGGGTGGCGGCACGGGCGGCGGTTCGTTTGGCGGCAGCAGTTCGACGAACAATCCGAGCAATAACTCGACCACCGTGGTCAACAACCGCTCGGACAACAATTTCTGGTACAGCCTGGAAAAAAATATCCGCGACATGCTGCGCCCGACCACCATCAACGACAAGCTGGTCGATCCGCTGGCGGCGCCCGCGCCCAGCCAGGCCAACCAGCAGCAAGGCGCCCAGGGCAGCAATAGCCAGCAGAACCAGCAAAGTGCGCCGTCGCCGTTCGATGGCGGCGCCTTCGGCGGCAATCGCAACGCCACCACCAACTCGGTCGTGGTCAATGCCGAGGGCGGCCTGATCGCCGTGCGCGCCACCAATCGCCAGCACGAGAAAATCCGCGAGTTCCTCGAGATCGTGCTGGGCGCAGCCAAGCGGCAAGTGCTGATCGAAGCCACCGTGCTCGAAGTAAAACTGAGCAATAACTACCAGCAGGGCATCAACTGGGCGACCGTCTCTGGCGGCGGCGTGCGGTTTTCGCAGCAGGCCATCGGCCAGACCGGTTTGCCCAGCGGCGTCAATCCGGGCACCAGTCCCGGCGCCTTCCTGCTCACCTACACGGCAGCTGGCAAGCTGGGCAATCTGACCACGGCAATCCAGCTGCTGGAATCGTTCGGCAAGGTAAAAGTGCTGTCGAGCCCGAAAATCAGCGTGATGAACAACCAGACCGCGCTGCTCAAGGTGGTCGATAACAATGTGTTCTTTTCGATCAAGGTGACGCCGGCCGTGCTGGGCACCAATGGCAACCCGATTTCGCAGGCGGTGTACGAGTCCAAGCTCGAAACCGTGCCGGTCGGCTTCGTCATGAGCGTGACGCCGCAAATTGCCGACAACGATGAAGTCACCATCAACGTCCGTCCCACCATTACCCGCATCGTCGGTTACGTCAACGACCCCAACCCGGCGCTGGCCGATGCCAAGGTGATCAGCCGGGTGCCGGTGATCCAGGCGCGCGAACTGGAATCGCTGATGAAGGTGCCGAGCGGCCAGATCGCCGTGATGGGCGGCCTGATGCAGGACAGCGTGGACAACCTCAAGGATGGTATCCCGCTGCTCTCGAGCGTGCCGATCCTGGGCGACCTGTTCTCGTACCGCAATGAAACCAGCACCAAGACCGAGCTGGTGATCTTCATGCGGCCGGTGGTGATCAAGGACGCCAGCGTCAACGGCGACTACAAGAATTACCGCGACCTGCTGCCGGGCGAGCCCGACACCGAACCATACCCGGTACCGTCCACCTACCCTGTCCCTACCGCCAAGGCCAACGGATCATGAGCTTGTTAATGCAAGCGCTCAAGAAAGCCGAGCGCGCCAAACAGAATGCCGCCGGCGACACCGAGGTGGACCGGCCGTCGCGCGAGTTCGACGATATCCTGGCGTTGACGCCGGAACCTGCGCCCGCGCCTGATGGCGGCGGTGCTCGTGCCGGTGCTGGCCATGCTGCTGGTGCTGGCACCGGTTCCGGTGTCGGCGGTGCTGTTGTCGGTTCCGGTGTCGGCGGTAAAGGAGCCAGCCGTGTTGGTGCTGGCGGTGCCGGTACTGCGGCCGCCGCCTCAACAGCGGCGACTGCCGCAACGACTGGGGCGGCAGCGGCCAAGCGAGAGCTGAGCCTGGACTTCGAGCCGGCCTTCAGCCTGGAGCCGTCCTCACCAACCGTGGCTGCTGCCGCCAGTTCAACCGCACGCCCGATGCCGGACCCGGTGCCGCCAAACGCACCGCAACAGGAATCCGGGCTGTCGTTCGACTTTGCGCCAGATCCGGCCGCACCGCGCGCGCGCGGGACATCGGCAGCAGCCGACGCCAGCGCCGGCGCAAGCGGCAACCACGCACCATTCTCATCTGACACCACGGGCACCGGTTCGGGTGGCACGCACGCTTCGCTCTCCGCTGGCACTGCCGGTGCTGGTGCAAACGGCACTCGCGCGCCACTCTCCGCCGCCAACGCAGGCGGTGGGGCCAGCGGCAGCCCCGTTTCATTTGGATCCGACGCCGCAGGATTAGATGGCGCAGGTCTGTTGGCTGCCGACACCTCGTTCGGTTCGGGCGCCGACCGTGGTTCCGGCTACGCGACCGACTTTGCCGCCCCGGCCAGTTCTGCCGCCGGCCCTGGCTCCGGTTACGCAGCCGACTTCGTTACCCCGTCCGGTAGCGGTCCTGGTTCCGCCTTCGGATCGTCAGCCGTTCCCGGCTCTGCAACTGCCGGCACTACACGCAACGCGCCATCTGCCAACTTCGATCCGATCACCGGCGAGCCAGTCCACTCCGCTGCACCGGCAACCGCCGCAGCCACTGCCGCCAGCGCAGCGGCACAAGCCAAGCCACGCGCTGCGCCGCGTACAGGTAGCGCAAACGGCAACGGCAGCAGCAACGGCGACACCCCGCGCACCCGCGCCCGCGCGGCAGCCGCCGGCAGTGCCGAGCCGCCGGGCATGGACCCGGAACGGCTGCGCCTGATCGGCCTGCTCTCGGTCCTGGCGCTGATCATTCTAGGCTTCGGCTATTACTACTGGCAAGCCGTGATGGCGCCGGGCGCCGGTTCGCGTTTGCCGCCGGTGGCGATGCCGCCGCCGGGCGCCACCGGCGCCACCAACGCGGTGCAAATCGTCGGCCCCACCGGCGCCACCGATCCGGCAGCGCTTGGCAATGGCGTCGATGCGGCTGGTGGCGATCCGTCGGGCGGCGATCCTTCGGTTGCCGGCATGCTGGCGCCCTCGCCCATGGGTGGCATGAGCCGGGCCACGCGCGACGACCTCGAACGCCGCCTCGAACGCACCGAGCACGAGCTGGCCGCCACCCAGCAGGCGATCCAGGCGCAAGCGAACATGCCGCGCCAGGAGCGGCTGCCGCCCGTGGCCGCGCCCGACAACACCGACATCCGCGTGGCGCGCACCGTGCAACCTGCGCGGATTGCCCCGGCGCTGGAAAATGCCTACGAGCTGCTGCGCACCGGCGACCTGGCCACCGCCCAGCAGCAGTACGAGACTGCCCTGCGCCAGGATCCGAACAGCCGCGACGCCCTGCTGGGCATGGCCACCGTGGCCGCACGCCAGAACCAGGGCGCGCAGGCATCGAGCTACTACCTGCGCCTGCTCGAACTCGATCCCAACGACGCCACGGCCGTGGCCGGACTGGTGGGATTGAGCGGCGGCGACACCGGTCAGAACGAGCGGCGTCTGAAAGCCATCCTCACCAGCAATCCCGATGCCGGCCCGGTGCTGTTCGCGCTTGGCAACCTGTACGCGCAACAAGGCCGCTGGCCCGAGGCGCAGCAAACCTATTTCCGTGCCTACACGGCGGCGCCGGACAACGCCGACTATGCCTACAACCTGGCCATCGGCCTCGACCGCCTGAACCAGGGCAAGCTGGCGCTGACCTATTACCAGCGCGCACTGGCGCTGGGGCAGGACAAACCGGCCGGTTTTGATCGCACCGCGCTGCGCCAGCGCATGCACGAGTTGAATGGAGCGCACTAGGAGTTCCATGGCAGAACAAGCAAAACTCCCGCTCGGCAAGCTGCTGATCCAGAAAGGCGTGATCAGCGAAGACCAGTTGCGCATTGCGCTGATCGAGCAAAAGCGCAGCAACGAGCCGCTCGGCAAACTGTTGATCACGCTTGGCTTCGTCACCGAAGCGACAGTGCGCATGGCGCTGTCGGAAAACCTGAACCAGCAGAGCGCCGATCTCACCAGCCTGGTGGTGGATGCGATCGCATTGAAACTGATCCCGAAAGAAGTAGCGAAGCGCTACCGCGTATTCCCGATCGTCTACGAGCGGCAAACGGACAACCTGATCCTCGCCATGTCCGATACCAGCAACATCGTCGCGCTCGACCAGATCAGCGCCATGCTGGTCAAGGGCATCACGATCACCCCGCTGCTGGTCAACGAATCGGACATTTCGCGCGCGATCGACCAGTACTACGGCTTCGAGCTGTCGATCGACGGCATCCTGCACGAGATCGAAACCGGCGAAGTCAATTACGCCAGCATGGGTTCCACGTCCGACGAATACAGCCAGCCGATGGTGCGCCTGATCGACGCGATCCTGGCCGACGCCGTGCAAAACAGCGCATCGGACCTGCACTTCGAACCGGAACAGTCGTTCCTGCGTATCCGCTACCGCATCGACGGCATCTTGCGCCAGATCCGCAGCCTGCACAAATCGTACTGGCCGGCGATGGCCGTGCGCTTGAAAGTGATGTCGAACATGAATATCGCCGAGACGCGCGCGCCGCAGGACGGCCGCATCTCGATCAAGTTCTCGGGCCGGCAGATCGACTTCCGCGCGTCCGCGCAACCGACCACGCATGGCGAGAACTTCGTGCTGCGCGTGCTCGACCGCCAGAAAGGCATCGTGCCGCTCGACGGCCTCGGCCTCGGCGAAGCGGAGCTGAGCTTATTAAAACTGATGATCGCGCGGCCCGACGGCGTGATCCTGGTGACCGGCCCCACCGGCTCCGGCAAGACCACCACGCTGTATTCGATCCTCAATCACATCAATACCGAGAGCGTCAACATCATGACGCTGGAAGACCCGGTCGAGTACCCGATGAACATGATCCGGCAGACATCGGTCAACGAATCGGCCAAGATGAGCTTTGCCGAGGGCATCCGCTCGATGATGCGGCAGGACCCTGACATCATTCTGGTGGGCGAAATCCGCGACCAGGAAACCGCGGAGATGGCGTTTGCCGCCGCCATGACCGGCCACCAGGTGTATTCCACGCTGCACACCAATTCGGCCATCGGCGCGATTCCGCGCCTGCTCGATATCGGCGTGCTGCCCGACATCATGTCCGGCAACATCATCGGCATCATCGCCCAGCGCCTGGTGCGCAAACTGTGCCCGCATTGCCGCGAGGCGCACCTGGCCGACGATATCGAGCGCCAGTTGCTGGGGCTGGGCGAGGACGCGCCGCCGCAAACCCTGTACCGCGCAGTCGGTTGCGACCGCTGTGCGCACCAGGGCTACAAGGGACGGATTGCCATCATCGAATTATTGAAAATGACGCCGGCGCTCGATGAGCTGGTGGCGCGGCGCGTGTCGTCGCGCGAGCTGAAAACGGCGGCAGCGGCCGGCGGCTTCCACAGCCTGATCGACGACGGCGTGCGCCGCGTGCTGGAGGGCGTGACCACGCTCGAGGAAGTGGGCCGCGTGGTCGATCTCACCGAGCGCCTGGGGAGGCTTCACTGATGCCCCAGTATTTTTACCGCGCCATGAACACCGCCGGCCAGATCCAGCCCGGCAATATGGATGCGTCCAACGAGCCGGACCTGGAACTGCGCCTGCACCGCATGGGGCTGGACCTGATCGACTGCCGCGTCTCGCGCGCGCGGGTGGTGGCACTGAAGCGCGTGATCACGCGGCGCGACCTGATCAACTTCTGCTTCCACATGGAGCAGCTGACCGGTGCCGGCGTACCGATCCTCGAAGGCTTGAACGACCTGCGCGAGAGCATCGACCACCCGCGCTTTCGCGAGATGATCACGGGCCTGATCGAAAATATCGAGGGCGGCCTGCAACTGTCGGCGGCCATGGCCGCTTACCCGGAAGTGTTCGACCACACGTTTACCAGCCTGGTGATGGCCGGCGAGCAAAGCGGCAAGCTGACCGAGGTGTTTAAAAACCTGTCGGAAAGCCTGAAGTGGCAGGACGAGCTGGCGTCGCAAACGAAAAAAATCGTGACGTACCCGGCGGCGGTGGGCCTGTTCGTCACCGGCGTGACATTTTTCCTGATGATATACCTGGTGCCGCAGCTGACCAGCTTTGTCAAAAACATGGGCAACACGCTGCCGCTGCACACCAGGGCGCTGATCTGGGTGTCCGGCATCTTCATCAATTACTGGTACATCATCGTGGCGCTGCCGATCGTGGCGTACGTGGGCCTGCGCGCGTGGCTCGGCCACAGCGAACATGCGCGTTTTGTTGCCGACGGTTTTAAATTGCGCGTGTGGCTGATCGGCCCGGTACTGCACAAGATCATGCTGGCGCGCTTTGCCACGTTCTTTGCCATGATGTACGCGTCCGGCATATCGATACTCGAATGCCTGCGCCTGTCCGAAGGCATCGTCGGCAACCGCGTGGTGGCCGCCGGCCTGCGCCGCGCCGGGCAGCTGATTTCCGAAGGCCAGGGCATCACGGCGGCGTTCCAGAACACCGGCATTTTTCCGCCGCTGGTGATCCGCATGCTCAAGGTGGGCGAAACCACCGGTGCGCTCGACGGCGCGCTGCGCAATGTCGCGTACTTCTACAACCGCGAAGTCAAGGAAATGATCGAGAAAGTACAATCGATGATAGAGCCGGCCATGACCGTGATCCTGGGCCTGATGGTGGGCTGGATCATGTTGTCCGTCATGGGCCCGATATACGACACGATCAGCAAGATCCAGACCTGAGGCTCCCGTGCTGAACCGACATGTACTCTATCTGAGCAACGACTGCCTGACTGCGTGGCGCTGGCAGCGCGGCCGCCTGCTGGGCGGCGCCAGCTTCACCAACGACAGCAGCGGCATCGACGCCCTGCTCGATTATCTCGACGACCAGCGCGACATGCCGGTGGTGCTGCTGGCCGACCTGATCGAAGAAGACTTCCAGCGCCTGCACCTGCCGCACGTGGGCGGCCGCGCCGGCGCCAAGCTGATGCAGCGGCGCCTGTTGCAGCAATACCGCGAAACGCCGTTCCGCCACCACGAGGTGCAGGGCCGCGAGCCGGGCGGCCGCCGCGACGACATCGTGCTGCTGTCCGCGCTGACCAATCCGTCGATCGTGTTGCCGTGGGTGGAGGCGCTGGAACAGGAACGCATTCCGCTGGCCGGCCTGTACTCGACCACGCTGCTAAGCGAGCACCTGGTGAAAAAACTGGGATTGCTGGATGAACACCTGCTGCTCGTGACCCAGCAGTCGGCCGGCTGGCGCCAGAGCTATTTCCAGCGTGGCCAATTGAAATTTTCGCGCCTGACGCCGGCCATCGACCGCGACGGCGACGCCGTCAACGTCGGCACCGAAACCGCCAAGACCCAGCAATTTCTGACCAGCGTGCGGCTGTTCGCGCGCGGCAGCGTGCTGGAAACCGTGGTAATCGCGCAGGGTGAACAATTGCCCGCACTGGAAATGCAGTGCGAGGAAGGCCCGGAAACCACATTCCGCTTCCTGCCGCTGGCGCAGGTGGCCGACCGCCTCGGTCTCAAGATCGAAGCGGCCAAGGCGCAGGACAACAGCGCCGCCCTGGCCGATTCCATGCTGCTGGCCCTCCTGGCCAAAACCCAGCCGGTCAGCCACTACACGCTGGGGCCGTTGCGCCGCTACTTCCAGCTGTGGCGCGCGCGCCGCAACCTGTACTACGCTGCCGGTACCGTGGCCGTGGTGGCCGCGTGCGCGGTCGGCATCAACCTGTGGCAGACGTGGGATGCCCGCGCCGACCGCGCGCAGCTGGCGCACGAAGCGCAGCAGTTCGACCGCCGTTACAACGAGGTGATGGCTGCCATGCCGCCGCGCGTGACATCGACCGCCAATATGCGCGCGGCCGTCAATGTCGAGCGCATGCTGGTGCTGCAAGGACCGTCGCCGTGGCAGATGGTGTCCATGGTGAGCGCCGCGCTGGAACAATCGCCGCAGATCCGCCTGCTGCAACTGGGCTGGAAAGTGGATTTGCCGGGCCAGCCTACGGCCGGTGCGCCGGTGCTGGTCAACGGCAGCACCGGCGCTGCAACGGTCACGCCAATGTCGTCGCTGCTGGCCGGCATCCCGGCGCGGCCACCGCAATCGCTGCAGGTCGAAGCAGAGATTTTGTCGCCCGAGGATGATTACCGCAACGCCGTCAACACCATGAACCAGTTCGCGCAGCAACTGGCAACCAACCCGCGCCTGCTGGTGCAGGTGGACAAGCCACCGCTCGACACCCGTCCCACCGTGCGCCTCGACGGCAAGGCCGGTGCCGCGACGGCGTCCGGTTCGAGCGCCCGCGCCAAATTCACCCTGAACCTGGTGTGGAAGCCATGAACGCCAACCCTGTCAACCCAGCCAATCCGGCCGCCAGTGCCAAAAAGGCCGCGAACACCATCGCGCTGCCATACTGGATCGCCGGCTTCGCCCAGATCCGCACCGCCGCGCTGGCCGCGCTGGCGGCGGTTGTCATCGGCGCCACGCTGGTGGCGGTCACCGCCGCCCAGCGCCACGAAGCCGACGACGACCTGCAACGCACCCAGCGCCTGCGCGACACCGCCCACTCGCGCTACGCCCACGTCGATAACGAAAAGCGTGACATCCGCAACTTCCAGCAACGCTACGTGGAACTGCGCCAGCGCGGGCTGATCGGCGACGAGCGCCGCCTGGAATGGGTCGATGCGATCCGCCAGGTGCAGGAAGAACTGCAACTGCCGCCTCTCAGTTACCAGATCGAGCCGCAACAACCGGTGCGGCTGGAAGCGGCGCTCGACCTCGGCGACTACCAGTTGCGCGGCAGCCGCATGCGCCTGCACATGGAACTGCTGCACGAAATGGACTTGTTCGATTTCCTCGCCGGCCTGCACGCGCGCGGCTTTTTCGCGGCGCAGGATTGTTCGCTCAAGCGGCTGGCGACAGCCGCTGGCGGCCAGGTCAGTCAACTTGGCCAACTAAGCGAACCGGGCCAACCCGGCCAGGCCGCTCTGGGCGGCAACCTCGGCGTCGATTGCACGTTGAACTGGATCACCATGGCGCCCGCCCCCCTTGCCGCGCAGCCGCCGGCGCTGGCCACGGGACGGCAGCCATGAGGCGCGTTGTCGTGTTACCGTCACTGTTGGCCATACGGCGTGCCTTTGTGTTCCAGCCGTTGCCGATGATGAGACAAACTTTCTTGTTGCTGCCATATTTGGCCGGGCGGCGTACCTGTTTGTCGCTGCCACCGCCGGTTCAGAAGTACATTTGCTCGTGGCCGTCACTGTTGGCCGGGAAGCGTGCCTGCTTGTTGCACCCACTGCTGGCGATGAAACGAGTTTTCTGGTTACTGCCGCTGCTGGCCTTGCCTATGGCGCAGGCTCAACCGGGACTGGGCCGGCTGTTCAATACGCCGCAGGAGCGCCAGATTATCGACGCCAGCCGCAGCAAGTCGACCGGATCGGGTGCCGCGTATCCGCGTGGTGGCGCCGGCTTGACTGGCGAATTGGCGCAGACCGAGGCGCAGAGGATGGCTGGCGGGGTGTCGCCATCCATGCCGCAGGGCATGCCACCCGGCATGCAGCCGCCTGTGCAATCAACATCGGGAATGCCGCCGGGGATGCTGGGAATGCAAATGCCATCATCGGCCGGCATGGCACAGGGAAGACTTCCCGGCCTGGCGCCCGACGTCGTGCCTGATCTGCCGCCCAACATGCCGCCCGGCATGCAGGCCGAGATGATCGCCATGGCTCGCGCAGCCCGTGAAATGGCGTCGGCGCAAAACCAGGCTGCAGCGATGGCGCAGCAACAACAGCAACCGCCGCCAATGCAGCAGATGCAGCAAATGCCGATGCCCGGCGCCAGCTCCGCAGCCGCAGCCGACACGCCACCGCCGTCCGAACAGCTGACCATGAACGGCGTCCTGCGCAGCAGCAACGGTCGCAGCACGGTCTGGCTCAACAACCAGCCACAGCGCGGTGCCGCCAACAAGTTCACCAACCGCGACAGCAAGGCGGTCACGGTCACGCTACCGTCGGGCAAACGCATCGTGCTGCAACCGGGCCAGCGCTACGACCTGGCCGACGGCCGCGTGAAGGACGTCAGCCAATGAGCACCAGCCAGCCAGCGCCGGGATCTCATCGGCCGTCGGTGCGACCTCGGCCCTGGAAGGCAAATCGGTCTTTGGCGCTGCCGCGACCTTTGCTGCTACAGCGGTCTTTGTCGCTACAGCTATCTTTGACGCTACAGCGATCTTTGGTTCTACAGCGGCTTTTGATGCTGCAGCGGCTTTTGATGCTACAGCGGACTTTGATGCTAAAGCGTCCTTCCGAGCTACTGCGGCCATTGGTGCTAACGCGGCCATCGGTGCCACAGCCCCGTCGGGCGCCACAGCGGCCGTTGACGCTACATCCACCGCTGGCGCGCCAGCGCGGCGCCGCACTCTTGCTGCTGTTGCTGGTCCTGGGCCTCGGTGCGTCGTCGTTCCTGATCAGCATGTTCAGCCAGCCCAAGGGCGACCTGCGCCGCCAGGCCGTCACCCGCGCCGCGCTGGCAGATGCGCGCGAAGCACTGATCGGCTATGCCATCATCCACCGCCGGCTGCCGCGTCCGGCACAGTCGGCGCTGGACGGACGCGAAAGTAGCCAGCCGTGCCTTGACGACGCCGCCTGCACCGGCTGGTTGCCATGGACCACGCTGGGCATCACGCCCGGCGACGGCTGGAATAAGCTGCTGCGCTACAGCGTCTCGCCGGAATTCACCAAAGGCAACCTCGACCAGGCGGCTGAGGCCACCAAGACCCTGCTGGACCGCAGCGACGACGGCGGCATTTTTTACCGCGTGGGTTCGGCCAACTGCGTGGTGGACGACCGCTGCGCGCCAGCCGTCATCCTGTCCAGCGGGCGCCACCTGGGCACCAGCCTGGCCGGCATCGAACAGGCCAGCGCGGTCACCGACAACCTCGACGAGCAGGCCAACGCCGAAGCCGTGCGCGATTTCATGGCGCGCGCCGCCACCGACGATGTGCGCAGCCTCGGCGGCAGTTTCAGCAACGAGCTCGGCTGGGTGCCGCTGCGGCTGATCCGCCAGCGCCTGCGCGCTACCGCGCCCGTCACCAAATCACCTCAATAACTTTGCCCATGCCATTACGCCACCGTTCCCACCAAGCCGGCTTCACCATCGTCGAGATCGCCATCGTGCTGCTGGTGGTCGGCCTGATGATCGGCGGGCTGGTGGCGCCGCTGTCGTCGCAACTGGAACAGCGGCGCGTCAGCAACACCGAGCGCGTGATGGAAGATGCGCGCGAGGCGCTGTTCGGCTTTGCGCTGCGCAACAACTACCTGCCCTGCCCCGCCATTTCCGCCATCGACGGCCGCGAAGACCGCGCCGGCAGCATCTGCAACAAGCGCTACGGTTACCTGCCGTGGGCCACGCTGGGCGTGCAAAGGCTCGACGGCTGGGGCCGGGTGCTGGCCTACTCGGTCACGCCATCGTTTGCCAACAGCGTCAGTTTTTTCACGCTGAATTCTCCGCGCGACATCACGGTGGCCACGCGCGGCATGGACGGCCAGATCATCCCGGCGTCCGACGCCAACGACATCCCTGCCGTGATCCTGTCGTTCGGCCGCAACGGCTACGGCGCCACCAGCGACCAGAACACCCAACTGCTCGACGTCGGCCAGGGCAATATCGACGAGAAAACCAACCTCGGCGGCGAAGGCGTGGCGTTCGTCACCCGCCCGGCCAGCACCGACCCGCGTGCGCCCGGCGGCGAGTACGACGACCTGGTGCTGTGGATGTCGCCCAACGTCCTGATCAACCGCATGGTCGCGGCGCAGAAACTGCCATGATGCGCATGCACCTGTCCATGGCTGTCACCATCGCCCGCTACACGCTGCTCGAAGCGCTGCGTAACCGCCTGCTGTGGCTGCTAATCGTCGCTGCGCTGGGCGCGGTGGGACTGGCCGGCTTTTTGCAGGAACTGGCACTGACTGAGAGCCACCAGTTACAGGCGGCATTGCTGGGCGCCGTGCTGCGGATAGCCAGCGTGTTCCTCGTCGCCACATTTGTGATCACCAGCATGGTGCGCGAGGCTAACGACAAGGGCCTGGAATTGCTGCTGGCCTTGCCCATGCCGCGCGCCGTGTACCTGGCCGGCAAGCTGGCCGGTTTCGGCATTCTGGCCGTAATGCCGGCGCTGCTGTTCGGCGGCCTGGCGCTGGCCCTGGCGCCGCCGGGCCAGGCCGCGCTCTGGGCGTTTTCGCTGCTGTGCGAGTGCTGGATCGTGGCTGCCTTCAGCCTGCTGTGCGTGCTGACCTTGCAGCAAGTGCTCCCCGCGCTGGCGGCAGCAACGGCGTTTTACCTGATGGCGCGCGCCATCGGCGCCCTGCAACTGATGAAACAGGCGGGCGCCACGGCCGATACGCTGGGCCAGCAAGTGCTGGGCGGCGGCATCGACCTGCTGGGCCTGCTGCTGCCGCACCTGGACCGGTTCACCCGCAGCGACTGGCTGGTGTACCACGGCGGCAGCGGCGCCGACCTGCTGGCGATCGTGGTCCAGACCGCGTTGTACGTGGCGCTGATGGCCGGCGCCGGCCTGTTTGATCTGTACCGCAAGCAAATCTGATGGCGGCCCTGCAAAAGCCACTATCAGCGGTGCCGCGCAGCGTGTGGTTGCTGCTAGTGCTGGCCCTGCTGCTGAACATCGGCTGGCAGGCCAGCCGCCCGCTCGAAACAGCACGGACGCGGGCGCTGCCGCCGGCGCCGTCGAGTGCCGCGTTACAACTGGCGGCGCTGGGCGAGCCAGTGGCGCTGGCGCGGCTGACCATGCTGTACGTGCAGGGTGCTGACGAGCAGGCCGGCGTCAGCGTGTCGTGGCGCGAACTCGACTACCCCACCGTGATCAGCTGGCTGCAACGCGTGCTCGAGCTCGACCCGCGCGGCCAGTCACCGCTGCTGGCCGCCAGCCAGGTGTACGGCGCCGTCGGCGACCCGGCGCGCACGCGGTTGATGCTCGACTTCGTCCATGCCCGCTTTGCCGAAGATCCCGACCGCCGGTGGCCGTGGCTGGCCCATGCGGCGCTGGTGGCCAGGCACCGCCTGCACGACCTGCCGCTGGCGCGTTCCTACGCGCGTGACATCCGCCTGCACGCCACCGGCCCTCAGGTGCCGGACTGGGCGCGGCAACTGGAAATTTTCATCCTCGAAGACATGAACGAGCTCGATGCCGCCCGCACCCTGGTCGGCGGCCTGCTCGACAGCGGCCAGGTCACCGATCCGCGCGAACTGAAGTTCCTGGCCGACCGTCTGCAACAGCTTCAACAGCAGCAACAGAACCACCCCACCGCGCGCTAGCCCTGCGGTAATATGTCGATAGATTTACAAGCTGTTTTAAAGAAAGGATTTCCCCATGCGCGCATCCCGTCACTCCCTACGCCAGCCTGCGCGGCAAGCCGGCTTTACCCTGGTGGAAATCGCCATCGTGCTGGTGATCATCGGCCTGTTGCTCGGCGGCGTGCTCAAGGGGCAGAGCCTGATCGACAGCGCCCGCGTGAAAAACATCATCCAGCAATCGACCTCGCTCACCTCGGCCGTCAACGCCTACCAGGACAAGTTCCGCGCCCTGCCTGGCGATGACGTGCAAGGCACCACCCACGCGCCCGGCGCCACTGGCAACGGCAATGGCGACGGCCAGATCGCCGAATACCTGCTGGCGCCGCAACACCTGGCGCTGGCCGGCTTCATCACCGGGTCGTTCAACGGCACCACCGACTTCATGACCAGCGCCCAGGGTGGCGCCGTGTATATCTACAACGACGCCGTGGGCGGACGCGGCGGCAACGGCGTGCGCCTCGACAACCTGCCCGATGGCTTTGCCGAGCAGATCGACAGCAAGCTCGACGACGGCAAGTTCGACACCGGCTCGGTGCGCGCCACCGCCCCCTACACCAACAACGGCAGCGTAATCCAGCGCACCGCCGTGTTCTTCTAGCGCAGGCCAGCCCACCGTCCAGGAGTTTCGCCAGTGCCAGACAAAACCCGCCTGCCGTCGATCCGCGCGCAGATCGCCCTGCTGGTCCTGGCCTGTGCACTGCCGACGACGATCGGCTTTGGCGCGGTGGTACAGCAGTTCTACAGCCGCGAGCGCAACACCCTGATGGAAGACACGCGCAAGGCCGCGCGCATGGTGGCTGCCGCCATCGACCGCGACCTGGTGCAAAGCGAAGGCGCGGCGCAAGCGCTGGCGATATCGCCCAGCATCCGCATCGACGACATGGCGACACTGCGGCTGCAAGCGGGCGGCCTGCTGGGGCCGCATTTCCCGGCATCGCAATTTTTGCTCAGCGACAGCACCGGCCAGGTGACCATGCACGTGGGCGCGCCGCTGCCCGAGACCTTCAATTCGATCAACAACGCCAGCCGGCTGGCGCCGCTGTTCCACACGGCCCGCTCGCAACTATCGGTGGTGTACGTGGCCGGCAGTGCGCTGCTGGCGGTCGATGTGCCGGTGTTCGTGGACAACCAGGTAGTGTATGGGCTGACCGCGCTGCTCAAGCCCGACCAACTCGACAAAATCCTGCGCGACGAACGCATCAAGCCGCACCAGATCATGGCCCTGTACGACGGCGAGGGCCGGCTGGTGGCGCAGGCCGGCGGGCCGCGCCAGTTGCTGGGGCAAGTGGCCGATCCCGCCCTGCGCGCGCGGCTGCAACAGGCGCCAGATGCCCTGTTTGCCACCACCGACACCGAGGGCAAGGCGATTTACCAGGGCTACAGCCGCTCGCCGGTCAGCGGCGCGTCCGTGGTCATTTCCACGCCGCAGGCCAAGGCGCTGGAAGAACTGCTGCACGCGGTCACCAATATTTCGCTGACCATGGGCCTGGTGCTGCTGGCCGGTTTCTCGCTGGCGTGGCTGGTGGGTGGACGAATCGCGCGCTCGGTGCGGGCGCTGGTGGGGCCGGCCGAGGCGCTGGCCAGCGGCCAGCCGTTTACGCTCGAACCGATGGCCTTCCGCGAGGCCGACGCGGTGGCGCAAGCGTTCAATGCGCTGGAAATCGATTTGAAAGCACACCGCCACGGCCTGGAAAAGCTGGTCAACGACCGCACCGAGCAACTGGAACGCTCGCGCAGTCAGCTGGAAACCCTGTACGCCACCGCGCCGGTCGGTCTCAGCTATGTCGATAACGAGTTGCGGGTGATCCGCGTCAACGATTTCCTGGCTCGCCTGACCGGCGAGCCGGTCGTGGTGCACATCGGCCGCCATATCGGCGACATGATCCATGATCCGGACCTGCGCCGCGCCATGCTGGCCGACTACCGCACCGTGCTCGACACGGGCCGGCCCTTGGTCGGCATCGAGCGCACCGGCCTTGCCGCTGCCGGCGCCGACACAGGCCAGCAACTGCGGCACTGGGTGGCCAGCTACTACCCGCAGTTCGGACCGGGCGGCCTGGTGACGGCAATCACCGGTTTGCTGCTCGACGTGACGGACCAGCGGCGCATCGCCGCCGAATTGCAGCGTTCGCGCCAGTTGCTCGGCTCGGTGGTGGAAAACATGCCGGCCATGATCTTCCTCAAGCGCGCGTCCGACCTGCGCTATGAAATGGTCAACCGCTACGGCGCCGTGCTGTCCGGGCGCATCAGCAGCGATGAGTTCGTGGGCAAGACCGACTTCGATTTCTATCCGCCCGAACTGGCTGAGCTGTACAACCAGGCCGACCGCGCAGTGCTCGCTTCCAACGCCAACGAAATCACCGAAATCGCCGAGGAACCGATCGTCAACGCCAGCGGCGTGACGCGCTACCTCACCACGCGCAAGGTGGCGCTGCGCGACGAGCACGGCGTCCCCACCCACGTACTGGGCCTGGCGATGGACATCACCGAGCGCAAGCAGGTCAAGGAAACCTTGCGCGCCACCGTCGAGCAACTGGGCAAAAGCGAACACTTCCTGCGCACCCTCACCGACAGCCTGCCCGGCATGGTGGCCTACTGGGACGCCGGCCTGCGCTGCCGCTTCGCCAACCGCTACTTCCTCGACTGGCACGGCATGGATGAAGCGCAGATGCTGGGGGCCTTCATGCCCGATGTCCTCAAGGAAGCGGCCTACGCCAGCAATGAGTCGTACGTCAAAGGCGCGCTCGACGGCGAGCCGCAGGGCTTTGCCGGCGAACTGCGCTGGCCTTCCGGCAAGGTGGGTTACACCTGGGTCAACTACATTCCCGACGTGGGCGAATTCGGCGAGGTACGCGGCTTCTTCGTGCTGGTCTCCGACGTGACGGAACTGAAAGAAGCCGAGCTGCACCTGCAGGAAGTCAACGATGAACTGGTGCTGGCGCGCGACCGCGCCGAGGGCGCCAGCCGCGCGAAAAGCGAGTTCCTGGCCAATATGAGCCATGAAATCCGCACGCCGATGAACGCCATCATCGGCCTGGCGCGGCTGCTGCAGGAAGCGCAGCTGGCACAGCGCGAACGCGGCTACCTGGACAAGATCCAGGTAGCCACCCAGTCGCTGCTGGGCCTGGTGAACGATGTGCTGGAATTGTCGCGCGTGGAGGCGGGCCAGTTGCAGCTCGAACACGCGCCGTTCCAGCTGCGGCACATCCTCGACAGCATCAGCGTCCTGATCAGCGGCAGCGCTGCCGACAAGGGCATCGAACTGGCCTACGATATCGACCCGCACCTGCCCAATGAACTGGCCGGCGACCCGATGCGTTTGCAGCAGGTGCTGCTCAACCTGCTCAGCAACGCCATCAAGTTCACCGCCACCGGCGAGGTCGTACTGTCGGTGCGCGCCGGCGCCAGCGCCGACGATGGCACGGAAGGCGAATGTCCGGCCGACCGCGCCATCCTGGTCGAATTTTCCGTGCGCGATACCGGCATCGGCATCCCGGCCGAACAGCAGGAACACATCTTCGACACGTTCTCGCAGGCCGACAGCAGCACCAGCCGCAAGTTCGGCGGCGTGGGACTGGGCCTGGCGATTTGCCGCCAGCTGGCCGACATGATGGGTGGCGCGGTGCAGGTGCGCAGCGAACCGGGCCAGGGCGCCGAGTTCCTGTTCACGTGCCCGCTCGAATGCATGGCGCCGCCGCGCCCGCCCGAGGTGCCGGCCGCCGCCGAAGGTCTCGCCGTGCTGATCGCCGACGACAACCCCACCGTGCGCCGCGCGCTGGCCAACGCCTGCGCCTGGCTGGGCTGGCAGGCCGACAGCGCCGCCGATGCCGACCAGGCCCGCGCCATGCTGGCCAGCGGCCGCGACGATGGCCATCCGTACGAATTGCTGCTGCTCGACCGCGACTTGGCCGGCCTGGACGACGACCTGACGGCGGCGCTGGCGCGCGACCTGCGCCCCGGCGCCATTCTGCCACCGGTGCTGCTGATGGCGTCCGAACACGAGGCCGCCGTGGCGCTGCAGTATGCCGACGGCAGCGGCGTGGCCGGCGTGCTGTCCAAGCCGGTCAGCCCGCACCGCTTGCTGGAACGGGTGCGCGGCCTGCTGGCCGGCGACCACGGCTACGGCGCCACTGCCACCGTGCCGCCGTCGCCGCTGCACGGCCGGCTGGCCGGCATGCGCATCCTGCTGGTGGAAGACAACGAAATCAACCAGGAAGTCGCGCTATACATCCTGCAACACGCGGGCGCCGTGGTGACCATGGTCAGCAACGGCCAACTGGCGGTCAACCAGTTGCTGGCCGACGCCGGCCGCTACGACGTGGTGCTGATGGACGTGCAGATGCCGGTGCTGAACGGCTACGACGCCACCGAAGCGATCCGCGCCGCCGGCCTGACCCTGCCGGTGGTGGCCATGACCGCCAATGTCATGGAAGAAGACCGCCAGCGCGCAGCCGAGGCCGGCATGGACGCCCACGTCGCCAAGCCGGTGGACGTGGAAATCCTGATCGCCATCCTGCGCGACCTGGCGCCCGGCGTGGTGCCCGAGCCGGCGCCGGGCGCGCGCGACGGCTTGCCGACGGCGCCGCTGTCGGCGCCCGTCTATGCCCTGCCCGCCCACCTGCCTGGTATCGACCTCGACACAGCGCTGGCCCGCATGGGCGGCAACTACGATGCGCTGGCGGCGCTGCTCAAGCGTTTCGAGCGTACCCATGGCGACACCGTGCTCGAAGTGCGCGCCGCGCTCGGCAGCGGCGAACGCCTGACCGCCCTGCAGGCGCTGCACCGGTTGCGCGGCGTGGCCGCCAACCTTGGCGCCAACGAGGTGGCGCGATTGAGCGCCGTGGTCGAAACCGCACTGCACCAGCGTCACACCGATACCGCCCTGTATGCCGCGCTGGACCAGCTGGCGCTGGCGCTGGAGACCGTGGTGAGCGGCGCCCGCCTGCTGGATATACAGGAACAAATTATTCCAAGTGGCAACATTAACCAGGTGGAATTGGCGCTAACGCTGGCGGAGTTGCAAAGTTTGCTTCAGAATAACAACCTGAAGGCTTTGGAGCATTTCAGGACGTTGCGACCGGCGCTCGCAGCGATGGAACATGCCGAGCAGCTGGCAGAGGCCGTCGAAAGCCTGGACTTCGATAAGGCGGCCCGATTGGTGGACGATGTGATACAACAGATGAAGCAGCGAAAGGATAGTGCATGAGCTGGACCGACCTGGCCAGGAATGGACGGATACTCGTGGTTGACGACGCCATGGAAAACGTCCAGATCCTGCACCAAGCGCTGCGCGACGAGCACGAGGTGCTGTTCGCCCTGTCCGGCGAAAAAGCCATCGATGTCGCACTGGCACAGCAACCGGACCTGATCCTGCTGGACGCCGTCATGCCCGGCATGGACGGTTACGCCGTGTGCGCCGCGCTCGAAGCCTCGCCGCGCCTGCAGGATATCCCGGTGATTTTCGTCACCGCCCTGAGCCAGCCAGAGGATGAAACCCGGGCCCTGGAAGCGGGCGCGGTCGATTTCATCAGCAAGCCGTTCAACGTTGCGGTGGTGCGGGCGCGGGTGCGCAGCCAGCTGACCATCAAGCGCCAGGCCGATGCCATGCGCGAACTGAGCCTGACCGACGGCCTGACCGGCGTGGCCAACCGCCGCCATTTCAACGACCGCCTCGAATCCGAATGGCGCCGCTGCGCGCGCGCCAACCTGCCGCTGTCGCTGATCATGATCGACATCGACCATTTTAAACTGTACAACGACCGCTACGGCCACCAGGCCGGCGACCTGTGCCTGCAAGAAGTAAGCGCCGCCATGAAACGCTGCGCCGCCCGCCCGCAAGACTTGCTGGCCCGCTACGGCGGCGAAGAATTCATCCTGCTGCTGCCGCAGGAAGGACCCGAAGGCGCCGAAGCGGTGGCCCAGCGCATTCAGGACGAAGTGCGCAAGCTGGCAGTGCCCCACGAGGCATCACCCACTTCCCCCATCGTCACCGTCAGCATGGGCCTGGCCACGGCCATGCCGCCGCTGGAACGCCAGGACGCCAACGCCCTGATCCGCAGCGCCGACGCCAACCTCTACCAGGCCAAGCAGGGCGGCCGCAACCGCTACCACCGCGACTGACGCTAGGGCTGAAACGCCTTCTGGGCGGCAAAACGTTCGAGATGGTGGTCGATGTCGCCCAAGGTGCGTTCGATCGTGGCCAGGCGCTTGAAGTGGTGCGACGCCGGCAGCTCGTCGGTGACACCCATGCCGCCGTGCAGTTGCACCGCTTCCTGGCCGATGAACCTGGCCGCCTGCCCCACCCGCACCTTGGCTGCCGACACGATGCGGCGCCGTTCGCCGGGGTCGCCGCACGACATGCGCGCAGCAGCCAGCATCGCCATCGACCGCGCCTGCTCGAGGTGGATGTACATGTCGGCCATGCGATGCTGCAAGGCCTGGAAGCTGCCGATCGGCACCCCGAACTGCTTGCGTGTCTTGATGTAGTCCAGGGTGCTGGAAAACAGCGCATCCATCACGCCCAGCGCTTCGCTGCACAGCAAGCTGACGCCGAAGTCGGCCGCCTCGTCGAGCATGTCGCAGCCGGCGCCGAGCCGTCCCAGCAGCGCCGACGCCGGTACCGCCACGTGGCTGAACTGCACCGTGGCCGCGCGCTGGCCGTCGAGCGTGCGGTAGTCGCGCATGGTCAGGCCCGGGGTGTCGGTGGGCACGACGAACAGGCTGATGCCGTTGACGTCGCGCTGGCCGCCGGCGCTGCGGGCCGAGACGATCAACGCATCGGCCTGGGCGCCGTGGATTACCACGGTCTTGGTGCCATCGATGCGGTAGCCCTCGCCGTTGACGGCAGCCAGGGTCTTGATGTCGGCCAGGTCGTAGCGCGAGTGCTTTTCACCGAGCGCGCACGCCAGTTTGGCGCGGCCTTCGGCCACGTCCTGCAACAGGTGGTACTGGTTGCCGGCCAATTGGAGGAAGTACGCGCCCCAGGCGGTGGCGAAATACGGCTCGACCACCAGGCCGCGTCCCAGTTCCTGCATCACCACCAGCATGTCGATGGCGTCGCCGTCGAAGCCGCCCTGGCTTGATGGCACCGGCAGCGCGGTCATACCAAGCTCGGCCAATGCTTGCCACGCGGCGTTGGACACGCCGGCGGTGGAATGGACGATGCGCTGGCGCGTCTCGAACGTGTAGTGCTTGTCGATCCAGCGCCGCAGGGCGTCGCCGTATTGCTGCTGTTCGTCGGTAAAATTAAAGTCCATGCCGTCCCCTCACAGTCCCAGGATCATCTGGGCGATGATGTTTTTCTGAATTTCGTTGCTGCCGCCGTAAATCGATGTCTTGCGCATGTTCAGGTAGTTGGCGCCCAGCGGCGCGCCGGCGTCGTCGCCGGTCACCGCGTGTTCGCTGTCGCCGTCCAGGTAGGCGAGGTCGAACGGCAGCGCATTCGGACCCAGCACTTCGATCATCAATTCCGTCAACCACTGCTGGATTTCGGTGCCGCGTATCTTGAGCAGCGATGCTTCCGGTCCTGGCGAGTGCGCTTCCCTGGTAATCACGCGCAATACCGTGGTTTCCAGCGCCATCAATTCAATTTCCACGTTGGCCACCTTGCTGGCGAACAGCGGGTCCTGCAACAGCGGCTTGCCGTGCCGGGTGTGTTCTACCGCCAGTTTTTTCAGGAACGCCAGCTCGCGCTTGGACCGGCCCACGCCGGCAATGCCGGTGCGTTCGTGGCCCAGCAGGTACTTGGCGTAGGTCCAGCCCTTGTTTTCCTGGCCCACCAGGTTGACCGCCGGCACCCGCACATTTTCGAAGAACACTTCGTTGACTTCGTGCTCTTCGTCGAGCGTGATGATGGGCCGCACCGTGATGCCGGGCGAGGTCATGTCGATCAACAGGAACGAGATGCCCTCCTGCTTGCGCACGTCGGGATCGGTGCGCACCAGGCAGAACATCATGTCGGCGTGCTGGGCCAGCGTGGTCCAGGTTTTCTGGCCGTTGACGATGTACACGTCGTTGACGCGCACGGCACGCGTCTTGAGCGAAGCCAGGTCGGACCCGGAACCGGGTTCGGAATAGCCCTGGCACCACCAGTCCTCGCAATTGAGGATGCGCGGCAGGTAATGCGCTTTTTGCGCGGCGCTGCCGAACGCCATGATCACGGGCGCCACCATGTTGACGCCAAACGGCAGGATTTGCGGCGTGCCGGCGCGGCCACATTCTTCTTCCCAGATGTGGCGCTGGGTGGGCGTCCAGCCCGGCCCACCGTACTCGACCGGCCAGCCCGGCGCCGACCAGCCCTGGCGTGCGGCGATCTGGTGCCAGCGCACGTAATCGGTGCGTGTAAGGCGCAGATGGTTGCGCACCTTCTTTTGCAAATCGGGCGGCAGGTTGGCGGCTAGAAAAGCGCGCACCTTGTCGCGGAACGCCAGGTCTGCTGCCGTGTAGCTCAAATCCATGCTGTCTCCATCGTCTATTTATTGTCTGGCAATTTGTTCACGAATGTATCGTGTGACTGTACCACTTGCCCCGCTGCGTTGCTCGGCAACATGGGCGCCAGCGGCTGCCGCGTATCCGCCGTCAGCAGTTGCGAGTGCGGCTCACTTGGTGCGAACAATTGCTGCTCGCCCCATTGGCGCAGCGCCACCACCACCGGGAACAAGCTTTCCCCCTTTGCCGTGAGCACGTATTCCTGGTACGCCGTGCCGTCGGACGCCGGCTGCACCGCCAGCACGCCTGCCTCCATCAGCGCTGCCAGCCGGTCCGACAGGATGTTGCGCGCCACGCCGAGGTTGCGCTGGAAGTCGCTGAAACGGCGGATGCCGTCGAACGCATCGCGCACCAGCAGCAGCGACCAGCGATCGCCGACCAGGTCCAGCGACCGCGCCACCGGGCAGGCATCGTCCTGCATCGACTTTCGCTTGGCCATAATTTCTCCTGATAATTGGTTGCATTTTAAAACCGAAATACTTACACTTCAACTGGTTTTAATTTGAAACTAGTTTGAGGTATTCATGTACAGCCCTTTCTTGCCCCGTCCACTGGTGACTTTGTTTGCCTGCACCAGCGGCTTCAGCGTCGCCAATGTCTATTACGCCCAGCCGCTGCTCGGTGCGCTGGCCGACGACTTCGGCATCGCGCGCGCCGCCATCGGCGGTGTGGTCACCGCCACCCAGGCAGGCAGCGTGCTGGCGCTGCTGTTGCTGGTCCCGCTGGGCGACTTGCTGCCCCGCCGGCGCCTGATGCTATGGCAAATGCTGGCCCTGGTCGTGGCGCTGCTGGCGGCGTCCAGCGCCAGCAGCGCAGGCTGGTTGATGGCGGCCATGCTGGCGGTTGGTTTGCTGGGCACGGCCATGACCCAGGGATTGATCGCCTATGCAGCAGCGGCTGCCGATCCGTCGGAGCGCGGCGCCGTGGTGGGCGCGGCGCAAGGTGGCGTAGTGTCGGGCTTGCTGCTGGCGCGCGTGGTGGCCGGCGCGGTGGCCGACCTGGCCGGCTGGCGCGCGGTGTACGGCGGCTCGGCGCTGGCGATGCTGGTGATGGCCGTGCTGCTGTGGCGGCTGCTGCCGGTGTTGCCTGTTCAGCAAGCAGCGCTGTCCTATCCGCACCTGCTTGCCTCGATGTTCCCACTGCTGCGCGACGACCGCGTGTTGCGGGTACGCGGCGTGATCGCGCTGTTGATGTTCGCCGCGTTCAACATCTTGTGGAGCGCGCTGGTATTGCCGCTCAGTGCCGCCCCCTACCATTACTCGCACACCGCCATCGGCGCCTTCGGCCTGGTGGGACTTGCCGGCACGCTGGCCGCCACCCGCGCCGGCCACTGGGCCGACCGTGGTCACAGCCGGCGCACCAGCGCTGTCGCGCTGGTACTGCTATTGCTGTCGTGGCTACCCCTGAGGGCGGCATTTACCCCCGGCGCCAGCACGGTCACCACCGTACTCATGCTGGTACTTGGCATATTAATGCTCGATCTTGGCGTGCAAGCGCTACACGTCACCAACCAGAGCCTGATTTTCCGCGCTGGCAACGAGGCGCACAGCCGGCTGGTGGGTTGCTACATGTTGTTCTACGCGGTGGGCAGTGGCACGGGTGCTTGGGCGGCAACAGCGGTATTCGACATCGACGGCTGGCAAGGCGTGTGCACACTCGGCGCTGGAGTAAGCCTGGCGGCGCTGGTTTTTTGGGCGGTGGCGGGGACGAACAATTCACCGGCAGCCCCCGGGAGGTGACACAAGTCAATTGTGGCTGCGCCCGCCAGCATATGCTTCCTTGTCGGTGCCGGTACACGCCTTGAAAAATTAGCGACAGTGGCGGCGCTTTCCGCTGCGTTTTATGTTGGGGCGTGTATTGGCAGTCTCGCGGTGGCGACCGGCCGCACACTAGCCGGTGGCGTGAGCATCGCAGATGTTTTACTATTAGCGAGAAGGCACCAGATAGATCGCGCCTGGCTTACACCGGTGTTGCTAAAAGCCCCAGCGATCTATCAGCCAAATGCTATCGGCCGCTACTCTTGCAGATACATTGCATCGAAACCATGAAAACGACAGCAAAAGATAATTTATCGCTATTGCTTTGGGCGTTGATTTGCTCGGGCTCGGCATGGGCGTTCTGGCATTTCTCCGGCAAATATGGCTTCGCCGTTTTAATGATTGTGGCCTTGCTGGGCCTCGTTGCTGACAACTATCGCCTGCGCAAGTTACTTCGGCGTGCATCCTGATTCATCTCCCCGTACACCGTGCCAACACTTGTTGGCCGGTGGCGCTCTCCAGCATCAACCTCAATGTCTGTTCGCTATAAGCGAGCACAACGAAGCACCGCAGACGATATCTGTCGCGCGGCAATCACGTTTGCGTGTTAAAGGTTGCACCTTCACATAGTCACAGTTATATTGCATCGGTTGCATGACTTCCATACAAGAATCCCCCTACCGATAGCAGGACTGATGATGATGAATTCGTTGAAAAAGATGGCCGTCGCGGCCGCCGCGCTGTGCGCTTTGACCGTGGCGCCGCTGGCGCAGGCCGGGATGGTGACGTTCGATATTAAATGGGCTAACGCCAGCGGCGTCGATACGGCGTTTGCCGAGTTGACGCTCGACTCGCTGCTGATCGACACCGGGCCCGCCGTTCCCCGCCCTATCGATATCAGCCGGGTCACCGGCCTGAAGCTGACCGTCAGCGGCGCCGCCAACGGCAACGGTGTATTCGGCAAGCAGGATTTTTCATCGATCCTGTTCTACGCGATGGCGCCAATGGACTTCAGTCGCGAGCTGATCGGCCAGCGCGTGGTGGTGGGCAGCGATCCACGCGGCATTACGACCTTTGGCGATGCCGATGGCATTTCGGGCGGCTTCGCATTCTTTGCCAGGGAATTGACCACACCGAGCAGCGTGCGGCCGTTTGCATTGGTCACCGACCGTACTGCCGATTATTCCGATTTCCTGACCGTGCGCTCGATCATCGCGCGCGACGGCGTCTCGGCTGTGCCGGAGCCTGCGACCTACGCCATGCTGCTGGTCGGTCTGGCCTTGGTGGCGGCACGTGCACGCAGCAAAAATCGCGGATAAAAAAAAGCCCGCTCAGAGAGCGGGCTGAATCTATTTTCTTGGAGGAGAATAGAGGAGACAGGAATGATAATGCCGCTCTGCAGCATATAAATCCAATTTATATTGGTAATGTTGGAAATTCACATTCAGCATAACTATCTCCAACATCCCAAAAATAGCATTATTTGCCGGCGGTGGCGGGCTGGGCGTAAGGCAGAACCCGCGCTGCCATGCGGGTATCGGTCTTGAGCAAGGCTACTTCATCGGCCAGGATGTGCACGGCTTCGTTGAGCAATACGTCCTTGGCCGCCTTGGCCAGTTTCTCCGCTTCCAGCTCGGCCGCCAGTGAACGCTCGGCGCCTTGCAGGCCGTCGTCGCTGCGCAATGCACCTTTTACACCTGCCACTTTCGGGACCGGCGCGGTTTTGCCGCTGGCCGGCTTGGCCGAAATTGCCTTGTTCAGCGCGTCCTTGGGATCAGGCAGCAGGATCGGATCGTCGGCGCCCGGGGCGGCCAGCAGGCGCGCCTCGCGCAGCTTGGCACGGGCTTCCTGCTGTTCGCGTTCCTTGCGGCGCACGGTTTCGTTGAGCGAAATCGAGTTTTCCTTGCGCTGCTTGTTCACCAGGGCGATGTCTTCGGCCAGGTACTGGAAGTCTTTGTCCTTGGCAATGCGCGCGGTGTGCTTTTTGTCGAGCACCGGGATGATTTCTTTCAGGTCACCTGCCGGGATGAACGGCGCGGGGGTGATCTGAGTCCACGGCAAGGCATTGTCGTAGCTCGATTCGCCAAAGGAATCAGCATCGGTCATGGTCGGCAGCTTCAGGTCCGGCGTCACGCCGCGCAACTGGGTGGTGCCGCCGTTGATGCGGAAGAACTGCGCGATGGTGAACTTGACTTCGCCGTACCGCACCTTGTCGTCCTGGGCAAAACGGTCCAGGCTGAACAGGGTCTGTACCGTACCCTTGCCGAAACTCGGTTCGCCGATGATGACGCCACGGCCGTAGTCCTGGATGGCAGCAGCGAAAATCTCCGAGGCCGATGCCGAACCACGGTTGATCAGCACGCCCATCGGGCCGTCCCAGGTCATGCCGGCGCGGGTATCGCTTTCGATCTCCACTTTCTTGTCGGCGCTGCGCTGCATCACGACCGGCCCCTTGTCGATGAACAGTCCGGTCAGTTCCACCGCCTCGTTGAGCGAACCGCCGCCGTTGTTGCGCAGGTCGATCAGCAGGTTATCGACTTTATCCTTCTTGAGTTCGACCAGCAGACGTTCGACGTCGCGGGTGGCGCTCTTGAAATCTTTATCGCCCTTGCGGCGCGCTTCGAAATCCTGGTAGAAGGTTGGCAGCGAGATCACGCCCACGCGGCGCTTGGTATTGCCATCCTTAACTTCGTAAATGGTTTTCTTGGCCGATTGCTCTTCCATGCTGATCTTCTGGCGCACCAGCGAGACGAACGCATGCTTGCCATCGGGGCCGGCGTCGGCCGGGATGATTTCAAGCTTGACGGTGGAATCCTTGGGGCCGCGGATCAGCGCGACCACGTCGTCCAGGCGCCAGCCGAGCACTTCGGTCAGTGGGGTTTTCTCATCCTTGGCCACGGCGACAATGCGGTCGCCGACCTTGATTTTGCCCGACAGGCCGGCCGGGCTGCCCGGCACGACTTCGCGCACGACCACGTAGTCGTCGCGGCTTTGCAGCACGCAGCCGATACCCTCAAGCGACAGGCGCATGGCGATATCGAAGTTGTCGGCAGCGCGCGGGCCCAGGTAATTAGTGTGCGGCTCGATCGACATGGCGTAAGCATTCATGAAGATCTGGAACGCATCTTCACTGGTCGGCTGGCGCGACGGGCTCAGGTAGTTTTCGTAACGTTTGTCCAGCGTTTCGCGGATGCTTTTGTCGTCCTTGCCGGCCAGCTTGAGGCGCAGCCATTCGTTCTTGACGCGCTTGCGCCACAGGTCTTTCATTTCAGCGTCGTTCTTGACCCAGTCTGCTTTTTCGCGGTCGAACTGATAAGTCTCGTCCGACGCAAATTCAAACTTGCCGGTCTTGACCAAGTCGCGCGCGTAGGCGATGCGGTCGCGCAGGCGGGTCTGGTACAGGTTGAAGATGGCAAACGGCACGCTGAGATTTTCGCCGTTAATGGCGTCGTCCAGCCGGGTGCGCACGATGGCGTACTGGTTCAGGTCAGCCTGGGTGAAGAACAGTTTTTCCGAATCCAGCGATTTGAAGTAGCGGTCGAAGATTTTTTCCGACATGGCATCGTCCAGCGGCGCAGCCTTGTAATGCAGCTTGGTCAGCACGCGCGAGGCCAGCACTGCGGCCTGGGTCTGTCCAATCTGGGGCTTGAGCGGCGCATCTGCCACTTTGTCCGGCACGGCAGCGCCGGCCTGGAAGGACAGGGCCGCGATCATGGCCACCAACAGCATTTTTTTCTTCATCGGCTAACTCCGGAGTGTTTTATTTAGGGTATTACAAGCAGTTATGACAAGCGCTGCATTGAATTTCATTCTACAGGATAGCAGTCGGGACGCCGTTCTGTGAATGGCGAGTTTCCGCGACGAAGCTTAAGCACGGCTGAACACCATCTCTCACAATACGTAGTAACCCGTAATTAAATTCATCAATAGACTATTTAAGTCATTGTTTTAGAAAAGAAATTCCTTGATATTTATCAAAAAAATGATTGCCTAGCAGAAAAATCCTGCTAAAATTTCGCCTGATAGCAGTTTCATCATCCAATGATGGCACCGCCCCGGACCCCGGCGGTGGCAGCCCGCCTCACTGCGTGAGGCGCATGTTTTCCCTGGCCTCAAGCAGCGCTCCCGACCTTTCGGGGGCATACCCCGTTTCCGAACGACTCGTTACCGAAATATTGGAATCCAATGAGCAAATCCCTGATGAATCCCCGCGACTGGGGCGTCGGCACCAAGATCACCGTGTTTACGTTCGCGCTGATGACCGTGATCATGGCCGTGATACTGGTCCTGATTAACCACAGCACGTCCACCATGCTGACCGAGCGCGCCAAGTCCAACGTGGCCAACTCCCTGCACGGCATCAGCAACACGGTGGAGGTGTTCAACAACGCCATGACCAACGAGGCATCGAGCTTTGCGCGCCTGTTCGCGTCCGAGTTCGATGACGGCAAGTTCAGCCTGGACACCGCCAACACGGTAGAGATCGCCGGCAAACCGACGCCGTCGCTGATCCACGGCGGCAAGGCGCTCAATCTCGACTTTACCGGCCCGGACAAGTTCACCAACGAGACCGGCGTCATTGCCACCATTTTTGCCGCCAACGGCGCCGAATTCGTGCGCGTGACCACGTCGCTGAAAAAGGAAAACGGCGAACGCGCTGTCGGCACCCAGCTCGACCACGCCCACCCCAGCTATCCGCTGCTGCGCAACGGCCAGAGCTATATCGGCCTGGCTACCCTGTTCGGCAAGCAGTTCATCACCCAGTACGATCCGATCAAGGATGGCGCCGGCAATGTGATCGGCGTGCTGTTCATCGGCCTCGACATCTCCAAGAACATGGACATGCTCAAGCAAAAGATCAAGGCGATCAAGATCGGCGACACCGGCTACATCTACGTGATCAATGCCGCCAAGGGCGACAAGCAGGGCACGGCGCTGGTCCACCCCAAGCGTGAAGGCGACAACCTGATCGACATCAAGAGCACCGACGGCCATGCCATCATCCGCGAAATGCTGGAAGCCAAATCGGGTGGCATGACCTATAACTGGGCCGCTTCCGACGGCGAAGCGCCACGCGAGAAAATGGTCGAGTACCACACCTTCAAGGACTGGAACTGGCTGATCGTCGGCGGCACCTACACCGACGAAATCACGCGCGAAGCAGCCACCCTGCGCGACCGCTACGCGCTGATCGGCCTGGCCGCGCTGGTCATCTTTGCCGTAGTGCTGTTCCTGCTGGTGCGCACGGTGGTATCGCGGCCGCTGGCCCGCGCCGAGCAGGCTGCCGACCGCATCGCCAAGGGCGACCTCGACGTTCACCTGGAAATCCATAACAAGGACGAGATCGGCCTGGTGCTGCGCGCCCTGAACGGTATCAGCAGCAACCTGTCGAGCGTGGTGGGCCAGGTGCGCGCCGGCGCCGAGCAAATCACCACTGCCGCCACCGAGATCGCCAACGGCAACCTCGACCTGTCGAGCCGCACCGAGGAACAGGCGTCGAGCCTGGAAGAAACTGCTGCGTCGATGGAAGAACTAAGCGGCGCCGTGCGCCAGAATGCCGACAACGCGGCGCAAGCCAACCAGATGGCGATGGCCGCCTCCGGCATCGCCGCCAAGGGTGGTGCGGTGGTGGCGCAGGTGGTCGATACCATGGGCTCGATCAACGCTTCGTCGCGCAAGATTGTCGACATTATCTCCGTCATCGACGGCATCGCGTTCCAGACCAACATCCTGGCGTTGAACGCCGCCGTGGAAGCGGCCCGCGCCGGAGAACAGGGGCGCGGTTTCGCCGTGGTCGCCACCGAAGTGCGCAACCTGGCACAACGTTCGGCCACGGCCGCCAAGGAAATCAAGGAATTGATCGACGACTCGGTCAGCAAGGTGGACGTTGGCAGCCGCCAGGTGGCCGAAGCCGGCAGCACCATCCAGGAGGTGGTAGAAAGCGTGCGCCGCGTAACCGACATCATGGCCGAAATCAGCAGCGCCAGCGACGAGCAGCGCGCCGGCATCGGCCAGGTGCACGACGCCATCCACCAGATGGACGAAGTGACCCAGCAAAACGCCGCGCTGGTGGAACAGGCCGCCGCTGCCGCCGCTGCGCTGCAGGACCAGGCCCACGACCTAGTGGAAGTGGTGCGCATCTTCAACCTCGGCAGCAATGCCGGCGCCGCCAGGGCGCCAGTAGCTACGCCGTCGCGCCTGGCGCTGAAGTAACCGGTACTGCCCCGGTACAGGCCGCCCCCGCACCAGCGGTGGCGGCTTTTTTTACTTTATAATCGCGCCATGCCCCAGTTTCTCTCCCAGCGTCGCCACATCAGCCTGATCGTTTGCCTGGCGCTCATGCTCAATTTGCTGTGGCCCGCGCTGGGCCAGGCAATGGCAGCGCCCGGCATTGAAGCAATCGCCGGCGAGGTATGCAGCGCCAGCGGCAATGTGTACAGCACCCCTGCCCGCAACGGCCAGCAACAGGTTCCCATCGCTGGCCACCACCTGAAACACTGCGCGCTGTGCGCCAGCCTGGCTGGCGCGCCGCCGCCCGCGCCCCTGGCCTGGCGCGCGCCCATTGCCGCCACGGCGCTGTTCCCCGCGCCAGGCTATGAAGCGCCCACGCCCTGCTGCGCCTGGCCCGATGCCCGTCCCCGCGCCCCACCCACGTTCGCCTGACCCCTGCCCTTGCGCCGGTGCCCGCACCGGCGTCATCCAGACATTACCAGGAGTTTTATGCGACGACGTTCCTTTCTCTCGACCGTAGCTGCGCTGCCGCTGACCGCCCTGCCATTGGCGGCGCAGGCACGCGGCTTTACCGCGATCGACCTTACCGGCGCCGCCATCGGCCCCGATTATTTGCTGTCCTACCCGGACGGCAAACCGGCCACGCTGCGCGATTTTCGCGGCAAGTTCGTGCTGCTGTTCTTCGGTTTCACCCAGTGCCCGGACGTGTGCCCGACGGCGCTGTCGCGCGCGGTGGAAATCAAGCGCCTGCTGGGCGCCGACGGCAACAAGCTGCAGATCGTATTCGCCACCATCGACCCCGAGCGCGACACCGGGCCGCTGCTGCGCGAATACATGGCGGCATTCGATCCAACGTTTATTGCCGTGCGCGGCACCGACGAGCAAACTGCCAGGACCGCAAAAGACTTCAAGATTATGTATCGAAAAGTGCCGAGCGGTGGGTCGTACACCATGGACCACACGGCAATCACGTATGTCTTCGACGCCAACGGCAAGATACGCCTGGGCCTCAAGCACGACCAGACCGCCCGGCAATGCGCGGACGACCTGCGCCAATTGATCAACCCGAAAAAACCGGGCTTCTTACAAGGACTGTTCCAATGAAAACCATCGTTTCCGTAATGTTGGGGGCCACCTTGCTGGCCGCCGCACCCGCCTGGTCGCAAGTGACCGTCGATCAACCTTGGGTGCGCGGCACTGTGGCCGCGCAAAAAGTCACCGGCGCCTTTATGACGCTGACGGCCACCAAGGCCAGCCGCCTGGTGGCGGTCAGCTCGCCGGTGGCCGGCACGGTCGAAGTGCACGAAATGAAGATGGTGGACGACGTGATGCGCATGCGCCAGATCCCGGCGCTGGAACTTCCCGCCGGCAAGCCGGTAGCGCTGACGCCAGGCGGCTACCACCTGATGCTGTTCCAGCTCAAGCAGCAGCTCAAGGACGGCGACAAGGTGCCGCTGGTGCTGGAAGTTGAAGACGCGGCCAAGGTGCGCAGCACCATCAAGGTCGAGGCGCTCGTCAAACCGCTCAACGCCGCCGCTCACGCCGGCCACTGATGCCTGCGGGCCGGCTACCGCACCCTGTAGCCGGCTCTTTTCCCGCCGCACTGCCACCGCCCCTCCCCTTCGTCCCCCTTTCATTCTCATACGTCATCGTACAACTTAAAGCAAATAGGAAAACGTTTAACTTGTTGATTTGTAAGAATTAAGTAAGCCTTGCGTCGGGTTTATATGACGGGTATGAATATTTCATATATCCAGTTGTATGATGTCTGATATGTGCGTTATGATCGGCGCATATTGATAAGAAGGAGATCCACGCATGGCAACGCAGCAACAAAAAGCAACGCGGGTACGCTGGCTGATTCTGGCCATTCTGTTCGCGGTTACCACCATTAATTACGCCGATCGCTCCACCATCGGTATCGCCGGACCGGAACTGACGCGCGTCCTCGGCTTGACGCCGGTACAAATGGGCTATGTGTTCTCGGCCTTCTCGTGGTCGTACGTGGTGGCGCAGCTGCCGGGCGGCTGGATGCTCGACCGCTTCGGCACTAAGATCGTGTATTTCTTCAGTATTTTCCTGTGGTCCGTGTTCACCATGTTGATGGGCACTGTCGGCTTCCTGACCGGCGCCGCCGCCCTCACCACCCTGTTCTGCCTGCGACTGGCCATTGGCGCAGCGGAAGCCCCGTCCTTCCCCGGCAACAGCCGCCTGGCCTCCTCGTGGTTCCCGACCGCCGAACGCGGCACGGCGGCAGCCATCTTCAACTCGGCGCAGTACTTCGCCACCGTCCTGTTCGGCCCGTTGATGGGTTGGCTGGTCCACGCCCACGGCTGGGAAAGCGTGTTCTACGTGATGGGCGGCCTGGGCGTGGTGATGTCGTTCTTCTGGCTCAAGCTGGTGTATGGTCCGAAAGACCATCCGAACATCAACAAGGCCGAACTCGACTACATCTCCGCCGGCGGCGCGCTGATCGATCTTGAGACCAAGGACAAGAACGCCCCCAGCGCCAAGATCGACACATGGTCGGCGATCCGTCAGTTGCTGGGCAGCCGCATGCTGCTGGGCGTGTACATTGCCCAGTACAGCATCAATACGCTGACCTATTTCTTCCTGACCTGGTTCCCGATCTACCTGGTGAAAGAACGTCATATGACGATCCTGAAGGTGGGCTTCGTGGCCGCACTGCCAGCGCTGGCCGGCTTCCTCGGCGGCGTGCTGGGCGGCGTGATTTCCGACCGCCTGATCAAGCGTGGCTATTCGCAGTCGAAGGCGCGCAAGATACCGATCGTGAGCGGCATGCTGCTGGCCATGACCATGGTTATCTGTAACTACGTGGATGCGGACTGGCTGGTCATTACCGTGATGGCGCTGGCCTTCTTCGGCAAAGGCATCGGTGCGCTGGGCTGGGCAGTGGTAGCGGATACATCGCCGAAAGAAGCAGGCGGCCTGAGCGGCGCACTGTTCAACAGCTTCGGCAACACCGCCGGCATCACCACCCCGATCGTGATCGGCTACATCCTGGAAGCAACCGGTTCGTTCGCTGGCGCCCTGGTATTCGTCGGCGCCAACGCTGCGGTGGCCATCCTGTGCTACGTGTTCATGGTAGGCGACATCAAGCGCTTCGAATTCAAGACGCCGGTAACCCGCGCCTGATCGAACTGCTCGCACTATAAAAAATGGCCGCCAGAGCGATCTGGCGGCCATTTTTCATGCGGTACTTATACCTCAGGCCGCCAGTGCCGGCCCTTTGCTCTCGCCGATCGCAACCACGCGCACTTCGAGCCCCAGTCCGGTCAGCAGGCTGCGGATCGTATCCCACTGCGGTTTGCTCGACGGCCGCAGCGCTTTATATACGCCCTCGCGCGTGAGCCCCGATTGCTCGGCGATTTTCGCCACGCCTTTCGCTTGTAGGACATTTTTGATGGCCTCTTTCATCAGGTCTGAATTTCCGGATGAGATCACATCGTTGATGTAGGCCGCGATGGCCTCAGGACTGGTAAGGTAGTCAACGACATTGAAGTCGGTCAGTCCCTCGATACCATCGAGGCTGTCGAGCAGGTATTTGCTGTCATCGTTGGTCATGGCTATTTCCTTTGCTTCGTCTGGATCAGTAGCGCAGGCTGACGTTGCCATCATGTTTTGCGCTTTTTCTCGGCAAGCAGCTGCTTCATGTCTGCCAACATCTTCTTCGCATCCTTGATGTCTCTTTTTTGCGTGGACTTGTCTCCTCCCATCAACAGCAAGAGGATGGTGTTGTCCAGGGCCTCGGTGTAGTACACGCGGTACCCGGGCCCGAAGTCGATGCGTATTTCAGAAACGCCCTCGCCACACGACTTCACGTCGCCGTAAAGGCCCATCTGCAGGCGCTCCACCCGGCTGGCGACGATAGATTTGGCAACGCGGTCGAGCATGGCGTTGAACCAGCAGCGATAAGTGGCCGTTTGTTTCGCCGTCCTTTTGTGAATGTCTCCACTCATTGTAATCACCTGTTCTCAAATGTCAAACCGCGCGACGATCAAGTTGTGTGATTAACGTTATCTCAACGTTGAGTGAAGTTCAATTACTCGGCTGTATCGAATCGTGGTCGATGCCTAACGCCATTACAAATACCGCACCCACCCCATGCTGGTGCGCCGCTTGAACGCGGCGAACGCCTTGCACGGCCAGTACAGCAACGGGGTCAGCGCCGCCGACAACAGCCACACCTGCCACAGGTGGTCGAACTCGTAACGGCTGCCATAGTTGGCGCCGAACATGGCCACGGCCAGCTTCTGCAAGCCCAGCAGCAGGAACAGGTGCAGCAGGTAATAAAACATCGGCGCGCCGCCGAACGAGGCGCACACGCGCAGGAACAGGTTGTCGCGCTGCTCCAGCCAGCCCAGCACCACCAGGCCGAAACCCAGGGTCAGCAGCAGGAACGCCAGCGACGGCGGGTACTTGGTCACGTTGAGGAACGACATCACGGTGCGCAGCGCGGTCTCGCCCGCCGTCCAGTCCAGCTTTTCGCCGTAGATATTCAAGCCGCGCAGCACCAGCAGTACGGCCAGTGCGGCCACGCCCGCAGTTACCAACAGGCTGCGGCGTCGCGCGGAATCCACCGTGCGCGCATACCAGGGGCCGGCCACGTAGCCGAGCACGATCACGCCGATCCACGGCAGCAACGGATAGCTGACCTTGATTTTCAAGGCGCCCTCGGCCACCAGGAAACCACGGTCATGCAAAATAGTCCACGGAATATAACCCCAGTCGCCGGGCGCGAACGTCACCGGTGTGAGCAGGTTGTGACCGCCCACGATGACCAGTCCGATCACGGCCAGCACCGCGCGCGGCAACTGGTGCAGCAAGGCCAGTGCGATCATCGCCAGGCCGATCACCCAGATCACCTGCAAGTAAATCGTGGGGGCTGGAAAGATGCCGGTCCAGGCCACGCTGACCACCAGCACTTCGAGCACGACCAGGAACAGGCCGCGCTTGAGCAAAAAACCGGTGGCCGGGCGCGGTCCGGCCGACGGATGGGCATACAACCACGCCGACAAGCCGGTGAGAAACACGAACATCGGCGCGCAAAAATGGGCGGCAAAGCGGCTGAAGAACAGCGCCGGTTCGGTCTGTGCCACGTCCATCGGATCGGTCACCTGCCAGCGCAGGAAAAACGTTTCACGTACATGGTCGAGCATCATGATCATCATGACCAGCCCGCGCATGACGTCGATCGACGCCACGCGCGCATTCTTCACTACATTCATATCCACCCGTTAAAATTTATAGTGCGCTTTCAAGGTTACGCGGCGCTCGTCGCCGGGCGCCACCCAGGTTTGCTGATAGGCGCTCGGATAATAAACTTTGTCGAACAGGTTGTCGATGTCGAGCGAGAGGCGCAACTGGCGCGTCGCGTCGAACGACGATACCAGCTTGGCCGTGGTGTACGCCGGCAAGACAAAGCTGCGGCTGATCGCCACGTCGCCATTGCGCTCACCAACATAATTGAACCCGCCACCGAGCGAGGCGCGCTTGCCCAGCACCTTGAATTCGCGCACCAGCAGCAGGTTGGCGCTCTGCTTCGGCACATTGGCCACCGTACCGCCCATTGCCAGCACGTTGTCGCGCAAGATCGTCGCATCCGTATAAGCGTACGAGAACGACAGCTGCAACTTGCGCGCCACCTCGCCCGCCACGTCGAGCTCCACGCCCTTGCTGCCCACTTCGCCAGCGGCCAGCGAGAAGTTGTTATCGACCGGGTTGACGGTCAATACGTTTTCCTTCTTGATCGAGTACACGGCCAGCGTGCTGCTCAGTTTGCCGTCAGGCGTGTCGAACTTGACGCCCGCCTCGTAGGCGCGGCTGCTCTCGGCCGGGAACGATTCGTTGGCAATGCTGATGCCGCTGTTAGGCCGGAACGACTTGGCCGCCGATACGTACAGCGACACCTGTCTGGTCGGCTGGTACACCAGGCCGGCGCGCGGGCTGGTCGCTTCGATCCGCTGTTCATTGACGCGTCCGGCCAGCAGCGCGTTGGTGATGCGCTGGCGATAGGCGTCGCGGCGCACGCCCAGCAGCGCTTTCCATTGCCGGCTTAAATCGATCTGGTCCTGCACGTACACGCCGGTGGACCATTGCTGCTCGCGGGTATCAATCGAGCGCGACAGGTTGGTTGGCTGCGCGCCGCCATAGACCGGGTTGTAGATGTCGATGCTGTACGGTGCGGCCGCGCTCGGGTTGCGTCGCAGTTGCAGGCGATCATCGACGAAACGGTAGCCATCGACACCGAACAGCACGTTGTGGCGCACCGCGCCGGTATTGAGCTTGCCGAGCAGCTCCACCCGGCCGGACCAGTCCTGGCCCGAAAAATCGCGGAAGCGGCGCTGGCGCCACAGGGTGCGGCCGTCGGCCTGCAACACGGTGGCGTCGCTGGAAAACCCTTTCATTTCGCTGCTGCGGTACGACAGACCGCTTTGCAGCGACCAGCCTTCCTGGAAGTCGTGCTGCAAGAACACCTGGTGGCCGGTGGACTTGATGGTAGTGGGACCATCGGCCGGGTCGCCGAGGAAGCGCGAATTCGGGATCAGGCCCAGCACGCCCTTCACCGCCACCACGCCACGGTCAAAATTGCCCTTCTGCTCGACTTGCTCGAGTTCGTACGACAGCGTGGTGGCGTCGGAAATGCGCCAGATCACCGACGGCGACAACAAATGGCGCTCGCTGGTGACGAAGTCGCGGAAGCTGTGGCCTTTTTCGTAGGAGCCGTTCAGGCGGTAGGCCACGTTCTCGCCCAGCGGGCCGGTCAGGTCCACCGCCGTGCGGTACGTATCGTGGCTGCCGACCGATTGCTCGATCGCATAAGACGGCTGGAACAGCGGCTTTTTGGTGGCGATATTGATGATGCCGCCTGGCTCGCCGCGGCCGTACAGTGCGGCGGCCGGGCCCTTGAGGATCTCGATGCTGCTGACGTTGGCGATATCGCGCAGGCCGTTGTAACCACGGCTGGAGCTGAAGCCGTTGACCAGGAAGTCGGAACCGTAGTTGGGGTCGCCGGTAAAACCGCGCACCGAGTAGCTGTCCCACACGCCGCCGAAGTTGTTCTGGCGGGCGATGCTGCTGCCCATGTCGAGCGCATCGGCCAGGCGGGTGACGCCAGCGTCGCCGAGCATGTCGGCGGTGAGCACGCGGGCCGATTGCGGCAAGTCCTTCAGGTCGGTCTCGGTCTTGGTGGCGCCGGTGGCAGACAGGCTGCGATACGGCTGGCGCGCGGCCACCACGTTGACCACATCGGTCACTTCGGCGGCATTGGGGGCATCCTCGGCCGGACCAGCCACGGCAAACCACGGATACGCGGCAGCCAGGCAAACGGCAAGACGCGAAGGACGAACGACAAACATGAATGCTCCCGAAATTAAACGCAACAGACTTGCATTCTACATGCAACGCAACTAAATTGCATTAAGGATATGGGCAAGGAAGCATGTATTTAATCATTCAATTGAGCACTTTAGTAAAACATTAGTACAGCAATTTGGCTTCTTGTACTATCTGCCATCTTTCGTCGCGTCACCCACCTAGCAGGAACAGATGAGCACTCCCACGATTTTCGCGCTGCGGATCATTCCCATTGTGATGGCCTTGATGGCCGCCCTGCCCGCCAGCGCCCTCACGCTGTACGACGGCAAACAGGTCGCCACCGTGGTCCACGAAGACACGCCCACCGCCGCCCTCGCCGCCCGCCTGCTGGCGCGCGACCTGCAAGCGGTCAGCGGCGTGGCGCCGAAGGTCGGCACCAGCCTGGCCGACTGCGGCCGGGTATGCATCGTGCTCGGCCGCCACGACGCACCGCAGGTGGCAAAGATCGCGGCCGACGCCAAACTGGCACTAAGCGACCTGCGCGGCCAGTGGGAACGCTACCGGCGCGCAGTGGTGCCAGCCGGCGCCACCACGTACCTGCTGATTGCCGGATCGGACGCGCGCGGCGCCACCTGGGGCGTGGTGGACCTGACCCGCGAGCTGGGCGTATCGAGCTGGGAGTGGTGGGCCGACGTGGCGCCGCGCAAGCAGGCCAGCATCACGGTCGATGACCGCGCGGTGCTCTCGACACCGCCGTCGGTGAAATATCGCGGTATCTTCCTCAATGACGAGGACTGGGGTTTGCAACCGTGGGCCGCCAAGACCTATGACAAGCAAGCGAAGGACATCGGCCCGGCCACCTACGCGCGCATCTACGAGCTGCTGTGGCGACTGAAAGCCAACACCATCTGGCCGGCCATGCACGACAGTACAAAGCCGTTCTACCAGATCGCCGGCAACCCGGAGATGGCGCGCGATTACGCGATCGTGGTCGGCACCTCGCATGCCGAGCCGATGATGCGCAACAACGTACGCGAGTGGCGCAAGAAGGAAGACGGCGAATTCAACTTCTTCACCAACCGCGACAAGATGCTCAACTACTGGCAACGCCGCGTCGATGAAGTCAAAGGCTACGAGAATATCTACAGCCTCGGCGTGCGCGGCATCCACGATTCGCCGATGGAAGGTGCTGGCAGCACCGAGCAGGCGCGCGACGCGGTGGCCGAAGTGGTCGGCCTGCAACGCCAGATGCTGGCCAAATCGACCGGCAAACCGGTCGCCGAGATACCGCAGGCGCTCACGCTGTACAAGGAAGTGCTGGACCTGTACAAGGCCGGACTCAAGGTGCCGGGCGACGCCACCATCGTCTGGCCCGACGACAACTACGGCTACCTGGCCCAATTGAGCACGCCGCAGGAACGCGCCCGGCCGGGCGGCGCCGGCATCTATTATCACCTGTCGTACTGGGGGCGGCCGCACGACTACCTGTGGCTCGGCACCACCCGGCCGGCGCTGGTGCGAGAACAGCTCGACCGCGCCTGGCAGACCGGCGCCCGCAATATGTGGATCGTCAACGTGGGCGACATCAAGCCAGTCGAATACCTGACCCAGTATTTTCTCGACCTCGCTTTCGACCACACGCAGATCGCCCAGACGCCCGACCAGCACCAGCGCGCCTGGTTCGCCGCGCAGTTCGGCAGCCAGCAGGCCGACGCATTGGCCGCGCTCAAGCGCGAGTACTATGACCTGGCCTGGGAGCGCCGGCCCGAGTTCATGGGTTTTGGTCAGACCGAGCCGACCACGCCGAACGGCGTCAACGCCTACCTGCGCACCGGTGGCGACGAAGCACGCCGCCGCCTGGCCCGCTACGAAGCACTGACCAAACAAGCGGAACAGCTGGGCGCCGCCCTGCCGGCCGACCGCCAGGACGCGTACTTCGAACTGGTGCTGTACCCGATCCGCGCCAGCGCCAATCTCAATGCCCGCATCCTCAAGCTAGAACTGGCGGCGGCCCTGGCGCGCCAAAGCCAGGCCGGCGCCCAGGAGCAGGTGGAGCAAGCCAGGGCCGCACACGCGGCGCTGGTGGCCGACACCGCCCGGTATAACGCGCTGGCCGGCGGCAAATGGCAACACATGATGGACCTGGCGCCGCGCCGGCTGCCGGTGTTCCACGCACCGGTGTTTCCGACCTACCCGGCGCCGGCCAAGGCGATTGCCCTCCCCGTCAGCAAGGTGCCGGTGATTTCGCTGGCGGCGGCGTCAAGCGGAAAAAATGCAGCGTGGGAAGTGGTGCCGGGACTGGGCAGCAACGGCGACGCGTTACGCAGCCGGCTCAACATGGCCTCGTTAACGGTGGAGGAAGCGGCCAAGCTTGCCCCGCTCGACTACCGCTTCGAGCAAAAGAATACGGGCAGCGCAAAGATCAAGCTGGTGGCAGTGCCCGTGCATCCGTTGACATCGGCCAACAGCCTGCGCATCGGCGTGCGCCTCGACGACGGTCCGTGGGAAGTACTGGACTTCCGCACCTTCGGCCGCAGCGATGAATGGAAACAGAATGTGCTGAGTAACACGGCGGTGCGCATCCTGGAGCGGCCACAGCTGACCAAGGGCGCGCACCGCATCCAGGTGGTGGCGCTCGATCCGGGCTTCATCCTGGACCGCATCGACATCAGCGCCGACGGCGCACCCGACTACTACGGCGCGCCGCCAACAGCAGGCCGGTAATTACGACTTGAAGAACTTCAGCAGGTCGGCGTTGATCACGTCGGCGTGCGTGGTGGGCATGCCGTGCGGGAAGCCTGGATACGAAATCAGCTTGCCGTTCTTGACCAGCTTGACCGACTTGGCGCCGCTATTGGCAAACGGCACGATCTGGTCGTCTTCACCGTGCAACACCAGCACCGGCATGTCCATCGCGCGCAGGTCGTCAGTAAAGTCCACTTGCGCAAACTGGAACACGCAATCGTAGGCGGCCTTGACGCCGCCCATCATGCCCTGGCGCCACCAGTTGTTACGCACCGCTTCCGACACTTTCGCGCCCGGACGGTTGAAGCCGTAGAACGGGATCGTCAAGTCCATGTAGAACTGCGAGCGGTTGAACGCAGTGCCCTTGCGGATATCGTCAAACACCGACAGCGGCACGCCGTCCGGATTGGTGGCCGACTTGACCATGATTGGTGGTACCGCGCTGATCAGCACCGCCTTGGTGACCAGGCCCTTGCCATGCTGGCGCGTGTAGCGCGCCACTTCGCCGCCGCCGGTCGAGTGACCCACGTGGATGGCCTTTTTGACTTTCAGCGCAGCGACCAACTCGGCGGTGTCCGAGCTGTAGGTGTCCATATCGTTACCCTTGTCGGTCTGGGTGGAGCGGCCGTGGCCGCGACGGTCGTGGGCAATCACGCGGTAGCCGTTCTGCAGGAAAAACATCATCTGGGCATCCCAGTCGTCGGACGTCAACGGCCAGCCGTGGTGGAACCACACCACTGGTGCGTCTTTCGGGCCCCAGTCCTTGTAGAAAATCTGGGCGCCGTCCTTGACGGTGACAAAGCCGCTGTCCATGGTGGCGCTCCGGCCCGCTGGCGTAGCGGCCGACGATGCCGCCGGCAAAGTGGCCGCGACTGCTGCGGCAGCCACGCCGAGGCTGCCGACGATGGCGGTACGGCGCGAGGTAACGGTGTCGCTTGGGGTGTGATCGGATTTCACTTGGTGCTCCTGGCAGGTTGTCGTTCGGGTGGTTGGTACTGCTCGCGCTGTGCGGGAGCCGATACCACCATTGGACACCATCGCATACCACCTTGTATTCTGTCTTTGGATAGGGCCACCACTGCCATTAAGTTCAGTTGGTGGCGCCGCCACCCAACTGCGGCAACCACATCCCGACAGTCGCCACCGCAACGCCAACGGCGATCAGCCCGGTCGAAAACATGACCAACGCCGCAGCCGCCACCTGCCCGGCCGGCTGCGCATTGCGGCGCGCACGCAGATAGATTTCCAGCACCAGCAGCGGCGCCAGGTACTGGGCATACGCCAGCACACTCAGCGCCGGCCCGGTAAAAGTGGCCGGATCGAACCCGGCGGGGCCGCCGTTCAGGGCGATCCAGCACATCAGCCCCACCCGGAAAAACCAGACGCCGCTCACGCACAGGAACAGCCTCAGCGCCCAGCGCCGGTGCGCGTCGATGCGCCGCGCCAGTGCGTGACGCAAGGCCTGGTAAGCACACAGCAGTACCAGCAGCGCATTGATGCTGGTGCCGATGTGCTGGATGAGGTCGCCCACGGCGCCGCGCCACCACATCATGTACAGGCCGCTGATGGCAGCCAGCACGGCGCCGAGCAAATACATCCTGCCATTCCAGCGATGCAGGCGCGGCAAGGCTGTGCGCAATCCGGGCACCAGTTGCAATGCACCGCCCAGCATGATCACCGCCGCCAGCAGCAAATGCACAGCCACGGCGGCGTTGCCTGCGGTCGCCCCCGCGACATGGCCATGCGTCATCACGGCATTCCAGCGCGCCGGGTCGCCGCGCGCGATGGCGCCACCATACAGCGCCACAATATAGGCGCCAAACATCAGCTGCCCGGCCAGCGTGACCACGAACCACAGCCGGGCGGCGGTGTCGAGTGCAAACAGGGGGATTCGCGTGCTGGTCATGCCATGCTCCATCGTTGTTGTGTTGGGCCCACGATAGCCAGCCGTAGCCACGGCCTGCAAGACCATGCCGGCATCGGTGCGACGAACGACGGAAAATCAGGGTTGAACGACGGGGGCTTGAATGGCGGCGCCATTGCGGTTATTGTGGGTCGATGACTGCCGCTGCGATTACCCGCCCCGCTCCCGCCCTGCTGCCCACCCGGCGCCAGGCGCTGGTGGTGGCCGCCATCGTGCTGCCGCTGTCGTGGCTGCTGCACAAGGCGTCCGGCACCGCGTTCCTGGCAGTGCTGGCACGGATCGGTTTTGTCGGTGGCTGCTTGTTGCTGGCGTATAGCGCGGCCGGTGCGCTGCGGCCGCGCTGGCTGTCGCTGCGCGCGGCGCGGTTGCTGGCGATTATCGTCATGGCGCCGTTCGCCTCACTCGGTTCGGCAGTGCTCACGCAAGGCTGGGGCGTGCTCACGTATTTCAACGACGTCCAGATACTCACCGGTCACATCATGATGATGGGCCTGGCGCTGCTCTTCGGGCTGACCATGTCTCTGCTGGCCATGCGCGGCGAGCGGCTGGCCCGAGAGCGCGCCGACCGTTTGCAAGTGGAGCTGGAAAAAAACACGCTGGAGCGGGAACTGTCGGACGCACGCCTGCGCCTGTTGCAAGCGCAGATCGAACCGCACTTCCTGTTCAACACGCTGGCCAACGTGGAAGCGCTGGTGGACGCCGGCTCGCCCAATGCCGGCCCCGTGCTGCGCCACCTGATTGCCTACCTGCGCGCCGCCATGCCGCGCCTGAACGCCGCCGACGCCACCCTGGGCAGCGAGCTGCAACTGGTGCGCACTTACCTGGAACTGATGCATATGCGCATGCCGGACCGGCTGCACTTCACGGTCGCCAGCCTGCCGGCGCTCGCGCCGCTGCGCTTCCCCGCCATGGCACTGCTCACGCTGGTAGAAAACGCCGTGCGCCACGGCATAGATCCCGGCATGGATGGAGGCCGCATCGACGTCGGCGGCGAGGCCGATACCGCCACCGGCAAGGTCGTGCTGTGGGTGGCCGATACCGGCGTGGGCATGGCGGAAACGGCGCAGCCTGGCACCGGCCTGTCCAACCTGCAAGCGCGGCTGCAAGCATTGTATGGCGCCAGCGCCCGGCTCGACATCCACGAACAAGCGCCCCATGGCGTGCGCGTGGAACTGCATTTTCAACCAGGATCACCATGACCCGCACCACTGCCCTGATCGCCGACGACGAACCGCTGCTGCGCGAACGCCTGCGCGGCATGCTGGCGCGGCTATGGCCCGAGCTACACCTGGCGCCCGATGCCCGCAACGGCCCGGAAACGCTGGAGCTCGCCGCCGTGCACTGTCCCGACATCGTCTTCCTCGACATTCACATGCCCGGCCTGAACGGCATCGAGACGGCGCGCGCGCTGGGCCGGCGCGCCCACCTGGTGTTCGTGACCGCCTATGAACAATACGCAGTGCAGGCATTCGAACAAGGCGCCATCGATTACCTGGTCAAACCGGTCGACCAAGCCCGGCTGGCCGACACCGTGGCGCGGCTGCGTGCGCGCAAGCAGGCCAGCGTGGCGCTCGATACCGTGCTCGACCAGCTGGCCGAGCGCTACGCGCAGCGCGCGCCAAGCCCGGCCACGTCATGGCTGCAATGGATCAAGGCGTCGGTGGGCAACAGCGTGCGGCTGATCCCGGTGGACCAGGTGCTGTTCCTGCGCGCCGACGAAAAATACACGCTGGTGGCCTGGACGGACGGCGAAGCGCTGATTCGCAAGAGCATTCGCGAACTGAGCGAGGAACTCGATCCCGCCCGCTTCGTGCAGACGCATCGCTCGGTCATCGTCAACCTGGGCAGCGTGCGTGAAGTGGTGCGCGGCGTCAACGAGACTGCCGAACTGCACCTGAAGGCGCATCCGGCCGTGCTGCCGGTCAGCCGCAACTACCTGCACCATTTTCGGCAAATGTAGCCGGCAATCAGGCCACGGTATAGAAGCAGCGCGCGCACACCTGGCGGTACGCGCTGTTGCCGCCGATCAGAACCTGATCGCCTTCGCGCACGCGCACGCCGTGCTCGTCGGTGCGGATATTCATGGTTGCTTTCTTGCCGCACTTGCAGATGGTCTTGATTTCTTCGAGGCTGTCGGCCAGCGCCAGCAAGGCGGCCGAGCCGGGGAACGGATTGCCCTGAAAATCGGACCGCAGGCCGAAGCACATCACCGGCGTATTGGTGGTGTGGACCCACCAGTGCAGCTGGTGCACCTGCGCGACAGTGAGGAATTGCGCCTCGTCGATCAGCACGCATGCGACCTTTACGTCTTGCAGCAGCGCGGCAAAGTCGGTGTCGGCACTGTAGGTGGTGGCCTCGCTCTTGAGGCCGATGCGCGACGCAATCACGCCAAAGCCGTCGCGGCCATCGAGCGCGGAGGTCAGCAGCAGCACCTCCATGCCGTTTTCCTTGTAATTGTGCGCGACTTGCAGCAGGTAGGTACTCTTGCCTGCGTTCATCGCCGAATACCTGAAGTGAAGACTAGCCATAACGTTCCAAAATGAGGTGAATCTGCAGCGCGGGGGCGCGCAAAAAAGAATGAGCGCGATTATAGACGCCATCAACCGTGCCATACAAAAAAAGGGCATACTTGCCGTTCTCTTACCATGAGACCCAAGGAGACCCGGATGTCCGCACCCGCACTGTTTTCCCTGATCGGCAACACGCCACTGGCCGAGATTACCCGTCTCGACACCGGCCCCTGCCAATTGTTCCTCAAGCTCGAATCGCAAAACCCCGGCGGCTCCATCAAGGACCGCATCGGCATGGCCATGATCGAAGCGGCCGAGGCCGATGGCCGCCTGAAGCCGGGCGGCACCATCATCGAAGCCACCGCCGGCAATACCGGCCTCGGCCTGGCACTGGTCGGACGCCTGAAAGGCTACCGCGTGCTGCTGGTCGTGCCCGATAAAATGTCTGCCGAAAAAGTATTGCACCTGAAAGCCCTGGGCGCCGAAGTGCGCACCACGCGCTCGGACGTGGGCAAGGGCCACCCCGAGTACTACCAGGATTTCGCCGCGCGCCTCGCAACCGAATTGCCGGGCGCATGGTTTGCCGACCAGTTCAACAATCCCGCCAATCCGCTGGCCCATGAAACCACCACCGGCCCCGAAATCTGGGAGCAGATGGGTCACGACATCGACGCCATCGTGGTGGGCGTGGGTTCCTCGGGCACGCTCACCGGTCTCACCCGCTACTTCCGCCGCGTGGCGCCGCAGGTGGACTTTATCCTGGCCGACCCGGCCGGCTCCATCCTGGCCGAGTACATCGCCACCGGCCACGTCAGCGAGACGTCCGGCTCGTGGGCCGTGGAAGGCATCGGCGAGGATTTCATTCCGGCCATTGCCGACTTCGGCGGCGTCAGGCAGGCCTACACCATCACCGACCAGCAAAGTTTCGACACCGCGCGCACGCTGTTGCGCGAAGAGGGCATCGCCGGCGGCTCGTCCACCGGCACCCTGCTGGCGGCAGCCCTGCAATACTGCCGCGCGCAAACGGTGCCGAAGCGCGTGGTCAGTTTCGTGTGCGACACCGGCACCCGCTACCTGTCCAAGGTCTATAACGACGGCTGGATGCAGGACCAGGGCCTGATCGAACACGCACCCGAGCGCGACTTGCGCGACCTGATCGGGCGCCGCTACGACGCCGGCCAGGTCGTCAGCGTGGCCCCCGACGACTCGCTGCTGATCGCATTCAACCGCATGCGCGCCGCCGACCTGGCGCAGTTGCCGGTGATTGCCGGCGGCAGGCTGGCCGGCATCATCGACGAATCGGACCTGCTGCTGGCGGTCGATACCCACCCCGAACGCTTTGCCCGCACCGTGGGCGACACCATGACGCGCCGGCTCGACATCCTGCATCCGCAGGCCGACCTGCACGCGCTGCGCGCCGTGCTCGACAGCGGCCTCACCGCCGTGGTAGCCGATGGCGATATTTTTTACGGCCTGATCACGCGCTTCGACCTGCTCAACCACCTGCGAAGGAAGCTCTCTTGAACGACCATCTCAAGCAGGCGCTGGCCACCCGCGTGATCCACGCCGGCCAGGCGCCCGACCCTTCCACCGGCGCCATCATGCCGCCGATTTACGCCACGTCCACGTACGTCCAGGAAAGCCCGGGCGTGCACAAGGGTCTCGACTACGGCCGCTCGCACAACCCCACGCGCTGGGCGCTCGAACGCTGCGTGGCCGACCTCGAAGGCGGCGCCCAGGCGTACGCGTTTGCCTCGGGCCTGGCAGCGATTTCCACCGTGCTCGAACTGCTCGACGCCGGGTCTCACATCGTTGCCGGCGACGATATGTACGGCGGCACGTACCGGCTGTTCGAACGGGTGCGCCGGCGCAGCAGCGGCCACGATTTTACCTACGTGGACCTCACCGACCCGGCCAACCTGCTGGCCGCGCTGCGCCCGGACACCAGAATGGTGTGGGTCGAAACCCCGACCAATCCGATGCTCAAGCTGGCGGACCTCAGAGCGATTGCGGCCATTTGCCGCGAGCGCGGCATCATTGCCGTGGCCGACAACACCTTTGCCAGCCCGCTGGTGCAGCGCCCGCTCGAGCATGGCTTCGATATCGTGGTCCACTCCGCCACCAAGTACCTGAACGGCCACTCGGACGTGATCGGCGGCATTGCCATCGTCGGCGGCGCGCCGCACCAGCAAGGCTGGCGCGAGCAACTGGGTTTCCTGCAAAACTCGGTCGGCGCGATCGCCGGACCGTTCGACAGCTTTTTGATACTGCGCGGGGTCAAAACGCTGGCGATCCGCATGGAGCGCCATTGCCGCAGCGCGCTGGAACTGGCCACCTGGCTCGAACAGCAGCCCGAAGTGCGGCGCGTATTCTATCCGGGCCTGGCTTCGCACCCGCAGCACGCGCTGGCGCAGCGGCAAATGGACGGTTACGGCGGCATCATCTCGATCGACCTGGACACCGACCTGGCCGGTGCGCGGCGTTTTCTCGAGCATTGCCAGGTGTTTGCGCTGGCCGAAAGCCTGGGCGGCGTGGAGAGCCTGATCGAGCACCCGGCCCTGATGACCCACGCCAGCATCCCGCCCGAACAGCGCGCGCAGCTCGGCATCGGCGACGGTCTGATACGGTTGTCGGTTGGAATCGAAGATATAGGGGATTTAAAGGCCGATATTCGGCGCTCGCTCGATGCGATATAGCTGCTAGTATCGCCCCATCACCACAACCACACCCACCAAGATGGAAATCGTCTTCATTATCGCCGGCGTCCTGGCCCTCGGGGTGCTGTACTCGATCACCGTGGCCAGCGCCAAGCCCATCCCTGGCAGCGGCATGTACAAGATCTCGCGCGACGGCCGGGTACTGATGTGCGCCGGGCCCAAGGTGAGCGCGGTACGCCCCACCCTGTACCCGGACGGCTTGCGCGTCAAGCTGCGCGGCGGCAACCGGACCGGCGAGTTCTACGTGCACGAACTGGTGGCCGAAGTGTACCTGCCCAACCCCAAGCGTTACACCAGCGTGCGCCACAAGGACGGCAATGTACGCAACAACAATATCGACAACCTGGAGCTGGTGGCCGGCGTGCCGGAGGTGGAGCCGCCGCTATTGACGAGAGAAGAGTCGGAGCATCTGATCCAGACCTGAACGCCCTCGTTTTAATCACCGTAATTTAAAATTCTTCCCACTCGTTCGTTTCTGCCTTGGCTGGCGCCGGCTTGCGGACCGGTGCCGATGCTGTTGCTGCTGGCTTGCTCGCTGCCGGCAAGCGCGGTGGCGCTGCGGCCGGCGTGCGGCTTGCCACCGGACGCGCAGGCTTGGCCGCCTGGCGTGGCGGGGCTGACTGGGCCATGCCGTCAAGCTTGAACACGCTCACCACTTGCGACAGTCCGGCTGCCTGGTCCTGCATCGCTTCGGCGGCGGCCGAGGCTTCTTCCACCAGCGCGGCATTTTGCTGGGTGACCTGGTCCATCTCGGTGATGGCCTGATTGACCTGCTCGATGCCGGCGCTCTGCTCGGCACTGGCGCTGGTGATCTCGGCCATGATGCTGGTCACCTGGCCGATGCCCTGGACGATTTCGTTCATGGTGTGGCCGGCCTGGTCCACCAGCGCCGAGCCGGCCTCCACCTTGTGCACCGAGTCGTCGATCAAGACCTTGATTTCCTTGGCTGCTGCCGCCGAGCGCTGGGCCAGGTTGCGCACTTCCGACGCCACGACCGCGAAACCACGGCCCTGTTCGCCCGCGCGGGCCGCTTCCACGGCCGCGTTCAGGGCCAGGATATTGGTCTGGAACGCGATGCCGTCGATGACCGAGATGATATCGACGATCTTGCGCGACGATTCGTTGATCGAACCCATGGTATCGACCACGTCGGCCACCACCGCGCCGCCCCGGTTGGCAACGCCGGCAGCGTCCTGCGCCAGGCGGTTGGCTTCGCGCGCGTTGTCGGCATTCTGGCGCACCGTGGCGGTCAGCTCTTCCATCGACGAAGCAGTTTCTTCCAGCGAACTGGCTTGCTGTTCGGTGCGGCTCGACAAGTCCTGGTTGCCGGCCGCGATTTCGGCCGAGGCAGTAGCCATGGTGTCGGTGCCGCTGCGCACCTGGGCCACGATGGTGACCAGGTTATCGTTCATCGTCTTCAACGCCTGCATCAGGCGGCCGGTCTCGTCGCGGCTATCGACCACGATCACGCTGGTGAGGTCGCCGGCAGAAACGGTCTCGGCCACTTGCAGTGCGCGGTTGATCGGACCGGTGATCGAGCGCGTGATGTAAAGCGCAAAGCCCACGCCCAGCGCCAGCGCAACCAGGCCCAGCACGATGATGACGTTACGGGTGGAGACCGACAGGTCCAGCACGTTGCTGGCAATGCCGTCGGCAGCAGCCACTTGCAGCGTTTGCAGCTTGTTCACTTCGGCCAGGTAAGCGGCAGCCTTGGGAACCAGGCCGGTATCGTAGGCAATCTTGCCCTGCGCCAGGTCGCCGGCGGTCTTGAGTTGAAAGACCAGCTTGCGCGCATCGATATACGCGGTACGTGCGAGCAGCACCTGGTCGAACTGGGCCCGTACGCCGGGGTTGCGGATGCTCTTGTTGATCTCTTCCTGTACCTCGCCCGCGCGGGCCGACGCGGCGGCAATGCCGGCCTCGTAGTTTTTTTGATCTTCCGCGTCACTGGCCTGCCAGGCGGCGGACGAACGGACCGCATTGATTTCGATGACCTTGGCCCACTCCGCCACCAGGCGCTGGTTCTTGTAACTGGTGTTGATGAGCCGGTCCGTGAGCGCCGTGCCTTCCTGCATGCGCAGGACCGCGATCGCGGTAGTGACCGCCAGGAGCAGCAATACGATGCCGAAACCGATGCCCAGGCGGACGCCGATGTTAAGATTTTTCATGGAGTGTGCCTTGCCAAAGTGAGTGAAAGCCAGTGGAATTGCCCTTGAGCATTCCTGTAGATATCACTATATCAGCGGAAATTAATATTTCTTATATAGAATATCAATGCTGATAAACAGGCAAAATTCGGCTGTAACACAATCCGAGGGCCGCGCCAGACAAGCTCGAACAGTTATCTAAAAACCACGCACCCAGGCAGGATAAGGCTTTAGCGGCTGTCAGCAGCCATGAATCTATATTTCCACGGAGACATATTGATTACGATATCAATATTGGAATTCAGCGCAAAAAAATATTTAACAACGTTGCATATGACCAACAATTATTGCTGGCCAGGGTGATATCGGCGCTCGGCGTTGCGCTCCACGTCTTCGCGGTAAAACAGCACTTCCTTGAACTCGCCCCTGGCAAACATCTCGGCCTGATCGGCAAAATGCGGCGACGCCGGATTGCCGCTCTGGCCGCCCACCAGGATGCTGCGCGCCTTCAGGCGCGGGCCGAACTCCACCACGGCGACAAAGCTGTTGCCGCGTTCGCCGTAGATGCGCTTGGTTGTTTGCTTCGAGGTCATGCCATAGGCCGCCAACGCGCCCCAGTTGGCCGACGCGTACGGAATCGGCAGGCTCGGTTTGCTGTCGTCGAACGGCTGCACCAGGTCGCCGGTCCGGCGCTGGAAGCGGTTGATTTCGCCCCACGCGGTTTGCCAGGTGCCGAAGTCGGCCGTCAGCTTGTCCGACGCCCGCACCAGCCCTTCCAGGCGCTGGCGTGGCGTCAGCGCGGCCTGGATGTAATCGAGCACCAGCACGTCCCTGGCCTTGGCGGCCGGACCGAAAGCGGCTGTCAGATCCTGCACCCAGTAAATCGCCAGCGAGGTCGGGACCGACTCCAGTGTGTAGCGCATATCCCAGCCGCGCAGCGCGGCGATTTGCGGCGCCAATGACGCGATCAGCGGGTCGCCGGCCGGTAACGCATCGTAGGCCGCGAACAGTTGCGGGAGCAGCGGCTCGAATGCCGGCAACTGGTTGTCGTAGGCCGCCGCGATCAGGCTGTCGATGGTGAAGTCCTTGCGGTTTTCCATCACCCGCACGGCGTGGATGCCGCGTGGATTTTCCGGGTTCATCGACATGTACGCCGGATAGTCGCTGGCCTTGGGGCTGTACGGGCCGGCCGCCGTGTAGGGCCAGTTGTTGGTGTTATAGATCCAGCCGTTTTTCGGGTTGAACAACGTGATGGTTTCCTTCACCGCGTGCAAACCCTGCCATTCGGTGGCCGGATCGCTGCCATCGACCGGGCGCCTGAAGTCGATTTTCGGGTTGCGGCGCGGGATGAAATTGCCGTGGAAATAGGCGATGTTGCCGTCCGCATCTGCATACACGGTGTTGTTCGAGGAATTGGTACGCAACTCCATCGATTTATAGAATTCCTTGTAGTTGCGCGCCTTGGTGCGCAGGAACGATTGCGTCAGCGCCTTCAGCGGCTCGTTCATCAGCTTGACCGCAACCCACTTGCCGTCTTTGGCGCGCACGATGGGGCCGTGGTGGCTGTAGTACACCTTGACCGTCTTGCTGGCCATGCCGCCGGCGGTCTTGTAAGGCAGGGCGATATCGACCGCACGCAATGGCCGCTGCTCGTTGCCGTACTGGTAGAAGTATTGGCCGTTCCTGTCGATGATGGTTTCCAGGTATTCGTCGATGACGTCGCCGCCGCCCGACGTGTGCATCCAGCCCACCCGGTCGTTAAAACCCTGGTACACGAAGAACTGGCCCCAGGTCACGGCGCCGTAGGCATTGAGCCCCTGGCGGCTGTGCACCTGCACTTCGGGGCGGAAATAGAATGACGTGTGCGGGTTGATCATCAACAGCGCGTGGCCGTTTTTGGTGATCGCCGGCGCGATGGCAAAACCGTTGGAGCCGCCCGGTTCGTGGTCGAGGTCGCTGCCCTGCTCTGCCAGCAAAATCGGCGCCATCAACGGGTGGGCGCCATGCGCATACAAGGCTTCGAGTTGCTTGATATCGATGGTTTCGATGTCGCCGCCGATGCTGCCTTCGCTGAAGGCCAGCGCCATCCACGGCTCGAAACGGGTGATCAGGTCGGGTTTGACCTCGGGATGCGTGGCCAGGTAGTAGTTCAGGCCGTCAGCAAACGCCACCATCAGTTTTTTGAGCCAGGCGGGACTTTGCCGGTACTGGGCCTTGAGGAAGTCCGGGTTGATGAACAGCTTCATGCGCAGGTCGCGGTACAGCTCGGCCTCGCCTTCGACTTCGGCCAGGCGGCCCAGGGCGTTGATGTAATTGCGTTCGACGCGGCGAAAATCGTCCTCGGCCTGGGCGTACAGCAGGCCGAACACGGCGTCGGCGTCGTTGTTGCCATACACATGGGGGATGCCCCACTTGTCACGCACGATGGTCACGCGCTTGGCCTGGGCCTGCATGCGGGCCAGTTCGGCGCCGGCCAGGGGAACCGGCGCCGCCGTGGCCGCCAGCGCTGCATTGAGGGGAACAAAACAAAGCAAGGTCAGCGTGGCGCGCCATCGTTGCATCGACAAACTCCGGATTAACAGTTCAACCTAGGGATCAGCTCGATGCGAGTTCGGAAATGCGACGCTGCAACGCGGTAATTTCCTCGAGCAACGCCGCGTTCTTTTCGCGCAGCGCCGCGTTTTCACGGCGCAGCTCTTCCGCTTCGGTGGGATTGCGATTGTAATCGCGCTCGCCGTCCTCGCGCACACCCTTGGCTTCCTTCGGTGGCTTGCCGGCCGTGCGCAGTTCGCGCACTTCCTTGGCGGCCTTTTGCAGTTCCTTCTTGCCGCCGGCGACAGCGGCAATCTGCGCATCTTCCGGCAGCGACGCCACGGTGGCGGCGGCATTGATGGAAATCGTGCCCGAACGCACGGCTTCCACCAGTTCCGGCGTGGCGGTCTTCTGGATTTTTTCGATCTGGCTGATGGTGGCGCTCGACAGGCGCGCGGCGCGGGCAATGTCTTCGCGCGAGGTCAGCGGCATGGCGGCCGGCTTGGGCTTGGCTTCGCCGTCCGGTGGGGCGATGGCCGCGTCTTCTGCAGCGGCCTCAGCAGCCAGTTCCAGCGCGCGGGCGCGGACGATTTCCTTCTTGCGCAGGGCGAGCACGCCGCGCTGGTAGTCGGAAATGCTGCGGCGCCCCAGGTTATTGTCGATCATCCACAGTTTGACGTCGTCGAGGTCGCGGAAGCTGGTGTTTTCCACGGCCTTGAACGGGATGCCGTGTTCCTGGCAGATTTGATAACGGTTATGGCCGTCCACCAGGGTGTCCTGCCACAGGACCAGCGCGTCGCGGCAGCCTTCGGCCAGCACGCTGCGCTCGAGCGCCATGTACTCGGCCTCGGTCAGCGGCTCGATGTAGGCCCGCAACACGTCGTTAATTTTGATTTGCATGGTTTTCCTTGAAGTACCGGCGGCGGCAGGCAAAATGCGCCCGCCCGCTGCGCCACCCGACATGCTACACCATCCGGACGGCGCAACAAAAAGTGGCTTCAAGATTGAAAATTTACAAATGGTGCAGTGCAGCTAAGATTGGCTTAAGAATCGCTATTTATCATCGTCAGCAGTCAAACATGCTTTCTCCAGCTATTGACCAAAAGCCCCGGGTAGTTGCTGCTACTGCGGGGCTTTTTCCGTTTTTCTTACTTGGCAGCGATCACTTCCGGCATGGCCGACGAGTGGTGGTTCAGGATTTTCCATTCGCCGCCGACCTTCTTGTACACATAGGTGTAACGCGCCTGCACATCACGCGGCTTGCCATCGACCGTCACCCGGAACGTGTACACACCGGTATCCAGTGCCGAATCGTTGCCCAGCATGCGGATCTGGCGCATGTTGATGGTGCCGACCGGCTTCATCTTGAGGAACTTGACGAAATAGTCCTCGATCGCGGCCGGGGTGGTGCGCACCTCGTTCGACACGGTCGGCTCGAGCACCGCATCGCTGGCGTACAGGCTGGCCACCTTGGCCGGGTTGCCGGTGGCCAGGGTCGCATTCCATTTGTCGAACAGGGCGGCAATTTCCGCTTCCTGGGCGTTGACCGGGGCGGTGACAACGCCGGCGTAGAACTTCGGCGCGATGTCGGCGACTGCGAAGGTGGTCGAGGCGGCGAGGGCGAGGGCGATCAGGACTTTTTTCATTATGTGCTCCATGTAGTTGAGGATCATCGGCAGCAAGTGACTGCCAATGAAGTCAGTATCGCGGACCGGAGCGATTGAAAAATCTGCCGGCCGGGGGTTGCGGCATATGCCGGGTGGCATATAATCTGCCATTCCACACATGAAACTGGTTGTATGCAATGACTTCCCCCTCCCCCGCCGATAGCGCCCACGCCGTCCGCACCCGTTATCGCCAGAGCGAAAGCAGCGCTGCACGCTGGCGCCTGCTCACCGACGCCGCCGGCGCGCTGGCCCAGGATGGCGTGCGTCCCGCCGCGCTTGCCACGGTGCTGGCCAAGACCCTGGCCTTCCTCTCGCTCGACGATGGTTTGCTGCTGGTACTCAAGGACGACGCCCTGCACGTGGCGGCCAGCCACGGCAACGTACCGCCGGTGGGGGCGCGCGTGGCACATGCCATGGCCCTGCACACGGTCTTGCAGCCGGGGCCGGTGGCGCCGCTGGTGCGGCAAGACGTCCCCAGCGGGCTGCGCATCGGCCGCGAGCAGCGCACCGGCCTCGAAGTGCTGGTGCCGCTGTGCCTGGACGGCAAGCATCGCGGCATGCTGGCCCTGCTCTGCGCAGCCGCCGCGCCGCCGCCCCACCCCGACGATTTGCTCACGCTGCAAGCGCTGGCCACGCTGCTGGGCGCGGCGCTCGCCAACAGCCAGGCGGCGCCGCGCGTGGGCGCCACCGAGGCGGCCGCCATCCTCAAGTCGCTGACCCCGCGCGAATTGCAAATCCTCGCCCTGCTGCCGCAAGGCTGGACCAACGCCGCCATGGGCGAACACCTGGGCATCGCCGCCGGCACCGTCAAGGTGCACGTGGAACGCATCCTGCACAAGCTGGACCTGAACGACCGCACCCAGGCCGCCGTGCGCGCGGCCGACCTCGGGCTCGGATCATGAGCGCGCTCGCAAGGCTGAACCCGCGCCACTGGTCGCTCGGCTTCAAGGGCGGCGCAATCATTGTCGCCTCGCTGGCCCTGCTGGTGGGTTCGGCCGCCACCAGCTACACGCTCGAGCGCAATACCGCTGCCGCCACCGCCGACATGCTGCGCACCATGCAGGCCCAGGCCGATATCCAGCGCCTGCACACCCAGATCGCCGAAGCCGCCACCGGCGTGCGCGGCTACCTGCTCACCGGCCGCGACGACTTCCTGGTGCCTTACCACATCGCTGCCGAACAATTGCCGGCCACCCTGGCCAGCCTGCAGGCGCGCGCCGTCGATCCCGAGCAACTGGCCAGCCTGGCGCGCATCACGCCGCTGTTGCGCAAGAAGCTCGCCAGCCTGAACCTGATGCGCGGGCAGCGCAACGCCAGCACGGCGGAGTTACAGGAACATCTGCTCAGCAGCAAGCAGATCCTCGACCAGTTGCGTACCGAAATCGGCGTGATGAATTTGCGCGAGGCCACGCTGGTCGAGCAGCGCACATTGACCTTGCAACAGGCGTCGAACCGCAACCTGTGGATGGCCATGATCGTGATCGGCGCCGGCATGGCCGGCGCGATGGCAACGCTCACGTTTACCCTGGGGCTGGTGCGGCGCGTGCGCCTGGCGGCCGAAAACGCCGAGCGCCTGTCGAACGACCTGCCGCTCAAGCCCACGCCGTCCACCACCGACGAGCTGGGCCAACTGGCCGACCGCCTGCACCAGGCCAGCGTGCTGCTGGCCGGCCGCGCCTCGGCGGCGCAAGCAGCCAGCCGCGCCAAGACCGAATTCCTGGCGCGCACCAGCCACGAGCTGCGCACCCCGCTCAACGCCATCCTCGGCTATGCACAACTGCTGGAAGCAGGCCTGCGCGAACCGCGCGAACGCGAACATGCGGAACACATCCGCCAGGCCGGCCAGCACCTGCTGTCCTTGATCAACGAGGTGCTCGACATCGGCCGCATCGAGGCCGGCAAGCTCACCCTGGCATGCGTGCCGGTGGCGCTGGCGCCGCTGCTCGACGAGGCGATGATGCTGATGGCGCCGCTGGCGCGCCAGCGCGGCGTGCAGCTGCGCCACGACCACGCCGGCATCGAGGTGGCCGTGCTGGCCGACCGCCAGCGGCTGCTGCAGGCGCTGCTCAACCTGCTGTCGAACGCCATCAAGTACGGCCCGCGCGACGGCATCGTGGCGCTGCACCTGGCGCCCGGCGACGAGCTGGCCGCCATCCACATCGACGACAATGGCCCCGGCATCACGCCGTCGCTGCGCACGCGCCTGTTTGCACCGTTCGACCGCCTCGGCGCCGAACGCGGCAAGACCGAGGGCGCCGGCCTCGGTCTTGCAGTCTCGAAAGCGCTGATGCAGGCCATGGGCGGCGACGTCATCCTGCACGACAGACCGGGGCCGGGCAGCCGCTTCACCCTGACCTTGCCGCTGGCGACCAACGCCGGGGCCACCGACGAGGCTGACCAGCAGGAACCGGCAGACCAGCCAGCGCCCGTTGCCGCCGTGCCGGCCACCAGCGCCAGCACCCACCACCTGCTGTGCGTGGAAGCGGACCCCGCCACGCGCATCCTGGTGGCCACGCTGGCCCAGCGCCGACCGCACTGGCGCGTGACCACCGTGGCCGACGCCGCAGCAGGCGTGGACGTGGTGCAGGCCGAACAGCCCGACCTGGTGCTGCTGGCAGCCAACTTGGCCGGCGCCGAGTGGCTGGCATTGCCAGGCCCCCTGGTGCTATTGGGCAGCGACGCCAATAATGACATTGCACACTTTGCACACCTGGCCAAACCACTCGATATCCCGGCGTTCTTCGCCCTGCTCGATTCTCACGGAAAATCTAGATGATGGAAAATCAAGTACTCGCTTCACGCATCCTGATCATCGACGACCAGCCCGCCAATTTGCGGCTGCTGGAAGACATGTTCATTGCCGAAGGCCTGACCCACGTGGTCGGCACGACCGACGCCCGCACCGCGCTCGACCTGTACACCGCCTTCGATCCCGACCTGATCGTACTCGACCTGATGATGCCGGACCTCGACGGCTATGCGGTACTCGAACGCCTCAAGCGCCGCGGCGATCCCTACGATTTCCGCCCGGTGCTGGTGATCACCGCCGACGCCACTGCCGAAGCCAAGCGCCGCGCCCTGTCGCTGGGCGCCAAGGACTTTCTTACCAAGCCGTTCGATACGCTGGAGGCGATGTTGCGCGTGTGGAATTTGCTGGAAACCCGGGTCCTGTACAAGCGCCTGCAAGCGCTGGCGCCACAGCAGGAACTGGCGCCGCAAAGCTACCGGGGCCGCCTGCCCTGAGCGCGTGCCGCGCCGGGCCGCGTCATGCTGCGTCGCAATATTATTTTTGCCATTGCGCACGTTTGAACCGGCTTGTCAGGAAATCCTGTGCTATTCTTGCTCTATAAACATCGCCCAGGCAGCTTACGGGTGGTTTGGTGCGATGCGCCAAACAGTTCACTTAGCGAGGTTATATGGCGCAATCACATAGTTACTCATACGCAGGCCACTACATCGTCTGCACGCCCAAACGCACGGCGGACAACGGCTATTACGCCTGTTTCCGCATCTATCGCGGCGCGTCTTCCGCCGGCGACGTGGTCTATGAACAATCGTATCCATTGGCCGAATTCGGCACCGCCGACGGCGCCAACCGCTACGCGGCCGAAATGGCGTCATACTGGCTCGACCAGTGGCCGATCAAGGGATCCTTCACCCGCAAGCGCGACGGCCGCGCCATCAGTTACCTGGGCACCTACAGCGTGGGCCACGGCGCCGACTGGAACGCCCGCGTGTATTGCGACGGCAACCTGATGGCCACCCCGGGCGGTGCGTTCCAATACGACATCCTGCGCGATCCGAATATCTACCAGGCGGCCGAACACGTGATCCGGGCCTCGATCGAACGCGAATAAAGCGGCGCGTACGCACGGCGCTGATTATTTCCGGCGCCAGCGCGCCGCTGGCGCGGCGCTTCGATTACGATGCGGTTGCCTCCGACTTCGCTATCGCCCGCCATGACCTTCGCCCGTGCCACCGCAGTTCCTTCACTGCTAGCTCCAGTGCTGACCGCCCTGTCCGCCGCCCTGCTGTTTTCCGGCGCCGCCTGCGCCCAGCGCTTCGACGTTGCCGTCACCGTCGATGACCTGCCCGCCCACGGCCTGTTGCCGCCCCGCATGACCCGGATGGACATCGTGGACGCGCACCTGCAAACTTTCAAGCAACATGGCGTCACCGAGGCGTTCGGTTTCGTCAACGCCGGCAAGCTGGCCCGGTCCGCCGACGACGCCAAGGTGCTCGATGCCTGGCGCGCCGCCGGCCACCCGCTCGGCAACCATACCGCCACCCACCTGGGCCTGTCGCAGGCGCCGTCGCTGGCGGCCTGGCAAGCCGACGTGGAGGCTGGCGAAGCTGCCGTGGCGCAGCGCATGCAAGGTGCCGACTGGCGCTACCTGCGCCTGCCGTTCCTCGACGGCGGCGGTTCCCGTGGGCCGGCCGCGCTGGCCTGGCTGCGCGAACGCGGCTACCGCGTGGCCGATGTCAGCCTCTCGTTCGACGACTGGGCCTATACCGACGCCTACGCGCGCTGCGTGGCCAGCGGCGACCAGGCCGCGATCACGACCATGAAAAGCCAGTACCTGGCGGCGGTCGAGCGCGGCATCGCCAAAATGGAGGCCGACTCGCAGCGCGTGTATGGCCGCGTGATTCCGCAAGTGCTGCTCACGCACCTGGGCGGCTGGAGCGCGGCGACCCTGCCCGACGTGCTGCAACGCCTGGATGCGGCGGGCGCCCGCTACGTGTCGCTGCAACAGGCGCAATCCGATCCTGCCTACGCCGAGCCGGGCGGCGGCACCGTGATCGAACGCACGGCGCGCCGCCAGGGCATCAAGCTCGACGCCGAGCCGCCGATGGCCGACCGCATCGATCCCGGCACCCTGTGCCGCCAGCCGGCCGAACAAACCATTACCCTCGACGGCGCCGCCGGCGGGCCGCGCTTCGACGGCATCGGCATTGTCGAAGGCGGGGGTGGCACCGGCGTGCTGCTCAAGGACTACCCGGAACCGCAGCGCAGCGAAATCCTCGACCTGGTGTTCACGCCGAAGTTCGGCGCGTCTGTCAGCGCCCTGTACGTGGAAATTCCCGGCGACGGCAACGCCACCCAAGGCTCGATGCCCAGCCATATGCACGCCCGCGACGACCTGAACTACGAACGCGGCTACCTGTGGTGGGAAATGCGTGAAGCCAGGCGCCGCAATCCGCAACTCACGCTCGACGGCGCCGCCTGGAGCGCGCCCGGCTGGCTGGGCCGGCAAGGCCAACTGTTAGAGCAGAGTACGGGCGATTATTACAAGGGCGATGCGCGGTTCTTCTCGCAGGACACGGCCAACTACTACGTCAGCTGGCTCAAGGGCTTGCGCAACGTGTATGGTATGGAGTTCGACGCCATCGGCATCCGCAACGAGAAAGGCGCCAGCTACGGTTTCGCCAAGGCGCTGCGCGCCACGCTCAACGCCAACGACTTCGGCAAGGTCAAGCTGCACGGCTTCGACAACTGGCCCGATCCATGGAAATTCCGCTTTGTCGATGACATGGCCCAGGATGCGGAACTGCGCGATGCCATCGACATCGTCGGCGCCCACATCAACCCGCCCAAGTCGGTGGTGCCGGTCGAAGTGCAACGCAAGGCTGCAGCGATGGGCAAGCCGATCTGGAACACCGAGCAGCACGTGTACAAGGCCGGCTACGACGGCCTGATCAGCATGGTCCAGTCCTTCAATGAAAACTACGTGCGCAGCGGCGTGACCAAGGTGGTCAACTGGTACGGCATCGCCGGCCTGTACACGATGCAGGCCTATTCGGGCGAAAAAGAGGCGATGGTGCGCGCCAACTGGCCGTGGAGCGGCCACTACCGCGTCAACCCGGTGTTGTGGGGCTATGCCCACTACGGCCAGTTCACCGAAACGGGTTGGACCTACCTGCAGGGCGGCAGCGGCGACCTGGCCGGCGGCGGCACCTTCGTCACGCTGGCCTCGCCCGAGCGCGACTATAGCGTGATCATCGAAACCAAGGACGCGCCCGCTGCACAGCAGCTGCGACTGAACGTCAAAGGCTTGAAGGATGGCGACCTGGCCGTGTGGCGCACCACCGAGCAAGAACACTTCGTGCGCCAGGCCGACGCCGTGGTGCGCGACGGCGTGGCAACGCTCACGCTCGAACCGCACGCCGTGTATTCGCTGACCACTACGCGCGGCCAGCAAAAAGGCGGCGTGGCCGACGTACCGGCGCTGGCATCGTTCCCGTTCCCGTACCGCGAAACGTTTGAACACTATCCACAGCCGGCCACCTGGGGCCACCAGCCGCGCTACCTGGCCGACATCGCCGGTTCCTTCGAACTGGCGCGCTGCCCGGCGCGCGTCGGCACCTGTCTGCGCCAGAGTGCGCCGATTCCCACCATTTCGTGGGCGCCCGACTGGCAGCCTTATTCCATCATCGGCGACGATGCCTGGCGCGACTACGAAGTGAGCGTGGACGTGTACCTGCAAGCGGGCGAATCGGCCGCTGTCATGGGCCGCATCAACCATGCCGGCACCGGCTATGGCTTCATTCCGAAAGGATACTTCCTGCAACTGGGTCACGATGGCGCGCTGCGGCTGGTGGCCATCCGCGGCAAGAAAGACAAGAAAAAGGCGGTCGGCGACGCCGAGCAGCAGGCGCTGATCCGCGCCATGAACGACACGTCCGAGGGCGGCGAGAAGCAACTGGCCGCCGGCCGCGTGGCAGGCGTGAAGGCAGGCCAGTGGCACACGCTGACCCTGCGCTTCGCCGGCAACCGGATTACCGGGCTGGTCGATGGCAAGCAGCAGCTTGCCGCCAGCGACGACCTGTACGGCGCCGGCATGGCCGGCATCCTGGCCGGTGTGCACAAGGACAAGGATGAAGACAAGCTGAGCATGGCCTGGTTCGACAACCTGGTCATCAAGGCAGCCGCTGGCAAGGTACCGGCACCATCGCGAGCGATGAAAGGCCAGCAGCCCTTGTATCCGACTCAAAAGTCTATGCCATCAGGAAAGAAGTGATACAGGCGACCGCTGAGTAGTCCTACAAACAGGCCGCAAGCGCGCCGATAGCGCACGGGCTGAGGAATGCATAAACTGTAGTTCGATTGTCACCAAAAGGAGCTCAACATGAAACAGCATCACGCACCAGCCAAGTTTATTTTCGCCTTGATCCTGACCGCCGCCGCTGTTACCGGTTGCAAGAAGCAGGAAGTTGATCCGCCCGCACCTGAAGTTGTAGCACCACCGGCCAATACGGCCCCGACCGGTTCTCCACCAGTTGACAACACCATGCCACCGCCAGCAACCACGCCACCGGCTGACGGCACCACGACCACGCCACCGGGCGGCACCACGCCAGATCCGGCAGCACCGCCGCCAGCGCGTTAAGCCTGGCGTGATGCCTGGCCGTCACCCTCTACGGAGTGACGGCCAGGCTGCGTGTTTCGATTGACCTCAGGGGATAGCCACCCCTGCCCTAGCTTCACCTTCTTTGCTATCCTCTCAACTATCCGAATTCGGCGCCAGGCTGTTATCGGGATACGTCCCGAAATGATTGGCCTGCTGCAGCACCGTCTGCGCCCACGCGCGATGCGTGGCCACTTCGCACATCGAATTCCCCATCTTGAATACCGCCGGACTATCTTCGTCCATGATCCGCACCGCCGCCGCCACGTCGATCGGCTGGACCCGGTAATGCATTTCAATCAGCGGCAGCTGGTACGGGTGGATTGCCGTCTTGCCCACCAGGCCGTGCGCCAGGTCTTCCTGCACTTCCATATCGAGCAAGGCATCCTGGTCCAGGTGCTCGAACACGGGCGCCGTCAGGCGGAAGCCGTACGGTGCGAACGTGGTGACCAGGCGCGCGATCACCGATCCCAGCGGGGTGCGGTAAATCGTCATGTTGCGAGGGCGGCGGATGCCCAGCAGCGCCAGTAAATCGTTGCCGCCGATACGCAGCGCCAGGATGCGTCCCACCACGCCCGGCGCGCGCAGCAGGTCGCGGAACGCCACCATCTCGCGCTCGTCGAACACTTCTGCCGTCTCCAGCGTGGGCATCAGCAAGTGCCCGGTCTGGCGCACCAGCTTGAAGTAGGCATCGAAATTGTCGCGCGTGGCTTTCGGGATCACGAAGCCGGTCAGGTGTTCGGAACCCTTCATGGCCAGCACGCGTTCGAGCACTTCGGGATTGCGTACCCTCACGAAGCGGTCGAGCACGCCTACCGGGTCCATGTTTTCCAGCATCACAGACAGGTTGAACAGCGCATAACTGAGCTCGCGGTCGGCCACCGCGTCCTCGGTGCAAAAGATCACCGAACGCAGCTTCGGCAATTTGATGCCGTTGGCAATTTCCAGCAAATCCTTGTGGGTGGTCGGTACGTATAACGACGCGCCCATCGGCTTGTTCACCGTCCAATTAGCCATCCAATGCACTCCTGATAAGGGATACTGCCTGGTAAGGCAGAGATCGATCGATGATGACCGGCACATTTTTTTCCTGTGCCAGCAAGGTCAGGTGACGCACGTCTGCGCTGGCCGGATCGCGGACCAGCAGCAGGCGCGGCACACGGCGCAGCAACACTCGCGTGGCCTCGCCGATGCCCGGCTTGATCAGGTTGACGTCGGCCACGCCGTATTCCTGTTGCAGCCGCGCCAGGCAGGCGCGCGAGGTGGCGGCGGCCGCTGCGCGGTCCAGCGCAGCATGCGGCAAGTCTGCCCCATCCAGCGACAGCGCGGCGGCGGTCACGGCATCGACAAACTGGCGCGAGCGGTCGTGCGGCGCGAACGCTTCGTAATAGACGCACCCGTGCAACTGGTCCGGCGCTCCCACCACGGTGCGGCTCACCAGTCCGGACACGGTGGCATTCAGGATGCTCGACGGGATCAGGTAGTCGGCCTCGCTGGCAGCGCAAGCGGCCGAGCCGGCCAGGTCCGACAGCACGTACAGGCCGCTGTCGATCGCGGTGCCATGTTCGTCATTGAAGCGCGCCACCGAGTGCGCCAGCTCGCGCGAAATCACGCCCTTGCCGGTCCAGCCGTCGATAAACACGATCGATTCGGGTGCGTGGTGTTGCACGATCTGGCGCAGCGCCACGGCGTCGATGCCGCGATCGCGCGCGATCGAGACCGAATAATGCACGGCGCCGCGCCCGAACCGTTGCTCGAGCAGGCGCTTGAGGATCACGCCGACCGGCGTGCCGGCCCGCGCCAGCGACACCACGGTGACGTCCCCTGCACGGCGGGCGGCGATCATGCAGGCCAGCGCCAGGCAATCGCGCGCCATCTGTTTCATATTGGCCGCGCACGCATCCTCGAATACCTGCAAATAACGCTCGGACGGCAGCGATTCGGGCGACAGCATCTCGCTGTAATGCTTGCGGCCGGACTGGATCAGCGCTTCCTTGTCGGCCACGCTGGTGAACTGCTGCGCCGGCAACTGGCGCAGCAAAAACTGCACGTCGCCAGCCTGGTAGCTGCCGGAAAAAGGGGCGCCGGTCATAGCGCCGCCACCGTCAACGCCGCCAGTTGGGTGTTGCTGGGGATGATGGCGTAATCGCAGGCGGCCATGAAACGGGCGTCGGACTTGCTGTCGCCCATGCCCAGGGTCAGAATCTCGCCATGCTCGGCGCGCAGCAGGCGCGTCACATAGGCCACCGCCACCGCCTTGTCGAGCGTGCGCGGCAGTACGGCCAGGTTGTTGCCGTTGCGGTGGACATAAAAACCGCTGCCGGCGCCGGCCAGCCACGGCGCCAGTGCTGCGTGTTCGATAGGCGCCAGGCGCTCGGCCTGCTTGTCCACGTCCTTGATCAAGGTGTAATACGGCACGCCGCCGTCTTCCACCACGCGTGCGCGCGAGGCCAGCCCCTGCTGTTCGCACCAGGCGTTGATGACGGTTGCCGCATGGTTCAGGCCGGGCAGCGCGATCGTCATGTCGGTGCGCATCTGCGCCAGCCATGCAGGGTCGGGCTGGTCGTCGGGTCCAAGGATCAAGCCGCCGAAGTTGAGGATCTTGTAGCTGTTAAAAGGCAGACCGACGCGGCCGAACGCATCGAGGTGGCGCGCGGTGGCCGGGATCAGCGTGGTGGCCGGATCCATCAACGCCAGAAAGGCGCGCTGGCGCGCAGTCGTGTACGAACACACCGACTGGTCCGAATAATAGGCGGCCGGGTGCAGCTCGGCCTGGCTGGCGCATTTGCCCAGGGTACTGAACAGGGTATCGTCCAGGTCAACGAACAGGAATTTCTTCAACCAGTTTCTCCGACTTGAAATGGAACAGGCGCGCGCCCAGCTTGCCAGCGAGCTCGTGCAGCGCTGCCGTGGGCGGCGTTTCGTGGCAGACCAGCACGTGGTCGTACTGACCGGGCGCGACGTTGTAGATGAAATTGGCCACGCCTTCGCCATAGTTGTCGGGGAATGTCACCGCGCTGGCCACCGCCCCCCACACCAGGATCGGTGAGCGGGTGGTCGATTGCACCACCACGTCGGCGCCCATCTCTTCCAGCGCCCGGCCCAGCAGGTAAGCCGGGTGCATGAACTCGCCGGTGCCAAGCACCAGCACGCGCTGACCAGGCTGCACCTGCTCAAACAACCCGGCCGCCAGGGCCGGCGGCAACGCCAGCGCATGGTCCACCGCCAGCCTGCCAAATGCGGCGCTGGCGCCCCGGTCGGCGCTGGCGTCGTAGCGCTGGGCCGGCGCGGCGCCGGTCTCCAGTTGGCCGGCCTCGAACGAGAACGCGCCTTCGAGCGCGGCGTTGTGGGTCACCGGCACGCCGAAGCGGCCCAGCAATTGACTGGTGCCCTGCTCGCCCATGAAATTGGTGATGGTCACAAGGTGCACATGCTCGATGGCGGGCGCCACCACGCGGCAGGCGGCCGCCAGGTTGACAAAGGTATTGCCGGTGCTGGCCTCGTCATCGACCAGCACGATCGACCGCGCCTGGGCAAACTTGGCGGCCAGCGCAGGATCGTCGGGCATGTGCAGGAACTGGCGCGGCGCGTGGCTGTGCGCTTCCTCGAATTCGATCAGCGGGCCGTCGCCCACGCGGTAGCGCGTGGTGTGCAGGAACAGCGCCTCGCGGCCGGCGTCTTCATCGAGCCAGGCCTCGAACACGCCCTGCCCGAGGCCGACTGCGGTCTCGGCCATGGCAATGAACAGCACCGGTCCCGGCAAATCGAGCGGCAAACCGCGCGCCAGCGACTGGTGCAGGCCGCGCATGGCGCTCGGACGCACCGGCCAGTGCTTGCCCAGCACCTTGCTCACGAACAGGAAACCGCGTTTGGCGTTGGCGCGCGCGGCAAAACCCACCAGCGCGTCAAGCGGATAAGCGCCAGCACGCGCGGTGACGGTGAGCTTGCCGGTTGGCAGATCCACCACCCGCAAGTTATCGCCGTCCTGGCCGGCAAAGGCCACGGCCAGGTTTTCAGCCAGCCGCTCCATCACAGCTCCATGGCGATCGACACTTCGGTCACGCGCGCGCCATTGCGCACCGGTGCGATCTCGACCTTGTCGAAACCGCGATCAAAACCGGCCAGCGCGATATACGGCAAATTCGGCCCGGCCGCGCACGCCATGCTGATGCCACCCGACATGCGCGGATTGATTTCCAGCAGGCGCGGCTGATCGCCGGTTTCGCGGAACTGCACGTTGAAGCAGCCGTTCAAACCGTAATGTTCAGACAGCGTGGCGCACGCGGCCAGGATGTCGGCATGCATGTCGACGCGCTGGCCGGTGGCCGACGACGATTGCGGTTTCTTGCGCGGTACCGCAACGACGAGCTTGCCATTGTCGCCCACGCAATCGACGCTGTACTCGCGCCCTTCCAGGTATTCCATGACCAGCATGGTGCGGAACTCGGGCAGCAGCGCCAGACCCGCACGTAAATCGGCCAGGCCGATGGTGTATTGCACGCCGGCGATCAGCAGCTCGGCGCAGCTGCGCTGCTCGTCGATCAGGGCAAAGCCGAGGCCGTAAATCGATTGCGATGGTTTGATACACAGCTTGCTGTAGCGGCCACGCAGCTCGGCGTAGGCGGCATCGAACTCGGCCAGGGTGTGGACGGCGATTGCTTCCGGTGGCGGCGCCTGCGGGCACTGGACCGTGGCGTAAAAACGGGCCTTGTCATGCAATAGTTGCAAGGTGTCGGCAGAACCGGCGGACAGCACGCGCACGCCGATCTCGGCAAAACGCTCGCCGGCTGCCGTAATCAGGCGTGCCTCCTTACCGGTGACAAAGATATCGACCGCGTGCTCGCGGCAGAACGCCAGACACCATTCGACGTATTCGTCACCCTTGAGACCGGCCGGTTCCAGTTCGAACTGGTGCGCAACCTGGCCGGCAGTGGCCGGCGCGACGTGCGAGTAAATCAGGTGGTAACGTTGTTCCCGGTCCGCTTCGCGGATCAGGCTGATGGCGGTATACACCGACGAAAACGCACGATTGAACCACACCCGTTGCACCGACGCTGCCAAAACTGATTCACTGCCCACTTGCACTCCCTATTTTTAATTGTCCACTCCCTTACGGCAAGTTGACGCCGCGCCAACAGTATCCGGTTTGAAATTAAGGGAAACTTAATCTTAGCAGTCTTGTTTGACCTTACGGCGACAAAGCACGCGAATTTGCACGCGCAGCATTTATTTTCCAAATTACATGATTTTACTGATCTATGCCCTAGTCGAAAGATTGAAAAGTGGCTAAGCTTTGAGGTTGCACACGATTGATAAAAACGTAGATTTTGATCAATTGTTATACTTACAGGAAATAAATCTAAAGTTGATTGGGGAATTGATGAGCTCGAACGACACCGCACGCCGCCTTGGCGCCGTCATACAAGAACACGAACAACAGATCCTCGAGGCGTGGATCGGCCATCTCAACAGTCTGTCCTTCCGTAAAGACGCCGCCGTCGCCGATCAACTGCGCCGCCATTGCACGCAACTGCTGGGCTTGCTGCCGGAAGCCACCGTCACTGGCGGCACTGAGAACATCGAAGGCCGCGCCTGGGACGAAGTGCGCAACCTGCTGGCGGAAATCTCCAACCAGCGCGCCAAGCAAGGCTCCACCCCGAGCGAAACCGCCACCTTTGTATTCTCGCTCAAGCAGTCGCTGTTTGCCGCGCTGCGCGAAGCGCTGAGCGCCGAGCCGGCCGTGCTGGCTGACGCGCTGTGGGGCTCCACCACCCTGCTCGATCAATTGGGCCTCTACACGGTGGAAGTGTTCCAGAAGAGCCGCGACCAGATCATCGTGCGCCAGCAGCAGGAACTGCTGGAGCTGTCCACGCCGGTGGTCAAACTGTGGCAGGACGTGCTGGCGCTGCCGCTGATCGGCACGCTCGACAGCGCCCGCACCCAGGTGGTAATGGAAAGCCTGCTGGAAAAAATTGTCGAGACCGGCGCCGCGATTGCCATCATCGACATCACCGGCGTGCCGACTGTCGATACCCTGGTGGCCCAGCACTTGCTGAAGACCATCGCCGCCGCGCGCCTGATGGGCGCCGACTGCATCATTTCCGGTATCCGTCCGCAGATCGCCCAGACCATCGTCCACCTGGGCGTGAACCTGGAAGACGTGATGACCAAGGCCACCCTGGCCGATGCCTTCGAAGTGGCGCTGGCCCGCGTGGGCGCGCGCGTCACCCGTATCGCCGCCTGAGGCCAGCATGGAACGGATCCCCATTCTCCGTATCGGCGACCTGCTGCTGGTGTCGATCCAGGTCGACATGCATGACCGCCTGGCCATGACCCTGCAGGACGATTTGACCGAGCGCATCGTCAGCGACCGCGCCAAGGGCGTGCTGATCGACATTTCGTCGCTGGACCTGGTCGATTCCTTCATCGGCCGCATGATCAGCAATACCGCTGCCATGGCGCGCGTGCTCGATGCCCAGACGGTGCTGGTCGGCATGCAGCCGGCGGTAGCGATCACGCTGGTCGAACTGGGCCTGACCCTGCCCGGCGTGAAGACCGCGCTCAATGTTGAGAAGGGCATGGTCATGCTCGGCAAGCGATGAACGCGCTCGGCGCCGAAGATGCGGTGCGCTTCGCCTCGTCCCTGCTGACCGAGCCGGGTGCGCGCGTGACCAGCGGCACGACCTTGCCATTGCACACCGACGAACACGTGGTGGGCGTGCGCAAGCTGGTGCGCGAGCACGCGCTTGCACTCAAGCTGAGCCTGGTGGAACAGACCAAGCTGGTCACGGCTGCCAGCGAACTGGCGCGCAATACCATCAAGTATGGCGGCGGCGGCATGGTGCTGGCGCAGGTGCTCGACAGCGGCTTGCGCCAGGGGTTGCGGCTGGTGTTCGCCGATGACGGCCCCGGCATCGCGGATATCACCCAGGCGCTGCGCGATGGTTATACCAGCGGTGGCGGCATGGGACTGGGACTGGGCGGGGCCAAGCGCCTCGTCGACGAGTTCGACATAGATTCCCGCAGCGGAGAAGGTACGGCAGTAGCCATTGTTAAATGGAAAAAATAAATCAATCGGTCGAGACTTCCACATGGATCACGATCACCCACGCCAGCGACATCGCCGCTGCCCGCCGCGCCGGCCAGCTGCTGGCCACCAGCGCCCGCTTTGACGAGGTGCGCGCCGGCCAGCTGGCGCTCCTGATCACCGAAGCGGCGACCAATATCCTGAAACATGCCGGCGACGGCACGCTGGTGCTGTCTGCCGTGCACGCCGACGGCATGGACGGCATCGACGTGCTGGCCTACGATTCCGGGCCCGGCATTGGCAACCTGGCGCAAGCGCTGCGCGACGGCAGCTCGAGCGCCGGCACGTCCGGCACCGGCCTGGGCGCCCTGCACCGGCTGTCCGACCAGTTCGACGTGTACGCGCCGCGCGGCAAAGGCGCGGTGTTCTTCATGCGCCTGTGGCACACGCCATCGCCGGCCCGGCAACTGGCCAGCGGCGGCATTTCGCTGCCACTGGCCGGCGAAACCGCCAACGGCGACGCCTGGGCGGTGGCCGGCGCACGCCAGCACACGGCGTTGCTGATGGTCGATGGCCTGGGCCACGGGCCGGAAGCGGCCAAGGCCGCCGCCGCCGCGATTGCCACGGTTGCGCTGCAGCCAAGCCTGCGCCCAACCGAACAGATCCAGGCGTGCCACGCCGCGTTGCGCAACACGCGCGGTGCGGCATTGGCGCTGGGCCTGCTTGACGCGGCCACCAGCCAGTTGCACTTCGCCGGCATCGGCAACATCAGCGCCTGTGTGATCGACGACTCCGGACGCCGTCAACTGGCGTCGTACAACGGCATCGTCGGCCACAACCTGCGCAAGGTGCAGGAATTCACGGTGGAATGCAAACCCGGCGCGCTGGTGATCATGGCCACCGACGGCATTGGCACCCAGTGGGACCTGGACCAGTACCCGGGCCTGGCGGCGTGCGATCCGTCGGTGGTGGCAGCCGTGCTGCTGCGCGACCATGCCCGCCAGCGCGACGACGCCAGTGTGCTGGTCTACCGCGTGCCGAAGGCTGCATAATGCCGCAGACCCGCATCCTGCAAGTAGGCATCGACAGCGAACCGGACGTGGTCGCGGTGCGCCAGCGCGCGCGCCAGATCTCGGCCCTGCTCGGCTTTGGCGCGCAAGACCAGGTCCGCATCGCCACGGCGGTCTCGGAGGTGGCGCGCTGCGCCTCGAGCCGGCTGGCGCGCGGACGCGCGGTGTTCGCGCTTGAATCTTCCGGCACCCAGCAGCAGTTGGTGGTCACCATCCGCGCCGACGGCGACCCGGTACGCGCCACCGAACTGGTGTCCGGCGTGGAAGGCGAATCGCCGCAGTCGCAGCTGAACAACGCGGTCGCCACCGCGCACCGCCTGATGGACGAGTGCAGCGTGCAAGGTTCGCCCGAACATGGTTTACACGTGCTGATGCTCAAAGCCTTGGGGCCGCGCCAGCATATCGACCGCGACCGCCTGCTGCAACTGGGCGGTGAACTCGCTGCCAGTCCCGTGCAAAACACGGTGGCGGAAATGCAACAGCAAAACCGCGAGCTGGCCATGGCGCTGGCCGAACTGCGCGACCGCCAGGAAGACCTGATCTCGCTCACCCACGAGCTGGAAGACACCAATCGCGGCGTGGTGGCGCTGTACGCCGAGGTGGAAGAAAAGGCCGAGCGCCTGCGCAAGGCCGACGAAATGAAATCGCGCTTCCTGTCCAACACCAGCCACGAGCTGCGCACACCGCTGAGCTCGATCCGGGCGCTGTCGAAGCTGCTGCTCGACCGCATGGACGGCGAGTTGACGGTGGAGCAGGAACGGCAGGTGCAGTTCATTGCCACCGCCGCCAGCGACCTGTCGGAACTGGTCAACGATTTGCTCGACCTGGCCAAGATCGAGGCCGGCAAGGTGGAGCTGACGGTGGCGCCGATCGATGTCGCCAACCTGTTCTCTGCCCTGAAGGGCATGCTGCGCCCGCTGTCCCACCACGAGCACGTGGAACTGGTGTTCGTGATGCCGCCGCCGGGCCCGCTACTGTTGTCGGACGAAGGCATGGTCGCGCAAATCCTGCGCAATTTCATCTCCAATGCGCTCAAATTTACCGAGCACGGCCAGATTTGCGTCGAGTTGCGCGCCAACGACAGCCCCGAGCATGTTACCTTTGCAGTCAGCGACACCGGCATCGGCATCAGTTCCGACAACCTGCTGCTGATCTTCGAGGAGTTTTCCCAGATCGAGCATCCGCTGCAACGCCAGGTCAAGGGCACCGGGCTCGGTTTGCCGCTGTGCCGCAAGCTGGCCACGCTGCTGGGTGGGTCGGTGGACGTGGAAAGCACCAGCGGCAAGGGCTCGACGTTTTTCCTGCACCTGCCGCGCGCTGCGCCTGCGCCGGACGCTTAGCATGTTCATTTCTCTGAAAGACCGCTTGTGAGCAATAGTGACATCCTGATCCTCAACGTCGACGACAACGACGGTGCGCGCTATGTCAAGACCCGCATCCTGCAAGGCGCCGGCTTCGAGGTGGCGGAGGCGGCCAACGGCACCGATGCACTGACCATGGCGCGCCGCCTGCTGCCCGCGCTGGTATTGCTCGACGTCAAGCTGCCCGACATCAACGGCATCGAAGTGTGCCGCCAGATCAAGTCCGACGTCGACACCTGCACCATCCTGGTCCTGCAAACCTCGGCCGCGCTCACCGGCCGCGACGACAAGATCCGTGGCCTCGAAGGCGGCGCCGACAATTACCTGGCCGCGCCGATCGAAGCCGACGAACTGATCGCCAACGTCAACGCCCTGCTGCGCCTGCAGCGCACCCAGGCCGACCTGCGCAACAGCGAGGAACGCTTCCGCCAGCTCACCGACAATATCGAAGACGTGTTCTGGATGTTCAGCCTGGACGGCAGCGAACTGCTGTATGTCAGCAATGCCTACGCCACCATGTGGACCCGTCCGGCACAGCTGCTCGAACGCGCGCCTGGCGACTGGCTCGACGCCATCCACGCCGACGACCGCGCCGCCGTTGCCGCGCGCTGGCAACTGGCGGGCGCCGGCGAACCGTTCGACGAGGAATACCGTCTCACCGTGCCTGGCGGCGTACGCTGGGTGCGCGACCGCGCCTTCCTGGTACGCGATGCTGCCGATGTGCCTTACCGCATCGCCCGCATCACCAGCGACATCACCCAGCGCCGCGACATGGAAGACCGGCTGCACGCGGCCGACGACAACAAGAACGATTTCCTGGCCACACTGGCGCACGAACTGCGCAATCCGCTGAGCCCGATCCGCAACGCGGTGGCGCTGATGGGTGAAGTGGCGCCTGCCGACGTGGCGCTGCACCAGAAGGCGCGCCAGATCATCGTGCGCCAGGTGGCGCACCTGTCGCGCCTGGTGGACGACTTGCTGGACGTGGCGCGCATTTCGCAGGGCAAGCTCACTTTGCAATTGCAGCGCACAGAACTGCATGCGGTGGTAGATTCCGCGCTGGAAACCGCGCAGCCGATGCTCGAATCGCGCCAGCACCGGCTGGTGGTGGACGTGCCGCCCGAGCCGTTGTGGATCAACGGCGACCCGGTGCGCCTGGCGCAGGCAATCGGCAACCTGCTGCACAACGCCGCCAAGTTCACCAACCGCGGTGGCGAAGTGCGGCTGCAGGTGGCGCGCCTGGCCGACGCCCGCGTATCGATCTCGGTGCACGACAACGGCATCGGCATCACCTCGTACAACCTGCCGCGCATCTTCAATATGTTCGCGCAGGGCGCCGCCGCCCACGACCGCGTGCACGACGGCCTCGGTATCGGCCTGTCGCTGGTGTCCACGCTGGCGCACATGCACGGCGGCAGCGTTCATGCCAGCAGCCCCGGCATCGATCACGGCAGCACCTTCGAGCTGATCCTGCCGCTGCTCGATGCCGCCGCGACCGCATCGGCCCCGGTGCCGCCCGATACCGCCCATCCAACGCTCGCGCCCGGCATGCGCCGCGTGCTGCTGGTGGACGATAATATCGATTCATCCGAAGTGATGGGCGAACTGCTGGGCGTGATGGGCCACGAGGTATTCCTGGCCAACGACGCCGACCGCGCGCTGGCCCTGGCGCGGGCGCACCGGCCCGACACCATCATCCTCGACATCGGCATGCCCAAGGTGGACGGCTACGCACTGGCGCGCATGCTGCGCGACGACCCGTTATTTGCCCTCACCCGGCTGATCGCCCACACCGGCTACGGTTCCGACCAGGACCGCCAGAAAACCCGTGACGCGGGTTTCGATTTCCACCTGGTCAAGCCAGCCAATTTCGACGAGCTCGAGCGCAGCCTGCGGCCGTCACAGGTTTTAGAACATGAGAAAAAGTGATTTACTGGTCCGCTTCAGCATGCATCGCGGCCTGGCCGCGAGCGAACGCGAAGCGCACACCGATTTGCTGCTGCTGTTCAGCGAGGAATACCCGATTTCCAATTTCGAGAAATGGGATACCCCGCTCGACGAGGAATGGGCCGACAGCTTCTTCCTGCGCTACCGCGACGACCCCGACTGCGACCTGCGCTGGCTGCTGGCGGGGTTGTGGCAGGTGAATTAGGCCGGGGGAGCTGCCGGGGTAGCCGGCAGATGCAGCGTAAAGCGCACATGCGGCGCCTGGTACGTGTACTCGATGGTGCCTCCATGCTCGAGCATGATCTGGCGCGCGATATACAGGCCCAGGCCCATGCCGCCCTTGTTGCGGGCATTGTTGGCCGACAGCCGCTTGAACGGGTTGTACAGCGTGCGCGCGGTCTCTTCGGCGATTTCATCACCGACATTGAGCACATCGAGCGTCACGCCGGCGTCGTCCTGCACCAGCCGCACGTCGATGGTTTCACCGACCTTGCCGTGGTGGTAGGCGTTGCTGATCAGGTTGCTCACCACTTGCGCCACGCGGTCGGCATCCATCGGTACCAGCACTTGCGGCGGGCTGTCCAGGTTGAGCACGATATTCGGCTTGGCGGTGCGGAATTCGTCGGCGAGGTCGGCCAGCATGGGCGCCAGGTCCACCGCCACGACCTCGCCACCGAGGCGCATGCCGCCGTTGATCATGCTCATGTCGAGCACCTGCGAAATCAAACGTTCCATGCGCCCGCTCGACGCCTTGATGCGGCGCCCGGCGGTTTCCTTGGAGCCGCCCAGTTCCAGCACCGTGGCTGCCATGCTGATCGATTGCAGCGGGTTGCGCAGGTCGTGGCCGAGGATGGCAAAGAGCTGGGCGCGGGCGCGGTCGTTCTGTTCGTGGCGGGTGACCGACGCGCGGTTCATTTCGGCCAGTAACTGGCGCGCGATGGACAGGCGCGTGGCTTCCCACGGTTCGGCCTGGTCGAACACGGTTTCACGCCACTCGGCAAACGAGCCACGCGGCGTGAGGCGCGGACCCAGCGGTCCGTGGGCGATTTCCTTGTCGGGCTTGCCGCCCCAGCGCACCAGTTCCACCTGCTCTTCGCGCAGCGCCAGCAGCCAGCCGTTGGCGGCAGCGTCGTAGCGCAAGCCCAGCAGGCCGACCCATTTGCCGCAGCCCTGTTGCTGCCCGGCCGGCCAGTCGCGGCGCGCCGACCGTTCGACCACGTCGGCGTCTTCCAGCTGCATCGATGCCACCGCAGCCTCCACAACTTCTGCCGGCACCGGGCCATGCGCCACCACCCGGCCGCCATGCATGACCACCAGCGCGCCGGCGCCAAGCGAGCCGCAGATCTCGGCTGCGCAAGCGGCAAGGCCCGAAGCAACATCGTCGAAGTGCAGCAGCGATTCCATGACCTGGGTGCGCACCTCGGCCGCGCGCTCGGTGTGCGCCGCGCGTTCGCGCGTTTCGAGCGACTGCACCGAGGCCGCCAGCACTTGCGCCATGACATCGGCCGCCATGCGAATTGCGTACGGCACCCGGCGCGGCGCCATGTGGTGGCAGGCGATCAGGCCCCACAGCTTGCCGTTGATGACGATGGAAATGCTCATCGACGCCTGCACGCCCATGTTGCGCAGGTATTCGACATGGATCGGCGACACGCTGCGCAGCACGCTGTAACTCATGTCGAGCGGCGCCGCGCCGGTGCGGCCTATCATGGGAACCGGGGTATAGCCCATGTCGCCAATCAGGCGCAGGGTGTTGATCACGTACAGGCGACGCGCCTGGGCCGGGATGTCGCTGGCCGGGTAGCGCCGGCCCAGGTACGGGTCGAGCGATTCGGCGCGGGCCTCGGCCGCCACTTCGCCGCTGTCGTCATGGCGGAAGCGGTAGGCCATCACGCGGTCGAAACCGGTGATCAGCCGAATCTGATCGACTGCCGCCTTCAGTAGCGCCGGCACCGACTTCTGGCGCTTGAGGCGCTCGATGGCGGTATGGGCCTTGAGCGCGAACGTGGCCACGCTGTCGGTGGCCAGTTCGCGGCATTCGTATTCGACGATGACCAGGCCCTCGTGGCCATGCACGATGCAATCGAAGGCCTGGGTACCGACCAGGGTTTCCGCCATGGCGGCCGGGGCTTCGCCGCCGTCCATGTCCTCGATGCATTCGTGGATTTTTTCCTGCACTTCGTCCGCCAGGCCGAGGTCGGCCAGGGCCGTGAGCAGCACCATCGGTACCGTCAACTGCAACATGGCGTGGGCGTTGGCGCTCCACGAGACCAGTTCGGCCGCGCTGTTGAACACCAGTATCGCGCCATGCGGCTGGATGCTGCCGGGAATGTGGATTGGCTCGTCGGCGCAGTTGGCCAGCGTGACGGGCGTATCGGCATTGCGGACAGCAAAATCAGGTGTGATCATCGGCTTTCAAGGGCAGTGGAAATTGGCCGTGGATGGGCAAACTCCCCGGTGACGAATTATAGCGCCAGCGCCGCGCCAAGCCGGGCGCAGTACGCATCTAAATACAACGAAAACCGGTTGCATGAAAAATTTTCACGTTTAAATGAAAATCTTTCGAATGACTCAATGTTATCAATGTCGTAAACTGCGCGCCTCATTCCACGCTCACCGCCCTCGCATGAAACATTTGACCCTGACCGCACTGGCCGCCGCCAGCATGACCTTGTGCGCCACCGCCCGCGCCCACCACCCCACCCTGCCCACGGTGGAAGTGGTTGAAAGCCGTCTCACCCCCAATAGCGGCCTCGGCCTCGACGAAGAAAACGGCACCGGTTCGCGCCTGGGCTTGACCGCACGCGAGACCCCGGCCAGCGTCAGCAGCATGAGCAGCGCCGACATGGCCGAGCGGGTGCTGGTGCGCGCCCAGGACGCCGCCGTGCGCATGCCGGGCGTGAGCGAAGCGCCGTCGCCGGGCAATGGCGGCACCAGCCTGTCGGCACGCGGCTTTTCCGGCCATAATTCGGTGGCGCAGATGGTCGATGGCACCCGGCTGGTGGTAGCGGTGGGCACCATCACCTATCCGTTCTCGACGTGGCCGCTGGAATCGGTGCAGGTGCTGCGCGGCCCGGCGTCGGTACTGTACGGCGATGGCGCCATCGGCGCGGCGGTCAATTATGTGACCAAGCAACCGCGTTTCGATCGCTTCGAAGGCGAAGCGTATGCCAGCGCCGGCTCGTGGGATACGGTGCGCGGCGGCGTCGGTGTGCGCGGTCCCATCAACGACATGGTGGCGTACTCGCTGTATGCCGACGCGCAAAAAAGCAATGGCTACCGGGCAGACTCCGGCTACCAGCGCCAGAACATCTCGGGCGCCGTTGCCGTGCGCCCCAACCGCGACCTGAAAGTGACCTTGCTGGTCGATGCCGGCCACAACGACGACGCCCGCTACTTCGGCACGCCGCTGCGTAACGGCAAGCTGGACGACAGCCTGAAACGCCTGAGCTTTAACGTCGATGACGCCCTGGTCAAGTACAACGACCGCGTGTGGCGCGTCAAAGTGGACTACCAGGCCGCGCCCGGTGTGCGCGTGCGCAACGAGAGCTACTACATGACCAGCAAGCGCCACTGGCGCAACGCCGAGAGCTATACCCTCAACCCAACCGGTACGCTGATCAACCGCGACAGCTACCTGGAAATCCTGCACGACCAGCAGCAAGTGGGCAACCGCCTCGACGTCACGCTCGACGGCCAGATCGCCGGCCTGAAAAACCGCTTCGTGGCGGGCGTGGAATGGTATCGCACCAAGCTGTTCCTGACCAACAATTCGCCATACACGGGCAACTCGGTGATCGATCCGTACAACTTCGTGCCCGGCACGTTTGCCGGCGCCAACCCCAGCCGCACGCTGCCGCTGCGCCGCGCCGAGCTGGAATCGACCGCCGTCTTCGCCGAAAACATGCTGGACCTGGCGCCGCACTGGAAACTGGTGGCCGGCCTGCGCCGCGACCGCATGGCGCTCGACAACCACGAACTGCGCACCGGCGTGCGCGCAGCAAAAGACTACACGCCGGTGACCGGCCGCGCCGGCCTGGTGTGGAACCTCGATCCCGCCGTGAGCCTGTACGCCCAGTACGGCACCGCCACCGATCCGCTGAGCGGCGCGCTGGCCCTGCCGAACGGCAGCCCCAGCTTCGACCTCACCAAGGGCAAGCAACTCGAATTCGGCGCCAAGGGCGGCATCGCCGCGCTGCGCGGCGAATGGAGCGCGGCCGTGTATAAAATCGAAAAGAACAACCTGCTCTCGCGCGACCCGGACAACCCGGCCGTGGCATTGCAGATCGGCCAGCAGTCATCGACCGGCATCGAACTGGCATTCGCGGCCGAACCGGTGCGCGGCTGGACCATCGACGCCAACCTGGCCGCGCTGCGCGCCCGCTACGACGACTTCAACGAAGTGGTCGGCGGCGTGCCGGTTTCGCGCGCCGGCAACACGCCCACCGGCGTTCCCGAGCGCACCGCCAACATCTGGACCGGCTACCGCTTCGTGCCGGGCTGGCAAGCGGCGATCGGCGCCCGCTACGTCGGTGAGCGCCAGGCCAATACCGCCAACACGGCCAACCTGCCCGCGTACACGGCGATTGACGCCTCGCTGGCGTGGACCGCGTCGCCCAAGCTGGGCCTGACCCTGTCGGTCAAGAACCTGGCCGACCGCGACTACGCCTTGTCCGGCAGCGCCGGCGTGCGCTGGCTGCTGGCCGACCCGCGCTCGGTACAATTGACAGCCCGCACCACGTTCTGACCATGAAGCAGGCGCTGCTGTTCGTCCACAAGTGGCTGGGAGTGGCGCTGGCCTTGCTGTTCCTGGTGTGGTTTGCCAGTGGCATCGTGCTGTACTTCGTGCCGTTTCCGAGTTTGACACCAGAGGAGCGGCTGGCCGGGTTGCCGCCGCTGGTGCTGGACGACCTGAAGGCCGAACGGCTGACTGGACTACCGGCGCTCGCGTTCGATGACCGACCAGCCGAACAACTGGCCGGGTTGCCGGCCCGGGCGGTGGGCGACGGCGCTGCCGAACGGCGAACCGGCGTTCCGGCCCCGGTGGTGATCGACCAGACTACCAAGCGGCTGAGCGGACTTCCTGCCGTGGCGGTGATCGACCAGACTACCAAACGGCTGAGCGGACTTCCTGTCGTGGCGCCGGGCGATCGAACGGCCGAACGGCTCGCCGCACCGCCGGCCACCGCAGTGGACAATCGCTGTTGCCTGACGGCGTCAGCAGCAGCCGCCCGCGCCCGCGTTACAGCCGCCGATGCCCGGCTCGGCATGCATGCGGGGGCGCCGGTCTGGCGCCTGCTGCGCACCGCCCCCGATAAACGCTGGATCGCGGTCGATGCCCGCACCGGCGCCGTCCTGCCCAACCTGAACACGGCGCAGGCGCTGGCCGTGGCCGAAGCCTTCAGCGGTCGCCGCGCGGTCCATGCCGAAGCGCTGGAGCGCGACCAGTGGACCGTGGCGCAAGGTTTCAATCCTTACCGGCCGCTGGTTCGGGTGGAGCTCGACGGCGACGATGGACTGGAGTTGTACGTATCCCCCGGCGCGGCCGAAGTGGTAGGCGAAACCCGCCGCGCCGAGCGCGCCTGGAACTGGGTCGGCGCAATTCCCCACTGGATCTATTTCACCGAACTGCGGCGCTGGCCCGAGCGCTGGCACCATGTCGTGGTATGGCTATCACTGCCCGGCGTGCTGCTGGCGGCCACCGGTTTGATCATCGGCGTGTGGCAACTGTTCCTCAACCGTTCGCGCTGGATACCGTACCGGATCTTCTGGATGCGCTGGCACCATATCCTCGGGCTGGCGGTTGGCGTGGTCACGCTGACATGGATTTTTTCGGGCCTGATGTCGATGAATCCGTTCAGCGTCTTCTCGCCACGCGGCGCCACGGCGGACGAACAGCGGCGCTGGTCAGGTCAGGAAGTGGCCGCACAATTGTCGCCGGCGGCAGCGGTGCGGCTGGCGGCGCCGCTGGCCGTGCGCGAACTGGAAACGCTGCGCTTCAATGGCCAGGCGTGGTATCGATTGAGGGGGGTGGATGGTTCGGTGCTCGTGCGTGCAGATGGTGTCGCTACTGTCGGCAGCGTCGTTGCTGCCAGTCATAACATTGCGACCGATGGAGCCGCTGCTGCCAGCGGCATCACTGCGGCCGACGATGTCGATGGAACTGCGGCTACGGCCAGTCACGCTGCCGCCATCGCCGCCCTGCCCGATGCCGACATCAGCGCCGCACTGGGACGCCTGCGTGCCGAAGCACCGGTAACGCTGTCGCGTCTGACCGCGTACGACGAACTCTACTACGCACGCGGCAATCAACCTGCCAACCGCCAGAACCGGCCGCTGCCCGTGTGGCGCGCAGCCTGGGCCGATGGCGTGGTGGCCTATGCCGATCCGGCCTCCGCCCGCATCGTGCTGCGCGCCGATAATTCCAACCGCTGGCAGCGTCTGCTGTACAACGGCCTGCACAGCTTCGACTTCGCCCCGCTGCTGGCGCGGCCGTGGTTGCGCGACAGCCTGGTCGTGTTGTTATCGCTGCTGGGGGTGGCGATGAGCGTGACCGCCTGCGTGGTGGCTTGGCGAGTATTCGTGCCGCCGAAGCGTCGCCGCTAAAACCGCATTTCTGCCGACTGGCGCCTGTGCCGCTTGACGGCTTACGCAGAGGCTCCTAGGATCACCGTAAGGTATTCATCGACAGGAGCCCAAAATGGAAGACCGCGTTACGAAGCTCGAATCGGAAATGGCGGCGATCAAGCTCGACCTTGGCATCCTCAAGGCGACGGTTGCCACCAAAGCCGACTTGGCCGAGGCCATCGCCGGCACCCGGACGTCCATCGCCGACGCCAAGAGCACCATCATCATGTGGACCGTCGGCGCCATTTTCCTGGCGCAAGTGTTGTCCGGCCTGCTGAGCAAGCTGGGGCTGCAATAATCGCGAAGCAAACAGGAGTGCGACATGGAACACCGCGTCACAAAACTCGAATCGGAAATGGAAGCAATCAAGCTCGACCTTGGCATCCTCAAGGCGACGGTTGCCACCAAGGCGGACCTGGCCGAAGTCAAAGCCGAGACCAAGGCAGCGGTCGCCGAAGTCAAAGCAGAGACCAAGGCAGCGGTCGCCGAGGTCAAGGCCGACACCAAGGCCGCCATCGCCGAAGCGAAAAACGCCATCATCGTCTGGGTGGTCGGCAGCGTTTTCCTGGCGCAGTTGCTGCCCGGCTTGCTCAGGAAGCTGGGGCTGCAATAATCGCGAAGCAAACAGGAGTGCGACATGGAGCACCGCGTCACAAAACTCGAATCGGAAATGGAAGCAATCAAGCTCGACCTTGGCATCCTCAAGGCGACGGTGGCCACCAAGGCGGACCTGGCCGAAGTCAAAGCAGAGACCAAGGCAGCGGTCGCCGAGGTCAAGGCCGACACCAAGGCCGCCATCGCCGAAGCGAAAAACGCCATCATCGTCTGGGTGGTCGGCAGCGTTTTCCTGGCGCAGTTGCTGCCCGGCTTGCTCAGGAAGCTGGGGCTGCAATAGCAATTACTTGTGGTTGGCCTTCAACCACGAGATATACGCGGTCACCCCGGCACTCACATCATAAAACGGCTTGTCGTAGCCAATCGCCCGAAGCTTGGCGATGTTGGCCTGGGTGAAGCTCTGGTACTTGCCCTTGAGCTTGTCCGGGAACGCCACGTACTCCAGCAATTTCTGCTCGACGATGGCATCCAGTGTCAGGGCGCCGGCTTCGGGTTTCAGGTTGTTCACCACCGCCACCGCGATATCGTTGAACGGCTGCGCACGACCGGTGCCCAGGTTGAAGATGCCGCTCTTGCCCGGGTTATCGAGGAAGAACAGGTTGACGCTGACCACGTCGTCGATATAGACGAAGTCGCGGGTCTGGGTGCCGGCGGCGTAGCCGTCGTATTCGCCGAACAATTTCACCTGGCCATCTGCAAGGAACTGGCGGTACTGGTGCAACGGCACCGAGGCCATATTCCCCTTGTGGAATTCGCGCGGGCCATAGACGTTGAAGTAGCGCAGGCCGACCACTTGCGCGCCACGGTCGCCATTGGTTTTCCAGTAGTTGCGCACGTACTGGTCGAACAGGAATTTCGAGTAACCGTACACATTCAACGGCCGCTCGCCCGAACGCTCTTCCGTAAAGCCTTCCTCGGCGCCATACACGGCTGCCGACGACGCATAGATGAACGGGATTTTTTCCTTCTGGCAGAAGTGGAACAACGACACGCTGTAACGGAAGTTATTGCGCATCATGTACTCGCCATCCATTTCCATGGTGTCGGAGCACGCGCCTTCGTGGAACACGGCCGAGAACTTGCCGGCGAATTCGCCGCGCTCGAGGCGTTCGATGAACTCTTCCTTGCCCATGTAATCGACCACCTCGGCATCGACGACATTGTGGAATTTCTCCGGGCGCTTCAGATTATCGACCACGAAGATCGCCTCGCCGCGCTGGCTCAGCGCGTGAACGATGTTACTACCAATAAAACCCGCACCGCCGGTCACCAAAATCATGATCTGTCCTGTTCTAAAATTAAAGGGCTGCCGGCCGCGCCGGCAGCATGGCGCGCAGCGGCGCCCATGCCAGGTCCACCGTCAGCTTGTGCATGCAAGCCTGGTGGCCCAGCGGACACACGCGCTGCTGGCACGGGGCGCACTCGAGGTGCAGCCACAGTATCTTGGCGATGTCCGACAACGGTGGAGTATGCCTCGGATCGGTCGGACCGTACAGCGCCACCACCGGCCGGTTCAACGCGGCGGCAATGTGCATCAGGCCGGAATCGTTGGTCACCAGCGCCGCCGCGCTGCCGAGGATGGCGAGCGCATCGGATAACGACGTCACGCCGGCCAGGCTGCGCACGCCGGGCGCGGCGGCGACGATCTCGTCGCACACCTCGGCATCCTTGGCCGACCCCATCAGCACGATGGTGATCTCGGGACGGGACTGCTGCAACAGCCGCGCCAGCCCGGCAAAATACCCGCTGGGCCAGCGCTTGGCGGGACCGAACTCGGCGCCCGGCGCGAACGCCACGATGGTGGTGCCGGGCGCGATGCCCACCCGGCCCAGCGCGGCGGCCTTGTCTTCATCGCTGATGGTCAGCACCGGGAACGGTACGTCCTGCGGCGGGGTCTTTGAGACCGGGCCGGCCAGCGCCGCGTAGAACGGCAGCATCGGGCGTTTGTGCCTGGGATCGTCGTGGTGCATCACGTTGATCAGGCCGTAGCGCATCTCGCCCTTGTAGCCGATCCGCTTCGGAATCTTGGCCATCCATGGAATCAGGGCGAATTTCAGGGTGTTGGGCAGAATATAGGCTTCGTCGTAGCCGCGTTCGCGCAGCATGCGCGCGTATTCGCGGCGTTCGGCCCATTGCAGCTTGCCGTGCTTGAACGGCGTTTCCAGCACCTCGCTGACTTCGGCGGCAGCGCGCCACACGGGCGCCACCCAGGCCGGGGCCAGCACGTCGATGCGGCGCTGCGGATTGGCGTCCTTCAGAGCGCGCAACAGCGGTTGCGCCATGACGGCGTCGCCGATCCAGTTGGGCGAGATCACCAGCGTGCGCACGGCACGCGTATCGATTGATTTTTCCATAATTTCCAGTGAGACCGGCCGGTTGCTGCGGCGCGCTGGGCGCTGCCGAGCCGGCAAACCGGAATTATAGCGCCAAGGCGCCCGCGCGGCAGGCCGGGCCAGGCGTGAACCTGGCCGGTTGAGCTTGGCACTGGCCGTGCATTGCGACGGTCAGCACAAGATGGCCGGCGCTGCCCGCCACTGCGGCTAAGGCGCCAAGCCGCACGACGCTGACGATTTCGCCCTGGCGCCAGCCAGCGCCGGCAACAAGGCCGCCAGCGCCAGCAGCGCGAAACTGCCATGCAGCAAATAGGTAACCGGATAGCCGTAATGCGCCACCAGGTAGCCAGCCACCACGTTGCTCGAAGCCGCCCCCACGCCCTGCACCACCATCACCGCCGCCAGTGCCATATTGAAATGGCCGCTGCCGCGCGTCAGGCGCTCCACCAGGAACGGCGTCAGGATGCCGAGCAAGCCCACGCCGAGGCCGTCGAGCAACTGCACCGGGTAAATCATGGCGAAATCGGAAAAGCTCCACGCCAGCACCCCGCGCAGCGGCAAACTCAGCACCGCCAGCACGGCGGCGGCGCGCACCCAGTCACGCCGGATGATGCGCTGCGCTGCCAGCGCCGCCGCCAGGGCGGACAGCTGCGACACCATGGTAATCACCGCCGTGGTCTCGAACGGGCGCTGCATCTGCAAGGCGAACTGCTGGGCGATCAGCCGCGCCAGCGGCGCGTTACCGAAGTGGAACAGCAGCAAGGCCACGCTCAGGAGCAGCAACGATCGGTTGGTGGCCAGCACGCGCCACGACGGCGTTGCCGCCTGCGCTGGTACTCCGCTCGCCTCCTTTACCGCAGTGGGACCGGCCGGCGCCAATCCGCGCGCAGCGGCATGGTCGATGCTGACCGGGGCGATGGCCAGCGTGGCCATGATGGCCGCCATGGTCGTCACCAGCATCAGCCCGGCCACGCCGGGCAGGCCGAGCCAGGCGCTGGCGCCCCAGGTGGCACCGAGCAGCACCACGTTGCCGGCATGATTCCAGGCCTCGTTCCTGCCCAACTGGCGGCCGAAGTGTTTGGGACCCACCACACCCAGCGTGATGCTTGTGAGCGCCGGCGCGATCAGCACGCCGGCCAGCGCGGCCAGCGCTTGTGTCACGAACACCAAGCCTTTCTGCGGCCAGGCGATGCACAGGAAACTCATGGCTGTAATCACGGCGATCGGCACCACGATCATCATGCGCTTGTTGCGGGTGCGGTCGGCAAAGGCGCCGGCCGGCACCCCGGCCGCGAGGCCGATGGCGCCGCCAATGGTGGCCAGCATGCCCAGGTCCAGCGGCTGCCACCCCTTGGTGGTCAAAAAAGCGTCGAGGAACGGACCGAGGCCGTCGCGCGCATCGGCCAGGAAAAAGTTGAGCAGCGCCAGTGCCCACAGGGTGGCGGCAGTCGGGCCCGCAGGCTTGGCGCCGATAACGGCCGGTACCGCGCTCATGCCGCCACCTGCAACAGCAGCAGCGCGGCCAGCAGGCTGGCCGGCATCACCAGCACGCCAAGCTTGAGGAAGCGCCACGCGCTGAACTGCACGCCCTCGCGCCGTAGCGCAGTCAGCCACAGGATGGTGGCCAGCGAACCGCTCACCGACAGGTTCGGGCCGAGATCGATGCCGATCAGGGCGGCAGCGCGCAGCAACGGATCGGCCGCCACGTGGTCCAGCGTGGCCGCGCCCAGCAGGCCGGCCGGCAGGTTGTTGAACAGGTTGCAGGCCAGGGCCAGCACGGCGCCGGCAATGCCATCGGCCATGACCGGTTCAGCCGCCTGCAGGCGCTGCAATTGCGCCGCCAGTGCGGTCACCACGCCGTGTGCCTGCAACGCCTCGATCAGCACGAACAGGCCGGCCACCATCAGCAGCACATCCCACGACAGCGCCCGCACGGCGGCCAGCGGCGACACCCGCGCGGCCACGCTGGCCAGCAGCAGCGCCACCAGTCCGGCCGCCAGCGTGACCGGCCCCAGCGGCAAGCGCAGCGCCGAGGCCGCCCCCAGCAGCAGCGCCGTACCGGCAAGCGCGCCAAGCGTGACGCGGCCGCCGGTGGACAAGGCCGGCACCGCGATTGCGCGGCGGATGACCTGCGGCAGCCCGGCACGCAGCCGGTAATACAGGATCGCGTACGTGACCACGATGGCGCCCAGCGACGGCAACAGGAACAACGCGAGCCAGTCGGCCAGGCCCGGCATGTGCTCGCCGAACACGACCAGGTTGGCGGGGTTGGACACGGGCAGCACGAAGCTGCCCGCGTTGGCGACAAAGGCGCAGATCAGCAGGTACGGCACCGGCGGCGCATCGACCGCGCGCGCCACTGCGTACACGGCAGGCGTGAGCACCACGGCCGTGGCGTCGTTCGACAGCAGCACCGTCACCACCGTGCCCGCCAGGTACACCAGCAGGAACAGCCGGTGACCGGAGCCGTCGGCTGCGCGCGCCGCGTGGGCGGCCAGCCAGTCGAACACGCCGTGGCGCCGGCCCAGTTCGGCCAGCAGCATCATCCCTGCCAGGAACAGATAAACATCGGCGCCGCGCGCCACGCCGGCCACGGTGTGCGCCATGTCGATCAAACCGAAGATCAGCAGCGCGGCCACGGCCAGCGCCGCCCACACGGCCTCGGGCAGGCGCCACGGGCGCACCACGATGCCTAGCATGGTGATGGCGGTGATCGCCCACAAGATGGTGTTACTCGACATGATTGGAATTGGTTGGATTGTCAGTTTTGCCGGCCGCAGCGGAAATCGCTTCGATGGACAGGCCAGCCGCGCTGCGCGTACCGATGCCGGCCGCCGCGAACGGCAGACCCGGCGCCAGCGCAAAGCCGACCAGGTCGGGCCGGAAATAGATAATGGCGCCATCGGCAAGGATGACGCCGTTGGCCTCCCCGCGCGGGCCGTACAAGACGACATCGATCGTGCCTTGCACTGCGTACTGCTGCAACGGTGGACGCGACGGCGGCGCTGGTGGCCGGGGCGGACTTTCACCCTGCTCGTCCACCGCGCCACCGGTCGCCAGGTTGACCAGCGCCTGCGCGCGCAAGGCGCCACCGCTGGCCGGTAGCCCGATCGCACGCACGCGGTCACCCACGGCGACGACACCGGTCAGCCGCACGGCCAGGTACGGCGGCAGCAGCACCACCGTGCCGTCAGCGAAACGCAGGCCGTTCGGCTCGCCGTAAGGCGTGACCAGCAGGCGCTGCACCTGGCCTTCGATGACCGCCAGCGCCGCCTTGCCTGGCAGCGTCGGCGGGATCGGCCTCATCGGCTGCATCGGCGGTCCCGGCGGTCCCGGCGGCGCGGCGCTGGCGACGGCGACAACGCCGCCGAGCATGGCCGTCAGCAAGGCGGCAGACAGGCGCCTATCCAGTTGCATCGGTCGCGTCCCGCCCGGTTAGAGCTGGCCGCCAACTGGCGGCGCCGGTGGCTGCTGCATGCCGGCGCCTGCAGGCGGTGGTGGCAGCGCACCACCGCCAGCTAGCGGAGGCGGCGGCATACCGGCACCGGCTGGTGGTGGTGGTGGCGCACCGGTATCGGCTGGTGGTGGCGGCGTACCGGCATCCGCTGGTGGTGGCGGCGGCGTACCCGCACCTGCTGGCGGAGGTGGTGGCAGCGTACCCGCTCGTGCTGGAGCTGACGGCGGCACGCCTGCTCGAGCCGGAGTGGGCGGTGACATGCCTGCTCCAGGGGGAGGGGGCGGTGGTGGCGCACCGACGCCGCCGGCTGGTGGCGGGGGCGGCGCACCGGCGCCAGTTGGTGGAGGGGGCGGCGCGCCGGTGCCAGCTGGTGGAGGGAGCGGTGTACCGGCACCGACTGCTGGAGGGAGCGGCGTACCGGCACCGACTGGTGGAGGGAGCGGCGTACCGGCACCGACTGGTGGAGGTGGCGGCACGCCGGCTCCTGCCGGTGGCGGCGTCACGCCATCACGCGGCGGCGCCGGTGGTCGCACGCCCTGGCCTGGCTGGGCAGGCGGTTTGGCACGACGCGCGCCGGCTGCTGGTGGCGGTGGCGGCGTGTCGGCCTGGGCCAGCAATGGCGCTGCCGGCGGCTGCGGTGGCTGCGGTGCAGCCATGGCGGCGGCGGTGGCAACGGACAGTGCGGCGGCCAGCATGGCGGGTTTCAGTTTCAGGACTTTCATGGTTCTCTCCTTGTTTCATTAAAAGGCGGGGTAACCATGTCTATGCAGATAGCGTGCCAGCGTCATTTGTCCCTTACAGCGCACAAATGGACTGGTCGCTGCCGGCACGTGTCCGGATTGGTGACACCAGCCTGTCCGTCCTGCGGACAGGCGTCACATATCCAGTCCATATTGCGCCAGCTTGCGGTACAACTGCTGGCGCGACAGGCCCAGCCGTCGCGCCGCCTGGCTGCGGTTGCCGTCGCTGGCGTCCAGCGCGCGGACCAGCATGGCCGCCTCCAGCTGCGCCACGGCCCGGTCCAGGTTGCCGTCCCAGTCGATGGCGGGCAACCCGCCAGTCGCCGGAACGGCTGTCGCGATATCCTCCGCGACCGCAGGCGCTGCCGCAGCGACATCCCCGCCAGCGCCAGCTTGCGCGGCCGTCGCAATGCCGTCAGCGATAGCGGGAACAACATCCGCAGCGGCATCAGCCCGCAGCGGCGCGGCACTACCCGGTAGCACACCAGCCGCCGTGCCCAGCCCCAGGTGCTCGACCTCGATCAAATCCCCTTCGCTTAGCGCAATCGCGCGCTGCACGGTGTTGCGCAGCTCGCGCACATTGCCGGGCCAGTCGTGCGCATGCAAGGCTGCCAGCGCGGCACCGGACAGGCGCTTGCTGCGTCCGCCGCCGTGATGGAGAAAATGTGCGGTCAGTACATCGATATCACCCTGCCGCTCGCGCAGCGGCGGCAACATGATGGTAATGACCTGCAAGCGGTACAGCAAGTCGGCGCGGAAGGCGCCGTCGAGTACCTCGCGTTCGAGATTGCGGTGGGTGGCCGCCACCACCCGCAGGTTGACCGGCTGCGCGTGGCGTCCGCCGAGCGGCGTCACTATCCGCTCCTGCAACACGCGCAGGATCTTGGCCTGGGTGGGCAGCGCCATGTCGCCGATCTCGTCGAGGAACAGGGTGCCGCCATCGGCCTCGCGGAAGCGTCCGGGCCGGTCGGCGACAGCGCCAGAAAACGCGCCTTTTACATGGCCGAACAGTTCGCTCTCGAGCAGGTCGGCCGGTATCGCCGCACAGTTGACGGCCACGAATGGGCCGCCCGCGCGGGCGCTGTTGCGGTGCAGCGCCTGCGCCACCAGTTCCTTGCCGGTGCCGGTCTCGCCCAGCACCAGCACCGAATTGTCGCTGTCGGCCACCAGGCCGATGCGCTTGAAAATGGCGCGCATCGCTTCGCTGCTGCTGACCATGGTGTCGGCCGGATCGGCGGCAACTTCCGCCGGCCCCGGCGCTGCCGCTGCCTTGGCGCGCAAGGCCCGCTCCAGCGTTGCGGCCAGCGCGCTGCGTCCGATCGGCTTGGTCAGGTGGTCGAAAGCGCCCAGGCGCATCGCCTCGATGGTGTTGGCGCCGCTGGCATACGCGGTCAGCATGATGCACGGCACGTCCGGTGCGATGGCCGGCGCGGCGCGCAGCAGCGCCAGGCCGTCGTCGCCGGGCAGGCGCAGGTCCACAATCGCGGCGGCAATGCCGCCCTCGCCCAGCGCGCGCAGCCCCGCCTCGGCGCTGGCCGCCTGGCGCACGCGGTAGCCGAGATCTTCCAGCGTCTCGGCCAGCGTGGCCCTGAAGGCGGTATTGTCATCGACAACCAGGATCAGGTCCATGGCAGATCCATCACGATGCGGGTGCCGGGCACGTGGGCGGGGTCGAGCGCCACCGTGCCGCCATGGGCGTGGACCACTTCGCGCACCACCGCCAGCCCAAGACCGGTGCCGCCGGGCCGTCCGGTCACCAGCGGATCAAACAAGCTGGCCTGCAAGGCCGGGGGCACGCCGCGCCCGTCGTCGGCCACCCACAGCCGCAGGACATCGCCGTTGCGGGCGGCACCCAGCTCCACGTGGCCGCCGGCCGTGGTGTGGGCCAGCGCATTGATCAGCAGGTTGTCGAGCACGCGGGCCATCTGCGCCGGGTCGAACAGCGCTACCTCCTGGTCGGTGTGGACGGCGCTGCGCGCGCCAGGGCCGCCGTTAGCGTGGGCGGCGGCTACCTCGGCAGCGACAGAGTCTGGAGGTGCGGCGTGGGTGCCAGCATGGGCAGCGGCGCCTGGATCGCGGCCGGCGTGAACCGCGGCGATATCGGCGTTGGCCGCAGCGGCGTCCGAGCAGGCCGCATGAGTGCCGGCTTGGACGGTGACGACATGGTTGACGGCAGCGCCAAGACCAGGCCCGAGTTTCAGCGCCAGTGTCACCGAGAGATCGGCGGCCGCATCGGCATGGTCTTGCCGGCGCTGCTCGAGCCAATCGGCCAGCACCACCGGCGCGCGCTGCGGGTGGAACGGCTGCGTCAGCGCCAGCAGGCTGGCCACCAGGGTTTCCAGCCGCTGTACTTGCAGCAGCGTCGTGTGCAGCGCGGCCTCGGTGCGGACGGGACGGCGCTCGGGCGCGGCGGCCAGCGCATTGTCCACCTTCATGCGGATGGTGCCGAGCGGATTGCGGATTTCATGCGCCAGCCCCGCTGCCAGGCTGCCGAGGGCGGCCATCCGTTCGCTGGCCACCAGCAGGCCCGACAGCCGCTGCACTTCGCGGCCCCAGCGCGTGAGCAGCACCGCGAACCAGGCCCCGGCCAGCACCAGTGAACAAAGCAGCACACTCACGGCCACCACCAGGTGGTCGAGCGCGTTGTCGGCCATGCTGGCGACGCGCGTCAACGTCCAGCCGGCGACGTTATCGCGCACCGGGCAGGCGCCATACACGACCGCCTCGCGCAGGCCGGGGCGCACCTCGATCACCGGCGCGGCGCTGGCCAAAGCGCGCTGCGCCAGCGAGCCGATGCGCGGCAATTCGGCCGCCGGGGCATCGTCCTTGATGCCGCTGCCGTCGTAGGTGGGAAAGGCGTACGCATACACGCCGCGCTGCGCCTGCCACAGGCCGCCCTCGACGCCGCTGTCTTCGCGCAGCGCCATATCGACCACCGCGCGCTCGACCGCCTCGGCCTGCGCCTCCTTGCCGTCCAGGCGCTGGGCGCCCGCGCGCATGATCTGACAAATCACGGCCGCACGGGTGCGGGCAGCCGTAATTTGCGTCTGCGACCCCTGCCGGCCCAGTTGCAACAGCAGCCAGATGATGAGCAACACCATCGCCGCAATCGCTGCCCACAGCCACGACAGGTCGCGTTTCAGCATTCCATTCAGCACTTTATGTCCTTTAGGCAACCAACCCTGTCGCGCATTATGCCGTTTCAAAGCGGGCATGACAGCACAGTAGCCTGAAGGTAAGTTAATGAATGATGGTTAGCGACAACAAGTGATCGAGGGTTACCGGCAGCACTTGCACCGGCTGCCCTTGGCGACACAGTGCCAGGCGGTAGCCGGGATCCAGTTCCAGGTGGGACAGCATGTAGGGCTGCGACGACACTTGCGGATCGTCGAGCGCCACGTGCAGGTCCGCGCGCGGCGCCACGCTGAACGACGCCATGTCGCGCTGAAAACCGAGCCCGAGCGCCTTCATGTACGCTTCCTTGGCGGTCCACAGGCGAAAGAAATAGTCGTGCTGGGCGGCTGCCGGTTGCACGGCAAGCGCTGCGCATTCGCGGCGGTGAAAGAAGCGCCACGCCAGCACCAGGTCGAACGGCCGCATCTGCTCGACATCGACGCCAACCGCCGTCTGCGAGATCGCGCACACCACCCAGCGTCCCGCGTGCGACAGGTTGAACTCGGCCGTGCCATCAACCAGCCTAGGCTTGCCATAGTGGCCGATCGTCACGCCGGCGTCATCGTCGAGGCCACGCAGCCGCAGTCCGTGGCGCAGCAGCAGGCGGCCCAGCATCGACCGCAAGCGGTCCACCGGCTGGCGCAGGCGGTCGATGCGGTCCAGCGTTGGCCGGTCGAGCCGGCGGCGCAGCCTGCGCTCGAGCGCTGCCGGGTGGTATTCGTCCGGCAACGCCACGCACAACACCACGCAAAGGTTGTTCACCTCATTCACGCAGCGGACCGCCGGGCATGGCGGCCGGCGCGCGGGCCGGCACCAGGTGGCTGTTGCGCACCATCGGCAAGGCCAGCATGGTGCTGCCGATGGCCATCAGGAGCATGGCAGTAAACATCTGGTTCGAGATGATCTGCTTGTCGAGCAGGATATTGGCGAAGATCAGCTCGATCAAGCCCTTGGTTTGCAGCAGCCAGCCGATCACGCGCGCATCGCCACGGGGCCAGCCCAGCATGCGCCCGGCCAGTCCCACGCCCAGCAGCTTGCCGGCCACGCTGGCCAGCATCAGCAAGCCGGCCGCCACGAAGACCGTCTCCGCGCCGACGGTCCAGGTGGTCTTGAGCCCGGTGCTGAGGAAAAACACCGGCATGAAGGCAAACAGCACCTGTTCGCGCAGCGCGTCCATGCGGGTGCGGTCGAACCAGCCGGCATCGAGCACCACGCCGGCCAGGAACGCGCCCACCATGTAGTGCAGCCCGGCCCAGTCCGACAGGAACGCGCAGGCCAGCAGCCAGGTCAGGCTGGCATACCAGCGGTCGCCCTCGCGCAAGCGCACCATCGCGCGCCGCACCAGCCAGGCGGCAATCCCGAAACCGCACAGGAACAGGCCCTGGCGGCCGATGCGCTCCCAGTCGAGCAGGATCAGCGCCAGCACGCCCCAGATCGCCAGGTCGTCGAAACTGGCATAGCGCAGCAGGCGCTGGCCCAGCGCAGTGCGCAGGATGCCGAGCTTTTCCAGGAACAGCACCAGGATCGGCAGCGCCGTCACCGCGCATCCCATGCCCACGCCGGTGACGAATTGCCAGGTACGGGCGCGCGGGCCGATCCAGTCGGACTGCCAGCCCAGCAGCACCAGTGCCACGCCCACGCCAAGCAGCAGCGGCGTGACCAGCGCCATGCCGGCCACCACCAGGCTCTCGCCGCGATGGCGCCAGGCCTGGCGCAAATCGAGTTCGACGCCCGCAATCCACACGAACACCATCACCGCCCACCAGGCGATGCCGTTCAGCGCCAGCGTGACCTGCGGCGAAAACACGAAGGCGTGGTACTCGGGATAGGCGGCGCCCAGCACGGCGGGCCCGAGCAGCACGCCGCCGACGATCTGCACCACCACCAGCGGCGCCACGTTGTCGGAGTTGAGCAGGCGCCACACCAGGTAGGGTACGGCAAAAATCATCATCATCGCCAGCAGGTAGATTTCGGTGATCGACATGGCTTTCTCCTGTCAGGCGGCGTTGGCAAGCGGACGGACGTGGGCGGCGTCGATCTCGACGCTGAGGCCACGACCGATCAGGTGCAGGTTGATCACCAGCCGGCGCTGACGCCCGACGCTGACGAACTGCCCCTGCGCGTGCTTGAACGGCCCGGCAATCACTTCCATCGGCTGCCCGGCCACCAGGTCGGCATGGACGTCGAGCGGCGCGCCGCTGCCGACCATGATGCGGATCGCCAGCACATCGTTGGCGGCCACCTGCGCGTGGCGACCGCAACTCATCAGGAGGCCGCACGAACCGCGCACGGTGCGCAGCGCGCTGACCTGCTCGGGGCGCGGCTGCACGAAGATGTAACCGGGGAACAGCGCGGTTTCGGTCGGTTTCGCGGCCTCGCGGTGCTTGGGCAGGTAGGAGTGAATCTGGCGCTGGCGCAGCACTTCCTGCACCACGTTTTCCTGGCGGCTGCGGGTGCGCAGCACCAGCCACGGGTTGGGGGATGCGTCGTTCATGGAACCTCCATTGGTCTAGGGTGTCGAGGTTCATTATGTTTTTGTCGAACTGACAAGAACAGATGTCAGTGGATACCTGCCCGATGGCAGGTGCCATCCGGCACGGTGGGTGGCGACAGACGAAAAAAAAGACCCCGGAGGGTCTAGATGGTGGTTGTCACGAGCGCTGGTAGCCGCTGTCGCGGATCTTGAGCGCCATCTCCAGCCGCGAACTGACCGAAATCATCCGCATCAGGTCGAAGATGTAGTTCTTGACGGTGCCACTGCTGAGGTTGAGCGTGCAGGCGATCTGCTTGTTCGAGTAGCCGATCAACAGCAGATCGACGATGTCGCGCTGGCGCGGCGTAAAGCGGATCGGCGCCGGTACCGGCGTCGCAATATCGGGCGCCGGCTCGAAATATTTTTGCCGCGCGCAGACGGCGCGGATGGCCGGGGCAATCGCGGTAAATGCGTGGGCGCGCGACATGAAACCGTGCGCGCCCAGCCGCTCGCACAGGCGTGCCGTATCGGCGTCGGGCGCATCGGCGATGACGATGCTGGCCGTACGGCGGCTGTGCGGATCGTGCTGCTGCAAGTGACCGAGCAGCGCCAGTCCCGAATTGTCCGGCATGAGCAAGCTGATCAGCACGACATCGGGCTGTTGCGCGCCGGCCTGTTCGATGGCGACAGCAACGGTATGGGCGATATCCACCTGCCAGCCGGGAAAACTGGCGCGCACCATCTGCGCCAGGCCGCTGGAAATGACGGGATGATGATCGACGATCAGGCAAATCATGGTGCGCACGCCTTGGAATTCCGATGCAGCGATTGTAACGACAGGCAAAATTGAACGAAACAAAAAAATGGCATCCGCGACAATTTTGCCACCGATAGTAATTACGCGGCTTGACAAGCGCGCCTTGCAGGTATTGGGTTGCTTGATTATCTGATGGCGACCCGCGCCGTAACAGACAAGCCCGGCCGTAGTTTCGACAACCACTTTTCCTGGCCGCCATCGAGCGCGATCCTTACCGGCACCCGCTGCACGATCTTGGTAAAGTTGCCGGTTCCCGGCTCGAACGGCAGCAGCGAAAACTGCGCGCCGGTGCCAGGCGCGAAACTCTCCACCGTACCGCGCAAGGGTTGGTCGGGCAGCGCATCGATGTCGAGCCGCACCGGCTGGCCGGCGACGATGCGCTCACTCTGGGTCTCCTTGAAATACGCCACCACGTACATGCGCTCGAGCGGCACCAGCGTCATCAATGCAGAGCCCGGTTGCACTATATCGCCGCGATGCACCTGCAAGGCGCCCACCGAACCATCGACCGGCGCCCGTATCACCGCGTAACCCTGCTCCTGGCGCGCCAGCGCGAACGCGGCGTCGGCTCGTGCCACGCCCGCTTCGGCCTGGGCCAGAGCGGCGCGCAGGCTGGCGCGCCGGCTGCGTGTCAGCTCCAGCTGACGCTGCGCCACCGCCAGTTGCGCGGTGCTGCGGTCGGCGTTCGCCGTGGCGTCCAGCGCGCCGGTGCGCGACAGTTCCAGTTCGCGCTGGGCCACGGCGCCCGCTTGTGCCAGCCGTTCGTGGCGGGACTGCTCGGCGGCGGTGCGCGCCACCCGCGCTTTCGCCGCGACGATCCCCGCCCGCACGGTGGTGATCTGGGCCGCCGCCAGCTGTTCCTCCGCATCGAGGCTGGTCAGCGCTGCCTGCGCGGCCTGCACGTTGGCGCGCGCGCCCTGCAGGTCGGCAGCAGCGGCGCGGGTACGCGCAGCCAGGTCGTCGGGATCGAGCCGTACCAGCGGCGCACCGGTCACCACGCGCTGGTGGTCGCGCACCAGCACTTCCAGCACCCTTCCCTTCACCTGCGGGGCGATGCTGGTGTCGTCGGCGCGCAGGTACGCGTCGTCGGTCGAGACCTGGCTGCCGGGGGCGGCCAGCCACAGGGCGCCGGCGCCGCCGACCGCCAGTGCTGTCAGCAGCGGCAGCAAGGCACGCCGCCGGTTTTTTGTTTCGGTTTGCGTCATGGTTCTATCGAATGAGGAGTGGAAGATGGCGGCGCCGTCCGGCACCAGGGCACCAGCACCAATGTGGCCAGTAGCAGCCAGGCCATCAGGCGGAAGACGTCGTCGAACGCCAGCACCAGCGCCTGCCGCTGCACGTGCCGTTCGAGCAGCGCCTGCGCGGCCAGCCAGGCGTGCGCGGCGTCGGTAGTCCGGGTGGACAGGTCGTGCCGCAGGCCATCGAGCAGTTGACGGGCGCCGTCGCCGCGCGTGCCGAGCGCCTCGCCGAGGCGCAGCAGGTGCAGCCGGCCATGGTCCTGCAACCAGGTATTGACCAGCGCGATGCCCAACGCCCCACCGAGGTTGCGCAGCAGGTTGAACAGGCCGGACGCTTCGTGCAGCGCCTCGTCTTCGAGATCGGCCAGCGCCAGGTTTGCGGCCGGCACCACGCACAGCATGCCGGCCACGCCGCGCAGCACGTGGGGCCAGAACAGTTCCTTGAAACCCCACTCCGGGCCGACGAACGAGAACATCCACAGGCTGGCGGTAAAAATCAGCACCCCGAGCGCAATCACCAGGCGCGGATCGACATGCCTGAGCAGGCGCATGGTCAGCGGCGCGCTGATCAGCATGCCCAGTCCCGTCACGCACACGGTGGTGCCGATATCAAGGCTGTTGTAGCCGCGCACCCGGCCCAGGAACACCGGCACCAGGTACGTGGCGGCAAAAATGGCCGCGCTGGTGGCCAGCGCCAGCGTACTGGCCAGCACGAACGTCGGTCGTTTGAATGGCGTGAGCCGCACCACCGGCGTGGCCGAGCGCAGCGAACGTTCGACAAACAGCACGAACGCCACCAGCGCCACCCACGCTGCCACGGCGATGCCGGTGTCGCTGAACCAGTCGTGGCGCGGGCCTTCTTCGAGCACATAATCGAGGCAACTGAGGAACAGCGCCATCGCCAGCAGGTGCGACCAGTCCAGGGTGCGCAGCAGCGCCGGCCGCGCTTCATCGAAGCGAATCAGCGCCGCCGCCAGCACCGTCACCACGATGCCCGGCACGACATTGATGTAGAAAATCCAGCGCCAGTCGATCAACTCCGTGATCCAGCCGCCGATGGTGGGGCCGGACACCGGCGCCAGCATGGTCACCACGCCAAGGATGGACGAAGCCAGCGCGCGGTCGCGACCCGTAAACAGGATGAACCCCGTGGCCCACACGGTGGGCACCATGGCGCCGCCCACAAAACCCTGGAACACGCGGAAGGCAATCATCGAATCGATATCCCACGCCAGCCCGCACAGGGCGCTCGCCAGCGTGAACAGCCCGGCGGACAAGGTGAACAGCCAGCGCGTGGACAGGGCCTTGGCCAGGAAGCCGGCCAGCGGAATCATCACCAGTTCGGCCATCAGGTACGCGGTTTGCACCCAGCTGATTTCGTCCGGCGCGGCCGACAGGCCGGCCTGGATGGCGTTGAGCGAGGCGGCCACGATCTGGATATCGACCAGCGCCATGAACTGGCCGAACGCCATCACGCCGAACAGGAACAGGCGGGCGCCGCGCGTCATCATGCGGTGGTGTGAACATCGGCAAGGTCGAGCACCTGCTGCAGCCGTGGCAAGTCGCCGCCCCAGGGCGAGAGGATGCCGTGGACGCGCCACTGGTCGGCGTGCGGCACGGCGCCGTGACGGATCCAGTTGGCCAGCGTGGCCGACGGCCCCACGTCCACCAGCGTGCATGGCGCCTGCCGGTCCAGCATGGCCAGCGACGCCGGAAAATCGAACGGGTGCCGGATCACGTCCCACAGCGCATCCGCGTGCGGATGGTCGGCGTAGCGCCGCACCCAGTGCGCGCGCATCGGGTCCATCAGCGCGCTGTGGAACGGCACTCGTACCGGCAGCCGGCCAAACGCCACACCGCGCGCACGCAGCGCCGCCTCGAGCGGCGCCAGGTTCTCGCGCCGGCCCGTGAGCACGGTGGCCGATGGCATGCCCACGCCCGCGACCCACGCCAACCGGCACACATCGGGATTGGCTGCGCACCAGGCGCGCGGCGCCATCGCCGCCAGCATGAAGCCCGGCTCCACGTAATGCGATGCCCACTGCGCCTGCCGCGCCATCATGTCCAGCGCGGTCTCGATGGTGATGCGGCCGGTGAACGCCAGTGCGGCAAACTCGCCGGCGCTGGACGCGATCACCCGCGTGGGACGCAGCCCGCGCTGGCGCAGCACGGTGGCCAGGCAGTACTCGATCATCACGACCAGCGGGTGGCTCAGGTGGATGTCGTCGAGCGGCGTGGCGGCCGAGAGCGAACCATACAGGCGGGCGAGCAGCGACACGCCCTCGCGTTCGGTGAATTGCGCATCGAGGCCGGTCATCAGATCGCGGAAGGCGGGGTCGGCGTCGAACAGCGCGCGCCCCATCTGGTAGTGCTGCGAACCCTGTCCAGGGAACAGGAACACCAGCTCGAGACGGGATGGCTTGATTGCGTGAATACTGGTCATGGGCGTTGGAGAAAATCGACGATGTGGGCGATCACGCCCGGTTCCTTGAGGATGTGGAAGTGTCCGAGACCGCTGGTCACGTGCAGACGCGCGAGCGGCAGGTGCCGCAGCGTGGCGTGGGTATAGTCAAGCGGGATGTGGCGGTCGTCGGTGTCGTGCACGAACAGGCATGCCGGGTTGCGGGTAGTGCCATGGCGCGGCAGGCAGTGGCACATCGACTGCTGCTCGAACGGCATGCCGCCGATGTCCTCGAACCAGCGCCGCAGGCGCGGCTCCACCGCGCGGGGTACCCACAGGTAGTCGGCAAACGTGCGCAGCGTGGTGGCGATATCCGGGTACGGCGCCAGGTACACGCATTTTTCCACGCTGGCGGTTGGTTCGCACAGCGCCAGCATGGTCAGATAGGCGCCGGCCGAATGACAGACGATGGCGTGCAGCGGCCCCAGTTTTTCGATCACGCACCGCAGGTGCTGCACCGAGCGCCGGGAAAACGCGGTGCCCGGCGGCGAGTTGCCGTGGTTGACGGCGTCGAACATGACAGCGCAATACCCTGCCTGCGCCAGCGCCGGCGCCAGCGCACGGAAATTGGCGGCGCTGCCCTGCAAGCCATGCACCAGCAGCACGGCGGGACCGGCGCCGATGCTGTAACCGGCCAGCACCGCGTCGCCGCAATCGAAGGCGAGGCGCTGTGCGCCATCCAGAAACGCCTGCTCGCGGGCCGACAGCCGCCGGCGCGGCATGTGCGACAGCAGCCAGCGGAACGCCCCCACCGCCGCTTGCGGCGCGATGCGGCCGGCCAGCTGAAAATACAGTCGCAGCGGCGCCAGCACGATCAAGGGCAGCTTGACCACCATGGCATTGGGCTGGTTGGCCGCCACCTTCATGACTCGGCCTCACGGCGGATCAGGCGCAGGATTTCCTTGCGCACCAGGCCACTGAATGGCTTGATCATCAGCCAGTACCCGAGAAAAGCAAGTCGGCTGCGCGCACCGATGCACAGCACCCGGGTTTCGGTATCGATTTCCACGCGCTTCGCATCGAGCTGGCGGAAGCGGAACGTGAAGCCCACTTTTTGCGTGGCGCCCGGCAGCGGGCCGCAGAACTGCGCGGCGTCCTCGATGCGGCGGATGCGGTTGCCGTCGCCGCCGCGCCAGTAGGCGACCAGGAACTCCGTTGGCCGCCGCTGCGCCAGCTCGGTCCAGTGCATGGCAGCGCAAAACGCCCGCGCGCGCCAGCGGTCGCATGGCAGGCCCCGCAGCCGGAACAGCAGCACGATCACGCGCGAGCGCGATAAATCGACGTCGCGGGCGATATCGTACACGCGGCCTATGTCACCGCAATGCACCACCGTCTTGTAGCGGTGGGCAAAGGTATAGCGCGGCAGGTAATGCTCGAGTAGGCCGTGGGACTTTACGGGCATGGGCGGCCTCACAAGCGCTGCCAGCAGAGCGCCGAATTGACGCCGCCAAAGCCGATGCTGACCGTGAGCGCGTGTTCGACGTCGCAGGCTTGCGCCGCTGCGCCGACGAAATTCCAGCCGGTTTCCAGCGGCCGGTCCAGGTTGCGGCACGGGTGCAGCCGCCCGGCGCGCATCTGCAGCAGCGTGGCCACCACCTCCACCGCTCCGGCGGCCGCCAGGCCATGGCCGGTGAGCGACTTGGTGGTATTGAGCCGGGCGTGCGCCAGGCCGCTCTCGCGCAGCGCCAGCAATTCGGTCTCGTCGCCGATACGGGAGCCGCTGGCATGGGGATTGACGTAATCGATCTGCGCCGCCGTCAGCGCCGCGCGGCGCAGCGCGCGGCGGATGGCCAGGCACTCGCCGGCCAGCGACGGATTGGGATGGCGGTTGCCATCCACATTGACCGCCCCACCCAGGCAGCGTGCATACGGCTGCACACCGGCGCGCTCGAATGCCGCGCCGCGCTCCACCCGCTCGACCACCACCGCGCCGCACGCCTCGCCAAAAATGAAACCGTCGCGATCGCGGTCGAATGGCCGGCACGCCACCGCCGGTTCGCCGGCGAAGCGCGCGGAACCCATCGCCCCCATGGAACTCAAGGCTTGCAACTCCCAGTACGACAGGTCGGTCAAGGCGCCCAATGCGATGCAAACGTCGGCCTGGCCCGCGCGCACCGCCTCCACCGCCTGCAACACCGCCACCTGGCCGCTGGCCGACGCTGCGCCCAGGGTGTAGGCAAAGCCCCGGATATTGAACGCTTCGGTACACAGGCCGCATACATCGCTGTCGAGAAAAGTGTGGCCGTAGGCCGGTGCGATGAACCACGGCTCGCCCGCCAGCGCAGCCTGCGCCAGCACCAGTTCGCGCTGCTGGACATTGCTGCCGCCGATAATCAGGCCGATGCGTTCGGGCCGCACCTGGTCGAGACGGGCCTCGTGCCAGGCTTCGTGCAGCGCCGCCAGCGCCGCGTGCCCTGCCAGGGACGCGGTGCGCAAACCCTTGCGCGACATGGTTGCGGCCAGGAGCAGGTCGGCGATTTCGGCGCCGATAAACGGTAGCGCGGCGCCACCATCGGCGCCCGCAGGCAGCTGTCGCCCCGGGCGCCGCAGCACCTCGAATGCCTGGCGTCCGTCCAGCAAGGCGTCGAGAAACGCCTGCTTGCCCTGGCCGATGGCCGACACCACGCCCAGGCCGGTGACCACGGCGTCAGGCGACACGTGCACCTCGCTCCGCGAGCAGCGCGGCCAGTTCACCGAGGTTGCGCGGCTGCGCCAGTTCGACCAGCGGAATGCGCAAGCCCAGCGTGGCCGTGGTGAGCATCAGGATTTCGGCGCGGTCGATGGAATTGGCGCCCAGTTCGCGCAACGAGTCGGCGCCACCCAGCGGCCGCGTACCCAGGTCGGGCAGCACCTCGCGCGCATGGCCGGCGATGATATCGACGATAGCTTGTGTTCCCACGTTGATTCCTCCTTCATCTTCAATAAGAGTGCTTTATGCCGAGATGACCGCCATTTCAGGGGAGCTGTACATCACTTCCCGCACCTTGATGCTGGCGTCCATCACGATCAGCGGCGTGACCAGGCGCCCGAGCCGGAAGTGGACCTTGCGCCGTTCGGTGATCAGCAGGCCTTCGCAGTTCTTGTACTCGTGCAGGAAATTGGCGGCGCGCGCGACCGGCGAGCTCACTTCCGGGCGATAGTCGTGGCGCACCAGCAGGCCGGTGTCATCGAAATAGAAGGTCTCCTGCTTGCTGTGGGTGTGGGCGCCATCGGGATATTCGACATCGATGCGGGTGCGCCAGTCGCCGCTGCTACGCCGCGCCAGCCCCACCACTTTCAACCCGGGCAGCGAAAACGGCAGCGAGGCGTAATGCGTCATCGCATAGCCGAAAAAATAGACGGCATCGAGCACGGTCCATGGACGCCGCAGGCGCGAGACGCTGAGCATCTGCTGACGGTGGTTGTCGCTGTCGAAGACCGCTTCGCGCCCTCCCCCCACCATGGCCACGCGGCCGTTGTCGTACAGGCAGGAGCGTCCCGGCGCCGGATAGTCATGCAGCACGGCCTGGCTCTGGCGCGGCATCAGCGTGACCCGGTTGGGCAGCGGAAAATCGGCGTGCAGCCCTCGCCGGCGCATGGCCAGTCCGCCCATGGTCGTCACGTCGCAGACGATCCGATCGACCTGCTCGTAACGCGCCATGCCGCCATGGCGCAGGATGGCCTGCTGGATCACCTGCCTGGCCTGTGCTTGCATATTGTTCGCCATATCAGTCCTTTCAGTGGTTGGGATTCGAGGTGTTAGGTGGCGGGCGTGGTGCTGGGGGCGGCCGCACGACCGGCACCCTGGCCGTCGGCGCCCTGGTTGACACCCTGGTTGACGCCCTTGTTGATGCGGGCTGCGCGTTTGGCCTTGCGCCGTCCGTGCAGCGCGGACAGGCCGGTGGCGCCGGTGACCCAGTACGGCCGGGGCGACAGCGGGTGGCCGGGCAGCGACACCCTGCGCGCCGAACCTTCCGCACGCAGCAGCCGCCAGTCCACGGTGCCGCCGTCAACCCAGTGGCGGGCCAGTTCCGGCAACCGGCCCTGGCGCGCCCATAACTCGGCCTGAGCGCGGTCAGCGACTTTGGCGCCGGCGCGGCCGGTGGTGGTCATGGTGGCGTTGTTAGTGGCGTTGTTGGTGGCGTTGTTGGTGGCGTTGTTGGTGGCGTTGTTGGTGGCGTTGTTGGTGGCGTTGTTGGTGGCGTTGTTGGTGGCGTTGTTGGTGGCGTTGGCGGTGGCGGTGCCGCTTGCGATTGCGATTGCGGCTTCGGTGTCGTTGTGGGTGCCGTTGCTGCAGCCAATGCTATCGCCGGTCGCGGTGGCTCCTGCACTGGCACTGGCACTGGCACTGGCGTTGGCGTTGGCGTTGGCGTTGGCGTTGGCGTTGGCGTTGGCGTTGGCGCCAGTGTTGACAGCGTTGCCGTCGAGGTGGCGTTGCAGTTCGCGCCGCAGCGTTTCGTGGCTGTCGGCCACCACCGCAAGCCTGCGATTGAACGGCGCACGACCTGTTTGCAGGGTGAAAGCGATATCGCTCAGTGCCGGTGCCGGGCCTTCCTGCAACGTATTCAACAAGTCGGCGGCACTCTGGCGCAGCGCGGCGTCGGTGCGGGCGGAGAGCACGATCAGTTCCGGCTGCGCCGGTAGCTCCTGGCGCGCCGCCGGCAGGTACTCTTCCAATACCAGGTGGGCATTGACGCCGCTGAAGCCGAAGTTGTTGATCGCCGCCCGGCGCGGCTCGATCACGCCATGCCGGTCCACCGGCGCCGGCCACGGTTGCGGCTCGGCGCTGAAAGCGAAGCGGCCGGCGGCCGCCGCCAGGTTGGCGTGCGGCCCCGCAAAGCCGGGAATGCCGGGCAAGGTGCGGTGCCTGAAGGCCATCAGCACCTTGACCAGCGAGACCAGCCCGGACGCCACTTCGGCATAGCCCACGACCGGCCGCGCGGTGCCTATCCGGCACGACGTATCGGACGTCGAACGACGATACTCGTCACCGAGCGCACCGATCTCGATCGCATCGCCCAGCGGAGATGCGATGCCGTGCGCCTCGATGTACGACACGCTGGCAGGATCGACACCGCTGCCGATCAGCGCCTGGCGGATCGCCTGGCGCATGCCGCCCCCATTGGGCATGGTGAGCGATAGCGCGCCGCCGCCGTGGGCGACGCCGGTGCCGCGTATCACTCCATACACATGGTCGCCGTCGGCCTGCGCCTGGCGCAGCGGCTTGAGCAGCAGCGCGCCCACGCTCTCGGCCCGTACGAACCCGGACGCGCCAGGTTCGAAAGCGGCCATGCGGCGACCGGCGTTCAAGTAACCCATGGACTGGAAGCCAATGTAGCCGGCCGGCGTGAGCAGCAGGTTGACCGCTCCCACCAGTGCCTGCGCGCACTCGCCGCTGCGGATCGCCTGCACCGCGCGATGCAGCGCCACCAGAGTGGAGGAACAGGCGGTATCGCAATGTTCGCTGGGGCCACGCAGGTTGAGGAACTGCGAAATGCGGTTGGGGATCATCGACGTCGAGAGCCCGGTTACCACCAACGGCACATGGTCTGCGTGTTCGAGCCGGTTCAAATAGTCGCTGGGCACGGCCGCGATGAACACGCCGGTGGGTGATTGCGCCAGCGTGGCGGGAGTGATGCCGGCATCCTCGACGGCGCGCCAGGCGTGGGTGAGCAGCAGCCGCTGTTGCGGCGCCATGTACGCCGCCTCCTCCGGCGCGATGCCAAAAAAGCCGGCGTCGAACTGCTCGACGCCGTCGAGAAAGGCGCCCCAGCGGAAACAGGCGCGTTCGGCGTCGGTCAGCGATTCATCGCCGACCTGCTCCCAGTCCCAGCGCTGTTTCGGCACTTCGGTCACGCAGTGACGGTCGCTGGCAAGGGCCTGCCACAGCGCTTCGGGGCTGTCAGCTTGCGGGAAGGCGGCGCTCAGACCGACGATGGCGATGGGTTCCGCCGTCGGCGCGGTAGTGGCGATTGCTGGCGCGGGATTGTTGGCTGGCAGAGTTGTTGATGTGGTTGGTGATGTGGTTGGTGATGTGGTTGGTGATGTGGTTGGTGCTGCTGATGCTGCATGTGGTGCTGATGCTGCATGTGCAGCTCGTGCAGCTTGTGCTGCTTCTGCCGCCTGTGCTGCTGGTGCTGGTGCTGCTGGTGCTGGTGCTGCTGGTACTGGTGCTGCTGGTACTGGTGCTGCTGGTACTGGTGCTGGTACTGGTGCTGGTGCTGGTGCTGCTGGTACTGATGCTGGTGCTGGTGCTGGTGCTGGTGCTGATGCTGATGCTGATGCTACCAGGGTCGGTGCCGTTGTTCGCGCCATCGACGACGGTGGATGAAATACTGCAGGTCCTGGAACTGGCGCTGTCGTTGGCGCCGGTAGGTGAGCTGCCACTGGTGCGGTTGATGGCACCGGCGTTTTCTGCGCCAGCGGCTGAGTGATGTCTGGCGTGGCGCCATGACGGTCGAGCAGGTGCTGCGCCAGGCGCCGCACGGAGCCGTGGTCGAAGAACAGCGTCACGTCCAGCTCCAGCCCCAGGCGCTGGTTCAATGTTTGCGCCAACTGCACGCCGGTGATGGAATCGACACCGTAGGCCGAAAACGGCTCGTCGGGATCGATATCGCCGGGAGCCACCTTGAGCGCGGCCGACAGCACGCTGGTGACGATGGCAGTCAGCCCGGCTTCGTCGGGAGTCGTCGCTGTTGCCGTTGCCGTTGCCGTTGCCGTTGCCGTTGCCGTTGCCGTTGCCGCTGCCGTTGCCGTTGCCGCCGCCGATGGCGGTGTCGCCATTGCCTGCACGGGTGACTCTGCGGTCGGGTGGCCGCCCGCCAGCACTCCTGCATAAATCCCCTGCGACAGTTCGGCCAGCGGCCGGGTGACGTTGACCAGCGCGGTCTGGTTTTGGCTATCGGCCAGCAGCATTTCCAGCGCCTCCATGCCCTCGGCCGCATTGATCGAACCAACGCCAAGGCGCGCCATGCGGTCGCGGTAACCATCGTCCGCAGCCAGACCCACGCCGCCCCAGTACCCCCAGTTCATTACCTTCACCGGGCAGGTCCAGTGCGCGGCCATGGCCCGGGCCCAGGCATCCTGGAACACGCAGCCGGCCACATAGTTGGCCTGACCGGGCGGGCGCGCGAACGCCACCAGCGACGAGCAGCACAACACGAAATCGAGCCGGTCGCCGCCAAACACCTGCGCCATGCGCACGCTGGTATCGACCTTGCTGGCATAGACTGCGCGCAGATCCGCTTCGTCCAGGTTGGCCAGGCTGGCATCGGACAACACCGCCGCCGCGTGCACCAGGCCATCGATGCGGCCGAAGCGCGCCAGCACTTGCGCGCGGGCGGCGGCCAGCGATACGGGATCGGTGGCGTCGGCGGCAAGGTACACCGGCATTGGGGCGGCGACGTGATCGGCCAGTTCCGCTATCCGCGCCGCGATGGTTTCATCGAGCGGCCGGCGTCCGAGCCACACCACCTGCGCCTGGTACGTTCGCATCATGTAAGCGGTCCACAGGACGCCGATGCCACCGGCGCCGCCAATCACCACGTACACGCCACCGGCCCGGTACGACGATTCGCGCAAGCGTGGTGCGGCCACCCGGTCCAGCACATGCAGCGGCGCCAGCTTTTGCTGGTAACAGACGCCGTCGCGCACCACCGCGTCGATGGCGGGCAGCGCCAGGGCCGCAGACAGCGTCGCCACATCGGCCGACCAGCCGGGCGCCAGGTCCAGCACCCGCACCGACCACTGCGGATATTCCCTCGCCAGCACGCCGGCCAGACCGCGTACCCCGGCATGGGTGGGATCGATGCGCGTCTCCGCGTTCGGCGCCGCCGCGCCGGTGGTGATGAAAGTCCAGGCCAGCGGCTTGCCGCCGTAACCGTGGGCCAGCAAGGCCTTGACGGCGCGGAAAACAGCGAAGATGCCGCTCTCCTGGGCGGCCAGCATGGCATCGCCATCGGTCGCCAATTCCTGCCGGTCGGCGGCAGCCCAGACGACGTGATCGACGCCATCCGCCAGCAATGTCCGCTGGTCGGCGCCTGCCGACGCGACCTGATCGGCGTCGTTTGCCTGCCCGGCAGGTGTGATGGTGGCGGCGGATGTACTTAGCAGGCTGGGTGCCCTGGGTGTGGATGTCGTGACGAAACTAGCGGATGCGCCAGGTGTGAACGGCGTGCCGGCGTTACCAGGTATGCCGGGTGTGTCGATCGCAGACGTCGTGGCGAGGCTAGCGTGGACGGCAGGTGCGAACGGAGTGTCGGGGCTGCAAGATGTAACGGGTGAGGACGACGCGTCGGGACCGCCTGGTGCAAAGACGGTGGGGTGTGCCCAATGCGCTCGCAGAACGGCGGCGGCAGCGGGGCCACAGGCAACGTCCAGCAGCCACACGCGGTCGCCGGCACGCGGACTGGTCTCGGCCGAGGCCCGATACTCGAGCCGCTCCCAGACCGGCGCCAGCACCAGCGCGTGCGGTTCGCTCGACAACGTACGGTGGGCGGAGGTTTCGGTATGCGGGCCACCTGCCTGGCGCGAGGCGAAGCCGCCAATACGTACGCATAGCGCGCCCCCGGTGTCGTACAGGTCGATATCGAGGCGGATAGCGTCGCCATCCTGGGCATGAGCGGCGTCGCGTGTTACCAGCGCGCGCATGCTGGCGGTGCACGGCGCCAGCACTTCCAGCCGCCGCAGGTGGAACGGCAGCGGCGCCTGACCGCCGGACTGCGCCAGCATGAAGCCGATACCCGCTTGCAGGGCGCCATCGAGCATTGCCGGGTGCAGCACGTAGTCGTGCATGCCTGCGCTGGCGGTTGCCGGCAGTTCCAGCGTGGCCCATATCTGCGCTGCGTGGCCTTCCACAGCTTCCGCCACGTGCAACTCGCACAGCGGCCGGTGGGCAGGGCCGTAGGCAATGCCCAGTTCCGCGAACCGCTCGTAGATCCGGTCGGCCAAGACAGTGACGCCGCCAGCCGGCGGCGGTGTGAACGGCTTTTGCTGTGGCCCGGAGCCGGAAAGGTTGACAACTCCCAGGCAGTGCGTGCGCGGCGGCTGGTCGCCACTGGTGATGGCAAACGCCACGTCGCCGTCGTCGCGCCGTATCAGCGCCAGTTCTAGGGTGATGCCCGCATCGCCGACATCGAGCGCCGCCGGCTGCAGCCAAGCCACGTCACGCAGCACCACGCCCTGGGTTGAGCGGGCAGATTGCGCCAGCGCCGCCCGCACCATCTCCAGGTAAGCCACGCCTGGCAGCACGCGGCGCTGTAACACCACGTGGTCGCGCAGGAACCATTCCTGGCCGGTGAAGGTGGTGCGGAAGCGCTGGCCGTCGAAGCCGGAGACGTTGGTGTGCAACAGCGGATGCAGAACATGCGCCGGCGCCGGCAGCGGATGACCGGCGGTCCCTGGCGGCACCCAGTGGCGCTCCTGTGCAAACGGGTAGCCGGGCAGCGACAGCCGGCGCGGACGAGTGTTGGCGTATAGCGGTTTCCAGTCCAGCGCCAGCCCATGTACCCACAGCGGCAGTACCTGCCGGTACTTGCCGCGCGTCAGCCAGTCCGCCAGCACCGGGCGCCATTCGTCGTCGGACTGGAACAGCGCGATGGTGTCGCGGCCGGCCTTGCCGGCGCCAAGGTAAACGTCCGGCATGACCGCAGCACGGCCTTCGAGCACGGCGTCCAGTTGCGTGCGCAGTTGCGCCAGCGAACCGGCCACCAGCGCCAGCCGGTGCGTCATGGCCTCGCGGCCCAGTTGCAGCGTGTACGCAATGGCCGGCAAGTCGTCGTCACTGAAAGCGTCCAGTGCTGCGCGCAGGCGACGCGCCGCGTCGAACAGCTGAGATTCGGTGCGGGCGGACAGCACGAAGGCCTGCGGTCCTGCGGTGCTGTCGCCTGCCGGCGGGACCTCTGCCTGGTACTCCTCCAGTACCACGTGGGCGTTGGCGCCGCCGAAGCCGAAGGAACTCACGCCCGCGCGACGCGGCAAGGTGCGCCCCTCGGCGTCGCGCGGTGCGGCCCACGGCCGGCCATCGCGCACCACGAAGAACGGGCTACCTTCGATCTCCAGGTAGGGATTGAGTTCCTGCGCATGCAGGGTGGGCGCCAGCGCGCGATGGCGCAGCTGCATCAGCACCTTGACCACGCCGGCCATGCCTGCCGCCAGTTCCAGGTGGCCGATATTGCTCTTGACGGAACCGATGCCGCAGTGCGCCTCCTGCGCCGGCGCCGCGCCATGCCTGGCATACAGGTCGGCAAACGCCAGCTTGAGGCCATTGATCTCGATCGGATCGCCCAGCGCCGTGCCGGTGCCGTGCGCTTCGATATAACCCACCGTGCGCGGATCGATGCCGGCTTCGGTAAAGGCAGTTGCGATCAATTGCGCCTGGGCGTTGGGATTGGGCGCGGTCAGCGAGTTGGCGCGGCCGCCGTGGTTTTCGGCGCTGCCGCGCAAGACCGCGTGGACATGGTCGCCATCGCGCTCGGCGTCGGCCAGGCGTTTGAGCAGCAGCACGCCCACGCCCTCGCCACGCACATAACCGTTGGCGTGGCGCGAGAAGGTCTTGCAACGGCCATCCTCGCACAACATGCCGGCCTTGCGGAAGCCGATATGGCCATCCGGCGTGACGATGGTATTGACCGCCCCCACCAGCGCCTGGTCGCAGTGGCCGGCGTCGATCGCGGCCATGGCGCGGTGGATGGCCACCAGTGCCGACGAACACGCGGTTTCCACCGGCTCGCTGGGACCGTGCAGGTCGAGCAGGTAGCTGATGCGATTGGGCGCCACCGACGGCACCATACCGGTAATGGTCGAACCATCGACCGCCAGCCCGGCCTGCGCCAGCAGATTGCCGTAACCGCTGTTGGCGGTGGCCATGAACACACCGGTGCGGCTACCCGCCAGGCTGCGCGGATTATGGCCGGCTTCCTCGATCGCATGCCAGGCATGTTGCAGCAGCAGCCGGTGCTGCGGGTCCATCAACTCGGCCTCGCGCGGCGAGATGCCGAAGAACAGCGGATCAAAATGTGCGATACCATCCATGAAACCGCCCCATTTGACGTCGGTTTTGAACGGTTCGGTGGCAGGGTCACCGAACAGCGCGCGCCAGTCCCAGCGCTCGGGCGGGACTTCGACAATGCTGTCGCGGGCGCTTTCCAGGTTGCGCCAGAATGTATCCAGGTCCGGCGCCTGCGGGAAGCTGGCGCTGACGCCGACGATGGCAATGGCCTTGCCGGCCGACCGGGCCGGCTTCGGTGGTGGTGCTTCGGCAGCATTTTCGAACACCCGTGACGGATTGGCAGCATCTTCGGATACGCGTAGCGGTTCGGCGGCACCAGCGAAGATGTGCGGCGCTTGGCCAGCGTCAGCGAACGCACGCGGCGCTTCCATCGCATGCATGAGCAAGCTTGGCGCTTTTGTGAGGTCCGCGATCACGCGTGGCGGCTGCGGCAGCCGGCTGACTGCCGCACCGTGTATTGCCGCTACTTGCTCCGGGTAGCGGCTGGCCAGGAAGCGCGAAAACGCGGCAAGGGTCGGGTATTCGAAGAACACGGTCGGGTTCAGCGGCCGCTCCGCAGGCAGCCGGTATAGCTCATTGAGCCGGTTGCCCAGCGTGGTGAGGTTGATGGAATCGAATCCGTAAGCGCCCAACTCTTCGTCGGCGCTGATGTCGTCCACCGCCACTTGCAGCAGCGCCGCCACTTCGGCGCGCAGCAAGTGCAGCACCGGTTCGTGCACCGCCTGATGCGCCGCTTGATGCCCGGATTTATGCTCTGTTTTATGCTCCGCTTGATGCGCCAACATTGGCGTGGAGGCCGGCCTGGCCGCGCCAGTGTTATCCATGCTGCGCAGCGAAAAGCCCGACAGCGCTACGCACAAGCGGCCTTCGTCGGCATAGAGGTCGATATCGAGCTTGCGCACCCGGACGCCGGCAGCGCTGCCTCCGGCGTCTCGGATAAAGGCCCACATGGTAGTGGTGGACTCGCCGTGGATCTCCACGCGTTCGACGGCGAACGGCAGCGATAGCGATGGCGCCAGTGCCCCCTGCCCTTCGGCTGGCGTGAGCGCGGCAGCGGCGTGGATAGCTGCGTCTATCATCGACGGATGCAGCGCCATACCCGTGCTGCCATCGGCACCGGCGGGCAGTTCGAGCCGCGCTAATACCTGACCCGAAGCGTCGGTATGCAGGGCCGTGACCGCGTGGTAGCCAGGACCATAAGCCAGTCCCGCCGCGCGGTATGCCGCGTAAAGCTGCTCCGGCTGCGGGCCTGGTGTGATGCAGGCAGCGCGCAACTGGTCCAGCGTGGTGACATGTGGTGCGGCTGGCGCGGCGCCGGCCTGTGCCTGCCCCTGGCAGTGCAGCAGCGGCTCCCCGTCACCATCGCTGGTAACGGTAAAGCCCAACAGTGGCGCACTTGCATTGGTTAAGGGCGTGAACGCGATCTGGAGTTTTATCTCCCCCGCGCCATCGAACACCACCGGCCGCACCCAGGCCACCTGATGCAATTGCACGCTGGTGGCCGGGCATTGCAGCGCGCTCGCAGCGGCGTCACGCACCAGCTCCAGGTAAGCCACGGCCGGGAGCATGACCTGGCCGTTCACCACGTGGTCTGCCAACCAGGCTTCCCTGCCGGTCAGCGTGACGACTTTGCGTAGCGCCGGAGGTTCGGAGACGGTGGCACTATCAACGATGGGAGGATTAGTGGCGTTTGCGGTGGTAGTGACGGTGGCGATGCTGGTGCCAGTGAGACAGGCAGTGACGGTGCTGCTGCCGTTAGCGTTAACGGTCACGCCCTGCCTCGCGCGCGCTGGCGGCAGCCAGCACGGCTGGGCATCGAACGGATAGGCTGGCAAACCACTCAGGCGCGGGCGCCGGTGGCCCGTGATCGGCGTCCATGCGAATGACTGGCCGCCGGCCCAGGCGGCAGCGATAACCAGCGGATCACCTTCTGCCGCGACCGGTGCGGACGGCTGGTCACGCCGACCCAGGAAGGCACGCTCGCCGCCCTGCCCTTGCAGCGCTGCCGCCAGCATGGCCTGCAAGTGCGGCATATCGACCGGGATGAACGCGGCACGCCAGCGCAAAGCATCACGCTGGCGCAAGGTGTACGCCAGGTCGGCCAGCGTGGTTTGCGGATGAGCGGCCAGGTACCCGAGCAAGTCGCGCAGGCGGGCGTGCAGGCTGGCCTGCGACTGCGCCGAGACCAGCACGATGCCATCGAGCGCGGATGGTGGTGCTGAAAGGTGCGCAGCACCGGCACCGGATTCGACATATTCCCGCACCACCAAGTGGGCGTTGTAGCCGCCGGCGGCAAAGCCGTTGATGCCGGCCACGCGCGCCACATCGTTCTGGCGGGGCCACGACGCCGCTTCCGACGACAGCGCAAAGCGCAGTGGATCGAGCCGCAGCGCAGGGTCGATGCGATCCAGTCCTGCAACGCCGACTACCCGGTTGTGCCGCAACTGCAGCAGCACCTTGACCAGCGACGCCATGCCGGACGCCGCCTCGGCGTGGCCCGTGGCAGCCTTGGAGGTGCCCAGCCGTACCGGCGCAGCGGCATCATTACCATTACCGCCGCCACCCTCGCCAAACGCGTGCTGGAGCGCGGCGATTTCCGCAAAGTCGCCACCGCGCACACCGGATGCGTGGCACTCGATCAGCGATATTTGCTCCGGTGCGATGCCGGCCGCTTCCCAGGCAGCGCGGATCACGGCTGCTTGCCGTTCGACCTGCCCTGCCGCCAGCGACAGCGTTTTGCCGCTGCTGTTGACCGCCGAACCGGCGATGACGCCGTAGATACGGTCGCCATCGGCCTGCGCTTTAGACAGCGACTTGAGCACCACGCTGACGATCGCCTCGCCGCGCAACTGACCGTCGCTGTCGCTGCCGAACAGGCGTGCCTGCGGCTGCCGCGTAAGCAAGGTGCCACTGCGCGCCGCGAAGCCATACGGATGCAGCAGCAAATTGGTAGCGCCCACGATGGCCTGGTCGATCTCGCCGGCGGCGATCAGCCGCGCCGCTTCGTGCAGCGCCACCAGGGAGCTGGTGCACTCGGCATTGACCAGCCGGATCGGTCCCTGGATATCGAAGCAGCGCGCCACGCGCGAAGCGAAGATCGCCTGCTCGTTGCCAGCCCAGGACTGCGGATCGTCGATCCAGCCCTGGTCGTGAAGCAGCTTCTGGTAGTCCACCGACAGGTTGGCGATGAACAGCGCCGTGCGCGGCCCGGCATAGCTGGCGGCGGGGTGGCAGCTATCATCGATGCTGTGCACTATCTCCTGCAACAGCAGGCGCTGCTGGGGATCGATAAAGCGCGCCTCATCGGGCAGCACCTGGAAGTAGCCCGTATCGAAATGATCGATGCGGTCGATCAGGCCAGCATGGGCGATGTCGGTACCTTGGGCCAGCCAGGGGCGCACCTCGGGCAGCGCTGAAATCAGCGAACGCCCGTCAACCAGCGCCTCCCATAGCTCATCGACGGTATCGCATTGCGGAAAACGGCCGGCCATGCCGATGATCGCCACGCCTTCTCGCGGCGCGGCCGCAGCAGCCATCACCACAGTTGCATCGACACTTGCCTCCACTACCGCTTCGCGCCGGCCGTGGAACAGCTTGGCCAGCCGCTCGTGGTGGCGGGTAAAATCGGTATCGAGAAACTGGATGTAGTTGGCCAGATGGGTTTCGATGGCGGCGATGCGGCCGTCGCGCACGCGCATCTTCATCGCGGCCAGCAGGCCGTCCGCGCAGCGCAGGATATACGGCGACTCATGCGCCACGGTCGCGCGCAGGAACACCCGCAGCCGGTCGCCGTCACGCAGGTACAAGTCGTCGAAGCGCGTGCCCTGCTGGCCGCCCAGGCAGGTGTGCAGCGCATACACGAAGGTTTTCCACGCCTGCACGCCCGTCCCCCGGGTGCCGCCGGTATCGTAGCTGATGTCGTGGTGCTGGATGTCCTGCATATTGCGCAGCGACGAACGGTTGAGGAAGCAGTCGTTCATGCGCCGGAACAGCGCACTCATGGCGTGGGTGTCGGCATCGTCGGTGGCGCGGATGGCGCCGTCCGCGCAGGCCAGAACGCTGGACAACGCCACCTGCGGATAGATCATCGGCGCCTGCAACGGCAGCTTGCCGAGCAGGTAAAGAAAATCCGGCGACTGCTGCCAGATCTCGGCAATGCGGCCATCGCGCACGCGCAGCACCACCTTGCAGTAATTGGAATGGCGTCCGCCACCGACGATGTCGGAATGCCATTTGGCGGCGGTCCAGCGATAGACCAGCATCAGCAGATCGTCGCGGGCCAGCACCAGTTCTTCGTCCAGATCGAGTTCGCTGGCGCATGCGCGCGCGGTGGCCATGAAGCGGCGATAGGCTCCGGGGCCGTGCAGCGCCTGGTCGTGGAAGTGGAACACCAGCGCCGGATCGAGCAACCGCGTTGCCTCGTCCGGCGCCAGCGCGCCATTCCACAGGCTGCGAAACGCCTGCGCCATGCGCTGGGCCCAGGGCTGAAGATAATTGTGTTGGTCCATGATCCGCTTTATCCCGGTTAAAGGAACAGTCCCGTTTTTTCCTCGCGCACGGCGCTGTCGCGCAGGTACGGAATCCTGACCTTGCGCGCGGCGTCGTGCATCTCGGCCAGCTTGGCAAAGATGGCGCCCGCCTGTTCCTGCCGCCGCGCCGGCTGGGCATGGGTGGCGATCTGCTTGAGGAACGCGAAGTAGTCCTTGTCTACGACCACCTGTTCTTCCCAAAGTTCCTTGGCGATGCGCGCAACCGGCGTGTCGAGCCCCTTGCGGAACATGTAGTAGGACGAAATCCGGCCGCGCGCCTGCTCGACTATCCCCGAGAGGAACTTCATCGCATCCAGCGGTCCGATGCCCGAACCGAGCAGCGTGTCGTAGATGCGCTGGGTCTTGGCAAAGCCGCGTACGTGGCGGCTGTAATGTTCGCCATAGACTTGCGGTTCGTCGATGATGCGGTCGGCCATCGCCGCCATGCACGCCAGCATGCTGATCTGCGACCCGGACGTAAACCACGTACTGGCCGCGCAACCGCCCACCATCGACCAATTGGCGCCATAAAAGCGTTCATGCATGAAGTGCTGCGACGGCACGCTGACAATCTCCTTGCGGCGCGCAAATTCGCGGCTGTAGTCGATGCCGCGATTCTGGTACGCCTTGGTCAGCGCGGTGATGATCTCTTCGGGATTGCGGTCGCCGATATCCTCGGGCGCCATGCTGATCCCCACCGAGACGTATTTGCCGAGCGGGATAAACCAGGACACGCCATTGAGGTTGTCGAACTCCGTTTCGGCGCGCAGCAGCGTGGTGGCGTGCATCCACGGCAGGTCTTCGCGGTGGCACAGGTCCTCGCAATCCTTTTGCATATAATGGGTAAAGATGACCTGGCGCGGCGCATCGAAGTTCTGGAACGGGATCTCGAGCTTGCGGCCCAGCAGACGGATATGGTTGGTGCAGTCCCACGCGTACGACGGCTTGATGGTGGCGCCGTTCTTCAGACGCAGCAGGGACAGGCGATCACCTTCCTTGTCGTAATCGACATCGACCACCAGGTCGTCGACCCAGTAGCAGTGCTCGCAGGCGCTCACTTCGTCGAACAAGGCCTGGTCGAAACCGATGCGATCGACGTGGATGAAGGCGCGCGGCGCTTTGTCCAGGAACAGCGAAGCCATGGTGCCGAAGAAATCGAAGCGCAAGCCGGCCACGATGTCGCCCATGAAGAACGGCGTGTAGTTCTTGGCAAACAGGTAGGGTTCGTAGCCTTCGAAGTCCTGGGTGAACTCGATGGTGCACGCCTCCGTCATCGATTCGCCCAGCTTGGGCGTGTCGCCCAGTTGCGGCGAGCCGACCAGCACATGGCGGATATTCTTGCGGCACAGTGCGCGGCTGATCAACATGCCGCCGATGCCGCCGCCGATGATTACCGGGACGTTCTGCGGTAGTTCGCCATGCGTCCCCCTGGTGAGCGGCCGCGCTTGCGCGTCCATCGGCGCCGCAGCCGGTGACGGAATGGCGCGTGCCATGTCGGCAGCCATCATCGACAGGTACTGGTCCACCTTGTCGGACTTGTGCTCGAGCAGGTAGCCGGTAAAGGCATCCAGCGTCGCGTGTTCGAAAAACACGCCCGGGTGGATATCGTCGTCCAGCGCGGCCGACACCTTTTCCACGAAGCCGACCAGCAGAACCGAGTTGAATCCCAGGTCCTGGATGTTGACGCCGGTGGCGATGTCGCCGGGCGCCACGCCCAGCGCTTCGCCGGCGAGCGTAATCACGGTGTCGCGCAGCGCGCGTTGCTTGTCCATTCGATGCTCCTTGAGTTGAATTGAAATTGAGCAGCGCTGCCGGTTCATGCGACCAGCGATTCCCAGCCATCGGCAGACGCCTGCGTGAAGGTTTCGTGGAACAGCTTTGCAAAGACATCTTCCGCCGCTGGTTCATCGACGGGCGCCGTCAGCCAGAACGACTTCTCGTCGAAGCGCTGCCGGGGCAGCGGCGCGCGGGCTCGCGGGGTGGTGGCCAACGGCGCTTCCTCCAGCAGCACGTGGGCATTGATGCCGCCGATGCCGATCGAATGCAGGCCTGCGCGGCGCGGTGCCGCGCCCGGTTCCCATGGCACCACCGTGGTCGGCACGTGGAACGGCGACTGCTCGAGCAGGATGGCCGGGTGCAGCGTGGCCCAGGTAGCGATCGGCGCGATGCGGCCATCGCGCAGCGAGCACAGGACCTTGACCAGCGATGCGATACCCGAGGCGCCTTCCAGGTGGCCGATATTGGCTTTGACGGAACTGACGGCGCAGCGGTGCTGCCGCCAGGCTTGCGGCGTGAGCGCCTCCTTGAAGTACTGCTTGAAGGCGGCCAGTTCGGCCGCATCGCTGAAGCTGTTGGACGTGCCGTGCGCTTCGATGTAGGAAACCGTCTCCGGACCGAAGCCCGCCACGCGATACGCCTCGCGAATGGCGCGGTACTGGCCGTCCACGCTGGGCGCCACCTGTGACAGCGCGCCGCGCCCGTTGTGCGTCACGCCCACGCCGGCCACCACGGCGTGGATGGTGTCGCCGTCGGCCAGTGCCCGCTCTTCTGGCTTGAGCAGTACGCAGCCCACGCCCTCGCCGCGCACGTAGCCGTCGGCACGGGCGTCGAACGGGTACATGCGCCCGCTGCGGCTGAGGATTTCGCCTTCGTCGCGACTGCGGAAGCCCGCCGGGTCGAGCAGGATCTTGGCGCCGGCGACGATCGCCGTGTCGCACTCGCCCTCTGCCATCGACTGCGCAGCGCGCTTGAGCGCCACGTAGGTGCTGGCGCAGGCGTTGTCGATCGCTTCGCTGGGGCCGGTGAAATTGCAGTAATACGAAATCTGGTTGGCGATCATGCCGGGACTGAGCGGCTGTACCGTCCCTTCGTCCATGTCCAGGTTGCGGGCCAGCGCCTGGTAATCGACCGCATCGAGCGCCAGGAACAGGCCCACGCGGCCGGTGGTCAGCTCACGCATGGCGATGCCGGCATGTTCCACGCACTGCCAGATGCTGCGCATCAGCAGCCGCTGTTGCGGGTCCGTGGCGCGCGCTGCCGCTGCGCCGATGCCCCAGAAGGCGGCATCGAACTTGTCGATGTCGGTGAGCAGTCCAGCGTGGCGCATGCTGGCGGGATCGGCATCGGCCACCACGCCACGCGCACGCCATGCGTCGTGCGCGTTGTCGTCGATGCTGATGGTCTTGTCCTGCACCTGGCGCCAGAAGGTGTCGGCATCCGGCGCGCCCGGCAGGCGGACGTCGTAGCCGATGATGGCGGCGCGCGGGTTCGCTGCATGGCTGGTCATGGGTTGCGGGTCAGGTCGAGGTTTCGCTGTCAGTGCCGATGCCGATGCCGACGCCGGTGCCGGCTCAGGTTCAGCTCCATGTTCAGACCCCGCTTGCGATTGCGCTTCCGGTTCCAGTGCCGACGTCGGCTTCGACATCGGCATGGGCGCGACGAATTTTGGCGAAACGGGCTGTGTCGATGGCATGGTCACGGCCAGGTAGTCGATCAGCTTGCGCGGCGAGTTCAGTTCCATGAACAGCGCGCCGGTCAGCGTCAATCCCAGTTGCTCGTTGAGCAGCGCGGCGATCCTGGTGGCGCCAATCGAATCCATGCCATGGTCGGCGAAATCGACGTCGACATCCACGGCATCGGGCGCGAGACCCAACACCTGCGCCACGGCCGCGCGTGCCGCGTCCTCTACATCTTGCGTGCTCTTTTCGCTAACTGTACGCTGCGCATCAATCTGCCCGGCAGGTTGTGGATCTGCCGTCAGCAAGGCGGCAACGCGGGCGCGCTCACCCTGGAACACGCCGAACTGGTGGCCGTTCGAGGCCAGCGCCGCACCCAGCGCGGCTACGCCTGCATCATCCTGCAGCGGCACGATGCCGTACTGCTCACGCATCAACTGCGCATAGGCAGGCGGCACCGACATGCCGCCGTTCTGCCACAACGGCCAGTTGATCGACACGGTTTTACCGCGTCGCTCGCCGCGCGCCACCAGCGCCGCGCGGTGGGCAGCGAAGCTGTCGAGGAAGGCGTTGGCGGTCGCATAGCCGAACTGGCCCGGGTTGCCGAATGCTGCCGACGAGGAAAACGCCACGAAGAAGTCGAGCGCCAAGCTAGCGGTGGCGTGATCCAGGTTGACGACAGCGGCCGCCTTGGCATCCAGCACCGCATGCACCTCGGCGGCAGTGGCGCGCGCAATGAAACTGTCAGCCAGCACCCCGGCGCTGTGGATCACGCCGTGCAAGGCGCCATACCGTTCCAGTACCTGTGCCACCAGCGCGTGCGCCGCTTGCGGCTGCGCCGTATCGCAAGCGATGTAGTCCGCCTGCACGCCCTGGCTGCGCAGCGCCGCCAGTTGCTCATTGCGAACCGCATCCAGCGGCGAACGGCCGGTCAGCACGAAGTGCGCCTGCGTGCCGGCTCCCAAGCGGGCTGCGAACATCCGTCCCAGTCCACCCAGGCCGCCAGTGACCAGGTACACGCCCTGGCGGCGCAGATGATCGGCGCTGGTGCGGCCGTCTTGGGCGTCGGCTGGTGCTGCGTCCAGCAGTTCGCGCCGCAGCACCTGGCGCTGGCGCCCGACTGGATACACCACTTCGGTATGGCCATCGGCGGTCTTGATTTCGGTATGCAGATTGGTTTGCATGGCAACCATGTCGTGCGCCGCGACGGCGGCATCAAGGATCAGCCTTGTGCGGATAAACGGCAGTTCCAGCGCAATGGTGCGCAAGGCGCCTATCAGGCCACGGTGCGGATAGTCGGTGCCCATGTGTGGCGCGTACACCAGCAGCAGCTCCGGTTCGGCGCGGCGCTGCCGGGCGGCTTCCTGGCTCCACGCCAGCAGCGCGGTGGCGTGACGTTCAAGGTCGGCGGGAATATCGTCGCTGGTTTGCAGGTGGATCATGTCGACGGCATGCCCTGCCATTTGCGGCGCCTTAAAGGCCGGCGCGCCAATGGCAAACACGGTGGTTTTACATGGCTTTGCCGTACCGGTTGCCGGACAGTCGTGCCACGCGGTGGTGAAGTACACGGTGTCGGCTAATGCCGGCGCGGTGGCTGACACAGAATCCGAGGCCGATCCCGGAGCTCCCCCGCTAGCCGACGCTGGTGCGGGTGTCGTTACAGGCGCTGACGCGGCTATGACGGCACTCGCATGTGCAGCTGGCAGAGGCGTCGATGCAGCTGATGCAGCTGTTGCAGCTGATGCAGCTGTTGCAGCTGATGCAGCTGATGCAGCGGACGCTGGTATGTCGATCCAGTGGCGCTCGCGCGCAAACGGATACGTCGGCAGGCTCACCCGACGCGGCGCCAAGTCAGGGAACTGCAGGCGGTGCACCACGTGCCATTCCACCGCCGCACCATCGAGCCAGGCCCGCGCCAGCGGCTGCATGTCGCCGGCAGCAATCCAGCACTCAAGGTCTTCCGCTGCGGGCGCTGGCGCCTGTTTGCCCTTTGCCGTGGTGGCGCGCATGGCATGCGGTGCACCGCTGCTAAAAGCTTCAAGCTGCGTGCATAATCCTTCGATATCGGAAGCCACGAAGACAACCCGCTCGGCCATCGCTTCACGTCCCGTTTGCAGGGTCCAGGCCAGTTCGGCCAGCGCCAGGCCCTCTCCGTGCCGGCGCAGGTGTGCCAGCAGGCGCGCTGCCATGGCCTGCAGGCGGTCCGCTTTTTTTGCCGACAGTGGCACGATCACGGGGTGCGCAGGATAAGCAGACGCCGGCGGCGCGACTGGCGCGGCGTATTCCTCCAAAATCAGATGCGCATTCGAACCGGACGCACCGAAGGAACTGAGGGAGGCGCGGCGCGGTATCGTCACCTCGTGGCCGTCCTGGCTCATCACCGGCTGGCGCCACGGTTCGCACACATGCTGCACCCGGAACGGCGAACTGGTGAAGTCCAGGTAGGGATTGAGTTCAGTCGAATGCAGCGACGGCACCAGGGTGCGGTAGCGCAATTGCAAGGCCACCTTGGCCAGTCCGCTGATGCCGGCCGCCGATTCCGCGTGGCCGATGTTCGACTTGACCGATCCGATGGCACAGTACTGGCGGTCTGCCGTGTAGTGGCCAAAGGCTTTTACCAATCCCTGGATTTCGATCGGGTCGCCGAGCGACGTGCCCGTGCCGTGCGCCTCCACGTAACTGATGGTGCGCGGATGGATGCCGGTCTTTTCCAAACACTGCTCGATCATGTCCGCCTGGGCCACGGGGCTGGGCACGGTCAGTCCACTGACGGCGCCCACGTGGTTGGTCGTGCTGCCCTTGATGACAGCGTAGATATGGTCGTTGTCGCGCACTGCGTGGCGCAGGGGCTTGAGCAGCACCGCGCCCACGCCTTCGCCCGACACATAGCCATCGCCGCCCTTGCCGAAGGCGCGGCAGCGGCCGTCGCTGGCGTGCATGTCCATCATCCCGTAGGTCAAGTATTTGACCGGATGCAGCGACAAGTTGACGCCGCCGGCCAGCGCCACTTCGCATTCGCCGCTGCGCAGGCTTTCCAGCGCCATGTGCACCGCGATCAACGACGACGAGCACACCGTGTCGATGGCCATGCTGGGACCGTGGAAATTACAGAAGTACGATACCCGGTTGGCGATCTGCGCGTAGTTGAGCGACACCGGCATTGGTTCGCTGCGTGCATTGGCTTCGGCGCTCAAGAGGGCATAGTCGTTATGCATCACGCCTGCATACACGCCCACCTGGCGCCGCTGGTTGCGTCCACGCGGCGTGACCAGGTTCTTCGGCGTGTAGCCGGCATCTTCGATCGCCTCCCAGCACACCTCGAGGAACTGGCGCTGCTGCGGGTCGAGCAGCTTCGCCTCCCACGGCGAAACACGGAAGAACTGCGCATCGAACGCGCCGGGATCGTTGATGAAACCGCCCCAGCGCGACATCGGTTTGCCCGACGGCGACGTCACGCCATCCATCCGCGCGCGTTCCCAGCGCGAGGACGGCACCTCGGTCACGCTATCGACGCCGGCGCGCAGATTGTCCCAGAACTGCCCCAGGTTGTCGGCGCCCGGATAGCGGCCGGCCATGCCGATGATGGCGATGTCGTCAACCTGCGTACTGTCACGTGACGGCGCGTTCAGAGACTCTGGCGCGATTGGTATGGTTGACTTAACCGGCGCCCTGGCATCGGCTTCGTTGGGCACCGGGCCATCCCACGTCTGCGGATATTTTTCGGCCAGGTACGCCGCCAGCTCCGCAATGGTGGTGTATTCGAACAGCAGCGTCGGCGCCAACGTGGCGCCCAGCCGCTTTTCCAGCGCTCCCACCAGATCCAGCAAGCGCGCCGAATCGAGCCCCAGTTCGTAATAGCCGACGGAGGTGTCGATACGCTCGGCAGGCGTGCCGATGCGGGCAGCCATCAGCTCTACCAGGTAGTGTTGCGCCGTGGTGCTGGCGGCCATCGCCCGCATATCGACGGCAGTTGCAGCAGCGGAGATCGATTTCGTTGCAACTGTCGTTTCCGCCGGGCCGATGACGACGGTTGCAACGGCCGCGGTGTTTGCTGCGGCAGCCGTAACGACAGCAGCGGAAACTGTGCCGACCTGCGTCTGCTCAGCCAGCACCGGCTGCGCCATCTTGCGCTGCGGGTTGATGGCGCCCTCGTCGCGTACCAGCTTGCAGGCGTAGTTGCGCAGCTCGGCCACCTTGACGCCGGCGGCATCGAAGAACTCGATAGTCATGTACAGCAGCTCGTTCCGGCGGCGTACGCCGGCAGAGTCGATACGCGCGACACAATTGGTGGTCAACGGCGCACTGGCGCGGAACGATTCGTAGAACAGCGGCAGTATCAGGCGATCCTCGCCTTCGAACAAGGCCGCGAACAGGCGCTGCGCGCCCACGCTGGCACCATCGATCAGGGTAGGATGGAAGCGAAAGGCGGCAGCATCGGCCAGTGCCTGCGGTCCCACGGTGATCTCGATGAGGGTGGCTTGCGGCCCCTCGTGCACCACGCCTGCCGCCCTGATCACGCCACTGTGCTCGAGACCCTGGCGCGCGCACTGCGCATACAATTCCTCCAGATCGGTGCTGGCGGCGGCCGCGCGGCGTGCTTGCGCCAGGTCCAGAATGGTATCGAAAGTGGCGGGCGCGACGCGATGCATCTCGGCCACGGCGTAGCGTTTCGGCTCGCCACCGCCGGCCGACTCCACGTGCACCTGCCAATGACCATCGGCGCGCTCTTCGCAGCGAATGTCGAACAACACGTCGGCGCCTTCCACCACCGTGAGCGGCTGGTAGATCGACAGGTTGCGCAGCTCAAGCTGCGCCAGCGGAATGGCCATTTTCTCGAAGTGCTGGAACAGCATGTCGATGTACGCCAAGCCGGGCAGCAGTTGCTGACCGTAGGCGCGGTGACCTTGCAATACCGGGTGCGTGGTGTCGAGGCGCAGGTAGCCGGTCGATTCGTCCACCGGCCAGGCTGGCGCCGACGTCGACGGCGACGCGTGCGAAGCTAGCGAATGTGCCGAAGCGTGCGAAGCAGGCGATACCGACGGCTGCGAAGCTGACAAGGCTGGCGATGCCGGGGTTGCTGAAGCAGGCGCCGTACCGTGCAAGCGGCGCCGTTGCAGCACCGGCATCGGCAGCGGCGCGCGGCATTCTGCCTGCCCTGCCGACGCCTCCCACGGCGCCATGATAACGTGGGCGTTGGTGCCGCCATCGGCAAAGCAGCTCAGCGCAGCAAACGGCGCAGCGGCGGACCACGGCGCCACCGCGCGGCCGAAGCGGAACGGCGATTGTTCGAGGTCGAAGTGCCGCATCGGCTGCTGGCCGGACAGGAACGGTACACGCTGGCGGTGGTCAAGCATCAGCGCAAGCGCGATGAAGCCGGCGATACCCTTGGCGCACAGCGGATGGCCGATATTCGGCTCCATCGAGCCCAGTTCGCACGGGGCGCCACCAGCGGGACGGTACACCGCCTGGGTGGCCTTGATCTCGAGCAGGTCGGTCACCTCGCTGCCGGAACCGTTGACATGGATATAGCCCACCTGGTCGGCGCGCACGCCGCTGGTGTCAAGCGCCGCCCGCATCACTGCTTTTTGCGCCGCCAGATTGGGGGTGGCGGGACCGGCCGTGCGGCCGTCGTTGTTGATGGCCACGCTCTTGACCACGGCATGAATGCGGTCGCCATCCTGCAATGCGCGCTGCACGGTTTTCAGCATCACCATGCCCACGCCCTCTCCCGGCACTACGCCGGCAGCGCGCCCGTCGAACAGGTGGAACTCGCCGCCCTCGCGCAGCAACTGGCGGCTGTCGAACAACCGGTGTGCTTCATCGGAGGCCAGTACGCTGGCGCCGCCGACCAGGGCCGCGCCGATATCACCTGCTTGCAGCGCGCGGATCGCCATCTGCATCGCCACCAGCGCCGATGAGCAAGCGGTATCGAGCACCAGGCTCGGACCTTGCAAGTCGAAGAAGTGCGAGATGTTGGCAGCCATGTAGTTCTGGCCGACGGCGACGATGGGATTGCGCGCCTGCGCCAGTGTCGATGCTGCCGGTTGATGGTGGCTGCGCGCGCCGATGTATACGCCGGTCGCACTGCCCTTCACTTCGCGCGCGGTGTAGCCAGCGTGGGACAAGGTTGCCAGTGCCTGTTCCAGCAACAGCAGCGCTTGCGGGTCCATGGCGCGCGCGTCGTCTTCACCGAGCAGGAAGTGAGCCGGATCGAAGTCGGTCACATTCGAGAGCAAACCCGCGTAGCGGGTGCAAGGCGCCTGCCAGCGCTGATCCGGCACCGGGCCGATGGTGCAGCGGCCTTCGGACAGCAGACGCCAGTATCCATCAAGATCGTCGGCGCCGGGCAGGCAGCACGACATGCCGACGACGGCGATGTCGTTTTTGTTACTCCTGCTGCTGCTATTGTCCGAGGCCGCCATTGGCGACTCGGTTGGTAATGCCGGTCGGGATGCTGGAGCTAGAGGCGTTGCCGCATTTGCAGGAGTTGTAAAATTTACTGCAATTGCGTGCGCGACTGGCGCTTCCGGCATTGCTGGCGTTATCGGCGTTTCCAGTGATGCTGGCATTGTCCGCGTTGTCGGGATTGTCGGAGCCAAGGGCATTGCAACCGGGGCCTGCTGCGTGTGCGTGGCTGGCCCCGGCGTTGCGGTACCCAACACGCCCGCCAGCGCAGCCGGATACTGCGCCGCCAGGTAAGCCGCAAATGCTGCCAGCGTCGGATGCTCGTAGAAGATCGACGGATCCATCGGCGCCGTGTTGCCGTGCGCCGCCAGCGCACCTTCAACGCGGCGCAGTATTTGCGTAAGCATGATCGAATCGACGCCGTAGTCCTGGAACGGCGTGGCATGCTCCAGCGTGTGCGCTGCCACCATCAGCTCTTTGGCGAACAGGACCGCCAGCCAGTCCAGCGTGGCACTGGACAGGTCAGCCGGCGCAGATGCAGCTACAGCCGCAATGGCGCCGCTGGCGACAGCGGCAGCCTTCACGACAGGTGCGGTCGCCAGGCTGCGCTCCATCAAGCGTTCCGGCGCCCAAGATGTGGCATCGACCACGGCAGGCAGGATCACCGGGCCGGCGCCACTGGCCAGTACCGCGTCGAGCAGTTCCAGACCTTCGGCATCGGTCAGCGTCAACAAGCCGGTGTCGCGGTAAGCGCGGGTGGTGGCCTCGCCCATGCCGGTCTCCTTCCACGATGGCCACTGGATGCTGACCAGTGGCAGCGCACCGGCATGGGCCTTCGCCACGTAGTCCATATAGCAGTTGGCACACGCGTAATCGCTTTGTCCTGCCGCCAGTGACGGCACCGTGGCCGCCACCGACGAGAACAACGCGAAGAACTTGAGTGGCTGACCGCGCATGGCGGCCAGCAGCGCATCGAGGCCAGCCACCTTCGGCTCCAGCACGGCCGCGAAGCCCGCAGCGCTCTTGCGCACAAAGGCGGGGTTGTCGAAGTCGTTGATGCCGGCGCAATGCAGCACGCCGCCGATGGCGCCCAGTTGCGCCGTCACCCGCAGCACCGCATCGGCGACTTGTCGCGCATCGGCGCCGGCCAACGCCAGCACCTCGATTTGCACGCCTTGCGCCACCAGGTCCTGCAAGGCAGCCAGCTTGCGAACCAGGGCCGTACTGACGGAGGCATCGTCCATGCACGCGCTCCATTGATCAACAGGCGGTAATGCTTCGCGTCCCGTCAGCACCAACTTGCGTACGCCATGGCGTGCCACGAAGTGACGCGCGCACAGCAGGCCCAGTCCGCGCGTGCCGCCGCTGATCCACAAGACGGTATCCGGATCGAACGACCAGGGTGCGGACGCTGGCAATGTCACCTCGGCCAGCCCTGCTACGTGCCGAAGTCCCTGGCGATAGCATGCTTGCGGCGCCGCCCCTGCCGCGCGCCATTCGGCGGCGATCTGGAGAGCCTGCTCTGCTGGGTCATTGCGGGCATCGAGGTCCAGGTGGCGCGAGCGCAGGGACGGATACTCGCTTTGCAGCATGCGGTACAGTCCAGCGCCGGTGGCGCCGGCCAGCCGGATCGCCGCATTGTCATGCGCCTCGAGGCCGATGGTCACGCCCAGCAGCAGCGCCGGCTGGCCCAGGTCGCGCTGCGCGGCCAGGCGTTGCAACCAGGGCAGCAGCGACAGCGCACCTGGTGCGTCGTCGGCGCAGGCGGTCAGGTCGATCACGCCGGTGATGGTGTCGAGCGAGATATCTGCGGCGTCATGACCGGTCACCGGATCGACAATCACGCCATCGACCTGCTGCGCCAACGACCGCGCCAGCGCCATGCTGCGATCGGTGGCGAGTATCAGCGCCCGGCCCGATGCCACGACGTCGGCAGGCACCGTCGGTTGCGCTATCCAGTGCTTTGCCACGTAGCGGATAGAGCGTGCTGGCGTGGGCGCGGGCGAGGAAGCAGTGCTTGTGCTGTTACTGTTGCTGTTGCTGTTGCTGTTGCTGTTGTAAGACTGCGGCCAGTGCCGCTCGCGCGCAAACGGGTAACCGGGCAGGCTGACGCGGCGCGGCGGCTGTGCGTACAGCATGTGCCAGTCGATCTCCACGCCCTTGATCCAGAGCGCGAGCAGCTTGCCGAACTGCCGGCGCGCCACCCACCGCGCGATCGTCTCGCGCATCTCGTCGCCGTCGAACAGGTCCAGCACCTGGTCGCCACGGGCGACCTTGCCGCGATAACGTTCATCGCCCGGCTCACCGGTGATAAAGGCGGCCAGCCGCTCGCGCAATTGCTGCAGCGAAGTTGCCACAAACGCCACCCGCTCATCGAACGTCTCGCGCCCCGTTTGCAGGGTGTAGGCCACGCCATCGAGATCGAGCGCATCGTCATCGTCATCGGCCACGGCCAGCAACTGCCTGGCAGCCTCGATCAACCTGTCCTCGCTGCGGGCCGAGAGCACAATCAGTCGTTCGTGGCTGGTGGGCGCGAGCGCCTGCGGTTCGACCGACGGCAGATACTCTTGGAACACCACGTGGGCATTGGCGCCGCCGAAGCCGAAGGAGCTGACACCGGCGCGGCGCGGCGCCACCCGTCCCGACGCATCGACCGGCGCCGGCCAATGGGCAGTCTCGCGCACCACGTGGAACGGCGTACCCTGCAAGTCGATGTACGGGTTGAGGGTCTCGGAGTGCAGGCTTTTCGGCAGCGTGCGGTGCTTCAGTTGCAGCAGTACCTTGATGGCGCCGGCCACGCCTGCGGCCAGTTCCAGGTGGCCGATATTGCTCTTGGCCGAACCCAGGCCGCAGTGGGCGGCTGTCACCGTGGCGTCGCCGCTGGCCTGGTACAGGTCGCGGAACGCCATCTTGAGCGCGTTCACTTCCACCGGGTCGCCCAGCGGCGTGCCGGTGCCGTGCGCCTCGATGAAGCCGACGGTGCGCGGGTCGATCCCCGCTTCGGTGTGCACCGATTTGATCAAGTCCGCTTGTGCCTTGGGGTTGGGTGCAGTGAGCGAGTTGGCGCGGCCGCCATGGTTTTCACCGCTGCCGCGCAACAGTCCATAAATGTGATCGCCATCGCGCTCGGCGTCGGCAAGCTTTTTCAGGAACAGCATGCCCGCGCCCTCGCCGCGCGCGTAGCCGTCGGCAGCGCTGGAGAAGGTCTTGCAGCGGCCATCTTCGCTCAGCATGCCGGCCTTGCGGAAGCTGATATGGCCGTCCGGCGCGATCAGCACATTGACGCCACCCACCAGCGCCATGTCGGCCTGGCCACTGTCGATCGCCATCACCGCGCGATGGATCGCCACCAGCGACGACGAGCAGGCCGTGTCGATGGTCTCGCTGGGGCCGGAGATATTGAGCAGGTAGCTCATGCGGTTGGCGCCCAGCGAGGCGCTGCGCCCGGTGGGCAGGAAGGCGTCGCACGGCACACCGGCTTTTTGCAGCAGCATGCCGTACTCGCTCACCGACGTGCCGACGAAGATCGCGGTGCGGGTGCCCGATAGCGCTTTAGCGCTGTAGCCGGCGTCCTCGATGGCGTGCCAGGTATGCTGCATCAACAGGCGCTGCATGGGGTCCATGTACAACGCTTCGCGTGGAGAGATGCCGAAGAACAGCGGATCAAATTCGTCCACGCCTTCGATAAACCCGCCGTAGCGCACGTCGGTTTTGTCGCCATCCGCTGCCGGATCGCCATAGTAGTCGCGCCAGTTCCAGCGGTCGGCCGGTACTTCGGCAATGCAGTCGCGGCCTGCCGCCAGGTTACGCCAGTATTCACGTGCATCGCTGGCCATCGGGAAGCGTCCGCTCAGGCCCACCACGGCGATCGGCTCGCGTTGCCGCCCGGAGTGTTGGAGCCTTGCCGCAGGCTGCGACATCTGTGTCGTAGCAACGGTTGGAGCAGCCGCTGGCACGAAGGACGTCCGCTCTGCTGCTGATGATGATGCTGAGGCCAGTGCAGGTGCAGGTACTGGTACCGGTGCGGGTGCGGGCGCAGGTGCAGATGCCCTCGAAACCGGCGCCAATGTGTCGCTTGCCGCCACCTCGGGATATTCCGCAGCAAGGTGGCCGGCCAGGCTGCGCATGGTCGGATGTTCGAAGAATATGGTCGGGTTGAGCGCGCGCCGCGCCGGGATCCTGAACTGCACATTGAGCTCGTTGGTCAACTCGGTCAGGCTGATCGAGTCGAAGCCGTAGCTGCTCAATTCCTTGTCCGGGTCGAGCTGGCCCGGCGCCATCTTCAGGATGCGCCCCACCACGGGACGCAGCAGCGCGGTGACGTCCTCTATCGGGCGCGCGGCGTCCACGTGAATTTGGCTGGTTGTCTTCATGACGATATGCTCCGCGATGGGTGGCGGCGCGACGGGCGCCGAAGGCGCGGCCAGGCCGGGAATGAAGCGTTCGATGGCGGCGGGGTCGCCCGCCAGCACCATCACTTGCGCCAGTCCGCTGGACCAGGCGCGATAGAAGGCGGCGATGCCGGCGGCGGTGGGCAGCGGCACCAGGCCCGTGTTCTCGGCCATCCAGCGTTCGGTCCCGGCATCGGGCGCCATGCCGCCTTCGCGCCACAGAGGCCAGTTGATGGACAAGGTACGGCGTTGCGGATTACGGCCGGCGGCGTACGCATCGAGGAAGGCATTGGCCATCGCATAATCGGCCTGGCCGGCATTGCCCAGCGCCGAGGCGATCGAGGAAAACAGCACCACGAAGTCCGGCGCCAGCGCGGCGCAAGAACGTTCGAGATTGAGCAAGCCGCTCACCTTGGGATCGAATACCGCCTGCAATTCGGCTCCGGTCTTGGCCGGGATGAAGTTGTCACGCACCACGCCGGCGCAATGCAGCACACCGTCGAGCCGCCCATGACGCGCGCGGATGGCGCCGGCCAGGGCATCGACACTGTCAGCTTGCGCCAGGTCGGCGCAAAAGTAGTCGATGCGCGCGCCACCGGGATAAATTGCGCTGCGCGCCAATGCATCCAGCCGCGCTGACAGCTCCTCGTCAAGTGCGGAGCGCCCAGCCAGCACCAGCGTGACATGCCGCAAGCGCCCCAATATCTCGCGGGCGAACAGCGTGGCCAGCGCGCCGGCGCCGCCGGTCAGCAGATAGACGCCGCCTTCGCGCCACGGCAACTTGGGTGGTTCGTGGCTTTCCGGAACCGGCTGCCATTGCCGGATCTCGACTATCCCGGCGGTGTGGCGTACCAGCACGTCCTCCGAGTCGTCCGCATGCCGCGCGCTGGCGTTCACCTGGCTAACGATATCGCTGCCGGTGGCATCGACCAGCACCACCTGCGCCGCCACCTGCAAGTGCTCGCGCGCCAGCACCCGCGCCAGGCCCGCCAGTATTGCCAGCAGCGGATCCGCCGCCACGAACTGGATCAGCACGCGGCCGGAGCTGGAACCGGAGCCAGCGCCGGAATGATGCCGGCGTTCCTGCATTTCGGCGCGCACCAGAGCCAGCGCCTGGTCCGCAACGTCAGCATGGCGGCGATCGTCCACGCCAATGTCGATGACATGGACTTCGGTATCAGGAAAGCGATGGCCCCAGTCAGCGGCCGGCCCCATGCCGCACATGACCACCAGCCGACGGTCGTGCGCCGCGTTACGCCGGCCCTGGTGGCCGGCGGTCCATACCGGCTGCGACAGCAGGATTGCTGGCGCCTCGGGCCTAGCAGCACTCTGCGGCCCCTGCTCCACCACCTTGAACGAGAAGCCCTTGAAGCGCACGCAAATCATGCCGGCGTCGTCGCACAGGTCGATATCGTATTTGAGGGCGCCCGGCGCCGCGCCGTGCGCGGGTCGCGCCAGCGCCCACATCTCTTCCTGGCAGCTGCCCAGCACCTCGAGCTCCTCCAGCGCGAATGGCAGCGCCAGCGGAATGCGGCTGGCGTCTTCCCAGCCGTCCATCAACGGCGGCGCGGTGTGGACGGCGGCATCCATCGCGGTCGGGTGCAGCACGAAGCGGTCCACCGCGTCGGACAGCCCCTCGGGGATGAATATATGGGCCAGTGCCTGCGGCATGCCATCCGGCGTGGCGCCAAGGTGGTATTCGCTGATGCCACGGAAGCCAGCCCCCAGGTCGGCGCCGCGCAACCGCATGGCGTCGAAGTGATGGCAGGCGAGGATGGTGGCATGGTCGCATTGCGCACGCAAGGTCGCCAGGTCCACCGATGGAATCACGTTCACTGCATGCCGCATCGCCACGCCCTGGCTGTGCACCACCAGCGGCTGATCCGCGCGCTCGCCGCCGCTGAAGATGGTAAAGGCGATATCGCCACCGTCATCGTATTTGAGACCGAGATGGATCACGGTGCGCTGGGCGGGATCGTCGCCATCGTGACAGGCCACCGGCCGCATCCACACCACGTTCTTGATCTGCAGGCAGCCGGTGTCCGCCTCCAGGCCGCACACTTCGCGTACCGCTGCACGCACCATCTCGAGGTGCCCCACTCCGGGCAGCACCTTGCGGCCCATGATCACGTGTTGGGCGAAGAAGAATTCCTGCCCGGTAAAGCGTGAGCTGTAACGGTGGCCCGCCGCCAGGGTCGAGGTGTTCTGATGCAGCAGCGGATGCAGCATGGCGGCCTGCGCCTGCATGCTGCCGGCATGGCTGACGGCTGGCGGCAGCCAGTAGCGCGCCAGCTCGAACGGATAACCGGGCAGGCTCACACGGCGTGGCCGGGCCGCGTCCTGCGGGTACTGCGCCTGCCAGTCCACATGCTGGCCGGCCACCCAGCCAGCGAGTAGCGGCGGCAACGGAGACATTGCTTCGGCGCCCTGTGCCAGGCCGTCCAGCGCCATGCGCAACTCGGCCATGCTGCGTACCTCGAACGCCGCGCGGTAAGCCATCGCTTCGCGCCCGACCTGCAAGGTCCAGGCCAGGTCGGCCAGATTGATGGCCGCCGCTGCGGGAAGGTCGAGGAAATCGCGCAGCCGCTGCGCCATTACCGGCAAGCGCGCGCGCTGGCGCGCCGACAAGACGATGGCGTGTGGCCCGCTGGATGACTGCACTGGCGCCGGCACAGGCGCTTCTTCTATTACCAGGTGCGCATTGGTGCCACTGAAACCGAACGAACTGACGGCCGCGCGCCGCGCTTTCCCCGGCGTCTGCGCCCAGGGCTGCGCACTGCGGTTGATGAAGAATGGCGATGCCGCCAGGTCGATGTGCGGGTTGACCTGCTCCACGTGCAGGGTGGCGGGTTTCACGCCATGGCGCAGCGCCAGCAGCAGCTTGATGGCGCCCGCCACCCCGGCCGCCGCCAGCGTATGGCCGATATTGCTCTTGACCGAACCGAGCGCGCAAAAGCCGGTGCGCGCGGTGAAGGCGCCAAACGCCTCTTTCAGTCCCTCGACTTCGATCGGATCACCGAGTGCGGTGCCGGTGCCGTGGGCTTCCACCAGCTCGATGGTGCCCGGGTCGATATCGAACTTGCGGTACACCTCCTGTACCAGGCGCGCCTGGGATTGCGGATTGGGAGCAGTCATGCCATTGGTTTTGCCATCCTGGTTGACGCCCCAGCCGCCTATCACGCCGTGAACCTGGTCGCCGTCGCGCAGCGCATCGTCCAGGCGCTTGAGCATCAGCGCACCCACTCCCTCGCCCGGCACGAAACCGTTGGCGCGCTGGTCGAAGGTGTAGCAGCGGCCGTCGGGCGACAGCATGCCGGCCTTGCTGGTCATGATGTGCATGTCGGGACCGGCCAGCGCGCACACGCCGCCGGCAAGCGCCATGTCGCAGGCGCCGGATGCCAGGCTGTCGCAAGCCGCTGCCATGGCCACCAGCGACGATGAGCAGGCGGTGTCGATCGACACGCACGGTCCCTGCAGATCCAGCAGGTAGGCAATGCGCGACGCGAGTATCGACGTGGCGCGGCCCATGAAGTTTTGCGCGTTGAGGTCGCAGCGGGCGATCTCCTGGCTGTAGTCGCCGGCGGTGCACCCGACGAACACGCCACAGCGGCTGCCCGCCAGCGCCGCCGGTCCGTAGCCGGCATCCTCCACGCAATGCCAGGCATTTTGCAGGAACAGCCGCTGCTGCGGGTCCATCCACTCGGCCTCGCGCGGCGAGATGCCGAAGAACAGCGGGTCGAACATGTCTACGTCGTCCAGGCAGCCCATCCACCGCGAATAGCTTTTGCCCGGTTGCTGGCGGTCGGTATCGACATGGTCGGCGATGCGCCAGCGGTCGGAGGGAATCTCGCTGATGCAATCACGCCCCTGGGCGAGGTTGTCCCAGAACTGCGCCAGGTCGCGCGCCATGGGGAACTGGCCGGCCATGCCGATGACAGCGATTTTCGGTGGTGGCGATGTGCGTGCCTCGGGCGTCGGCGCTGCTTGCGGCGCGGGTTCGGCACGCACGGTGCACAGCGAGACAGGCGCGGACTGCGGAGCCGGCGTCGGCGTGGCTTCAGGCGCCGCTGCGGAAACCTGGCCCACACCCTGCTCGCGCAGGCACGCGGCGAACTCGCGCAAGGTGGGATGGCGATAAATGGCGGTAGCGTTGAGGTTCAGACCATAGCGGCCGTTGATCTTGCGGACCCAGTTGACGCCCGTGATCGAATCGAGGCCGATGTCGATGAACTTCTGGTCCAGGCCTATTTCGCCCGCCTGCATGAACAATTCGGCAGCCAGCATGGCGGCCAGTTCCGGCAACAGATCGCCACCGCCGTTGACTGGAACTCCGTGCGGCGGCCGCGCCATCGGCGACTCCTCTGCTTGCGCCCCTTCGCCGAAGTGCCGGTCGATCAGGGACAGAACCTCGCTGCTGCCCACGAAGCATTGCTGGTGCATGGCCTGCTCCTGCGCCAGCACCTGCGTGCGGCGTGCAGAGATATGGGCTACCGAAGCACGCTTGGCCGCTGCCAGCGCGGTATGGTCGTTGTGCGCCAGCTGCGTGGCCAGAGACAATGCGCGCGGCAGCACGCTGGCGGCGGACACCACCTCGCATGGTGCACCACGGTCGCGCAATTCGGCGCCCGTGTACTGGCGCGCGCCAAACAGGATCTCGCGTGCGATGTCGATGCCGAATTTGCCGGGGAAGGCCAGCGTGGCGCCAGCGCCTGGCGTGAAGCCGTACCGCATATAGGGGCTGCGGTACGTATGCTGTTCGCTGCACACCACCAGGTCGCAAAACATGCCCAGCGCCCAGCCGGCGCCTACCCCATGGCCCTGCATCGCCGCGACGACGGGAATGCTCAGCGTGGCCGGCAGGCTGTAGATATCGATGTCGGTGAACCTGGCGCGGCCGGACTGGATGGCCAGCAGGCTTTCGCGCGTGCCGCCGCTGGAAAAATAACTGCCGTCGCCGGTGATGACCAGCACCCTGGCTTGCGGCTCGGAGGCCACCGCCGCAAACGCCTGCGAAACGCCGGCTACCAGCAGGCTGGTAAAGCCATTGCGGCTGATCTGGTCGCACATGGTCAGCACGGCCACGCCCTGGGCGTCGATGTCGAGCCGGACGACGTGGGAGCCGATGTCGATAGGCTGTACGCCGTCGCGTATCGCGGGCATTGCAGGCATTGCAGGCATTGCAGGCATTGCAGGCATTGCAGGCATTTTGCCAGTTGTCGCAGCGGTATCGCCAAGCAGCGCATTCCATGCCGATGGCATTGGCGCTGCCACGGAGAATGCGTCGCCTCGGGCGCGCTTGAAACCCTCGTGCCAGCCGGCCGCCAGGCCAGCCGCCAGCGCCCGCAGTTCCTGCGCCATGTGCTGCTTGAGCAGCGCCAGCGACACGGCCGGCGCCGCCGCCAGTTGCCGGGCCAGCGTCAATGCTGCTGCCTTCAACTCATGCGCCGGCAAAACGGTCAGTCCCAAGCCCGATTCGCGCAGTTCGCGTCCGCTGCGGGCGGTATCGGTCAGCACACAGGCTGCACCGTCCCCCAGGCGCCAGCGTGCCGCGAACAGCGCAGCTTCCGCTGGCGTGCCGCGCGCAGCGTAGCGATAACGTCCATCCTCGGCGCACAGCATGAAGTCGCACAGCGACGCAAACAGCCAGGCCAGGCCCTCGGCATCGCCCTCGCCCACGGCAATCACCGGCGCCGGGCAATCGAACGGCAGCAGCGCCGCGCCTTGCGAAAAGAACGCTTCGTCACCATCGACCGGCAGGAAGCGCGATTCGCCGTGCAGCAGTACCGCTTTCAGATCGGGCCTTTCCGCCACCAGCAGCATGGCGCGGCGCAGTGCATCCACCAGAGCCGCGTTCCACTGCGGCGGACAGTCGCGCATATTGAGGGCGTAGATGCCATCGCCGTGATCGACCACATCGATCGCAAAACCGGTGGCGGCGGGCGCCGCTTCCAATTCCACCTCTGTTTCAGTCGCTGCCTCCACCTTGGCAGCTAGCAGTGCCGGTAGCGTTACGACCGGCTTGGAGGAAGGCGGAAGGCGGTACGCACAGAAATCGGAGCTCGCCAGGGCGGCCAACGCAATGTTGCCGGGTTTTCCGCGCGAGGCGCCAGCTACGGCCAGCCGCTGCTGCTGTTGCGGCGGCGGTACATCCGGCAACGACAGTGACGAATTCACTCCCAACTGTGGTGCTTCCATCGCTACGCCCACCGCCGTAGCTGGCGCAGGCCACAGCCGCTCGCGCTCGAACGGATACGTCGGCGCGCTGATGCGGCGCGGGCGCCGGTCTGCCGCCAGGTGTCGATACAGGCGGTGCCAGTCGAAATGCACGCCCTTGGCCCACATGCCGAGAAACTGCGCGACCTTGCCCTTGTCCAGCCACAACGCCATGGTCGCCTGCAGGTCGTCGTCATCGACGTAGCTGCCCAGCGCTTCACGGTTGCGGCTTACCTGACCCTGGACATAGGCGCTGGCCTGTCCGCTACCGTCGAGGAAATCGCGCAGGCCCCGTTCCAGCTCGGCCAGTGAATACACCGCGAGCCCCAGCCGCTCATCGAACGGATCGCGCCCCACCTGCAAGGTGTACGCCAGCGATGGCAGCGACACGCCCGGTTCGACAGTGATCCAGTCGAGCAGCGACTGGGCATAGCGACGCAAGGCCGCGGGCGTACGGGCCGATAGCGGCACCAGCACAGGTGCAGTCAAGGCGATGGCGGCGGCTTGCGGCGCCTGGTACTCCTCCAGCACCACGTGCGCATTCACACCGCCAAAGCCGAACGAGCTGACACCGGCGCGGCGCGGCAACGGCCGGCCATCGGCGCCCGGCGGGGTTTCCCATGCCTGCGCCTGGCGCGGGATATGGAAGCGCGTATGCGCCAGGTCGATGAGCGGATTGACGGTTTCGCAGTGCAGACTGGCGGCGATACGCTGGTGGCGGAACTGCAGCAGTACCTTGATCACCCCTGCCACGCCGGCCGCCAGTTCCAGGTGGCCGATATTGGTCTTCACCGACGCGATCGCGCACGGCGCGGTCGGCCCCCGTGCCGCGAACGCGGCCTTGATGCCGTTGATCTCGACGGGATCGCCCAGCGGCGTACCGGTGCCGTGTGCTTCCAGGTAAGTCGCGGTATCCATGTCGATGCCGGCGCGCTGCCACGCCTTGGTCATCACCTGCGCCTGCGACAGCGAATTGGGCGACGTGAGCGAATTGGCGCGGCCGCCGTGGTTCTCGGCGCTGCCCCGGATCACGCCATAAATGTGGTCGCCATCGGCTTGCGCCGCACCGAGCTTTTTCAGGAACAGCATGCCCGCCCCTTCACCGCGCACATAGCCGTTGGCGCTGCTGGAAAAGGTCTTGCAGCGGCCGTCGGGGGCCAGCATGCCGGCCTTGTTGAAGCTGATATGCAGTTGCGGCGCGACGATGGTGTTGACGCCGCCGACAATGGCCTGCTCGCAGTCGCCTGCTTGCATCGCCTGCACCGCGCGGTGGATGGCCACCAGCGACGACGAACATGCGGTTTCCACCGGTTCGCTGGGACCGGTGAGGTTGAGCAGGTAACTCATGCGGTTCGGCCCTACCGACGGCACCACGCCGGTGGCGCTGAAGCCTTCGACCGGCAGGCCGGCGCGCGCCAGCACGCTGTCGTAGCCGGTGCTGGCAGTACCCACGAAAATGCCGGTGCACGATCCCGCCAGGCTCGATGGCGCATAGCCCGCATCTTCGATGGCTTGCCACGCGTGCGTCATCAACAGCCGCTGTTGCGGGTCCATGCTCAGCGCTTCGCGCGGCGAAATGCCGAAGAACAGCGGATCGAAAGCATCCACGTCATCGATAAAGCCGCCCCACTTGATGTCGGAGCAGTTGGGGTGTTCCGCCGGATCGGCGTAGATCGCTTGCCAGTCCCAGCGCTGCGCGGGGATCTCGGTGATGCAGTCACGTCCCTGTTCCAGGTTGCGCCAGAACGTTGCCAGGTCGGGCGCCATCGGGAAGCTGCCGCTCATGCCAACGATGGCGATCGGTTCGGGACCATGCGCCGGAGTGGACGTCGCGCCGATTGTCTCGTGGAGAGCGGGGGCTTGGGCTTGCGCCGCAGCCAGTGCCGGTACCTTTGCTGATTCCGTTGCTGATACTGATGCCAATTCAGTTTCCGGCACCGCAAACGCCTGCGGATACTGCGCCACCAGGTAGCCCGCAATGCCGGCAATGGTGGGGTAGTCGAAGAACATCGCCGGCGACAGCTCGATGCCGTATCGCTCGCTGATGCGATTGGCCAGGCCCGTGTACGCGATCGAATCGAAACCATATTCGCTCAACTGGGTACGGGTATCGAGATCGGCCGCATCAAGCTTGAGCAGGTCGGCCGCGACAGTCACCAGCACCGCCGCCACACTGCCGGCGCTATCCACACCCCGGCGCGATTCGGGAGTAGCGATGTTGGCAGCAGGCGCGATCAGCCTGTCGCGCATGCGCGCCAGGTCGCCTTCCATCACCAGCACCTGCGACTGGCCGCTTGCCACCGCCCGGTAAAACGCCTCGATGCCGCTGGCGGTGTGCAGCGGCCGCATGCCCAGGCGCTGGTCCAGCATGCGTGCAGTGGCAGCGTCGATGGTCATGCCGCCGTCCTGCCACAATGGCCAGTTGATGGAGACGGTCACGCCGTGACCATTGCTGCGCCACGCCGCGTATCGGTCCAGGAAGCCGTTGGCGGCGGCGTAGTCGGCCTGGCCGGCATTACCTAGCGCACCAGCAATCGAGGAAAACAGCACGAACAGGTCGAGCGGCCGGCTGCGCGTGGCGGCGTCGAGATGGACCACGCCATCGACCTTGGGCGCCAGCACGCTGGGGAAATCGCTACCGTCCTTGCGAACGATGTAGTTGTCGCGCACCTGGCCGGCGCAGTGCAGTATGCCATTCAGGGCGCCGTGGCGGCGGTGGATGCCATCCACCAGCGCGTGCACGGCATCGGCATCTGCCAGGTCGAGCGCATGGTATTCCACTACCACGCCTTCGCGCCACAGCGCGTCGAACTCCGATGCTGGCCTGGCAGTGCGACCAACAAGCACCAGGGTGGCGCGTTGCAGACGGGCAGCGATTTCGCGGGCGAAGATCAGTCCCAGCGCACCAGCTCCGCCGGTGACCAGGTACACGCCGCCCTCCTTCCATGGCGTAGCGGGAATCTCCCCCTGTACCGGCAGTTCAGTCAGCACTGCGGCCATGCGCTGTGTGTCCACGCAGCGGAACAACGCAGTCTCCGGCCGCGCGGCACAGGCCAGCACGTGGTCGCGCAGCATGCCCGCCGTAACCGCACCACCGATGCGCAGCACCTGCGTCACGCACTGGGGATTTTCCAGTTGCGCCGTCTTGAGCAGGCCAGCCAGCCCGGCCAGCAGTTGATGTGGTCCGTCGTCGGGCACCAGCAGTTGCAGCAACTGGCGCCCGGGCGTTGCCGCCGCTGCGCGCATGGCGGCGCGTACCTGCTCGAACAGCGTCACGGCGGTGTTGCGGTAGGCCGCAGACAGCGTCGTGCCCTCGCCATCTACCAGCGCGCTCACCGTGCGGGCGCCCGGCAGCAGCGCGCCAAGTTCTGCGGCCAGGCCGGCATTCTCGAAGCCCGCCAGCCACACCCGACGGCCCGACCAGTCCTGCGGCGGCAAGGCTGCGGCATCATCGTCGCGCCAGCCCGGCGTGAGCATCAGCAGGGCGCCAGGCGCCGAAGCCTGCTCACCAGCCAACAGGCGCAGGGACAGCCCGCGCAAGGCGGCAAACACCTGTCCTTCGTCGTCGCACAAGTCGATGTCGAACGACTGCGCCGCGCGGTCGCTGCCCTCTTTGCCCGCCGCAGGCCGCACCCACGCCCACAACTGCAACGGCGGAGCGGCCGCCAACACCGTGGCAGCCGGCAGCAGCAACCGGTCCAGCGCGAACGGTACCAGCGCTTGCGTACTGGCGCCGGCAAACCCTGCAAGGCTTGCCTGCAACGCGCCATCCATCAAACCCGGGTGCAGGACAAAACCGGCAGCGCCGGCCGCATCGACCACGCCCACCCTGGCCAGCACCTCGCAATGGGCATCGGCGTGCAGCGAGGTAATTGACCGGTGCGCCGGCCCATAGTCGATGCCCATGGCGGCAAACATGGCGTAGTGCGCGTCCACACTGCGCTCGCCGCCAGCCAGGCGTGCGCGGACTGCCGCCAGATCCACTGCCGGAACGGTCCAGGTCAGCGCCGTCGCCTTGCCCTGGCTGTGAATCAGCGCGTCATCTGCTGCACCGGAGCGCACTTCCCAACCCACTGCGTCCGGTTGCTGCACCAGCGCCAGTTGCACCTTGACCGGTGCGGCGCCGGCCACCACGGGCCGCGACCACACCACGCCGGACAACTGCAGCCCGCCGGTTACCAGCTCCGGCATCGCCTGCCGCAGCGCAGCGCGCACCATTTCCAGGCTGGCTACGCCAGGCAGCACCTTGTCGCCGTGGACCCGGTGGTCGTTGAAGAAGAATTCCGCGCCATCGAATTCGGCGTCGAAACAGGCGCCATTGCCGGTCGATGCAACGCTGTGCAGCAGCGGATGCAGCCATGCCTGGCCCACTTTTCCAACCTTTTCTTCCTTTGCTTCCTCGAACCAGTAGCGCCTTCGCGTAAATTCATAGCCGGGCAACGTCAGTCTGGCTGGTACGCCGTCTGCGAAGTACAGCGACCAGTCCGAGATCGGCACCCCGGCCACCCACCACCGTGCCAGCCGTGCATGGTCGCGTGAGCGCAGGCAGTCGGCCAATTCGTCCGCCGTGGGTGCGCCAGTCACCGAAGCGCCAACCGCCGGGACGCCGACTGCCGGGCCACTGGCCGCCCGGTTGCCGGCCAGCCGGTCGCCGGCAACCGGGTCGCCGACCTTCGGAGCGCCGACCGAATCGCCCGCACCTGCCCTCGTATTGCCGTGCAAAGCACCAGGCTCCAGCTGGCCGGCGACAAATGCGTTCAACGCACGGCACAGTGCATTGGCATCCTGCGCCTCGATGGCCAGGCGCTCTTCGAGCGGTTCGCGTTGGTGCAGGGTATGGGCCAGCGCGGCCAGCGAAAACGGCCGGTCCCAGGTCCGATCGCGCGGGCCGGCCACATACCGCGCCAGCGATCCCGCGTACCGCGCCAGGCTATCGCGGTTCTTGGCCGACAGGACGAACAGCAGCGGGCCATCGGTCTGCTGTGCCTCTCGCACCGGCGGCTCTTCGAAACCCTCCAGCACCACGTGTGCATTGACGCCGCCAAAACCAAAACTGCTCACGCCAGCGCGCCGCGCGCCATCCGGTCCCTGCGCCCAATCCTGTCCCTGCTCGAGAAAGTAGAATGGCGAGCCATCGAGCCTGATGCGCGGATTGGCGCGGGTGAAGTGCAGCAGCGGAGGCAAGTGGCGATGCTTCATCGCGAGCAGCACCTTGATAATACCGGCGATGCCGGCCGCCGCCTCCAGGTGGCCAATGCTGGTCTTCACGCTGCCGATCGCGCACGAACGAGCCGCCAGTTCCACGCCTTGCACCCTTGCCTGACTGGCATAGGCGCGGATCAGCGCATTCATCTCGATCGGATCTCCCTTGGGCGTGCCGGTGCCGTGGGCTTCGATGTAGCCAATGGCGGCGGGAGACAGTGCCGCATCGCGCAGCGCCATTTCCACGCAACGCGCCTGGGCGAACGGATTCGGTGATGTGACGGTGGCCACCTTGCCGCCATGGTTGACGGCCACGCCCTTCACCAGGCCATAAACCTTGTCGCCGTCACGCAGCGCCTGGTGCAACGGCTTGAGCATGATCAGGCCAGCGCCCTCCCCGCGCACGTAGCCGTCCGCTCCTTCGTCGAAGGAGCGGCACACCCCGCGCGGCGACAGCATGCCGGCCTTGGAGAACGAGATGAAATGGGTGGGATTGAGCAGCACGCTCACGCCACCCACTAACGCCGCGCCGCAATCGCCACGCCGCAGCGCATGCACGGCTTCGGCCAGCGCCACCAGCGAGCTGGAACAGGCGGTGTCGAAGGGGATGCTGGGGCCACGCAGGTCGAATTCGTACGACACGCGGTTGGGAATCAGCGTGGTGTGCACGCCGGTGGACATATGGGCTTCGATGGCGGCCGGCGCCCGTTCGACCTGCATCTTGTAGTCGAAATTGCACACGCCGAGATAGACACCGGTATCGCTGCCGCGCAGGCTGGCGGGCGCATAGCCCGCGTCCTCGAAACACGACCACGCCAGTTCCAGCATGATGCGCTGCTGCGGGTCCATCAATTCCGCTTCGCGCGGCGAGATGCGGAACAGCGCGGCGTCGAACTGGTCGATGTCGGCCATGAAGCCGCCCCATTTGCTGATGGTCTTGTTCTCGTCCTCGCGCCGGGTGGAATAATACTGCTGCCAGCGCCAGCGGTCGGCCGGCACTTCGCCCACGCAAAATCGGCCATCGCGTTGCGCGCGCCAGAACGCTTCGTAATCGCCCGCGCCGGGAAAGCGGCAAGCCATGCCGATGATCGCGATGTCATCGGGAGGATCGGTTAGCTCAGACACGTTAGCTCCTTGGGCAACCTGCATATCAGGCCGGCTGCAGTTCGTCGAGGTCGAAGTAGCCCTGGTAGCCGTCGAGGTACACGGCGGGGCGGTGCTGGAACAGCACCACGGCTTCGGTGCGGGTGGCCAGTACGGCGCCGGCGACGATGGCCGAACGCACGCGCGTGCCCACCGGGTGGCGCAAATTCCAGTCGCGCACGCGTTCGTGGACGGTGGCGGCTGGCGCGGACACCGGCGCCACCTGCCGCTCGCTGCGGATTTTCTTGAGCAGGTTGGTCAGCACTTCGCCGTGGCCAAGTTCCACCATCTGCTGGCCGGGGTCCAGCGCCAGCAGGTAGGCGATGGATTCGTGCCAGCGCACGGTGCCCGTGATCTGGCGCGCGAGGTTGGCTGCCACCGCACCGGGCTGGTACGGCTGCGCGGTGACGTTGGCGATCACGGGAATGGCCGGCGCGCGAAAGTCGAAGCTGGCGAGGAAAGCCTCGAACTGCTGGCGCGCCGGTTCCATGAAACGCGAGTGGAACGCGCCGCTGGTATTGAGCGGGATGCAGTGTCCGTTCGCTGTTTCGAACAATGGCGCGGCACGGGCAATCTGCTCGCGCGCGCCCGAGATCACCGTTTGTGACGGCGCATTGAGGTTGGCGATATCGATCTGGTCTAGACCATGGTCGCGCAGAATGGCTTCGATGTCGGCTGCGCCCAGGTTCAGCACGGCCGCCATGGCGCCGTCGGCTGCCTCACTCATGAGCTCCGCGCGCTTGCGCACCAGGCGCAGACCGGTCTCGAAACCGAACGATTCGGCGGCCAGCAAGGCGTTGAATTCGCCGAGGCTGTGGCCGGCCACGAAATCGGGCTTGCCGTGGCTGGCCAAGTGCTCGTACCACGCCAGCGCGCTCACCACGAAGATGGCCGGCTGGGTGTAGAGCGTTTGATTGAGCTGCTGGCGCGGATCATCGACGCACAGTTCACGGATCGAGTAACCCAGCACCTGGTCCGCCTGCGCGGTCAGATCGGGAAACCGGTCGAACAGGTGGCGGCCCATGCCTTTCGCTTGCGAGCCCTGGCCGGGGAACAGACAGGTTTTCATACAACCTCCCATGGAAATTGGCCGGTGGCGGCGTAGCGCGCCAGCTTGTCGTGCGTGGCCGGATCGGAAAACAGTTCGGCGTTGGCAGCCACCGCCTTGCCGCGCCCAGCTTCGACTCCACCATCGAGGCTGGCGGCGTAGCGCTTGTAACGCGCGATGGCGTCGCGCGGCAGCAGCCGCAGACGCAGCAGGTGCATGCGCAGCAGGTTGGCGCTGTCGGCGGCGCTGGCATCGGCCAGCCCCCACGCCACCGCCTGTGGTGCGGCCACCGCTTGCGTCAGCAGGGTCATGGCATGGGCGCGGGCGCTGCCCACGCGGTCGATCAGAAATGGCAGCACGCAGGCGGGCATCAGCCCGAACAGCAGTTCTGGCAGGGAGAACGTGGCGTCGTCCGCGCACAGCACCAGGTCGCAGGCAGCGACAAACCCCACGCCGCCTGCACTGACCTTGCCGCGCACATGCGCGATGCTGATGAACGGTCCACGCTTGAGCAAGAGCCACAAGCCATACAGCGCCTCGGCGTTGCGCGTCGCAGACTGGCGATCGGGCCGGGACCGCCCTGCTTCATGCAGGTCGGCGCCCGGGCAGAACACGTGTGGCAGGCCCTCGACTACGACCACCCGCGCCCATGCCGTGCAGTCGTGCAGCACCGCGCCGCAGTCGGCCAGCATGGCGTCGTTGATGGCGTTGTCGGCATCGGGGCGGTGCAGCTGCAAGTAGCACAGGTCACCCTCGCGCCGGGTGATCACGGTGGCGCCCGCCGGCGTCAGGCCATCCATGCATATTCCCGGTGATAGTTCTCGATGCGGCGCAGGAACAGCGTGGCGCCCTGTCCGTCCGTTATCGCCGGCGTATAACGTTCGGCCAGAGTGGCGTTGCGGGTGCCGAAGCGCACCACGCCGCCGCCAGAGAGGATCTCGTCGTATTCGGCCATCGACAGGCGGTAGCGCTGGTCGAGCCGCCGACCGATGTCCATGGTGCGCAGGCGCGCCTGGCCCGCGCTGGTGGCCACGCCACTGAAGAACTCCGAGCAGCAGCCGGACCCGTAAGAGAAGCAGCCCACCCGCTGCGGCGTGTCGAAGCGGCCGTTGGCGATGGTGCTGGCCAGCGACACCATCGCCGCCGCACCCATGGTATTTCCAACGCGCTGACAGTAATCGAGACCCGGCGCCACCCGGCGATTGAAGTCCAGCTCTATCTCGGCCGATGCAGCCGGCGCCAGCTTGCGCATCAGGCTGCGATGGGCGCCCTTGATCATGCCACCGAACGGCGTGTGGAACGCCAGGTACTGGAACGAACTGGCGTAGTCCGCCTGCGGCACGCGCTTGCGGTATTCGAGGTACGCGTTCTCGCAGCAGTCGAGGTAAGACAGCAGGGACAGATCGGCGTCCCCGGCCTCGCTGTCGGCCGACGGGCGGCAGGTATCCATCACCTCGTAGCCGTAGTAGCCGTTGGCGCCCACGTCGATCCGGAATACCTGCGGGTCTTCGCCCACCAGCATCGCCACCGCGCCGGCGCCGCCACTGGGTTCGGCAAACGACCAGTCCTGGTCGTGCGTGTCCTCGTCCATCAGGAAGCGGCTGATATCGGTGGCCACCACCAGCACCCGGGCGCCGGGCGAGGTTTGGGCGAGGATGAAATTGACCGCCATCTGCAGGCCGGCCACGCCCGAGTAGCAGGCGTTCTTCAATTCGAACAGCCGGCAATTGCGGTTCAGTCCCAGCAACTGGTGCACATAGGTGCTGAGCGACTTGCCGAAATCGAACGACGATTCGGTGCAGGTGATGACCATCTCGATGCGGTCCTTTTCTTGCGGCGACAGCGCATCGACCAGCGGCCGCGCGGCGTTGACAGCGAAGGTGACCGGGTCCTCGTTGGGCAGCGCCACGGTCTTCTCCAGCATCAGCAGGTTGTCGAAGCGGGCCAGGTCCAGCTGGCGGTGCCGCGCCAGCGCGCGCACATCGATACAGGCCGTGCCGGCATAAACGTTCATCGCTTCTATTCCGACGTGTGGCATGTTCGCTTTCCTCTAGTTGGCGGTGAGCGCGGCCACGCGCTCGAGCATCAGGGCGCCCGCATCGCGCATCAGCTGGCGGCCGATGCGATCGACATGGCGTGCGCGCCAGTTCTCCAGCGGCGTGCCTTTCACGTAGCGGTTGAACGCACCGAGCGCGGGGCCCGTGTGGATCTGGTAGTCGACGCGGTTGGCGGTGTCGCCATTGATGGCAGCGCGCATCGAGTGGCCGAAGTACCAGCGGAATACCAGCGCCATTTTGTGCTTTGGGTTGGCCTCGGCCTTGTCCACGTCGTCCTGGCGACCGCGTGTAGCGAGAAAGGCCCGGGTTTCGCGCCATACGTCATCAAGCGACTTGCGGAAGTATTTTTCTTCGAGCTGCGTGCGCACGGCGGCCGGGATCTCGGCGAGCGATTCGTACTGGCTGTAGAGCAGGTACAGGCGGTTGGCGCGCGCGGGGAAGAACACGCCCTTGCGCAGCACCTGCACCTTGGCCCCCATCTCGAACATGTCGCCGGCCGGAGCGTATGCCGTATCCTGGATGTCGATCTCCTGCAGCAGGTCCTTGACGGCGTCATTGGTGCCCGCCTCCACGGTGCACTGGTTGATGGAACCGGTCAGCACGAAATCGGCGCCCAGGATGAAGGCTGCGGCCACCGCCTCCGGCGTACCGATGCCGCCGGCCAGGCCCACCCGCAGCGACCGGGGATCGCACCCCAGTTCGCGGCGCAGCCGCTGGATGGCCGACAGCAGTACCAGTGCCACGCCCTGGTCGGTATGGCCGCCCGAATCGGCTTCCACGCAGATGTCGCTGGCCATGCTGACGTGGCGTGCCAGGCGTGCCTGCTGCTCGGTCACCAACCCTTCGGCCAGCAGCCGCGCGACGATGCGTTCGGGCGCCGGCTGCATGAACTCGCGCGCCACCTCGGGGCGCGACAGCTTGGCCAGTATCTTGTTGTGGCATACGACCGTACCATCTGGCCCTGCCTCCAGTCCCTGCAACCGGTAGTGCACCAGCGCGGGCGTGATCTGCATGAAGGCCGACGCCTCGATGGCGTGCACGCCCAGCTCCAGGTACAACGCCACGGTGGCGCGCTCCATGGCGTCGTCGGCCACTTGCGCGATCAGGTTCATGCCCCATGCCTGGTGCGGTTCGAGCTGTTCGCGGATGGCGATAATATCGGTGCGAATCTGCTCCAGGCTCATGCCGCCCGTGCCCAGAAAGCCGAGCAGGCCGGCGCGCCCCATCGCCACTACCATCTGGCGCGAGGCGATGCCGCGATACATGGCGCCGGACAGGTAGGCGTACCTCAGGCCGTAGTCGCGGCGGAACTGCGCGCTGCCGAGGCGCATGGCGATGGTATCGGCTTCGTCGGCGCGATTGGCAGGGTCGATGCAATGCAACTGCGCGACTGCCGACGGTTCGGCGAAGTCGGCGGGGTTGGCGCGCGGCTGGTCGAGCGTAAGGTCTTCCATGGACATGCTCCTGCACACGCGCGGATGTCGGCGTGGAGATGGTGAGGGTCGGGTGGGAACGGCATGGCTGCGCCGGGACAGGCGCGAAATTTACAAGGGGAGTGATGCAGTGCGGCGGGAAATAACGCCGTGATTGCCACGGCTCCGCCCTTTCGCAACGATGCGATAAGGACAATCGTATGCGAACGACATCAAGGCGTCAAGAACTGACTGGGGCTGTGTCGAAAAAACAAAAGACCGCCGGTGGGCGGCGGTCGTTGGCATAAAGGCGGCTCACAGCAGCGTGTAAGGCTTGCCCTCGTCTTCCGTGTAGCGCACTGGTGCGAGCTGGTGGCTGGCGGCCAGTTCGGCCAGCGACGGCCCGGCTTCGGCTGGCAGCGCGATGTTTTCGTGCTCGAACACGCGCTCGAAAATCTGCGCTTCGGGCAGACGCGCAGCGCTGGAAAACTCCAGTGGCTCGGACTTGTTTTGGTACCACACTCGATAAAATGGCATGCCAGTCTCCTCGGGGATTGATGCCCCATTATGGCGCGTATTTCTATCGTGCGGACCTGGCCATTGGAAGTATGCGCGCCAACACTCCCGCGCCAAATACCTGCTGAAACGGCAAGTCCTTGCGCTGCGCATAGCCGATATAGCAATCGCACTTGAAGCGCGGGCAGCTGCGTTCCTGCAGCAGTTCCGCCAGCTCATCCTGGTACAAATTTCCCAGCACCTCGGGCACGAAATGGCAGCGCGTCAGCGTGCCGTCGCCGTCCACCGACAGTGCAGCCTCGCCCGCCAGGCAGCCCTTGCCGCGTGATGGCGCCGGGCGGCGGCTTTGTACGAACCACGGGTCGATGGCGTCGAGCCAGGCCAGGTCGTCGGCCGCGTAGTAGCCGGGCCCGCGCCGGTCGTACGCATTGAGCCAGAGGTAGACGCGCGACGGCAGCGCCGCGCGCAGGGCGCGGATGGCGTCGTAGTGTTCACGCAGCGCCACCATGCCGACCGAGTAGCGCACACCGATGGCGTCGAGCCGCGCGCACCGCTCGACAAAGCGCGCCAGCGTGGTCTGGTCCGGGTGGTAGGTGCACCACAGGCCGATCTTGACGCGCGAGGCTTCGTCCATGTCGGCCAGCCAGCCCATTGGACCGGACAGATTGGTTTGCAGCGCCACCTGGCGCACATTGGGCAGCGTGGCCAGGGTATGCATGGCGGTGCGGTAATGGCGGCGCACCAGCGCTTCGCCCCACGGTGTAAACAGCACGCTGATGGCGCGGTCCTGGGCGGCCACCCATTCGGTGAAGCGCCCTACCTCGCGCGCATCGCGCGCCAGCACGGCGCGGCTGTCCTGCTTTTTGGCGAACGGACAGTAGTCGCAGGCGTAGTTGCAGCTCGAGAGCGTGCCCCGGTACAGCAGCGCCAGTGCCCCGTCGGCCGCTGTCAGCACGCCTGTCCGCTTTCTGCCATCAATGCACGCACGGTGCTCGACGCCAGCCACGGACCGATGGTATCGGCGTAGGCGTAGCCCTGGTCGTTCAAGCGCAGCAGCGGTCCGTCACGCTCCACCAGTTCCAATGCGAACAGCTCGGCCAGTTGCGGCAGGTCGGCTTCGCAGACGGTGCCGAAGCGCGCGGTGTAGGCGTCGCCATCGAGCCCCGGTTCGGTCAGCAGCGACTGGATCACGTAGCGCCGCTGCTGGTCCTCCACCCCGAGCAGGTAACCATGTTCGGCCTGGGCGAAGCGCGCCTGGTCCAATGCCAGGTAGTTGTCGATAATGCCGATGGTCTCGGTGCGGGCCACCGCGTATTCGCTCGAATAGTGCAGCTGCGACGTGTACGAACGCGCACCCGCGCCCAAGCCCACCATGCCGTCGTTCTGGCAGCAGTAGGACGGGCCGGCATCGCCAGGTGCATGCGGCGCGCGGAACATGCGCATCGACACCTGCACATAGCCGCGCGCGCGCAGGTGGTCGCGTGCTGCTGCGTACAGCGCCAGCCGGCTGTCGCCGTCGCGCGCCAGCATGATGGGGTTGAGGGTTTGTGCGCCCTGCCGGCGTGCCACCTTGCCCAGGCCCGTCTGCTCGCGCACGTACAGCGGATACAGGTAAATCTCTTCCGGCGCGAACGCCAATGCGCTGTCGATCGACGCCAGTAGGCTGGCCACCGTCTGCCCCGCGATGCCGTAGATCAGGTCAAGATTCAAAGTCGGAAAGCCCGCCGCGCGGATCAAGCCGATGGCGTGATGCACGGTGGCGTTCTGCTGCGGACGCGCCAGTGCGCGCATCTCGCCGGCGGCAAAGCTCTGGATGCCCAGGCTTACGCGGTCGATGCCATGCGCGCGACAGACAGCCAACCGTTCGGCGGTGATAGTTTCGGGCGATGCTTCGATGCCGGCCGGCGTGGCGTGCAGGTTGATGCCGAGGATATCGCGCGCGCCGCACAGCAAGGTGTCGAGCTGCGCTGGCGATAAATACGTCGGCGTGCCGCCACCGAGCGCGAAGCGGGCGAAGCCTCGCGCACCCAGCACGCCGTCCATCGCGCGCATTTGCACCAGCACCTGCTGCACGTAGCGTTCGACCATGTCGGCATCGGGCCGCGCCATGGCGAACAGGTTGCAAAAGCCGCAGCGCATTTCGCAGAACGGAATGTGGATGTAGGCGAACAGCGCCGAGCGGTCCTGCTGCGCCCACAGCGGCGCGAGCGGCGTCGCCTGCGGCAGCGCGCGATATGCAGCCTTGTGCGGATAAGAATACGAATATGCCTGGTACGGCGTGTGGCGCATGCGCTGCGCCAGGGTTCCCGGCTGTTCGGAGGTGTTCATGATGCGGCTCCTGTTGCTTGTGCGTCGATAAGTGCGGGGATAAAGAAGTGCGCATACGGCACGTTCCAGACGCTGTCGTGCGCCACGCGGTGGCCGCGATAGCCGTCTTCGCCGTAGGCGCTGCCATGGTCGGAGCAGACCATGGCAAAGGTGGGCGCGCGCGCGGCGCAGGCGTCGAACAACGGCGCCAGCGCCTGGTCGACGTAACGCAAGGCGGCCGCGTGGCTTTCCAGGTTGTCGGCGCGGCAGCCCGGCAGATACGCGCGGTTGGGCGTGTGCAGTGCGGCCACGTTGATGAACAAAAAGGTGCGGCAGCTGTTCTGCGCCAGCAGTTCGCGCGCCAGCGCCACCTGCTTTTCGGTGGAGTGGCGGCTGGCCACGCCCATGCCGGCGCTCCAGTGGCTTTCGTGGAACAGCGCCGGCAGCACGCAACCCAGCGCCGTCTGCTTGTTGAAAAAGCCGACGCCGCCGATGCAAATGGTGCGGTAGCCGCGCGCCGCCAGCGCCTCGGGTATGCTCGCCTGCTCGAACGCGAAAGTGCGCGGCGACGTGGTCTCGCTGCCGGCAAAAGCGCTGGCGAACAGGCGCGGGTGGCGGCCCGGCGCCGCCGGCGTCGGCAGGAAACCGGCAAAAAATGCCTGGTGCGCGGCATAGGTAAACGTGGCGGGCGAGTGGCGCCGCTCCCAGCCGGTGGCTGGCAAAAAACGGCCCAGCACCGGCAGCTCGCCGGCCTCGAACAGCGCTTGCGCCACGTCGTAGCGCAAGGTGTCGAGCGTGATGAAGACGATGTCGTGGCTGCCCACGACCAGGTTCATGTCCGGCATGAGGACAGCTCCTGCAGTTGCGCCGCATAGGTATCGCGCTCTTGCCACAACAGGCCGGGCAGCAGGTCGCCGAAGGCGTTCGCCTCCAGCACGTGAGCCTGGCCCCGGCGCACCACCAGGTCGTAGCCGGCCACGCCGCTGCCAGAAAACGCCCGCGCTGCCTGCTGCACGGTGGCTTCCAGCGCCGCCATATCTGCTGCGTGGAGCAGCGTGGCGGCGTCGCCGCGCCGGTTGTCGAGGTGCAGATTGGTCATCATCTGCGTGCCCAGGCGCGCCACCCGGTGCGCGGGCCGGCCGCCGATGGCGACCACGCGCAGGTCGTAATGGCTGTCGCCGCAGCGCGGCTTGTCGAGCCACGCTTCCGCGTACAGTTCCTGCGCGGCCAGGGCATCGACCAGCGCGGCGATATCGGCGGCGTGCTCGATGCGCGCGATGCGCTTGTCGTTGAACAGCCGGATGCCGCCGTTCGCATGCACGATGCGGGCCGACGTGGTGGCCTGCTGTCGCCCTGCCCGGTTGCGCCGGTACGCCACCACGCCGGAAGCGGAGGAGCCGTAGCGCGGTTTGAGGTACAGGCGATCGAGGTCGTGTTCAGCGAGCAGCGCTTGCAGGTGGTCGTAACCGGTCACGCGCCCCAGCAAAGCCGGCGTGGGCACGCCGTGTTCATGCAAGTGGTGCTGGCACACCAGCTTGTCGGTCATCAGCGAGATCTCGTCGGGGGCGTTGACCACGCTGGCGCCAGGCAGGTCTGCCAACTGCTTCAACAACCGCGCCATGGCGTTGGCAAAACCGGCAAACCAGGCGTCCATCGCCAGCAGTTCGCCGTGCTCGGGCGCGCACGGCGCCGGCCGGTCGAGCAGGCGGCAGCCGTCACGCAGCAGGTGCAGGTGCGCGGCGGGATCGTCGCCGGGCGGTTCGATCTTGAACAGGCAGCGCTGATCGAGCGCCTGTTCCAGCAACGACGGCAAGTTCAGCCAGTCGCGCCATTCCAGCACGCGCGCTGGAGATATACCCAGCTGCGCGCGCGCGGCCTGCAACAGCCGCACACGCTTGCTGCCGGCTGTTGCCAGCACGACCATCGCGGTCATGGAACGTCGCAACGATTATTCGCCGACGGCCACGTAGCGATGGCCCTCGCCGTCATACTGGTCCTCTTCCTGGGGATCGGCCAGCACGACATCGAACGGCAAGGCCCGGAGCTTGTCTTGGTTCGCTGGCGAGATATAGTGGTGGGACAGGTCCAGGCGTTTGAGGTTGCCGAGTTGCGTACCATTGAGCAGCGCCTCGGCGCCCGCGTCGCCGATGGTACCCAGCGACAGGTCCAGCGTGGTGACGGTGGCAAACAAAGGCTCGTTGGCCAGCCACGCAGCCAGGTCGTCGGCGATCTCCGAATCGCGCAGGCCCAGGTAGCGCAAGGTTGGCGTGGCCAATTGCGCCAGCACTTGCTGGTACAGCGGCACATCGCCGGAGAAGCCGTAATCGTCGGCGCCCAGCCACAGTTCCAGGTGCTCCAGGTTTGGCATGCTGGACGCAGCCAGCGCTTGCGCGATCTTCTGGTCCAGGCCACCGGATTCGATGGTGAACTTGCGCAGGTTTTGGTGGGCGAACGGCTCGATGGTCAGCTCGTTGCCGCCGCGGATACGCAGCTCTTCCAGCTGCGGGAAGGCGTCGAGCAGCGGCTTGTAATTGCCCTGCACGATCCACGAAATTTCGCACTCCTCGTAGGTCATGTCGCCGATGAACAGTGCGCGCAGCGCAGGCAATTGCGGCGCATGGCTGGCCAGCGCAGCGATTACCGCATCGGCGCCCGCTTCGTACGGTTCGCCCCACATGCCGATTACCAGCGCCTCCAGCGTGGCCTTGTCGGCCCGCGCCAGGAAGCTGTCGATCAGCTCCGGCATCTTGCGCGTGTCGTCGTAGTCCAGCGCCAGGCGATAGACCACGTCGGGTGACGGATCGAAAGCGCTGTCGGGATCGTACTGCACGACTGTTTTATTGCGGAAGGTGGTGGTGCTGTCGGAAATCGTCATCGCTTGGGCTCCGTGGCGGACTGTTGGGGCCTGGCGGTGGAGGTGGTATTGCGGCCTGCCAGGATTACCAGGCCTGGAAATCTTGTTTATTCCTAAATCTTAACATGGGTGGCGCGCTCGTCACGACATCAGTACCAACCAAACAGTGGCTTTGGGACGGTCATTAGCTGATCTGGCGCTGAATCGAGGCATAGCGCCCTCAAGATATAGATCAAAGCCTGTCACCGTCGATCTGTCATCTTGGAGCATGGTGCCGAACAATTTCCAGGGGCGAGCGTGGCGAAACATCAACAGTGCAAACGACGTGTGCAGGGACTGGCGGCGGTCGAGTTCTTCCTGGTATTGCCCCTGCTCTTGCTGCTGCTGGCGTTCCCGCTCTACTTCGGTCGATATTGCTACCATTACAGCGTCGCCCATGCCGCAGCGACAAGCGCAGCCAATTACATGTCGAAAGTCCCTCTCGCCGAAGCAACAAATACAGTTAAGGCGCCAGCCGCGTTCGGAGTAGCCAGGGAAATATTTCAGGAAATGACAAGCGACTTGCGCACCGGCGGGGCACCGCCACTGGTGATGATTGACTGTGTTCAGCACCAGTGCGGAGGCAACGCGAAACCTAATTTTGTGCGCGTGTCCGTCGAGATGACTGTTGAAGATATTTTCTTCCGCGATATCACTCAGCTTAGCCTGCCGATATTTGTCACCGTCACTATCCCCTACAGGGGGCGGTGATCCATGGCGCGATAAAATAGCTCAGTGGCAAATTTTCTGCTCTAGATACATCCAATCAGAGCGGCCTGCATAAAACAGCGGTTTTAAAGGGCCTTTGGTTGGCCATGGCGCAAAGAAAAAACGCCATAAAACCTTGATTTCCAAGGGTTTATGGCGTTTTATGCGGTACCGCTGAAATGAGGGCTGGTGCTCCGAGCCGGAATCGAACCGGCACGCCTTACGGCGGGAGATTTTAAGTCTCCAGTGTCTACCAATTTCACCATCGGAGCAGCGCAGCGCAATATTATGACACAAGCGGGGCGCTCCTGCCATACCGACAACACCGTCCCCGGCACTCACCCACGCCGCACCTCCCGCACCACCTCCGCAGCATCATGTACCAGCTCGCCGATGTCCTTGCCGCGCCGCCGCTCCAGCCACAGCACGACGGCGCCCAGCCCCCACCAGGCGGGCAGGCCGGCCAACACCAATACCGGGCATGCCACCGCCACCACGCCCAGCATGGCTGGTGCGCCATACAGCACAGCCAGCACCCTGGCCGAGTCGAACAAGGTGGGCCACCAGCTATGCAGCGCCACCAGCAGCAGTGGTCCGAGCAAGGCGGCGGTACAGATTGAGCACGCAAAGCGCACCAGCGCTTCGCGCCGCGTGCGCGGCCATTTGAAGAGGAAAGTGAGCGCGGTGGCGGCTGCGCCAGCGGCAATGGGCAGGGCCAGGAGTTGAGCCAATGCGCCGGCGCTGAACGGGGTGATGTCGGGAACGGGCATGATGGCTCTTTCTTGAGGTTTGATGAAATGTCGTTGAAGACACGTTGAATAATAGCACCGCTATTACATAAATCAATAGCAAAGCTCGTCAGATGTGCAACAACGTGCTAAACTTCCTTTCATGAAACCTGAATCGACATCCCTCGCCCCCTGGCAACTGGACGACGCTGCGCGGCTCAAGGCGCTGCTGGCTGCGCGTGAGCCGAAGATCTCGCAGGCGGAATTCGGCATGCAGTTCGACATCGGCTCGCAAGGCATGGTGTGGCAATACGTGGCGGGCCGGCGACCGCTCAACATCAAGGCCGCTACCGCCTTTGCGCGCGGCCTGGCCGTGCCGGTCGATGCGTTCAGCCCCACCATTGCGGCGCAGATTGCCGAGGCTTCGCGCTCGGTGGCGGGCATCGACATACCAGAGGCGCAGCCGGTAACCGACGATGATGACCTGGCGCCGCCATCGGTGCCGATCGAGCTGGTGTCGTTGCACCTGCAAGCGGGCATCGACGGCATCGAGACGGTGCCGCTGTACGAAGAAAATGGCCAGCACCATGTGCCGCGCCAGTGGCTCGAAGAAAACGACCTGTCGCCGCGCGCGCTGCTGGCCATCAAGATCAAGGGCGACAGCATGCAGCCGCTGATGTACGAAGGCGATATCGTGGTGATTAACACGGGGGACAAGGCGCGCAAGGCCGGTGGCGTGTTCGCCATGAATTACAACGGTCAGGCCGTGATCAAACGCCTGGTGTACCAGCGTCGCGAGTGGTTCCTGGCGTCGGAAAATCCGGCATTTCGTCCGGAGCCGTGCAAGGGCGCGGACTGCATCGTGATCGGGCGCATTGTGCGTTTCGATGCGCGCAATTTCCGCGACCGGCTGTAACCGTTGGAACTGACCGCCGCCGTCCTCACCATCCGCCAGCTCACACTGGCCGTGATCCTGGTGCCGCCGGACAGCACTTATCCCGCGCCGGGCGCGCGCCTGGTCGCCGAGGCCCAGCGCGTATTCCCAACGCTACCGATCCTGCTGGTTGCCCCGCGCGTGGGGGGCTTTTCGCGCACGTATGCGCATTTCGATGTGACAAACCTGGTCGATCATATCGATACCGACCGTATCGCATGGCGCCGCTACAGCGCCCTGCCCGACAGCAGTCCCCTGCCCTTCTGAGAGGCCGGGGACCGGTCATCTTTTAATGATGATGCTGGTGGCCGCCGCCATCGCGCTTGATATTTAAAGTATCCACCGCCGGCTTGGGCGCAGACCCTTCCGGCACGCCGGGCGCACGCGGCGCCGGCGGAGTTTCGCCGGTCCACTCGTAGGCGACCGTGCCTTTCGGATGCTGGTACCAGCCGGGGTCCTTGTAATCGTTGCGCGCCAGGCCTTCACGCACCTTCAGGGTCGTGAACATGCCGCCCATTTCCAGGCCGCCGAACGGGCCGTCGCCGCTCATCATCGGCAGGGTGTTTTCCGGCAGCGGCATGCGCATGTCGCCCATCGAGCCGCCCTTGTCGCCCATGACCATGTAGCCCGGCACCAGCTTGTTGATCTTCGCAGCCACGCCCTTGTGATCGACGCCGATCATGGTCGGCACGTCGTGGCCCATGGCGTTCATGGTGTGGTGCGACTTGTGGCAGTGGAAGGCCCAGTCGCCGGGCGCGTCGGCCACGAATTCGATGGCGCGCATCTGGCCCACGGCGATGTCGGTCGTCACCTCGGGCCAGCGCGCCGATGGCTTGACCCAGCCGCCGTCGGTGCCGGTCACTTCGAACGTGTGGCCGTGCAGGTGGATCGGATGGTTGGTCATGGTGAGATTACCCACGCGTACCCGCACCCGGTCATCCTTGCGCACGACCATCGGGTCGATGCCGGGGAAGGCGCGGCTGTTGAAGGTCCACAGATTAAAATCGGTCATGGTGTTGATCTTGGGCGTGTAGCTGCCCGGCTCGATGTCGTAGGCGCTGATCAGGAACACGAAGTCGCGGTCCACCGCGTGCTGTTTCGGGTTCTTCGGATGGGTGATCCAGAAGCCCATCATCCCCATTGCCATCTGCGCCATCTCGTCCGCGTGCGGGTGGTACATGAAAGTGCCGGCATTGCGCGCCACGAACTCATAAACAAAGGTTTTACCGGGTTTGATACCCGGCTGCGTGAGGCCGGTCACGCCATCCATCCCGTTCGGCAGCAGCTGGCCGTGCCAGTGCACGCTGGTGTGCTCGGGCAGTTTGTTGGTGACGAAGATCCGCACGCGGTCGCCCTCCACCACTTCGATGGTCGGGCCCGGGCTCTGGCCGTTGTAGCCCCACAGGTTGGCGGTCATGCCGGGGGCGATTTCGCGCACCACCGGCTCGGCCACCAGGTGGAATTCCTTGACGCCGTCCTTCATGCGCCACGGCAGGGTCCAGCCGTTGAGCGTGACCACCGGGTTGTACGGGCGGCCATTGGGGGGCGCCAGCGGCGGCGCGGTGGCCGACGACGATTGCACCGGTGCTTCGGGCAACGAGGCCGCGCCGGCCTTGGTCACCATGCCGGCGCCGATCAGGGCGGCGCCGCTCAGGAACGATCTGCGGGTGGTCATGGTTGGTCTCCTTGCTTCAATTCTTGGTGGATGGTTTGCCCCGGCAGACGGCCGCCGAGTGCGGCCTCCAGGTTGGCCTGGGCGGTCCAGAAGTCCTGCTGGGCGGCGATGTAGCCGCGCACCGCGCTGGCTTGTTCGCGGGCGTCGGCCAGCAGTTCGAACACGCTCATCAGCATGCCGTTGTAGCGCAGCAGGGTTTCGTCGGCCAGCTTTTTGCGGGCCGGCAGCACTTGGTCGCGGTAGTGGCGCGCCAGATCGTACGAGGCGCGGTAATCGGCATAGCTTTCGCGCGCTTCGCTGCGGGCGTTCACTGCGGTCTGCGCCAGCATGTTCGCGGCCTGCATATAGGTCGCTTCGGCCCTGGCCACGCGGGTGGAACCCCAGTCGAACAGCGGAATTTCCAGCGCAATCTCGTAGCCCCGAGTGTTGGTCGCCCCTTCGCTGTTGGCTACCAGGCCCAGGTCCAGCACATTGATGAAGCGCGTGGTTTTGGTCAGACCCAGCGTGCTGGCGGTGTGCGCCACATCGAGCTTGGCGGCCTGAATGTCGAGCCGCTCGTTGACCGCCACCTGTTCGATGTCGGCCAGTTCGGATGGCGCCGCCGGCAGGTCGGGCAAGTGGCCCGGCAGTTTATAGGCCGCTTGCGCGCCGGCGAGGCCCATCAGGCGGGTGAGTTTTTCGCGCGCCATCACTGCGCCCTTGCGGGCCGCGTTGACGTCGGCGCTGGTCTGGGCGTGGTAGGCCTGTTCGCGCGCCACGTCCATCGCGCTCCAGTTGCCGGCGTCGCGCATGCGCTGCGCCAGTTCCGCGCTGGCCTGGGCCGATGCTTCCACCTGCTGCGCATAGTCGGCGCTCTGGCTTGCTGCCACCGCCGCCACCCAGGCGCGGCGCGTCTCAGCGGCCACCCGCACCGCTTCGTTCGCGACCAGCAGCTTGCTTTGCTCGTAGCGGCGCCCTTCGATGCGGCCGGCCATCGGCGCGGTGATGATACCGAGCAGGTTGAAGGTCAGCGTGCGCTCGATGTCCAGCGCGCCGCCACCGTGGCTGCGTTTGAAATCGAGTACCGGGTTTTGCAGGCGTCCCGCCTGCACCAGGTCCGCCTCGGCGATGCCAAGCGACCAGTAGGTCGCTTGCAGGCCCCGGTTGTTGAGCAGCGCGATGTGCACGGCTTCGTTGGCGGTCAGCGGTTGCGCCAGTTTCTGGTCGATCACGGCGGCCAGCGCGCGGCCATCGTCGTCATTCTGCGGCAAGCGGCCGGCCACGCTAGCCGGTGCGCCGGTGCGCTGTTCGCTGACGGCGGCGGCGGCCTTGAAGCCGCCATCGCCGGACAGCGACGCGCAACCGGACAGCAGCAACGCCGCCGCCATGGCAATCGCGCCGCCAGGTTTATGCAGACAAGTCATGTCTTACACCTCGATTTTATGAATAGTATGAATGGTATGCGCGCAGAGGTTCCGGGCAGGATCTGTCGCGGCAATATCAGGGATGGCGCAGGCCGTGGACGGACCTGTCGCGGGAAAGCGGCTTAAGCCTGAGGGGGACGTTCGGGGTGGGCCAGATCGACCGCAGGGAGGTATTCGGCGTAGAACGCAACGGCGTTCGAGACGGCCGGCAGAACCGGCACGGACAGCAGATCGGCCAGCACCGGGGCACCGGCAACGCAGCAGGCGGAGCCGCCGCACTTGGCGCTGCCGTGGGTGTGGCCGGCGTGAGAAGACGCGTTATCGGAAGATTGCGCGGCGTGTTCGGCGTGTGCCTGTTGCAGCGCTGCCATCATGGCCGCGTGATCGTGGGGACCGGCGGGCATGACCATGTGGGCGTCCGCCGCTGCGGTAGCCGTAGCGGTAGCCGGGGAAGACAAGCACGCCATCATCGCGGCCGCAGCGTAGCCCTGGTACGGGAGCGCCAGCAGCATGCAGTACACGATGAGGGAACGGAAGAAAACGGTCATGCGGCCATGTTATCACAGGAGGCGCGCTTCCCGCAGGGCCGCGCCCCTGTCGTCAAGCCAGGCGCACCAGCGGATTGGCGATGATGTTGTCGATCTGGCGGATGGCTTCTTCGCAGGCGGCGGTGATGGCGTCGTCTTCGGTATCGCGCACGAACTGCATGGTGGCGCCCTCGAATACTTCCACGCCGTCGGCGTTGGCGCGCTCGATGTCGCAGCTGGCCGTAAATTTATTGTCGTTCGTCGGCAGGACGGTGGGAACGATTTCCCAGCCCTTGTAGTGAATCTTGTCCATGGGTGGCTCCTATTGATGGCTATGCAGACTATCATGAAGGCCGCGCCGCCTTGCGCACGGATGGCCTGGGAAACATCAAAAAACGTTCCAGACCTTTCCCTGATATGAAATTTTATTATAATGCCCGCCATGAATCCACAGATCAAAGCGTTCTTCGACGCGGCCACCGGCACCGTCACCTATGTCGTCCACGCAGGCGATGGCAGCGACTGCGCCATCATCGATTCGGTGCTCGATTACGATCCCAGGTCGGGCCGCACGTCCACCACCTCGGCCGACGCCGTGATTGCGTTCGTGCGCATGCAGCGCCTCAACCCGGTCTGGCTGCTGGAAACCCATGCCCATGCCGATCACCTGTCCGCGGCGCCCTATCTGAAGCACGAACTGGGCGGCCGCATCGCCATCGGCAGCCATATCGCCGAAGTGCAGCAGGCGTTCGCGCGGGTGTTCCCGCAAGCGCCGGGCGTGCGCCGCGAGTTCGACCACCTGATCGAACCGGACGAGGTATTGACCATCGGCGCGCTGGAATTGCACGCGCTGCACGTGCCCGGCCACACGCCGGCCGACCTGGCGTACCGGCTCGGCGACGCCGTGTTCGTGGGCGACACCATGTTCATGCCGGACGTGGGTTCGGCGCGCTGCGATTTTCCCGGCGGCTGCGCGGCTACGCTGTACCGGTCGGTGCGGCGCCTGCTGGCGCTGCCGCCGGCAACGCGGCTGTTCATGTGCCACGACTACCCGCCTGCCGGGCGCGAGGCGACTTGGGAAACCACGGTGGCCGAACAGCGGGCGCACAATATCCACATCCACGACGGTGTGACAGAAGAGCAGTTTGTGGAAATGCGCACACGGCGCGATGCGACTCTGGACATGCCGGTGCTGATACTGCCGGCGATCCAGGTCAATATCAGCGCCGGGCAGTTGCCCGACGCCGAGGAGAACGGCGTACGGTACCTGAAGATACCGCTCAATTCCTTCTGATTACTGCGGTACCACGGTGCGGCCGATGTTCTCGTCCATGTTGGCGAGGTACCAGGTCAGCGACGTCATCACCGCCACCTGGCGTTTCAGGTCCAGCGGATTGACCTTGTCGAGCGTGTCGGCCGCCGTGTGGTGGTAGTTGAAGTAGTTGGTGAAGTCCACCAGCGGCTGGAACGACGGCACGCCGGCACGCTCGAGCGGCATGATGTCGGCGCCGCCGGCCACGTCGCGGCGGTCGAATACGCCGGCGCCGATCTGGTCCAGCGATTTTTGCAGCGGCGCAAAATACTTCACCATCGACGGCCGCACGCTGCCCATGAAGCCGAACGGACGGCCGGCGCCGTTGTCCGATTCGATGGCGGCGAAGTGCTGCTCCACCTTTTCCTTGTTCACTTCAAAGTAACCCTTGCCGCCACGGGTGCCGTTTTCCTCGTTCATCCAGGCGATCACGCGGATGGTGCGACGTGGTTGCAGCTTGAGTTTTTTCAGCGTGTCGATCACCGCCATGGCCGCTGCCACGCCGGCGCCATCGTCATGCGCGCCGGTGGCCAGGTCCCACGAATCAAGGTGGCCGGAGACAATCACCACTTCTTCCGGTTTTTCGGTGCCGGGGAAATCGGCGATGACGTTGTAGCTGTCGGCGTCGGGCAGGTTTTGCGGCGTGAGCGTCAGGTGCATCTTGACCGCGCCGCGCTTGAGCAGGCGCGAAATCAGCATCGCGTCTTCCGCCGTCACGGCGGCGGCCGGAATGCGCTTGCCGTCCACCAGGCCGGTGTTGCCGGTGTGAGTGAGGCGGAAGTCGGCGCCGCCCACCGAGCGCACCAGCGCACCCACCGCGCCCAGTTCCTGCGCCACGCGCGGGCCGTTGCCACGATAGTTGGAGCCGCGTCCATAGGCCTTGCCGGCCTGGCCGCCCTTGGCCATCTCGTCGTCGAACACCACGTCGAACAGCACGATGCTGCCCTTTACTTCCGCCTTGCGGGCATTGAGTTCGTCGAAATCGCGCACCACGATCACCGGCGCGGTCAGGCCGGCAGCCGGCGTGGCGCCCGAACCGCCCAATGCCGACAGCACGACCTTTTGCGTGATGCCCGACGGCCGGCCGGCGTAATCGACCAGCTGCGCCTTTTCCTCGCCGCGCACCCAGTGCGGCACCTTGACCGGCTGCAGCGTGACCTTGGCGCCGATCTTGCGCATGGCGTCGGCCACCTGCTCCACGGCGGCAGCGGCGCCGGCGGAACCGGACAGGCGCGGGCCGATCAAATCGGTCATGTCGGCCAGGCGCTCGTAGGCCCAGTCCTCTTTCATTGCACTGTCACGGATTTGCGCCAGGGTGGCGGGATCGTTGGCCGGCGCCGCCCATGCGGTGGCGGAAGCGAAGGCCGAGGCAATCAATAGGCTGCTGGCGAGGATGGTCAGTTTCGATGCGGAGACGGATTTCATGCGGGCCCTGTAAAAAGTGAATGGATTGCAAGTTAATATTCAACGATAACCGATCGTGTCGCGCTTGTCATCCACATTGATTTGTCAGGGGTGCTGGAATAAGATGATCGTCCACAGCAAGAAGGAAAACCGTTATGCTCAAGGGTCAGATTTGCATCGTGCGCCACGTGATCGGCACCGACCTCAATACCTTCATCGCCCTGGTCAACGACCTGCCATCGCGCGGCGACCATTTCTCCACCCATTTCAAGTCGCCCGAAACCCTGCGCCGCGAATTCATGCAGCACGGCTTTGTCACCGACGACAGCGAGTTGTTCGTGATCGAGGACAGCCTGCACCACGTGATCGGCGTGATCACCCACTTCAAGAGCCGCACGCCCACCACGCGTGAAATCGGCTACCGCCTGTTCGAGCCGAAGCTGGCCGGGCGCGGCTACATGACGGAAGCGTGCCAGTTGCTGGTCGATTACCTGTTCAATGTCCACCAGTACCAGCGGCTCGAACTGCTGACGGCGCCGGAGAACAAGGCGTCGGTGCGGGTGGCACAAAAATGCGGCTTCACCGCCGAAGGACTGCTGCGCCAGAGTTTTTTCATCAACGGCCGCTTCCAGGACGTGGGCATTTTCAGCCTGCTGCGCCCAGAGTGGGAAGAGCGCCGTTTGTAAGCGCGCTTGTAAGCTAATTGTTACAACCCGTCTTGATTGTAAGCAGGTGTTTAACTGATTGCGTGATTTTCTTGACGCTTTATAGTGACATCACCGGCAGACGTATCATTCCGATCCGCGCCGCAGCAAGGGGATTACCATGTTGATCAAAAAATTGATGGGCACCGCGTTACTGGCCGCAGCCGCAGTATCGTCGGCGGCTTACGCAGGCGACCGTGAGTTCAACACGGTTGCCGGTGCTGTGGTCGGCGCCGCGATCGGCAACAGCGCCGGCGGCCGTGACGGCGCCATCGTCGGCGGCCTGGTTGGCGCGGCGGTCGGCAACGGCCTCAGCTCCCGCGATCGCGATCGCTATCGTCGCGACGACCGCTACGTCGAAACCCGCGTTTATTCGCAGCCGGCACCGGTGTACTACGAACCGCCGCGCACCTATTACGCGCCGCCACCACGGTACTACTCGCCGCCACCACGCGTGGTCTATGTAGAACCACCGCGCCCGGTCTATCGCGAATACCGCGAAGTGCGCCGCGATTATTACTATGACCGTGGCGGCCGCGATTACCATCATGGCCGCCACGACGGCTACCGCCGTTAAATCCAGCTAGCCACGCCAGCCTCCCTGCCCCCGCCGTCATCGTCGGGGGCTTTTTTTCGTCTCCCTCCGCAAGGCGTAGCGAAGGGGGGATCATGACGACAGCAGACGCAATCATCGCGATGGAACGGGGGCATTACCGGCTGCGCGAGCAGATCGGCGGATCGGCCTACGGCCACGTATGGCGCGCCAGCGGCCCGCGTGGCGCCGACGACGTGGCGGTCAAACTGATCAACCAGCAGCAGATGGACCGTGCCCAGCCCGCGCAGCGCGAACGCTGGACCAGCAGCGCCGCCAACGAAATCGCCTTCCTGCAGTCGCTGGCGCCCTGGGATGGCCTCCACATCGTGCGCCTGCTCGACAGCGGCTGGCACCAGGGCTTGCCGGTGCTGGCGCTCGAACTGATGTCCACCGACCTGGGCAAGCACATGACGACGCTGCGCGACGCCGCCGATCAGCTGACGATCACGCGCGCGCTGGAATGGCTGGCGCAGATCAACCAGGCGTTGGCCAAGGTCCACCAGTACGGCTGGCGCTACCTCGACCTCAAACCGGCCAACGTGCTGGTGGACCGCCAGCGCAACACGGTAAAGCTGGCCGACTTCGGCACCAACCGCCTGCTGGGCGAAGCGCGCCAGCATTCGTACGCCGGCACCGCCAACTGGCAGGCGCCGGAACAGTTCTTCCCCACTGATAGAGCCTACACCAGCAGCGCCCGCAGCGACTATTTTTCGCTGGGCGCCATGTTCTATTTTCTGATCACGGGCGGCCAGGCGCTGCGCTTTTGCAGCGATTGCGGCCGCGCTTACCGTTCCCACCACACGGCCGGTGCCGACGTGCTGCGGCGCGCTCATGGCGGCGCCATCCCCGCCACGCTGCACGCCGACGAAGAAGCACGCTTCGCATCGCTGCTGCCGCATGCCGCGCGCGACCCGGCCGTGGCGCTGCTGCGCGTGCTGCTGCATGGAGATCCGGCCCAGCGACCGCGCCATGCCTTGCAAATCAGCCGCATGCTGGATGCTGTCGCGCAGGCGTGTGCGCTGACAGCGGTGGCGGCGTGATGGGGCGGCCATTACGGTCTGCGTCCTCGGCTGGGCTGCCACGGCGCGCGACCTGGCGGTCGGCGCTGACCTCCATGCTGTTGCAGCACCGTCTGCCTCACCCGTCGCGATCACGTCTGGCTTCGCCACCAGCGACTACCAGCATCGGCGCCCGGTTGCGCCACTTGGCTGCCAAGCACCTGGGCATGGCGGTCACCCTGGCCCTGCTGGCCGGCCTGTGCGCCTTGCAGGTGCTGGCCCTGCTGCGCGCGCCGGCGGCCTGGATGCCAGCGGCGATCCACGTCACGCCAGTTGCCGGCGAAACGGTGGTGCTGGGACTAAGGGAACTGGCCGCGCCGCACGCGGACCGTCAGCACCTGGCGTTGCGCCTGGATCCGCGCGACGGCTGGATGCTGCGCAACCTCTCCGCTGCACGCCAGGTGGTGGTGCTGCGCGGCGGCGACGAACAGCGCCTGGGCAGCAGCACACTGGCGCCAGGCGCCGTCTTCCAGGTCGATGGCGCGCGCTTCCAGGTGTCCGCCGCCGACACCGGCAGTGTGGAATTCACCCGCAACGGCAATCAATGGCGCTACGACGGCGCCACCCTGTACCGCGACGGTCGCGCCCTGCCCGATTGCCCGAATGCACGCATATCTAACCGCGCGCTGGCGCTATGGAACCGGCTTGCGCCAGCCGTGCTGACCATCTCCCGGCCGCTGGCCTTTGGCGGCAACCTGTATTGCGGCAACCGGCTCGGCGTGGAGCGGGTGGCGCCCGGCGGGGCACTGCTGGTGCGCAGCCATGGCCGCTTGCAGCTGACGCCCGGCAGTACCGATGGCGAACGCGCGGCCGTGCTGGTCGATGGCCTGGACCTGCGCCGACAGGAAGTGCCACTGACCGGCGCCACCGCGCTGATCGCCGGCCATACGCGCTTTCGGCTCGCTGCAGGTACGGCCGGCGCGGGCACCCTGACGCTGGTACCGGGCCGCCAGGTCGGCCTGCAAGCCGCCCCGGATTTAAAACTGCCCGCCGCCGTGACATGGGACTGGCAACCGCGCCAGCTATGGCGCAGTGATCTCGGCGCCAAGGCGTGGCTGGTGGTCGCGGCGGCCCTTGCCGGCATCGCTGGCGCCACCGTGGTGTCGCGCACCGGCGGCGCCGTGGCGGCATCGGCGCTGCTGCTGGTGGCGGGCGCGGGAACGCTGCTGGCCCAGCGCGCCGGCATGTCTCCCGGAGCAGCACTGCCGCTGCTGCTGGGCGCCTGGGCGCTGGGCTTGTGGCTGGTACTCCCCGGTCGTCTCACCCTGCTCACGGCAGCCGCCGTGGTGCTGCTGGCGGCCGGCCTGCTGGTGCAGCTGGAAATGGGGCTGGGCGCCCCGCAAACCACGTGGCTGCGCTATTACCAGAAAAGCGCGGCGCTGCTGGCGATCGGCTGCGGCGCCGGCGGCTTGCTGCGCCTGTGGTTCCGCCACGCCGCCTTGCACGGCCGGCGCCTCGACCAGTGCGCCATCGAATGGCTGCTGGCCGGCTTTGCCCTGGTGGCGCTGGCCGGCCTGGCCGCGCAAGTGCTATGGGGCGACGAAGGAGGCGTGTTCGACTTGCAGCCGGTGGAACTGGCCAAGCTGGCGCTGGCCGCGCTTACTGCACACTGCCTGGCGCTGCGCTTCGGCTGGCACAGCGACGCGCCGCATCCGGCCGACCACGGCGCGCGCTGGCTGCGGCTGGTCGCCCCGGCGCTGCTGTTCCTGGCGCTGCTCGGACTGGCGCTGGTGCAGGTGGACGACTTTTCGCCGCTGATCCTGCTGCTGGTGTGGTGCGTGTCCATGACCTTCTCTTACGCCCTGCTGGCGCGCCAGCGCCTGCTGGCAGCCGCGCTGCTGCTGGCGGCGCTGCTGGCGGTGGCGGTCATCGCCTGGCTGCGACTGGCAGGCAGCGAGGACCTGGTGCGCTGGGGCTTTTATGCCGACCGCTTCCTGGTATGGCTCGACCCGGCCGGCCATCCGCACACCGGCCAGCAATTGCTGCTGGGGGCGCGCGCCATCAGCGAGGGCGGCTGGCTCGGTGCGGACTGGTGGTTCGGCTTGCGCGACCTGGGCCAGAACGCGGGCGACGTGATGCGCATTCCGGCGGTGCAGGACGACTTTGCCGCCTCGTTCCTGATCAACCGCCACGGCCTGGCCGGCGCGCTGCTGCTGTGGTGCGTGCAGGCGGCGTTGCTGGGCGGGATGGCGCTGGCGGCACGCGCTGCCTGGCGCAGCGGCGCCGCCGCCCGCAATTTCCGCCAGGCGTGGGCCGCGCGTTTCCGCTACTTCGCCCTGTGCGGCGGCGGCGCTTTCGTGCTCGGCCACTTCCTGCTGTCGTGGGGCACCAACCTGGCGATCTTCCCCATCATGGGCCAGCCCATGAGCTTCCTGTCGGCCGGCGGCAGCCACTTGCTGTTTTTCCTCTGCCCCCTGCTAGCGTTCAGTGCCGCCGGCGCACCATCTTTAGAAGGAGAATGACCATGCCGATCTACGTCCAACACGAAGTCCTGGGCCGCATCCCCGACGTCTTCAATGCCGAAGCGATCTGGCAGGCGCCGGGCCTGGCGCTGTTCTCGCGCCGCCCGCTGCTGCGCGACCTGCTCGAACGCAGCCCGCGCGAACATCGCGGGCGCGCCGCTACCCGCTGCTTTTCGCACGTGACGCTGGTGCTGCCGCAGGAAGATGTCGACGACGACTACCACCTCACGCGCGGCGCCCGCGCCCGCGACCTGGCGCAGACGCTCGCCACCCTGCACCAGAAGGATTTTGGCGATTTGCTCGGCGGCGACCAGGTGCGCTACGACGTGGTGGGCGCCGAATCGCTGGCGCCGGGTGAAATCGAAGTGCGCTTCGGCCATGCCGTGTACCTGCCCGCGCCCGGCGAAAAAGTGCTGTACAACGTCAGCGTGTCGCGCGACAGCGCGATCTGGCACCCGGTGTGCCCGATCTATCCCCACCAGCGGCTGGCCCTGATCGGCGGACAAGCTGGCCAGGGCGCCGCCGACTGGCCATTCGGCCCGGACGGCGCCATCCTCGTCATCAACGACGGTCCCGATTCGGTGCCGGTGGTGGACATGCGTCCGCGCGGCGATTTCGACTGCCGCTACGATCCGCGCAGCGGCTACTACACCATCAAATCGCTGCGCGAAATCGACGGCGGCGGCCCGCGTTTGCTGCTGAAGATCGCCCGCAACGGCGAGCTGGCCGCAGCCAGGCCGGCCATGCCCGCAGTGATGCCCAGCTCCATGCCGGCCTCTAACGCCGAACCGGTGCCATTGCCAGTGCCCATGTCCATACAAATGCCGGCGCCAGTGCCAGCATCGGTACCCATGTCCATGCACACGCAGCTGCATTCGCCAATGCCGGCGCCAGCCAGCACGCTGGCACATGCAGCACCGGCCAGGACTGCGCGGCCGGCCGTCTGGCAAAGCCGCGCCGACGGCTTGCCGCTCGACCCCACCGCGATCCCGGTCAGTCACCGGCCAACGGCGCCGGCCACCCTGCCGGGAGAGAGCGACGCCACCTATGCGCCGCTGGCGCAGCAACGGGTGCAACTGGTGGCGCTGGCCCTGCCCCGCCTGAGCCGCTACCGCGACACTGGCGCCGAGGCGCTGGAGCTGCCATTCGACCGGTCGCTGATGCTGAACACCGGCGCGCACAGCGATACCGCCATCAGCTTCGTCATCGACGCCGCCGACCACCTGTACGCCGCAACAAAAGAGGGCCGGCAGCGCATTACCGCGCCGGCCACCTTCGCCCCGGTCGATGCGCGCACCATGCGCCTGCTGCCCGCCGCGCCGGCCATGGCCGACCGTTACCACGCGCTGCTTTGCCTGGCGCAGCCGGTGGGCGCGGCGGTGGCCAGCGGCGCGCGCTTCACGTTCGGACGCAGCGCGGCCATGCTGGCGGCACTGCGCGTGCTCGATTCGCCGCGTTTCATCCGCCGCGCCGACGGTGCGCCGGGCGCCGCCAGCGCCGACCGTATCGGCCTGTCGCGCAACGCCTTCAGTTTCGAAGCCACGGACCACGGCTACCGGATCGGCCGCCTGTCGGCCAGCCAGGCGCTGTACCACCTCGACGAACGGATGGCGTTCGTGGCGATGATCGACGCCGCCGGTCCGGAAAGCCTCTACCTGCTGCCGCACGGCCACCACCTGGTGGCCGGCCACTACGTGCTGCGCTTCGACGCCTGAGGGGAACCGCCATGCATACCGCCACGCTGTACACGGCCGGCGCCTTTGCGGCGGGCCTGGCGCTCACCTGGAGCCTGTGCGCGTGGCTCACGCCGCGCAGCTGGTGGCGCCGGCCGAATTTGCGCGCACTGGGCCTGTCCGCTGCCGGCGCGTGGGGCTTCGGCAGCCTGATTTTGGCGGCCTTGCCTGTGGTGGCTTTGCCCGTGATGGCGCTGCCTGCGACGCCGGTGTCCGAGCTGGCTTTGCCAATGGCTGCGTTACCAGTAGCGGCAGCGCCGGTGCCAGTGTTGCCGGTGGCCGCAGCATCAACGGCGCGGCAACGTTCAGCGTCCACCGCCACCACGTCGGGGATGGCGGCTGGCCCGGGCAGCGCCCGGCGCGGCGCCGAAACTGGCGTCAGGGAACCAGGCAGACCGTTCCAGGTGCACCGCGACCTCAACCTGCGCGCCAGCGCCGGCGTCGATGCGCCGCGCCTGCTCACGGTGCCGGCCGGCGCCACCGTGGTCGCCACCGGCCGACGCCACGGCGACTGGTGGCAGGTTACGGCCAGCGTCAACGGCCAGCAAAGCACGGGCTGGGCCAGCAGCCTGTGGCTGCGCCGCAGCGATGAAGCGGCGCGCCCGGAATGATGGCCGAAGACGTGGCCCGATGCGCCGGCGCACATTCCGGCAGTCACGCCGGAAGCGGAGCTGGAACCGGGACCAGCACCGGAACTGAAGCCGAAAACGGGGCCGTAAATGGTGCCGTAAATGGTGCCGTAATGGGGCCCGAAATGGGGCCGGAAATAAAGCCAAAACCGGAACACGGACCGGGGCCGGAGCCGTGACCTGTACCTCCGCCGCGACCGCGCCGGGATTTTCAGCTAAGCTGTGGTCTTTAGCATCCCGCGCCCCGGCGCCCGCCACGATGACCCGCATCACCGACCTGCTGGACTTCGGCCCCGGCCTCGATATCGCGGCGCGCAGCTGCGCCAGCATCTGCCCGTCGCAGGCGCAGGAGAACCAGGACAACCTGCTGCTGATCGACGCCACCGGCCGCGCCACTTTTCTGCGCGACCAGGCGCCGCACAGCGTGATGGTGGCCGGCTGGCCGCCCGGCCACGTGCGGGTGGCGGTCATGGACGGCATGGGCGGCCACGGTCATGGCCGCCAGGCCGCGGAGGCGGTGGCCGAGGGTCTGCTGCGCGTGCCGGCCTGCAGCACCCAGGCGCAGCTCGACCAGCGCCTTGACGCCCTGCACCGCGGGCTGCAACAGCGCTTCCGCCACCCCGGCGACAGCCTGCGCCGGCCCGGCACCACGCTCACGCTGCTGGAAATTGCGCCCGGCGGCGCGCCCCTGCTGTTCCATGCTGGCGACTCGCGCCTGTACGAAATCTCGGCCCTGGCCGCGCGTCCGCTGACGGTGGACCACGTACCGGCCACCTGCTTCGCCATGCATGGTTTGCTGGGCGAGCAGGAATGGTGGCAGCAGGTGCATGGCGAACACCGGCCGCAAATCTCTCAGGCCTACATTCTCGGCAACGCCTTCGGCAATCCGCAGGTGCTGGAAGACCCGCTGATGGCGCTCGACGCGCAGCGCCTGCCACCGTTCCTGCGCGACCTGGGCGACCGCCGGCAGCTGGACGTGCGCGAGGATGCGCTGTACCTGCTGGCCACCGACGGTTTCTGGTCGTGCGGCCGGCCACTCGAATGGACGGCGCGCTGGCCGGCGCTGATGGCGCGCTCAAGCCAGACGTCCGGCGCCGCGCTCGACGCGCTGTTTGGCGAGTACGCCGACCATCCCCCGCGCGATCTGCACATCGACAACGTCACCGCCATCGTGCTGCGCTTCCACGCGCCGGCCGTGCGCCCGCGCGAAAACATTGACGAAACGGCACTGCCGGTGGCATCAATCGGCGTGCATTCGTGACAACTGAACATGGTGCGGGCGCGTGATCTGTTGTAGCGCGTCCGCAGCGGGCGGCCGTCTGCAAAAATATGCGGATCAGATGCACCTTTGCATGGCAATACGCGGCGAAACCGCATAAACTGGCGGGTATCCCATCGGTTGATTTGTCATGAAAAAATGCAGTAATGCCCAGCACCCGCACTGCACTCATTGGGTCATGCCAGGAAATCAAGCTTGCGAAGGCGGCCACGCCCAAGCCGATTCCTCGAGCTACGCCCTGCTGAGCGCCATGCGCACAACGCGTTCCGGCTTGCCCGTAACGACGCTGGGTGACGCCCATGGGGTTTCTGCCTCTCCCGCTTCCACTTCGCCAGCCGGCTACGCCCGACCGCTACAACGCGCCCAGGCCGAACGCCCGCAACTGCACATCAGCGGCTTCGATCCGCGCGCTGCCGGTGGCCGCCAAACCCTGAAAATGGAATTGCGCGGCATGCCCGAGGCCAGCGCGCCGCAACTGGCCTTGCAGCTGCAATCCGAATTGATTCCCCACGGCGCCGCGCGCCAGCAGTTCGTGCGTGCCGTCGGCGGCGACTGGCGTCCCGTGTTCGTCGAGTTTTCGTCGCGCGACAAGGAGCATGGCCAGTACCAGATCAGCATCGAAGTACTGAGCCAGCACGCTGGTCAGGCGCCGCGCAAATGGGTGTGCACTTTCGTGATCCTGGTGCCGCGCCTGGACGCCACGCTCACCGAAATCCACCGCATCTTCCTCAGCACCCACAAGAACGTGCGCGTGATGGCCGACGACGCGTCGATCGCGCGCGTGAGCGCCAGCGGCGGCGACAGCCTCGATATCGACGTCACTGCCCGCAATGCCGGCATCGCCCACCTCGACCTGAACGCCCCGGCCGGCAAGGTGGACCTGGGCTTTTCCACCATCGCCTGGGACGAGGACCTGATCGAGATCGACATGCCGGCGGCCGGCGCGGTGCATCCGCACGCCAGCTGCGCGGCCTCGCTGGTCAATGCCGCACCCGAGGCAGGCGCCCAGCGCCAGATCCGTTTGTTCGCGGTCGAGGAATGCGTATTCGGTCGGTTCGAGCTGGTCGATCCCGAAGCGCACGCGCTGCTCACGCATTATTCGGCCGACGGCCAGGACACCAACGGCCTCACGCGCCGCCTGTCCGGCCGCCACGCAGTGATCCGCCGCGCGGGCGCCGGTTTTGAAATCGAAGACGTGTCGCGCTACGGCATCCTGCTCGATGGCGTGTGGCCCGGCAAGCACAAGCCCACCGCGCTGCGGCTGGGCATGCGCATCGAGCTGACCGCCAGCATCAAGGGCGTGGCGGTATTGCAGGTCACCGCCATCATGCCGCACGGCGTGATCCTGCACCGCATCGACCACGGCGCCAGCGCCGAGTGCTACTACGTGCTGGCGCCCGACACACATCCCGGTTTCCCGGTCAAGACCTTTGTCGCTGCGCCCCATGCGGCTGCGCTGCCCTTGCTGTTCCATGGCGCTGGCGGTTTCTGGCACCTCGATCAGCTGACCGGCAAGGAAACCGCGCTGGCGCCCACGGTGTCGCTGGAAAAACTGAGCCGCGTGCCACGCCACAGCCGCTTCGCCAGCGATGCGTATCCCGAACACTGGATCATCCGCACCGCTGGCGGCGATGTCAGCGACGGCTACAGCACCGGCTCAAACCGCGCCTACGACGCCCACACCGCCTAAAAAAAGCCTCCAGAGCTGCGTTGCCGCCACTCGCCGTACTATCGTACTGTCTTCGTGGCAGCGCCTTGCTCTGGAGGTTTTTTCGGCGCTCTACAGGTAGCTTGGCGCCGGTTTTTTGACCGGCAGCGGAATGAATTCCGTCTCGCCGGGCACCTTGGGAAAGCGCTGCGCTTCCCAGTCTTCTCCCGCCTGCACGATGCGCTCCTTGCTTGACGAAACGAAGTTCCACGACATGAAGCGGTGGCCGTCCAGCGGTTCGCCGCCGATCACCACGAAGTGGGCTTCGCCATCGTCCGTGGCTTTTACCCGCTGCTGCTCGGCCGTGGCCAGCAGCGCCATGTTGTGCAGTGCGAGCGGGGCGCCGTCGATTTCCACCGCGCCGCTGATCGGGTAAATCGCCGCTTCTTCCGGCAAGCCGTTCAGCGCCAGCACATGGCCGGCCTTGAGGACGATGTCGAGGTACAGCGTGCGGCTGTAGGTCCTGACCGGCGAGGTCTGGCCGAAGGCGCTGCCCACCAGCACCCGGATCACGGCGCCGTCGATGGCCAGTTGCGGAATATCGGCAGCGGGCGTGTGGCAAAAACCCGGTTCATCCTCTTCGTGCGCCACCGGCAGCGCGGCCCACAGTTGCAGGCCGTGCGTGCGGTGCGGGATGTCGATCAGGTCTTGCGGCGTGCGCTCGGAGTGGACGATGCCGCGCCCGGCGGTCATCCAGTTGACGGCGCCCGGCTCAATGCGCTGGAACGTGCCGAGGCTGTCGCGGTGGTCCATCGCGCCTTCGAACAGGTACGTGACGGTGGACAGACCGATGTGCGGATGCGGACGTACGTCGTGGTCGGCGTGGGCCGGCGCCTCGACCGGACCGAAATGGTCGAAGAAGATGAACGGCCCCACCGCCTGCTTGATGGCGGACGGCAGGTAGCGGCGCACCACGAAGCCGCCTCCCAGGTCCTTCTCGTGGCCCTTGAGCAGATTGGCGATGGTCATGACTGGTCTCCCTGGTGGTAGTGTGCGATATTGGTCGGAGCCGACAATGTACACCTTTCGGCTCCCGGTTGCCTCTCCTGAACGAGGCGCTAATATGGCAAAGTCACACCACCTTGCGCACGAATTCCGTTTTCAGGCTCATGGCGCCGAAGCCGTCGATCTTGCAATCGATATCGTGGTCGCTATCGACCAGGCGGATGTTCTTGACCTTGGTGCCCACCTTGACGGTGCCGCCACCGCCCTTGAGCTTGAGGTCCTTGATGACGGTGACGGTGTCGCCGTCGGCCAGTACATTGCCCACCGAGTCGCGGTACACGCGCGGACCATCTTCAGCAGCAGCGGTGCCGGCGGTGGCGCTCCACTCGTGCGCGCACTCCGGGCACACCAGTTGCGCGCCATCTTCGTACGTGTATTCGGAGTTACATTTGGGGCATGGTGGCAGAGCGCTCATGGTTGTGATCCTGATGTTGGTAGAAGAGAGGCGGCAGTATACACCCCGCATCTCGCCATACCAACTACACCAGCTTGCGGGCCACCCGGAAGCCGACAATGTCGTTGGCCAGCAGGGCCGAGTAGCCGTTGCGCACCGCCGCGCGCAGGTAGCGCGGGTTGTACAGCCACGAACCGCCGCGCAGGATGCGGCGCGCCTGGTCGCCGCCAGCTTCCCACGCGCTGCCGTCGGCCGGCGCGCCGTCGTAGGTGTCGTGCACCACGTCCTGGGTCCACTCCCACACGTTGCCGTGCATGTCGAACAGGCCCCAGGGATTGGGCTGGAATGCATCCACCCTGCTGGTCCCCTGGCGGAACTCTCCGCGCGGCCCGCCGTTGTAGACGTAATTGCCGTCGTAGTTGGCCTGGTCGGTGCCGATGGTGTCGCCGAAGCTGAACGCCGTTTTGGTGCCGGCCCGGCACGCGTACTCCCATTCAGCCTCGCTGGGCAGGCGGTACGTCTGGCCGGTCTGCTCCGACAGCCAGCGCAGGTAACGCTGCACGTCGTGCCAGCTCACGCCCACCACCGGATGCTCGTCGTCCTGGGCAAAGCCGGGCGCGCGCCAGTCGACGTCCGACTGCGACTCCCATTCCGTGGCGCGCACGAACTGGCGCCACTGGCTGACCGTGACCGGGTACCGGCCCATCGCGAACGAATATTCGATGCCCACCCAGTGCTGCGGCCCTTCGCGCTGCAACCATTTTTTCTCGGCGCCGGCCTTCACCGCCGCCGCCTGCTCCACCTCGTGCGATCCCATCTGGAAGCGGCCGGTGGGAATCAGCACCAGGTCGGGACCGGCGCCGGCGCCGTCTATAAAGCGGTCGCGCAGCACACCGCTGGCGTCGGCCACCGGGCTGGCCGGGCTGGGGATCAGGGCCGCCAGTTCCGCCGCATGGCGCTCGGCCTGCTGCTTGCGGTGGCGATCCTGTTCGGCGCGATATGCCGCTTCCGCTTTCAGTTGCGCGGCCTTGCGCTGCTTTTCCTCTTGTTCCTCGCGCGCCTGTTTGGCGTCGGCGTCGCGCCGCGCGGCCAGTTGCTCGCGCAGCACCTGCTTGCGGGCCAGCGCCGCTGCTTCCGCCTCGGCGCGCTGCTTCGCCTCCAGCGCGCGGCGCTGCTGGTCGAGCCGCACTTTTTCGAGGGCGGCCGCCTTGGCCTGCGCCTCGCGCCGCGCCGCCAGTTCGGCGGCTTTTGCCACGCGCTCGCGTTCGGCCGCGCGCGCCTGCTCGGCCTGGGCCGCTGCCTGTGTGGCGGCGTCCTGCTGGCGTTGCGCCGCCTGTTCGCGTTCGCGTTGCAGTTGCTGCTGTTGTTCCTGCTGTTCGCGCTGGCGCTGCCGTTGCTCCTCCCGTTGTCGCTCTTCGAGTTCCTTCTCGCGCTGCGCCGCCTGTTCGGCTTCGGACGGCCCGGCTGCGCCACGCAGGTCGGCCAGCAACTCGTTGACGGACGCCGGACGACGCTCGGCCACGATCGCAAACCCCTGTTGCAGCACCTGCCACTGGCGCTCGTTCAAACCTTGCGGCACCGATGGCTGGAAGTCGGCAGGCCGCAGGTCGTCGAACGGCACCCGGCCTTCGAGCAACTGGTAAATCATCACCGCCACCGCATAGACGTCGAGCCGTGGCGACGGCTGCCGCTGATGCACCCCGGCTTCCGGTGCGCGGTAGCCCACCGTACCGGCGTTGGGCGTTTGCAGTCCCAGGCTGCTGCCGGCATTGCGCGCGCGCGAGGCGATGCCAAAATCGAGCAGCTTGACTTCCCCCTTATGGGTAAGGAACACGTTGCCCGGTTTGAGGTCGCGGTGTACCAGCTTGTGCTTGTCCCAGGCGTAGGCCAGCGCATCGCCGACCGGCGAGAGCAGCCGGAACACGGCGTCCAGATCGAGCGATCCTTGCTGCGCCAGGCAGGCATCGAGGTCCTGACCCTCCAGGTATTCCATGATGATGAAGTAGCTGGACGTGGCAGGGTCTTGCGCCCACTCGTACACGCGCACGATGTTTTCGTGCGCCAGCCGGCGCGCCTGGGTGGCTTCCTCGATCAGCAGCTTGGCGTGGGTGGCGCTTTGCGTGAGTTGCGGCGGCAGGATTTTGAGGGCCACGGTTTCGCTGTGGCCCAGCTCCGCGTGGGTGGCCAGGTCGGTGGCCTGCCACACCTGCCCCATGCCGCCCATGCCGATCAGCCGTTCGAGCCGGTAGCGGCGGTGCTGCGGGCCGATTTCCTGGCCTGTCATCAGGCCCAGTTCCGTACCCTGGCGCGGCGCGTGAGTGGGTATGGCCGACGCGGCGGCGCCTCCCGGGGGCGCATACTCCGCATCCAGGATGGCGTTCTTGCGACGGTCGAACTCCTGCAGGCTCAATAAGCCGTCTTCGTGCAGGGCCCGCAGTTCACGGATCTTGTCTCTTGCTGTTTGCATCATCAGAGTGTAACCAACCCTACGCCAGCCCAGCGCCGCATTGCGGGCAGAACCGGTCTTCCGGATGGCCGGCGCGCTGGGCGTGGCCGTTCGGGCAGCGCCGTGCCGGGGGCAGCCCCGCTTCGGCCCAGGCGCCGTGGGCATTGCCCGTAATGCCGCCGGCCACGCCGATGCCGAGCTGGCTCTGGGTGGTCAGCGCACTGGCGCTGGCCGCGTTCTGCACATTGAGCAGGTCGAGCTGGTGGCGCCGGTCCTTGTCGAGTTCCGTGTCGCGGTGGGCGCGTTCCTCGACCACGCGTTCGTAGGCCAGGCGCGCCGCTTCCACCGGCGAAACGCCCTGCTCGGCCGCCACCACCTGCGCCAGAGACTGGATCTGTTCCGGTGTCATGCCGCCCTGGATCTGCATGCGCATGATCTGGGCAACAGCCTGCGCGTTCGATTCGTTGGCAGTAGCCACCATGCCGATATCGCTCAGGCGCCCGATGGCCTCGATGCGGCTGATTTCGTGGCTTTGCTGCGACAGCAGCACGTCGTAATCGCCCTTCCAGCGCGCGAATTTTTCCTCGCGCTCGTGTTCCAGTTTTTTCAGTTCGTGCTGCCACTCGGCCTCGCGCTCGCGCTGGCGCAGGATCTGGCGCTGCTCGTCGAGGGCGAGTTGATCGAGCGCGGCCTGCTTGCCCAGCGACTGGTTCTGGCGCGCATGGATGCCGTCCGCCTCGATGGTGCGCAGCAGCTTTTCGTACTGGGCAATGGCGTCGGCCTGCTCGCCGGTGCGGCGCAGATCTTCGATCTTCTGGCTGATCTCGGCCACTTCCACCGCGTTGGCGGCGTCCTTGACCGCATCGCCGCGCAGCAGTTCGCGCTGGCGAGCCAGCGCCAGCTGGTCCTCCCATTCCTGTACCCGCTCCGCCTCGCGGCGACGCGCAGCCACCGCCACCGTCATGCCCTGGATGCGGGCGTTGTGGGCCTCGGACTCCAGTTGCAGTTCGCGCGCCTTTTCATCCTTTTCGCGCTGGCGCAGCGCGGCCAGTTCGTTCCTGCGGTGCGATTCGTCCTCGATTTGCAGGGCCTGGGCAATCTGGTTTTCAATAGCTTGCTGGCGCAACTGGTGGCCAAGGCGCTGCTGCGCCAACTGGCGCTGCTCGGCGGCGCTTTGCTGCAGCACTTCGAGTTCGGTGCGCATCTTGATCTGGGCCAGGTGGCGCACGTGCTCCCAGTCGGCCTGTTCGCCGGCGCGTCCGGATTTTTTTTGCGCCAGTTCGTGTTCGAGGTCAGCCAGCACGGTACCGGCGCCCTTGTCGATGGCCACCTTGCGGGTTTTGGCTTCCATCACCTGGCTGTACAGCTCCACCTCGCGCGCGCGCAGCGCCTGTACCCGTTCGCTCTCCTTGAGCGTGAGTTCGGCCTTGCCGACGCTGGCGTCCTGGCGCAGTTCGGCGCGGCGGAAGTCGGAGCGCATTTTTTGTTCTTCGCGCCAGATCGCCTGCCATTCTTCCTCGTCGTATATCTGGTCGAGCTGCTTGACGTGTTCGAGTTGCACGTGGCGCTCGTCCGCCACCAGCCATAACGTGCCGATGCGGGCGCGGTTATGGTCGAATTTATCGTGGCGCAGCGCAGCCGTCTCCACCCGTTCAACCGCCAGGCCGTACGAGGCCAGGCGCTGTTTCAGGGCGCTCTGCAAGCGTTCGTCCAGCTGCGCGCGCAGGTCGGCGTTGCCAGCCATGTCGCGCATCGAGCGGCTGCCGACGAATTCCGCCGCCAGCTGGCGCACCGATGGCGAGAGCAGCTCCTGCAGGTGAACGGTGCTGACCACGCCGGGCACGGTCATGAAGTGGCGGGCAAACGCGGCCACGTTTTCGATCTTGATGGCGACCGTAAAGCGCGCCGACACCTTCAGGTGCTCGGCCGTGTGCAGGTCGTCGAACGAGAACTCGACCGGCAGCGCGGCGCTGCGGGTGATCAGGATTTCAGCGTTTTGATTGCGCAGCAAGTGGTTCAACCGGGTAAAAAAGCCTTCGATTTCGTATTCGCCCTGCGGCACTTCGGTGGCCTTGTCCGCTTGCAGGATGTAGGCGCGGGTGGTGGCAGGCACGCGCAGGGTCTTGGTAAAGATGCCGGTCAAGGCGCTTACGCCAAAGTACACGGCCAGCTCGTCGTCGCCAGGCACCCAGCGGTTGTCGCGCAGGACCGGTTCGCTGCGGGGCGCGCCCAGGGTGAGGCCGCAATGCTTGCAGTAGCCCGACTGGTCGTCGCTCTTGTGCGCGCAGCGCGGGCATTTGACGCCGCCAAAACCAAACATTTGGAACATGTCAGACTCCTTCTTCGATTCATCTCGCGCGCCGCCTGCCGGCTGTCAGTGGACGATTTTAGCAGGGCGGCGCGATTCATTCAGCGCACTTCGATTCAAATTAAGCCGATGCGGTCGATGCAGGCCATGGATGCGCCCCTTTCCCGCAAACGGGCAGCAAACCCGGGCGGAAGCGACGCTTCCCAGTCGGCCGGCAGCAGCACCCGATCGCCCGGGGCCGCCATGGTCGAGATCAGGGCCAACTTTGGCTCGCGGCCCTCCACCGATTCCACCATGCCCGCATGCCACGCCCGCGAGGTACCGGTAGCGATCAGGCGCCCGCGCGGCACGAACTCGCGCCCGCGCGCCAGCCGGTCGGCCATCACCAGCGCCAGCTGGTACGAGCCGCCCTGGAAGCGCGGCTGGCCGAAACGCACCACCGTGCGCCAGCGCCCCAGGCCGTGGCCGTCGAAGTGGCGGGCGCCGGCCAGGGCCTGGCGCACGTCCTGCTGTGCGGCCAGGTCCAGCTCGGGCGCGGTAATCGTCTCTTCTTCGCCAGTGTCATCATGGACACCAACTTCGATGGCGAACACGCTCACCTCCACCCACGCCAGCGCATCGTTGATGCCACCGCTGTGCAGCGGAAACCAGGCGCGCACGCTGGAGACGGCCGACGCCAGGTCGGCGTGGCCGTCCAGCGCACCCAGGTGGCCGATGGACACGCCATCCACGGTCGCCTCGCTCGCCTGGCCCAGGTGCCAGCGGTCGGACCAGCCCTGCGCCATCGGCGGTGCGCCGACCGGGATCGGGCGCAGGCCGCGCACCATGCGGTCGGCCAGCACGGCAGCCAGTTCCCATTCGCGCTGCCCTGGATCGGGTGCGACATCCATGCTCAGCACTACCTGGTCGCGGCTGTCCAGGCGTGCCTCGGTATGGCGCGCCAGCCGCACCACTTGCTGCATTTGTGCGGCAATCGCCGGTGCGCCGGGCACCGTGCATTTGACGTCGGCGCGGTTGGCGCGCGGGCGGCGGCTGGCGGTGATCGTCAGCAAGCGGCCGTCGGCCAGCAGGCAGGTGCAGGCAGCATTCAACGGCGTGGCGGTCATGGAGAGCGTGGTCACAGTGCGGGCTCCTGGCGGGGGACGTATGGGGCGCGGCGCAGCGCCAGGCCGGTTTCGAGGTTGGCGCAGATGCGGTCCGCGTCATCGAGCAGCGCGGTCCATTCCTCGCTGCCGGCCAGGTGCAGGCGCGCCAGCAGCGACCAGGCTTCGTCCAGCGCGGCCACGGCGATGGTCGTTGCCGCAGTCCGGCGCGCCTGGTCGGCAGCGCCCAGCGGCTGGTCGGGCGCTGCCCAGGCCAGCGACGGCATGGTGTCCACGTTCAGGGTTGCCATATCGAGGCGCAGCAGCAGCGACTGGTGCGCCTGGAAGATCGCCGCCCCCTGGGGCAGCACCAGCAAGCGCAGGTGGCGGCTGAGTACCGGCAGCTCCACGAACAGGCGGCGCAGGCCGGCATTGTCTTGGAGTGCATGGGTCTCCGGTCGAGTTGGCGGCGTCAGCTGCTGCGTCTGGGGCTGTGGCTCAAGCTGGGACGGTATCTGCGTAGGTTGCTGGGGCGGCGGCGGCATTGAGTGTAATGCAGGCTGCGTTGCGGTCTGCGATGCAGCACCTGCGGTGGCCGACAATGCAGCGGGCGTTGTTGACTGCGCGGTCGGCTGCGTGGCCGACTTCGAGAGCGGCTGTGATCCGGACTGTGAAGTGGCCCGCGAATCGGACTGCGACACGGCAGGTGTCAGCGGCTGCAATGTGGGTTCCGTCGGCTGCGCGTCGGGTGCCTCGGCCTGCGGCAGGGCCGACATGGTATGCAGCGCAAGAGCGGCTTGCATGGCGTCGTCGGCCGCCACGCTGGCTGCCAAGGCCCGCGCCCGCAACACGTCGGCGAAATCGACTTGTCCGCCCAAATCTACCGGCACGCAGTCATCCACGGTCAATCCGTAGCGTGTGTACAGCAGTTGATTGAAGCCGGAACGGAACGCGTGCCATTCCTCCAGCGTGGTGCACGGCGGCAGGTCGAGCGCGCCTTGCGCAAGTTCACTCTGCAAGGCCGATTGCAGCGCCGCGCCCAGATCGACCAGCGACAGCTGCCCGCCCTGCTCATGGTGCTCTGCATACAGAAACAGGTCGAAGCGCTGTTGCTCCGCGTGTGGATTGGGCGCATCGACCAGCAGGCGTACGCGCAGCCCCCACTCGGGTGCGGCGGCAAACGGCGCCAGGTCCACCGTATAGGGGCCGGGGTGAAAGCAGAACACGGTATCGCCGGGCGAAGACGCCACCTTGCCGGGCGCCAGCCGGCGCGCCTGGCCGGAGGAGGAAAAAACCACCAGCACCGTGCCCGGAGGCGCCACGTCGCCAACGTCCAGCCGCAGCGCCACCAGGCCGGCACCCAGGTTGGCGATGGCGGCAGTATTGGCGGACAGCTTGCCGCGCAGCGAAAACCAGCCCATGAGCTACAACGCCGCCGGTGGCGCCGGCTGTACTGTGAAGTTGGCGCCGTGCAGCTGGAAATGCGGCGCCGGGGCGGTGGCGAACGGCCAGGCGCACTCGCATTCGCCGTCGGCGTCGAGTCGGCCTTGCAGCACGGTCGCGCCGCTGCCGTCGATCACGCGCAGCAGCGGTTGTTCGCCAAGCAGGCGCGCGGCGAACGGCGCCTGTGCCGACAGCGCCAGGATCACCTGCCAGCCGCCATCCTGCGCCACGAAATGCAGGGTCCAGCAATTGTCGTCGGTGACCAAGGAGGCCAGTGCATCAGCCGCAGTGGATGCCGCGCGCAGCATGCCGGCGCTGCCGGACCAGTCGGCATCGTTGGCGGCGACAGGGGCTGTCGATTTGCTGGTCGCATTGGCGCTGGCGGCTTTGGTTGTCGCGGAGGTGCTGGTGTTCCCGCCAAGGGCGTTCGAGTTGGCGTGATCGCTCGACTTGGCGCTTGCTGACCAACCTGCCGCTCTGCCTTGCAGCGACAACTGGCGAAACCGCCGCAGCGTGAGCGGCGAGGCGGCCAGCGCCGTGCGCTCGTTGGGCGTGAGCAGGCGGGTGCCGGCCAGCGCTGCCAGCAGCGTGGCGTCGGCCAGCACTAGGCGGTCGCGCGCCGGGCTGCTTGCCGGCGTTAGCAGCGCGCGCTCCTGCAGGCGCAGCGCCAGCGCTTCCTGATCATCATGTGAGGTCAACTCGTTCTCCTTCATTGCGTCGGCGTGGCGTTCAATACACTGGCTGCGCGCAGCTTGTCGATGGCCTGGTCGCGGCGCTTGCGCAGGGTGGGCATGGAAATGCCGTCGAGCGCCGCCAATTGCGCCAGCGTGGGCAGTTCGCCCGTCGCCGGATCGCACCAGGCGTCCGGGTACGTGTCGTCGGTGGCGCCCAGCAGTTTCTGGTACACGGCCAGCCGGATCGGCAGCGATTCCTCGCTCAGTATCCGCAGCAACCGGCTGCCCGCCGCCTGCGCGCCGCGCGCCAGTTCCATGTAGCGGGGGGGCAGGGAAAGGCCGGTGGCCAGTTGCTGTTCGGCGGCCTGCTGCACCGGATCGGGCGGCATGGGTTCCGGGGTGTCGTCGTGCCGATCCCCGGCGTCGTTCAGTTCTTCTTCGTCCGATTGGGGAGGTGCAGGCACAAGGCGGTCCTCGTCGAACACCCCGCCCCCGGCTTCATGCGCGGCCGAGTCGCCCATCACGCGCCAGTAGTCCTCCAGCCAGGCTGCGGCCTCGCCGGCTGCGCCCTGCCAGCCTTCGGCGTGGTCCAGATTGGACGACAGCTCCTCGTAGTCGCCGATCTCCAGCAGCATCGCGCCGATCTTGTCCGGGCTGTTTTTCAGGCTGGCGAAGCGCTTCGAGCGGGTGTGCAGCGGCCCCGGGGCGCCGCCGTATTCCTCCAGCGACGCGCTCCAGTTGACAATCCATTCGGGCTTGCAGCCGGCGATGGACTTCATTTGCCGCGCTTCGATCGGCATCGCGTCGAGCGCGCGGCCCAGGATGGCGCCGACCTGGGCGCGATGATCATGCCAGTCAGCGAACAGGCGGGCAATGTCGCGGTAGGCCGTGTCCAGCATGCGGTAAGTATAGATTTTGTTGGGCGAGCAGTCGCGTCCCGTGGCAACGATGTAGTTGTCGGCGTCCACCCGGTCGCGCAGGCCGGCATACATATCGTTGACTTTCTTGCGCAGCACGCCTTCGGCGGCGGGGTCGCACCAGAAGTCGCCGCTGCGGCCATGCTCGGCGACCAGCGTGGCGACAAACGCGTCCCAGAACGCCGGGTATGCCTGCAATTCGAAAGCCAGTGCCAGGGCCAGTTCGGCCACGGTCTCGCCGTAGCTGTTGCCATCCATCTCGCCGCGCGCGGAGCGGGCCTGCGCGCGCAGGTCCGCCGCCAGCGCCCCGGTGTAAGCATCGAGCAAAACGCCGTGCTGCGCCGGGTCGAGCACCAGCGCCAGGTCGAGCCGGCGGAACGCCTGCAGGGAGCACAGCCCAAGCAGCTTGCGCACTTGTTCCCAGCCGTGCTCCTGGTACCGGGTTCCTGGCAAACGCATACAGTCCTGTCGTGGATAATCAATCGAAAAGCGCAGCCGGATTGACACCCGCGCGCCCGATCATCATGCCACAGCCAGGTCGCGCCATTATCGCGTTTACAAGGCTATTTTCCCCTCTGTTCGGCGTTCTGCCCCGCCAGGGTAGCCAGCACGGCCGCCACCACCGGCGCCGCATGGCCGCCGCCGGTGCTGTCCGAGTGGCTCACAAAAGCCGCAAACGCCAGCCGGTGGGCCTGTCCAGGCAAAGTGCCCGGTTCCAGCCAGCCGGTGAACCACACGGTGGCAGTGTCATCGCCGGTGGGTGCCGTGCCGGTCTTGCCATACAGGCCGGGGCGCACGGCGGCCAGCGCGGGGCCGCCGAATGCCCCGGCGCCGGTGCCCGCATCGACCACGCCCTTCATGCCGGCGCGGATGCGGTCGAGCCGTACGCCGGTGGACGTCATGGCAGGAACCTTACCGTGATGGCCGTCGAGATCGAGCAGCAGCCGGGGCACGACCAGCCGGCCCTGCCCCACCGCCGCCGAGGCCAGCGCCATGTGCAGCGGCGTGACCTGCATGCGCAGGCCGATCGCCATCTGGCGCAGTTCGTGGCGGGTGTGGATGGTGTCAATATGGGCCGGCGTGGCTTGCAGGGCATCCCAGGTGCGCCAGTCGAAGTCCGATGGCAGCAGGCCGCCATCGAGTCGCACCGGTTGCTCGAAGCCGAGCCGGTGCGCCGCCGCGACGATGGGCCGTACGGTGTCGAGCGCGTCGGCGTCGAGCGCCTGCACGCCGGGCGCGCCGCCGTCGGGCCGGCCGAACAGGCTGCGGTCGCTCAACTCGCCGGTCCAGGCGAACCAGGTATTGAGGCTGTAGGTCAGCGCCTGCGCCAGTCCCAGCCGGCCGTCCTGCGCGCGCCGGTCCAGGCCCTGCTCGCGGTAGTTGGTGATGCGCGCTTGCCGGGGTTCCTGCGGATACGTGGGCGCGCCGGTCTGAAAGCCGAAGCCGCGCTGGCGCGCCAGTGCATTGATGGTTGGCAGCGGCAGGCCGGCCAGCAGCGCATCGAGCTGGCGATCCTTTTGCGCTGCCATTTCCAGCCCCAGCGCGCTGATCACCTTGAACGTGGAACCGGGACTCTGGTGGGCGCCGCCGTCGTGCTGCAAGGCTGGCAAACGCAGGGCGCTGCGGGCGGGATTGGTGCGGTCGTGGTCGCGCGCTTCGGTCCAGTTGGCGGCATTGACCTCGCCGCCGCCGGCGCCGGCCGCTGCCAGCACGTCGCCGGTTTCGGTGTCGAGGATAACCAGGCCGGCGCGCCGCGCTTGCGGTGTAGGCTGTGCCACCGGCCCGCCCGCGCAGCCGGCGCCGGTCCAGCGGCCCTGGCGCATGCCCACGCATTCGAGGATGTGCTGGCTCAGCGCCTGCAACGGCAGGTCGAGCGTCAGCGTGGCTGCGACGGGCGCCCCGGCCGTCGGCAACCGGGCCAGCATGCCGGCCACGCTGCTGGCGTGTTCCGGGCCAAGCCCGAGCAACGGCGCCAGGCCGGCGGCGCTGGCAGCTTCGGTGGGCGCGCCATCGTTCCACAGGGGCTCGCCGTGGCGGTCCGCCAGCCGCACCGGCGACGGTGCCGCGACCGGCGCCGACGTACCGCCGGCCAAAGGCTGCCATACCAGCTTGTCGCCGGCCAGGCGCAGGTGACGATACTGCTCGTCGTCCGGTGCGCTGAAGGCCAGCGGCCGCACGTTGACCGTCACCTCGCGCACGCCGGCGTGCAAGGTCAGCGACACTTCCTGTACATCATCGGGTCCAGTGCAGGCGCGTCCGGTGCAGGCGGGAACAGCGCGCATGGCAGCGCCGCTGCCACCGACCACCGTGCCCGCTACTAGCAGGCGCAACACCTCGCCGCCAGCCGCCGCTTGCGGCAAGTTCGCGGCCAGCCGAACCAGCGGCGCCTGCTTGTCGTTGCTACCTCCTTTACCGTTACCGTTGCGGTTGCTGTCGCTGTCGCTGCCTATGCCATCGCCGCCAGCCTGAACATCGTTGCCGACATTGCCAACCCTGCCGATGTCGCCGCTACTGCCGTTGATGCCGTTGATGCCGTTGATACCGACGTGACCCTCATTGCCGAAGCTGGCGACGTTGCCCGCATTGCCTTCTTTGCCGTTGCCGTTGCCGTTGCCGCTACCGTTGCGGTTACCGTTGCCATTGCCGCCAGCACTACCTTCGCCAGCAGCCGGCCAGCGTGCCACCCGCGTCCACGGCTGCCAACCTTGCGGCAAGGTAGCGAACAGGCGCGCAGCTGCCACCGGCATGCGCGTGGTGGTCGCGACCATCACCGGGCCGCTGTCGCCGCTGCTGCCACCCCGCCCGCCACTATCCACACTGGCGCGCCACTCCAGCGCCGCAGAGGAATCGCCACGCAGACGCCATGCCAGCAAGCGCCGTTCGCCGTTGAAGATATCGACCTGCTGCCGCACATAGGCGCCGTCGGCCTGGTAGTACAAGCGCTTGAACAGTTTATCGGTAGTGGCTCCGGGCGGGATATGGCCCCAGTCGTCCGGCTGCGCCACGCGATCTGCGGGCCTGGCGGCCAGCCATTGCGGCAAGTCGCGTGGCGCCAATTCGATCACGCCGGCGGCAGTCAGCCGCAGCAGACCGGCTGCTTGCAGGGAGCCAAACAGGGCCTGGTCTTCCAGTACCGGCGCAGCGCCGGCGGGTACCCGGTAACTGCCGGGAGCGAGACGCGTGCGCACCGCAGCGCCGCGCGCGGGAAAAGCCACTACCAGCGCAGTGGCCGCATCGACAGCCGCAGGCGCGGCGCGCCGGTACAATTGCACCAGCAGTTCTCCTGCGCGCGGACACAGCACATTGGCGCGCCGCTCGAGCCGCAGCGCCGAGGCTGCGCCCCACAGCAACCAGCCCTGCCGGCGCAACGCGACCTGGCCGGACGCGCCCTGCTCCACCTGGCCCAGGCTGGCGTCGCCGATCCAGCGCGCCTGGCCCTGGCGGCTGCGCCACGAAAGGTTCAACGGTTCGGCCAGCGGATCGGCGAAATCGGCGCGGGCATTGCCTTCGATACGCACTTGCGGCATGGCGTCGAGGCCGGCGCCGCTGTCGGATACCAGCAGCACATTGCGCAGCGCCGCAGGCGTGCCCGACGCCAGATTGTCGGCCACCTGGCGCTCGACATCGGCAAACCGTTCACCCAGGCGCAGCGGCAGCAGGCGCGCATCGCCAGGATGAGCGGGACTGCGTAATTGGCTGCACAAATCCACCCGCACCACCGGCGCCGCCTCCATGCCGGCCAATACCAGCAGCGCGCCGTCGGCATGCAGGCTGGTGGTGGCGCCAGAGCTGTCCGGCACGGTGAATACGGCGCCGGGCAAGGCGGTGCGCAGGGTATCGACCGGCTGCGTCGAGCGTGCCGGAGCGGCAGCGCCCAGGTGGCGCGCGTGGCCAACGATCAGCGCGCCGCCGGCTAACGCCAGCAACACGGCCAACGTGGTCCACAGCCACGCGGAGCGGCTTGATGGCAGCGCCACGGCGGCAGCGCGGGTAGCCACCAGCGCAAGTTGCGGCCGCGCGCGCAGCCGATCGCCGGTGCGCAGGTTGGCCTGGCGGCGACGCGCGCGGCGGCGCTCGGTCAACGCCTGCAAAAACTGGCTGAATAATCGTGGCATCCGGCTCTCGGGTTCAATGGGTGACAGCGCGGTTTAGCAGGGGGAAGACGAAAAGTGGCGTGTCGCTTACAATTCCGCCCTGACTTTGTGTCATATGTAAAAAGTTGCATCAATCAGCGGTGCTCAATATCGCGCTTGCTATATTGGATTCATCTGCAAACCGGAGACACATCATGACCACACGCTCGCACACCGTTTTCGCCGCCGCCCTGCTGGCCTTGAGCGCCGCGGCCTTTACTCCCACGATCGCCTCTGCCCAGGTGGGCGTAAGCGTGGTGATCGGCCAGGCGCCGCCACCGTTGCGCTACGAGCGCGTGCCGCCACCGCGCAGCGGCTACATCTGGTCGCCCGGCTACTGGGACTGGCGCAGCAACCGCCACGTATGGATCGGCGGCGACTGGGTGGCCGTACGTCCTGGTTACGTCTATTCGCAGCCGCACTGGGTGCAACGCCAGGGCCGCTGGTACCGAGAACAAGCCCGCTGGAACCGTGGCCCTAACGGCGACCGCGATCATGACGGCATCCCCAACCGCTACGACCACCACGACAACCGGGGCCACTACCGTGACGATCGCCGCGACCACCGCAACGACCATCGCGGCGATCATCGCGGAGACAACCGGGGCCGCGGCGACCGCGATCACGACGGCGTGCCGAACCGCTATGACCGCGACCGCGATGGCGACGGCGTTCCCAACCGCCACGACAACCGTCCCGACAATCCTCGCCGTAATTGATGACATTGATGCAGCAACCTGACGAGTTTGAAACGCTGGCCACGGCCGCCTTCCACGGCGAGCGCGTGGCCGCGCGCCGTTTGGCCGCGCGCGCGCACCTCACCGAAGCACAGGCGCTGCACCAGATACTGACGCTGGCGGCAAGCCAGGGCGGGCTGACCGATCTGGCGGCGCTGCTGACCATGCGTGCGCAAGCAAGACAGCTGGACGAGGACCGCCGCGCCGCGCGCCGCGCACAGCAGGCCGACCAGCTGGCGCAGCGCAAGGCGCAACTGGCGCCGCCGCAGGACCGCTGGCGCGGCTGGTTCGACGGCTCCGCTCACCCCAATCCGGGCCGCATCGGCATCGGCGCCCTGCTGTGCGGTCCTGGCGGCGAACGCATCGAGATCAGCCGCCGCGCCGGCCACGGCAACAGCGGCGAGGCCGAATACCTGGCCCTGACCGCGCTGCTGGAAGCGGCCGTGGACGCAGGCGCGCACGACCTGCTGCTGCACGGCGACAGCCAGGTGGTGGTCAACGATGTCAATGCGGGAGGTGAAGCGACCGGCGCAAGCGGCCTGGAAGAGCACCGCGCCCGCGTGCTGGCGCTGATGGAAAAAGTAAGCACCAGCCGCCTGCACTGGGTGCCGCGCCACCGCAACGGCGACGCCGACCGCCTGTCGCAGCAGGCTATCGAACAATCGCCGGCCGAGGAAGAAGACTGAGGGTCTGTCGCAACAAGGAGGAGGCAGCCGATTGCAATGTCTCGGTGGCGGCGGCAAGGCGCGGGCAAGAAGCATGGCAGGCCATGCGATGACGAGCAACGCCGGCCCCGCTGTCGAGGCGCGCAAGCAGCGCCTCATTCCCTGCCGGGATAGCTTCTAAGTGATCTGCAACGCCGCCTTGCGCGGCTTGGCGCCCGGGCGCGACTGGTACGCCATTCCTTCCACCTTGAACACCGCGACCGCCTGCGCCAGCACGGCCGCCTGCTGCTGCATCGATTCCGCCGCAGCGGCGGCCTGCTCGACCAGCGCGGCGTTCTGCTGGGTCACGGCGTCCATCGAGCCGATGGCCTGGTTGACTTCGTTGATGCCGGCGCTTTGCTCGGTGGTGGCGGCGGTGATTTCGGTGATGATGTCGCTCACGCGCGCCACGCTGCTGACGATTTCGTCCATCGTGGCGCCCGCATCGGCCACCAGCTTGCTGCCCTGGTTGACCTTGTCCACCGAGTCGCCGATCAGTTGCTTGATTTCTTTCGCGGCCGACGCCGAGCGCTGCGCCAGGTTGCGCACTTCCGACGCTACCACCGCGAAGCCGCGTCCCTGCTCGCCGGCGCGCGCCGCTTCCACGGCAGCGTTCAGGGCCAGGATATTGGTCTGGAACGCGATGCCGTCGATGACGGCAATGATATCGACAATGCGGCGCGACGACTGATTGATCGAATCCATGGTATCCACCACCTGCGACACCACCTGCCCGCCCTTCACCGCCACCTGCGACGCCGATGCCGCCAACTGGTTGGCCTGGCGCGCGTTGTCGGCATTGTGTTTGACAGCGGACGTCAGCTCCTCCATCGACGACGCGGTTTCTTCCAGCGCGCCAGCCTGCTGCTCGGTGCGGCGCGACAGGTCCTGGTTGCCCTCGGCGATTTCGGTGGACGACGTGGTGATATGGTCGGTACCGCTGCGCACCTCGGTGACGATGCCCAGCAGGCTGGCGTTCATCTCTTTCAGTGCGCCCAGCAGTTGTGACGTTTCGTCGGTGCCTCGATCATCGATGTGGCCGGTGAGATCGCCGCCGGCCACGCGGCGGGCCGCCACCACGGCCGCGCGCAGCGGCCCGGTAATGCCGGACGTGAGCAGCCAGGCGCACAGCACGCCGAAGGCCAGCATCAACGCCGCCAGCACCAGCAGCAGGTTGCGGCTGCTGTCGGCCACGGCGTCGATGTGGGCGGCAGTGGCGTCGATCCGGGCGCGCTGCATCTTGAGCAGATCGGCGATCAGGGCCTGGTACTTTGCGGTGCCGGGGACGAACACGGTATCGAACACGCGCTGCGCCTGTTCCAGGTCGCCAGCTGCCTTGAACTTGCTCAGTTCATCGCGCGAAGACAGGTAGATCTTGCGCTGCGCGCCGATACGGGCGAACAGTTCCTTCTCGTCCGGTTCGGTGATCAGTTCTTCGATCTTCTTCTGGTATTCGGACGAGCGCGCCGATGACGCCTTCGCTTCATCGGCAAAATACGTCGCCAGGCTGGCGTCGGTGCTGCGGGCAATTGCCGTGGTACGCTTGATAGCGCTATCAATGTTACTGGACCAATCGCCGATCATGCGCTCCTTGGCCAGCGGCACCTGCATCATGTCGGCCGTGGCCGACGCCACGCCTTGCAGGCGCCACACGCCGATGCCGGTGATCACCATGGCAAACGCCAGGATGACCGTAAACCCCAGCGCCAGGCGCTTGCCGATACTGATATTCGCCAACATATTCATTCTTGCCTCTTGGTTCAAAAACAATCTGCAACGGATGCCAGCATCGGCAATACATTTAGAAAACATCGAGAACCGTAGCGAGGCGCAGTAGGTTCGCGAGTTTTCTAGGCTGCCATGGCCGTCTTCTCAATCAAGCCCATGTCTTCGCTGGACATCAGCTTGTCGATATCGACCAGGATCAGCATGCGATCTTCAATGGTGCCCAGGCCCACGATGTGGTCGGTGTTGATGGCCGAACCGATTTCCGGGGCCGGCTTGATCTGCTCGTGGGTCAGCGTGGTCACGTCCGACACGCGGTCAACCACCATGCCCACCACGCGGTGGCCGATATTGAGGATGATGACGACCGTGAACTGGTCGTAGCTCGGCGTGCCCAGGTTGAACTTGATGCGCATGTCGACGATCGGCACGATGATGCCGCGCAGGTTGACCACGCCCTTGACGAATTCCGGCGCATTGGCGATGCGGGTCGGGGTTTCGTAGCTGCGGATCTCGCTGACTTTCTGGATATCGATGCCGTATTCTTCCTGGCCCAGGGTAAATGCAAGAAACTCGCCGGCAGGGGAATTGGCGTGCATTTCGGTGACGTTGCTGTTCATTGCGGTAATCCTTCACTAAAAATATGGCCTAATGTTACCTCAAGTCAAGTTTCCAAGCATCAACTATTCACTCGTAAACCTCCCCACCGCACGAAAATAGTGCTTGGGCAAGGTATGATGGCGGTTTGATTGTGGAGTCTCATGGACAGCTTGCTCGACTACTGGCAGCCACGCCTGATCGCCCTGGCCACCGCCGGGCAGGACGACGACGGCGCGCACGATATCAATCACCTGCACCGGGTGTGGCGCAACGCCACCCTGCTGCTGGCCCGGCATGAAGAAGCGGACGCACTGGTGGTGCTGGCCGCCTGCTACCTGCACGACCTGGTCAACCTGCCCAAGAACCATCCCGAGCGCCACCTGGCCTCGCGCCAGGCCGCCGCACTGGCCACGCGCGAGCTGGCTGAGCGCGATTTTCCGGCCGAGCGGCTGGCCGCCGTGGCGCACGCCATCGAGTGTCACAGCTTTTCCGCCGCCCTGCCCGCCCACACCATCGAGGCGCAGATCGTCCAGGACGCCGACCGCCTCGACGCGCTGGGCGCAGTAGGCCTGGCGCGGCTGTTCTACATCGCCGGCCGAATGGGATCGAATCTGGCGCACAGCCATGATCCGCTGGCACGCCACCGCGAGCGCGACGACCGCGCCTATGCGCTCGACCATATCGAGACCAAGCTGGCCACCCTGCCCGGCAAGATGCAGACCGCCACCGGCCGCCAGCTGGGCGAAGAACGGCTGGCGGAACTGCTGGCGTTTCGCGACCGTTTTGCCGAAGAGTGGGCGTAGTGTCGGCGCCGGCAGCCACGCCACGGGCGGCTAATCTCAACTTCATCCTGATCTGCGTGTTCATCGACATGCTGGGCGTGGGCCTGATCGTGCCGGTGCTGCCGGTGCTGGTCGGCCAGTTCACGTCCTCGCGCGACGAACAGTCGCTGTGGTACGGCGTGATGAGCGCCACTTTCGGCCTGATGCAGTTCCTGTTCATGCCCATGCTGGGCGCCTTGAGCGACCGCGTGGGCCGGCGCCCGGTGATGCTGTATTCGATGGGCGGCATGTGCGCCAATTTTCTCGCCACCGCCTGGGCCCCCAACCTGGCCTGCCTGTTCATCGGCCGCGTGATCGGCGGCATGTCGTCAGCCAGCATGTCGGTGGCGGCGGCGTATGCCTCCGACATCTCCACGCCCGAGAACCGCGCCAAGAGCTTCGGCAAGGTGGGCGCGGCGTTCGGCCTCGGTTTCATCTGCGGCCCGATGCTGGGCGGCCTGCTGGGCGGTATCGATATCCACCTGCCGTTCTACGTGGCCGCCGCGCTGTCGGCCGCCAACTTCATCTACGGCTACCTGGTGGTGCCCGAATCGCTGGCGCCGGGCGTGCGCCCGCCGTTCGACAAGGCCCGCCTCAACCCGTTCACCTCCCTGATCAAGCTGGGACGGCGCACCGACATCCGTGGCCTGGTGATCACCTTCACGCTGGTCACCTGCGCCCAGATGATGCTCAACACCACCTGGGTGCTGTACACCACGTTCCGCTTCGACTGGACGCCGGGCCAGAACGGCTTTGCGCTGTTTTGCGTGGGATTGACGGCCGCCGTGGTGCAGGCCGGCCTGCTCGGGGTGCTGATCAAGCGCTGGGGCGAAGTCAAACTGGCGCGGCTGGGGATCATCTCCGGCGCGGTGGCCTATCTCGCCTATGGCCTGGCCACCGAGGGCTGGATGATGTACGCCATCATCGTATGCAATGTGCTGGCCTTTGCCGCCGGTCCGGCGCTGCAAAGCCTGGTCTCGCGCGCCACCCCGGCCAATGAACAGGGCGAGTTGATGGGCTCTCTGCAGTCGATCAGCAGCGCGGGCGTGATCGTGATGCCGCTGCTCGGTTCCGCCATCCTGGCCCGGGTAAGCCAGTTACCAGCGGGAGACTGGCGCATCGGCGCCACCTTCTTCCTGTGCGCGGCAATGCAGGTGGCGGCCATCGTGGTGGCGCGGCGCTACTTTACGACCCACCCGCATGCGACGGACCGGCCTTGACAGACCGGCGCCGAACTGCAACCATACGGCCATGAATTTTTTCACCACATTGCTGCTGAATTGGCGCCGCTCCTAGCGAGCGCGGCCACTATTTCACTGTTTCCCGATAGTGATGTGATACTTTTATCAACGCCGCCCGAGTCTGGTGGCGTTTTTATTCGTCGATCCGGACTTGGGCAACCCAAGGAATACTGCCCGATGAACCAGCCCGACCAGTCCCAAGTTATCTCTTCCGCGCCCGCTGCCAACGCTGCCACCGCAGCCAAGGGTCCGACCGTGATCCTGACCGGCGACCGTCCGACCGGCCCGCTGCACCTGGGCCACTACGTGGGCAGCCTGCGCAACCGCGTCACGTACCAGGACGACTACAAGCAATTCATCATGCTGGCCGACTCGCAAGCGCTGACCGACAATATGGAAGACGTCAACAAGGTCCACCGCAACGTCGTGGAAGTGGCGCTCGACTACCTGGCTGTGGGCATCGACCCGGCCAAATCGACGATCCTGATCCAGTCGCAGATTCCGGAACTGGCCGAGCTGACCTTCTATTACCTGAACCTGGTGACCGTGGCGCGCCTCGAGCGCAACCCGACCGTCAAGGCCGAGATCGTGCTGCGCGGCTTCGAACGCGACATCCCGGCCGGCTTCCTCACCTACCCTGCTTCGCAGGCGGCCGACATTTCGGCCTTCAAGGCGTCGATCGTGCCGGTGGGCGAAGACCAGATCCCGATGATCGAGCAGACCAATGAAATCGTGCGCCGTTTCAACCGCCTCGCCAACCGCGACGTGCTGGTCGAATGCAAGGCGCTGGTGCCGGAAATCGGCCGCCTGCCGGGCACCGACGGCAAGGCCAAGATGAGCAAATCGCTCGGTAACACCATCAACCTGGGCGCCACTGCCGCCGAGATCACCGCCGCCGTCAAGAAGGTCTATACCGACCCGCTGCACCTGCGCGTGGAAGACCCGGGCCACCTGGAAGGCAACGTCGCCTTCATCTACCTCGACGCTTTCGATCCGGAAAAAGACAAGCTGGCGGAAATGAAAGCGCATTACGTACGTGGCGGCCTGGGCGACTCGATCGTCAAGAAGCGCCTGGAAGTGGTGTTGCAGGAAATGCTGGCGCCGATCCGCGCCCGCCGCGAGGAGCTGGCCCAGGACAAGGGCTACATCATGCAAATGCTCAAGGAAGGCACGTTCCGCGCGCGCGAAGTGGCGGCCAAAACCGCCGATGAAGTGAAGGCCGCGCTCGGCCTGTCGTACTTCTGAGCGTGCCCACGCCCGGCGTGTTGACCATGTGGCCGTTGCTGGCCATGTGGCTGGCCTCGGTGTATGCAGTGGCCAGCACCGTCTGTTACATCGTGTATGCCATCGACAAGGCTGCCGCCCGGCGCGGCGAGCGCCGTATTCCCGAGCGCGTTCTGCTGCTGCTCGGGTTCCTGTGCGGCTGGCCCGGTGGCTGGCTGGCCCAGCGCCGGCTGCGCCATAAAACCGCCAAGACTTCGTTCCAGGTCCGGTTCTGGATCTCGGTAACCTTCAACCTTGCCGCCCTCGGCTGGCTGTGCTGGGGCTACTGATATGTGGCGTGGCGTTTTCTGCGGCCTGCTGGCCGGCGCGATGTGGGGCATGGTGTTCATCGTGCCCGCCTACCTTACCGCGTTCACGCCGCTGGAAATGGCCTGCGGGCGCTATATCGCTTACGGCCTGATCGCCGCCGGCCTGCTGCACCGGCGCCTGCCGCCGCTGCTGCGCCGGCTCGACCGCACCGATGTATCGGCCATGGTCAAGCATGCGCTGGCCGGCAACATCGTTTATTACATGCTGCTGGCGCTCGGTGTGCAGATGGCGGGCGTGTCGGCCACGTCGCTGATCATCGGCGTGCTGCCGATTACCGTCACCCTGATGGGCCGCAAGGACCACGGCGCCGTGCCGCTGCGCCAGCTGGCGTGGCCACTGCTGCTGGTCGCGGCCGGGATTGCCTGCATCAACATCGATGTTTTCTCGCACGATGCGGTCACGAGCGCCGGCGCCGGCGCCACGCTGGCAGTCAAGCTGGCCGGCGTGGCGTGCGCCGTCGGCGCCCTGCTGTGCTGGACCTGGTATTCGGTGGACAATGCCCGCTACCTCAAGCGCAATCCGCATTTCAGCAGCGGTGAATGGTCGGCGCTGTACGGCGTCTCCAGCGGGCTGATCGCGCTGGTGATCGCGGCCGTGGCGCTGGCTGTGTTCCATGGCGACGTGACCGGCGCCGGCGCCGTGGCGAGCGGACGCGACTGGACCGTCTTCTGGATCGTCAATGCATTGCTGGCGCTGGGTGCGTCCGTGATCGGCAACCATTTATGGAATATCGCCAGCCGCACGGTGCCGCTGACGTTGTCGGGCCAGCTGATATTGTTTGAAACGCTGTTCGCGCTTGGCTATGGTTTTATCTATCACCAGCAGTGGCCGCGCGTGCTGGAAGTGGCGGCCATGCTGTTATTGGTGACAGGCGTGATGTGGTCGGTGCGCGTGCATGCGCTGGACAGCGCGGGCACCGTGCATCCAGGCGATTAAATATTTCTTTACTACTGGTCCAATAAACCGTTTTCGCTGAGTACGTCCTGGATTAACTCCAGGCGTAATACTGGATTTTCCTGCAACAGCAGGCGCTGTTTTTCTTCCTGTGGCAAGCGCAGTAATTCGCACCAGCGATTCGCCACCCAACCGGCCTCATCTAATCGATAAGGCGGCGACAGCGGCATTTTGGAAATCGAAATCTGTTTTTTTTGCAACGAGCGGATCAGCGAGCCAAGTGCATTGGCCACGTCCTGCTGTTCAGCCGGAACCGGCACCACCATATCTTCGGCCACGTTATCGACATCGGCCATCCATAAACCATGTTTCAACTGGTGCGCGGAACGCACCTGGAAACGCGTGGTACCGATGCACGATATCTGCAACAGGCCCGGCATCGGAGAAACCCATTCGGTAATCCTGGCCATGGTGCCGCCAGTGGATAAAGTATCTTGCTGATCTGGCACGCGTGTTTCGCTGCCTTCAAGCAGGGAAACCACGCCGAATTGTTCGTCTTGTTCGATACAGCGCTTGACCATGTCCAGATAACGAACTTCAAACACTTGCAACGGCAAATGCCCGTCTGGGAACAGAGTGGTATTGAGGGGGAAAAGAGGAATCGAAGCCATGCCGCCATCATCGCACGAAACAGCCGCGACCGGTTTCAGCGCGTTCGCCTTTCATCAGAAAAGCAACGGCTGTAAATGCCGAGAGGGAATGCAAGGCACGCGTTAATTACCATGCGTGGCAAGAGCGCGTGCCTGTCACTGCAAGCAGAGGTTGCAAATAAACTTGCAAAAACTAATACCTAATAATGAATCTCCAAAAAACCGTAGCGAGCGGCTTGCTATCGTCTCGAGTAGCGGAGGCGTACGGATGTACGCTGAGCAACGGAGAGGCGATAGCGAGACGCGCAGTAGGTTTTTGGAGATTCAGATTATTTAATCAGGAATTGGTTCTTGTCTTTACCTTCGAGCCATTTCGGGGCACGGCCACGGCCGGTCCAGGTTTGACCAGTGGCTTCGTCACGGTATTTGGTTGGCACCGGTGCGCGGGTTTTGACTGGTTTAACTTTGGCAACAGTACCCAGGTCGGCAATGGTCAGGCCGTAATCGCGCATGATGGTGGCGATTTGCTCTTTGGCCTTGGTGACTTCGTTTTTACGGGCATTTTCAGCCAGGTTTTCCAGCTCGGCGATTTTTGCTTTGTACTCTTGGTAGGTCGTCATCTTAAATCCTTCTTATCGGCGGGTTGTTCACTAAAAAACCACAAGTGAGAATGTGTGAGAATTTTATAGGCGCAATTTACCATAACTTTGGCGCTTTTCTCCAGAGGCGCACGTTACAAATACCAATATAGCTATAAAACCGGAGTTTTTCCACAAATCTCGTTGTCTATCGAACGCAGGTTCGACCAGTATCATGGCAACAGCGAATCGATAAAGGGATTTGAATCGGCAGGCAGGGACTAAAGGGCCGGATCGATTATCCGGCGCACAGATATACCGGGCAGCATTGCACTGCCCGGTTCAAGACGTTAAAACCGGCGCTCGACCGTCAGGCGGAACTGGGTTTCTCCGGCATTGGTGGTGGAACGGGTCGAGGTTCCCTGGGCATCGGCATACAGGGATTCGGTGGAGTAATCCTGTGCCAGTAAATTCGAGACCGCTACCCGCACATTATTGCGGGTATCAATTTTCCACAACGCATAAACATCGAGATCGCGGCGCACCGAGTTGTATCCGCTCTGGATATCGGTCAGCCGCGCCAGTCCGCCGTTACGGAAACTGAAACTGGTGCCGGTGCTCAGCTCGCCATCGGCGCTTTTATAGTCGAGGCCCACGGTAGCGCTCAGCGGCACTTGCTGGTCGAGCCGGTTGTCCGGTCCCGGCACGCTGTCCACGCGCGACCAGTTGCGGCTGACGCTGGCACGCACATCGATCGCCGGCACGTCGTTGAACATGGCGCGCAGCGGGAACTTGGCTTCCAGTTCGATGCCCCGGGTTTCCGCGCGGCCGTCGTTGACCTGCATCGCCAGCCAGCGTTCGCCATCCTGCATCAGCACATTGTGCGTGTAATCGTCGATCTGGCGCAGCGAGGCGCTGGCGCTGAGCATGGCGCCGTCACCCCAGTAATGTTCGAACGACGCATCGAGGCCCAGCGCCACCTCGGGTTTCAGGCGCGGGTTGCCGCGGCGGTCGGGGTCAAGCCGGCTGTTATTGGCAGAAATGAAATTACGCGGCACCATATTGGAGGTGGCCGGCGCCTTGTAGGTGCGGGTCAGCGCCAGGCGTAGTTGATCTTTCTTGTTGGGCAGCTTGTACAGGGTCTGGAACAGCGGGCTGAGCACGCTGGAGCGCTCGTTGACGGATGCAAAGCCAGCGCCGTCGATCTCGGTCTGGTAGCCCTCCCAGCGCACGCCTGCGTACATCGACCAGCTCGGGCTGACGTTCCACTCGTCCTGGCCATACACTGCCACGCGGGTGATACGGGCGGAAAAATCCTCGTCGAAGTTGGCGGGATTGCTGCCGGGCAGTGGCGCTTCACGCTGGCGGCGCGTGTCGTCGCGGTCGGTCACGCCCACGTCCCAGCCGAGCGACAACGCGTGCTCGGGGGCCTCCACGCCATCCTGGGTGGCCCCCAGCACCAGCGGGCGCGAGTACTTGCCCTGGCTGCTGAAACCCTGCTCGGTGGTTTTTGACACCACCTTGCGGTCCAGCGTGGGCGCTGCACCGCCCTTGCTGCCCAGGTTGTAACCGTCGGACGCATTGCGGTTGCCGCTGATGCCGAACTTGGCGTCGAGCTTGGCGCCATCGCCCAACTGCTTCACCCAGTTGAGGTCGGTACGGGCAAAGCCGTTGTGGCTGCCAAAGCTGCCGTCGATGCGGTCGTAGTCGGGGCCACGGTCGGCGGCCAGCTCCACGCTGGTCAAACTCTGGCTGTTGCTGGTGAAGGTGTTGTAGTTGATAAAAGTTTGCCAGGTCAGGGTGTCGCCGTCACCGAGCGCCCAGTTCAGGCGCGGCGACAGGTTGAAGCCGTCCGACCGGCCACGGTCGGACCAGGTGGATGCGCGCGCCACATCGGGCACGCCAGCGGCATCGGTGCCGGTCTCGTAGCTGGGCGTGGTGCGGTTGTACTGGTAGCGCCAGGCGTTGGCGCCCATCGAGTACGACAGCGCGCCGTCGCGGTCCGACCACTGGATGCTGGCGCTGGGCGAGCTGAACGTGTTGCCCTTGGCGCCGCTGACTTTCACCACGTGCTGGTCGAGCTTGACGGTCTTTTTCAGCACGATATTGATGGTACCGGCAATCGACTGGGTGGAAAACTCGGCGCTGGCCGCGCGCAGCACTTCGATGCGTTCGATCACGTCCGGCGCCAGGTTGTCGATGGAAAAGCCGGCCGGTGCTTTTTCACCGTTGATCAGGATTTGCGTGTAGCCGGAACCGAGGCCGCGCATGCGGATCTCGCCGCCGCCCCGCCCCGCCGCGCCGCCGACGGTAATCCCGGGCAGGCGCTTGAGTACATCGTTGACCGAGGTGTCGCCGTACTTCTGGATTTCCTCGCTGTTCACTACCACCTTGCTGGCGGTATCGTCGCGCCGTGCATCGTAGGTGGCGGCGCTGCCCTTGACCATCACGGTCTGCATGACCGGTGCTTGCGCGCTGGTGGAGTTGGCCTTGACCGGCGCCGGCGCTGGCGCGTCTTCGGCGCGGGCGGCATGGCTGACAAGGAATATGGAGCAAACGGCAGCAGCGATCCGGGTAGGACGCAGGACGGACTTGGACATGGGATGACCAGGAGATAGACGATGGGATGCGTCATTATGCATTGCCCATGTTAAACATTGATGAATTAGGGCACTACTGTTGCGTCCACGCGCCGGTTTGGCGAAATTTCATAACGGGGTTTGGTAAAAATCTCACCGGCGCGTGACTTCGCTACAACAGAGGCGATCCGTTTATAATGCGCGATCGTCTCTTCGTTATTGGAATGCCATCGTGTCCGACCGCCTTGCCGTTTTGCCCCAATACCTGCTTCCCAAGGGAGCGCTGACCAACTTCGCCGGCCGTGTTGCCGGCGCCAAGGGCGGCGCCATGACCACGCGCCTGATCCGCTGGTTCGTGGGCCGTTACGACGTCAACATGGGCGAGGCACTCAATCCGGACATCGCCAGCTACCCGAGCTTCAACGAATTCTTTACGCGCGCCTTGCGCCCGGACGCGCGGCCGCTGGCCGATGCCGCGTTCATCTGCCCGGTCGATGGCCGCATCAGCCAGTTCGGAGCCATCGAGGACGACCAGATTTTCCAGGCCAAGGGCCACAAGTTTTCGACCACCGCGCTGGTCGGCGGCGACGCCGCGCTGGCGGCCAAGTTTCAACATGGCAGCTTCGCCAACCTGTACCTGAGCCCGCGCGACTACCACCGCATCCACATGCCGGTGGACGGCAAGCTCACGCGCATGATCTATGTGCCGGGCGAGCTGTTCTCGGTCAATCCCACCACGGCGCGCGGCATCCCCGGCCTGTTCGCCCGCAACGAGCGCGTGGTATGCGTGTTCGACACGGCCCACGGCCCGTTCGTGATGACGCTGGTGGGCGCCACCATCGTCGGCAGCATGGCCACCGTGTGGCACGGCCTGGTCAACCCGCCGCGCCTGCCCAAGGTCACCGAATGGACATACGACGACCAGAACATCGTGCTCAAAAAGGGGGCTGAGCTGGGCCGCTTCCTGCTGGGCTCCACCGTGGTGATGCTGTTCCCGAAAGACACGCTCTGCTTCAACCCCGGCTGGCAACCGGCCGGCCCGGTGCGACTGGGCGAGGCGATGGCTGCGCTGGCCTGACGTACTGGCCTGATGCGGTGGCCTGACGCGGTGGCCTGACGCGGTGGCCTGACGCGCTGGCCTGACGAAGTGGCCTGACATACTGGCCAGACGTACTGGCCTGACGTACTTGGCCTGATGCGGCGGCTTGACGCAGTGGCCTGAAGCAGTAGCCGGAGCTACTTGGGCCGCGCCGGCGGCACCTCGGCATCGGGCTGTTGCAACTGCCCGGCGCGCAGCAATTTGACCGCCTGCGCCACCGAGGCCGCCACGTTGTGCACCTCCTGCTGGAACGCGTGGTCGCGGTCCAGCACTTCGTGGCTCTCGGCATACGATTCGTAGTAGCCGATGTAGCGGTCCAGCGTGGACTGCTTGCCCGCATCGATCAGCCCCATCCAGGTCAGCCAGTCCGACAGGTTGCGACGCAGGGTTTCGATGCCGGCCACGTCGCCATGCACCACCAGCCCGAACGCCCGGCCCGCCAGGTGCTTGGGATAATCCCACCCCGCCAGTTCGATCGCCTTTGCTTCCGCCGCCTTCTTGCCGTGCGTGGTGGTGGGATCGGGATTGCCGCCATCGGCACAGACCAGCCGGTCGATCATCGACTTGAGCACGGCCGGCGCCTGGTACCAGTAGGTGGGCGTGAGGATGATCACGCCATGCGCGGCCACCCATTTTTCGTAGATTTCCGCCATCCAGTCGCTGGTCTGGCGTTCGGCGTGATTCGGGTAGCACGTGCATGGCCAATGGCACAACGGCATCGCGGTCGAAACGCAGCCCTTGCACGGATGGATGTGCAAATCGTAGCTCGAGGTGAGCAGGCTCAGGTCGAGCACATCGGTCTCGATATCGGACCGGGCCAGCGTCTGCTGCGCCCATTCCACCATGCGGTGGGTCTTGGAGATTTCGCCGGGACAGGTACCATCGTTGCGGGCCGAGGCGTTGATTAGCAATACGCGCGACCGCGTGGCGCCATCCTTCTGCACGCGCTCGGCCTCGATCAGGCGGTCGCGCGTTGCCTTCCACTCCACCGACATATCGTAGTCAGGATCTGCAAAGCCGGGGCCGGCCTTTTGCGTGACCGGCGCCTTCCGGCTGTCGTCATAGTTGCGCCAGGCGACTTCCTCGACCTGGGCCAGCGCATCATGGACATCGTCAAAGCGCGGGTCGGCGTAGGAGCGCATGAATTGCAGGTGAAACTCGTTGCGGCCCAGCTTGGCGGGCGCCTGGCCGGTGCGGACGTCGGGAATGGGTTTGGTCATGATAGTCTCCTTGATACTCCAGCGTGGCACGTGGAGATATCTCCCTCTGTACGCTTGCGTACCTAGATTTCCAGAAGTCTCATCAAGAAGCTTCCTACATTTGCACGGCATGTGCGCCTACGCGCGAGGCAAGGGGGAAGGCATAGAATGTGAGTTCGGGCAATGACAATGTTAAATTTAACGTTGCCATTTCAGCACTTTTTCAGCACCTTTCCAGGAGAATCATCATGAACCAAGCGAACAAACGCGGTTTCAAACCCGGCGCCAACATGCCGCACGACGATTACGATCCCATGGAACAGGGCATGTCCGACAGCGGCAACCACGCCGTGGGCCATCCCGGCAACGACAACCCCACCACCAACGCACAACACGGCCGCCAGCCCGCCCGCTCCGAGCAAAGCGTGCGCCAGGGTAACCTGGGCCGCAGCTACTACGACAGCAAGCAAGCCGCCTCCGCAGCCGCCCAAACCACCCACCGCTACAACGCCGCCGGCGCCAGGGGCGACAGCAATACCGGCAAGAGCCGCTAAGCACACCACTGCAGAACACGGGCGCAGCTAGCGCCCTTTTTGTGTATCGAGCGGACGTCTCGGAGCACCTCCAGAGCGAGGCGCAGCAACAAAGACAGTACGAATGTACGGCGAGTTGCTGCAACGAAGCGCTGGTGGCTTCGTTTGGCGCTCCATCAGATGAAGTCGGTTTCGCCGTCTATATCTACTGGGTAGCCACTAATCGCACGCGACGTCTGCATCCCCGCCATCACCGCCGCCTCCACGCAACCGGCATTGAGACCAGTCTTGATCCAATCCCCAGTCAAAAACAGGTTGCTGAACCCCGACTGATCGGTGCGCAGCCGGTATTTCGTACTCCCCACCACCGACATCACGTAACGCTCCGACGGATCGACATTGGCGCGCCAGTACTGGGCGTCGAAGCGTTGTACGCCGGTGGCGTCCGAGCCATCGACCAGCCATTGCCACGGGAACGCGCCGGCGGGGCCGGCAGCCGACCACAGCGCAGCGATCTCGTGGCTGAGCTGGTTGATCGCGCCCTCTTTCGCCTGCAGCGCCATGCGCGCCGGGAAGCCGGTGTCGGTGGCCGGCGGGTAGTCGGTCACGGTCAGCGCGCTGCAGAAGTACGAGACGTTGCGCGGCTCGAGTCCGGCCGGCCAGTCTTCGCGCACCAGCAGCTGGTCCATCGGCGCCCAGGTGTCGTACGGCTCGGTAAAGCCGCTGAGCACCGGTTGCTGGCCCTTGGGCTGGTAGCTCCAGCCCATCTGGGTCAGATCCTTGTCCAGCCACACCTGGTAGGCTTGCGTCGCCACCGTCTTCACATGTTCGGACGTGGCCAGCAGCGCCGGGCTTTGCGCCAGCAACTGCGGGCACAGCACCGGCAGCGAGCCGATCGAAATGCCGAACACCACCTGGTCGAAATCGATGCCGCGCTTGAGCGTGTGCGTGGGCAGCGGCTTGCCGAAGCGTTCCTGGTACTGCTGCGGCCAGTCGGTCCAGTGCGACTCCAGGTTGATTTCCTTGACTTGCAGCAGCTCGGCCTGGTCGGGATCGAGCTGCTCGTACAAAGGCTGGCTCGGCCAGCAAGCCAGGCCCTTGACGTCCACCAGCGGGTAGTATTCCTGGCCGGCGGCCATGGTCACCTGTTCGGTCATGCGGATGCTGCCGATCTGCGACCCGTCCGGCACCAGCTCCTCGACCTTGTGGAAGAACTTGAACTTGACGCCGCGCGCCACCAGCGCCTCGTACAGCGGCGTAAACACCACGTCGCCCATGCCGGCCTGCATCTTGAACATGATGCCGCCCTTGTAGCACAGGCCGATGCGCGCCATCGCCCGCAGCAGCGTGCCGGCCTCGATATTCGGCTTGCCGAAGTCCCCGCCCTCGTAGGCAAACACCAGGTCGTAGAAGCCGCGCACCGGCGCCGAGTTGACCGACAGCTCCTCGTTGCCGCCATGCTTGCGCAGCCAGGCGCGGAAATCGATGTCGTTGATGACATTGAAGCCGTGCTTGAGCACGCCGTCGTCGAACACGCCCTTCATGACGGTAGTGCCGAGGTCGATGCAGATGAACAGGCGGCGGACATCGTCCATGATGTCGGCGCCGGCGCCACTGGCGTTGGCGCTTTCCGCGCGCGCCAGGAGCTTGCCGTAGCGGCTGTGCAGGCGCGAGCGCACGCCGGCCATTACACCGGCCAGCGCGTGGTGCTCGAGCGCGCTATGGCGGCGGGTATCGGGCGACAAATTGGCCACCATGCCGGACAAGGCGCTGCCCAGCAATTTGAAGTCGTCGGCCAGCTCGCCCACGGTGTTGGCCACGCCCTCGGCCAGGTGGTACAGCCAGTCGGGCACGATGCCGGTGTGATGGGGGTGGTCTTCGAGGCCCAGCGCTTCGGTCAGGCGGTCTAGGCTCTTGATCCATTTTTCGATCCAGCCGACCATGGCCACGGCCAGCTGCCACAAGGTGATTTCCTGGTCGCCCTCGCCCGGCACGCCCGGCAGGGTCGGGAACACGATCGACCAGTTGCGCCAGTGGCCGCGCACGTCTTCCGACAGCGCCACGTAGTCGTGCTGCTTGAAGGCGTCCTGCCAGGTGGCCAGCGGGGCGCCGGGTGGACGGTGCAAGCTGCCGTACGCTTGCTTGATCATCTTGAAGGCATTGGTGTAGAAGCCGAACCAGATGTGCAGGCCGTGCTCCTCGATGCGCTGGCCATATTGCGGGTTGCGCCCGCTGGCGCCCTTGCCGCCCAGCCGCCAGCCCTGCTGGTACACGGTGATGTCGTAGTTGTTCTGCCAGCCCGGCTGGTCGCTCAGGTAGTACGCCGCTGTCATAGCCGACACGCCGCCGCCAAGCACGGCAATCTTTTGCGGCGCGATGGTGGAGTTGTCGATCAGCTCCTCGCCCGGCTGGGCAGTGAAATCGAAATTGAGGTTGAACGGCAGGATCGCTTGCTGCGGCCCCAGCTTGAAGCCGAGGGTCTGGTCGAGCGGGAAGCTGTCGAAGGCGTGCAGCACGGCCTGGTACTCGTAGCCGAGCAGCTTGCCGCCGTGGATTTTCTCGATGGTGGCAGGCGCGGCCAGGATGGCCTGGTAGACGGCCTTGATGCCGGCGCTGTCGGGGAACTGCTTGAGGAAGATCTGGTCGATGCGCGGGTTGCGCAGCAGCGAGATGATGTCGTCCCACCCCGCCACGTCGAGGTTGAAGAAATCGGGGATCGACAGGAATAGCGTGATCGCTTCCTCGATCAGGTCGAGCACGCTGTGCACGGGCTTTTCGATCCCGGTCTTGTGGGTGGCGTTGACTTCCAATAACGGGTGCAGCGCAATGCGGGTTTCTGGCGAAAACGGCTGAAAACCCTTGGCAGCCACCGCACAGCGCAGCGGCTCGGTGCCGGCGGTCGGGATCTCGTATTCGCACAGGTATTTCGGGTAGCCGAACAGCTCGCGGCCGTTGATCAGCGCCATGCCGTCATCGACAAAAATGTGCGCCGGGTAGTAATAGATGTGGGCCAGCTCGCCCTCTTCGTCCATGGCGCCCACCATGATCCAGGTGACGATGTCGATCTCGGTGATCCAGCCCTTGGCCTGGTCCACCGTCACCGCCGAATTGGCGTGATTAACGCGCGTAAACGTGGTGAGCACGTACGGAGAAATCGCCTTGAAGCGCATCCGTGCACCGGCCACGCAGTTAAGCGTGTCGTCGAGCGTGGCCTGCAGGCGGGCGCTGTCGCCCTTGATGAAAAAGCCGTACATCTCGGCGTTTTTCAATTGCAGCGGCGAGTGCATCAACGCCGAACCGCCCTGATAAATGTATGAAGGTCTGGTTGCCATAAAAGCTTAGGTTAAGGATTGAACAAGATCAATAGTGTAGGACAAAACTCGGACAAATTGCCGATTAAGTTGCCGAAATAAAATTTTCGCTGCTGGTGTACGATCTGGCGATGACCCAACACGCTTCCCACAAACCCGATGGCCGCACGTCCATCCTGCTGCCTTCCGGCTTCGTCCTCAACCTGCTGGCGCCGGACGCTACCGGACTGCCCATCACCGACATCGCGCTGTGCCTGGCTTCGCAACCGCGCTGGGGCGGCGCCGCCCGGCCCTGGTACTCGGTTGCCGAACACTCGATCATGTGTTCGCGCCTGGTAGCGCCCGAACACGCGTACGCCGCGCTGCTGCACGACTGCGAGGAATTCCTCGGCGACTGGCCGTCGCCGGTCAAGGTCATGCTCGGAAGGGATTATGTAAAAGAACGCATGCATCCCGTCAAGCAGGCGCTGCGGCGCCGCTTCGGCTTCCAGGACGACGTCCCGGCAATCAAGCACGCCGACCTGGTGTGCATGGCTACCGAGCTGCGCGACCTGCTGCCGCCGGCCTGGATGGAATGGGGCCACCTGCCGCCACCGGCCGAAGCCGTCATCGTGCCGGTGGGTCCGGAGCGCGCGTATGCGTTGTTCCTGGAACGGTTCGAAGAGCTGCGGCCTTGACATGTAAAGACCGCCGGTTGACATGACAAAACCTCGCATTTGACAGCGGGCCACTACGGTTTTACTGGACTTTCAGGCTGGCACAGCCTTTGCAATAAGGCCCGTGCAGTACCAAAACCGGGAACTCCAACTAAACCAAACTCAAGAGGTCATCATGTCTGAACAAAATGCATTGGCAGGCGCTTATCTGGTCAAAGGCACGATCGGCAACGTCGGCTTGCCGGGCGCGCCCATCGTCAGCTTCGCCCTGGTGGTGGTGCCGTCCACCCACAGCGTGACGGGCAGCGTGCACGTCACCCAGGCCGTCGAGAACGGCAATTACACGGGCCAGGTGTCCGGCACCATCTATGCCACCGGCTTCGGTAACGTCACCCAGGTCGTCGCTCTGACCGGCTCCATCCGCCCCGACAGCCCGTCGACGGTCGTGCTGCCATTCGAAGCCCACCTGGCCATCAACGGCGAGTGGAACGGCACCGGCGGCTTCAACTACGCCAACGTGCACGTGGAAAACGTACCGGTGGCCCGCGCAGTGCAATAAGCGCGCAGCGCGTCATAGGGAGTGGCCATCGCTCACTCTTTCGGGTGATGGCCATGGTGAATTTAACCTTTTTAACCGTTTCACCATACCTTTGTATAACTATCCGTAACCGCCAGCTTTGCGCAAAATGTGCTCATCCAACCACACGAGGAGCACGACCATGAATACCCTGACTTCCGCATCCATCGTTATCGCCGACGTACACCCGCTGATCCGTGCCGGCATGGCGTCGCTGATCGAAAAGCAGGATTCGTTCACCTTGCTGGGCCAGGCCGCCAGCGGCATGCAGGCGATGGAAATGTGCGACCGGCTGCAACCGGACCTGCTGCTGATGGACCTGAACATGCCCGACTGCGACGGCATCGAAGCGATCGGCCGCATCAGCGCCCGTCATCCCGGCGCCAAGATCATCATCCTCAGCGGCCACGAAGGCGAAGACGAAGCCGACCGCGGCATGCGCGCCGGCGCCAGCGCCTACATGGCCAAGAGCGCGCCGCTCGACGACTTGATGGCCTGCATCCACACCGTGCTGTCCGGTAAAAAATACATGATGCCGGAAATGGCGATCAAGCTTGCCAGCCGCATCCACGGCAACCAGCTGACCCCGCGCGAGCGCGACATCCTCGGTCACCTGGCCACCGGCATGAGCAACAAGGTCATCGCCCGCGCCGCCGGCATCGGCGTCGGCACCGTCAAGTTCCACGTCAAGAGCATCATGTCCAAGCTGAACGTTTGCACCCGCACCGAGGCAGCCATGGTGGCGGCGCGCCGGGGCCTGGTCCATTTCGCCTGATATTTTCAGTCCAGCAACACCATTACAAAGTTTGCAAGTTGTGCTAGCATAACTATTTTTGCTGAGCACCAAAAATGATCGTCGGGATAGATTTAGGCACAACCAACAGTTTGATCGCAGTATGGGAAGACGGCGCCGCGCGCCTGATTCCGAACAGCCTGGGAGAAATCCTGACACCGTCGTGTGTCAGTGTCGACGAGGACGGCACCATCCTCGTCGGCCGGGCTGCCCGCGAACGGCTGCAAACCCATCCCGACCGCACGGCTGCCGTGTTCAAGCGCTACATGGGCAGCGACCGCACGCTGCGCCTGGGCCAGCGCGATTTCCGGCCCGAGGAATTGTCGGCGCTGATCCTGCGCTCGCTGAAGGAAGACGCCGAGGCCGTACTGGGCCACCCGGTGACGGAAGCCATCATCACCGTGCCCGCCTACTTTTCCGACAGCCAGCGCAAGGCCACGCGCGCAGCCGGCCAACTGGCCGGCCTGAAGGTGGACCGGCTGCTGAACGAGCCGACCGCTGCGGCGCTTGCTTACGGCATCCACCAGCGCGATGCCGAAACCCGCTTCCTGGTCTTCGACCTCGGTGGCGGCACCTTCGACGTGTCGGTGCTCGACTTGTTCGAGGGCGTGATGGAAGTGCGCGCTTCGGCCGGCGACAATATGCTGGGCGGCGAAGACTTCGTGCTGGCCATGGTCGATCATTTTCTGGCCCACCACAAGCTGCCGGCCACGCTCAAGAACGAGCCGTATTTCATGCAGCGCCTGCTGGCGTCGTGCGAACGGGCAAAGCGCGCGCTGAGCGACACTGCCAGCGCCAGCATTGAGATTTACCACGACGACACCCAGTACACGCTGGCGCTGGACGAAGCGGCGCTGGAACGCATCTGCACGGTGCTGCTGCGCCGCCTGCGCGATCCGATCGAACGGGCGCTGCGCGACGCCAACCTGAAAATCTCCGAACTCGACAACATCGTGCTGGCCGGCGGCGCTACCCGCATGCCCGTGGTGCGCAAGCTGGTGGCGCGCATGTTCGGCCGCTTCCCTGCCTGCGACATCAATCCCGACGAAGTGGTGGCGCTCGGTGCGGCCGTGCAGGCCGGCCTGAAAATGCGCGACGCCGCGCTGGACGAAGTGGTAATGACCGATGTCTCGCCCTATTCGCTGGGCATCGAGGTGTCGATGCAGCTGGGCGAACGCAATTTCGCCGGCGGCCACTTCGATCCCATCATCGAGCGCAATACGCCGGTGCCGGTCAGCCGCGTCAAGCAGTACCACCCGGTGAGCGACAAGCAGAAATGGCTGGAGCTGCGCGTGTTCCAGGGCGAGGCGCGCATGACGCGCGATAACATCCTGCTCGGCAGCCTGAAAGTGAAACTGGCTGGCGGCGCCATTACCGACAGCGGCGTCGATATTCGCTTTACCTACGACGTCAACGGCCTGCTGCAAGTGGAGGCGACCGTGACCGCCACCAGCGCGGTGCACACGCTGGTCATCGAAGGCAATCCGGGCCTGCTGTCGGAAGCTGATATCGCCAAACGTTTTGTCTCGCTGTCGGAACTCAAGATCCACCCGCGCGATCGCATCGAACACCGCACCCTGCTGGCGCGCGGCGAACGGCTGTACCAGCTGATGCGCGGCCAGGGCCGCGAATGGTTCGGCGCCCAAATCGTGCTGTTCGAGCAGGCGCTCGACAGCCAGGACAAGCGCGTGGTCGAACCGGCCCGCAAGCAGTTCGAGGCCATGCTCAACGATATCGAGCATGACAGCTTCGTTACGCCACTAAGTATGCCACCCAACGAACCGCAATAAGGCTGTGATGGAACTGATGTTTTTGCAACGGCTGTCGCTGGCCGGGGATGCCGACGAGCGCACCATACGCCGCGCCTATGCGCGCGAACTCAAGCTGATCGACCAGGAGCACGACGCGGCCGGTTTCCAGAGCCTGCGCGAAGCGTACGAGGCGGCGCTGTTCTGGGTGCGCAATCCCGAGTATTTCGCCGGTGATGATGATGGCGATGGCGATGGCGAAGATAAGCGCGCGCAAGTGCAGGCCGACGCGCCACCCGCCCCTGATGCCGGCAGCACCGAGATTATCAAAGCCACCGCATTGCCAGCCGAGGTGCTGCCGGCCGACGAAGACCCGCAAGCGCTGGGCGACGAAGTTTTCGAAGAATTCACTGCGCGCCTGCCCGCGCTGGCCGCCGCCGCGCACGGTCCGATCAAAAGCGAAACGCCGTGGACGCAAGCCCTGCAAACCTGCCTGGACGACCTGCGCCTGTTCGGTATCGACGCGCGCGAGCAGTTCGAGCGGCGCGTGGCAATGCTGCTGGCAGAGGGCTGGCGGCCGGGCCACGAGGCGCTGCTGGTGGCAGCCGTGGACACTTTCGGCTGGGCGGCCGACCGCCGCCGCGTGCAGGGATTGGGACACGCCGGCATGCTGATCGACATATCCATCGACGAGCGCGCGCTATTCGATTCGCAGGACGACGGCGACACCGACGACCAGCGCCGACTGCTGCAACGCCTGCGCGATCCGGCCCTGGCCATACCCACGTGGCGCGAGCTGGCGCTGCAATCGCATACGCTTGAGACCATGGTATCGCGCTTCCCGAACTGGCTTTCCATGGTGGCGGATGTCGACACCATCGTCAGCTGGCGCAAGATGAACGAGGCCATGCCGGGCTGGCGCCGCGCGCTGGCGCTGCTGGGGCAGAAGCGCCCGGCATCCAGCGGCAAGCTGGACAGCGGGGGTTCCAGCTGGCGCTGGGGCTGGCTGGCATTCGTGATCGCCGTATTCCTCATCCGCATGCTGGTCAACAGCGGCAACCACAAGGCCGACACTGCGCCACACGGCGCCATCCTCGACGAAATGGCCCTGGTAGACCAGGCCGAAAATCAGTACTTCGCCGGCCAGATGGAAGCGGCGATGACAAGCCTGGACCAGGCCAACGCCCTGAAGCCCGACTTTGCCGACGCCTACGCCATGCGCGCCTACCTGTGGCAACTGGCCGGCGCAGACCAGCCGATCGACAGCATGCTGGAAAAAGCGGCCGCGCTCAATCCCGACTCCGTACGGCTGCTGCGCCTGCGCGCTGCAATCTCGGCCAATCGCGGCAACTACCAGGAAGCACTGCGCGATATCGACCGGCTGCTGCCCGGCGACGAGGACCTCTATTTCACGCGGATCTTGCAGGTCGAAGTCCTGCTCAATGTACAGCGGTCGCCGGAAGCGCTGGAACAACTGGAATCGATGCTCACGCATTTCAGCGACAAGCCGCGCGTGTATCACCTGATCGCCTTTATCCACAAAAAAAACGGCAACATGGAGAAGGCCATGGAGGTGCTGATGCGGGGCGTGGCCAGCGCGCCCGACGCCACGATGTACCTTGACCACGCCCTGCTGCGCCCGGCCAGCGACCGGGCCGGCAGGGAGCGCGACTTCGACTCGGCCCTTGCGCTGACCGACAATCCGATAGGAGTACTCAGTGCACGGGCATGGTGGGAGCGCGAAGCGGGCCGTCCGGACGACGCCATCGCCACCTACAAGCGAGCGATGGAGCGCCTGGACGATACCGATACCGTGATCCAGCTGCTGGCGTTGCGCAGCGTGGCCTACACCATGGCGGGCAAGCCGGACCAGGCCGCTGACGATGTGGAAAAGGCCCGCACCCGGGCCGACACGGCACAGCGGCTCAACAATCTCGCATGGATCCTGGCCACGAACAATGCCGCCCTGCCCACCGCGCTGACGCTGGCGCAAAAGGCCAATGCCGGCCAGCCGGACGCACCGGCCTTCCTCGACACCGAAGGCGTGATCCTGCTGCGCCTGGGCAAATTCGATCAGGCGGTCGAGCGTTTCGACCGCGCCCTGGCGCTGGCGCCCGCCATGGCCGGCACCCAGTTCGTACGCGGCATCGCCAGACAACACCTGGGCCAGCATGCCGGCGCTGCAGCGGATCTGAAAGCGGCGCGGGCAAAACGCCCCGGCATCGACGCCGAGTACGCCAGCTACGGCATCAAACCGTAATCGGATAGTAAGCTGGCGCACCGAACTCCCCCAATGGCAGAGGTGCCATGCTCCCGCGCGCGGTACACTCGCGGGAGCATATTGCCCCTATATCACAAGGAGTCACCATGATCGACCGCCATACCGCCCACTACGTTCCCTTGGCCACCGCCCGCACCAAGGACGTGGTCAAGCACCTGCTCGCCCCCGGCGAGCGCCACAAGATCGACATCGTGCGCATCGGCGACCGCCACCAGCGCGCCGAGGTCGATGCCTGGCTCGTCGCCGACGAAGACGGCCCGGTACATTTCTTCTACCAGGACGGCGTCGACGGCCACGACGTGCAGTTCGGCTTTGCCGACGAGGTGCGCGAAGCCATCGACGAAGCGGAAACCGAAGTCTAGGCAGGAGCCTCAGCCCCGCCTTAATGGAGGTGGCGTAACGACAGCGGACCTTTACCATTCATCTATTCAAGATGACACGTAAAGGACCGCCATGAAAATCAATAAAACCCTGCTGCTGCCCCTGCTTGCAGCGTGCGCCCTGCTGATCGCCGTGGCCAGCCAGGCCGCTGCGCCGCTGGTCAAGACCCAGGCGCCCGGCTACTACCGCACCATGCTGGGCGAGTTCGAAATCACCGCGCTGTCCGATGGCAGCCATCCATTCCCCATCGATACGGTGATGACCCATATCGAAGCGGCGCTGATCAAGCAGGACCTGGCCAAGGCCGAACTGGCGCAGCCAGTGCAAGGTTCGATCAACGCCTTCCTGATCAACACCGGCAAGAAGCTGATCCTGGTCGATGCCGGCGCTGGCGTGCTGTATGGCGATTGCTGCAACAAGCTGCTGAGCAACCTGCGCGCCGCCGGCTACCAGCCGGAACAGGTCGATGAAGTGCTGCTCACCCACCTGCACAAGGACCACGCGGGCGGCATCATGGCGCAGGGAAAGGCCGTGTTCCCGAACGCCGTGCTGCGCCTGTCGCAGCTGGAAGCCGACTACTGGCTGTCCGCCGCCAATCAAGCCAAGGCGCCCGACTTCCTTTCGACCTTTTTTGATGCAGCCAGGGCCGCCGTGGCGCCATACCAGGCCGCCAACCACTATCAGCCGTACCAACAGTTCGGCCAGCTCGACGCCGGCATCGAAGCGCTGCCGGCGCCGGGCCACACCCCGGGCCACGCCATGTACCGCGTGCAAAGCGCCGGCCAGTCGCTGCTGATCTGGGGCGATATCGTGCACGTGACCGCGATCCAGCTCGAGCACCCGCAAGCCACCGTCAAGTACGACAGCAGCGAAGCGGACGCCGCTGCTACCCGCGCCCGTCTGCTGCAATCTCTCGCCAACGATCACACGCTGGTCGGCGCTGCCCATATCGCCTTCCCCGGCCTGGGCCGCATCCGCCAGAACGGCAAGGCATACGACTGGCTGCCGCTCAACTACGACGGCGCGCCCGGCACCGTCAACTGACGAGCACCCCATACGGGCGCACCGGCACTGCACTTTTGGCAGGAGCTTTTCAACGGTGCGCTGACTACACTGGGTAGGTAGTCACCCCTCACACACCAAGGAGCAACAACATGGCAAACAGCAATCTCTCAGTTGACAGCGTCATCACCGAAGATGGCACCCGCATCCATTTCAAGGACTGGGGCACCGGCCCGGCCGTGGTGTTCAGCCATGGCTGGCCGCTGCAAGGCGATGCCTGGGAAGACCAGATGATCTTCCTGGCCAGCCACGGCTACCGCGTGATCGCCCATGACCGTCGCGGCCACGGCCTGTCGAGCCAGCCCTGGGGCGGCAACGACATGGACACCTATGCCGACGACCTGGCCACGCTGCTGAACGCGCTCGACATCAAGGAAGCCACGCTGGTGGGTCACTCCACCGGTGGCGGCGAAGTGGCGCGCTACATCGGCCGCCATGGCAGCGCCCGCGTCAAGAAGGCCGTGCTGGTGGGCGCCGTGCCGCCGCAAATGGTCAAGTCCGCAACCAACCCGGGCGGCTTGCCGATGGAAGTGTTCGACGGCATCCGCGCCGGCGTGCTGGCCGACCGCTCGCAGTTCTTCAAGGACCTGACCTTGCCGTTCTACGGCTACAACCGCCCCGGCGCCAAGGTGTCCGAAGGCGTGCGCGACACGTTCTGGGCCCAGGGCATGCAGTGCGGCATCAAGAACGCCTATGACTGCATCAAGCAGTTCTCGGAAGTGGACTTTACCGAAGACCTGAAAAAGATCGACGTGCCTGTACTGGTCGTGCATGGCAGCGACGACCAGATCGTGCCGATCGACGCCGCCGGCAAGGCCTCGGCCAAGATCATCAAGAACGCCAAACTGGTGATTTACGAAGGCGCGCCGCACGGTCTGCCTACCACCCACAAGGACAAGCTCAATGCGGACTTGCTGGAATTCCTGCAGTCCTGATCACCCGATAGGGTGAGTCAAATCCCTCCCCTGTTCAATCTTCTGCCTCACTCTTTCGGAGCTAAACGCCATGGCGATCACGGTCCATAATCAATCGGTGGGCAAGAAGGCACTTTTAAAGGAAACACATCATGAGCAAAGCAAATACAAAACAAGTGCTGCAAGACTTCGGTTCGCTGGCGGACGTGCGCATCGGCCTGTCGGCCGAAGTGCGCGCGCACAGCGTGCAGGCGTTGAACCGCCTGCTGGCCCACACCATGGCCATCCGCGACGCCTACAAGAAAGCCCACTGGCAAGTATCGGGCGCCACCTTCCATCAACTGCATCTGCTGTTCGACCAGCACTACAACGAGCAGGTCATCATCATGGATGCCATCGCCGAACGCGTGCAAACCCTGGGCGGCGTCACCTTCGCCCTGGCGCAGGACGTCATGGAAGAATCGACCATTTCGCGCAGCGCCCCGCGTGGCCGCGAGACGGCGGCAGCCCAGCTGTCGGGCCTGCTGGACGCGCATGAAACCATCCTGATCGAGGCCCGCCCGCTGGCGCGCGCTGCTGCCGACAATGGCGACGACGGCACCAACGACTTGATCGTCAGCCAGGTGGTGCGCAGCAATGAGCTGCACAGCTGGTTCATCGGCGAACACCTGGCCGCGCAAACCCAGGCCGCCAAGTAGGCAACATGCCCGCACCCGCAGACCTCGCGACGGACAAGTCGCTCGACAACGAGCAGTTGTACCGTCGCTACCTGGCCGAAAAAGCCCGCCGCCTGCAGGCGGAAGAGGCGCTGCGGGAAGCCGAGGAAGAACTGGCAAGACTGGCGCGCATCTCGTCCATGGGCGAGTTCGCCGCCTCGCTGGCGCACGAGGTCAGCCAGCCGCTGGCGGCCATCGTGCTGCAGGCCGAAGTGGGACTGATGTCCCTGCAATCGAATAACACCGAGCGCGTGCGCGACGCTCTCCAGCTGATCCGCCACGCGGGCGCCACTGCTGCCGACGTGGTGCGCAGCATCCGTGGCATGTCCTGCCGCACCAGCGCCGAACCCACCACCTTCGATGTCGATGAAGCGCTGCGCGAAGTGCTGCGCATGTTGCGCGCCGAATTCCACAAGCACGGCATCGCTGTCCACGACGCGCTGGCGCTGAACGGCCACCAGTTGTGCGCCGACCGCGTGCAGTTGCAGCAAGTGATGATGAACCTCGTTTTGAACGCCATCGAAGCGATGAAGGACGTGCATACCCGCCCGCGCCAGCTGCACGTGCGCTCGGTGCTGGCCGATATTGCCGGCACGGTCCGCATCAGCGTGGAAGATAACGGTGTGGGCGTGCCGGCCAAGCTGGCCGAGAGGCTGTACGATCCGCTGTTTTCCACCAAGCCCGGCGGCACCGGACTGGGGCTGGCGATTTGCCGCACCATCGTCCAGGCGCATAACGGGCGCATCTGGTCCACCTCGCGCCAGCCGCATGGCGCCGCCTTCCACATCAGCCTCAAAGGACATCCCGGATGAACACGCCCGACGACACCATTTCCGTCCTGATTGCCGACGACCACCCGCTGATCCTGGCCGGCCTGGCCGCCCTGATCGCTGCCATGCCGGGCCTCGCCCTGGCAGGGCAAGCAGACAACGGCGCCCGCGCGGTGGAACTGTACCGCCAGCATCGCCCCCAGGTAACGATCATGGACCTGAGCATGCCGGTCATGCACGGGCTCGAAGCAATCGGCCAAATCCTGGCGTTCGATCCCGATGCCCGCATCGTCATTCTTACCACGTACCAGGGCGACGAAGACGTGCACCGGGGCATGCGCGCCGGTGCGCGTGGCTACCTGCTCAAGGACAGCAGCCCGGAACAGCTGGTTGCATGCATCCACGCCGTGGCCCAGGGCCGCAAATTCCTGCCGCCGGAAGTGGCCAGCAAGCTGGCCGCACACACGGAAGTTGCACGGCTGTCGCCGCGCGAGCTGGAAATCCTGGCGCACTTGGCCACCGGCAAGAGCAACAAGATGATCGCGCGCAGCGCAGACATCGAGGTGGGCACGGTCAAATTTCACGTCAACAATATTCTTGCCAAGCTCAACGTCGGAAGCCGCACCGAGGCCGCCACGGTGGCGTCCCGGCGCGGCTTGCTCAGCGCGTTTTAGTTACTTGGCCGCTTATTTGGCTGGCACGGGCGCCAGCGTCCTGTGGTCCGGGTTGGCGCGCGAAGCAGCCTTGTGCACCATGGTGTAAGCGTAGTCCACGCCCATGCCGTATGCGCCCGAGTGTTCCTTGACGATGGCCATCACGTCGTTATAAGTTTCCTTGTGGGCCCAGTCACGCTGCCATTCCAGCAGTACTTGCTGCCAGGTCACCGGAATCACGCCGGCTTGCACCATGCGCAGCATGGCCATATCGTGCGCTTCTTTCGAGGTGCCGCCCGATGCATCGGACACCATGTAGATTTCGTAGCCGCCTTCGAGCATCGCGCACAGGGCGAACGTGGTGTTGCACACTTCCGTCCACAGGCCCGACACGATCACTTTCTTCTTGCCGTTGGCAGCCAGCGCGTCGCGCACTTTCTGGTCGTCCCACGAGTTCATCGAAGTGCGTTCCAGGATATCTTTGCCCGGGAACACGTCGAGCAGCTCAGGGTAGGTGTGGCCCGAGAACGATTCGGTTTCGACGGTGGTGATGGTGGTCGGGATATTGAAGACCTTGGCGGCTTTGGCCAGCGCAACGGTATTGTTTTTCAGAACCTGGCGATCGATCGACTGCACGCCGAACGCCATTTGCGGCTGCTGGTCGATGAAGATCAGCTGCGAGTTTTGCGGGGTCAGGACTTCGAGTTTTGGGTTCATCATCATGCTTCCAGAGTGGTGTAAAGGAACCCTCATGGTAGGGCGCGCAACCGCCCTTCACCACTGCAATAAGATAGGCTCCGCCATAGGGGGGACTCTGCTAAGCTGCGGCCATCCCCATGATCAGGAAGAGCCATGAATAACGACGATACCGCGCAACGCACCAAACTGACCAGCCTGGGCCGCGCCCTGCGCGACCTGCACAAGCAGCTGATCCACATCGAGAGCCAGTACTTCGGCGCCGTGGGCGGCCCGCTGGAACTGCTGCAACTAGTCACCAACCATCCCAACTTTGCCTGGCTGCAAAAACTGTCGGGCCTGATGGCGCAGATGGACGAACGCCTGGACGAAGAAGAACCGGTGACAGCCGAAGACGCGGTCACCTTCCGCCGCGCCATCGAAGCGCTGATCGGCCCGTCCGAACAGGGCGACCTCGAGTTCCGCGCCAAGTACAACGCCATGTTGCACGATGGCCCAGAGCTGGTGATGGCGCACGGCGCCGTACGCAAGCAATTGTCCGAAATTGTGGCGATTTAAAGATATCCACACGAATTGTGGATAAGGTTGTGAATAACAGCCACTTGACAGCCGGGACCGCCTTTAATGGCGGGCGTTTCAACAAAATGCCCAATCGGAAGGCAAAATTTTAGCCGAATAAAATCAATGACTTACAGCGAGGGCCGAAAGGCCCTCGCGTGTTTTTGAGCCCGCTTGAAAAATATTTTTGTGTGCATAAATACGGTCCATGGAATCTCAGGCCGCGAATTCTTTGACAAATCCGCATACGAGGAATAGTGTAACTCCAGAGTTTCGCAATTTTCTTCCAAGAACTCGTTTCGGGATCAATGCATGAATCAGAATGATGACGACACAGACTGGATGATCGACGACGACGAAGCCGTCGCCGCTGAAGCGCAGTCAAGCGGCAAGGCGGCCGCTGCCGCGCCACCGCCGTGGCGGGTACTGATCGTGGATGACGACGTCGATGTCCACGTTGTGACAAAATTTTCACTCAGCAATGTTTGCTTCCGTGGACGGCGCCTGAGTTTCCTGCATGCCTACAGCGGAGAAGAAGCGCTGACCACGCTGCGCAACACCCCCGACATCGCACTGGTGCTGCTGGACGTGATCATGGAAACCAGCGATGCCGGCCTCAACGTGGCGCGGCAAATCCGTGACAATCTGCACAACAGCCTGGTGCGCATCGTGCTGCGCACGGGACAGCCGGGCCAGGCGCTCGAGCACAGCATCATTCTCGACTACGACATCAACGATTTCTGGTGCAAGACCGACCTCACCACCCGCAAGCTGTTTACTACCGTGATCTCGTCGCTGCGCGCCTATGCCGGCCTGCAAGAGGCGCAGGAACACGCCGCCGTCCTGCAAACCCAGCTCGACCATGCGAGACGACTGCTGGACGCCGTGGACCAGCACGCCGTCATCGCCACGTTTGACACGCGCGGCCGCATTGCCAGCGTTAATGACAAGTTTTGCGCCAAATTCCAGTTTTCGCGCCAGGAACTGGTGGGCGCCGACCTGCGCCTGCTGCACACGCCGCCCTACCCGCCCGACCAGTTGGCCGACGCCCTGAGCGCACTGGGCGCCGGCGAAACCTGGACCGACGTGGTCACCGGCTGGCGCCGCGACGGCCAGGAACTGCGGCTGCGCGTGACCGCAAGCGTGGTGGACGACCCGGTCGCGCCGTACGTGGTGGTGGGCAGCGTGATGCAGCCTTTGAAGAAACCGCTTTGATCCCGCGCAGACAACGCTAAGTACAGGATTTTCAAGCGTTTTTTACGATATCCACAAGCTCTGTGGATATCTATGTGGATATCTCCCCATTGACAACGAAGCGCGCCTGTAACGGCGCGGGGTTCAACAAACTGCCCATCCAACAGGCAGTTTTTATCCCCATATAAATCAAGCACTTACGTTGATATATTTTTCAACACGAAAAATTTTCAAATTCATTCTTGCCATCATGATGTGTGCATAAGTAATCCAGCCACTTACATGAGGTAAAGCTTATGGATGGCTAATGCACGGCCTGACGCCGTTGCTGCGGATGGAGCAGCACCCGTTCGATGATTTGGGGCTGGACGTTGTGCGACCGCAGGTATTCGATGGCGCACACGGTATTGAAGGTGGACTGGACAATGATGCCGCGCTCGACGATGGCACTGCTATGGCTATCGCTGCGTTGGTAGTGCTGTTGCATGGTCGGGGGGAAGTGCAAATCGTTCATCATGAGCCTCGCTAAAAATTAGGGGTTTTGATCAGGATCAAGCAGACATGCAACGGGAGTATGCGCGACCGTTTTGTAAAGTCAATGTCAGGCTCCTATCATTTCGCAATTAAAATGTTGCGCGAATTTGATGTGCGTGGACACGAAGCAATGAGCAGGGTCATAATGCCAAGATGACTGAAGACCATCCCCGCCCCGCCTCCCTTACCGACCTGTTTATGTCATTTACCGTGCTGGCGTTACAGGGCTTCGGCGGCGTGTTGGCCGTGGTCCAGCGCGAGATGGTCGAACGCAAGCGCTGGCTCACCCAGGAAGAATTCATCGAAGACTGGGCCGTGGCACAAGTGATGCCCGGTCCCAACGTGGTCAACCTGTCGCTGATGATCGGCGACCGTTATTTTGGCCTGCGCGGCGCCATGACGGCGCTGGCCGGCATCCTGACCGTGCCGTTGCTGCTGGTGTTGTGCCTGGCCGTGCTGCACTCGCATTACGCCAACCACCCGGGCATGGCCGGCGCGCTGCGCGGCATGGCGGCGGTGGCGGCCGGGCTGATCGCTGCCACCGGCATCAAGCTCGCCTCGGCACTGCGCAACCATCCACTGCCCGGCTGGTTCAGCGGCGCCGCTGCCGTGCTGTGCGTGGCGATGCTGGTGGTCTTCAAGGTGCCGCTGGCCTGGACCCTGCTGCTGCTCGGCGGCACGTGCGTGGGCCTGACGTACCGCATCTTGAAGACGCGCAGCCTGAAAGCGGCAACGCCATGAGCGGCGCACCGATCCACATCGTGCTCAGCCTGGCGGACTGGTGCAGCCTGTTCGGCCATTACCTGCTGTTGTCGCTGTTGTCGGTGGGCGGCGCGATTTCCACCACGACCGAGATGCACCGCTACCTGGTACTCGAACAAGGCTGGCTGACGCAATCGCAATTCAACGATTCGGTGGCCATCGCCCAGGCGTCGCCGGGGCCGAACGTACTGTTCGTGGCATTGATGGGCTGGAACGTGGGTCTGAATGCGGGCAGCTACGTCGCCGCGTTTGCCGGCGTGGTGGTGACCATGTGCGGCATCCTGATCCCCAGCACCTGCCTCACCTACATGGCCGCGCGCTGGGCGCGCCTGCACCGCGACAAGCTGGGCGTGCGCGCCTTCAAGCAGGGGATGGCGCCGGTGGTGGTGGGGTTGATGGTATCGGTGGGCATTACCCTCGGCAGCGCCCACCGCGATTTCGCCCTCGACTGGCCGCTGTGGCTGCTGTCGATGGTAGCAGGCGTGCTGATCTGGCGCACCCGCATCCACCTGCTGTGGCTGCTGGCAGCCGGCGCCATCCTGGGATGGTTCCAGCTGGTCTAGAAGCTACTTGTTCTGGTAGCCGCCGTAATATTTGACGGGGCTCCAGTCGGGCTTGACTTCAAGCTCCGGTGGCGCCAGCTGCTTGAATTGCTCGCCGGCGTACACCACCTTGCCGTTGACGATGGTCAGCGCGCTTTCCAAGTTCTTGATCTGCTCGACGTCCATGCTGAAATAATCTTGCGGCAGGATCACCACGTCGGCGTACTGGCCTTTTGCCAGCGTGCCCTTGAGCTTTTCTTCGCCACTCATCCAGGCGCTGCCCTGGGTCATCAGCTTCAGTGCCTGGTAGCGGCTCAGCACGTCCTGAGGTTGCCACAATTTCAGGCCGCCGGCGGTTTTACCGGTCACCGCCCAGTAGATCGACGGCCACGGACCGTAGCTGCTGACGCGGGTGCCGTCGGTGCCGAGGCCCACCGGGATTTTCATCTCCAGCATTTTCTTGATCGGCGGCATCTGGCGGGTCTGGGCGCCGTATTGTTTCCAGTAGTGCTCACCCTGGAAATACATGCGGTTTTGCACGGCGATGCCGCCGCCCAGCGCTTTCACGCGTTTCAGTTGCTTGTCGCTGATGGTTTCGGCATGGTCGAAGAGCCAGCGCAGGCCGTTCAGCGGCAAGTCCTTGTTGACCTTTTCGATCACGGCCAGGTCGCGGTCGATGCTCTCGTCGTACGTGGCGTGGATGCGGAACGGCCAGCGGTTCTTGATCAACAGGCGCAGCACGGGTTCCAGTTCGCCTTCCATTTCATGCGGCATGTCCGGGCGCGGCTCGAGGAAGTTCTCGAAGTCGGCCGCGCTCCACACCAGGTTTTCGCCGCCGCCCTCGGTGTTGTAGCCATTCGCATAGAACAGGTGTTCGTTCTTGTCAGGCTTGGTCTGGGTGAGCCAGCGCTGGTAGTCTTCGAGCTCCTTGCCCGGCTTTTGCGCGAACAGGTAATACGACGTGCGCACGGTCAGCTTGCCATCCTTGGCCAGTTCCAGGCTGACGGCGTAATCGTCGGGATAAGCCTGGCCGCCACCGCCGGCATCGATCGCACTGGTCAGGCCCAGGCGGTTGAGGTCGCGGTAGTACTGGATGGTGGAATTGAGCTGTTCATCACGCGGCAGCACGGTGGTCTTGGCCAGCGTGGTGTACAGGATCATGGCGTTCGGTTTGGCGATCAGCTTGCCGGTGGGCTTGCCGTCGGGGCCCAGTTCCACCACGCCGTCCTTGAACCTGGTCTCGGCGGTGTAACCCAGCGTTTCGATACCTTTTTTATTCAGGAAGCCCAGGCCGTACAGGTATAGCAGGAATACCGGCTTGTCCGGCACTGCTTCGTTGATTTCTTCGAGGGTCGGCAGGCGCTTTTCCTCGAACTGGAATTCGTTCCAGCCGCCGACGACCTTGATCCAGGCGCCGTCCGGCGTGCGCGCGGCCTGCTCCTTGAGCATCTGCATCGCCTGTTTCAGCGACGTCACACCGTCCCAGCGCAGCTCGGCATTGTAGTTGAGGCCCTCGCGGATGATGTGCAGGTGCGAATCGTTCAGGCCGGGAATCACGGTCTTGCCGTCGGCATCGATCACTTGCGTGGCGGCGGTCTTGAGTTTCAGTACGCTGGCATTGCTGCCCACGGCGGTGATCTTGCCGTCTTTCATGGCGACGGCCTGGGCGAAAGCGCCCTCTTTGGTCATGGTGGCGACCTTGCCGTTGGTGATGATCAGGTCGGTTGCGTGCGCCGACGTGGCGGCCAATACGGTTATGGCAAACGCGAGCTGCGTCATTTTCATTGTCTTGCTCCTAAAAAAATGGACTGCTGCGACACGATGTCGCAACAGTCCAGGTCAGTGCAATGAAATGAAGCCAGCCCAACGGACCGGCCCGTTTCAATTACTCCTTGATGGCTTCGATGGCGAGGGTCAGGGTGACTTCATCGCCAACGTTCGGTGCGTATTTACCGGCGTTGAACTCGGTACGCTTGATTTTGGCCGTGGCGTTGGCGCCGCAAGCCAGTTTCTTCATCATCGGGTGATCGGCGCACTGGAAGTGCGTGACGGTCAGGGTCACTGGCTTGGTGATGCCCTTGATGGTCAGGTTGCCGTCGATGGTGGCAGGCACGTCACCCTTGAAGTTGACCTTGGTCGACTTGTAGGTGATGGTCGGGAACTTGCCGGTGTCCAGGAAATCTTCGCCCTGGATGTGGCCGTCGAACAGTTTCGAGCCGGTATCGACCGACTTGGTGTCGATGGTCGCTTCCACCGAGCCGGTCTTGGCAGCGCGGTCCACCGTGAACTTGGCGGTGGTGGTGTTGAAGCGGCTGGTCTGGATCGAGTAGCCGAAGTGGCTGTAGCTGAAGCTCGAGAAGGTGTGGTTGGCATCGGAAGTGAAGGTTTCCGGTGCGGCAAATGCGGACATCGAGATACCGGCGGCGACCAGCAGGGCAAAGATTTTTTTCATTGTCAGACTCCTGTGTGTTGGGAACAGTGAGACATGCGACCGGTCCGGGGTTCCGGCCAAGTCCATGTCTCGGGTGGCAATGATTATGCTCTGCACAATTGACGTTGTAAAACGAAAAATTTGCCTCGTTACTATCGAGAAAATCGATCATAACCGACGGTTAAGTTCAATCTCGTGCACAGGTGGGAATGATACTGGGGGATGGGAGGGAGAGGAATCTGTCGGAAGGGTGAGGATTGAGTCACCTTGAGCCTGCCATCCTCCGGATGGAGGATGGCGCAGTGGGACTCAAGGCTCAGGCTGCAGCCGCGATCTTGCCGGCGTGCCTGGCAGGTGCCGGATGGAGGATGCTTTCCAGCAGTTGCTGCTCCAGCGCCGCAAACGCCGCGTTGCCGCGTGCGCGTGGCCGGGGTAGGTCCACTTTCAGGTCCAGCGTGATGCGTCCTTCTTCGATCAGCACCACGCGGTCGGCCAGCGCCAGCGCTTCCTGCACATCGTGCGTGACCAGCACTGCCGTGAAGCCGCGCGCCAGCCACAGGCTTTCGATCAGTTGCTGCATCTCGATGCGGGTCAACGCATCGAGCGCACCCAGGGGTTCGTCGAGCAGCAGCAATTGCGGTTCGTGCAGCAATGCACGCGCCAGGGCCACGCGCTGGCGCTGGCCGCCCGACAGTTCGGCCGGCCAGTCGTTGGCGCGTGCGCCCAGGCCCACCGTGTTCAAGGTGGCGGCCGCCGCGTTCAACGAGCGGGGCAGGCCCAGCGCCACGTTTTCCAGCACCGTCTTCCACGGCAGCAGGCGCGCCTCCTGGAACATGATGCGAATGCTGCTGCCGATGGCACCCTTGCCCACCGCGATGGTGCCCTGCTCCACCGTCTCCAGCCCGGCGATGGCGCGCAGCAGCGTGCTCTTGCCGCAGCCGCTGCGGCCCACTACCGCGACGAATTCGCCCGGCTGCAGTTGCAGTTCGATGTCGTGCAACACCGCGCGCTCGCCGAACGATTTACTTAAACCCTCCAGCGACAGCGACACGCCCTGGCGCCGCGCCGGTGGCCGGTTGACATCGGCCGCCGACAGCGACGACAGGTTCTCGCGGGCCAGGCCGCCGACATCGAACAAGGTGGTGGAAATATTCATACGGTTTACTCCAATTCAGATCGATTAGCGGTAGGCCGGATTCCAGCGCAGGAAGCGCTTTTCCATCCCGCGCGACGCCAGGTCGGCAGCCTTGCCCAGCAGCGCGTACAGCAAAATCCCCACCAGCACCACGTCCGTTTGCAGGAACTCGCGGGCGTTCATGGTCATGTAGCCGATGCCGGCCTGCGCCGAAATGGTTTCGGCCACGATCAGCAGCACCCACACCAGCCCCAGCGAAAACCGCACGCCCACCAGGATCGACGGCAGCGCCGCCGGCAGGATCACGTCGCGATACAAAGGCCAGCCGGACAGGCCATAGCTGCGCGCCATCTCGATCAAGCCCTGGTCGGCCGAGCGGATGCCGTGGAAGGTGTTCAGGTACACGGGGAAGAACACGCCGACCGCCAGCAGGAACAGCTTGGCCGTTTCATCGATGCCGAACCACAGGATCACCAGCGGGATCAGCGCCAGCGCCGGGATGTTGCGCACCATTTGCAGCGTGGTGTCGAGCAGCGTTTCGGCGCGGCGGAAGCTGCCCGTCAACAGGCCAAGCAGCAAACCGAGGCCGGCGCCAATGGCAAAGCCCGACGCCGCGCGCCACAGGCTGGTACGCAAGTGCACCCACAGCTCGCCCGACACGGCCAGCGCCCAGAAGGCCTTGGCCACGGCCCACGGTTCGGGCAGGATGCGGCTCGACAGCCAGCCGGCCTGCGAGGCCACCTGCCACAGCACGATCAGCGTGACCGGCAATATCCACGGCGCCAGCGCGCTCGGCGCTTTATTCTTTGCCTGAGCCATTACGCCGCCTTCTTGGGAATGATATCGCTGGCCATGATCTCGCCGAACGGACCGCTGAGCGACTGGGTGCCGGCCGCTTTGCCCTTGCCCAGCAACGGGAATACCAGCTCGGCGAAGCGGTACGATTCTTCCAGGTGCGGATAGCCGGAGAAGATGAAGGTCTCGATGCCGAGGTCCGCGTATTCGCGGATGCGCGCCACCACTGTTTCGGCATCGCCCACCAAGGCCGTGCCGGCGCCGCCGCGCACCAGGCCTACGCCGGCCCACAGGTTGGGCGAGACTTCGAGCTTGTCGCGGCGGCCGCCATGCAGGGCCGCCATGCGCTGCTGGCCCACCGAATCCATCTTGCCGAACGCCTTCTGGGCCTTGGCGATGGTCTCGTCGTCGAGGTGGCTAATCAGCTCATCGGCTGCGCGCCATGCTTCTTCGTTGGTGTCGCGCACGATCACGTGCAGGCGGATGCCGAATTTGACGGTGCGGCCATGCTTGGCGGCGCGCGCGCGGATGTCGGCGATTTTTTCGGCCACCGCTGCGGGTGGCTCGCCCCAGGTGAGGTACACGTCCATCTGCTCGGCCGCCAGCGCGTGCGCCGGTTCGGACGAGCCGCCGAAGTACAGCGGCGGATACGGCTTTTGCACGGCCGGGTACAAGGTTTTAGAACCCTTGACCTGGATATGCTTGCCCTCGAAATCGTAGCCGGCATCGCCGCCCTCGCCCGCCAGCGAGGCGCGCCATACGCGGATGAATTCGTCGGAAATCTCGTAGCGCTTGGCATGGTCGGCAAACAGGCCGTCCGCTTCCAGTTCGCCCTGGTCGCCGCCGGTGACAACGTTGATCAGCAGGCGCCCGTTGGACAGGCGGTCGAACGTGGCGGCCATGCGCACGGCCAGACCGGGCGTGGTGAGGCCGGGACGGATAGCGACGAGGAACTTGAGCTTTTGCGTGACCGAGATCAGCGACGACGCCACCACCCACGCATCCTCGCACGAGCGCCCGGTGGGCAGCAGCACGCCGTCGTAGCCGAGGGTGTCGGCGGCGACCGCGCACTGCTTGAGGTAATCGGCATCGACCGGACGCGCGCCCTTGGTGGTGCCAAGGTAGCGGCTGTCGCCGTGGGTGGGGATGAACCAGAAAATATTCAACGACATGATGTAAATCCTTATTTCTTCGCTACCTGGCTTGGCGCCAATTGGGCTTCTTTGACCGCGATCGGCTTCGGAATCAGCTTGAGATGGGCGAAAGCGTCGGCCACCTGCTGCTGCTGCGCCAGCACGCCGGCGCTGATCGGCTTGACGCCGTAGGCATAGCGCGAGGCGGCCAGCGCCACGACTTCATTTTCCAGGCCGGTCTGGGTGGAGAGGATGGCTGCCACGTCCTTCGGATTGGCAGCGCCCCACTCGTCAACTTTGGCGATTTCTTCGAGCACGATGCGCACGGTGTCCTGGTTCTTTTCGGCGTACGGCCGCGCGGCCAGGTAGAACTGGTAGTTGTTGACCAAGCCCTTGCCATCGGCCAGCACGCGGGCGCCGATCTGCTTCTCGGCGGCGGCCAGGAACGGATCCCAGATCACCCACGCATCGACGCTGCCACGCTCGAACGCGGCGCGCGCATCGGCTGGCGGCAGGTAGATCACCTGCACGTCCTTGTAGGCGACGCCGGCTTTTTCCAGCGCTTTGACCAGCAGGTAGTGAACGTTGGAACCCTTGTTCAGGGCGATCTTCTTGCCCTTGAGGTCAGCCACGCTGCGCACGGTGGACGATTTCGGCACGACGATCGCCTCGCTGGCCGGCGACGGCGGCTCGTTGCCGACATAGACCAGGTTGGCGCCGGCGGCTTGCGCAAAAATCGGCGGCGCCTCGCCCACGGTGCCGAAATCGACACTGCCCACGTTCAGCCCCTCGAGCAGCTGCGGTCCGGCCGGGAATTCGGTCCATTTGACCGTGATGTTTTTACTCGCCAGGCGCTGTTCCAGCGTGCCCCGGCCCTTGAGCAGGGTGAGCGTGCCGTATTTCTGGTAGCCGATGCGGATTTCCTGCTTGCCTTGGGCAGCGTTGGCTTGGGCCAGCGTCGGCGCGTGGGCGGTGACGCCCAGCACGCCAACGGCAAACAGCAGTCCCAGGGTATGGCGCCGCGCGGTGCGTTGCTGCGCACGAGTGTCGGCCGGTCCGGTTGCGTTGATGGTCTTGATGGTCATGTACGCGTCTCCACTCAGCGCGCCAGGCGGATCGGCTCGACCGGCGCCACGAACGGCGCCTGCGCTTGCGCATTTTCCTGAGCTCGTTGCCACGATTTGTGGCCGTGCAGCGCAGCGGCCAGCCCTTCCACGCCAGCCTGCACGCGCCAGGCGATGGCCTGATCGACGGCCAGGCCGCTGCCCTCGTTCCACACCAGTTGCGACGACGTGGCGTAAATCCCGGCCAACACGTGGCGCGCGTCGAGCGCGTGCAGCACCGGGCGCAGCGCGTAGTCGAGCGCCAGCATGTGCGACTGGCTGCCACCGGTGGCCAGCGGCAGCACCAGTTTGCCGGCCAGGCCGTCCTGCGGCAGCAAGTCGAGGAAGGCCTTCAGCAAACCGGTATAAGAGGCTTTGTACACCGGGGTGGCGATGATCACGGCATCTGCTTCGCTAACTGCCGCCAGCGCGCGCTTGATGGCCAGGTCCGAGGTCTCGGCGTGCAGCAGCGCATGGGCCGGCAGTTCGCGCACCTGCACCTTGGTGTAGCGATGTCCGGTACTGCGCTCAGCCAGTTTTTCAGCTACATGGTCCAGCAAACGGCCGGTGCTCGATACCGCAGCCGGGCTGCCGCCTAATAGAAGAATGCTCATGATCCGATCCCCGTCAATTTGTTTGTGCCGGCCAGAATAGAGCCGTCCTGTTGAAATCAGAACGAATAGTTTTGCGCATCCATATGCGGTTTACGACACATGACTTTTTTGCATATAAATAGCCGGAATTCTTCGTGTACGCGGTTTGGAGCCCGGTGCAATACTGCGCCACCGCATCCTTAACTACAACGGACATACCATGTCTAACGCACTCAGAACAGCGACGCCCGATCCGGCGCCGCCGACGTCTCCCGATCCGCTCAAGGTGGCCGCCGACCTGGCGCGCCGCCTGGGCGAAACCGCCAACGCCCGCGACCAGGCCGGCGGCCACGCGGCGCTGGAACGCGGCGCAATTCGCGCCTCAGGCCTGCTCACGCTGTCGATACCGACCGAATTCGGCGGCCAGGGCGCCGACTGGCCCACGGTGCTGCAAGTGGTGCGCATCCTGGCGCGCGCCGACAGCGCACTGGCCCACATCTTCGGTTTTCACCATCTGCAACTGGCGGGCATCCAGCTGTACGGCACACCGCAGCAGCAGCGCCGCTTCCTCACGCTCACCGTCGAGCAGAATCTGTTCTGGGGCAATGCCCTCAATCCGCTCGACCGCCGCACGGCGGCCGTGGATGCGGACTATGGCTACACGCTCGATGGCATCAAGAGTTTTTCGTCCGGCTCCGTGGGGTCGGACTGGCTGACCGTCTCGGCCTGGCACGAACCCACCGGCACCGCGCTGATCGGCGTGCTTCCCACGCGCCAGCCGGGCGTGGAGGTGCAGGCCGACTGGGACGCCTTCGGCCAGAAGCAGACCGACAGCAGCAATGTCCACTTCAGCGGCGTGGCGCTGCCGGCCACCCAGGTGCTGCAGGCGCCCGGCGTAGCGGCCACGCCGCAATCGACGCTGCGCTCGCAGGTGGCGCAACTGATCATGACGAACCTGTACCTGGGCATCGGCGAAGGCGCGTTCGAGGCAGCGCGCGCCTATACCGTGGACGAGGCGCGGCCGTGGTTTGCGTCCGGCGCCCAATCGGCTGCTGCCGATCCGCTGGTGCAGCACCGCTTCGGCCAGTTGTGGCTCAAGCTGCGGCCGGCCGCCGTGCTGGCCGACCACGCGGCGCGCGAACTCGAACGGCTGTTCCGCATTGGCCCGCAAGTTACCGCCCGCCAGCGCGGCGAACTGGCAATCGCCGTGGCGGAAGCCAAGGTGCTGGCCCATACCGCCGGCATCGACATCAGCAACCAGATGTTCGAACTGACCGGCGCCCGGTCGACGTCGGCCCGCTATGGCTACGACCGTTTCTGGCGCAACGTCCGCGTGCATACCCTGCACGACCCGGTCGACTACAAGATCCGCGACCTCGGGCGCCATGCGCTCGATGGCTCGCTGCCTGAACCCACCGCCTACTCCTGAAGTACCCGATGACTATTCCACTGATCCGCATCGAACATGCGAGCAAGACCTTTACCCTGCCCGATGGCGGCAGCTTCGACGCCGTGCGCGACGTGTCGCTCGACGTGCGCCAGGGCGACATCTTCGGCCTGATCGGCAAGAGTGGCGCCGGCAAATCGACCTTGCTCCGCCTTTTCAATTTACTCGAACGGCCCGACGCCGGCGCCATCACCGTCGCCGGCCGCGAACTGACGTCGCTGTCGAAGCGCGACCTGCGCGATGCGCGCCGCAATATCGGCATGATTTTCCAGCAGTTCAACCTGCTGCAAAACGCCACCGTGTTCGACAACGTCGCCTTCCCGCTGCGCATCCACGGCGGCCAGAAACCGGAACAGATCGCCGCGCGCGTGAACCAGTGCCTGGAACTGGTGGAACTGGGCGTCAAAGCCGACAGCTATCCGGCCCAGCTGTCGGGCGGCCAGAAGCAGCGCGTGGCCATCGCCCGTGCGCTGGCCAGCGGCCCCGCCGTGCTGCTGTGCGACGAACCGACGTCCGCGCTCGACGCCGAGACCACGCGCGCGCTGCTGGCCACGCTGCGCGACATCAACCACCGGCTCGGCGTCACCATCGTCATCGTCAGCCACGAATTGTCGGTGCTGGCCGAGATCTGCAACCGCGTGGCGGTGATCGAGGATGGCGCGATCGCCGAGGAATTCGCGCTGAACGAACCGGCAGGCCACAATGCGCCGCGCAAGACGGCACTGGGCCGCGAACTGGCTGCCTTCAACGCTGCCAAAACGCTGGCCGGCACACACCGGGAGGCCGCCCATGTCTGAACTGTTTTCCACGCTGGGCGTGTCGTTCAACGCCATCGTCGCCATGCTGCCCGAGATGGGCACTGCCGTCGGCCAGACGCTCACCATGCTCGGCATCGGCCTGTCGGCAGCAGTGCTGATCGGCGGGCCGCTCGGCATCGTGCTGTTTCTGGTGGCCGATGACCAGTCGCTGCAAAACCGCCCGGCCGCGCTGGTACTGGGCTGGCTGGTCAACACCGTGCGCTCGTTCCCGTTCATCATTCTGCTGGTCGCCCTGGTGCCATTTACGCGCATGATCGCCGGCACCTCGATCGGACCGCTGGCGGCCGCCGTGCCGCTGTCGTTTGCCGCCATTCCGTATTTCGCCCGCATGGTCGAACAGAACCTGCGCGAAGTGCCGCGCGGCGTGATCGAGGCGGCGCACGCCATGGGCGCTTCGGAACTGCAGATCGTGCTGCGCGTGCTGCTGGTGGAGGCGCGCTCCGGCCTGGTGCTGGCATTGACCGTGCTGGCGATCAGCTTCCTGTCGTATTCCGCCGTCGCCGGCGTGGTGGGCGGCGGCGGCATCGGCGACCTGGCGATCCGCTACGGCTATTACCGCTTCGAAACCGACATCATGGTGGCCACCGTCGCCATCCTGATCATCATGGTGCAACTGATCCAGTTCACCGGCAACCGCATTGCAAAACGCATCGACAAACGTTAAGGAACAACCATGATCAAACCGATACGCCGCCATGCCGCATTGACCACGATACTGGCAGCACTGGCGCTGGCGCTCGGCGCCAACGCGCCGGTTCACGCCAAAGACCCGAAAGAAATCGTCATCGGCACCAGCGCCGGCCCCTACGCGGACCAGATCAAACTGGGCATCAAGCCGTTGCTGGAGAAGAAGGGATATAAGGTCAAGCTGGTGGAGTTCAACGACTACATCCAGCCCAATTTCGCGCTGGCCGAAGGCTCGCTCGACGCCAACGTATTCCAGCACATCGTATACCTGAACAAGTTCGCCACCGAGAACAAGCTGCCTATCACCGAACTGGTAAAAGTGCCGACCGCGCCGATCGCCATCTACAGCAAGCGCCACAAGACGCTGGCGGATGTGAAGGACGGCACGACGGTGGCGCTGCCCAACGATCCGACCAACCAGGCGCGCGCGCTGGTGCTGCTCGACCAGCTAGGCTGGATCAAGCTGCGCGACAAGTACGATCCGGTGCGCGCGTCCGAACGCGACATCGCTACCAACATCAAAAAGATCAAATTGATCCCGCTGGAAGCAGCGCAGCTTCCGCGCTCGCTGCAGGACACCGACTACTCTTTCGTCAATGGTAACTACGCACTAGCCTCGGGCCTGAAACTCAAGGATGCGTTGAAGACCGAAAAAATCTCGGACAACTACGTGAATCTGGTGGCGGTGCGCACGGCCGACAAGGACAAGCCATTTGCGAAGGATATCGCTGCCGCCTACCGCTCGCGCGAATTCCTCGACATCACCAACAAGCACTTCGCCGACTATTCCAGGACCGACTACCAGCTGGCGTTGGCGAAAGAGGTGGCAGCCAAACCGGCCAAGTGACATGAGCAAGCAAATCCGCTTCAACGCCTTCCAGATGAACACGGTGAGCCACCAGTCGCCGGGCTTGTGGACGCATCCGCGCGACACGGGACACCGCTACACCGATCCTGACCACTGGACCGACCTGGCGCGCCTGCTGGAGGCGGGCCTGTTCGACGCCGTGTTCCTGGCCGACGTGCTGGGCGCCTACGATGTGTACCAGGGCAACGCCGACGCCGCGCTGCGCCACGCGGTGCAGGCGCCATTGAACGACCCGCTGGCGCTGGTGCCGCTGATGGCGCAAGTCACGACCCACCTGGGCTTCGGCGTGACCTGCGCCCTCACCTACGAGCATCCGTACACGTTCGCGCGGCGCATTTCCACGCTCGACCATCTGACGCGCGGGCGCATCGGCTGGAATATCGTCACCGGGTATCTGGACAGCGCGGCGCGCAACCTGGGCCTGGACCGGCAGCTGGGCCACGACGAGCGCTACGACCTGGCCGACGAATACATGGACGTGGTCTATAAACTGTGGGAGAAAAGCTGGGACGACGACGCCGTGGTCAACGACAAGGCGCGCGGCGTGTATGCCGAGCCGTCCCGCATCCACGCCATCAACCACGAAGGCCGCTTCTACAAGGTGCCGGGCTTTCACCTGTGCGAACCGTCGCCGCAGCGCACGCCGTTGCTGTACCAGGCCGGCACCTCGCCGCGCGGCACGTCCTTTGCGGCGCGCCACGCCGAGTGCACATTCGTCAGTGGTCCCAGCAAGACCGTGGTGCGCAAGTACGCCGATGACCTGCGCGCAGCCGTGCGCGCGACCGGCCGGGACGGCGACGACCTCAAAATTTACGCCCAGGCGCTGATCGTCACCGCCCCCACCGAGGCCGAAGCATGGGCCAGGTACCAGGACTACCGCAACCACGTCGATATCGAGGCGGCGCTGGCCCTGCTGTCCGGCTGGACCGGCATCGACTTCAGCCAGTTTCCGCTCGACGCCACCGTCGAGTACATCGAATCGGACGCGGGCCGCTCGGCGCTGGCGTCGTTCACCCAGGCCGATCCCGACCGTACCTGGACCGTGCGCGAGGCTGCGCTGTTCATCGGCCTCGGTGGCCGTGGCCCGGTGCTGGTAGGCGATCCGCGCCAGGTGGCGGACCAGCTGGAAGCATGGCAGGACGACACCGGCATCGACGGTTTCAACCTGGCCTTTGCCGTGGCCCACGACAACATGCGCGACGTGGTGGAGCTGATCGTGCCGGAATTGCAGCGGCGCGGGCGGTATCGCAAGGCGTACGACGGCGGTACCTTGCGTGAACAGGTGCTCGGTGGCGGCGCGCGGCTGGCGCCCGGTCACGTGGCGCACGCGGTACGGCTCTGATACTGAAAGATTGCCAAAGCATCAAAACTGCCGCACACTGGCGCCTGCATATTTTTCGGAGCATCCATGGCTTTTCCTTCCCTGTCGGAGCTCGCGCCGCACGGCACCACGTTCGTTGCGCTGACCATCGCCGCCGTGCTGCTCACGCCCGGTCCCACCAACACGCTGCTATTCCTGGCAGGCAGCCGCGACGGCATTCGCCGCTCGCTGCCGCTGATCGCGGCGGAGTGGGTCGGCTACCTGATTGCGATCGGGGTGTGGTGCGTGTTCCTGGCGCTGGCCGCTGCCGTGGCGCCATGGGCGCCGCCGGTGGCGCGCGCCTGTGCGGCCGTGTACATAGCCTGGTCGGCCATCAAGCTGTGGCGCACCGCGCTGCAGGCCGGAGCAGCCGGCAGCAAGGGCATCGGTCCACGCGACCTGTTCACGGTCACGCTGCTCAACCCCAAGGCGTTCTTTTTTGCGACGGTGGTCTTCCCGCCGCTGGCGGCCGGCCCGGCAGCGCTGCTCGAGGCATACCTGATCTTCAGCGCCCTGCTGCTGCCGATCGCCGCGCTGTGGATTTCGATGGGCGCTGCCGTACTCGCCTACCCCAGCGCCACGCCGCGCCAGCCGATGGTGCACCGGATCGCGTCGGTGGTGCTGATGGGGTTTTCGGGTTCGATCTGCTACACGCTGCTGGCCCGCTGAAGGCTTGCTCTAGTCGTTGCGCATCTGGGCCTGGGAGACATTGCTGTTGGGCGCCACACTCTGGGTAAGCCACACATTGCCGCCGATGGTTGATCCAGCGCCGATGGTAATACGGCCCAGGATGGTGGCGCCTGCATAAATCACTACGTCGTCTTCGACCACAGGGTGGCGCGGCACGCCCTTGATCAACACGCCCTGGTCATCGGCCGGGAAGCGTTTGGCGCCCAGCGTGACGTGCTGGTACAGGCGCACCCGCTGGCCGAGAATGGCGGTCTCGCCGATCACCACACCCGTGCCATGGTCGATGAAGAAGCTGCCGCCGATCTGGGCACCGGGGTGGATGTCGATGCCGGTGAGCGAGTGGCCGATGTCCGAGATCAGCCGCGCCAGGAACGGCGAACCGAGGCGGTGCAGGCAGTGCGCCAGACGGTAGTACAGGATGGCGATGGTGCCCGGGTAGCACAGCATGATCTCGGCCACCGACGTGGCGGCCGGGTCGCCGGAAAACGCCGCATGCACGTCGGAGACCAGCAGCGCGCGGATGGCCGGCAAGTTGGCGGCAAATTCGCGGGTGATGGCGTGGGCCTGCTGGGTGAGCACGGCGTCGTCGGGCACTTCTTCGGTGGCCGAGAATTGCAGGCCGCGCCGCACCTGCTCGGTCAGGCGGTTGAGCGTGGTGTTCAAAGTATCGCCGACAAAGTAGTCGATACTCTCGTCGGTGAGGTTGGGCCGGCCATAATGGGTGGGAAACAGCACCGCCGACAGGCCGTTGACGATGATTTGCAGTGCCTCGCGCGACGGCAGCTCGCGCACCCTGCCCTGGTGACGGATATTGTGGGTGGCCTCGCGCGAGACGCGCAGCTGTTCGATCACGCTGGCCAGGTTCCAGTGCGATGGTTTGACGCCGGTGGCGTCGAAGGTATCAATAGTCATGTCTCGATAATCTAAAATTTTTGGCGATAATTCTGGCTATAGTACGCCGATGATCAAGCATACGCGCACCACGCCGCCAGGTGAACGAATCAAAATGTCGCCCGATATGCGCTGGCCGCATATCGCGTAAAATGCCGGGTCCAACGAACAATACGCCTTTAATGAATATTCTGCTGACCATCCTGCTGGCCGGCCTGACCATGGTCGGCCCGCTCGCTATCGATACCTATTTGCCATCGTTCCCTGCCATCGGCGTGGCGTTCGACGCCAGCCCGATCATGGTGCAGCAAACCCTGAGCATGTTCCTGTTCTGCTTTGCCTTCATGATGCTGTTTTACGGCACCCTGTCCGATTCGTTCGGCCGCCGCCCGGTGATTCTGGTGTCGCTGGTGCTGTACATCGCTGCGTCGATCGGCGCCGCGCTGGCGCCGTCGATCGGCGTGCTGCTGGCCTGCCGCATCGTGCAGGGCCTGGCAGCGGGCGCCGGTTCCGTCGTCGGCCGCGCCATCGTGCAGGACCGTTTTACCGGCGCCGCCGCGCAAAAAATCCTGGCCCACATCATGATGGTGTTCGGCCTGGCGCCGGCCATCGCCCCGGTACTGGGCGGCTGGCTGCAAGTGAGCTTTGGCTGGCGCTCGATCTTCTGGTTCCTGGCCGCCTTCGGCATCGTGATGTACGTTGCCGTCACGCGCCTGCTGCCGGAAAGCCTGGCGGTGAAGGATCGCCACCCGTTCCACCTCGGGGTCATCGCGCGCAATTATTGGAAGGTGCTGTGCCACCACCATTTCCTGCTGCTGGCGATTGCCGTGGGCATGAGCTTTGCCGGTGTGGCGCTGTACATCGGCTCGGCCGCGTACTTCGTGATGAACATCCTGCACCTGCCGGAAACCGCGTTTGCCTGGATGTTCGTGCCGCTGATCGGCGGCATGGTGGTAGGCTCGGCGCTGTCGGGCAAATTCGCCCACAAGTTTGCGCGCAAGGCGCAGGCCTGGATGGGCTTTGCGGTAATGATCCTGGCCGGCGTGATCAACGTCGGCTACAACCTGTACTTCACCGCAGCCGTACCGTGGGCGGTGCTGCCGCTGTTTATCTATTCGTTCGGCCTGTCGCTGATGATGACGCCGATTACGCTGATGGCGCTCGAGTACTTCCCCAACAATAGCGGACTGGCGTCGTCGATGCAGTCGTTCGTGCAGATGCTGCTGTTTGCGCTGGTGTCTGGCCTGGTGGCGCCGCTGCTGTTCGACAGTGCGCTCAATCTGGCGTGGGGTGTGCTGGGGAGCCTGGTGGTGGCGGTGCTGGCGTGGTTATTGGCGCAGGTGGGCAAGCCGGTGGTGCACTGAATGTGCCATCCCCGCCGCGCGGGGATGACGGAACAAATTACGGCCATGGGGCAGGATTGAGGTTTTCGTACTGGGCGCCGCCCTGCTCCGGCTCGCGCGCCTCGGGCACTTTGCCCGGTGCTTGCGCTGGATTGCGCAGGCCCAGGATTTCCTTGCGCGCTTCCACGAAGTCGGCGCTGGTGAGCGGGTTTTCCTGGTCGGGCCAGTTGGCTTCGGCCCATTGTTGCAGTTGTTCGAAGCGTTCCCACAGTTCATTGATGAACTCTCGGCGTGCCTGGTCGTCGATCATGTTTCCTCCTAGGTATTTCGGATAGTGTCGGCCGGGGCCGCCAGGGCGTCGGTGCGCATCCGCACAAAACCCTGTCCCCGGTTAAAATAGCGCCTCAATCTACCTGAATCTCCGCAGATGCGCCTCACCCAATTTACAGATTTCTCGCTGCGCACGCTGCTGTTCCTGAGCGCCAACCGCGACCGCCTGGTGACCATTCAGGACATCGCGGACCTGCACGGGATATCGAAAAATCACCTGATGAAGGTGGTGTACCAGCTGGGGCAAACCGGGCTGGTGGAGACTGTTCGCGGCCGCAACGGCGGCCTGCGGCTGGCCAAGGAACCGGCCGACATCAATATCGGCCAGCTGGTGCGCACTACCGAGACCGATTTCTTCATGGCCGAGTGCTTCGACCGCGCCCACGATACCTGTCCGCTCACCAACGACTGCAAGCTCAAACACACGCTCAACGACGCCACCAGGGCATTTCTCGCCGTGCTCGACCAGCAAACGCTGGCCGACATGCTGCCCGCGCAGCCGGCCGAGTCCGGCAGCAAGCCGGTACGCATCATGCGCAACGCGGCCAGCCATTAACCGCGCCTGATAAAACCTTCAGTGCCAGGCGGTACGAACGTACGGCGAGGCGCTGCAATACAGCGATGGCGATGGCGATGGCGATTTAACGATTGTTTTGATTGGCCCAAGCAATGATATTGCTTGCATCCATGGCGCCCGGCTGGCGCGCGATTTCGCGGCCGCCCTTGAACAGTGCCAGCGTGGGAATGCTGCGGATCGCGTAGCGGGTGGCCAGGTCCTGCGCCTGCTCGGTATCGACCTTGACCACGCGGAAGTGCGGCTCGAGTTTGGCTGCTGCCTGCGCATAAAACGGCGCCATCGTCCGGCAAGGCCCGCACCACGGCGCCCAAAAGTCCACCAGCACCGGAATGTCGCTGCGCTCGATATGCTTTAAAAACCGCGCGCTGGTCAGATCGACCGGCTGGCCGGTAAACAGCGGTTTCTGGCACTTGCCGCACACCGGCTGCGCCGCCAGCTTGGCGGCGGGGAGCCGGTTGACGGCGTCGCAGTGGGGGCAAACGATGTGCAATGAATCGGTTTGGGCGGTGGCATTCGTCATATCTTTATCTCCAGGGCAACAAGCCCCGATGATAAACCATCGTTGACGATGGTGCCGTCTGCCTCAGGAGGGGGAATCCGATGCTCATGCCTCCTTGCGGGCGCCGCTTTGCTTGCCACTTTGGGCGGCGGCTTGGGCTGCGGTTTGCGCTGCCGTGGCCTGGCCGGGCGCCTGGGAGCCGGCGCTACTGCCATAGGACTGGTGGTCCTGGCCGTCCTGCATGCGCTGGCTACCGTTCTGCCGGAAAGGATCGATGGAGCGCTCCATGGCCAATTGCTGATTGTGCAGGGCACGCTGGGCTTCTTCCTGGGCGGTGCGCGCCACTTCATCGGCCAGCGCCTTGGCCGTGCGGGTGGTCGATTCCACGTGCTCGCCGGCGACCTTGGACATTTCGAGCTGGGTGTCGGCGGCGATGCGCGACAGGTGCTGCTGGTAGGCGCGCAGCTTGTCGGTGGCCGGCTGGGCGCGGCTGGCGGCGGCCGACATCATGTCGGTGGCGCGATGGGCGGTGAGGCAATCGCAACCGGTGTGTGTGACGTCTTCCAGCATGGTTTGCGCCATCTGCAAATTGAGATCGCTGAACTGCTGGGCAGTGCGAAATACCGACCGCGACATATCATTAAAAAATGCCATCTGGGCGTCGAGATGGGATTTGACGGCGGGCGTGACGGATTGAGAATATGGAAACATTAAGGAGTCCTCCACAAATGTGTTACGGGTTGACCAACAAGGAAAGCGAACCGGACGCATTGCGCCAGCGCACGTCGAACTGCAAGCCTAAGTGAGCATCCCGCACGAAGCATGATCTGGATCAAAGGTGTACAATCGAGGTATTGCCCTAGGGGAATTTCATCATGGCCATCTTTGCCCTACACATCGGCGCCAGCGGCGTTACCGCCGGCCTCAGCGCGCTGTCCAACAGCGCCCACTCGATCTCCAATGCATCCACGCAAGGCTTCCAGCCGGCGCAGGTGAACTTCCGCGAGTCGACGCCGGCCGGTGGTGGCGTCTCGATTTCCTTGCAAGGACAGCAACTGGCGGCAGGCGATCAACCCAGCGCCACCGACCTGGCAAGCGACATCACCAACTCGCTGGTGTACAAGGCGCAGACGCAAGCATCGCTGTCGGTCATCAAGACCTCCGACGAAACGCTGGGCTCGCTGCTCGACATCAAGGCTTGACACTGGCGCGCGGTGCCGTCACATTGGCCGCTTTTTCGCCAACAACGGTCCCGGCCAGATGAACGATTTCGATCCCCATACCCTGCTGGCATCCCTGCCGGCGCGGCTCGGCGCCATCGTGCGCCGCTGGTCGCACGATACCCCGCACGCCCCCGCCCTGCACGACGGCTGCCGCCACTGGACCTACGCCCAGTTGGCCGCCGCCATCGACGATACCGCCGCCACCTTGCGCGCGCTGGACGTACGCGCCGGCGACCGCCTGATGGTGGTCGGCGAAAACTGCGTGGCGCAGGTGGCGCTCACCTTTGCCGCCGCCGATCTCGACGCCTGGATCGTCCACGTCAACGGCCGCCTTTCCGCGCACGAGGTGGACCAGATACGCGACCATTGCGGCGCGCGCCGCGTGATCTATACCAGCGCTCCCGGCGGCGATGCATCGACCAACGCATCGTCCAACACCTCGCCCGAGACCGCCGCCCACGGCCTGCGCCACGCGGCCACCGTTGCAGACTCGCCCTTCGGTGCCTGGATGGTTGGCGCCTTGCATACCGGCCGCGTACCGGAGCCGGTGCATGCGGCGTCCGAATACCAGGTGGCAGCGCTGGTGTACACCACCGGCACCACCAGCGCCACCGGCGCGCCCAAGGGTGTAATGCTCAGCCACCGCAACCTGCTGTTCGTCGCTGCCGTGTCGAGCCGCCTGCGCGGGCTGGTACCGTCCGACCGCGCATACGGCGTGCTGCCGATCACCCACGTCTATGGCCTGACGTCGGTGATGCTGGGCACCCTGTACGCGGGCGCCTGCCTGTACCTTTGCCCGCGCTTCACGCCCGATGCGCTGCTGGCCGCGCTGCGCGAGCACGCACTCACCATCGTCCAGGGCGTGCCGGCCATGTATGCGAAGCTGCTGGAAAGGCTCGGCAGCGTTGACGACCCTTTACCGAATCATTTGCGCTTCGCCTACGCGGGCGGTTCGCCGCTCTCGCCCAGCCTCAAGGCGCGCGTGGAGCGGGTATTGGGCGTGCCGCTGCATAACGGCTACGGCCTCACCGAAACATCGCCCACCGTCAGCCAGACGCGCCTGGACCAGCCGCGCACCGATACCTCGGTCGGCCATGCCATCCCTGGCGTGGCGGTGCGCGTGGTGGATGCGCATGGCGTGCCGGTTGCACCCGGCATCGATGGCCAGCTGTGGGTGCACGGTCCGAATGTCATGCTCGGTTATTACCGCGATGCGGAACTCACTGCCGCCAGCATGCGCGACGGCGGCTGGCTCGATACCGGCGACGTGGCGCGCAGCGATGCAGACGGCGCACTGTTCATCGTCGGCCGCACGAAGGAATTGATCATCCGCGCCGGCTTCAACGTCTACCCGCTGGAAGTGGAAACGGTGCTCAACGCCCACCCGGGCGTGACGCAATCGGCGGTGGTGGGCCGCCCCGGTGCGCATGGCGACGAAGACGTGGTGGCGTATATCGAGCTGGACGTGCGCCACCCGGTGGCGCTGGAAGACCTGCACGCCTGGCTGGCGCAACACCTGGCGCCCTATAAACGGCCGGCCGAGATCATCGTGATGGCGGCCCTGCCGGCAGCGGCCACCGGCAAGATCCTCAAAGGACGGCTAAGAACCTGCCCCGGCAAGGAGTGAGGCGCGGCTTGCGCACCACGGCAGCGACGCCGGCGCTGCTGCCGCTACCGATGTCTGTGCAGTGCTGGAATCGGCTCTCAGGATGCCGGTTGGCGGATGGCAGCAGAGTAGTCGGGCGCCTGGTCCGCCGCCCGCGCGCGGGCCGTGATGTGGGCGGCTTGGCGCAGCGTGTCGAAATTTTGTGGGCCGGCCAGCACGCCCAGGTCGAACAGGTAGCGATCGAGGTAGCCGGAGGCCAGCAGACGCCAGTCGAGCGGCAGCGCGGTATCGATCCTGCGCGCCATCTCGAACACGATGGTGGTGCAGTTGGCGGTGAGAGTATTGTAGAAGCGCGGCGTGCGCTTGAGTTGCGCACCTTCGTCCAAGTACGACAGGAACAGCGAGCGCATGGTTTTCTGCGGAATGTTCAACCGATATAAATACATATCCTCGCCGCGCGCATTGGTGCGCACGCGCAGGATGTCGCGCTCGTCGGCGGCGATCAGCACCGTTTCGTAGCGCTTGAAAAAACCGGCGATGGCGTCAAAACTTTCGCCGCGCTCCTTGCGGATTTCGATGGAAAATGTGAGGTAGCGGCCGTCGGCAAAGCCGAACGACACCAGCGTGTGGGCGATGGCAGGGCCCATCCAGTACGACAGCGCCACATCCACCGAGCGCAGTTGATCGAGGTTGTAGCTGCGGCGTTCCCAGCGCGGCGTGTAGTCGTCATCGCTGCGCCAGTCGAAGTTGCGCACCTGGTCGAGCGTGACCACGCTGCCCTGCACGTCCCCGGTCACCATGCGCGCCACGTCGTCGGCCCACACGCGGTCGTGACTCGGTTGCAAAGTGCCCCACCACACCAGCAGCGCCACCATGGCGGCGCCCCACGGCAGCAGCACGCGCGCGCGGTGCAGGCGCCACCACCAGAACAGCGTGACCGGCGCAATCGATACCCACAGGCCCATGGCCGGCACGCGCAACGCCTCCACCTGCAACGGCGGCTGGAACCACAGCGCCAGCGCACCCCAGGCGGTAGCGACGCCTATCGCAATCGAGGCGACCACGCGGCCGATGGTTTTCCATAGTTTTCTCATGGCCCGATTATAGGGCCGCCCAGGCGGGCCGGGCTTTCCGATTGATACAGGGTGACATGCGCGGACCACATGTAAGGAAATGTGAACCGGGCGACTGCCGACGCTGGCTTGTGGCACACTAACAACACGTCAACAGTAAATGAGGAACAGCATGACTGACGGACCTGACGACAAGGACAGCACACCGCACCGTCGCGCCTCCGACCAGGAACGCCGGCCGGCGCGCGGTGACAGCAAGATCAACACTGCCACGCCGCGCTACCTCGACCCCGGCGACACCGTGTTCAGCCTGTGGGGCCGGGTGCTGATGGCGCGCTACCGGCGCGTGGCCGCCTCGGTCACCCGCCACATCGTGCAGCGCCCGCTCCACATCGGCATCTCGGCGCGCATCTTCCACCCCGAAGCCGGCTCCACCGGCCTGCGCAGCAAGAACCTGCAATACCTCGAAGAGTCGATCGCCCAATGGGTGATGTCGCGCGACGTGCTGGTCTTCATGATCCCCACCGTGAACACCGACGGCCTGCTGCACCCGTCGAACATCCGCCTGCGCGACTACGCGCGCCACCTCGACGGCCTGGTGCTGCAAGGCGGCGCCGACGTCTCGCCGCAAAGCTATGCCGAAACGCCCACCCGCCCCGAGTGGAGCGGCGACCGTGCACGCGACATGTACGAGCTGGAACTGCTGCACGAGTTCGTGGAAGCGGGCAAGCCGGTATTGGGCATCTGCCGCGGCTGCCAGCTGATCAACGTGGCGTTCGGCGGCACGCTGTACCAGGACATCGCCTCCGACGTGCCCGATTCGCTGGCCCACGTCAACGACGACTACGACCGCAACCGCCACGACATCACCTTCCCGGCCGGCTCGTCGCTGTCGCGCATGTTCAAGGGCCAGGCCAGCGGCACGGTCAACTCGATTCACCACCAGGCCGTCAAAACCCTGGGCCGCGACATGATGGTGGAAGCGCTGTCGGTGCCCGACAACATGGTGGAAGCAATCCGCTACCGCAAGGCTCCCTTCGTCATGGGCCTGCAATGGCACCCGGAATTCCACCGCGCCGGCGGCGTGGAGCTGCTCGACTGCACGGGTATTCTTGACCAGTTTTTGCGGGTGGCGCGTGAGACGCGGTTCTAAAATTTCGATCGGCTGACCTTACATTGTTGCATCTCAGTATTAATTTATTGTTCTCCTCAATAATGGCCGTTCGCCCGGGCGGCTATGGGGATCAGAATGATAATGAAAGACCTGCTGAAATACTACGAGGCGGAGTTGGCGCTGTTCAACGCGCTGGCTGGCGATTTTTGCTCGCGCTATCCGGCGGTCGCCGGTCGGTTGGGCATGAGCGGCGAAGGCTGCAACGATCCTCACGTCGAGCGCCTGATACAGGCTTGCGCCCTGCTCAACGCGCGCACCGCCAAGCGCCTCGACGATTCGCATGTGCAGTTCGTCGAATCGGTTTTACACAACAATTTTCCGCACTGCCTGCGCCCCTTTCCTTCCTGCTCGATCGTGCATGCGGCTACCGATGATCCGTTCGATCACACCGCCGTGATCCCGCGCGGCACCGTCATGAGCGCTGCCGAACACGATGGCGTATTGTGCAAGTTCACCACCACCGATGACCTGGTTCTGCAACCGCTCAGGATCGACAGCGTGCGGCTGCAGTCCGCGCTCGAGGTGCCGCGCAGCTTGCGCCTGCCCGTCAACGCGGGACCGGCCATCAGCATCTCGCTCACTGCCACCGCTGCCAGCAGCGGTCATGCGCTGCGTCTCTACCTCAACGCCGACGCCGGCCTGGCCGCCGCGCTGCGCGACGCGCTGTTCCTGCGCACCACCTGCGCGCTGGTGGAAAGCGGCGACGCAATATGGTCGCTGCTGGTGCAGCCGCCGCTGCGTGCGGTCGGCTTCCGGCCGGACCAGGCGCTGCTCCCCACCGGCAACCACCCGTCGCCCTATCGCCTGCTCACCGAGTATTTCTGCTTTCCCGAAAAATTCAATTTCGTCGATCTCGACATGGACGCCATCGGCACCACATTGCCGCCCGACTGCCGCAACTTTACCCTGCACCTGGTACTGGCCGATACCAACCGCGACGATACCATGAACCGCCTGAAGTCGCTCGACGCCAGGCATTTGCTCACCAGCTGTGCACCGGTCGTCAACCTGTTCCGCCACCCTGCGCGCCCGATCGAACTCGATCACACGCGCGCGGAATACCCGCTGACAGTGGAAAGCCCGCGCGCGCACACGTTCGAGATCTTCAGCGTGGACAAGGTGAGCATGCTGCGCCACGACGGCGCCCGCAGCCGGGTCGCGGACCTGCACCCGTTATACGCGATGCGCCACGGCGAAGCGGGTGGCCGTTACTGGACCATCCGCCGCGATGAGGCACTGGCCATCTCGGCGCCCGGCCACGCCATGAAGATCGCTTTCATCGACAGCGCCATGCAGCCTTTGACCGCCACCACCGCAGTCCACACCGCAGCCACCACCGCATCCGTTTCCATCAACCTCACCTGCACCAACGGCGAGATGTCATGCCGGCTACCCTTTGGCAAAACAACCGGCGACCTGCACCACGAAGGACCGGCCAGCGACTTGCCGGTGCTGCTGCTGCGCCGGCCAACCCGGCCACGGCGTTTCGCCATCAACCAGAGCACCCAATGGCGCCTGGTGTCGCTCCTCAATCTCAATCACCAGAGCCTGACCCGCGACGGCCTGCCGATATTGAAGGAGATGCTGGCGCTGCACAACCTGGCCGCCTCCGACGTCACGCAGCGGCAAATCGACGGCATCACCGACTTGCAGCACCGCAGCGCAAGCGTCTGGCGCAGTGACAGCAGTGGCGGCAGCCTGGTTTACGGCATCGATATCATGCTCACCGTGGACGACCACGCGTTCGCTGGCGTCGGGCTGTCGCTGTTTGCCCAGGTGATCGATCACGTGCTGGCGCTGACCGTCCAATTCAACAGTTTCACCCGCCTGATCGTGCTGTCGAACTCCGGAAAGGAATTGCTGCGATGCCCGCCCCGAAGCGGCCACCAGGCCCTGGTTTGATCGGGCAGTTGCTGGCCGACCCCACGCGGTTCGAGCTGTTCCAGGCCGTGCGCCTGCTGCTGCGCTGGCTCGAACAATCCGGCATCGCGGATTCACCGGCACGTCTGCGCTTTCACAGCCGCATGGCCAGCAGCTTCCAGCCCAGCGAGCTGGCGGCGCTGTGGGCGCGCACGCGCGACAACCGCGAAGTGCGCACCGGCGAGCAGTTGCTGGACCTGCTCGAGAACGATACCGCGCAAGTCATCCACCTCACCCCGGCATCATTCAGCCTGCTCGGTAACAGCAGCGCCCTGCCCGCCCACTACACGCAAGCCATCGCAGACGCCGAACGCCAGCACCACGACGCCGGCCCGCGCGCCTTCCTCGACCTGCTGGGCATGCGCGCCACCATGCAGTTTTACCAGGCCTGGGCGGCGCACCGCATCGACAGCCAGCCGCCGGAGCGCGACCAGTTCCTGGCGCTGCAACTGGCGCTGGCGGGCGCCCCGCCTGCAGGCACTGGATTGCCACCGCAAACGCTGGCCCGCCATGCCGCGCTGTTCCGCCAGCGGCCGGTGACGGCGGCGGCCATCACCGCTGTCATTACTGATTATTTCGATGTGCCAGTGACGTTTCAGCCGCTCGTCGGCGGCTGGTACCTGCGCGAGGACCGGCTGCACCTGGGCGCCAAACATTGCACGCTGGGCCAGGGCGCCATGCTCGGTGAGCGCTGTCATCGCGCCGACTTGGCTGCCGAGATAAAAATCGGCCCGCTGCGCCGTGAGCGGTACGAGCAATTCCTGCCCGGCGCAAACGATGCGAAAAGACTGGCGGACATCCTGGCCATGTTCGGCGTGGTCAATGTCCGCTACCGGGTGCGGCTGATTCTCCACGCAGACGATATCGAACCCTGCCAGTTGTCCGCCAGCGTGGGCCTCGGCCACGGCGTATTCCTGCACGGCCGCAGCGGCGACAGCGACGATTTTTGCCATGACATCGTCCATCCTGGAACAGTACGCACCGCATCCTGAAGTTGCGCCTCCGCAATAACTTGCCGATAGGAACAGTGATACTGGGCAACTGACCGCACAGGAGCACACATGGCCATCGACAAAGCGCTAGCGCTGCTCAACACCAGCAACCGTCCATTGCGGCTACGGCTGGCTTTTGACGATGGCATCAGCGACGACCTGCTGCTGCCGCACCGCATCTCCGGCACGGAAACCGTGTGCGGCGGCATCGAGTACCGCGTGCTGTGCGTATCCACCGACGCCACGCTGCCACTGAAGCAGTTCATCGCCGTGCCAGCAGAGCTGCAACTGGTCACCGATCGCGGCGACCTGCACGCGGTATGCGGCATCGTCGCCGAAGCCTGTGCCGGCATGAGCGATGGCGGCCTGGCCACCTATCAGCTGGTGCTGCGCGACGGACTGGCGTTGATGGAGCAGCGCACCAACACCCGTATCTTCCGCAACCAGAGCGAGCTGCACATCGCTCAAATACTGATGTCCGAGTGGCGCCAAACCAACCCGGTGATGGCCACCACGTTCCACTACGAGATCGACGCCGCACTGGCGCAGCGCGCGTTCCCCGCGCGTGAATTCACTATGCAGTACAACGAATCGGATGCGCAGTTCCTGCGCCGGCTGCTGAAGCGTCGGGGCATCTCGTGGTACGTACGGCCCGGCGCACAGGATGCCGACCATCCTGCCCATACGCTGGTGCTGTTCGACGACGCCGCGCGCCTGCCGCCGAGCGCCGCAGAGACCATCCGCTTCCACCGCAACCACGCCACCGAGGAGCGCGATGCCATCACCGCCTGGACCGGCGCACGCCAGTTACGTCCGGGCGCCGTCAAGCGCTTCAGCTGGGACTACAAGCGCCCGAAAGGCGTCGAGTTCATGCAAACCGGCAGCGAGGCACTGGCCGACCAGGGTAGCCACGGCAACCCTTTTGCCGCCGCGCTCAGCGACTACCTGGTCGAGACGCCGCACGCCGGCAGCGACAACGACGACCTGCGCCAGTTGGGCGCGCTACGCATGGCGCGGTTCGATCTGGAGACCAAGTGCTTTCACGGCGAGAGCGGCGTGCGCGATTTACGGGCTGGCGAGTGGTTCATCCTGGCCGGCCACCCGGAGATCGACCAGCACCCGCCAGCCGAACGCGCTTTCGTGATCACCGCTCTGGAAATCGAAGCCCGCAACAACTTCCCGCAAGCGCTCGATGCGCGCCTCGATGGCCTGTACGTGCAGAGCGGCTGGCGCGCCGTCGCCCATGCGCACAGCAACCGCTATCGCAACCGCTTTACGTGCGTGCGCAAGGATGTGCACCTCGTGCCGGCCTACGATCCGCGCATCGATGTGCCGGGCGCCCGGCCGCAAAGCGCCATCGTCGTCGGCCCCGCCGGCGAGGAAGTCCATTGCGATGCGCTGGGCCGGGTCAAGGTACGCTTTCCTGCCACCCGGGGGCAGGATCACCAGCATGCGAGTGGCGCCGGAGCCTCCAACACCGAGACCGACAGCGCCTGGATCCGCGTGGCCACGTCATGGGCCGGCGCGGGGCCCGCCCGTCAGCAAGCGGGTACCGTGAGCTTGCCGCGCGTGGGCAGCGAGGTGCTGATCGACTTCCTCGGCGGTGATCCCGACCGGCCGGTGATCGTGGGCCAGTTGTTCAACGGCGTCGGCGTGCCGCCGGAACTGGGCAAAGGCGGCGGCCTGCCCGGCAACCGCTACCTGTCCGGCATGCGCAGCAAGGAAATCCGGGGCCAGCGCAAAAGCCAGCTGCGCTTCGACGACACCACCGGCCAGATCAGCGCTCAACTGGCCAGCGACCACGCCGCCAGCGCTTTAAATCTCGGCTATCTGACCACCCCGCGCCAGGCTGGCAGCGCCGACCAGCGCGGCGACGGCTTCGAGCTGCGCACCGACGGCAGCGGCAGCCTGCGCACGGCCCGCTCGCTGCTGATCTCGGCATGGCAGCGGTTAGAAGCCGCCGGCGCGCAGCTGGACCAGCAAGAACACCTGGCGCTGATGCAGGACTGCCTCGATTTGTTCAAGTCGCTGGGCACGTACGCAGCGCAGCACCAGGCGCTGGCGCTTGACGCTGCCGGCGCCAGCGAGCTGCATCAACAGCTCTCGAGCGCCAGCGCGGTCAAGCCGGCCGACCTGCCGACCATCGCCGTCACCGCACCTGAAGGCATCGCGCTGGGCACGCGAAAAACCATGGTCCACTACGCCGTGGGCAATATCGACCAGGTAGCCCTGCAACACCTGCAGTTCAGTGCAGCGAAGTGCTGCAACATCAACGCCGGCCAGGGCATTTCATTGTTCGCGCACCAGCAAGGGATCACCCAGATCGCCCACCACGGCAAGTACCGGATGCAAAGCCAGCACGACCTGATGCAACTGGACGCCGCACGCGACTTGCGGCTCACCTCCGCCACCCGCATCGTCGGCGTGGCGCAAGACGAAATCACCCTGATGACCCAAGGCGGCGCCTACCTCAAGCTCTCCGGCGGCACCGTGGAACTGGGCGGGCCCGGCGCGCTCACCATCAAGACCAATGGCCACCACTGGAACGGCCCCGCCAGCCAGCGCGGCGAACTGCCCACTTTCGGCGAAGGCCAACTGGGACGCACGCCGCGCCTGGTCAGCCCCCTCGACGGCGCGCCGTGCGAAGGCGTGCAGGTGTCGGTGGCAACCGAGGACGGCAAGGTCGTCTCCGGCGTTACCGATGCGGATGGCAAAGGCCCGACCATCACCGGCGACCAGCTGCAACAGCTGACCGCCACCTTTTTCATCCCGCGCGATTGAACGGACACGGAGATGCCATGGCGCTGAAACCCGATAACGACTGCGTGGCCTTCGCCCGAGGCAGCGCCCATACCGACTTTGATGCAACCCGCTACGACATCCCGCACGCCTTGCCGTTGCCGGGCATCGTGATCCTGGTTCATGGAGTCAATTCGGATGGCGAGTGGTACGACGCCTGTGAACAGGGACTATGCGAAGGTTTGAATAACCGGCTGGGGCGCAGGAACGACCAGATGAAATACCCGGGACCCGCATCGGGACAACTCAAGGCGATCAAGTATGCGCAGGAATTGACCGACGACGGCTTCATCAACCCCGAACTCAATTCCAACAATTTTTTCGACATGGGCAACGCCTGCTCGCCAGTGATCCGCTTCAGGTGGGGCTACAAGGCCGGCGGCGAAGAGTTGCAGGCGTTCGGCGACAAGATTTACCTCAACGAACAAAACTACTGGGGCGGCGGCCCGTTCGCCAACGGCTGCACCTCGCTGCCCGACCTGTGGAATGAAGGGTTGTCGGAAAAGCTGTTCCTGTGGATGCAGGTCCAGCACCTGAACCCGGTCAACGAACGCGACGTGTACGCGTGCCCGCCACGCGGCTACTTCGTGCTGGCGGCGTATCGCCTGGCCAAGCTGGTCGAAGCGATCCGCAAGGCGCAAGCCGATGTGCCGATCACCATCGTCTGCCACAGCCAGGGCAATATGATCGGCATGGCAGCAGCGTTTCTCGGCGACCGCATGCCGCACGTCACGGACGCCGACGGCAAAAGCGGCCCGTGCGTGGCCGACAATTACGTCCTGGCCAATCCGCCTTACAGCCTGGTGAAAGACAACCTTTCCGAAGACTGGACCCAGCAAAACCTGGTGGACCCGCACGGCAATACCGGGCGCCAGACCCATGCAGCGCGCATCGCTACGCTGGCAGCGTTCTTCGACATCATGCGGACCCGCAAAGCGCTCGATGCCTTGCAGACCACCGAGCGCATCGACCGCCGCATGGCCAACCGCGCTGGAGGTTTCGATGCCCAGACCGACCGTAATAAATACGGCGTCCAGGGTTCGACTTATGGCCGCGTGACCTTGTATGCCAATCCCCATGACCAGGTCATCTCCGCAGTGACCGTGCGCGGAATCGGCTGGCTCGGGATCACCAATCGCGAAGAGTTCAACGAGATCGAGGCAACCCGGGCGCAGGGGGTACTGGTGCAGCGCGTGTTTGCCCAGGGTTTTCCGGTGGGAGAACCCGGCAAGTACCACTACTGGCATCACCACTGGCGCAAGCCGAAAATCAAGAGCGACGACTTCTGGCTGCCCCACTCCAAGATCGCCCGTTACTCGATCAAGAAGGGATTGGAGGCCAGCGAATCGTTCATTGGCCGATTTTTCACCGTCGTCCTGGCGCCATTGTCCATGTTGGCAACCGCCCTTTCCAGACCACGGGTCAACGCCGTGCCGGAGGCGGACTGGGAGGTTCCCGTCAATGCGCCTGCGCTCCACCCGCCCTTCCTGCCAGAAAGCATGCGCTTCGGCCAGGTAAGCGCTGCCTTCGACCAGGGATATGACCCGCCCGGCGCTTCGCGCGATAGCAACCGGGTTCGGGAAGCTGGCGACCCGTATGCGGCCGTCCATAAAGCCCCGGACAACTCCACCGATGCGGCGCTGGGCGACAAGCGCGACGAGTCGTCACTGCGGTACGAACAGCACGCGATGCTGCGCTTGCGGGCCAAGCGGGAAAAACTGTATGCGGCGGATGCGCAGGTGGTCGAGGAGGATGACCCGTCAAAGACGAGCGCGAAATACACGGCGTGGAGAACAGAACACATCAAGGTCAGCCTGGCGGAGACCGTGGATGCGGCGGCGACTGATCATTCGACGATATTTACCAATCCGATGCACTCGGAGCGGGCACTGGCTTATGACGTTGCTGTGGGGGTTTGCCAGATATCGGAAAAGGATATGAAACGATTCTTGAAATTTTCAGATTGGCGATATCTAACGGATGTAACAGACATTGAAAACGATCCCGATTCACAGCATTTCGAATCTGGAAGCATCGATGGGTTACCTGTAAGCAAATGGATAGCAAAGGCAGAGAACAATTTACTTATACCGAAAAAAATTGTTGATAGACGCAGTTAGAAATCAGATCAAAACAAGGGAGAAAAGAAATGCTTACTAACGTGGCCGCCAGCACGCTTTTATTATCTTTCGCTTTACTAACCGGGTGCAACAATCTTCCCTTGCATGAGAAAAATCTAGCCATGAAAGAAAATCAAAGTATGAAAACAGCAACAAAATCTAGTGTACAAGTCGTAGGACTGATCTGGCTAAATCCACTTCATCGTAAAGACTACCCAACAGAGTGGCAAACGCTATGGGTTATGGGCATAGTCAAGCCGAACGCGGATGATGACATGTTACGCAAGAAACCTTCCAACTATTCCACCGTGAAGTATGTGTCACTGATAGCCGATGGGAATGACGGCCAAACATCAAAAATCAACTACCATCGTGGATATCAATATGAGCTTATTGGGCTACTACACGACAACTATTATTCAGACCCGAACTACTTCTACAACGTCAACGGTGTAAATCGGAAAAAATTTTGGCGTGAGCTCGCTGGCATACGCGTCGAATACGCGTTGCCGAACAAGGATTTCGATGCTGAGGCAGCAGGAAAAAAGACGCAGGAGATTCTTCAAAATACCTTCGCCATGGGTAATCCAAGTCGTCCAACCTTATGGACCCGCCCCGAGCCCCCTGAAGTCAACGTCACCGCCGGCGGCCCCAACGCCGGCTTCACGTCCCTGAAGGCCGCCATCGATTACCTCGAAGCCCATCCCGACAGAACCGCGTGGGCCATGAGTTGGGATGCGCCGAGCCGACCACTCGACCATCAAATCAATGAAAACCTGGTGGTGCTGGTATTGGCCGGACCGACTTATAAAACGGGCCGCAGCGCACTGGCCTGGATCGCCAGGCCTGATGCCACGAGTGTCGCGGATATCGGCAATGGTGGCGATACGCCGCGAAGCGTCCAGGCGTGGAAGGCCACGTTGCAAAAAGCATCCAGCAACGCCACCATCAGGCCAGACCAGATCGGCTACGTAATTCACGACGCTAATAACGCTCACCCCGATTCATCCAACCGGATAGGCCCGTTGGCGCAAACGTTTACCACCGAAGTACCCGACCTGGACCTGTTCGAACAATCTTTCAACACCCCTGCCCTACTGGGAGAAATGGGCGCCGGTTCGGCATTGACCAATGTCGCGCTCGCCATCGGCTACGCAAACCACTTTGGCAAACACGTGGTCGTTGCGGGCACCACCGATCCCGAGCGGCCAACCGCCGTAGTCATCTCGCCGCCAGCAGTGGTCCGCCCCATCAATCCCGACAAGCCCTGGTTCCGTGCCCGCAGCATGAACTACGCGTATCTGCCGTGGTGGGGGTTGCGCGATGATGCACCCGCATACACACAAGGATTCTCGAAATAGCGGACAAGGGGCTTCCATGGGGATTCCAGCGGACAACGACTGCGTGGCATTTGCCCGGGGCAGCGCCCACACCGATTTCGATGCGACCCACTACGACATCCCGCACGCCCTGCCGTTGCCGGGCATCGTGATCCTGGTCCACGGCGTCAATTCGGATGGCGAGTGGTACGACGCCTGCGAACAAGGACTATGCGAAGGTTTGAATACCCGGCTGGCACGCCGGGACGACCAGATGAAGTATCCGGGGCCGGCCTCGGGGCAGCTCAAGGCCATCAAGTATGCGCAGGAATTGACGGGCGACGGCTTCATCAACCCCGAACTCAATTCCAACAATTTTTTCGACATGGGCAACGCCTGCTCACCGGTGATCCGCTTCAGGTGGGGCTACAAGGCGGGCGGCGAAGAGTTGCAGGCGTTCGGCGACAAGATCTATCTCAACGAACAAAACTACTGGGGCGGCGGCCCGTTCGCCAACGGCTGCACCTCGCTGCCCGACCTGTGGAACGAAGGGCTGTCGGAAAAGCTGTTCCTGTGGATGCAGGTCCAGCACCTCAATCCGGTCAACGAACGCGAAGTATACGCGTGCCCGCCACGCGGCTACTTCGTGCTGGCCGCGTATCGCCTCGCCAAGCTGGTCGAAGCGATCCGCGAGGCGCAAGCCGATGTGCCGATCACCATCGTCTGCCACAGCCAGGGCAATATGATCGGCATGGCGGCAGCGTTTCTCGGCGACCGCATGCCGCACGTCACGGACGCCGACGGCAAAAGTGGCCCGTGCGTGGCCGACAATTACGTCCTGGCCAATCCGCCTTACAGCCTGGTGAAGGACAACCTTTCCGAAGACTGGACCCAGCAAAACCTGGTGGACCCGCACGGCAATACCGGGCGCCAGACCCATGCAGCGCGCATTGCTACCCTGGCAGCGTTCTTTGACATCATGCGGACCCGCAAAGCGCTCGATGCCTTGCAAACCACCGAGCGCATCGACCGCCGCATGGCCAACCGTGCCGGAGGTTTCGATGCCCAGACCGACCGTAATAAATACGGCGTCCAGGGTTCTACCTATGGCCGCGTAACCTTGTATGTCAATCCCCATGACCAGGTTATCTCCGCGGTAACGGTGCGCGGCATCGGCTGGCTCGGGATCACCAATCGCGTAAAGTTCAACGAGATCAACGCGACTCGGGCACAAGGTGTGCTGGTGCAGCGCGTGTTCGCCCAAGGTTTTCCAGTGGGAGAGATCGGCAAATACCACTACTGGCATCACCACTGGCGCAAGCCGAAAACCGGCAGCCACGACTTCTGGATGCCCCATTCAAAGATCGCCAAGCATTCGATGAAGAAGGGACTGGAGGCTAGTACAACGCTCCTCGGCACCTTGTTCACCGTAGTGATGGCGCCGGTGGCTGCGGCAGTTACGGCTCTTCTCCGACAACGCGTCAACGCCTTGCCGGACGCGGACTGGGAAATTCCCGTCGACGCGCCTGCGCTCGTCCCTCCCTTTCTGCCACAAAGCATGCGCTTCGGCCAACTGAGCGACAAATTCGATCAAGGCTACGACCCGCCCGGTGCTTCCCGAAGCGTTACCCGGGTTCGAGAGTCTGGTGACGCTTATGCCGGCGTCAACAAATCACCAGACAACAGCACCGATGCCGCGCAGGGCAATAACCGGGACGAAGCGTCGCTACGTTACGAGCATCACGCGATGCTGCGACTGCGGGCCAAGCGCGAAAAGCGGTATGCGGCGGATGCGCAAGTGGTCGAGGAAGATGAACCGTCGAAGGCAAGCGCAGAGTACACAGCCTGGAGAACGCAGCACATCAAGGTGAGCCTGGCAGAGACCGTTGATGCGGCGGCAACTGATCATTCGACGATTTTTACTAATCCGGTGCATTCGGAGAGGGCACTGGCGTTTGATGTGAGTATCGGGGTCAGCAATATAACATCAGATCATCTTCGAAAATTATCGACACTCGCGGACTGGCGTTATTTAGATAAATTAAATTTTAGCCATAGCAAAAAAATGTCTGAGTATTTTGAGCGCAGCACAATTGATGAGACGACCTTAAAAGAATGGATTCAAAGGGATGGCAACGAGGTGGCAATTCCAGAGAATATTAAAGATTCGCGCGCGTAGACTGCATTGAGGTTCTATTAATTTTAATATATTGGACAAACATGAAATCGTTTATCTCCGTATCTGCGTTGATCACGTCACTGGCCACCCTGACGGGCTGCGTAACTTCCACCCAACATCCACGGTCCACAGAGGTAGAAGAGAAGCTATCCGATGAATTTATCGTGAACGCCGCACCCGTAAAGGTAGCCGGAGTAATCTGGCTGAATCCATTACATCGCCGAGACTACCCAACCGAATGGCAGATCCTATGGACACTCGGCTTGGCTAAACCCAACGAGAACGACGACGTCAGGAAAAAATCGCCGGATGCATTCTCCAAGGTCAAAGCTGTAGCATCGATCGCAAACGGGGACCGGGGTGAAACTCTGTTTTCTGAGTACCATGACCAATATCTTCATGAACTGATGAAAAGACTGCACGATAACTATTTTTCAGATCCCAACTATTTCTACAATGTCCATGGACTCGAAAGAAAAAATGATTGGCGTGAGCTGTCTGGAATACGAATAGAATATGCTGTCCCCGCTCAGAATTTTGATGCCATTAATGAGGGAGAGGAGGCCCGGGAGTTTATTAGAAAGACGTTCGCGATTGGTAGCGTCCATCGGCCCACGCTCTGGACCAAGAACGCCCCACCAGATCTCAGGGTGACAGCCGGTGGAGCCAACGCCGGTTTCAAATCCCTGGACGCAGCGATTCAATATCTCCAGGAAAACCCCGACAAAACCGCCTGGGCCATGAACTGGGACGCTCCCAGCCGTCCACTGGACGAACAAATCAACGAAAATCTGGTCGTGCTGGTGCTGGCAGGGGCCAAATATCAGACCGGCCGAAAAGCACTTGCCTGGGTTGGACGACCTGACATGGGCAACGTCAAGGACTTCGAAGCGAAGGATGGCGAATCGCGGTCGGCACAGTCCTGGAAAAAAACGCTGCACGCCGCCGCAAACAATGCCCAAATCGAGCCTGGGGAAATCGGTTACGTCATCCACGACGCCAACAACACTCACCCCGACTCCTCGACAAGAATCGCACCCATGGCGCAAACCTTGACCACCGAGATTCCCGATCTGGAATTGCTCAAGCAATCGTTCAACACCCCGGCCCTGCTCGGAGAAATGCGCGCCGGTTCGGCGCTGACCAATGTTGCGCTTGCAATTGGCTACGCCAACCATTTTGGCAAGCACGTGCTGGTTGCGGGAACAACTGATCCTGAGCACCCCACTGCAGTGGTGGTCTCGCCGCCGGCGCAAGTGCGTCCCATCGATCCCGACAAACCCTGGTTCCGCGCCCGCAGCATGAACGACGCCTATTTGCCGTGGTGGGGATTGCGCGACGATGCACCCGCTTATCCACAAGGCTATTCAAAATAACCGAGCAAAAGGGGAACCTGCCATGAAAGGCGTCATCCGTCTCAACGACCCCACCAGCCACGGTGGCAAAGTCATTTCCGCTGCGCCCAACAGCAAGGTGCTGGGCGTCGCGGTCGCGCGGCAGGGCGATCAATGCATCTGTCCGATCAAGGGACATGACAAATGCAAGATCGCCGAGGGCGATGCGAAAGTGCTGATTGACGGGGTGCCGGTGGCGTTCGAAGGGCACAAGACCACCTGCGGCGCCACGCTGATCTCCACGGTGTCCACGACAGGTCGCGGTTGAACATACCAGGACCTGTCAACTGCAGACGTTATCGAGCATCCAGACGCAGCGTAGGTCGTGTGAACGCAGGTGGCGACGACTGCGTCGCCAGCTTGAACACCCCCATCCGCTCACTGAGCGCCGCCGCCTGCTCCTGCATCGATTCGGCCGCCGCAGCGGCTTCCTCCACCAGTGCCGCGTTCTGCTGGGTGACCTGGTCCATCTGCGTGATGGCCTGGTTGACCTGCTCGATGCCGGCGCTTTGTTCCTGGCTGGCGGCGGTGATTTCGCTGACGATGTCCGCCACCCGCGTGATGCTGGCGACGATGTCGCCCATCGTGGCGCCGGCCTGGTCCACCAGCGCGGTGCCGGCGCCCACGGTCGCCACCGAGTCGTCGATCAGCACCTTGATGTCCTTGGCGGCGGCGGCCGAGCGTTGCGCCAGGTTGCGTACTTCGGAGGCGACTACGGCAAAGCCGCGTCCCTGCTCGCCGGCGCGCGCCGCTTCCACGGCTGCATTCAACGCCAGGATGTTGGTCTGGAAGGCGATACCGTCGATGACCGCGATGATATCGACGATCTTTTTCGACGACGCGTTGATCGACGCCATCGTGCCCACCACCTGCCCCACCACGTCGCCGCCCTTGACTGCGATCTGCGACGCGGACAGCGCCAGCCCCTTGGCCTGGCGCGCGTTGTCGGCGTTCTGCTTGACGGTGGCGGTCAGTTCTTCCATCGACGATGCGGTTTCCTCCAGCGAGCTCGCTTGCTGCTCGGTGCGCGAAGACAGGTCCTGGTTGCCGGCCGCGATCTGGCTCGACGCGGTGGCGATGGTGTCGGTGCTGCCGCGCACCTGGCCCACCAGGCGTTGCAGACTGTCGTTCATGTGCTTGAGCGCTGCCATCAACTGGCCGCTCTCGTCGCGCGAGGTCACGCGCACGTCGGCGGTGAGGTCGCCGTCGGCCACCCGGCGCGCCACGTCCACCGCGTGCTGCAGCGGACGCGAAACGATGCGGGCGATCCAGGCCGCCAGCAGCATACCGATCACGATGCTCGCTGCCAGCAGGCCGATGGCCTGGTTGCGCGCGGACAGGTACTGCGCTTCCGCCGCATCGCTGGCAGCATCGCCCTGGTCCTGGGCGCGCTGGGCGATCTTGTCGATCACGTCGGCGGTCTGGTTAATCAATTTGAAGGAGCGGCCTTCGGCAATCGCCAGCACCTCGTCGCGGCGGTCCTGCTTGCGCAGCTCGACCATTTTTGCGCGCTCCACCGCGTAGTCTGCACGCACGGCCACCAGTTGCGCCAGCAACTGGCGATCTTCCTCGGTGGTGACGGTGCCCTGGAACTGGCCTTGCAGCTTGTCCACCTTGGCCACCATGCGCGCGATCATGTCGTCGTATTTTTCCACGCGCGCCGGATCGCTCGACAGCAGCTGCTCCATCTCGTAGCGGCGCGTGGTGTTGAGCGCCGCCTTGAGCGCCAGGATGTAGCGCATGCTCGGCAGCGACTGCGACGACAGCAGGTTGGACGCGGTATTGAGCCGGCCCATGCTGGCGATCGTCAACACGCCCAGCACCAGCGTCAGGGCCAGCACCGCGCCGAACGACAGGAATAACTTTTTACTGATTTTAAGATCGTAAAACCATTGCATGATAATGTCCGTTCGATTCGGTTAAGGGGCGGCTTTGCCTTGACGCCGGCGGCGCGCCAGCAGTACCAGCGCGACGATCACCGCCAACACCGCCAGCGCCATGCCAGCACGGGCCAGCAGCAACAGCGACGAGGTTTCACCGCCGGCGCGCAGCGTGCGCACGCGCTGCTCGTCGATGGTCACGCGGCTTCCGCCGAAGGTGGCCATCACGTAGTTGGTCAGTTCGGCCACTTCGCGGTCGGTCAGCTCTTCCTCGAAGCCGGGCATGCCCTGCCGATGCTCGGGCCACACGCCTTCCAGGACCGCCATGCCGACGTTGTCGGCGTTCGGGTGGCGCAGCGACGGGTGGTTGCGCAGCGCCGGCAAACCGCGCACGCCGTCGCCGTTCACCTGGTGGCAGGCGGCGCAGTTGTTGCGGTACAGGCGTTCGCCGGCGCCGATCTTGCCAGCCATCTCGGCGATGTCGCTCGACAGCAGCGCCGGCACGTTGGCCGGCGTGGCGGCCTTGCGTGCAGTACCCGGCAAGTCGGTCAGGTACACCGAGATTGCCTTGATGTCCTGCGCATCCATCTTCGAAAAGCTCTTGTCGATCGCTTCGAGCATCGGGCCGCCGGCTGTGGCGCCGTTCAGCGCATGGCCGGTCGCCAGGTACGCTTGTAGCGCGGCCTGGTCCCAACCGCCATCGGACAAGGCGCCCGGGCTGATATCGGGCGCATACCAGGTGCCGAGCGAGCCGCCGCGCAGGTACTGCGCAGCGTCTTCCGCCATCAGGAAATTGCGCGGCGTATGGCACGTGGCGCAATGGGCCAGTCCTTGCGCCAGGTAGGCGCCGCGATTCCACTCCACCGATTTTGACTTGTCGGCCACGTAGGGCTGGTCGTCCAGGTACAGCGCGTTCCACACCGCCATCGACAGGCGGATATTGAACGGAAATGGCAGCTTGGTCACTGGCGCCGGCGCATCGTTGGCGGCCACGCCGTGCATGAAGTACGCGTACAAGGCGGCGGTATCGTCATCGGTCAGCTTGGCGTACGCGGTGTATGGCATGGCCGGATACAAGTGGCTGCCATCGGCGCGCACGCCGGTGCGCACCGCGCGGCTGAACTGCTCGAGCGTGTATCCGCCGATGCCGGCTTTGACGGACGGCGTGATGTTGGTCGAATAGATGGTTCCAAGCGGGCTGGCGATTGCCAGTCCGCCCGTGTACTCGGGCCGGCCGGCAGCGCTGTGACAGGCGATGCAGTCGCCGGCCACGGCCAGGTTCTTGCCGCGTTCGATCAGCGCCGGAGTGGCGCCGTCGGCGGCATGCGCGTACGACGCACCGGTGGCAGCGAGCACCAGGCCGGCGGCAGCGGCCACGCCGGCACGAAGAACATCACGACAGAGCTTAAGCATGGCGCGCCTCCGACAAGATCTTGTCCGCAGTACGCAGGGCCAGCGCCACGGCGGTGAGCGTGACGTTACACGTGCCCACCGTGGGCATCACGCCGGTACCAACCATGTACAGGTTGGGATGGTCGTGCGCGCGGCCGAACGGATCGGTCACGCTGTTATTTTCGTCCTTGCCCATCGAGAGCGTACCGGTGATGTGCTGGCGGTTGCTGAACGCACCCTCTTTGCTATGCTTGATGTTGGTCGCCCCCAGTTGTTTGGCGATTTCGTCGTAGCGCTTGCGCGTCTCCGCCGTGCCCTTCTTGACGTAGTCGTCGATGTCCCAGTAGATGCGCGGCGTGGGCAGGCCCAGCGCGTCCTTCTTGTCGCTCAGGGTCACGCGGTTGTCCGGGTCGGGCAGTTGCTCAAGTGCGTTCTTGATGCTCATGCGGCGCGAGGCGCGGTCGCGGATCGCGCCTTCGAGCTTGACGCCGTAGTAGCCGGCGCCGATCAGCTCCTTGGTCACCGATGCCACCTGCGACGAATTCGAGATATCGATGCGGAACGGCGCGTGTTCGCGGCGGAAGTCGCCGTCGCGGAACTGGCCGATCGAGCACGGGCTCACCGGGCCACGGCCCGGCCAGATCGGTTCATCGACATCGAACGTGACGCCGATGGCCGGATGGTCGCACAGGTTGCGGCCCATCTGGTCGCTTCGATTGGCCAGGCCGTTCGGGAATTTCGTGCTGGCCGACATCAAGAGCAGCTTCACCGATTCGATGGCGTTGGCGGCGATGACGAAGGTCTTGGCCGTGACGCGGTGGCTGGTCTTGTTCCAGTCGTAGTAGTTCACCGCCGTGATGGCGCCCTGGTGGTCGTGTTCGAGCTTGTACACCACCGCTTCGGTGATGGTGTGGACGCCGGCCTTCTCCGCGCTGGTGGCGGCGATGCCGCCGTGGTACTGGGCGTCGATCGGGCACACCGGCATGCAGTTGTTGTTACCGCAGCAGGCCGGGCGGCCGTCGAAGCTGCGGCTGTTGCGCGCGGTGCAGTCGTCGAGCACCTTGAACTCAGGCGCCAGGCGCTCGGTCACGCGCTGCTGGAAGTACGATGCCGGCACCGGCTCCATCGGGAACGGCTTGGAGCGCGGCGAACCGGTATCGAGCGAACCGCCCACGCCGGAAATCACTTCCGCCTCGTAGTAGTACGGTTCCAGTTCCTCGTAGCTGATCGGCCAGTCCTTGCCCACCCCATACAGCGACTGGGTCTTGAAGTCGGACGGCAGGTAGCGCCACATCTGCGCCGCCCAGTGCCAGCTGGTACCGCCCAGCATGCGGATGTACTGGGCCTGGAACGCGTGCGGTCCCACCTGCTCGATGTACTTGTTCGCTTCCGGCGTGAACACCGGGTGCGGCGACATTTCCGAAAATGGATACGGCGCCATGAAGTCGGATTTGAAGGCGGAATGGCGATAGCGCTCCACCAGTTCGCCGCGACCCACGCGCGGACCCGATTCGAGCATCAGCACCGAGCTGCCGGCCAGCGCCAGCTTGCGCGCCAGCAGCGCGCCGCATATACCGCCACCGATCACGCAAATGTCGGCAGAATTGATAGTGTTCATATAGATTATTTAAATGAGGTGATCACGGTTTCGCGGACCAGCTGCCGCAAGGCCCGTACGAATAGCTCGGCGGCACGAGGACGTCGGCCACGGCCCGGTTGGACAAGGTCTCGACGTACGCCACGCACACCGATTTCTTGCCCTTGCCGACCACGCCCAAGTACCAGCCCTGGAGGATGGCCTGCGCCAGTGCCTGTTCGGCCTTTTGCGCTTCCGCGAACGCCGTCTTGTCGTCCTGCGCCAGCACCCCGCCGGCGCCCAGCGCGGCTTTCAGACTGGCCAGCTCGGTATCGATCTCTGGCGAGTTCCTGGCGAAGGCCTGGTACAAGGCCAGCGCCAGCGTGGGGTTGATCTCGGCCTCGCCGGTCAGCGTGCGCGAGACGGCGATAAAGTCCTTTAGTCCCTGTCCTGCCGGCGCCAGCGCGGCGCTCGCGCGGGTGGACAGCAGCAACTGGCTGGCTACGCCGGACAGCGCCAGCGCGCCCAGCGCCTTGAGCGCGCCGCGCCGCGAAGTGAGAATGCTATGCATATCGGTTCCTTAAACGGAGGCAGCGCGCTTGCGGCGGCGCAGGACAAAGACGATCACCAGTGCCAGGACCAGCACACCCAGCACCGCGCCGGCACGGGCCATCATCAACAGGTGCGATTGCGGCCCCCCCTGGCGGATTTCCGCCACGGCCTTTGGCGTGATGGTGGCGGCAGCCTGGCCGGGACCGAATTGCGCCAGCATGTAGTTGGCCAGCGCTGCCACCTCGGTATCCGACAGGTGGTTGACCGCATTGGCCTGCTCGCCGAACGGCGGCATGAACACGTGGCCCTCAAGCGTTTTGCGGTCCACGCCTAGCAGGATCGTCGCCAGCAGGTTGCTGGTGTTGACGGTGGCCGAGTTGTGGAACAGGCTCGGATAGTAGCGATCCTTGGTGCCCTGGCCGTTGAAGCCGTGGCACGATGCGCAGTTGGCCGAGAAGATCTGTGCGCCCAGGTTGGCGCCCTTGACGTTTTCGGCGTAGCTCACGCCACGGATCTTGTCCAGTGCATTACCCGATTTACCTTGCTCGAAGCGCGACAGGCCGACGGCCTGGTCGGCATCGCCCACAGCGGCCGGCAGCGACTTGATGTACACGGCAATCGCCCGCAGGTCGGCAGGTTCCAGGTGGCTGAAACTGAGGCTGATCGCCTCGGCCATGCTGCCCGCCGCCTGCGCCTTGCCGGCCACGCGGCCCGTTTGCAGGTACTGCACCACTTCGTCCTCGGTCCAGGCGCCGATGCCGGCCACCGGGTGCGAGGTGATGTTCGGTGCATACCACGGCCCCACTTGCGCGCCGGCGAGGTGGCGCGACTTATCCTCCTGCATCAGCACGCCGCGCGGCGTGTGGCAGGTGGTGCAGTGGGCGGCGCCTTCGGCCAGGTACTGGCCGCGCAGCCACTGCGCTGAACGCTCCGGCTCCGCCTTCAACGGCTGGTCGTCGAGGAACAGCGCGTTCCACACCTTCATCGACTGGCGGATATTCATCGGGAACGGCAGACTGGTCTCGGTCGTGGCCTTGTCCACCGCCGGCACGCCCTGCATGAAGTACGCGTACATGGCATTGACATCGGCGTCGGTCATTTTGGCGTATGCGGTGTACGGCATGGCCGGGTAAAGCATCTGGCCGTCGGCGCGCACGCCCTTGCGCACCGCGTCGCTGAACTGCTGCGCGGTGTACTTGCCGATGCCGTGCTGTTTCGATGGCGTGATGTTGGTGGAGACGATGTCGCCCACCGGCGACGACATCACCAGGCCGCCGGCCATCGGCTGGCCATGGTGCGCCGTGTGGCATGCCATGCAGTCCGAGGCCGTGGCCAGGTATTTGCCGCGCGCGATGGCGGCCGCGTCGAATTGTGGCGCCGGCGCCTGGGCCAGCGCGGCGGCCGACCACATCGCCGACGTCAGAACCACGGCTGCGCTCAAGGATTTAAACAGTGCTTTCATTACGCCCCCTTCATCTGGCGCACCATCGCGTCGGCGGCCTTGAACGCCAGCGACACCATGGTGATGGTGCTGTTGCCGCAGGCCGTGCTGGCCATGGCGCCGCCACCGGGCAGGAACAGGTTGTCATGGTCGTACGCGCGGCAATCGGCATCGACCACGGAATCGCGGTGGTCGAGGCCCATGATGGTGCCGCCCATGATGTGCTTGCTCTGGTTGAACTGGGGACTTAGCTTGATGTCGGTCGCGCCCATGGCCTGGGCGATGCGTTTGCCGATCGGAACCGAATACACCTCGGCCGACTTGCGCGTGTAGTCACCGACGTCGTAATGGATCGCCGGTTTCGCCAGACCGAGCCAGTCCTTCTTGTCGGACAGCGTCAGGCGGTTGTTCGGATCGGGCAGCACTTCGTGCGCCAGCACCACGTCGGCCGTGCACGCGGTCATGCGGCGGATTTCGGCGTCGAGCGCTTTACCGACCAGGCCTTTTTTCAGCGCACCGAACGTCACAAAACGGTTGCGCGCAAAGTTATTGAAACGGAAGTACGCGCCCGCGTGCTCGCTGCGGAACGCGCCCTGCGAGGTCTCCATGATGCCGCTGTTGACCACCGGTCCAACGCCGGCCCAGTAAGGCTCGGCCAAGGTCAGGGTCATGGTCAGCTGCGGGTGGTCCATCATGTTGCGGCCCACCTGGTCGGAGCTGTTGGCCAGGCCGTTGGGGTTGCGCGCATTGGCCGACATCAAGAGCAGCTTCGGCGTCTCGATGCCGTTACAGGCCAGCACGAACAGCTTGCCCGTCACGCGGTGGCTGGCCTTGTTCTGGTCGAAGTAATTGACCGCGATGACGCGGTTGGCGCCATCGGTTTCCAGGCGATAGGCCACGGCATTCGCGGTGATTTTCGCGCCCTTGGCTTCGATGCGCGACAGCGCGGTGGCGGCGTCGTACTTGGCGCCTACCGGGCATACCGGCACGCAGTTGTTGTTGGCGCAGCAGGCCGGGCGATCGTCGTACGACGTGCCGCTGTTGCGGGCCTGCGCGGTCGGAATATTGCTGTAGCCGAGCGTTTTCACTACTTCGGTAAAGCGCTGCTCGCCGGGGCCGAACGGCAGCGGCGGCATCGGGTAAGGCTTCGAGCGCGCGGCGCCTTCCGACAGCGGCGGCCATTGTTCGGCCGGTTCGGACGGACCGCAGATGCCCAGCGCGTATTCGGTGCGGGTGTAGTACGGTTCCAGCGTCTTGTAGTCGATGGCCCAGTCGCGGCCTACGCCGTACAGGGTTTTCAGGCGCATGTCTTCGGGCGTCAGGCGCCAGCAGGTGCCGGCCCAGTGCCAGGTGGAGCCGCCCGCATAACGGATATAACTTTGCGCGTAACGGTCGGGGCCCGACAGTTGCAGGTACGAGTCTTCCTTGGTTTCGCTCGACGGCATCGGGTGCGGCGCCCAGGCGGCCGGCGGGTAGCACGACGACGGATCGCCTTTCAGGGCCAGCGGCAGGTTGCGGAAGTTTTCGACCACTTCGGCGCGCGAGACGCGCGGGCCGGCTTCGAGCATCAGCACGGACAGGCCGGCATCGAGCAGGGTTTCGGCAATCGATACACCGACGACGCCGGTGCCGACGATGACCACGTCGGCGCTAGTTGGGTTGGACATTGTGTGTTCCTTCGATCAGAAGATCGGCATGTTGGACAGCGGCACGATCGGACGGCTCCACAGGTTGGGACCGGAGAAGCCGTACGACGGCATCGCCACGGTATCGGCCGTGGTCTTGTAGGTGAGCGCGTGTTCGAACGTAAACAGCTGCGCATCTTTTTTCGGCGACGAGCAGCCCGAGTACCAGGCGAAGATCACCCAGTGGGCGAATTCCTGCAGCGGTCCTTCCGGGATGTCGCCGAAGAAGTCTTCCACTTGCCTGGCCTGTTTTGCCTGCGCCAGCGCGGCGATGGACGTCATCATCTGCGCCGCTTGCGGATATTTGGTTGCGGCGGCGGCGGCAATGCGCGCGCCCACCGCTTCGTCGAGCTGGTGGTTGATCAGCAGCTTCGATACTTCCAAAAACTGGGCCGGGGAGGCGGTAGTACCCACGCCCCACGCGGGCAGCGCGCCCCAGGTCACCCATGCGCCGGATACGGCAGTTGCGCCCAGCAGGAATTTGCGTCTAGATAGTGCCATTGTGTTACCTCTATGCGGTCGATGCCCGCGCCACACACAGGCGGCACGGGTCAGGCGGGAGACTTAGAACGAATGACGCAGGCCAACGGAGAACATGGTCTGGTGGGCGCCATCGCCAACCAGGCCGGCCTGCGACGTGCCGATCACGGCATCCGCATCGATCACGGTGCGGCCGTTGGCAGCGAGGGTCTGGCCGCTGGCGCGCTGCACCGCTTCCAGGAAGTACACCGAGGTACGCTTGGTGAACCAGTACGCTTGCTGCAACGCGAACTGGCGATAGCGGGCGCCGTCGGTGATGCCGTTGGCGCGGTTGGCCTGGGTATAGGTGTAGCCCGCGCCCAGCAGCCACGGGGTGGACGTTTGCCATTGCGCCAGCAGCGCGCCGGTGTTGAAGATGGCCTTGTCGCGGAACACGGAAGTCGTATTCGGCGTGTATTGCACATTGCTCACCGAGCCACCGAGGCTCACTGCGCCCATCTGGTAACGGGTGCCGGCGGCCAGGAACTGGATATCGCGCGCCGACAGGTAGCCGGCGTTGACTGGCGACTTGCTGAAGCTGCCCGCCGTGGTGGCATCCCAGTTCAACTGGTTGGGGCCGTTTTTCAGCAGCTGGTAGCCGATCGCGTGGTGCCACTGGCTGCCGTCGAACTTGACCGACGCGGCCGCCGAACCGCCGCTGCCCGTGTGGCCAGCCTGCTCGCCCGACGCGACCATCGCACTGCCGGTGAAGCCGCGCATGGTGGGCGACGTGTACTTGATCGAGTTGTTGTGACGGATCGTGATGTCGAAGCCGTCGATATCGCCCGGGTGGTCGCCGGCCGAACCGGTCACAATCGGCACCGGACCCAGTGCGTTGAGGGCGTCGAAGTACGACGAGTACTGGCGGCCCATGGTCAGCGTACCGAGCTTGTTGTTGGTCAGGCCGATGAACGCGGCGCGGTTGAACAGGCTGCCCGCCTGGCCGGCGGTGCCGTCGTCGGTATTGAAACCTGCTTCGAGCTTGAAGATGGCCTTGGTGCCACCGCCCAGGTCTTCGCTGCCCTGGAAGCCGACGCGGTTGCCGTCCTTGGGACCGGAGCGCATATACGTCTTGGCGCCGCCCGGCAGGTGGTCCACGCGGGTCACGGCCACGTCAACGATGCCGTAGATGCTGACGTTGGAGGCATTGGCGTTGCTCGATTGCGCGGCAGCGGTGCCACAGGCGGCGGACAGCAGCATGCCGCCCAGGATCAGGTTGTGAGTTTGCTTCATATGTCGTGGCAACCGCGATTCCTGGCCCGGCTTCCAGGCGGAACAACGGTTGCATCATCTCCAAAAGGGTCGCAGAGCGACAAAAATAGGCAGCGCCTATTGTTTGACGCCGCCCCCAGGACCGAGCACCCGCTCGACCAGAATCACGATCGCTGGTGTAACCAGCGCGATATACATATTGTCGATACCCCAGGGATCCCCCAGCAGGTACCAGACGGTGGTAGCCACGCTCGATGCCAGCAGCCCCCACATGGCGCCCCGCCTGCCGCCGAACCATGGCAGATACAGGCCGATCACGGCCACCACGGAAATCGACAGGCGCAAGGCGCGCGTAAAAAACGACAACTGCAACAGGCCGGGCGCAAAGAATACGAACACCAGCGGCACCAGCCCGATCGCCAGGGCCATCCACCGCGTGGCGCGGAATTCGCGCTCCGGCGAGGGCTGGCACAACGGCACATAAAAATCACGCACCACCAGCGAGGCGATCGCCAGCGACACGGTGCTCACGCCGGCAAAGATCGCCGCCACCAGCGACACGGCCACAAACCCGGCCAGGTAAACATTCATGCCCTGCATGAAGACCGGCAGCGCATATAAACTGGGCAGGTCCGGGTACAGATACCGCGCGGCCACGCCGATCAGCCCCAGCGCGATTCCGATCGGCAGCGCCAGCCAGCCCGCGATAAACGTCGCGCGGCGTGCCGCGTTGGCGCTCCGGGTCGAGGAAATCGCCTGGATGATGTATTGCGTCGAGAAAATCGCGCCGACATTCCCGATGAAAAACGCCACGATGGTCGGTGCGCCAATGGCGCCGTCCCACGTGAAATACCAGGGCGGCAACGTCGCCACCATCGGCGCCACGCCGCCGCTCAATTTCAATGCCACCGCCAGCACCACCAGCACGCCGAGGTACTTGACGCCGCTGTGCAGGAGCGTCACGTACGCCACGCTCTTCATGCCGCCAAAGGCGAAATAGAACGTGCTGACCGCCGCGATCACAAACGCCGCCATCGGCAGACTGACCTGCAACACGGTGGCAATCGCCGCCGCGCCGCTGATGTAGTTGCCCACGTTGACCAGCAGCAGCGCGTAAATCATGATCAGCGAGACGATCATCTGGGTGGCGCGGCCGTAGCGCTGGAAGATCGCACCGGAGATCGTGTACTCGCCCGAGTTGTACAACCTGCGCGCCAGCAGCAGCCCGAATATCGGGAAGCCGATCGCCGCGCTCAGCACCGCCCACGACGCCGCCATTCCTGACTCGAACGCCGCCTGCGCGGTGCCCACGGTGGACTTGGCGCCCACGAACTCGGAGACCATCAACACGCCCACCACCACCGCCGGCATGGTGCGCGCGCCCACCATGAATTCGCTGGCAGTCTTGCTGCGCGTGCGCGCCGTCAGCCATCCCGTCAGGGCGATGTACGCCACCACCATCGCCACGATGATGGTGGTGCCCGTGAATCCGGCGGCGCCCATGATGGCCATCGGCGCAGCCTAGCGGCCCTGGCCGGCGTAACCGCCGGTCGCCTGCAAGGACTTCGATAACTGCCCCGCTGCCGCCACCACGCCGGCAATCGTGTTCTCCTCGAACTGGCGCAAGGTGCTGCGGTGCGCCGGCGCGGCCACGCTCAGCGACGCCACCGGCAGGCCGTCGATGTCGAGCACCGGCGCCGCCATCACGTACAGGCCGGCCACGGTTTCCTGGTTCGACACCGCGTAGCCGGTCGCGCGGATCTGCGCCAGGCGCTCGAGCAGGGCGTCGATGTCGGTCAGCGTGGTTTCCGTCAGCTTGACCAGCGGCTGGCCGCGCAGCACCTTCACTTGCTGGTCCTGCGGCAGCCAGGCCAGGATCGCCTGCCCCACCGCGCTCGAATAGGCCGCCACCCGGCTGCCGATCCGTACATCCACGCCCAGTTGCGTGAGCCCCGCCTGCACCCGCTCCACGTACACCACGCTGCTGCCATCGAGCACGCCGATCGACGCCGCCTCGTTCACCTCGCCCACCAGTCCGCGCAGGACGGGCCGCGCCAGCGTGCGCAAGTCCGACCGCGCGATGGCGTGAAAGCCCAGGTCCAGCACATTCAGCGACAGCCGGAACAGCCGGCTGTTGTCCACCTTGTCCACGTAGCCGAGACCGACCAGCGTGTTGAGGAAGCGGAACGCGGTGGCGTTGTCGAGCCCCGCCTTGCGCGCCACCTCGGCCATGGTCAGTTCCGGCTCCTGCGCCGTGAAGGCCTGCAATACCTTGAAACCCTTGGCCAGGGACTGCACCGTGTTTTTCGGATCGGCAGGCGCCGCTTTGGTCGATTCTGTCGGTCGGGTCATGCTGCACTCCATCAAGTTCGGAGTGCGAATTATAGTTTGGTTCAGCGGTCGAATGATGGCTCCCTGGCAAAAGACAGGGAAAAATATTCGGACTGCGAACTTTTATTCGACAAATTCAGCGAACCAGAGCCGGTCAATGCCGGCCAAGACCATGCTGAAATTATTCGGATAGCGAACTTTAATTCGTGAAATAAAATTATATGCCGCTTTGTTGCAAACCTCAAGTTAAAACGTCAACCTGCCAGCACCCGGCCCAGCTCCGCGTGGTCAACCGGCTTGACGAAATGGTGGTCGAATCCGGCGACCTTCGACATTACCCGGTCATGCGCCTGGCCGTAGCCGGTCAGCGCGATCAGCAGCTTGTTGGCGGTGCCAGCCTGGGCGCGCAGCCGGCGCGCCAGTTCGTAGCCGTCCATGTCGGGCAGGCCGATGTCGAGGATGAACGCATCTACCTCGTGGCTGGCGCTGGCGCGCAGCGCGGTTTCGGCGTCCTCGAAAATCAGTACCTGGTGGCCCTGCGCTTCGAGCAGCGCGCCGAGCGTGCGGCCGGCGTCCTGGTTGTCGTCCACGACCATCAGGCGCAGGCTGCGGCCCTCGGGCACCATGGTTGGCAGCGGCGCCGCGGACGGCGCCTGCGGGGCGACCGCCGCTGGCGGCAGCAGCGGCAGCAGGATGGTGAAGGTACTGCCCTTTCCCGCACCGTCGCTGGCGGCTGCCGCGCTACCGCCGTGCAGCGCGGCGATGCTTTTCACCAGCGCCAGGCCCAGACCGAGGCCGCCCTGGGCCCGGTCCGGGGTACGCTCGGCCTGGGCAAACAGGTCGAACACGCGCGGCAGCTCGGCCGACATGCCGATGCCGTTGTCGGTCACGGACATGGCCACTTCGCCACTGTCAGCGCGGGCTTCCAGCGCCAGCACCACTTCGCCGCCCTGCGGCGTGTACTTGGCGGCGTTGTTGAGCAGGTTGGCCAGCGCCTGCACCAGCCGCGTCCGGTCGCCGCGCACGTGCAGCTGGCCCGGCGGCAGGCGCAACACCAGCGCGTGGTGGCGCGCTTCGAGCAAGGGGCGCGACTGTTCAACAGCGCCGTTGACGATGGCCATCAGCTCCAGGTCCTGCTGTTCGAGCTGCACCAGCCCGCGCGTTACGCGCGACACATCGAGCAGATCGTCCACCAGGTCGGTCATGTGTTTGACCTGGCGGATGATGATGTCGCTGGCGTGCTGGATCGGTTTCTCGTGACTGCCGCGCAGCTTGAGCAGCTGGGCGGCGGTGCTGATCGGTGCGAGCGGGTTGCGCAGCTCGTGGGCCAGCATGGCCAGGAATTCATCCTTGCGCTGGCTGGCCTGGCGCCACTCGGTTTCCGCCAGCTTCTGTTCGTGGATGTCGGTACAGGTGCCCATCCAGCGGATGATGTGGTCGGTGTCACCGCGTATCGGCAAGGCGCGCGCCAGCACCCAGTGATAGCGCCCCGAGAAATGGCGCAGCCGGTACTGGATTTCGTAGGTCTCGCCGGTGGCCAGGCACTGCTGCCACAGCGCCCAGGCGCGGGGCTGGTCGTCAGCGTGCAGCAAACCGTTCCAGGCCTCGCCGTGGGTGGAACCGGGCGGCACGCCGGTAAAATCGTACCAGCGCTGGTTGAAGTAGTCGTGCATGCCGTTGGGCAGCGTGGACCACACCATTTGCGGCATGGCGTTGGCGATGGTGCGAAACCGCGCCTCGCTGGCGCGCAGCGCACTCTCGCTGCGCAGCCGTTCGCTGGTGGAGCGGGTGCGTTCGGCCACTTCGCGGATCAGGGCCAAGTCGTCCTCGCTCCAGCAGCGCGGCTGGTCGCTGGTGACAAAGATCATCGCTACCAGCGTGCCGCGCTCGATCACCGGCACATCGACAAAAGCGCCGGCGTGGCGGGCCTTGAGTTTGACGGCCATGTCGCGCGTGCGCGGATCGAAATCGACATCGTCGATGGCAATCAGTTTGCCCTGGCTAAGTTCTTCGAGAAAATTACCGTAGTCGCTGAACCTGAGCGTGGTCGGCGGCGCCTGCAAGCCTGGCGCGGACCAGTCGCGCGCCACGGTAAAGGTCTCCGTGTCGAGATCGACGCTGCCGTACCCCACCCGGCTCGCGCCCAGGGTCTCGCCCAGGATCACACAGGCCCGCATCAGCAGATCGTCGGGCTGGCGTACGCTGCGCGCGGCGTCGCCCAGGCGCACCAATGCATGGCGCCGCAGTTCGCGCAGCACGCGGTCGGTGACGTCGATACCCTGGACCAGGATGCCGGTCACCAAGCCGTCGCCGTCGCGCACCGGCTGGTAGACGAAATCGATGTGGCGCTCGGTGGCGGGACTATTTGCCGTGGCGGGCATCAGGTAGCGGGTGCCATTGGCGGCATACTGTTTGCCGCTGCGGTACACCTCGTCGAGCAGCGTGATGAAGCCCTGGGCCACCGCTTCGGGCAGGCCTTGTGCCACGGTCTGGCCCAGCACCTGGCGCTGGCCGATCAGTTGCAGGAAGCCGGAATTGACGAAGGTGAAGCGGTGCTCCGGGCCTTCGAGCATGGCCATGAACACGGGCGCCTGCTGGAACAGCTCGGCCATCGAATGATGGTCGCGAATGGTCTGCGCCTGGGCCACCAGTTCCGAGCGCATCTGGGCAGCCTGATCGGCCTCGTGCACGCGCTGGGTGACTTCCTCGGCGTGCTGGATCACGTAGCGCACCTCGCCGTCGGCGCCCAGTACCGGCACGTGCACCGGTTTCCAGTAGCGCTCCACGAAGCCCACGCCATCTTCGGCCGGCACGTCGTAGCGCTGGATCGGCAAGGTGTCGGGCGCCTTGGTCTGTATTACGCGCGCAATCGCCGCGCCGATATTGGCCGAGCCATCCGGCTGGTCAAGATCGGGATTATCGGGAAACGCATCGAACAGGTGGCGACCCAGCAACTGCGCGCGCCGGGCACCGGTGGCGCGCAGGTGGGCGTCATTGACTGCCACGATCACCAGGTCGGGCGTGACCGCCAGGCATGGCGTGGGCACGGCATCGAACAACGCCGTAAAATCGGCATCGGGCGCAAACGCGGCGGGCGAAACGGGCGGATCGATGTTGCTCACTGGACTGGCCTGGCGGAGGATGGACCGACAGTCTACCGCAAGCAATCGCTTGTGGTCACACCCGAGACCGCTTACAGGCGCCTAATGCGGATCACCGGCCGGGCGTGCTAACATCGCCAATTAGAAACTCTTGCCCTGACCAGACATGAAGCACCGGCTATTTCTGTTTGACCTCGACGACACCCTGCTCGATTTCCGCGCCTCCGAACACCTTTCGTTCCAGCACACCATGCAGGTGCTGGGCCTGGACACTCTCCCCGACGGCCTGTTCAGCCAGTACCAGGCGATCAACGTGGCGCTGTGGCGCAGCCTGGAACTCGGTGAAGTGACCACCGAGTTTCTCAAGGTCGAGCGCTTCCGCATGACCTTCCTGGCGCACCAGATGGACCTCGATCCCAAGGAAGCGAGCGACATCTATCTGGCGTCGCTGGCCAACTCGGTAGTGCTGATCGACGGCGCCAAACAGGTATGCGAAACGCTGGCCGCGATCGGCGAAGTGGGCATCATCACCAATGGCGCGGAACATATCCAGCGGCTGCGCATCGCCAGCTCCGGCCTGCAGGATTACATCTCGTTCGTCGCCACCTCGGAAGGCTCCGGCCACGCCAAGCCCGACGTGCGCTTCTTCGAGTACGCGGCAAAGATGGCCAAGCCGTTCAGCAAGGACCAGGCCATCATCATCGGCGACCGCCTCGACGCCGACATCCTCGGCGCCAACCGCTACGGCATCGACAGCTGCTGGTTCAACCGCGACCGGCTGGCCAATACGTCGCAGGCGGTGCCCACGTTCGAGGTGGCCGCGCTGGACCAGATCGTGCCCATCCTTACATAAGATTAGCGGCCGCGGAAGCGCTGGATGGCCGCATCGACCATGCCTTCGGCGCTGCCGCTGCGGTCGTATTGCTGGCGCAGGTAGTGGGCGTCGCTGCCTTCGTGGGTGGCGCGCACCAGGTGCTGCAACCCCTCGGTGCCGCCCAGCGTGACGCCGTACGGTTCCATCTTGCGCAGCGTGGTCAGGATGTCTTCGCGCAGCGACAGGCTTTCGTAGGTTTTCGGGTGCACCAGCGTGCCATCGAGGCCAAAGCGGCAAGCCTGGAAACGGTTGTAGTTGTAGACCAGGTAGTCGTCCTCGGCCGGCGCCTCTTCGCGCCGTTCCAGCAGGTACGCGCACAGCGCCTGCAGGTACGCCGCCAGCGCGGCGGCGCGTTCCACCGTCAAGGGCGTATCGCATACGCGTAGTTCGATGGTGCCGAACTCGGGCTTGGGGCGGATGTCCCAGTAAAAATCCTTCATGCTCTTGATCACGCCCGTGTGTTCCATCTTGGCGAAATACTCGTGCTCGAAGCTGTCCCAGCTGAGCGTAAACGGCGCCCGGCCGCTCATCGGGAATGCAAATACCGAGTTCAGCCGCGCCGAATTGAACAGCGTGTCGTTACCCTGCACGAACGGCGACGACGACGACAGCGCGATAAAGTGCGGCACGTAACGGCTGAGCGAATGCAGCAGGAACAGCGCATCGTCGCCGTTGGCGCAGCCGACGTGCACGTGCTGGCCGAAAATGGTGAACTGCTTGGCCAGGTAACCGTACAGTTCGGACACTTCCTTGAAGCGCGGCTTGGAGAAGATACGGCGCTCCGACCATTTCTGGAACGGGTGGGTGCCGCCGCCGCAAATACCGATATTGAGTTGCTCGCCGGCCTGCACCAGCGTGTCGCGGATCACCTGCAACTGCGCGACCAGCTCATTGTGGCGGGTGTGGACGTCGCTGTTAATCTCGATCATGCTCTCGGTGATCTCGGGCGTGACGTTGCCGGGGAACGGCTTGCGGCCCAGCAGGTGCAGCAGGTCGGGGCTCGAGGCGGTCAGATCGTAGTCGGACAGGCTCACCAGTTGCAGTTCGAGCTCCACACCCAGGGTCAACGGCTCGGAGTTGTTAAATTTTTCCAATGACATCTCAAATCTCCTTCTTGGTCGTTTCGGCAGCCCAGATCAGGGCGCGCTGGGTGAAGATCGGTCCCAGCACTTCCAGCACCAGGGTCATGGCAGCCAGCGCGGCCAGCTCGTCGACCAGCACGATGCCCATGTAGCGGGTTTGCTCGAGCAGCAGGGTGACGAACACCGACATCGGCGCCAGCGCCACGCCGGTCAACATGCCCTTGCGCCACGAAATGCCGCCCACCTTGGCAAACACCGTCACGCTGGCCGTTTTGACCAGGAAGCGCGCCAGCAGCAGCACCATGCCGAGACCGGCGCCTTCCACCACGCGGCTCCACTCCAGGGTTGACACGGCAAACACGAACAGCAGCACGGTCAGCAGTTCGCCGATACCACCGAAGTTGCGCTCGGTACGACTGAACGCCACCCGGCTGTGGCGCGCGGCCAGGCCGAACGTGAGCGTAGCGAGCACCGGTGACACCTCGAACGCCGACGAACCGGCCACCAGCAGCACCACGCCCAGCGCGAACGCGATGGTGCCATCCTGCGCCAGCGCGCCCAGGCGGCGCAGCACGGCCGGCACCAGGAAGCCGAGGATGGCGCCCATGGCGGCCGAAATCAGCAACTCGATCAGCGAATGCGAGATTGCTTGCGTCAGGCTGCCCGAGGTTTCAAATACCCAGAAACCGACCACGACCTTGAAGACAAACACGGCCAGCACGCAATTGATGGCCACCAAGTGCAGTACGCGCTCGGTGACCTGCCCCGAGCTGTTCTGCTCGTTAATCACGCGCAGCACCCCGGCCGGCGACGTGGACATGGCCAGCGAAGCGAGCAGCAGCGACGTCAGCGACGGCATGCCGGACAGCGTGGCGATCAGGTACACCACGCCAAAGGTGGCGGCCGATTCGACCAGCCCGGTGACCAGGATCCAGGGATTGATGCGCAACCAGCGCAAATTGATGCGGTAACCGAATTCGAACAGGATCAGGCCGAACGCAAAGTTGGCCAGCGAGGTGACGGTGCTGGAGGCGCCGCTGGTAAGCGCTTCGGGAAACGCCTGCGACAAGAGGAAACCAACGATACCGTACACGCTGATGCGCGGCAGCTGGGTCCAGCGGTGTATGAATTCGCCCAACAGCCAGGCAAGAGCGATGGCAAGCGGCCAACCGAGGTCGGCCAGGATGACCTGGAAATCCGGCATGTAGTTCTCCTATTTTTTGCAAAACACTTAACGTTACTAGTAGTATTATGGCCGATTACGCCATCGACTACTGTTCCATAAGAAACATAAGGAAACTTCTATGCTCGAATTACTGAGTGAACACGCCTGTTTCGGCGGCGTTCAACGCTTTTATCGCCACGACTCGCGCGAGATCGGCTTGCCGATGCGCTTCTCCGTTTTCATTCCCGCCAACCCGGACAATGCGCGCCTGCCGGCTCTGTTCTACCTGGCCGGCCTGACCTGCAACGAAGAAACCTTCATGATCAAGGCAGGCGCCCAGCGCTTTGCCGCCGAAGCCGGCCTGATCCTGATCGCGCCGGACACCAGCCCGCGCGGCGCCAACGTTGAAGGCGAGTCGGACAGCTGGGACTTCGGCGTGGGCGCCGGTTTTTACCTGGACGCCACCAAGCCTGAGTGGAGCAAGCATTACCGCATGCAAAGCTACATCCACGAACTGCGCGAGCTGGTCATCGCCGAGCTGCCGGTGGATGGCGCGCGGGTCGGTATCTTCGGCCATTCGATGGGCGGCCATGGCGCGCTGACACTGGCGCTGAAAAATCCGCAGGCGTTCAAGTCGGTGTCGGCCTTCGCGCCGATTGCCGCGCCGATCAAGTCGCCGTGGGGCAAGAAGGCGTTCACCGGCTACCTCGGTGACGACCAGGAAACATGGGAGCAGTACGACGCCTCGGTCTTGATGTCGCGCCTGCAGACGCCCTTCCCGTCCGGCATCCTGATCGACCAGGGCCTGGGCGACAAGTTTCTCGCCGAGCAGCTCTATCCGGAAGTGTTCGAGGCGGCCTGCCGCAACGCTGCGCAGCCACTGGAATTGCGGCAGCATCCGCTGTACGACCACGGCTATTACTTCATCGCGACCTTCATCGAAGACCACATCCGCTTCCACGCCAGGAACCTGGCATAAGCGATGCGATGCACCGCTGCCGGAACAGGTGCTACAGCTTGATTTCGGTACCGAGCGCTTTGAGGAATTGGGCCAGCCACGCCGGATGGGCCGGCCACGCGGGAGCGGTAATGAAGTTGCCGTCGGTAATAGCCTGGTCCACCGCGATATCGGCATAGGTGGCGCCGGCCAGCTTGACCTCGGGCGAGCAGGCCGGGTAGCAGGCGATGGTCTTGCCGCGTATGACCTCGGCGGCGGCCAGCAACTGGGCGCCGTGGCACACCGCCGCGATCGGTTTTCCGGCAGCGGCAAACTCCTGGACGATGGCGATCACGCGCGGATTGAGGCGCAGGTACTCGGGCGCGCGGCCGCCGGCAATTGCCAGCGCATGGTAGTTGGCGGTATCGACCTCGTCGAAATTGGCGTTCAGCGCAAACAGGTGGCCGGGCTTTTCGGTATAGGTCTGGTCGCCTTCGAAATCGTGGATGGCGGTTTTGATGGTGTCGCCGGCGCGCTTGCCCGGGCAGACGGCGTGGACGACATGACCGACCATTTGCAGCGCCTGGAATGGCACCATGGTCTCGTAATCCTCGGCAAAGTCGCCGGTCAGAAACAGGATGTTTTTGGCTGTCACGATAGATCCTTTCGAGTGAAAGAAAAAAGGCCACGACGTTACCGCCGTGGCCCTCGATACTACCGTGTTTTGCTGCCTTAAGCGGCAACCTTGCCAATCACGTTACGAATGGTGGAAGCCAGATCTTCGGCCGAGAACTTGGCCACGTACGCATCCGCGCCCACGCCCTTGACGTGATCCTCGTTGGTCTTGCCTGACAGCGAAGAGTGGATCACCACCGGGATCTTGGCAAAACGGGCGTCCTGCTTGATCTTGCGCGTCAAGGTAAAACCGTCCATTTCCGGCATTTCCAGGTCTGTCAGCACCATCGCCACGCGGTCGCTGACCGGTACGCCTTCAGCCTTGGCGCCATCGGCAATCGAATTGAGGCGCTCCCAGGCTTCCTTGCCCGACTTGGTCATGATGAAATGCACGCCCATCGCTTCCAGGCCTTTTTCGATCAGGTTGCGCGCCACCACCGAATCGTCGGCAGCGAGCACCACGGAGCCTGGCTTCAACAGCACTTTCGGGCCGATGGTTTCCATGTCCACGTCTTTACCATCGGGCGGCACCAGCTCGCGCAAGATGGTTTCCACGTCCAGCACCTGCGCCAGGCGGGTGTTTTGCACATCGCCATCGACGCGCGCGATACTGGTGACCTTGCCGCCGGCGGTACCTTCGGCCGTCAGCACCTGGCTCCAGTCGAGGCGCACGATTTCTTCCACCGATTCCACAGCGAACGCTTGCGTGGTGCGCGCGAACTCGGTAACCAGCATGATATTGAGACCAGTTTTTGGGGTCACACCGACGATGCCCGGCAAATCGAGCACCGTGATAATTTGACCGCGCAAATTGACGACGCCCAGCATGTGTGGCGGGGATCCGGCCACAGCTGTCACTTCAGGCATCGCCACGATTTCGCGGATTTTGAAGACGTTAATACCGAACAATTCCGAGTGTTCGCCATTGGCGTCAGCGCCGAGGCGGAACAGCAACAGTTCGAATTTGTTGGAATTGGTCAAATTACTGCGTTCATCCACTTCCTGCTGAACTGATTTCATAGATCGTCTCCGTCGGGTGCGCAGAACAGCGAGTCCACCGCGGACCCCTGCTGCCATTGCCTGAGAAGTATAACGTTCGCAACACTGTTACGGAGCACTTTCAGTGGCGTAATCTTGTCCTACAGCACGATAAACAACGGTCTGTGAGGCAACATTGTCAATTCAAGCAGGGATTTGAGGTGAATGTGGATTGAATGATTTTCCCTGGGCCATAGTGGGGAGCTTTTGGCGAAGCTCGATGTCTAATGTGATCAAGGTCTGGAATTATTCAGCAGCTGATGTAGTCATCTTCTCTCTCGCCGTTGGCCACCAGATTCGCAACTAAATTTCAGTTGCACTTCACCGATACGGGTTACATAATCTCATGTCCAAGACCGCAAAGCTCGTTGCACGAATGATATGCATACCCGCTGATTTCACTTGGGATGAGTTGTGCACTGTGCTCGCCGGCTTCAGTTTTACAGAAGGGAAAGCTGGAGGTGGTTCGTATCGCACCTTCACGGATAAGCACGGTCGAAAGATCTTTCTACATGAGCCACATCCCGGAAAAATTATGAGGCGATACGCGGTACGGGAAGTTGTCAGTAAATTGAAGGAATTTGGTCTGCTATGAGGACGTTATCATGAGTGACATCACCTTGAACTACAAGGGCTACTGCGGCTCTATCGAAACCAGCGTCGAAGATGACTGTTTGTTTGGAAAAATACTCTTCATAACAGATCTCGTCACATATGAGGCGACAACACCGGCACAGTTAAAATCGGCGTTCGAAAACGCCGTGGACTTATACGTTGAACAGTGTAGTGCGCAAGGCCTGCAACCTGACAAGCCTTTTAGCGGCACGCTGAACGTTCGACTCACGCAGGAAATGCACCGCGCAGCGGCGATCAAGGCTGCTGGCATGGGGCAGACGCTCAATGAGTTTATCAAACAATGTATATCGCTCGGGATCGCGCTCGACACAAGCAATATTGGCCGAGGCGGCAAGCCCGCAGCCTGAACCTCAATCACAACGATCAAAGTTCTCCCGCAACAGCTTGTACTGCGCCGCCACCATCGGTGGATTCGGATCGTGGCCGGCGGCGGGCACCAGCACGAATTGCTTGCGCGGTGCTTCAATGAAGTCGAAGTAGCGGCGGCTCTGGTCGGCCATCGTCAGCAGATCCTCCTGGCCCTGCACCATGTAGAAAGGCACGGCAAACTTCGGCCCCAGCTGGTAGAGGTCGATCGAATAGCCAATGCCGTCGCCCTTCATGCCGACGAACTGCAGCCAGGAATAATCCTCGCCGGCCATGTAGTCGGCCTTGGCCTTGGGTGTTTCGTACTCGGGCGGCGTTACCCACCACGAGGCGGGTGCTGGTGTGGTCACCAGCCGCTCGTACTTGACGATCACCCGCCGCAAGATGCCGGCGTTGCGCGGATTGGTCCACGGCGGCGGGCCGATGGCGTCGAGCTTGGCGATCGAATCGGCATCGTTGGCAACGCGGGCGCGCGCCAGCGTGGCGCTGTAGCTGCCATTCTGGCCAAACTTGCCCACCAGTTGCGATGAACTGATGTAGCCGCAGAACATGGCCGGATCGGCCTTGGCCATGTTTACGCCCAATACCGAGCTCCACGAACCACCCATCAGGATCACTTGCTTCTTGCCGAAACGCCTGGCCGCATAGTGCGACACCTCGATGCCGTCATCGCGCAGTTGTTCGATGCGCAGGGGGACGTCGTCGGACAACGGTGTGCGGCCGTACGTCATGCCGGAACCGCGTTGATCCCACTGGACGATGGTGTAATGCTGTTCCCAAGGCTGGTACACGGCGTCGGCAAACGGCGTGGTCGGGTTGCCGGGGCCGCCATGAATCAGCACGATGATCGGGTTGGTACAACTACTGCCCTTGATGCGCACCCACTGGTCCATGCCACCGATGCGCACGAAGCCTTTTTCGTCGACTGCCTGATTGGCCTTGGTGCAGACGGTGTCGGCCAGCATGCCGAAATCCGGGGTATCGGCGGCTTCTGCTGCCGGTGACGAGAGCAAGACCAATGATGTTGCAACCAGGGGAGCGATAAAGTGGCGTGCCATGCAGTTTCTCCATTCACAAGAAAATTCATTATGAATAAAAAAACAAGCATTGTCACTTGCAAATGACGGCCACAAAAAAAGGACCCGCAGGTCCTTTTGAGCGATATACAGATTCAACAATCTGCGCATCTGAATGCTGGAGCGGGAGAAGAGTCTCGAACTCTCGACCTCAACCTTGGCAAGGTTGCGCTCTACCAACTGAGCTACTCCCGCTTGGAGAGGCAAGATTATGACAGAACTTTTTCAAAAACACCAGTGCCCGGTGCTATCCCTTTGCCAAGTTCTTACCGTGCGGCCCATCGGTTAAACTCCATACCATTTAGCAATGGTAATGAAGGACTGGAATGGATTCGATTGAAATTGTGCTGGTCATGCTGTTGGCCGTGGTGGCCAGCGCGTACCTGATGCGGCTGCTGCCAAGTGCGATTCCGCTGCCGCTGGTGCAGATCGCGCTGGGGGCGCTGATCGCTGCCAAGTCCACGCACGGCGTGGAACTGGAGCCCGACCTGTTTTTCCTGATTTTCCTGCCGCCGCTGCTGTTCCTTGACGGCTGGCGCATCCCCAAAAGCGGGCTGCTGCGCGACAAGGGCACCATCCTCGAACTGGCGTTCGGGCTGGTGTTCTTTACCGTGATCGGCGCCGGCTTCCTGATCCACTGGCTAATTCCCGCCATGCCGCTGGCCGTCGCTTTTGCGCTGGCCGCCATCGTCTCGCCCACCGATCCGATCGCGGTCAGCTCGATCGCGTCCAACACGCCGATTCCCAAGCGCCTGATGCACATCCTCGAAGGCGAATCGCTGCTCAACGACGCCAGCGGCCTGGTGTGCTTCCGCTTCGCGGTGGCCGCTGCCATGACCGGCGCGTTTTCGATCGGCAGCGCCAGCCTGACGTTTGTGTGGGTGGTGATCGCGGGCCTCGGCTCCGGCGTGGCCGTCACCATGGTCGTGACCTGGGTGCAGCGCTGGCTCACGCGCCACTTCGGCGAACCGGTCGGCTCGCCGATCCTGGTCAACCTGCTGCTGCCATTCGGCGCCTACCTGGTGGCCGAGCGGCTCAACGCGTCCGGCATCCTGGCGGCGGTGGCGGCCGGCGTGACCATGAGCTACGTGGAGCTGAGCGGCCAGGCCATGGCCAATACCCGCATCCAGCGCTCGGCCGTGTGGGACACGGTGCAGTTTGCGCTCAACGGCATCATGTTCGTGCTGCTGGGCGAACAGCTGCCCGATATCTTCAAGGGCGCCCGCGCCACCATCGAGGAAAGCGGCCACCTCAACCCGTGGTGGCTGGCGGTGTACGCGGTGGCCATTACCGGCGGCCTGCTGGTGCTGCGCTTTGCCTGGGTGTGGGCGTCGCTGCGGCTGACCATTTTCAAGCAGCGCCTGCGCCATGCGCCGGGTCCGCAAATCAAGTGGCGCCTGGTGATGGCCACCACGCTGGCCGGCGCACGCGGCACCATCACCCTGGCCGGCGTGCTGACGCTGCCGCTGCTGCTGCCCAATGGCGAACCATTCCCCGCCCGTGCGCTGACCATCTTCCTGGCCTGCTCGGTGATCCTGCTGTCCCTGCTGATCGCCAGTATCGGGTTGCCGCGCCTGCTCAAGGGCGTGACCTTCCCGGCCGAACCGGAAGAGCAGCAGGAGGAAGACCTGGGGCGTCGCGCCGCCGCCACCGCCGCACTCGAAGCAGTGAAGGATGCGCAGATCAAGCTGATGGAGTCGGGTACCTGCGCCGATCCGAATGTGTATCCGGAAGCGGCAGGCCGCGTGATCGCGTTCTATGAGCACCGGCTCAAGGAAGTGGAACCGGAGAAGGAAGGCGCCTGGCGCCGCACCGATTCGGCCGAACGCGAGCTGCGCCTGGCCGGGCTGAAAGCCGAGCGGCGCGTGGTGTTCGACCTGGCGCGGCACGACAAGATCTCGGATTCCATTTCGCGCAAGCTGGTGCGCGAAATCGACCTGATGGAGGAGCGTTACAAATGAGCGTTAAAAAGTAAGCGCTAAAAATTCATCGGGGCCGAGGCATCCTGCAGCATGTTCTCGGCCGCCTCCGGGCGGCCGAACAAAAAGCCCTGGAAGTGCGAACAGCCCTCGTTTTTCAGTTGCAGGAACTGCGCCTCGGTTTCCACGCCCTCGGCCGTGGTCTTGATCAGCAGGCTGCTCGACAGGCCGGTGATGGCGCGGATGATGGCCATCGCTTCCTTGCTGGTGCCCATGTCGCGCACGAACGATTTGTCGATCTTGATGCGGTCGAACGGGAACGAGCGCAGGTAGCTGAGCGACGAGTAGCCGGTGCCGAAATCGTCGAGCGAAATCGCCACGCCCAGGTGCTTGAGCGCGCGCAGCGTGCGGATATTGCCGTCGCTGTTGTCGAGCAGGACCGATTCGGTGATTTCCAGCTCCAGCCGCGCCGGGTCCAGGCCCGAGTCGGCCAAGGCCAGCGCCACCACCTTGACCAGGTCGGTACACTTGAACTGCACCGGCGACAGGTTGACCGCCACCACCGCATTATTTTCCCAGCCCACCGCCTCCTGGCACGCCAGGTTCAGCGCACGCACGCCGATCTCGTGGATCAAGCCGGTTTCCTCGGCAATCGGGATGAACTCCATCGGCGGAACCAGCCCGCGCACGGGATGCTGCCAGCGCATCAGCGCCTCGTAACCGGAAATGCGGCCGTCCGTTTCGATCACAGGCTGGTAGTGCATTTCGAGCTGGCCCTGGTGCAGCGCACGGCGCAATTCGGTTTCCATCTGGCGCCGGTGACGCGACGCTTCTTCCAGCTCCGGGCGGAAGACTTCGAAACGATTGCGGCCGTTGCGCTTGGCTTCGTACAGCGCCATGTCGCCGTAGCGCATCAGCTCCTCGCCGCTGGCCGGTTCGGTGGCAGTGGCCTGCGCGATGCCCACCGACAGCCCCACCGAAAAACTGTGGCCGTCGATCAGGAACGCCGGCGCCACCGCGTCAATCAGGCGCTGGGCCGCAAGCCGCGCTTCATCGAGCCGTTTCACGCGCGGCAGCACCACGGCAAATTCGTCGCCCCCCAGGCGGGCCAGCGTGTCCTGCTCGCGCAGCGATTTTTTCAGGCGCTTGCCCAGCGCCAGCAGGATCTTGTCACCAAAAGCGTGACCCAGCGCGTCGTTGATGTTCTTGAAGTTGTCGAGGTCCAGGCACAGGATGGCGGTGCCGGTCTCGCTGCCCTCCCCGTCCAAGATGGCCTGCTCCAGGCGGGCGTTGAAAAAGGCGCGGTTGGGCAGGTCGGTCAGGCCGTCGTGCTGGGCCATGTGGTGGATTTGCGCGTAGGCGGCCAGTTCCTCGGTGACGTCCTCGGTAATCACCAGCACATAATCGCCGCCCTCGTCGGGCCGGCTGCCGATCGCCACCCGGCTGCGCAGGTGGCGCGGACCGATCGACGTCTGCACCAGGCTTTCGCTGTCCACCCGCTCCGCTTCGGACAGGTCGCCCGAGGTCTGGCGCGCGATGTACGCGGCGATTTCAGATGTCAGGCACTGGCCGGGGGTGCGGCCCACCATGTCGTGGCGCGGCTGGGCGAACAGCAGTTGCGCCTGCTGGTTGGCCAGCAGGATTTCGCCGGTGGCGCGGTCCAGCACCAGCACGCTGGCCGGAATATTGGCGATCACCGAATCGAGGAAGCGCGACATGCCGGCCATCTGCACGCTGTACTGCTCGGCCATCTCTTTCGCTTCGATCAGGCTCAGTTGCTGCTGGCGGCGTTCGGTGACATCGCGCGTGATCTTGGCAAAGCCGAGCAACACGCCGCGCTGGTCGCGGATCGCCTCGATCACCACGCTGGTCCAGAAGCGGCTGCCGTTCTTGCGCAGGCGCCACCCTTCCGCTTCGAAGCGGCTGTCCTGGCGCGCAATCGACAGCGCGCGCTGCGGCAGGCCCACAGCGCGATCCTCGTCGCTGTAGAACAGGGCGAAATTCTTGCCGATGATTTCGTCCGCCTGGTAGCCCTTGGCGCGCTCGGCGCCGGCGTTCCAGTTGATCACATGGCCGTCGGGATCGAGCATGTAAATGGCATAGTCGGAAACGCCTTGCACCAGCAGGCGATACATCAGGTCGGAATTAACGGCAGTCATAGCATGGAGGTGTTACATGGGGAATATCCAACTATACAGCAATTAATTCCGCGCAGAAATTTTGTAAATTACCACCTCCTAATTCGTTACTTTTTTGACGCATCAATGGCTTGGAATGTGAAGTCGTTCAGCCGCACCGTGCCCACGCCGGCGCAATACACGCCCAGCTTCAGACTGAGAAAACCGCCGAACACGTTGTGGTGGATGCCCGATACTTCCATGCGCGTACCGTGCAACGTCCAATGGCGTCCGCCATCGTGCGAGTAATGAAAGGTGATTACGTTTTCCACATTGGTCAGGCGCACCCGCACTGTCGAGGTGGCGCGCTGCACGCGGGCCCAGCTGTGCTCCTCGGCATACTGGAAAGTCTTGATGGTGTCCGGCGCAAAGCCCAGTCCCACGAACGCCTTGCTGTTATAGAACAGCAGCAGGCCGGCCTCCGCCTGCCCGTCCAGGGTGAGCGTGATTTCAGCCTGGTACGAGTGCTCGCCCACCCCGCAGGTGAGCGGCCGGCTGTCGGCCGGCGTGCGGCCGCGCCCGGCCAGTTCCAGCCCCTGCTGCGTGTAGCGCGCACGGTGCGACTCGTCGGGCGCAGGATCGTGAAACGCCCATTGCACGCCCATGCGGTTGCTGCTGAAGTCGTCGGACAGCGCATGGCCCGAAGGTCCGGCCTTGCCTCCGCGCGGTTTCGGCAACGGCCGCGACAAATCGCCGCCCAGCGCCCGGAACCAGCCGTCGGCAGTCCACTCGATCGGTTCGAGCAGGGTCTGGCGGCCCAGCGTGCGGTAGCCGTTCTCGTAGCCGTGATAAATCATCCACCAGTCGCCGGCCGGGCCTTCCACCAGCGTGGCATGGCCGCGCGACCACCAGGGCTCGGCGGTGCTGGTGGTGCGCACCAGTGGATTGTGCGGGCAATGCTCCCACGGTCCGTGGATCGACGCCGACCGCGCGGCAATCACCATGTGGCCGGTGACCGGTCCGGCAGTGCCGCCCACCGCCGTCACCAGGTAAAACCACTTGCCGCGACGTAGCAGCTTGGGGCCTTCGGGCGCGAAGTTTTCCACCACCCAGTCGGCCGGGTAGCGCCACGGTTCGTAGGCCTTTTCCAGCTGGCCGTCGGTGGCCAGGCCATCGTCGGTGAGGCGGATCTTGCGGATGCCGTTGACGAACAGATAGCGCTTGCCGTCCTCGCCCACCACGTGGCCGGGATCGATGCAGCCAGCGATCTTGAGATCGACCGGCTCGCTCCACGGGCCGGCGATGTTGTCGGCCCAGATCGCGTAAATCGACCAGGCGTCGCCATCGGGCGCGGCGGGAATATAGATGAAGTAGCGGCCGTTGTGCTTGCACAGGTCCACCGCCCACACGGCGCCCAGCGGCTTGGTCAGGGCGGCGGTGATCGGCCGCCAGTTGACCAGGTCGGTCGAATGCCAGATCACCAGGCCGGGGTACGAGTAGAACGACGAGTACGTCAGGTAGTAGTCGCTGCCGTCCTTGAGCACGGTCGGGTCGGGATGGTCGCCAGCGATGATGGGGTTGCGGTACAAGCCGTTGCCGAGGTCGGCCTGGCGCTGGCCTTCCACGCCTTTGCCCCAGCCTGGTGAGGGTGGCGTGCAGCCAGCCGCGCCTGGGCTGGTAGCCGCGTTGGAATTGCCGCTGGTGTCGGCGGCGTCTGCGCCGATGCCTGTGGCGTTGCCTGTGCCTGTGGCGCTGCGGCTGGTGCTGGCGGCATTAACGGCGGCAGCGGTGGCAGCCAGCGCGGGCACCGCCGACAGCGAGGCGGCGCCGGCCAGCATGGTTTTAAAGGCCTTGCGGCGGGCATCGTTGGTCATCATGGTCTCCATAGTTATGATGACAGCGTATCTGAAAACGATTTCAGCCACAAGCTACCATTTGACAATGTAACAAGAATCACCAATCATGGCCGCCATGTCTTCCATATTCCATAGCCGCACCAGGCTCAACCTCGCCATCGCCTGGCTCCTGTTCTGGAGCCTGATGACGGCCACTGCCATCCAGGAATTCATCCGCAACGGTGGCGGCGCGCTGTGGAAGCCGATCTCGTGGGAGGCGACATCGTTTCTGGCTGTCACCGTGCTGCTTTATCTGCAACGCCGTTATACCGCCCGCTACGATGACCTGGTGGGCTCGCCGGTGCGCTGGTTCGCGCGCCAGCTGGTCTGGCTGCCCGTGTACTGGGTGGCATTTACGCCGCTTGCCTTCGGCATGCGCCACCTGCTGTACCGCATGGCCGGCGATGTTTATACCCACGAAGCCTGGCCCGAAGTGCTGCTGTACGAGAACGTCAAGATGACGGTGTTCTTTTTCATTTTTGCCACGATTACCTTCGGCATCCTGTCGTACCACGCCATGCTCAGCGAAAAGCTCAGACTGGAACGGGCGAACGCCTCGCTGCGCGAAGTGCAATTGCTGCGCCTCACCCAGCAACTGCAGCCGCACTTCCTGTTCAACGCCCTCAACACCGTCTCGTCGCTGATGCATACCGACGTGGACCGCGCCGACGCCATGCTGATCCAGCTGGCCGACGTGCTGCGCGCCACGCTCGACGTGGGCGAGCAACACCAGGTGCCACTGTCCACCGAACTGCGCCTGCTGCGCGGCTATGCGGCGTTGATGGCCGAACGCTTCTCCGACCGCGTCAGCATCGCCTGGCAGATCGACGAAGCGCTGCTGAACTGTCCGGTACCGGTGATGAGCCTGCAGCCGCTGCTGGAAAACATCTTCAAGCACACGGTGGAACGGCGACGCCAGCCAACCGTCATCGCCATCACCGCGCACCGCGAAGATGGATTGCTGGTGCTGCGGGTGGAGGATGATGGCGGGCGGTTGGCGACGGCGAGTGACGCTGGCGACAACACCGGCATCGGTGTGCGCAATTTGCGCGAGCGCCTGGCGACCGGGTACGGCGCCGGGGCGACGTTCAACCTGATCCAGCTTGCGCCTGCCGGCGTGCGGGCGGAAATGCGGTTGCCATGCGGATCCTGATCGTTGACGACGAGCGCCCGGCGCGCGACAAGCTGCGGCGCCTGCTGGAGCAGGAGCCGGACATTACCGCCATCGGCGAAGCGCGCGATGGCGTCGATGCGCTCGAACAATTACCGGCGTTCGCGCCCGACCTGCTGCTGCTCGACATCCAGATGCCGGAAATAAACGGCCTGGACGTGGCGGCCTCGCTGCCGGTCCAGGCGCCGCTGGTGGTGTTCGTCACTGCCTACGACGACTACGCCATCCGCGCCTTCGACGCCAGCGCCATCGACTACCTGCTCAAACCCTACGACCAGCAGCGGCTGCGGCGTGCGCTGGACCGCGCCCGCGCGCGCTTGCCGCACGGTGCGCTTGCGCCGCTTTTTTCTTCGCCATGCCCTGCTTCGCCACACACGGCCCTGCCCGTCCCTGCGCAACTGCTGGTACCGGAACGCGGCGGCATGCGCGTGGTGCGGGTGCAAGACATCCAGTGGATCGAAACGGCCGACAACTACGTGGTGCTGCATATGGCCGATGCTCAGCCGCTGATGCGCCAGACCCTGGCCGGCCTGCTCGACAAGCTCGGCCCGCGCTTCGTGCGCTGCCATCGCCGCGCCGCAGTGCAGCTGGACTGGGTGGCCGGCATCGAAGCACTGGACAAGGGCGACGGCGAACTGCTGTTGCGCGGCGGCGCCCGGGTGCCGTGCTCGCGCCAGTTCCGCAACGAGGTGGTGGCGCGGCTGCAAGCGGGCACGGTGTCAGGCGACGTCCCTGGCGCACCTGGCAGCTCCAATAATTCCAACTCGCCCCACCGGCATCCCGGTTCGCCCCACGACGCTGGACCCTGAGCGGACGGCCGCATAAGCTGGCTCCATCGAACCACGCATCCCCCACGGAGCCAGCATGCACAACCACCAACGCCTGTATTTTCTCGACTGGATACGCATCATCGCCTTCCTGGTGCTGATCCTTTACCACACCGGCATGTACTACGTCAGCTGGGACTGGCACGTAAAAAGTCCGGATGCCGGCCATGCCATCGAACCGCTGATGATCCTGTCTGCGCCGTGGCGGCTGGGCTTGCTGTTCATGATCTCGGGCGTGGCCACCGCCTTCATGCTGGGCAAACTGCACGTCGGCAAACTGATGGCGCAGCGCAGCTGGCGCCTGCTGGTGCCGCTTGCCTTCGGCATGCTGGTGATCGTGCCGCCGCAAGCGTACTTCGAGGTGGTGGAAAAAGTAGCCTACCAGGGCGGTTACGGCGACTTCCTCAAACTGTACATGACCAGCTACGACGGCTTTTGCCGGGGCGACGATTGCCTGGCCATGCCGACCTGGAATCACCTGTGGTTCGTGGCCTACCTGTGGGTGTACACGATGGTGTTCGGCGCGCTGGCCTGGATGGCGGGCAAACGCCTGGCGGCGCTGTCGAACCTGGCAGGCCGCGTGCTGGCCGGCTGGAAGCTGGTGCTGCTGCCGGTGATCGTACTGGTAGTGGCCCGCTTGACGCTTTCCGCAAGCTACCCCAGCACCCATGCCCTGGCTGGCGACTGGTACAACCATGCGCAGTACTTTTACTTGTTCGTGCTGGGCGCGCTGCTGGCCAGCCAGCGCCGCGTGTGGCAGGAAGCCGATCGCATGCGCTGGACCTCGCTGGGCATGTGGCTGGGCAGCTGGGCCATCCTGGTGGTGTGCTACACCATGCCGCACGAACTGATGCACAGCCCGGCCGTGGCGCCGTGGCGCCCGGTGATGGGCGCAATCTATAGCCTGAACCAGTGGGTGGCAATCCTGACCGTGTGCGGTTACGCCCACCGCCACGTGACCGCCGACAGCGCCCCGCGCCGCTACCTGACCGAAGCCGTATTCCCTGTATATATCCTGCACCAGACCCTGATCGTGAGCATGGCACACTGGTTCAAGCCGGTCAGGCTGGCGCCGGCCGTGGAAGGCGCGGTGTTGGTGATCCTGACCGTGACCATCAGCTTTGCCGTGTTCGAGCTGGTGCGGCGGGTGGCGGTGCTGCGGCCCTTGTTCGGGCTGGGCAAAGTGCGCCGGGCAGAGCGGGATACGAGCCATGTCCAAGCCCCCGCTCAGGCCAGCGAGGCGCTGGCGCCCACCTTGCTGGCTACCTTGCCGGCAAGTTCGCAGGCACCGTCAGCAGCGACGTCGGCGGCCACGCCGGCCAGCACCTGCGCATAGACTGCCGTGAGGCGCTGCGCCACGCTGCGCCAGGTGTAGTGGCGATGGGCGCGGCGCCAGCCCTGCACGCCGAAACTGCGCGCCTGCACCGGGTTGGCGTGCAGGCTAGCCAGCCGGTCGGCCAGCGCTGCCGGATCGCGCGGCGCAATCAGATAGCCGGTTTCACCATCGACCACCGCGCCGTCGATGCAGCCGACCACCGGCGTGGCGCACGCCATGGCCGCCAGCACCGCCGCACCAAAAGCGTTGTAACACGACGTGGCGATGCAAACATCCGCCGCGCTATACCAGTGGCGTAGCGCGGAAGCCGGCTGCGGCCCCAGGAAAGCAACCTCGACATCAAGCCGGATTGCCAGGTCGCGCAGGCGATTAAACTCGCCCAGATGCGATAACTGGTGCGACTGGACCGATGGGTGCGACTGATCGAGCGACTGCGATGTGGATGACTGCTGCGACCGGGTTGACTGCGGCGTCTCGCATGGCTGGTGCGACAGCAATGCATCGAGCGGGCGCGCCAGATGGCCACCCTCGTCCGGCACAGCCGCGCCGAGCACCAGCAGCCGCGCCGTCACCGCGTGCTGGCCAGCCAGTTGCGCAATGCCCTCGATAGCCGTATCGATGTCATGCCCGGGCCCCAGCCGCCCCACGTGCAGCACCAGAAAAGCATCGGTTGGCAGCCCCAGCACGACACGCGCGCGCAGCCGCACCGGCCAGAACAGCGCAGGGTCGAAGCCGCAGGGCACGATGTCGATACGGGTGTGGCGCCCGCCCGACACGCCTTGCAGTGCATCGCGCTGCCGGCGGCACAGCACCAGAACGCTGTCGGCATCTTTCAGTAGTTGCTGTTGCAAGGCGACCGCCGCCGCGCTGCCCTGCTGCGCCGGCGGCGCGTGCAGCGTGACCACATACGGCACGCCCAGCGTGCGCCGCAACTGCTGCGCCGCGCAACCGGACCGCAGGTCGCAGGCGTGGGCGATGTCGTAACCGCCGCGCTGGCGCCGCGCAAAGCCCACCATGAAACGCCCGAACTGCTCGATATAAGGTTGCAGGGGTTCGCGTCCGAACACGCCGGGCGGACCGGCCGGCACGTGGATGATGCGCACATTGGGCCGCCAAAAATGGACCTGGGGCTGTTCGATACGGTCGCGGCGGGTGAAGATATCGACCTGGCAGCCGAGCGCGCCCAGCTCCGAACCGAGTTGGCCGACGTAGAAGCCGAGGCTGTCGCAATCGACGCTGCCACTAACGGCCAGCGGCGACGCGTACGAACTGATGAGTGCAATTTTCAGCATGGGGGAACTCCTGGTTATCATGCTTGGAGTTCCATCGGGGCGGCGCGGTTCCGCCTGCGTGAGCCTGATTAGATCTGGATCAAGGTCTGCTGAAATGCAGCGTGTGGACAGGCGGCCCGGGCAGAAGCGGCGTGGCCCGTCCCGCCACCCAGTCGTCGCGGCCTTCGAGAAAGTATGGCGACAGCGGATGACCGCTCTGGCCGCCCGGCATGTTGAACAGGCCCTCTTCTTCGCGCCCCGGCGCCACCGTCAGCCGCTCGGACGCGCCAAAAGTCGGGCCCGCCACGCGCGGCATGTGCTGGTCGCCGGCCAGCATGTCGGGCGCCACTTTCAGATAGCGCCCCAGCACCGGTATCGATGCGGCCATCGGATGCGCGCTGGCGGCGGTGTTGCGCTGGCCCCAGGTGGCGTCGGCCAGGCGCCGGCCGTCCTGCGTCAGATCGGCGATCACGCGGTCCAGCGCTGCCAGTTGCACCGCGTGCCAGCTGGCGTGACCCGGCGGCAGCCAGGCCGGCGGTTGCGCATCGAGCAGGCGCGCCACTACCACCGGCCAGCGCGCGCTGGCTGCCGCCATGCCGGCCTTGGGATCGAGGGCGGACAACTGCTGGTCGGCCCCGCCGTACAAGATGTCGTACAGCGCATACATGTAGCCGCGCGTGAGACGGTATGCCACCGAATCGACGCTGGCACGGCCGGTCCAGGTGGACCGCAGCAGCGCCAGCGCTTCGGCGCGCAGCGGCTGGCCGGCCACCGCTTGCGCATCCAGCGCGGCCATGGCCCGGTCGCGCCACGGCGCCAGGAACAGCGCGCGGTCGTCGAGCGCCACCGCGTACACTTGCTTCACTCCGGTGCCCGGCCCCAGCGCGGTCAAGCCGTCGCGCACCTGGCGCGAACGCGCACCGAGGTCGTAACCACCGTCGCCCAGCAACGCCGCGCCGGCGCCATTCAACTGGCGGCTGTTGGCGGTAAACAGCTGGCCTCCGGCCGGGTCGATCAACCTCGGATAGTCGTCCGCCCCCAGCCAGCCCTGCCAGGCGGCGGCAGGGTCGTCGGCGCGCAGCGGATAGCTGGCGTCCGTGGCATTCAGCGCGTTGATCGCGCGGCGTGGAATGCGGCCGGCGATGGTCCAGCCGATATGGCCGCCGCTGTCGCCAGCCACCATGTTCTGCGCCGGGATGCCGAGCGTGGGGGCCAGCGCCAACGCCTGTTCCACCGTCGCTACGCTTTCGAGCAAATGCGCACGGACATTGACAGCGCCCGGCTGGTGCGCGGTCCAGCGCACCGCGTAGGTTTTGCCGCCAGCCTCGCGCAGCGGCCCGAACGAGGTATCGCGCACTGTCAAGGTGTGACTTGCGTGTCCCTTGACGATGATGGTTTCGTGGTGGACCACCGGAGTCTCCAGGCCAGCCGGGGTGCGCACCTGCCCCGGATGGGCCGAGTCGGCATCGACTTCGACTAGGTCCAGGTAGTCGCCATAACTGTTGGTAAAGCCCCATGCCACCTGGCCGTTGCTGCCGACAACGACCACCGGCGCGCCTGGCAATGTCACGCCCACCACGCGGCGCTGGCCACCCTTGCCATCGGCGAACTGCAAGGCGGCGCGGTACCAGATCACCGGCAGTTGCAGGCCGAGGTGCATATCGTTGGCGACAATGGCCGCGCCGCTGTCGCTGCGACTGCCGGCCACCGCCCAGTTGTTGCTGCCGATGGTGTTGAGCCAGGCCGTGGACGGTTGAGCGAATGGTACGAGCGAGGCGGTGGACGATTCGGCTAAGGTCGGGACCAGGGCGATGGAAGGTTCGGCTCGCGGCGCCGTCGCGGGGACGACCGAAGGATCGGCCAAAGCAAGGCGGCGCGGCGTCTGCAAGCCTTGTGCGCGCGGACGGCCCCACCATGCGGGCGCGGTGGCGGGTATCGGCGCTTCGTCGCCGGTGACGGTGGCAGCGTCGAGCGGCGCATCCCATGGCGTAAATGACGGCGCCAGGAAAGCGCGCTGGGCATCATCGGTGTGGTCGCGCAGCCAGCCGCGCGCCAGCTCACGCGGCAGCTGGTTGCCCTGCAAGTCGAAATACATGGCCCAGATCACCAGCAGCGAATCGGCGGCGCGCCACGGACGCGGTGCGGCGCCGGTGAGCACATACTCGAACGGCCTGGCGCCGAGCGCATCCAGGCCGGCGTTGACGCCGTCGGTGTAGCGCGCCAGCAGTTGCTGGTCGCCGGCCGGCAGCGCGGCCAGCGCCAGGTCGGCGCGGGCGCGCAGGCGGTGCAGTCGGTGGGCCTGGTCGGTGGGCAGCGCGCGCTGTCCGAACAGCTCGGACAGCTCGCCGGCCGCCACCCGGCGCAGCAGGTCCATCTGGAAGTAGCGCTCCTGGGCGTGCACGAAGCCGGTGGCATACGCCACATCGAGCCGGCTCTCACCGCTGATGACAGGCACGCCATGCTGGTCGCGCGCCACGCTGACCGTGCCTTGCAAACCGGGCACCGTCCGCATGCCGTCCAACGCGGGCAGGCTGGCGCGCAGGTACAACCAGCCACCGGCCACCGCCAGCAGCACCAGGCCCATCACGGCCAGCAGCACCCGCCCCGGCCATTTCCACCACCGCTTGTTACGCATACGTCCCCGCGACCATGATTGATATGCCGGCCAGTGTGCCAGAGCCGCGCCGGCCGGGCAATCGCACCGGAGACCGGGAGCGCAGATTTCGCCAGCCATGTGCTTGCCGATGGTGTGTGCCATTTGTATCGTGGTAGTGGTAAAGTTTACCGAAAATGACTATCTGGCCGCCGCGCCCCGACCGACCATGCTTGCAGCACCGATACCCGCCAACGACAAGGAACGCCTGGCTGCGCTGCGCGCGCTGCTGATCCTCGATACGCCACCGGAAGAGCGCTACGACAGGATCGTGCGCTTCGCGGCCGAAGAATTCGGCGTGCCGATCGCGCTGCTGTCGCTGGTCGATGAAAACCGCCAGTGGTTCAAGGCCCGCGTGGGGATCGACGCCTGCGAGACCCAGCGCGACATCTCGTTCTGCGGCCACGCCATCGTGCAGCCCGATATCTTCGTGATACCCGACGCCCGCCAGGATCCGCGCTTTGCCGACAATCCGGTCGTCACTGGCGAGCCGCGCGTGATTTTCTATGCGGGCGCGCCGCTGCTTGAGCCATCGGGCCACGCCATCGGTACGCTGTGCCTGATCGACCACGAGCCGCGCACCCTGGATACCACCGAACTGGCGATCCTGGCCAGCCTGCGCGACCTGCTGCAAGAGGAACTATCGGGAGGAAATGACCATGCCTGAACGTCCACGCAATCCGATCGACATGCTGCTGGTGGAAGAACAGCCGTTGCTGCGCAAGACCGTGTCGATGACGGCGCGCTCGCTGGGCATGGGTACGGTGCACGAGGCGGCAAGCGCCGAAGCGGCCGAAAAACTGCTGCGCGAACGCAGTTTCCAGGGTGCGGTGATTTCGCTCGAATGCGGCGCCTTTGGCGGCGCCGCCCACAATTTCACGCTGCTCGACCGGGTACGCGGCGGCATGTCGGCCAGCCGCGCGACGATCCCGATCGCGGTGATGGTGGACCATCCGACGGCAGCGCTGCTGCAGGAATTGCGCAGCCGCGATATCAGCCGGGTGATCGTGAAGCCGTTCCGGGCCAAGGTGCTGCTCGATACGTTCGCCAGCTTCGGCTAGGCGGCAGCGCTTAATAAATTTCGCGCGCCACCTCGCGCACGTACCGCAACAACAGCTCCGCCCCCGGCGACATCAGGTGACCATCGACCATGATGATGCCGTAGGCGTCCATCCGGCACGGCAGCTCGATCGGCAGAATGTTCAACACGCCCTGCGATTCGTAGTATTGCGCCACCGCCACCGGCATCACGTTCAGCGCGTCGGTCTGCTGCAACAGCGGCTTGATCATCAGCACTGCCGTGGTATCGATCACGTTGAATGGCACTTCCAGCCCGGCGCGGCGGAACATCAGTTCGCAGCGCGCGCGCAGGATGCTGCCTTGCGGCGGCAGGATCCACGGCTGCGACGAGATGTCGCGCAGTTGCAGGTTCCGCGCTGCCAGCAGCGGATGGCCGGGACGCACCACCGCGCATGCCGGCTCATCGCCCAGCTCTTCGTAACTCAAGCCCTGGGCACTCTGGCGCTCGGGTATGCGGCCAATCATGAAATCGAGGCGGCCGCGCTGCAACTGCTCGAGCAGCACGTTGGACTGCTCCATCTCCACGCCGATGCGCAGGCGCGGCGCGGCCTGCTTGGTGCGCGTGATCGCCTGCGGCAGCAGCGCGATCCCCGGCGTCATGATGGTGCCGATATCGACCTGGCCGGCCAGGCCTGCCTTGATGGCAACGATATCCTCGTGCGCCAGCGACAGGCTGGTGAGCGCCATGCGGGCGTGACGTATCATCGTCTCGCCGTAGATGGTCGGCTCCATGCCGCGCGGTAGGCGGTCGAACAGCTGCACGCCCAGCATCTCTTCAAGATCCTTCAATTGCTTGGAGGCGGCCGGCTGCGTCATGTGCAACTCTTCAGAGGCGCGATGGATATTGCGCTGTTCGTCGAGCGCGATCAGGAGCAGCAGCTGCCGCGTCTTGAGCCGTGCACGTAAAAACCAGTTTGGGTTTGTTTCCATAGGAAAATGATATCACAAACGGTATAGATTTTTAGTCAACACCGTTTGTTTCGATATCACTCGCTTACTTGCCGCAAGCAGGGCTGGGGTTGGCTGCGGGGCCTTCCTTGGTCTGCTTGATGTACGGGATGGTGCCGTCGGCGTTGTAGGTAAACTCTTCCACCGCCACCGAACGGCGGAACTCGCCACCGCCGGGCAGCTTGTCGTTGTGGTACACGATGTACGACTTGCCGTTGAATTCGATGAACGCGTGGTGGATGGTCTTGACGATTTTATTCTTCGACATGATCACGCCGCGATACGTCCACGGGCCGGTGGGGCTCGGGCCGGTCATATACGCGGTTTCTTCCGGATACTCGCGCGAGTACGACAGGTAGTAGATGCCATTGCGCTTGTGCAGATACGGCGCCTCGGTGAAGCGGTCCATGCCCACGGTGACGATCGGGCCGGCGAGCTCCATCATGTTCTTTTTCAGCTTGGCGTATTTCAGCACCGTGTTACCCCAGTACAGGTAAGCCTGGCCGTCGTCATCGACGAATACGCCCGGGTCGATATCGTCCCAGAAAATCGGCGACTCCTTGGTCATGTCGTTGGTGACCAGCGCCGAACCGCGCACATCGACAAACGGACCTTCCGGCTTGTCGGCTACGGCAACGCCGATGGCGCGGCCGGGAATGGTGGCGTGATCGACGGTGGAATAGAAGTAGTATTTGCCATCGCGCTTGACGATGTCCGAGGCCCAGGCATCCACCTTACCGATAGCCCACTTGAAGGCGGACGGCTTGAGCGGCACGCCGCGGTCGGTCCAGTTCTTCATGTCGCAGCTCGAGTACAGGCGCCACTCCTTCATCACGTAATCCTTGTCCTTGAGCGTGGCTTCGTCGCGGCCCACGTACAGGTAGGCCACGCCGTCTTCCACGAAGGCGGCCGGATCGGCGGTGAAAATTTTAGGGAACAGCGGATTGGCGGCATGCGCCACGGTGGCCACGTTGGCGGCGGCGAACGCCACGCCGGCAGCAATGATGGCGGCAATTTTCTTCAGTTTCATGTACAACTCCTAAGTCTCCGAATGGCTCGTATGGATAGCTCGTATTTATCGAGCAAATACTAAGGGCTGGGGAAATATCTATCCAATCACATTTTGCGCTTGTTCGATATCATTTCGGATATAGCCGGAGCAGCCGCAGCCCGTACAAGCCGCCAGCGATCGACCCCGGCTTGGCCACGAACTTCACCACCAGCTTGCCCTTCGCCGCTGCCACCAGCGCCGGCGGCAACGCATAGTCAACCGTGTAGAACGGCTGCGCGGCCTGATCGTCCAGCGTCACTTCCGCCAGCAACTGGCCGTTGACGACGATGTCGAACTTGCGGCCGGCATCGCCCCTGGCATAGGTCAGGCGCAGCGCACTCGCCTCGCCCTTCCTGTCGGTGAGGTCGTAGCTGAACCAGCCGGTCGCGTGGCGCCAGTGCTTGCCCTGGTTGATCCCCGCCTCGCCGCCGTCGGACTTGAAGAAGTGGTCGGATTCGGGCTGCTGCTCGCCCGGCGCCACCTGGTCGATGGTGAGCGCATTCAAGGCCAGCCGCTCCTTCTCCCCTTCGGCCGCCCTGGCCTGCATCGCCTGCAGGTTGGCCGGCGTGGAGTACGGCCAGTACATCACGTAGCGCGCATCGTGCAGGCGGAAGAACGGCATGAAGACCACGCTGCCCACGTCCTTACCTTGCACCAGTCCCGGCGCGGTAAACGTAAGGGGACGGCCCGGCACCGGCTTGAAGCGATCCATGAAGTCCTTGGTGTCGCTCACCAGCGTGGGCGCCGACTCCAGCGGGCACATCGGACCGGAAGCGATATGGCCCATGCGCGTATCGTCGGCCAGGAAGCTGAGTTTTTCATTGGCGATCGGCGCGGTTTTCGCGGCCAGCACGATGGGGCCGTGCAGCACGGCGTAGTAGTTCGACTTGTCCGGCATCTGTTCGAGCCAGGTGGTCATCGGCAGCCTGACCTCCACCTTGTCGCCGCTCTTCCAGGTACGCTCGACGCTGACATAGCTGTCTGCGCCAGGCTTGGCGGCAACCGCCTTGCCGTTGACCGTCACCTGCATGGCGCCGCGCGCCACCCACGATGGGTAGCGGATCTTCATCGTGAATTTGCCGTTGCCGGTCACGGTAATCGTGCTGCTGTCCTGGTCCGGGAACTGGTTGGTCTGGGTGATGGTGAGGTTCTTCTCCTTCCACTTGAGCGTGGACGGGATGAACAGGTTCACGTACAGCGCATCCTTGCCGTGGGCATAGATGAATTCACCGTACTTGGCGTGGCTCTCGATGCCCGAACCCACGCAGCACCACATGCCCTTATCCACCTGCGAATACACGCGGTAGTGGTTGGGCCGCATCGGCGTGAAATACACGAAGCCACCGGTATCGGGCCGCTGCGACGACAGGATGTGGTTGTACAGCGCACGCTCGTAGTAGTCGGTGTACGAACCTTTCGCGTCGCCGAGGAACAGCATCTCGGTGAGCTTGAGCATATTGTACGTATTGCAGGTCTCCGGCCCCTCCACCTCGTCGATCATCGACGTAAAATCGTTGGAGTCGTGGAAGTGCTCCTTGACGCTGTTGCCGCCAATGGCCACCGTGCGGTGATCATGTACCGTCTGCCAGAAGAACTGCGCGGCCTGCTGCCAGTCGCGCCGGCCCGTCATGTCGCCGATGCGCTTGAAGCCGATCACTTTCGGGATTTGCGTGTTGGCGTGCAGGCCGGTCAGCTTGTCCTGTTTTTCTTCGAGCGGGCGCAGGATGGCCTGGTGCGAGAATCGCACCGCCAGGTCCATATACTTTTTCTGCCCCGTCATCTCGGCCACGTCGGCCAGCACTTCGTTCATGCCGCCGTGCTCCGCGCGCAGCATGTTCTGCATCTGCTCATCGGTCAGGTGCGAGCTCAGTGCCAGCGCCCAGTCTGAGAGCGCGACCAGCATGGCGCGCGCATCCTCGTTGCCGGCATATTTGTAGGAATCGCGCAGGCCCGCGTACACCTTGTGCAGGTTGTACCACGGGACCCATTTGCCGTTGACCGAGAAGTTATCGGCTTTCATTTCACCACGGGCGATGGCCTGCCACACGGCGCTGCCCTCGGGGATGCCGCCGATATAGCCGTTGCCGTTCTTTTCCTGGCAGCGCTTGAGCTCCGCCACGAAGTAGTCGAGCCGCTGCTTGACTTCCGCATCGCCGGTAGATGCGTACATCAGCGCCAGCGCCGACAGGTAATGGCCGCCCATATGACCATCGAGGCCGGTGGACTCCCAGTTGCCGTACGTCGGCTTTTTCAATGGCAGACCCGCCTCGCGCAGGAACGGCGCCAGCAGGCGGTCCGGTTCCATCTCCATCATGTAATGGAGGTCGGTCTGCTGCGCTTCCAGGAACGGACTGGCGCCCAGGCGCACGTCCTGCAGCGGGAACAGTTTCAGGGGCGCCGCATGGACAACGCTCGATACCGCGATCAGGGCTGCGGCGGCCAGCAGGCGAAGCTGGTATTTCATTTGGCGGGCAGCTGCACGCTGCGGTAGTTGTTCAGGTCAGCCTGGTCCACGGTGGGCCAGCCATTTTTGTCCCATTTCATTTCCATGATCTTCAGCTTTTGCAGATAGTTATCGGCTGTCTCGTACGCGTGCAGCACCAGGTAGTCCTTGCCGTCGAAGGTGTAGGCACTGTTGTGGCCGAGGCCCTTCCAGTCCTTGTCGCCGGCGATCAGGAGCGAGCCGCCGCCCTTGACCATGTCCACGCCCTGCTTGTCCAGGTACGGGCCCTTGACCGACTTCGAGCGTCCCACCACCAGGCGGTAGGTGCTGTCGGCCTTTTTGCAGCACAGGCCGAAGGAGGCGAACAGGTAGTAATAACCGTTTTTCTTGAAGATGTACGGCGCCTCGATTTCGGCAGGCCCCGCGGACTCGCCGGCCACCTTGTCGCTGCGCGGCCGGGCGGCGATCGCGTGCCACTCCTGCGGCTCGGCCAGGCCGGTCCACTCCCGGTTGAGCTTGACCAGTTTCAGGCCGCTCCAGAACGAACCGAACGACATCCACGCATCACCGTTTTCGTCTTCGATCACATTCGGGTCGATGGCGTTCCAGTCGTCGCGCACCGGCACCGATTGCAGCACCATGCCCTGGTCTTCCCAGCGGTAGTCGGGCGAACGCGGATCGAGCGTCTTGTTGACGGTAACACCCATGCCGGACGTATTCTTGCCGAAACCGGAGACGGAATAATATAAATAGTATTTGCCATTATGGTGCTGGATGTCCGGCGCCCAGATATGGTCGTCGAACGTCGGTGCGGCGCGCTTGGCCCACGTGGGCTGGCCGGCGAACACGCGTCCTTCCGGCTTCCAGTTCTTCATGTCCTTCGAACTGTAGAAAGTGATGCCGGGGCCGGTGGAGAACACGTAATACGTATCCCCTTCCTTGGCCATCACGGGATCGTGGACGCTGACTTCCTTGGCGGTGGACGGGAGTGCCGCCACGGTGGCAGCAGCGAGAATGATGGAGGAGATGAGAGACTTCATGTAATGCCTTTGACTGAAAGCCCCCGCCATTACCGGACAACAGCAATGGCGGGTCTTGATTTAACTGCCCGTGCGCGCACCCCAGATCGACACTCCATCGACCGACTGCGCCGTCCACGTCACCACGAACGCACTGGCGTTGGTATTCCACTGGCGCGACAGCACGCCCTTGAACGTACCGAGCGTACCCAGCACCAGCGTGATGCGGTTGTCGCCATCATGGGTCCAGGTGCCGGTCGCCGCACCGGTCACCGCACCGCCGGACGCCAGCTGGATATTTTGCGACGGCTTGATGGCCGCCGAAATATCCTTGCCGTGGTTGATCATCTTGTAGCTGCCGGCAGCATCCGCCGCAGTGACCACCGCCGACAACGGCGTCGCGTTCTTGCTGAGCGGCGCGTAGCGGAACGGCGCCACCACCAGCCAGCCGTCGGCGTTGATGAACATCTGGTGCACGCGGATCTGGTGCAGGTCCCCGGTCCCGGGGAAGCGCGTGTGGAAGATCAGGAAGTACTGGCCGGTGGCAGTGTCGTAATAGGCCGAGTTGTGGCCCGGCGAGACGTAGCCAAGCGCCGGGCCGCTTTCCCCCGCCGCCAGCGCGAACTGGTGGTTGCCCATGATCTTCTGGCCGAACGGCGCGATAGTCGCGTCGTCGAACAGCGGCTTGGCCGGATCGGATTTCACCATGGCCATGTCGTTGCCCTTGGCATCGACGTACGGACCGTCCGGGTTGAGCGACCGCGCCACCCGCATGTTGTACGCGCCGCTGGCATCCAGGCCGCCAAAGGACGTAAACAGGTAGTAGAACTTCGACTCTGGGCTGTAGAGCACATAGGCGCCTTCGATGCGGCTGTGATTACCGCCCATCAGGTGCTTGCCGTACCCCTGGCCTGCCACAGGCTTGCCGGTGATCTTGTCCATTTTCAGGATGAAGATGCCGCCCGAGTACGAGCCGTAGATCATCCACAGGTTGCTGTCCTTGTCGAAGAAGGTCTGCGGGTCCACCACGTTGGGCATGGTCAGCGCGTTATAGATATTGACGCCGTCCTCGCTGACCTGGTCCCACATGCCGGAGCGCAGGAACATGCCCTTGTCCACGTACGGACCTTCCACCTTGTCCGCCACGGCCACGCCCATGGCGGACCGCGGCGAATCGCCCTTGCACGAGTTGTAGTAGAAATAGAACTTGCCGTCGCCCAGGCGCGCCACGTCCGCCGCCCACAGGCCGTTCACCTGCGACCAGGCGAAGGTGGGAGCCAGCGCCGTGAGGACGTTGCCAAACAGCGGGTTGGCCGCGTCCACGCCGTCGGCGATCTTGGTCCAGTTCATCAAGTCGGTGGACTTGGCGGCAGCCAGGTGCGAGCCGAACACGTAGTACGTGCCATCGACCCGGATCACGGACGGATCGTGCACCGATGCTTCCGTGAAGGCGATCGTGGTGGGCGTCGGTGTCGGCGTTGGCGTTGGCGTTGGCGTTGGCGTTGGCGTTGGCGTTGGCGTTGGCGTTGGCGTCGGCGTGGCGGTGACGGGATTGCTTCCCCCGTCGCCACCACCGCAGCCGGCCAGCAGCAGCGCCACGCCGCCGGCGATCGCCTTGCGGCGCGAGAGCATGAAGTCTTCCATGGCTTACTCCACTGCCACCACGATCACCGCTTTCGACGGGATCTTGATCGTCAGTTTGCCGTCCGCGCCCGCGTTGGCGCTAAATGGCGCAGGCTTGATGGTGTCCGGCGCCTGGAAGGTGTTATGGGTGTCGATGGCCGGCGCGGTCAGCACGCGTCCCTTGACCGACTTGATGGTCACGCCCGGCACATCCACCGCCACTTCGGCATCCTTGTTCGGGTTGGTGTTCACCAGTGCCAGGTACAGCTTGCCGTCCTTGGCGCGCGCGGCAGAGGCGCTGATTTCAGGGATGCTGCTGCCGTTGTACGAGTACTGCGGATTGTCCTTGAGCGTGAGTGGCAGCGACGTCGCGTCCTGGAACGGCACGTACATATGGTACGCGTGGTACGTTGGCGTGAGCAGCATCTTGTCCTTGTCGGTCAGGATCATCGCCTGCAGCACGTTGACCATCTGCGCGATATTGGTCATGCGCACGCGGTCGGCGTGGTCGTGGAAGATGTTGAAGTTCAGCGCTGCCACTACTGCGTCGCGCAGCGTGTTTTGCTGGTACAGGAAGCCGGCGTTGGTGCCCTTTTCGACGTCATACCAGGTGCCCCACTCGTCCACCAGGAAGCCGACTTTTTTCTCCGGGTCGTTGCGGTCCAGGACTTCGACATTCTTCTTGATCATGCCGTCGATTTTGAGCGTGTTCGACAGCGTGGAGAACCATTCGTCTTCCTTGAAGCCGGTGGCCGCGCCCTTCACTTCCCACTTGCCCGTCGGGATGGTGTAGTAGTGGAAGCTGATGCCGTAGGTCTGCTTCTTGGCCTCGCGGCTGATCATGTCGGTCCAGGTGGTGTCGTAGTCGTTGCCGCCGCTGGCGATGATTTGCGGACGCAGGTGCTTCGGCGCGCGCAGGAAGGTTTCGGTCTGCTTGTACAAGTCCGTGTAGTAGCGCGGCGTCATGTTGCCGCCGCAGCCCCAGGCCTCGTTACCGATGGCGAAAAAGTCCACCTTGAATGGCTTGTCGCGGCCATTCTTGCGGCGCAGTTCGGCCAGCGTCGATTTGCTGTCGGAGGTCATGTACTCCACCCATTCCGACATCTCCTGCGCCGTGCCTGTGCCCAGGTTGCCGTTCACGTAGGTGTCGGCGCCCAGTTGCTCGGCCAGGTCGAAGAACTCGTGGGTGCCCACCGCGTTCGATTCTTCCACGCCGCCCCAGTTGGTGTTGACCTTGACCGGGCGTTTCTCGCGCGCGCCGATGCCGTCGCGCCAGTGGTATTCGTCGGCAAAGCAGCCGCCCGGCCAGCGCACCAGCGGTACGTGCATTTCCTTGAGCGCGCCGATGACGTCGTTGCGCCAGCCACGGGTATTCGGGATCTTCGATTTCGGGCCGACGTACATGCCTTCGTAGATGCCGGTGCCCAGGTGTTCGGCGAACTGGCCGTAGACATTCTTGTTGATTACCGGGCCAGGTTTCGACGTGTCGATGGTGACGGTCACTGGCGCGGCGTACGCATAACCGCCGGCGGCGATCAGGCACAGGGTGGCTACGGCATTCTTGATATGATTCATTCTGGTCTCCTGGTTACTGTTTTTTTGTTATCACGAAGCCGCCACGCGGCTTGATGGTCACTACTGCTTTCGTGCCGGCGGCAATGCTGCGCTGGCTGAAACTGGCGGGGTTGCCGGTGACGGCTTCGCCGTCGGCGATGATCTGCGCCGCACCGCTGCCGGCAAACGACAGGTCGAGCGTGAGCGTCTTGTCGGACTCGGTGGCGTTGATGCCGGCGATGTACCAGGTGTCGCCGGCGCGGCGGGCGATCACCGCGTACTGGCCCGGATAGCCATCGACATAGCGGCTGTCGTCCCAGCTGCGCGGCAGTTCGCGCAGGAAGTCTTTGACGTATGCCGGCGCGGTGGCCATGCCTTCCGGACGTTCGGCAAAGTGCTGTATACCGGAGAGCATAAGCACCGACGTGGCCAGTTCAAAACCGTTGCTGGTGGTGCGCTTGATGTTGGGGATGTCGCCGAACACCATCGGCGTGAAATCCATCGGGTCGAACAGGTTGCGGGTGAACGGCAGCATGGCCACGTGGGTGGGCATCGCGTCTTCATCCTTCTGCTCGAAGCTGGTGAACTCGAAACCCTTCACCGATTCCATCGTCATCAGGTTGGGCCAGGTGCGGTGCCAGCCGCGCGGGATGGTCGAACCGTGGAAATTCACCAGCAGGCCGGCAGCCGCCGCGTCGTTGAGGATATCGACGTAATACGCCATCATCGCCTGCGAGTCGCCGTTGAAGAAGTCGATCTTCACGCCCTTGACGCCCAGGTCGCGGATGCGCTTGAACTCCGCTGTGCGCTGCTCGCGGGTGAGCAGCTTGTCCTTGGGCGTGTACTTGGTGCCGTTCCAGGGACCGGACGAGTTGTACCAGAGGATCAGGCCCACGTCTTTCCTGGCGCCGTACTCGGCCAGCTCGCGGATCTTGTCGTAACCGATGCGGGTATCCCAGTTCACGTCGATCAGGGTGTAGTCCCACTTCATGTCGGCCGCATAGTCGATGAATTTTTTCTGCACATCGTAGACGATCGAATCGTCCTTGAGTAGCGCCCAGCTCCACGACGCGTGGCCCGGCTTGACCAGCTTCTCGTCGAACCTGATCGCGGGCGCAGCCAGGTCGGTGCCCAGCGTGGAATCGGTCACCGTGGCCAGCGAACCAAGCGCGATCAGCCGCCACGGCGTGGTCAATGTGCCCTCGACGTCGGCCAGCAAGCCTTTGCCGCCGTAAGCCTCGGCCGGCATCGGATTGCCGATGCTGTACACGCCGTTCTTCGACTCCGGCGCCAGGCGCGAAGCCTGGTAGGTGCCGTCCATGCCTGCCTCCGACAGCGCCAGCCAGGTCTCGTCGGTCTTGAACAGCGCCGGGAATACCCAGCCGGCCGGCGATGGAGAGGCAGTGCCCACGGCGATGTCCATCTTGTAGTGTTCTTCGTACGAGGGATTGGTGCGTTCCCACCCGGTCTGCGCGACCGACATCGGTTGCAGCCACGCCCTGGCGGTGCCGGGGAAGGCGAACGTGGTCCGCTCCTGGATCAATTGTTTGCGTGGCAGCGACGGTTCGGCAACGACGTAGCGGAAGGCCACGCCGTCGTTCGAAACGCGGAACACGATGTCCATTTTCTGGTTTTGTGCGTTCTGCACGGTCCAGGTTCTCTCGTTGGCGCGGTAGCTGATGTCGCGCTTCTTGCCGACCGCCATGCGATATCTGCTGGCGACGGTCTTGCCACTGTTTGCGCCAACCACGGCGAGCGCACCGGACAAGTCAGCGCCCTGCATTTGCAGGCCAAGTTCTGAAGGCAGCAGCACCGGTTTGCCATCACGCCTGACGGAATAGCTGAGTGGCTCACCGGGAGTGGCATGGACACTGACCTGGATGCGGGAATCGGGGCTCGACAGCGGCATTTTTGCCGGATCGTAGACCGGGCTGAGGGCCATTGCGCCAGGCGTGGCAATCACGCCAACCGCGAGTGCGGAAATGAAGTTCTTCACCATTGTTCATACCATTTTTTAGGGTTATGTGGCCCAGGCGCCTCATGCTGGGCGCTCGTCTCCGGGGCGGCGAACGGTGCTGCGGGTACTGCGGTACTGCTTGAGTCAATACTAAACTCAACTACTAAACTCAACGGCTAAACCCAGCCTCCATCGACGATGAATTCCTGCGCCGTGCACATGGCGCCGTCGTCGGCGGCCAGGAACAGCACCATGGAGGCGATATGTTGCGGCAGCAGCTTGGTGGGCAAACACTGGTTGCGCTTGATATCCTGCTCGCCGGCGTCGTCTAACCACAGGTCGATCTGGCGCTGGGTCATCACCCAGCCCGGCGTGACGGTATTGACGCGGATGCCGTGGGCGCCGAATTCGCGGGCCAGGCCGCGCGTGAGGCCATGGGTGGCCGCCTTGGCGGTGGCATAGACGGGATAACCGGCGTTCTTGACGTGCCACGAGATCGAACCGACATTGATGATGGCGCCGGCCCCCTTCTCCTTCATGCCGTCGAACACGGCCTGGCAGGTGAAGAACATCGGGCGCTGGTTGATGGCGATGCGCTGGTCCCAGTATTCGACCGTGACGTCTTGCGTGTCGTGGCGCTGATCGTTGGCGGCGTTGTTGACGAGGATGTCGAAGTTGCCGATGGCGCCAGTCAGCTCGGCCATCGTGGCCTTCAGCGCGGCGATGTCGGTGATGTCGCACAGGCGGAACAGCGGCTCGGGATAGCCGGCTTCCTTCACGCGCCGGCACAGGGCCAGGCTGGGGTCGCGGGCGATATCGACGAAAGCTACCTTGGCGCCCTGCTCGGCAAACGAGATCACCATCGCCTCGCCGATACCGCTGCCACCGCCGGTAATGAATACGCGCTTGCCGCGCAAGCTGGGGAACTTGGCCAACTGGGTCATGCAGTCTCCTGAAGGATCAGCGCGGCCCCGTCTGCGCAGGGCTCGCGCCGTACAACGACTTAATTGCGGGTCAGCTCACCGTCGCGGCGGCGCCAGGCTGCGGTGCCGGTATCGCGCAATACTTCCGGCAGCAGCGCCTGCGGCAGGTTCTGATACGACACCGGGCGCAGGAAGCGCACGATGGCGCCGGTGCCCACCGACGTGCTGCGGCCGTCCGAGGTGGACGGGAACGGACCGCCATGCACCATGGCGCTGGCCACTTCCACCCCGGTCGGGAAACCGTTGGCCAGGATGCGGCCCACTTTACGCTCCAGTACCGGCAGCAGTGCGCGCGCGGCCTCGAGGTCGGCGTCGTCCAGTTGCAGGGTGGCGGTCAACTGGCCTTCCAGGTTTTCAGTTACCAGCAACAGTTCGGCAACGTCCTTGCACGCCACGACCAGCGATGCCGGTCCGAAGATCTCCTCGCCCAGCGCATGCTGCGCCAGGAAGGCCGCGCCGGTGGTAACGAACAGCGCCGGGGCGCCTTTGCCTTCTTCCTGCGGCGCCAGCGCCACGGTCGAGACATTGGGCTGATCCTTCAACTGGGCCACGCCGCGCTGGAAGTTACCGGCGATACCGGGCGACAGCATGGTCACTGCCGCGCCACCAGCCAGCGCCTGCGAAGCAGTCGTGGTGAAGCGATCGAGTTCGGGACCGGCCAACGCCAGCACCAGGCCGGGGTTGGTGCACATCTGGCCCACGCCCAGCGTCAACGAACCGGCGAAACCGGCCGCGATTTCTTCGGCGCGGTTGGCCAGTGCGGCCGGCAGCAGGAACACCGGATTGATCGAGCTCATTTCCGCATACACGGGAATCGGTACCGGGCGGGCGGCAGCCACCGCCATCAACGCCATGCCACCGCCGCGCGAACCGGTAAAGCCCACCGCCTTGATCGCAGGATGACGCACCAGCTCCTGGCCGATGGCATTGTCGGCGCCGGTGAGCAGCGAGAACACGCCGCCCGGCAAACCGCAAATTTCTACAGCCTTGGCCACTGCACGGCCCACCAGCTCGGACGTGCCGGGATGGGCGAAGTGGCCGCGCAACACGACCGGGCAACCGGCAGCAAAGGCGGAGGCGGTATCGCCACCGGCCACCGAGAACGCCAGCGGGAAATTACTGGCCGAGAAAACCGCCACCGGACCGAGGCCGATCATGCGCAGGCGCAGGTCGGGGCGCGGCGGTGCCCGGTCGGGCAGCGCGGCATCGATGCGCACATCGTTCCACGAGCCTTCGCGCAGCAGGTTGGCGAACAGCTTCAGTTGACCGACGGTGCGACCGCGCTCACCTTCCACGCGGGCGCGCGGCAGGCCGGTTTCGGCCATCACGCGTTCGACCAGGGTGTCGCCGAGGGCGACGATCTGTTCGCCCACGGTTTCCAGGAACACTGCGCGTTGCTCGTCGCTGATGGAGCGGAAGGTGTCGAATGCAGCTTCGGCCGCGCGGCAGGCGGCGTCGATTTGCTGGTTATCGACCGCAAAGAATTCGGTTTCGAGCAGCTTGCCCGCTGCCGGGTCCCAGGCGCGCAGGGAGGCGCCCGTGCCTTTGACGGCCTGGCCCGCGATCAGTGCTTCGCCGGTGAGAATGCTGGTATCGATCATAAGGCTTTCACTTTCGCGACTTCGGTTTTGTACACGGCCAGCTTGTTGCGCAGTGCCGGGCCAAATTGCGGCGCATCGATCTCGAAGGTTTCGCCTTCCTTGACCACGATGTTGTCGGCCACGCTCAGGGTGGCGGTGCCGAAGAAGTGGATGTGCACATCGCCCGCGCGGTTGAACAGCGGGTACTTGAAGTGGTGGTGCTCCAGGTTGGCGATGGTATGCGACATATTCTGCTCGCCGCTGAAGAACGCCTTTTCCCAGCGTACCTTGCCGTCAACATCATAGATGCGCGAGGTGCCTTCGATGTGCGCCGGCGCTGCGCCGACCAGCAGGGCCGGGCCCAGGCCGCATACGCGCAGCTTGGAGTGGGCCAGGTACAGGTAGTTCTGGCGCTCGGTCACGTGGTCCGAGAACTCGTTGCCGATCGCGAAACCGACGCGGTACGGCTGGCCGTCGTCGCCGATCACGTACAGGCCTGCCACCTCCGGCTCCTCGCCGCCGTCGAGCGCGAAGTCCGGCATGGCCAGGTCCTTGCCGCTGGCAGCCACGATCGAACCGTCGCCCTTGTAGAACCATTCCGGCTGCACGCCAGCCTCGCCGGCCGCAGGTTTGCCGCCTTCGACGCCCATGCGGAACATCTTCATGGAGTCGCTCAAAGTCTCGACGTCGCCGCCGATTTTTTTGTGCATGGCGTCGCGGGTGTCGGCGCTGCCCAGGTGGGTCAGGCCGGTGCCGGTGACGTAGGTGTGGGCGTCGTCGGTGTGATCGAGTGGCGCCAGCAGGCGGCCGTCGGCGGCAATCGCCGCGAACGACGCGGTGTTGGTGCCGATGGACTTGTCGGCCAGGGCGGCCAGGCCGACCGATTTACGGATCGCGTCCTGCGCCAGGGCGTAGGTGGTGGTGTAGCCGTCGATGATGCGAACGGTGTCCTGTTCCAGCACGCCGATTTGGCGCGCGCCTTGTTCGTTGGTGAATTGGATGATCAGCATGGGGTGTCTCCTTGAATCGGGGGGCCGGGGCTCCGTCATCCCGGCGTTGCGGGAGACGGAGCGTGGCTAAGGGTAGGGATTGCTGCCTGGATGAAGGCGAATCAGTGCGAGTGACGCGGCACAGCCGAACCACGGTTCCCGACCAGGAAGTCGAAGTCGCAGCCCTCGTCGGCCTGCAGCACGTGTTCGATGTACAGCTGCTGGTAACCGGTTTTCGGTCCCGGCGCGCTGCCGGTCACGCGTACTGCCTGGCGCTCGGCCATCTCGGCATCCGAGATTTCCAGGTTCAGTTCACCGCCGGCGCAGTCCAGCGTGATCCAGTCGCCATCCTTGACGATGCCCAGCGGGCCGCCGGCCATCGCTTCGGGCGCCACGTGCAGTACCACGGTGCCGTAGGCGGTGCCGCTCATGCGGGCATCCGAGATGCGGACCATGTCTTTCACGCCTGCTGCCAGCAGCTTCGGCGGCAGGCCCATATTGCCTACTTCGGCCATGCCGGGATAACCTTTCGGGCCGCAGTTTTTCATGACCAGGATCGAGTTCGCATCGACTTCCAGGTCCGGATCGAGGATGCGCGACTTGTAGTGCTCGAAGTCTTCGAACACCACGGCCTGGCCGCGATGCTGCATCAGCGCCGGGGTGGCAGCCGATGGTTTCAGCACCGCGCCGCGTGGCGCCAGATTGCCGCGCAGGATGCAGATGCCGCCGTCTTTCAGCAGCGGCTTCTCCAGCGGACGGATTACTTCGTCATCGTAGATCGGCGCATCCACGCAGTTTTCCCAGATGGTCTTGCCGTTGACGGTAAGCGCGTTCGGGTTGGGCAGCAAGTTACCTTCGCCCATGCGGCGGATCACGCCCGGCAAACCACCGGCGTAATAGAACTCTTCCATCAGGAAGCGGCCCGATGGCAGCAGGTCGACAATGGTCGGCATGCCACGGCCCACGCGGGTCCAGTCTTCCAGTTCCAGATCGACACCGATACGGCCGGCGATGGCTTTCAGGTGGATCACGGCGTTGGTGGAGCCACCGATGGCGGCGTTTACGCGAATCGCGTTTTCGAAGTTTTCCTTGGTCAGGATCTTCGACAGTTTGAGGTCTTCGCGAACCATTTCCACGATGCGGATACCCGACATGTGCGCCAGCACGTAGCGGCGCGCATCGACGGCCGGAATGGCGGCGTTGTGCGGCAGCGAGGTGCCCAGCGACTCGGCCATGCAGGCCATGGTCGATGCGGTGCCCATGGTGTTGCAGGTACCAGCGGAACGCGAGTGGCCGGCTTCGGCGGCCAGGAATTCGTGCATGCTGATTTCACCGCCCTTGACCTGCTCGTGCAGCTGCCAGACGGCGGTGCCGGAACCGATGTTCTTGCCGTTCAGTTTACCGTTCAACATAGGACCGCCGGTGACGACGATGGTCGGGATATCGACCGACGCGGCGCCCATCAGCAGCGCCGGAGTGGTCTTGTCGCAGCCTACCAGCAGGACCACGCCGTCCATCGGATTGCCACGGATCGATTCTTCCACGTCCATCGATGCCAGGTTACGGGTCAGCATGGCGGTCGGACGCAGGTTCGATTCGCCGTTCGAGAAGACCGGGAATTCGACCGGGAAGCCGCCCGCTTCCAGGATGCCGCGCTTGACGTGTTCGGCCAGCTTGCGGAAATGGGCATTACATGGGGTCAGTTCGGACCAGGTGTTGCAGATGCCGATGATCGGTTTACCCTGGAATTCATGATCGGGAATGCCCTGGTTTTTCATCCAGCTGCGGTACATGAAACCGTTCTTGTCATTGGAGCCGAACCATTCGGCGGAGCGCAGCTTTACCTTCTTGTTGTCGTTCTCGGACATGCAAATCTCCTCAGTTATTCTTGTGCGCCGGCCCGGCCAAACCACGCCAGCACAGCGATGAAAGCAGTCTAAAATGTACTGAGATAACTTTCCAATAAATTGTTAAACGACTTCGATACCGAAATGGATATCGGTCCCTGGCGCTTATTCGGTCGTGAACTTGTAGGCCATGACGGTCGTGTACTCCTCGCCCGGGCGCAAAATCGTCGATGGATACGCGGGCCGGTTGGGCGAATCGGGGAAGTGCTGGGGTTCCAGACAGAAGGCGCTACGATGGCCGTAGATGCGCCCTTTTCCTTTTACCGAATCGCCGAGGAAGTTACCACTGTAGAACTGCACGCCCGGCTCCTGGGTCCATACCTCCAGCACCCGGCCCGATGCCGGCTCGCGCACGCGCGCGGCCAACTCCAGGGCGCCCTCCGTCTTTTTGGCGAGGACGAAGTTATGGTCGTAGCCAAAACCGTTGCGAATTTGCTCGTCGTCGGCGTCGATGCGCGCGCCGATGGCGTGCGGCGTCTGAAAATCGAACGGCGTACCGGCCACCGGCGGCAGGTCGCCCAGCGGGATCTGCACGCCGTCGATCGGCGTGTAGCGGTCGGCGTGTATGGTCAATTCGTGGCCGAGGATGTCGCCGGCGCCGGCCAGGTTGAAGTAGGCGTGGTTGGTGAGATTGACCGGTGTAGCCCGGTCGGTGATGGCGTGGAAGGCGATGCGCAACTCGTTATCGGCGCGCAGTTCGTAGATCACCGTGGTTTCCAGGTTGCCGGGGTAGCCCTGCTCGCCGTCGGCGCTCAGGTACGTGAGTATCAGGCCGGCCGACTTGGGAGTGTTGAAGGTTTCGGCGGTCCACAGGCGGCGATGAAAGCCATCGACGCCGCCGTGCAGGTGGTTGGCGCCGTTGTTCACGTCGAGCTGGTACTGCGTGCCGTCGAGCGTAAAGCTGGCGTTGGCGATGCGGTTGCCGTAACGGCCGATCAGCGCGCCGAAGTAATGCGACTCGCCCAGGTAGGCGGCCACGTCGTCGAAGCTGCACACCACATCGGTCACATTGCCGTCGCGGTCGGGCACGTGGATTTCGGTGATGATCCCGCCCAGGTCGAGGATCTTGACGATCATGCCGTTGGCGTTGGTGAGGGAATATTGGGTGACGGCGCGGCCGTCGGGCAGTTGGCCGAACGGCGATTCGGTAATCGATGGTTGCATGTGGAGGTCTCTCGATGGTACTGCGGCCGGAGAGGTTGATCACCTGCCCGGCCGCGCGCATGTTCTATGGATTCCCGCGTGCGCGGGAATGACGGCTCATCAGCTCACGGTCATCAAGCGATCGATGGTTTGCCGAATACCGGCATGCCCTGTTCATCCCACTTCAGTGGTTTCACATAGGTATGACGGTCCGGGTTCCACAGCGGGTCGCCGATGATCTCGGTGTACGTGCGTGCATGATAAACCAGCATGACGGTTTCGCCATCGTCGCCGATAGTAAAGCTGTTGTGGCCTGGGCCGTACACGCCGTGCTCGAAGCACGTCTGCAGCACCGGCTGCGGGCTCTTGGTCCATGCGGCAGGATCGAGCACGTCGGCGTTTTCGTCCGCCCACAGGATGCCCATCGCGTAGTTTTCGTCGGTGGCGCTGGCCGAGTAGCTGATGAAGATCTTGCCGTTCTTTTTCAGGACCGACGGGCCTTCGTTGACCCAGAAGCCACGGATCTCCCAGTCGAATTCCGGTTTGCTCAGCATGACCGGCGGGCCGCCCAGCTGCCACGGCGTTTTCATCGGCGCGATGTACAGGTTGGAATTGCCCTCGATGGCCACGTCCTTTTGCGCCCACAGGTAGTACAGCTGGCCCTTGTGGGTGAAGGTGGTGGCGTCCAGGCAGAAGGTATCGATGCCGGTGTCGATCTGGCCCATGAACTCCCACTCGCCTTCCAGTGGATTGGCGTTGGTATTACGGATCGCGTACATGCGGTGCTGGAACAGCTTGTGCTTGATCTCGCGGCTCGGCGCGGCGGCAAAGTACACATACCAGGCGCCGTCGTTGAAGTGGATCTCGGGCGCCCAAATCAGTTCGCTGTAAGCGCCGGTGTCCGGTTTGTGCCAGACATCGACCTTTTCGGCGTCCACCAGGCCGGCGATGGATTTCGCACGACGCAGTTCGATGCGGTCGTACTGCGGCACCGAGGCGGTGAAGTAATAGTAGCCGTCAGTGTGGCGGATGATGAACGGGTCGGCGCGCTGTTCGATCAGCGGTTGCAGGATGTCGGGGTTTTGCATTGCTTCGGTTTCCACTCTAAGTTGTTCACTAAGTTATTCAATCAGGCCGGGGCTTGCACAGCCATCTGTTTCTTCACCTGCGCATAGTACTCGTCGGTCACGCGGTAGCGGAACATCATCAGTCCCATCACGGTGTGGAAGAAGCCGGGAATCAGCGTGACCATCAGCACGATGCCGTGCAGCGCGAACGCGGTCTGTTCGTGGTTGGGCGCGTACTGGAAGTACGTCAGCAACCAGCCCACCAGCACGCCGGCGATGCCCATGCCGGCTTTCTGGCATACCGAAATGCCGCCGTAGGCAAAGCCCGAGACGCGCTTGCCGGTTTTGACCTGGCCGTAGTCGATGGTCTCGGCAATCGCCGACCAGAACACCGGCGCGTGCAGGTCCACCACGAACGACAGCAGGACGTACAGCACGAACGCCAGCATCACATCGCCCGGCTTGACCACGAAGTAGATCAGCGCGCTGATCACGCCGACGGCGATTTGCGACCAGCGGAACAGCTTGACCTTGCAATAGAACTTGGTGATCCAGGTGGACGCGATCATCGACAGGATCGCCGCCACCACGCCGATCGACAAAAAGGTCGAGACGGTGGCGGTGTTCCCGCCCAGGTAGTACTTGGCGTAGTAGATGGCGGCGGATGCGCGCACCACGTAGCCGATGGTGCCCACCACGCACACGCCGCACAGGATCAGCCACTGGTCGTTCTTGAGCAGCAGTTTCAACTGGTCCGACAGCGACTGGCGCTGCACCACATGGCGCACGCGCTCGGTGGTGGTGAACACGCAGAACAGGAACAATGCGATGCCGACGATCGCCATCACCGCCATGGCGGCCTGGTAGCCCACGGCGGGATTGCCGCCGCCCCAGCGCTCGGACAGCACCGGCACCACCACCGTCACCATGAAGGCGCCGATCTTGGCGAAGAACAGGCGGTAGCCGTTGGCCGACAGGCGGTCTTGCGGGTCGTCGGTCAGGCTGCTGGGCAGCGAGATGTAGGCCACGCCCACGCCCGACGTCATCAGCGTCATGATGATGTAGGTGGAGTATGCCCAGACCAGCTTGGCGCTGTATTCCCAGTCCGGCGTGGTAAACACGAAGAACACGCTGATCCCGTAGGGAACGGCCAGCGCCAGCAGCCACGGACGATAGCGGCCCATGCGCAGGCTGGTGTAGCGGTCGGTGAGCTGGCCGACCACCAGGTCGCCGATGGCGCCCACCACCTTGACGACGAAGAACAGCAGCGCCAGGTCGGAGGTCTTGAGGCCGTAGATGTCGGTGTAGAAGAACGTGATGATCAACATCATCGACGAGATCACCACGTTGAGCGCCATGTCGCCGGCGCCAAAGCCCACTTTTTCCAACAGCGATAATTTTTTATTCGACATCTGCTAGCTACCTCTTATCAATGCAGTCATCCCGCACGCGGCGGGATGGCTTGGGATACTACGGAATGACTTAGTACTTCAAGTTCATCGACAGCCCCACCGTGCGGTCGTAGCGGCGGGTATCGCGCGGGAAGTCGTTCTCGTTATCCCAGTAGTCGCGGTATTTGAAGTTGAGCAGGTTGGTGCCGGTCAGGTTGAACGTGACGTGCTTGTTGAGCTTGTAGCTGAGGGAACCGTCGAGCGACGATGTCGGCGCCACGATCAGGTCCTTGCCTGCCAGGTTGGCCCGGTCGGGCGTATCGGCATACAGGTCGACGAACTTCGAGCGCCAGTTGTACGCCAGGCGCGCCGACCAGGCATCCTTCTCATACAGGCCCACGATGTTGTACGACAGGCGCGACAGTCCTTGGAATGGCTTGTTCAATAACAGCGGCGTGTTCCCCGACGTGATGCCGCCTTCGGTGTACGTGACGTTCGCTTGCAGGCCAAAGCCACTCAGCCAGCCCGGCAAGCCATCGTAGAACTGCTGGTATGCCAGTTCCACACCTTGCAGGTGGCCTTTTTCGGAGTTGGCCGGGCGGGTGACGTTGTACGGTACTCCCTCGAAGTTTTCCGATATCACGCGATTGACGATGTAGCCGTCGAAGTTATGGCGGAACACGGTACCGCTGACGGAGCCGGTCGATGCGAAATACCACTCTAGGGTGCCTTCGAAGTTCTGCGCGGAGAACGGCTTCAGGTCAGGATTGCCGCCTGAGGCACTGGCCACGTTGGTGGTGCCATTCGGCTTGATGTACGCGGTGGCTGGATTGAGCTGCGCAAATTCCGGGCGGTTCAGCGTCTTGTTGTACGCAAAGCGGGCCAGCAGGTCGCTGCGAATCGCCAGCTTGAAGTTCATGCTCGGCAGTACTTCGGTGCCCGACGACTTGCTGGTGGTCGGGGTGTAGGTCGTGACTGGTTTGATGGTGCCGTCAGGATTGACGACGTCAACGATAGTCACGTTGGTGGCCTGGGTGGTCGTATCGGCTTTCGACACCCGCACGCCAATCACACCTTCTACCGGGTACTGACCCAGGTCGAAGCCTACGCGGGTTTTCACGTATGCGGCGTAGTTCTTCTCGGTGTTCTTGAAGCGCGACGCTGGATCGATTTCCTTGGCGGCCGACTCGCCGGTGGTCAGCTGCCGCACCGAAGCGGTGTTGTTTAGCAGGTAACTGGCGCACGGCGTGGCCCAGCCGCCCGTACCATAGTTTTCCGACATGCCCGGCGTCGTGCAAGACAGTCCCGGCACGCTGGCCATGGTAATGCCCGGTCGTGACTGGACGCTGCTTTCGTTGGACTTGATGGAGCTGGCTTCGCGGTCATTGGCGCGCACACCGAAGCTCACGTCCTTGAGGAAGCCGTCGCTTTCCGGGGTCCAGGTGCCGTCCGCGCGCCAGTCGGTGGACTTGCCGGTGTCGTACCCGTAGCGGTCAAAGAACTGCGACAGCACGATCTTGGTCGGATCGGTCAGGCCTGCCCCGGTGTACTGCGCGTAGGGGCTCTTGCCGGCATTGGTCTTGATATAGGCCGCATCGGCAGAAGTGCTGGTATCGAGAATCGGATTGACCCAGTCGTACTTGCTGTCGGTGACGGCCAGCTCGGTGCTCAGGCGCAGGCCCGGTGCAGCCCGCCACCTGGCGCCTACCGCGTGCTGCGACGTCGTTGTCTTCGACTGGCGAGCCTGGGTGGACAGGATGGTAAACGAATTGGTCGAGTTGATGGTCTCGGTCTGGTCGGTGCCAGGAATCTTCGTGACCTTGATCTGATCGGCGGTGGTGGCCCAAGGCAGGCCGACGAAGAAGTCCGTCTGGTCGGTTTTTTTATGGGTAGCGTACAGACCTTCGGCGTAGATTTCCAGGTCCTGGCTCGGCTTCCACTGCAACGCGTAATTGGCGGCCTCGCGCTTGCGCTGGCCGTAGATGTTCTGCAGCCCCACCAGGTCCGGTCCGGTCAGGTTAGGCGCGGCAAAGCTTTTATTGATCGGGAAGGTCTGAAACACGCGCTCCTCGGTAAAGCGATCCTTCACCGACGATACGCCGAACAAGGCGCCCAGTTCGCCGGCGCCGGTTTTCCAGCGGTTCGAGATCATGCCCGACAACTCGGGGTCGGTGGCGTCGGCCTTGTCCTTGTTCCTGCCGCCCACCTGGGCGCTCGCGGTAAATTCCTTGAAGTCAAAAGGACGGTTGGTGCGCACGTCGATCACGCCGGCGATACCGCCCTCTATCAGATCGGCGCTCTGCGATTTATAGACGTCCACGCGCTGCAGCATGGCGGACGGGATTTCGGCCAGCTGAATGTAACGGCCGGCGGTGGTGAACATCTCGCGACCGTTGAGCAGCGTGGCAATAAAGGGCAGGCCTCGGATCAGTACCGAGTTGGCCTCCCCGGCGTCGCGGCGCACCTGGATGCCGGTCACACGGGCCAGGGTTTGGGCCACGTTCGTGTCCGGGAATTTGCCGATGTCGTCGGCGACAATAGAATCCATCACATTGTCGGCATCCTGCTTGATCTTTTGCGCCGATTCGACCGCGCGGCGCATGCCGGTGACAGTAACAACCGAAACATTAGGATCGGCAACAGGCGTTTCAGCTGCCGGTGCAGGTGCTGGAGCCGGAACCTCTTGCGCCAATACAGGGAAAGCAGACAGCAGGCCGGCGGCTGCCAGGACTGCGACGCTCGATTTGAGGACGAGGCGATGCTGCGCGCGGGACGATGCCGTCCCGTTGATCGTGGTGTTCATGTGTCTCCAGTGCTCTTTGTTATGTGGCTCTACCCCAGCCTGTATCGGCTGTTGAAATGATCTTATTTGTGAGCGGGAAAACAAACCAATCAATTTTTTGGCGTTTTCGATACCGAAAATGGTATCAACATGGCATCCGGAGCGTAAAAAAACCCGCACATGGCGGGTTTGATGGCACGGTATTACAATCTTTACTGGAACGCAACTTCCGTAAAACTGCGTAACTTGCGACTATGAAGCTTATCTACGCCGAGATTGCGCAGCATCTCGAGCGCCTTCATGCCGATGCGCAGGTGCTGGTCCACGCGGTCGCGGTAGAACTGGTTGGCCATGCCCGGCAGCTTGATTTCACCGTGCATCGGCTTGTCGCTCACGCACAACAACGTGCCGTACGGGACCCGGAAGCGGAAACCGTTGGCGGCAATCGTCGCGCTTTCCATGTCAAGCGCGATGGCGCGGCTCTGGCTGAAGCGTCGTTCCGGCGTGCGTTGCGGCAGCAGTTCCCAGTTGCGGTTGTCGGTGCTGGCAACGGTCCCGGTACGCATCACGCGTTTGAGGTCGTGGCCCGTTAGTTGCGTCACCTCGGCCACGGCGGCTTCGATCGCCACCTGCACCTCGGCCAGCGGCGGGATCGGCACCCACAGCGGCAGGTCTTCGTCGAGCACGTGGTCTTCGCGCACGTAGCCGTGGGCCAGCACGTAGTCGCCCAGTTCCTGGGTGTTGCGCAGGCCTGCGCAGTGGCCCAGCATCAGCCAGCAGTGCGGGCGCAGCACGGCGATATGGTCGGTGATAGTCTTGGCATTGGCGGGACCGACGCCGATATTGACCATCGAGATGCCGGAACCGTCGGCGCGGATCAGGTGATAGCCCGGCATTTGCGGCAGCCGTGGCGGCTGGGTGCCGTAGGCGTCGCCCGGCGCCGCCGGCTGGCCCACGCGGCGCGTGACCAGGTTGCCCGGTTCGACAAAGGCGATGTACTCGTTGTCGCCCTCCCCCACCGGTTGGCTCATCAACTCGTGACCGAGCTTGATGAATTCGTCGATATAGAACTGGTAATTGGTAAACAGGACGAACTTCTGGAAGTGCTCGCACGACGTGCCCGTGTAGTGGCGCAGGCGTTGCAGCGAATAGTCCACACGCGGCGCGGTAAACAGCGCCAGCGGCTGGGCCTCGCCCATCGCCGGTTCGTGGGTGCCGTTGGCGATGCCGTCGTCCATGGCCGCCAGGTTGGGCAGGTCGAACACGTCGCGCATCAGCATGCGGCGGTCGGTGGTCAGGCTGCCTTCGATATGTTCGTGTTCGGCGAACGAAAAGTGGATCGGGATCGGCTGGGCGCTGGTACCCACCTCGATGCGCACCTGCTGGCGGTGGCCGTGGTTTTTCAGCAGCAGCTTGAACTGCTGGATGTAATAGCGCTTGAACAGGTCGGGCCGGGTGACGGTGGTTTCGTAGGTGCCGGGGCCGGCGACGAAGCCGAAGGCCAGGCGCGAGTCGGCGCGGGCCACGGTGTCGGTATGGACCCGCACGAACGGGTAGCAGGCGCGCACATGCTCACCCACGTCTTCGCCGGCCACGAAGCGCTTCATGGCGTCGCGCAGGTGGGCGACGTTGGCGTCGTAAATGGCCAGCACCTGGTCGAAAGCGGCTTCAGGATCGTCGAATTGCACGGGGGCGATGAAAGGACGGTTCGGTGACATACGACTCCTTAAAAGATAGCTCTGGATTCCATTGTAAGGGCTGCCAGCGGAAGTTGCATAATTCTCCTTACCGCTAGGAGAGGTAAGCAAAAAAGCCGGTGCGCGTAACGTACAATGGGCACCTCTTTTTCACACTTTTCCAGCATGACCGAGCCAGCACCGCAGGGCCTTACGAACACGCATCCCGACATCCTGTTCGGCCAACCCGACGCCGCGCTGCTGCGCGAGGAAATCCTGGCCGACTTGCTGGAAGCAAGCGCCGTCCGCGCCCCCGATCACCCGGCCCTGGTTTTCGGTGATGTCATCCTCACCTACCGCGAACTCGATGCGCAAGCCGCCCTGGTGGCGGCGCGCCTGCTGGCCGCCGGCGTGCGCCCGGGCCAGATCGTCGGCTTGTGGCTGCCGCGCGGGATCACTCTGCTGGTGGCGCAAGCCGGCATCGCCAAGGCCGGCGCAGCCTGGCTGCCGGTGGACGAAGACACGCCGGTCGAACGCCTGCAGGTATGCCTCGATGACGCCGACGGCGCCGGCGTGGTCACCAGCGCCGCGCTGGCGCCGCGCCTCGAACACATCGCACGCCCGGCCTGGACCATCGAAACCCTGCTGGCCGCGCCCACGGACAGCGAAGTGCTGGCCACGCGCGGCCCGGTTTCGCCCGACGTGCCAGCCTACGTGATTTACACGTCCGGTTCCACCGGCAAGCCGAAAGGCATCCTGATCACCCAGCGCAGCATCTGCCATTTCCTGCGCAGCGAAAACGCGGTGCTGCAGGTGACGGCAGCCGACAAGGTGTACCAGGGCTTCTCGGTGGCCTTCGACATGTCGTTCGAGGAGATCTGGATTTCTTACCTGGCCGGCGCCACGCTGTGGATCGGCCCCAAGGAGATCAGCGGCGACCCCGAAACCTTGCCGCGCATGCTCGATGAAAACCAGGTGACCGTGCTGCACGCAGTACCCACCCTGCTGGCGTTATTCAACCAGGAAGTGCCGTCGCTGCGCCTGATTAACCTGGGCGGCGAGGCGTGCCCGGAAGCGCTGGTCGAGCGCTGGTCGCGCCCGGGCCGGCAGCTGTTCAACACCTACGGTCCCACCGAAGCCACCGTTTCCGCCAGCCTGGCGCGCCTGCGCCCCGGCCACCCGGTCACCATCGGCACGCCGCTGCCGAACTATGGCCTGCTGGTGGTGGACGCCAACGTCGAAGCCGGCAACTTGCGGCTGCTGCCGATCGGCGAAGTCGGAGAACTGTGCATCACCGGACCGGGCCTGGCCGCCGGCTACCTGGGCCGCCCCGACCTGACTGCGGAAAAATTCCTGGCCAATCCCTGGGCCAGCGGCGGCCATGACAGCCGCCTGTACCGCACCGGCGACCTGGCGCGCATCGGCCCCGACGGTGAAGTGACGTGCCTGGGCCGCGCCGACGACCAGGTGAAAATCCGTGGTTTTCGCGTGGAGCTGGGCGAGATCGAGGCGCTGCTGGCGCAGCAGCCGGGCGTGGGTACGGTGGCGGTCCTGTTGCGCAAGGACGACGGCATCGACCAACTGGTGGCCTACCTGGTGCCGGAAACCGGCGTCACGCTCGAACCCAAGGCATTGCGCACCGCGCTCGCTGCCAGCCTGCCGCCGTACATGGTGCCGGGCCGTTATGAGATGCAGAGGGCCATGCCGCGACTCACCTCGGGCAAGATCGACCGCAAGGCATTAAAAGCCATGCCGTTATCGGCGCCGCCAGCCGGCAGCGTCGCGGAATCGGATCTGCCCGAAACGCCGGCCGAAGCGGCACTGTTCGCGGCGCTGGCCACGCTGTTCCCCGGCCAGGCCATCCTGCGCCAGGCCGACTTTTTCTCCGACCTGGGCGGCCACTCGTTCTTTGCCGCGCGCCTGGCCTCAACCCTGCGCGCCGATCCGCGCTTCGCCCACATGACGGTGCGCGACATCTACCAGCAGCGCCAGGTGGGCAAGATCGCCCAGGCCCTGGCCGACGGCGCCAATGACGCCGGCGCGGCCAGGGCCGAAGTCGAATGGACGCCGCCATCGAACATCAAGCGCTGGACCTGCGGGCTGGCGCAGGCAGCCGCCATGCCGGTGCTGGTTGCCCTGCGCATGGCGCAGTGGCTGGCGCCGTTCTTCACGTACCACTTCTTTACCGGCGACCCCGGCGACTCGGTGCCGCGCGCGATCGCCGCGTCGGTCGGTGTCTTTTTGATCGCCACGGTGCTGGAGTTTGCCATTGCAATTGCCGGCAAATGGCTGATCGCCGGGCGCCTGCAGGCGGGCGAATATCCGCTCTGGAGCCTGGCCTACTACCGCTGGTGGCTGGCCGACCGGCTGGTGGAAGCCGCGCCGGTGTACCTGCTGGCCGGTTCGTCGCTGAATAACTGGTGGCTGCGGGCGCTGGGTGCCAAGATCGGCAAGGATGTCATTATCGGCTCGATGACCTTGCGGGCGCCGGACCTGCTGAGCGTGGGCGACTTTGCCAGCATCGGCAACGCCGTCAATTTCGAGAACGCACGGGTAGAACGCGGCGTGCTCAAACTCGGCCGCATCACCCTGGAGCGCGACGCCTGCGTCAGCTCGTTTGCGGTCATGGAAGGCAATACCCGCATCGAGGCGCAAGGCCACCTGGAAGGCCAGTCGGCGCTGGGCGACGGTGCGCACGTGCCGGCCGGCCGCATCTGGGCCGGTTCGCCGGCCGGCGACGTGGGCGCGTTCGATCCCGCGCGCCTGCCGCCGCGCCCCGTGGTATCGGCCGCGCGCAGCGTGGCGGAGGGCGTGTTCTTCGTGTTCGGCATCCTGCTGATCGTCACCTTGTTCTTCATGCCGGTGTTCCCGAGTTTTGTGCTGATCGACTGGTTCGACGAGGCGGGCTGGATGCCGTGGTTACAGGGCGAAGGCATGGGCATCCGCCTGCTGCGCTATTTTGTATTGGCCTTCCCTGCCAGCGCGGTGCTGATCGTGCTCACCGCGCTGCTGTCGGCCGGCATCCGCTGGACCGTGCTGCCGCGCCTGAAACCGGGCCGCTTCGCGGTGCACAGCAATACATACTGCGCCAAGTGGCTGGTGAGCCAGATCCAGGAATCGAGCCTGAACGTCCTGCACGGCATCTACGCCACCGTTTTTGCCCCGTACTGGTACCGGCTGCTCGGCGCCAAGGTGGGCAAGGATGCGGAAATCTCCACCGCGCTGGGCGTGGTGCCAGACATGCTGACCCTCGGCGACGAAACCTTCATCGCCGACGCCGTCATGCTGGGCGACGAGGAAATCGACGGCGGCTGGATGACCATGCAGCCCACCGTGATCTCGAACCGCAGTTTCGTCGGCAACGGCGCCTACATCCCGGACGGCACCGTGCTGCCCGAGCAGGTGCTGATCGGCGTGCACTCGTGCGCACCGGGCAACGCCCGCATGAACACCGGCGACACCTGGCTCGGCTCCCCGCCATTGAACCTGCCAGCACGCGAGCAGACCAGCGGTTATCCCGAGTCGCTCACGTTCCACCCGTCGCCCATGCGCCGCCTGGGGCGCGGTTTGATCGAGGCGTTCCGCATCGTCGCGCCGCATGCGCTGGTGATCGCGGTGGGCTACACGGTGGTGCTGGAAGTGATGCCAGCGGCCGGCGCCGGCCGCTGGGCAGAAGTGATCTGGGACCTGACCCTGGCCGGCCTGGTGTACGGCGTAGGCAATTACGTGTTCGTGGTGCTGCTCAAGTGGCTGCTGATCGGCCGCTACCGCAAACAGTCGGAGCCGATGTGGACGCCGTTCGTATGGCTGTCGGAGGGTGTGACCAACCTGTACGAAGGCATCGCCGTGCCCAACTTCATGCGCTACCTGCGCGGCACGCCGTGGCTGCCGCTCGCCTTCAACCTGATGGGCGCAAAAATCGGCAAGGGCGTTTACATGGACACCACCGACATCACCGAATTCGACTGCGTGCGCATTGGTGACCACAGCGAGCTCAATGCCCTCACCTGCCCGCAAACCCATTTGTTCGAAGACCGGGTGATGAAGATCGACCGGGTCGATATCGGCGAACGGGTATACCTGGGACCGCGCAGCGCGGTACTATACAGCGCAGTAGTCGGGCGCAATGCGCGCCTGGGCGCCCTCACGCTGGTGATGAAGGGCGAGCATATTCCCGCCAACGGCAACTGGGCCGGCTGCCCCGCCGCGCCAGCAAAGGCATAAGAACATGAATAGCATGCAAAAACTCACTGTCCACACCTGGCCTGGCGCCGCGCCCACCATCGACGACGGCGTATTCGTGATGGGCCTTGCCACCGGCGAGCAGCGCGAAGAAGCGCGCCTGCAGCTGCGCCAGGCCCTGGCCGAAGCGCTGGGCGCGTTGTTCGACGTGCCGCCGCGCGAGATCGAAATCGAAGCCTCGCCGGGCGCCGCGCCGATGGCGGTCATGCCCGACGGCCAGCGCCTGCACTGCTCGTTCGCACACGATGGCGGCATGTCGCTGGCGGCCGTGTGCTTCAACGGCCCGGTGGGGGTGGACCTGATGCTGTCGGAAGAAGTGGCGGGCTGGGAGGCCGTGGCGCGCGATTACCTGGGACCGGAGGCCACGGCGCGCATCGCTGCCACACCCCGCGACGAACGCGCGGCCGTATTCGCGCGGGCCTGGACCGCGCGCGAAGCACACCTGAAGTGGCTGGGCGTGGGGCTCGACGAGTGGCCGGCGCACAGCCAGTCGTCGGGAGCCACCGTGACGCTCGATTTGCCCGAAGGCCTGGTGGGAACTCTGGTGTACGTGGACGGCGCCACGTCGCTCATGCCAGCTTGAACGCCTCCACCACCACGCGCGCAGCGGATGCCAGGATCTCCGAGTTGGCCTTGTCGTCCTTGCCCGGCTGCGTGAAATAAAGCGCGATTACCACCGGCGCCTTACCCGTGGGCCACACCACGCCGATATCGATGGTGCTGCCATACGACCCGGTGCCGGTCTTGTCTCCCACCTGCCAGTCGTAGGGCACGCCGGCGCGGATGCGCGTGTCGCCGGTGGTATTACCGATCAGCCATTCGGTCATCAGCTTGCGCTTGTCCACCGTGAGCGCGGGGCCCAGCGTAAAGCTTTGCAGGGACTTCATCATCGCCAGCGGCGTGGTGGTGTCGCGCGGATCGCCCGGAATCGCGGTGTTCAATTCGGTCTCCCAGCGGTCGAGCCGGAATGCCTTGTCGCCGATGGCGCGCGCATAGGCCGTCACGCCGGCCGGGCCCTTGATCTGCTTCATCAGCAGGTTGGCGGCGGCGTTGTCGCTGTACTGGATGGTGGCCGCGCACAATTCGCCCACTGTCATGCCGTCGGCCAGGTTTTGCTCGGTGACCGGCGAGTGGCTCACCAGGTCGGCCGCTGTGTATCGGATGCGCTTGTCGAGCAGCGACGGCTCGTGCTGCAAAATCGCTGCCGCCAGCATGGCCTTGAAGCTGCTGCACAGCGGGAAGCGCTCGTCGCCGCGATGCGACAGGATGCGGCCGTCGGCGGTGTTAATCGCCGCCACGCCGAGGCGCCCCCTGGTATCGGCTTCCAGGCGCGCCAGTTGCGCGGCCGGCGACAGCACGGTGGCTGCCGGCGGCTTGTCCAGGATTTCCGCCATGCCGGCCATGGGCGCGGCGGCCAGCGCCAGCAGCAAGCTGCGGCGGGTCGTAAAACAGGTCATCGAAAATTCGCCCAGGTGAAAATTGGTTATGCAATATGCATCACCATCATACCAGCGCCCGGGCACGCGAAGTGGCCCAATCGCGCGCACCGGCGCAGCATGCGGCGCTACACTGTGCCGATGCAACCACAACCACCCCAACCACAAGTACTCGTTGCCGGCGCCGGCCCCACCGGGCTGGCGCTCGCCCTTTGCCTGGCGCGGCGCGGCGTGGCCGTGCGCATCTTCGACCAGGCCTGCGGCCCGGGGCAGGCTTCGCGCGCCATGGTGGTCCATGCGCGCACGCTGGAGTTCTACCGCCAGCTCGGCTTTGCGCAGCAGGTGGTGGACCTGGGCATACCCATCCACGCGGTGCATCTGCGCGAGGACGGCGAAGACGCCGCCGAACTGCCACTGGGCGATATCGGCGCGGACCTGAGCCCCTACCCGTTCGTACTGTCGTTCCCGCAGGACGAGCACGAACGGCTGCTGGTCGATCAACTGCGCGCGGCCGGCGTGGAAGTGGAATGGAACACGGCGCTGGAACACCTGGAGCAGGACGAATGGGGCGTGCGCGCCGTGCTGCTGCAGGGCGCGCAACGCATCAACACCAGCGCGGCCTACCTGTGCGGCTGCGACGGGGTGCACAGCCGCACGCGCCACGCGCTGGGCCTTGCCTTCGACGGTGGCACCTACGACCACCTGTATTACGTGGCCGACGTCCATACCGCCTGCGCCAACCGCGACATCATGGTCCACCTGGACGCCAACAGCTTCGCGCTGATGCTGCCGGTGCGCACGGCCGGCATGCAGCGGCTGATCGGCATCGTGCCTGAAAGTGGCAGCGACAACGTGATCTTCGACGACCTGCGGCCCCGGCTCGAAGCGCTGCTCGGCATCGCCATCGACCAGGTGAACTGGTTTTCCACCTACCGCGTGCACCACCGCGTGGCCGCCCGCTTCCGCGTGGACCGGGTTTTCCTGGCCGGCGACGCCGCCCACGTGCACAGCCCGGCCGGCGGCCAGGGCATGAATACCGGCATCGGGGACGCCGTCAACCTGGCCTGGAAACTGGCGCAGGTGCTGCGCGGCGACGCCGATGCAGCGCTGCTCGACACCTACGAACCCGAACGCAGCGCCTTTGCCCGCAAGCTGGTGTCCACCACCGACCGTGCGTTCCAGCTGATCGTGGCGCAAGGCGCGGGTGGCCGGCTGCTGCGTAACTGGCTGGTGCCGCACGTGCTGCCGGCGCTGGCCGGTTTCGACGCCGCGCGGCGGGCGCTGTTCCGCACCATCTCGCAGGTGCGCATCCATTACCACGACAGCGCGCTGTCGGGCGGACGCGCCGGCGAGATCATCGGCGGCGACCGGCTGCCGTGGGTGCCGGGCCCGGACGGCGCTGATGGTCACGACAATTTCGCGCCGCTGCAAACGCTGGACTGGCAATTGCACGTGTACGGCGCAATCGACCCGCAACTGGCGGCGCTGGCCGCCGCCCTGCACCTGCCGCTGCGCGCCTGGCCGTGGAGCGCCGCAGCCGAGCAAGCCGGCCTGCTCGAAGACGCCGCCTACCTGCTGCGTCCCGACCTGCACGTGGCGCTGGCCTTGCCGCGCCAGGAAACCGATGTGCTGCAGGAGTTGATTGCGCAGTGGGGGTTGCGGTTTGGAGAAGAGGATCCGGTGCAGCCGCCGCAGTGAGATGCTTGTTCTTGGAGCAACCACACCGTACACTATGGCATAGTACAAACTTCCTGGAACAGGACCGTAACGATGGACAGCATCCCTGACAGACCCTGGTTGCGCTTTTCCATCCTGGCCGCAGGACTGGGCTTGACCCTGTCGGTGGTCTATATGTTGTGCGCGCTGGAAGCATTCAGGCCCCCATCGAACATCAGACTCCACAACGACACCGGCGTCACACTGCTTGGCGTGCGGGTAAATGGTATCGACTATGGCGATCTGGCTGCCGGGGCGTTCAGCGGGTACCTGCCCCACGCACGCGCCTATCGCTACGCCGGGCTGGAAGCAGCGACGCCGGACGAAAAAATCCACAGCGCCGAATACTGTTTTTACGGAGAGAAAATACTCGGTGCCGGCAAGTTCACTTACAAGATTCGGAAAATGACGTATGCCGAATCGCAGGCTGATTTCGAGATTCGCGCTGTAAAAGACGCGGATTGAACAGCACGGTGGCGAATAGTCGAACAAACACGCTTGAAATGGGATTCCCGATGGTCAAAAAACGGCCCATGACAGATAGCCAAGCGCAGTTGCTGCAGCCAGGCCCAAAAAACCCATCACTGCGGCGATAGCGCGTAAAACACGTGCTTTCTCTTCTGCATTTGCTTTCACGTAGGTGGTCATTTGATTCTCTCAATGCAATTAATGCGAGCATCCGGCGCTCTTGTCAAGCAATCGCTTATCTGATTGAGTATAGCATTTTTGTGGTTCGTAGCCTCCTCCACCGAACGTTGCTGCATTACTACGCGCTTGGCCTCTTGTTCGTTAAGGAGTGCGTGTGTTGCGGTATAGGTGCACGCCACAAATACCAACGACCATACCGAGATCTTAAATACTAGCGGATCCGGAATTTCTGGAATCACCATCGCCGTCGACGGCGTACCAGCAGAGCCGACGCCAACGACTAATACCGCGGGAAACATCAGAAGTACGTGTAGCCAAGTGACCGCATTGGTTGCCCGGCTCTCCAGGCTTCTGGGTGGCAGCAGGGATTCGAGGGACTGAAGTTCGTAAATAGTAGCGGCCGCCATCGCAAGCGCCGCCCAGAGCAATTCGCCCTTACCGATAGATTTATACGTAGCAAGGCTGCCGACGAAGGACGCGGACGCAGGGATTTTCATGAGAACCCACAGGATGCCCAGAGGCCCTAGTACTGGAATCAATATATTCACAAAAACCCAGACACTGACATCCCATAATTCAACATGCTGAAACAACATAATTTCCTTTTGGAGATTGGGCCGATAGTGACGCCACCGTGGCAAGCGTAACATCGCTATTTCAACATTAATCCCACCTTAACCCGCACGCAATTCCCATTGACATCGATCAGCACGGCGCGCTATGGTCATCGTCGCGCTGTTTTTTCGCAACTGTTGCATTACCCTCAAGTTACGAAAAATACTTCTAACAAAGAAAAAAAGGATGTCATGAGCCACCAGCCCCAGAATTTCTCCCGCCGCGACCTGTTGTTATCCGCCCTCTCCGCCACCGCTGTCTCGGTCTTGCCGGGTTTTGCACTGGCACAGGGACAAGCGGGGAATGTCGCGCCTGCTGCGCCGGGCGACGCCGCGTTCGCCAAGCTGCTCGACACCTTTGCCGATGAAATCCTGCGCCTGTCGCCCACCACCGCCACCTCGCTGGGACTCGACAAGGGCGCGCGCGCCGACCTCAAGTCGAAGCTGGAAAACATCAGCCGCTCCGGCGACGCCGCCTGGGCCAGCCAGGTCAAGTCGATGCTCAAGCGGCTCGATGGGGTGGACCGCGTCAAGCTGGGGCCAGACGCCCAGCTGCGCTACGACACCGTGCGCTACGCCGCCAACGAGGGCATCGAGGGCCTGCGCTTTTCCTACGGCGGCGCGTCGAGCGGTTTCAATGGCTATGCCTCGCCGTTCCCGGTCACGCAGCAGGATGGCGCCATCATCCGGGTGCCGGAGTTCCTGCACTCGCAGCACCAGATCGCCAACGCGGCCGACGCCAACGCCTACCTCGAGCGCCTGAGCGGCCTGGCGCGTATGCTCGAGCAGGAAAACACGCGGATAACCAACCAGGCCGGCCGTGGCATCATGCCGCCCGACTTCATCGCCCGCACCGCGCTGGCCCAGTTGAAGGAATTCCGCGCCACTCCGGTGGGCCAGCAAAAGCTGGTGCAGTCGCTGGTCGATCGTACCCAGAAGCTCGGCATCGACGGCGACTGGGCCGCGCGCGCGACCAAACTGGTGGAACGCCAGGTGTATCCGGCGCTCGACCGCCAGATCAAAGCGTTTGCCGCCGCCACCGCCAAGGCCACCGATGTCGCCGGCGTGCACCGCCTGCCGGACGGCGAAGCCTATTACGAATGGGCGCTGCGCCTCGGCACCTCCACCCGCCTGTCGGCCAAGGAAATCCACGCGATCGGCATGGAACAGAACCTGGCGCTGCAAGCGCGTATCGACACCATCCTGAAAGCGCAGGGCATCACCCAGGGCACGGTGGGCGCGCGCCTGCTGGCGCTGACCAAGGATCCAAAACGCTTCTATGCCGACAACGACAAGGGCCGCGAGGAACTGATCGCCTTCTGCAACGAGCGGGTGGAAGCGATCCGCGACCTGATGCCGAAGATCTCGCGCATGAACCTCAAGGTGCCGCTCGAAATCAAGCGCGTACCTACCGATATCGAGGCGGGCGCACCGCTCGGCTACATGAACTTCGCCTCGCTCGACGGCACCCGCCCGGCGATCTACTACGTCAACCTGAAATCGACCACGCTGTGGCCCAAGCAGGAACTGACCACGCTCACCGCGCACGAGGGCTTGCCAGGCCACGCCTTCCAGGGCGCCTACCTGGCCGAGCACCACGACCGCCTGCCGCTGATCTCGTCGCTGATCGGCTTCAACGCCTTTATCGAAGGCTGGGCGCTGTATGCCGAACAGCTGGTCGATGAACTGGGCCTGTACGCGAAAGACCCGTTCAGCCAGATCGGCTACCTGCAGGCGCAGCAGTTCCGCGCCTGCCGCCTGGTGGTCGATACCGGTATCCATGCGATGAAATGGAACCGCGAACAGGCAATCCGCTTCCTGGTCGAGAACACCGGCCGTGGCGAGCAGGCCATGACCAGCGAGATCGACCGCTACAGCGTGTCGCCGGGCCAGGCGTGCGGCTACAAGGTGGGCCACAACGAGATCGTGCGTCAGCGCGAACGCGCGCGCGCCGCGCTGGGCGCCAGGTTCGACCTGCCGGGCTTTAACGACGCGCTGGTGCAAAGCTGCGGCGTGCCGCTCACGGTGCTGCCGACCGTGATCGACCGCTACATCGCCGCCGCCCAGCGCACCTGAGGCAAGCCGGAGGCGCCATGAAGACCATCGCCGTCATCGGCGCCGGCATTACCGGCGTGACGACCGCCTACGCGCTGGCCAGGCGTGGCATGCGCGTGACGCTGATCGAGCGCCACCGCTATCCGGCGATGGAAACCTCGTATGCCAACGGCGGCCAGCTCTCGGCATCGAACGCCGAGGTGTGGAACCACCGCAGCACCGTCGGCAAAGGTTTGCGCTGGATGCTGCGCAGCGACGCCCCGCTGCTGCTCAACCCCAAGCCCAGCTGGCACAAGCTCTCTTGGCTGGCCGAATTTTTATCGGCCATGCCCGACTACCGCGAGAACACGATCGCGATTGCCAAACTGGCGGTGGCGGCGCGCCAGCACCTGTTCCAGTGGGCCGAAGAAGAGAACATCGCCTTCGACCTGGAGCGGCGCGGCATCCTGCACATCTACCGCGACCGCGCCGACTTCCAACATGGAGAAGATGTCTCGCTGCTGCTGGCGCAGGGCGGCGTACAACGGCGCACCGTCACGCCTGAAGAAATGCGCGCCATCGAACCCGCGCTGGCCGGCGACTACTACGCAGGCCACTACACCGAGAGCGACAGCTCCGGCGACATCCATAAATTTACCGCCGGTCTGGCGCTTGCCGCCCAGCGCCTGGGCGTGCACACACGCTACGCGCAGCAGGTGGTGGGCCTGTCGGCCGATGCCCGTGGCGCCTGCGTCACGCTGCTGCAGGACGGCGCGCCGGACATCGCCGTGTACGACGGCGTGGTGGTCTGCGCGGGCACCGCCAGCCGCGCGCTGGCCGCCATGGTGGGCGACCGCGTCAACGTCTATCCGGTCAAGGGCTATTCGATCACGGTGCACCTGGACGACGATGAAAGCCGCGCCTGCGCACCGCTGGTGAGCCTGGAAGACGACGCCGCCAAGCTGGTGGCCAGCCGCCTGGGCCAGGACCGCTTCCGCGTGGCCGGCACGGCGGAGTTCAACGGTTTTAATCGCGACATCCGCGCCGACCGCATCGCCCCGCTGGTGGACTGGGTGCAGCGCTGCTTCCCCGGCGTTTCCACCCGCAACATCACGCCGTGGGCCGGATTGCGGCCGATGATGCCGAACCTGGTGCCGCGCGTAGGACGCGGCAAGGCGCCGTTTGTGTTCTACAACACCGGCCACGGCCACCTGGGCTGGACCTTGTCCGCCGCCACGGCCGAGGCCATTGCCGAGACCGTTCTCGCTTCGGTGGGCGGGCCGCGCTCTGTGGTCCACCGCACCACCCAGCCCTTGAAAATGGCCTAAACTGGGATCACTTAGGGATCATTCCCACAGGAGAAACACCATGAATGCAAAATCCGTCGCCACCCGCCTGATGCTGGCCGGCGCGCTGGCACTGTCGGCGCCCGTGTTTGCCGCCTCGCCCACCGTGCACGAGGTGTACGTCGCGGCCGAGGCGGGCAAGTTTGCCGAAGCCCAGGCCATGATGGACCAGGTACTCAAGGAGCATCCGAACAGCTCGCAGGCGCACTTCGTCGAAGCCGAACTGCTGGCCAAGCAGGGCAAGTTTGCCGCCGCCCAGCGGTCGCTGGCCACCGCCGAACGACTGGCGCCCGGCCTGCCCAAGGTCAACGCCACCTCGGTCGCCAACCTGAAAACGCTGATCGCCCAGGGTGAAAGCGGCGCGGCGGGCAATCCTGCTCCCAACTACAACCAGCAAGCGCCAGCCAACCGCGCCGGCCGTGAAAGCGGCGGCTACGCCAACCGTGCCGAGGCGCCGCAAGCCTCTGCCGGCATCCCCTGGGGCAGCGTGCTGCTGATGGGTGGCGTGCTGGTGGCGTTCATCTTCGTGGCAACGCGCTTCATGCGCAACCGCCAGCAACAGCAAGGTGGCGGCATGGGTGGTAACGGCGGCTTCAACCCAGGCTACAATCCCGGCACCCCGCCTCCTCCGGGCTATCCACCCGGTGGCGGCTACCCGCAGCAGGGTTATCCGCAGCAGGGCTACCCACAACCAGGCTACCCGCAGCAAGGTCCGGGCATGGGCTCGCGCATCATGGGCGGCCTCGCCACCGGTGCTGCAGTCGGCGCAGGCTTCATGGCAGCCGAGGCGATTGCCCGCAATATGAGCGGCAACCACGGCGCCACCGACAGCGCTGCGACAGATGGCGGCCGCAGCGACATCATTTACGAAGATCCCACCCGCAGCAACATCGTCCAGAACGACGACATGGGTGGCACCGACTTCGGCGTCAGTGGCGGCTGGGATGATGCAGGTGGAGGCCCGGCAGGCGGCGACGACTGGAATTAAAGCTTCTGGAATAAGCCCCATAGCTGCGGTACAGCTCCTCGGCGTACACTCGTACTGCCTTCGTCGCTGCGCCATGCTCTGAAGGCTATGCCAGGGCGCTAGCTGAATTTACGGGGCGCGCCGCTCGGCCGCCCCTGCCTTCTCCATCGCTACATCCCAATACGGCGGATCGCCAAAAAACTCCTTCAAGTGACTGATCAATAGCTGCGCCTTGGCGTGGCTGGAGCGTCCCGGCATGTGTACCGCGTGGATCGCCGATTCGGCCGGATCGTGGCGCGCAGCCGAAGTGCGCGCCAGCGGCGCCATCGGGAACACCGGCACCAGGGTACCTGCGACGATGGCGTCGCATACCATCCAGTTGGCCAGGTGGACGATGCCGGCGCCGGCCAGCGCCGCGTGCAGCAGCGTATCGGTATCGTCGCAGCGGAAGGCTGCTTTGACCGGCAAGGGCTGGTTGTGATTGACGCCGTCGAAGCGCCACCAGGCGCGCGGCGATTTGCCCACCATGGTCAGGCACTGGTGCTGTACCAGCTCCGCCGGCGAGGCCGGCCAGCCATGACACTCCAGGTAGGCCGGGCTGGCGCTCACCACGCGGTGCTGCGGCGCCAGCCGGGTGGCCACCAGTTCGCCACTGGGCGCCACGCCGGCGCGAATTGCCACATCCACGCGCTGTTCAGCCAGATCCACCACGTTGTCACCCACCAGCAGTTCCACTTCCAGCGACGGATACAAGGCCAGGAAGCTGGCGATGGCCGGCGCCGCGTGCAGGCGCGAAAAGCCGGCGGGCGCGGTAACCGTCAACACGCCGCGCGGCTCGCGGTCCAGCTCCTGCACCGCCGCCATGCCTTCGGCCAGTTCGGCCAGCATATTGCGCGCACGCGGCAGGAAGCGTTCGCCGGCGTCGGTGAGCGCCACCTGGCGCGCGCCGCGTACCAGCAGCCGCGCGCCCAGTTGCGCCTCGAGCGCGTCGAGCTTGCGCGACACCGACGACACCGACATTTCCAGCTGCGTTGCCGCGCGCGACAGGCTGCGGTGCTCCACCACGGCCAGCAGACAATGCAAGGTATCGATCAAGACGGTCTCCAAAGTTTGCAGATAGTGCAAAGGTCATTTGCACGTCTGGCTATTGTGCCATTCTTTCGTGCGATGCATACTTTGGTGTTGCAGCGCACACTAAAACCTTAGAAAAGTAAATTTGGAATACAACACTCGTTACACCATGGAAGCTCCACGCCCCATTTCCGTCCTTGTCGTCGATGACCACCCGCTGTTGCGGGCCGGCTTGGGCGAAGCCATTTCCAGCCAGGACGACATGCGCTTGGCAGGCGAAGCAAGCAACGGCCGCGAAGCCATCGAGCGCTACCAGGAGTTGCGTCCCGATGTCACGATCATGGATATCGCCATGCCGGAGCTCGATGGCGTGACCGCCTTGCAGCGCATCCGGGGCGAACACAGCGACGCACGCGTGATCATGCTCACCACCTACAAGGGCGACGCCCAGATCCTGCGCGCGGTGCAGGCCGGCGCGGCCGGTTTCCTGCTAAAAAGCACCCTGCGCCGCGAACTGCTCGACACCGTGCGCGGTGTGCACATCGGCCAGCGCCGCATCCCGCCCGAAATCGCCATGGAGCTGGCGCAGCACATGGGCCAGGGGCCGCTGAGCCCGCGCGAGATGGAAGTGCTGAACCACGCCGCCAGCGGCAACTCCAATCGCCGCATCGCCGAGCACCTGTCGATCTCCGAAGAAACGGTCAAGGCGCACATGAAAAACGTGCTGTCCAAGCTGGCCGCCAACGACCGCACGCACGCGGTGACGATTGCACTCAAACGTGGGATCATTACGATCTAGGGTAAACATCTCCCCCCACTCGTCAGAAGGCGGCACCATGGCAGCAGTCCACCCGTTTTTCACCCAGCTTGGCGTACGCCATCCCCTGATCGCCGCGCCCATGGCGGCCTTCTCAACCCCGGCGATGGCGGCAGCGGTGACCGACGCCGGCGCCCTCGGCTCGCTGGCCATCGGCGCGGCCACCGTGGCGCAGTCGCGCAAGATGATCGAAGAGACGCAAGCGCTCACCGCCGGCCCGATCAACGTCAACGTGTTCTGCCATCCACCGGCCAGGCGCGACGCGCAGCGCGAAGCAGCGTGGATCGCCTACCTGGCGCCGCTGTTCGCGCAGGCCGGCATCGAGCCGCCCACCGCGCTGGACGAAATCTACAAGACTTTTATCGAGGACGAAGAAGCGTTCCAGTTGCTGCTCGAACTGCAGCCGGCGGTGGTGAGTTTCCACTTCGGCCTGCCGCGCGCCGAGTGGCTGGCGGCGCTGCGCGCGGCGGGCATCCGCACCATGGCCACGGCCACCAGCCTCGACGAAGCGCGGCGCATCGAGCAAGCCGGCATCGACGCCATCGTCGCCCAAGGCGTGGAAGCGGGCGGCCACCGGGGCGTGTTCGATACCGAAGCGCCCGACGAACGGCTGAGCACCTCGGTGCTGGTGCGCCTGCTGGCAAAACACACGCAGTTGCCCGTGATCGCCGCCGGCGGCATCATGGACGGCGCCGGCATCCAGGCCGCGCTGGACCTGGGGGCTGCGGGCGCCCAGCTGGGCACCGCCTTCCTGCTCTGCCCGGAGTCAGCCGCCAACGCCGGCTACCGCGCCATGCTGCAAAGCGACCGCGCCCGTTCCACACGGCTTACCGCCGCCATCTCGGGCCGCCTGGCCCGAGGCTTGGTCAACCAGCTGACCCTGCATGGCGAAGCCGCCGGCGCGCCACCGGCAGCCGACTACCCGGTCGCGTACGACGCGGGCAAGCAATTGCATGGAGCAGCCAGCAAGGCCGGCAACCACGAATTCGCGGCGCACTGGGCTGGGCAAGGCGCTCCGCTGATCAGGGAAATGGCGGCGGCGCAGCTGGTGCGGGTGTTGATGGCTGAAATCGACGAGGTGGTGCGGTCACGCTGAAGACACCATCCACATGGTGCCTCGACTTACGTTTTAACGTAAAATCATCTATGCATTTATACGAAAGCATAAGATGACCATCTTTCAACAACTTCAACAGCGCCGCAACGCCCAAGGAAAAACCTTGCAATATCTTGCGACTTTGACGGGCATGAGCGTGCCCCAGGTCAGCAACGTTTTAGGTGGGAAAGTCGATGCGAGGTTCGGCACCGTCGAAGCGCTGGCGAATGCAATGGAGGCAAGCGTTGTCGTGATCCCCAAGCATCTGCTACCTGAGGTGGAACGTCTGTTGTCCGGTAAAGCAATCGGCCCGGACGATGTGCCATCGTCAGTGGACCGGTTCCTTGCGAGCACGTCATGAGCCACCCTTTAAGTCCACGTTACCTGGAAGTGCTGTTACACGGACGGCACGTGGGCTGGTTGTGCGAAGCAGGAAGGGTAACGCGCTTCATCGCTACCGAGCAATACCTGGCAGATAACCGGCGCGCTACGCTCTCGCTGTCCCTGACGATCCCCGGTGCCGAGCAGATTACGCAGGCCATCATGAAGAATTATTTCGACCCGGCCGTGTACCACGAGCGTGGCGAACTACCGCCTTTCTTCGCAGGACTGTTGCCTGAGGGATCGCTGCGTCGCCGCCTGGCCGCCACGCGCAAGAGCAACCGTGACATGGATGATTTCGGCATCCTGGCCGCCGCTGGCGAAGACCTCCCGGGCGCCGTGACCGTCGTGCCCGCCGACCTTGACAAGCTGACGGCTGTGGCGCGCGCATATGGCGTCACCGGCGGCGCAGACAATCTCGAGATCGCGGTGCCCGAGCAGGCTGCCGAGGGTGCAGCATCGTTATCGGGCGTACAGGACAAGCTGGCGCTCTCGCGTGCGCGAGACGGAAAGCGCTACTGCATGCCCGTCAAAGGCAAGTTATCGGACCTGATTGCAAAACTGCCGGCAGCCGGCAACGACTCGCAAGTCATGAATGAATATGCGTGCATGCAGTTGGCTGGCATGGCCGGGGTGAACGTCGCAGAATGCCGGCCCGCCCCCATGAGTACGATGACCGATCACCCGGAACTGGTTGCCGCGCTGGGTGCCGAAACGCGTTTCCTGGCGGTGGACCGGTTCGACCGCAGCCCCGGCGGCGCAATACACATGGAAGACGCGTGCCAGTTGCTGACGCTGATGCCCGGCCAAAAATATTCCGGCGCAAAACAGTTCGTCAAATTCCTGCAGGTGCTGGACCAACTTGGTGCGAACGGCATCGACGATGTGCGCCAGTTTTTTATACGGCAAACCGTCAACACGCTGCTCGGCAACTCGGATGCCCACCTGAAAAACTTCAGTGTGCTCTACCGCGATGGCGTGCGACCCGCGCTGTCCCCGGCTTACGACATCGTCTGCGTGGCGGCACTGCCGGGCTTCCAGGGCTTCGCGACCAATGTCGCCATCGACAAGTTGCAACGGCAAGAGACGCTCGACACTTATGCCACTATCGCCAGGCAGGCGGGCATATCCGAGCGGATTGCGAAAGCGGCGGTGGCGCACACGGTCATGCTGGCCAGGGATCTTTGGCCGAGTGCAATGTTGAAGATGGACGTGCCGGATGCAGTGCGTGCCGCGATCGAGATCAGGCTCAGAACGCTGCCACTCGCTGGCGGGACCGGGGCCTGACCAATGCCTGCCTGCGGGGTTCACGAGGGCGGTGAGCGAAAGGTACGCGCTGGAGAAAATCCGACGTTGACAAGGCAGGCGGGCTTAAAGTGCTTATCGATCGTGAATGAGAAACTCATTTGACCTTCTTCGTTCAGATACACATAGCCCACGGTCGGATTGCTGGAGTGAGGTGACGGCGCATTGCCGCGCGAAACCATGTCGGGATAACGATACTTGACCTGCGCAAAGGAAACGCAATGTCCCGATAAATCGGCGTACACCACCGGGGTGCCGGTGCCGTCATTTTTTGTCATGAATCCGAACTTCCTGATCTTCGATCCATACTCGAAAATGTTCCCCGCGCCTTCGTGGTATGTCCAATACCCATTGCCTTTCACCTCGGCAATTTGGGCGTCGAAGAGCGCCTCGACAGCCGCCCGTTCCATCGCTACCTGGCGCATGCCATGGATGACGTCCAGGATACTGTCATTCTCCATCACCTCTGCGGCCGACAGCGGGCCGGCAACAGTCAACATCAGGATCATGGCGTAGCCTTGAAGCCCAGAGAATTTCAACCTCATACGCTGCTCCGCATTCAATATTTTCTGATAACGTGGGAAGCTTGCGCCACCGTGGACGCAGTCAAGCATACAGGGAATTAATTGATGAAACACGCGCAGCAGATGTCCCGACCGCAAATAATCGGCCTGGCGATCGTCTTCCTCTGGTTTTTCATCGGCGGCATCGCGCACTTTGTCGCCACCGACCTGGAGGCCACCATCGTGCCGCCATACATTCCATGGCCGGTGGCGGCAGTGCTAGTCAGCGGCGTGTTCGAATTGCTGGGTGCGGCGGGCATCCTGGTACCGTCGCTGCGCAAGGCCGCAGGCATCGGTCTTTTCCTGCTGACCCTGGCGGTAACGCCCGCCCATATCTATATGCTGCAACAGCCCGAGTTGTTCAACGTGCCGCTATGGGCGCTGTGGCTGCGGTTGCCGGTCCAGGTGGCGTTGCTGGCGTTAATCGTGTGGAGTACGTGGAAGCCGCGCGGTAACCCGGTGGCGCAGCCCCACTGAAAATTTACCATGGCCGTTAACCATGGCGGTGCGGTCAGGGCCGGCCATCGTGCCACCGGCCCTTCCCTATTCCGTCATCACCACATGATCACGCGCTGTTCCGGCGGCAGGTACATCGGGTCGCCCGGCTTGATGTCGAACGCTTCGTAGAAGCCCGGCTGGTTCATGACCGTGCCCTTGGCGCGGAATTCGCCTGGCGAGTGCGGGTCGCTCTTGATCTGGGCGATCGCCGCTTCGGGACGCAGCTTGGCGCGCCATTTCTGGGCGAAGCCGATGTACAGGCGCTGCTCGCCGGTCAGGCCGTCGAGTACCGGCGACGGCTTGCCGCCCAGCGAACGCTGGTACGCCTTGTAGGTGAGCGACAGCCCGGAGTTGTCGCCGATGTTTTCACCCAGCGTCAGTTCGCCGTTGATGTGGTAGCCCGGCACCGGGCTGTAGGCGCCGTACTGCTTGACCAGGCCGGCGGCGCGGGCCTTGAAGGCCGTGCGGTCTGCCACCGTCCACCAGTTGCGCAGGCGGCCCTTGGCATCGTACTGGCTTCCAGAGTCGTCGAAGGCGTGGCTGATCTCGTGGCCGAAAGTGATGCCCAGCAGGCCGTAGTTCACGGCATCTTCCGCCTTCACATTGAAGAACGGCGGTTGCAGGATGGCGGCCGGAATCGTGATCGAATTGAGCGCCGGGCTGTAGCTGGCGTTGACGGTTTGCGGCGTCATCGACCATTCGTCGCGGTCCACCGGCTTACCGAGTTTGTCGAGGTTGTACTGGCGGCTCCAGGCACGCGCGGCGCGCACGTTGGCAACCAGGTCCTTCGGCTGCGTTTTCATGGCGCTGTAGTCGCGCCATTGGTCCGGATAGGCGATCTTCGGTTTCAGGGCGGCCAGCTTGAGCTGCGCTTCCTTCTTGGTCTCGGCACTCATCCAGTCCAGGTGTTCGATACCGTCCTTGAACGACGCGACGAAATTGTCGAACATGGCCATCACGCGCGGACGGGTCTCCGGCGGCAGGTACATCGCCACGTATTTTTTGCCGACCGCGTCACCGAGTGCGCCGTCGGTGAATTTGAGCGCCAGTTGCCACAGCGGTTCGCTTTGCGGCACGCCGCGCAAGGTCGTGCCCTCGAAAGCGAAGCGCTCCTTCACTGCCGCGCTGTCCAGGTACGACGCGTAACTTTCGACGATGCGCCAGTTCAGGTAGCTCTTCCAGGCGTCGAGCGGCACGGCAGCCAGGGTTTCGGAATAGCCCTTAAGGAAGCTCGGCTGGCGCACCACGGCCGAAGTCTCCTTGCCTGCGTAGCCGGCGGCAGCAAAATAGGCTTTCCAGTCGAAGCCCGGCGCCAGTGTGGCGAACTGGTCGAAGTCCACGCGGTTGTACGATTTGACCGGATCGCGCATCTGCACGCGGGTCCATTGCACGGCGGCCAGACGGGTCTCGATGTCGAGCACCTGGGCGGCATGGGCGGCGGCCTGCTTGTCGCCGCTCATGGTCAGCATGGTTTCGATATGCTTGAGGTACTTGTCGCGCACGCCCTTGAGCTTGGCGTCGTCGTCCTTCAGGTAGTAGTCGCGGTCGGGCAGGCCCAGGCCGGACTGGCTGATATTGATGGTGTAGCGCTCGGGATTTTGCGCATCGGGCGCCACGCCGGCCGAGAACGGCGTCTGGATGCCGCTGCGTTGCAGCGCTGCGAACAATGCCGGCAAGTCCTGCTTGTCCTTGAGGGCAGCCACGCTGGCCAGCTCGACCTTGAGCGGCTTGAAGCCGGCCGCGTTGCGCGCCTTTTCATTCATGTAGCTGGTATAAAGGTCGGCGATTTTATGGGTATCGCTGCCGGCCTTGCCGGGGTGCTTGACGGCATCGTCCATCAGCGCGCGCAACTGGCGCTGGGCGATTTCTCGCAGTTCGATATACGTGCCCCAGGTCGACTTGTCGGCCGGGATCTCGGTATTGCGGGCCCATACGCCGTTGACGTAGCCATAGAAATCGACCTTGGGACTGACGGCCGGGTCGAGGGTTTTCAGGTCGATGCCGGAGACCGGCGTAGCCGTTTCGGCGTGCAACGATGGGGAAGACAAGGCAAGCAAGGCGCAGCAGGCGGCGCTGATCAGCGTACGGTACACGAGATTCCTTCTAGGTATGATCGGAGGCACGCCAGTATTGGTAACACCGGCGGTGTGACAAAAGATTATACCTTTCGGGCAATACCTAAAACAGCGCCGATATGTATCAGTCCATATACAAAAGCCTCGAAACCTAGGCGCCGGCCACGGCCGCCGTTATCGTGGCCACGTCGATTTTCTGCATGGTCATCATGGCCTGGAAGGCGCGCTGCGCGACTTCGCCGCCCTGCGCCATCGCCTCGGTCAGCACACGCGGCGTGATTTGCCACGACAAGCCCCAGCGGTCCTTGCACCAGCCGCAGGCGCTGGCCATGCCGCCGTTGTCGACGATGGCGTTCCAGTAACGGTCGGTTTCGGCCTGGTCGTCGGTAGCGATCTGGAAGGAAAAGGCTTCGCTGTGGTGGAAGGTGTCGCCACCGTTGAGGCCGATGCAAGCCACGCCGCACACGGTAAATTCCACCGTGAGCACGTCGCCGGCCTTGCCGCTGGGATAGTCGGCGGGGGCCAGGTGCACCGCACCGACCGCGCTGTCGGGAAACACGCTGGCATAGAAGTTGGCAGCCTGCAGGGCGTCGCGGTCATACCACAGGCAAATGGTATTTTTAGCCATCATCACTCTCCTCGGGAAGGTTGGCGAGACTGAAGATACTACGCCCGCCGCGAAAAAAAAGCCGCGCGGCTCGAAAGCGGCGCGGCCTGAAGCACTTCACAGGAGACTCAGTCCTTGGTGGCAGCCGCCATGAACGCCAGCACCACGCACGGCACCAGCAAGCCGGCAAAGCCGAACCCGATGTACGCATAGGCGCCAAGGATACAGCCGGCGGCAAACGACACCACCGGCCACACCAGCACCTTGCAGCGGCCGATCGCCTGCGGATCGCCGCGCAGCGAGTCGGTCAGCTCGATCACCAACTGGGTGACGTTACCGGTCATCACCGTGGTGGCGGCCGATTTTCCGAGCAGCAGCTTGCCGTAGGCATTTTGCGTGGCCATCGCTCCTGCGCAGATCATGCCGGTGAGCAGGCTCAACGGTTGATGGGCATTGGCCATCGGCGAAGCGATGTAGGCGCAGACGATGGTGGCCAGCAGCAGGAACAGTTGCAGCAGATAGCTGTTGCGCAGCGCCGGGCTGTTGCTGCGCTCCCAGTGCAGGATCAGCATGCGCGAAATGGCCACGAACAGGATGAACACCGGGAACACCAGCAGTTTCGGAATCAGCTCATGCGCCGGCTCCACCAGCGCCCGACCGATCAGCACGAAGTTGCCCGTGACGTGGGCCGTGAACAGGCCGAACAGCGCAATAAAGCCCAGCGTATCGACATACCCGCCCAAAAACGCCAGCGAGATGCCTTGCTTGATATTTCCTCGTTCCATACTATTCCTTGTTTACATCTTGTAGATCGAGCCACGCGACCAGCAGGAACGCGCCTGCCAGGCCGAGATGCTCGAAGAAGCCGTTGGCGGCTGAAAAGCGTTCCGGGCCCGACATCTCCCAGAACCGGTTGGCCATCAGCGTGGCCATGACGGTAAACACCGCCAGGTAGCCCGCGCCCAGCCAGCGGTAAAACCCGGCCAGTATCATCAGCGAAGCGCCGAGCTCGCCGATGATCACCAGCGCCGCCATCGGCGCCGCCGGCGCCACGCCGAAATGCTGCATCTCGGCGATGGCCGAGTTGAAGTCGGTGAGCTTGTTGAAGCCGCCCTGCAGATACGCCGAGCACAGCAGCAACAGGCAGACCCAGCGCACCCACGGGGCGCGCAGGAAAGCCGGCACCATCACACCGCCCAGCAGGCGCAGCCCAGCGCGCCCCAGAAACTCTTGAGGTCGGTGGTAGGCAGCTTGCTGGCCCATGCCGACGCGTGCTGGTGGCCGTGGACGTTGCACTCGTTGGCGCAGCCGCACGATGCCGCCTGGGCGCGCAATTGCGCTTGCTGCTGCTTGCGTTTTTCCAGCTCTTTCAACGCCGCGCGGTTATTGCCGATCTGCTCGCCCCAACCGGCGTAACCGCCAAAGCGGCGCACCGGCGACCAGTCGGGCATGGCCGGTGGCGGTGGCGTGTCGAGGGCGGCAAAGCGGCCGGCCGCGTACACGATCTTGCCGCCGACGACGGTCAGCTCGGACGTCATGTCGGTGATCTCGCTCTCGGCGCAGGCATAAAAATCCTTGTCCGGCACGATCAGGTCGGCCAGCTGGCCTGCTTCGATGCGGCCCTTCTTGCCTTCTTCGTTAGAGAACCAGGTAGTGTTCTCGGTCCACATGCGTAGCGCCGTTTCGCGGTCCAGGCAATTGGCGCGCGGGTACAGCTGCATGCCGCTCACGGTCTTGCCGGTGATGAGCCACGACAGCGACACCCACGGGTTGTACGAGGCAACGCGGGTGGCGTCGGTACCGGCCGACGTCTTCACACCGGCTTCGAGAATTTTCTTGACCGGCGGCGTGGCTTCCGCCGCGCCGTGGCCGTAACGCTCGACAAAATACTCGCCCTGGTAGGCCATGCGGTGCTGCACGGCCACGCCGCCGCCCAGCGCGGCGATACGGTCGATCGAACGGTCGGAGATGGTCTCGGCGTGATCGAAGAACCAGTTCAGGCCCGTCAACGGAATGTCCTGGTTCACGCGCTCGAACACGTCCAGCGCGCGGCTGATGGTTTCGTCGTACGTGGCGTGCATGCGCCATGGCCAGCGGTTCTGCGCCAGGATGCGCACCACGCCTTCCAGATCGTCTTCCATATTGTCCGGCATGTCGGGACGCGGTTCGCGGAAGTCCTCGAAGTCGGCCGCCGAGAAGGTCAGCATTTCGCCGGCGCCGTTATGGCGGAAGTAATCGTCGCCCTGCTGGTACGTCACGCTCTGGGTCCAGTTGAGGAAGTCTTCCTTTTCCTTTTGCGGCTTTTGGGTGAACAGGTTGTAGGCGAGACGAATGGTCAGCTGCTTGGCGTCCGACAGCTGCTGGATCACCTGGTAGTCGTCCGGGTAGTTCTGGAAACCGCCGCCGGCATCGAGCACGCCGGTGATGCCGAGGCGATTGAGTTCGCGCATGAAGTGGCGGGTGGAGTTGACCTGGTATTCGAGCGGCAGCTTGGGGCCTTTGGCCAGCGTGGAATACAGGATCGCCGCATTCGGCTTGGCCAGCAGCAGGCCGGTCGGGTTACCGGAGCCGTCGCGCAGGATCTGGCCGCCCGGTGGTTCCGGGGTGTCCTTGGTATAGCCTACGGCGCGCAGCGCGGCGCCGTTGAGCAGCGCGCGATCGTACAGGTGCAGGATGAACACGGGCGTATCGGGCGCCACGGCATTGAGTTCCTCGATGGTGGGCAGGCGCTTCTCGATGAACTGGTGTTCGGTGAAACCGCCCACCACGCGCACCCATTGCGGCGCGGGGGTGATGTCCACCTGCGCCTTGAGCATGCCCATGGCGTCGGCCAGGCTGCGCACGCCATCCCAGCGCAGTTCAAGATTGAAATTCAAGCCGCCGCGGATGATGTGGCAGTGGTTGTCGATCAGGCCTGGCAGCACGCGCTTGCCATGCAGGTCGATCACCTGGGTGTTGGGACCGGCCAGCGCCATGATTTCGTTGGCGCGGCCCACGTGGGTAAAGCGGCCGTCCTTGATGGCCACCGCTTCGGCGTGCGGGTTGCTGCGGTCGAGGGTGGTGAACAGGCCGCGATGCAGGATCAGGTCAGGCACAGCGTTGGTAGTGGGTTGGGACATCATGCGCTCCTTTTGGTGTCGTCGGATTTTTGGGCGGCTGGCAGTTCGCCGAAGCAGTGTGGCTTGACGTGGTCTTCCACCCACGAGACCTTGGTGGCTTCGGGCTTGAGCCAGGTGCGTACCAGCGGCGGAATCTGTTCGCCGATCAGGATGCCGGCCAGGCCGAGCAAGGCGATCACTGGCGGCGCCGGCGAACGTACATTCAACAGCGCGTAGATGACACCGACCAGCAGGCCGGTGGCAATCGATATGACATACATTCTCATGGCGGGCCACTCCTTAAAAGTCAAAACTGTACTATCCGAAGACCAGCGCCACACCTGTCTTTGTACATGGAGCGCCGCTTCAGACGGGAGCACACAGTGTAGGGGCGCGGCCCGGCCTTGCCATCACTGGTATTGACCCTTTACTACTACCTCTTTCGGGTGATGCCCTCCCCTATCCCTTTCGTATCACCCTATCTAGGGAGGGAGATCCCCCCGGATCGGGTCGTGGCAATTTGCACAATGGCGGGTACGCTGTCGTCACGCTGGCGAACCATCGCCGGCATGGCAACCAGGAGAAACGACATGCGACTCGATAGCAAAAGCTGGCCTCAAGCGGTCATGACAGGTAGCTCGGGCCAGAACGGATACAACGGCGCCACGCAACAGGGAGAAAAAGTCACGGTGCTGGTGGCCCATGCGGACGCCATCGTCAGCGCCGGCCTGGCCGCGCTGCTGGGCGCCAACGTCGATGTGGAAGTGCGCGTGGCGCAAGACGGCGCCGACCTGCATGGCGCCGACGTCGTCATCCTCGACCACAAGGCCGGCATGGAGCATATGCGCCACGCCGGCAGCGGCCACCACGGCGACACCCAGCCACGGGTACTGATCGTTACCCAGCTCGATCGCGAATGGGAAGTGCGCACGGCGATGATGGCCGGCGTGCACGGCTACCTGCTGCAAAACAGCCCGGCCGACCAGCTGCTCACCGCCGTGCGCACGCTGGGACGCGGCATGCGCTACCTGAGCGCGGACCTGAGCCGCTGCGTGGCCGACAGCTTCACCCGCATTGGTCTCACCAGCCGCGAGACCGACGTGCTGCAACTGCTGGCCCAGGGCCAGTGCAACAAGTCGATCGCGCGCGAACTGGGCATCGGCGTGGGCACCGTCAAAACCCATGTCAAAGGCCTGTTCGACAAGCTGGGCGCCACCGCGCGCACGCATGCCGTGGTGCTGGCCACCAGGCGCGGACTGGTGGGCGATTACTCGAACACTGCCGCTGCCGCCCTCGAAGCCAGCCAACATTGATACGATAGCAAGCGTTGTCGTTATGGGTACATCCCTGTAGAATCGCGCCCATGCAAGCCCTCGCCGCCAGCTCCAACACGCCGCACCGCAACTCGCGCTACCAGCGCCTGGTGATGGTGTTCGTGCTGCTGTTCCTGGCGCTGCAGCTGCTGGGTTCCAACGCCCATGCGCACGCGTACGCCGAAAACCACACCGATTGCGCCGCCTGCCAGGTGGCCGACATGCCGCTGGGCGACCTGCCGCCGCCGGCCACGGTGGCGCCGGTGGCCGCCCTGGTGGCGTTTGTGCCGCCCGCGCCAGCGCATCATGCACCGCACATCCGTACCAGCTATCTCACCCCGCCTTCGCAAGCGCCGCCAGGCGTTGCTGTTTTCTCCCTCTGATCGTTTTGAGTTTCAGCGCTTGCCGCTGAACCGACGCTAATTTGACGCTTAATTGACGCTTTGCGTGACGCATTCGCACGTCCGTGCGCCGTCATGCTCCGACACCCAAGGATAGAACATGCAACACGCCCCTCAACTGCGCGCCATGCCACTGCTGCTGGCCGCCGCTTTCTACACCACCCACTCCCACGCCGAAGATGCGGCAGATGCCGGCGCCGACAAGCCGATGCAACAAGTGGAAGTGACCGCCGCCCACCTGAAAAGCGCCCGTATCGACCTGTCGCCCAACGTGGGCACCACCATCTACACGATCGACCGCCACATGATCGACCAGCTGGGCCAGGGCGACAACACGCCATTCAACGAAGTGCTGCTGCGCCTGCCCGGCGTGAGCCAGGATTCCAAGGCGTCCGGCTCGATCCACGTGCGCGACGACCACGCCAACGTGCAGTACCGCGTCAATGGCGTGCAGCTGCCTGAAAGTATCAGCGGCTTCGGCCAGTCGATCGACACCCGCTTCGTGCAGCAGACCGACTTCATTACCGGCGCGCTGCCGGCGCAATTCGGCCTGCGCACGGCCGGCATTGTCGATATCCAGACCAAGGAAGGCACGACCAAGCCGGGTGGCCGCATCGGCATACTGGCCGGTACCAACAACCACTACGAACCGAGCGCCGAATTCTTCGGCACCCAGGGCGCCTTCAACTACTACCTGTCGGGCAGCTACCTGAAAAGCGACATGGGCATCGAAAACCCGCTGCCCACGCGCGACGCCTTGCACAACCAGACCAAACAGGCCAAGTCGTTCGGCGCACTGTCGTACTTCCTCGACGACCAGACCCGCCTGGGCCTGATGTTCGGCACCTATAACGGCCGCTTCCAGATCCCGAACAACCCGGACCAGGCGCCGGCGTTTTCGCTCACCGGCCAGAGCGACGCCGGCGCCGGCACCACCAACGCGCCGTCGTCGCAGCTAGACCAGAAGCAGCGCGAGGTGAACCGCTTCGTGGTATTGTCGCTGCAAAAAAGCCTGGGCGACCTCAATTACCAGGTGTCGGCCTTCCACCAGTATTCGGAACTGCACTACACGCCGGACGCGCTGGGCGACCTGATTTACAACGGCGTCGGTTCCAACACGCTGCGCTCCAACTCGGCCAGCGGTGCGCAGTTCGATTCGAGCTACAAGCTCAATCCCGAGCACACGCTGCGCGCCGGCCTGTCATATGCGCGCCAGAACACCCGCAGCGACAATTCGGTGGCGGTGTTCGACACCAATAGCGACGGCACCCAGGCCAGCACCGATCCACGCACCATCATCGACAACAGCCGCCAGACCGGCAAGCTCTCGAGCGTGTACCTGCAGGACGAGTGGCATATCGCCGCGCCGCTCACGCTGAACTACGGCATCCGCTACGACAAGGTGCAGGCCTTCATCAACGAACAGCAATGGAGCCCGCGCGTCAATCTCGCCTGGCAGGTGGGCAAGGACACCGCGCTGCATGCCGGCTACTCGCGCTACTTCACGCCGCCGCCGCAGGAGCTGGCCGCGCAGGAAAGCATCAACAAGTACGCCGGCACCACCAACGCGCCGGAAGTAGGTGTGTCGGACAATGTGCGCGCCGAGCGCACCAACTACTTCGACGTGGGCGTGAGTCACAAGGTGAACGCCGCGCTGACCGTGACCGCCGACGCCTACTACAAGAAGATCCACAACATGCTCGACGAAGGCCAGTTCGGCCAGGCGCTGATCCTCTCGCCGTTCAACTATGAGCGCGGTTTTGCCAAGGGTCTGGAACTGTCGGCGATCTACAGCCAGGCCCACTGGGGCGGCTTCCTCAACCTGACCACGCAGCAGGCCAAGGCGCAGAACATCGTCTCGGGCCAGTCGCTGTTCGGCGCGGACGAACTGGCGTACATCAGCAACCACTACATCCACGTCGATCACGACCAGACCTACACGGTATCGGGCGGCGCCCATTACCACTGGGGCGATTCGCAGATCAGCAGCGACTTCCTGTACGGCAGCGGCCTGCGCACCACGCCGGACGGCGCCGCGCCCAACTCGGGCCACCTGCCGTCGTACACCACGGTCAACCTGGCGCTCACCCACCACTGGAAGCAGACCGGCGCCGGCGACATCGAGGGCCGCCTCGCGGTGATCAACCTGTTCGACAAATCCTACCTGCTGCGCGACGGTTCCGGCGTGGGTGTGGGCGCGCCGCAGTACGGCACGCGGCGCTCGCTGTATGCCGGGCTGTCGACGAGCTTTTAACCGGTTGGTGCCGTCCGATGGTACTTCGCGTACCGTCTGCGGCGACCGGGGCGCATGTTTTTCTCCGCTCGATTCGCGACCATATAATGGCGCGATCATCAAGGAGACTTCATGCGCCGCATACAATCGATCATCATCCTCATCGCCGTTATCGCCCTCGCCGGCTGCGCCTCCTGGCACAACCCGCGGGGCGCCACCCAATCGGCCAGCCTGGTCGATTACCTGTACCCGGATGCGAAGCAGCCGCCGGCGATGGCGCCGACCGTCGTCAAACTGCGCCCACCGGTAAGGGTGGGCATCGCCTTCGCTCCGGGTAAAACCGGCACCGACAACCTCTCCGAAGCGCAGCGCCTGCGCCTGCTGGAGCGCGTCAAGGCGTCGTTCTCGCAGCACGAATACATCGGCAAGATCGAAGTCATCCCGTCGCAGTACATGCGCGCCAAGGGCGGCTTCGCCAACCTGGAGCAAGTGGCCCGCATGTTCGATGTGGAAGTGGTGGCCCTGCTCTCCTACGACCAGGTGCAGTTCAACGACGCCAACGCACTGTCGGTACTGTACTGGACCATCATCGGCGCGTACGTGATCAATGGCGAACAGTACGATGTGCAGACCATGGTCGATGCGGCCGTCTTCGACGTGCAAAGCCGCAAGCTGCTGTTCCGCGCACCGGGCACCAGCCAGGTCAAGGGCAGCGCCCCGCTGGCCGGCTTCGGCGACAAGGCCCGCGCCGCGCGCGTGGACGGCTACGACAAGGCGGTGGACCAGCTGATACCGCAGTTGCAGGCGCAGCTCGACAGTTTCCGTGAACGTGTCAAGAACGACGCCAGCTACCAGGTCGAGAACAAGGCCGGCTACAAGAGCGCGGGGGCGCTGGGCTGGATCAGCCTCGCGCTGATCGCGCTGCTGGCCGGGCTGGCGTATGTGGTTCGCCGCCGCGCCTGACGTGGCAGATGTGGCGGCAGTGCTTGAGTTCGACCGCCACGCCATCCTGGGCGGCCAGGTCTGGCGCCTGTGGACCGGGCACCTGGTCCACTACTCGGCGCAGCACGCGCTGATCGACCTCGCTACCGCGCTGGTGGCTGGCCTGATTGCCGCGCAGTCATTCGGTACGCGCCGGGTATTGTGTGCGCTGGCGCTGGGTGCCCCCGTTATCTCCATCGGCCTGCTGCTCACCGCGCCCGATTGCGCGCTCTATCGCGGCGCTTCCGGCCTGGCCGTGCTGTTGGCCGTAATGGCTGGCGCCGGCCTGTGGCAGCAAGCGCGCGGTAACCATGTTGCGATGGTCCGCGCTGCGTTGGCCCTGCTGGCGGTGGCATTGGCCGCCAAGATCGCCGCCGAGGCGCGCGGCTTCTCGCTGGGCGGGTCGGACCTGCCGCCGGACGTGATGGTGGCCTGGCAGGCGCACCTGCTGGGCGCCGTGGCCGGCATGGCGGCCGTCGCGCTACTGCGCGCGCGTGGCCGTTGTGCTCGCAGGACGATGTAGGCATAATCGAGTCGATTTGTGAATGAAAGTCGACCGCATGTTTTCCTATGCCGAATAAGCTGGTGTCCCGCCTGATCATTGCCACCGGCGTCGTGCTGGTGGTGGCCGCCGGGGGTGCGTTATTCCTGATCGGACGTCCGCCCGAACTGCTGCGCGTAGGCGCCAGTTACGGCGCCAAGATCGTCTGCTCCAACGTGTTCATCGCCCACCGCGATCCGCAGGCCGTGCTGGCCAGCGATGTGCAGGCGCCCGGTCATCCGCTGCTCAAGTATTTGCGGGTACGGGTGGACCAGCAGAACAAGACCGTCCACGCCGACTTCCTCGGCCTGCTCGGCAAAGGCCTCGCCGTGTACCGCCCCGGCACCGGCTGCGCCGCTGTGCCGGACGGCGACCTGGCCCATGCCAACCAGTACCAATACACCCCCATGCGCATCTGGAGCGCATCCCCCAACGTGCCCTGGCCCACCGGCTCGATGACCGACACCGTGCCGGCGGTGCAGGCCGCCGTCAACGACGATGCCTTGGCCGGCCCCGGCATGCGCGGACTGGTGGTGATCCATCGCGGCCGGCTGGTGGCGCAGCGCTACGGCGCCGGCTTCGGGGTCTCCACTCCATTATTGGGCTGGTCGATGACCAAGACCGTGACGGCAGCGTTGGTGGGCATCGAGATCGCCAAGGGCAACCTGGTCCCGGAGCGTCGTGGCTTCTGGCCCGAACACGCCGATCCGCGCGCGCAGGTCACGCTGGCGCAATTGATGTCGATGACGTCCGGTCTGCAATTCAACGAAGCGTATGGCGACGTCTCGGATGTCACGCGCATGCTGTACCTGGAGCCGGACATGGCGGCCTACGCCGCCGCCCAACCGCTGGCGCACGCGCCGGGCACGCTCTGGAGTTACTCGAGCGGCAGCACGGTGCTGCTGTCGCGCATCTGGCAGCGCGCGGCGGCGGGACCGAATATGCCGGTCAAGCCGATGACCGGGGCGACGGCCATCGGCGTGCTGGCCCTGCCGCACGACCAGCTGTTCGCACCACTGGGCATGAGCAGCGCCCTGATCGAAGCCGACGCGCGCGGCACGCTGGTCGGTTCAAGCTATATGTACGCGAGCACCCAGGACTGGGCGCGCTTCGGCCAATTCCTGCTGCAGGACGGCGTATGGCAAGGCAAGCGGATTTTACCGGCAGGGTTCGTGGCATCGATGCAGGCGGCGGCGCCGACGTCCGGCGGCCAGTACGGTCAGGGCCAGGTGTGGCGCCAGGGACCATCGTCAGGACAGAACGCGGACGGCCCGTTCGGCCTGCCGCCTGACACCTACTGGATGCAGGGCCACGACGGCCAGTCAATCGCCATCGTGCCGTCGCGCCAGCTGGTGGTGGTGCGCCTGGGACTGACACCGCGCGCGTTGCAGTACCGGCCGCAGGCGTTGCTGGCGGCGGTGGTCAAGCAGGTGGATGCGATGCCGGCGCCTGTGATGAATCCGAAAGTGGCGCCGGAGCTGGATCCGGACGATGATGAGGACTGAGGGTGGCTTGCGATCGGCAGTCCCAGACTGTGCCGATGGTCGGACACCCGCTTGCACTTCATGCTGACAGGTATCGAGGCGTCAAGTTACGAGGATCGCTGCTACCATCGCTTGATGCCTGGTTAGACCTGAAATCCGGACCGGATCTTGAACTACGACTATTTTCAGTGGGACTGGTTCGGAATCAACATCGTGGTTCCCGTACTTGGCCCCCTACTTGTCCTGTGGCTCTTCAGCCTGCCCACGAAAGTCGCAGCCCTGACGAAGCACATCGTCATCAAGTCAATTGGTAAAGGGGAACTTTTTTGGGCCGTAATGGGTATGGCTGCGGCCACATGCTACGACCTGGATGCCCTCAAAGCCATCGAAACGAACGCGACCTCTGTAAAAATTGCTAACTGGGCGTATGCTGCTCACTTTTGCGTGATCATGTTTGCGGTACTCATGGTCGGTTTGAATTCCTTGGAATCAATACCAAGTGCCCCGCCTCCAACGCCAACAGCGAACCCTCACATTCCTGATAAATTCATCTTCGGCTCTTCCATTATTTTTCTGCTGGCAGTCATTGGAACGTACACCGTCGTTCATGCAAAACTGCTCGAACAAGAGGCAAATGTACGCAAAAACGCTATAATGAAGATTCAAGAGTGTGTTGCCAAGCACAAAGCCAATGCCGAGCATTGCGTGGAGGATATGAAATGAGCAGCTTGATCAGAAAGTTTGAGACCGACCCCAACGTACGCGCGCGCGTGGTTCAATTCGTTTCTGCGGCAATGGCCATTGCAGGCGTCGTGGCAGTTGTCTCAGTTGGCTTACTTTCTCAAAGCGTTTGAGATTCAATTTCTATTTCGATTCGAGACAAGCCGGGATATTCCGGCTTTTTTCGCTGTAGCCAGACTGCGATGATTTATTGGCCGAATGTGCCGTCAATCCAAGCGCGCCGCGCTTCCTGAGCCACACCACGATCCCGGCCACACTGAGCCAATACTGTCGAGCACGACAGGATAAGGAGCTGCCGGAAATGTCGTGCCTAAAAAAGGATGATTCCAACGACTTTCATTGATAAACGCATCGTCACGTTGTTTCCTGTTGTTGTTTTCGCGAGATGGAACCTTTTTAGCCGTGCTCCGACTGTCCTCAACGCGCCAAACGTTTTGCTAAATCCGCTAATGACGCTTGCCATGCCTTTGAACCGTTGTTAGCCCACTCAGCGGCAAGTTCTGATGTTTTTGGGTTCATCACCTTCTGGACCACTGTCCGGGCACGCGCTGCGAGACTTTCAACCTTGTGCAGCCTCGCAATACACGTCCGAGCATCTTCCGGCAATTCAGAACTAGGCTGCCCACGCTTTGCGGCGACAATCTCAGCAGCAGCAATTCCCGCCGCACCGACATCTACTTCAACAAATTCGCTTTTCAATACAGCATTCAATGCGTCGGACACGGCATCACTTCCTTGAACTTTAGTGCAGACAGACAGCCAGTCTAGTGCATCGTCATTTTCAAATGCATTAGCGCCCCAAGCCCCGGCCCAAGTCAATTTTGAGAAAAACAATAATGCTAATAGAATAATCGGTTTTCTCATATAATCTCTAAAGTTGGTTCGCTATTGACCAGTCGCGCTCGCTACAGGGTAAATCGATTGTTTCTATCCGTCGTGGTCAAAGCCGTTCAGATCGAAATACGCTCGCATTCTAACCGGAGATTCCCGGTGAGCGAAATACCAGGAACTATCCCAGAGTTATCCTTTTGAAGGACGGATTTTTTTTCGTTTTTACACAGCCTCAGCCGGAAGCTGCCTTCCAGCCAACCGCAACTTGGGCCCTAAGCACTTCGGGCACCACACCGACCCAAATCAACACCCAGTGCGGCTTTGCGAAGGCGGCGATTACGCAGCACATAACGGACCGACGCGAAAGTGTCATACATGAGCTGGTAATGGTAATAATTAATATGCTCCAGCACGGCGAACAGAAAGATTCCAAGTGGCCACGCCAACTGGATGTTCCACCCGGCCGATGCTAGCTGCGTAATGAAGCCGAGCGCGACTGCGCAGAACAGCATGAGATTGGATACCTTGAATCCGCTGAACAATCGGTCAAAGTAGCGCGGCAAGGGGGCCGATGCTGACAGGGCGCGGTGTTTCAGTTGCCAATAAAGAGCTCCCTGCAGCAGCAGATAGCTGACCGAGAACAACGCTGACAGCCCGAGCGGCCAATGCCCCCCCGTTACCGACTTGCGCCAGTCCAGGATAAAAATAATCGGTAACACGATGGCAGCCAGTGCCTCCATTCCGCGCAGGTAATTGAAGCGATTACTAAGTTTATGCATGGTATTTACTCGGGTACCGATCATGGTTGGCGAAATCCTGCTCCCTGCTGCTGGCCGACATCAACCGCTGGCGTTCAGGATAGCAACTTGCTCATGTGCAAGTTGCACAGATTATCACTTTACAACAAGCTTTGAGTCCCGCTTCAATTGCACTTGCCCCTCACCACGGCAGCCATTACCCACGGCAGCGAATAAATCCCCACCACGGCAATCGGTCCGATATGCGCCGGCTGGTGTTTGAGGGCGTCGCCATGCAGGCAATCGGGCACCTTGGCCTGGTCGAATGCCGCGTTCAGGCGCGCCTGCGTCGCGCCGCCGCTCAACGCTGCCACGCCCTGCCCCGGCGTCTGCAACGGCTGCGGATCTTCCGCAATGGTGTCGCGCACGGCCTGCCGGATGATCGCGTCGGTCACGCCCGCAGGCTGCGGCGGCGCTTCCAGTTGCGGCATCGGCGGCTCCGCCGCGACCGGTGAACCAACCGGCGACTGCGCCCAGGCCATTACCGGTCCGGCCAGGAGAAGCCCCGCCATGAGTGGCCCTGCCAGGAAAGACCGGGCCAACAACGCCAGCCTGCCCAGCCGCCTCACCCGCGCTCCTCCACTACTCCCGCCACCCGCACCGCATTACGCCCACCCTCCTTGGCCGCATACAGCATCCGGTCCGCCTGCTCCAGCCACTCCGATGCGACGCCGCCGCGCGGCATCGGCGCCACGCCGATCGACGCGGTGATCGGGTGGCCGTCAAGCAGCGGTGCGGCGGCGACTGCGCTGCGCAGGGTCTCGGCCAGCTTGCCGGCTGCGCGCAGGCCGGCGCCGTTGGCAATGATGGCGAATTCTTCGCCGCCGTAGCGGAATATCTCGTCGGTCACGCGGGTGTGGTGGCGCAGCACGTCGCACAGGCGACGCAGCACTTCGTCGCCGGCCGGATGGCCGTGCTGGTCGTTGACCTGCTTGAAGTGATCGAGGTCGAGCAGCAGCAGGCAGGCTTCCGGTTGCGGACGGCGCTCGGCTGCGTAGCCGGCCAGCTTGCTGTCGAAGGCGCGGCGGTTGCCCACGCCGGTGAGGAAATCACGCTCGGCCTCGATGTGCAGCTCGCGGTTCTGCAGGCCGGTGCGGTGCGAGAAGATGTAGGCGAACAGGTTGACCAGCGAAATCGTCACCACCACCGTGAGCAGGTTGAGCATCTCCATCTGCGGCAACAGAAAGGCCACCAGCACCAGCAACGACACACTGTTGATGCCCAGCGCCACCTTGGGCCGCAACATGAAAAACGCCGCGATCATGGTGGGATACACCCAGTACACCAGCGCCAGCCCGCGCAGGTAGATCGTGGCCAGCATGCCAGCTGAGTAAAACAGCGTCACGCCCAGGCTGGCCAGCTTGTAGCGGCCCGTGTGCCACACGTGCACGATCACCGACAGCATGGCCAGCACCAGCGCCAGGTCCACCGCCGCCGACAGCCAGGCCCCCTGCCACAGCCGGTACAGGCCGAACGGCAGGATGCTGGGAATGCTCAGCGCGCACATGATGATCAGGATGACCTCTTCCTTGCTGCGCTTGCGACGGTCGGACAACCACGCGAACGGGCTGTCCTTGTTGTTTCTCGAATCTGGTATCGGCACTGCTGGTCTCTTCTATTTATTGTTACAACGCCGTGTTATCCCGGCGCGTGTTGAACTGCTCCAGCCGGCTCGGCGCCGCTCTTTTGCGGCGCCGCCTTGTGCTCCCCGGCCAGGAACATATACATCGCCGGCACCACGAACAGCGTAAACAAGGTGCCGATCGACAGCCCGGTAAAGATCACCAGTCCCATCGCATGGCGGCCGGCCGCACCGGCGCCCGATGCAATCACCAGCGGCACCACGCCAAACACCATGGCCGCCGTGGTCATCAGGATGGGCCGCAGCCGGGTGGCGGCAGCTTCCTCGATGGCCTCGCGCTTGGTCTTGCCGGCTTCGCGCAGGTGGTTGGCCACCTCCACGATCAGGATGCCGTGCTTGGAAATGAGTCCCATCAGGGTCACCAGCCCCACTTGCGTATAAATATTGATCGAGGCGAAGCCGAGGAAGATGAACATCATCGCGCCGAACAGTGCCATCGGCACCGAGAACAATATCACGATCGGATCGCGGAAGCTCTCGAACTGTGCGGCCAGCGCCAGGAACACGATCACTACCGCGAAGCCCATGGTCAGACCGAAACCGCCCGACTCGTTCATGAACTGGCGCGATGAGCCGGCGTAGTCGATGGTGTAGCCCGACGGCGCCACCTCGGCCACGGCGTTGCGCAGGTACTCGAGGATCTCGCCCTGCGACGCGCCTGACACGCCGGAGATGGTGGCGGAATTGAGCTGCTGGAAGCGGGTGACCGATTCCGGCTGCACGCTGTACGAGATGCTGGCGACGGTACTGGCCGGTATCATCGCACCGGACGGCGTCTTGATGTGGAAGTTGAGCACATCGGACGGATTGAGGCGGTCCACCTGCCGCACCTGCGGGATCACCTTGTACGAACGGCCCGCGATCGAGAAGTAGTTGACATAGCCGCCGCCCAGCGCGGCCGCCATGGCGTTGCCGAAGTCCTGTTGCGTCAAGCCCAGCGTGGCCAGCTTGTCGCGGTCCACATCGACCTTGGCCTGCGGCGAATCGATTTTCAGATCGACGTCGGCAAAATAGAATTTCCCTTCCTTGGTGGCCTTGTCGAGCACCGCCTGCGCCACCGTGTTGAGGTTCTCGAACGGTTCGGTGGTGGTGATCACGAACTGTACCGGCAAGCCCGAGCTGCCCGGCAGCGCCGGGAACTGGAACGCCGCCACGCGGCCACCGGCCACGTTGCCCCAGCGCTGTTGCAGCTCCTGCTGGATCTCGTGCGCCGAGCGCGAACGCTTGTCCCACGGCTTGAACAGCACCCCGCCGATGCCGGCATTGGTGGTCGGTACGCCCGTGATCTGGAACATCTGGTCGTACTCGGGCAGCGATTTTGATATCTCGAAAATCTCCTTGGCATACGCCTGCATCTGGTCAGACGTGGCGGTAGGCGCGCCTACCACCTGCGCCAGCACGATGCCCTGGTCTTCTTCCGGCGCCAGTTCCGACTGCGACATGGCAAACATCACGCCCAGCAGCCCGGTAAGGATCACGCCCAGCACGATCAGCACCGCCCAGGTTTCGAGCAGCTTGTGCAGCACGCGCAGATAGCCGTCATGGACTTTTGCGAAGGTGCGGTCGATGAACTTGACGAACTTGCCCTCGTCCTGGTGCTCGTTGAAGAACCGCGCGCACATCATGGGCGAGAGCGTGAGCGCGACGATGCCCGACACCGCCACCGCGCCGGCCAGTGTGAATGCAAACTCGGTGAACAGCGCGCCAGTCAACCCGCCCTGGAAGCCGATCGGTACATATACGGCGATCAGCACCACCGTCATGGCCAGGATGGGACTACCGAGTTCGCGCGCGGCCTGGATGGCGGCGTCGTACGGCTTCATGCCCTCCTTCATGTGACGATCGACATTTTCCACCACGATGATGGCGTCATCGACCACCAGGCCGATGGCCAGCACGATGGCCAGCAGCGTGAGCAGGTTGATCGAATAGCCGAACATCAGCATCACGAAGAAAGTGCCGATCAGCGACAGCGGCATGGCGATCACCGGCACGATCACCGCGCGCAGGCTGCCCAGGAACAGGTAAATTACCACCGTGACGATGATCAGCGCTTCCACCAGCGTGTGTACCACCTCGACGATGGACGTGTTGATGAACTCCGTGGAGTCGTACACGATTTCGCCGGTGAGCCCCGCTGGCAGCTGCTCGCGTATCGAAGGAAACACCTTGCGCACGCGCTCGGCCACGTCGAGGATGTTGGCGTCGGGCGCCACCTTGATGCCGACGAATACCGACCGCACGCCGCTGAACGCGACGTTGAAGTCGTAGTTCTCGGACCCCAGCGTGACGTTGGCGATGTCTTCCAGGCGCACGATGGCGCCGCCGCTTTGGCGCACGGCCAGCGCCTTGAATTCCTCCACCGTGTGCAGATCGGTGCCGGCCGTGAGTGGCACCGTCACCATCTGCCCCTTGGAGGCGCCGAGGCCGGCCAGGTAGTTATTCGCCGCCAGCGCGGCGCTGACCTCGGCGGCGGTCACGCCGTGGGCAGCCATCTTGTCGGCGTCGAGCCAGGCGCGCAGGGCGAACTGGCGCGCGCCCAATAGCTCGGCGGTCTGCACGCCGTCGATCGAATCGAGCTTGGGTTTTACTACGCGGGCGAGGTAGTCGGTGACATTATTGGTGGGCAGCGTGTCGCTGTAAAAGCCCATGTACATGGCGTCGGTGGTTTGCCCCATCTGCACACTCATCACCGGCTGCTGCGCCTGCGCCGGTAACTGGTTGCGTACCGAGTTCACCTGCGTGGTGATCTCGGTCAGCGCGCGGTTGGAATCGTAGTTCAGCTGCAGCGTGGCGGTAATCGTGGATACGCCGCTGTTGGACGACGACGACAGGTAGTCGATCCCCTGCGCCTGGGCGATGGCCGCTTCCAGCGGCTGGGTGATGAAGCCGGCGACGGTGGCGGCGTCGGCCCCGTAGTACGTGGTGGAGATGGTGACCACCGCGTTTTGCGTCTTCGGATACTGGTTGACCGGAAGGCTGAACAACGAGCGCAGGCCCAGCACCACGATCAGCAGGCTGACCACGGTAGCCAGCACCGGCCGTTTGATGAAGATGTCGGTAAAGTTCATGGCGCGGGCATCCTCACTGTTCCTGCGGCGTGGGGTTCGGGCTGTTGGCCGGCTGCACGCGGTTGTTGATCACCGCCGGCGTGCCGTTCTTCAGTTTCAGCTGGCCGCTGGTGACCACGGTCTGGCCTTCCTTGACGCCGGTGAGCACCGCCACCTGGTCGCCGCGCGTGGGGCCGGTGGTGACGAACACCTGCTGCGCGATCAGCTGGGGATTGCCCTTGTCGTCTTTCGGTGCATCCTTGCCGGTGCCCTGCGCCAGCACGAACACGGTGGAGCCGTAAGGATTATAGGTAATCGCCGTCTGCGGCAAGGTCAGGTATTTTTTCAGCGCGCCCTGCTCCAGGCTCACGTTGGCGAACATGCCGGGCAGCAGTTGGCGTTTCTGGTTGGGCACCGTCGCCTGCACCTGCACGTTGCGCGTGGCCGCATCGACCTTGGGACTGATGGCGGTCACCTTCGCATCGAACGACACGCCCGGATAACCGTCGCTGGTGAGCTTGAGCTTCTGGCCCACGGACAGTTCGGCCACCTGCTTTTGCGGCACGTAGAAATCGACATACACGGTATCGATGGTTTGCAGCGTGACCAGCGTGTCGCCGGGGTTCAGGTACTGGCCCGGGTTGACGGCGGTGATGCCCAGCTTGCCCGCAAACGGCGCGCGGATGGTTTTCTTGTTGACCAGCGCCTGCTGCTGGGCAGCGAGCGCCTGCCGGCTTTTCAGTTCGGCCTCGCTGTTATCGACTTGCGCCTGGCTGATCGCCTGCGCCCCCAGTTGCAGCTTGTCGCGCTTGAGCGTGGTGGCGGCCAGGTCGGCGGCGGCCTGCAGCGAACGCAATTGCGCCTGGTCCGATTCGGCATTGAGTTCGAACAGCACCTGGCCGGCTTTGACCTCGTCGCCCGACTTGAAATTGACCTTGCGGACCAGGCCGGCGATTTCGGTGGTGACATCGACGCCGCGCACCGGCGCCAGCGTGCCCACGGCGCTAATCTGCGGCTGCCATTCGGACGCCGTGACCTTGATCGCGGTAACCGTCTGCGCACCGGGCTTGGGCGAGCTGGCGATCAGTTTTTGTATCTGCAGATATTTACCGAACGCCAGCGCGGCGACCAGCAAGATCACGCATCCAACCATGATGAGCATACGCTTGGTCATGAAACTCTCTCCTGCGATAGAGGTGTATTAGGGATTCTGGCTGATAGTCGACAAACTCGGCATGGTGGAGACGGGTACAGCGGCCGGCACGCCGTCGGCGCGGTTCCACCAGCCGCCGCCCAGCGCCTGGAATAGCGCGGCGGTATCGGCATAGCGCGCGGCCTGCGCCTGCACCAGGCCGATATGCGCCTGCTGGAACACGCGCTGGGCGTCGAGCAGCGACAGGTAGCTGATCGCCCCGAGCTTGTACTGCTCCTCGGACAGCGCCAGGGTTTCGGCCGCCAGCGCCTCGGACTCGGCTTGCGCGGTGAGCGCGGCGGCGTCCGATTCGAGCGCGCGCAGGCTGTCGGCCACGTTCTGGAACGCGGTAAGCAAGGTGGCGCGATACTGGGCCGCCGCCACATCGTAGGCCGCCTCGGACGCGCGCTTGCGGGCGCGCAGCGCGCCGCCGTTGAAGATCGGTGCGGTCAGGCCGGCAGTGAGGCTCCAGATGGCGTTGTCGCCCTCGAACAGTTTGCTGAAGGTGGGCGACGCCGACCCGTAACTGCCGCTCAGGGTAAATTGCGGATACAGGGCGGCGGTAGCGACGCCGATATCGGCGCTGGCCTGGCGCAGCAGCTCCTCGCTGGCGCGAATGTCGGGCCGCTGGCGCACCAGCGCCGACGGCAGCGATACCGGCAATGCCTCGGGGAGCGTGAGCGAGGCCAGCGTAAATTCGGGCATGCCGGCCTCCCCCGGCAGCTTGCCCGCCAGCGTGGACAGCAGATGGCGCGTTTGCGCCAGCGCTTTTTCCAGCGGCGGCACGGTAGCTGCCGTTTGCGCCACCAGGTTGCGCTGGCTGAGCACCTGGGCGCGCGCGATGGCGCCAAACTCGAACTGCTTCTCGATCACGTTCTGCTGGCGGGTGAGCGCAGCCAGCACGTCACGCGTGGCCTGCAACTGTGCGCGCAGCGAGGCTTCCTGGATGGCGGCCGTGACCACGTTGGCCGACAGCGCCAAATACGTCGCTTCCACCTGGTAGCGCTGGTAGTCCACCGCCGCCTGCGCGCCTTCGAGCGTGCGCCGGGTGGCGCCGAACACGTCGGGCGTGTACGACACGTTGACCGAGGCGTTGTACAGATTGAGCACGGCGGCCTGGGTACCGCCAGGCGTGGCGACCTGGGTTTTCTGGCGCGACGCGCCCAGCGCGCCGTTGACGGCCGGGTACACCAGTTGCCCCGCCTGGGCATTGTAGTTTTCGCGCACCTGGCGCAGCGCCGCTTCGGCCGCCGCCATATTGGGGTTTTGCGCCAGTGCGCCGCGCAGCAACTGGTCGAGCGCGGGCGACTGGAACACCGACCACCACTGGGCCGGGATGTCCATGCCGGTGACGAAGCGCTGGGCGGCGCCGCCGGTGCCGGGGCTGGAAGTGGTCTGCGCGGGTATTGGTTCGGGGGTGTAGCTGGCGCCGTCCGCTACCGGCGCGGGCGGAGCTTTGAAGTCCGGGCCCACCGCACAACCGGCCAGGCTGGCCAACCCGACCACCAGCGCCAGCACGCCAACATGACGTACATGGCGTACCTGATGTACGTAAGCGCGCAACGTCCGTTTATCCATAGACCGACTCCCGTGGTGCAGGGAGCCGGAGTGCTTGCGCTCCGCAGCCTGCTGTCTCGAAAAAGGTAAACATCAGCTAACATAGTCGCATTTTTTGCGACGGCGGTGTTCAATTGTCACGCAGTCCCGCGAAAAAAAACGGGCTTTGCCCGGCAGGCAAAACCCGTCTCGCGTAGCGATTTTGGCTGGTCAGGCGGCAGTAGCAGCGGCGGATACCACGCCATAGGCGCGGTTGGCTTCCACCAGCGAGAATGCCGACGGACCATCGGCCAGCGCGTCGAGGCGGCCGGCGCCGGCGGCGATGCGGTAGGTCAGCGGCTCCTGGTAGCGGCGCAATTCCTCTTCGCTCACCTTGCCGTCGTGGTCGGCGTCGGCTGACAGGCTGTCGCGGCCCGGCATCAGCAGCAGGCCGTTCTCGTCGATGCCCGGCAGAGGCGCGGGTGGCGGCAGGCTGTCTTCCGCCAGCGGCTCGCTGCCGAACTTGGCGCGGTAAGCCTGGGTTTCAGGACGCTGGGAGAGGTTCTTGAGAGCGGCATCGAAATCCTTGAGCGCCTGTTTGAGGCCGTCGTCATCGGAATCCGACAAGGCTTGCAGCGCGGCGGCCTGGCCGCCATCGGCCTGGGTGTCAGTGGACGTATCGTTGCTGGTATCAACAGCACTGGCGGCATTAAACCCTGGCAGCGACAGATAGGCGGCGATCGAGGCGCCGGCGTCGTCATCCGCGCGCGCCTGCGCCGGTGCGATGTGCTGGGTTCCCTGCGACTTTTCCGCGACCACTACTGCCGACAAGGTGCCGCCACCAATACTGTTTACCGTAATCATTTTTCCGCTCCCGAAGAGAGATTCCTCACGACATCATTCTAGCAATTTTTTTTCCAAGAGGCACGTAATTTAGCGGCTCACCGAGCAGATTAGTGTGTTTTTCCCAACGGAAACTTTGCCAGTATACCTAGCTCTTATGTCACGAGGCGGTCACATGAATCCCTTAATCTGTCGCCCGGCCCATGGTACGCTATGCGCCGTTGCACATCGTTGTTATTCCATCTACCAGAAAACCACCCACATGACGAAATCACTGTCCTTGCCCGCCCTCGTGATCGCCGCGTCCAGCTTTGCGCTGCACGCATGCGCCTTCGCCGCCCCCGCCAATGTAACCGCTGCGCCGCAACCGAAGCTGGTCGTGGTGCTGGTGGTGGACGGCCTGCCGAACGAGCAGGTGCAGCGCTATCGCGACCAGTTCGGCAAGGATGGCAAGGGCGGCCTGGGACGCATGCTGGCCGAAGGGGCCGCCTTCAGCAACGCCCACCAGGCGCACGGCGTGACGGTGACCGCCATCGGCCACTCGGCAGTGCTTACCGGCGCGTACCCTTACGTGCACGGCATCATCGGCAATAACTGGATCGACCCGACCACCAAAAAATCGGTGTACTGCACCGAAGACACCAACTACACCTATATCGGCGAACATACCGACCCGAGCGACGGCACGGCGCCGACCAGGCTGCGCGTCGATACGCTGGGCGACCAGCTGCGCTACGCCTCCGGCAACCGCAGCAAGGTGATTACCGTTTCGGGCAAGGACCGGGGCGCGATCCTGCTGGCCGGTAAAACCGGCACCGCCTATATGTATATGGAACAAACGGGCAACTTCGCCAGCAGCACCTTCTATATGCCGGCGCACCCGGCCTGGGTCACGCAGTACCAGGCCGGCAAGCCGCAGGACCGCTACTACGGCAAGACCTGGAGCGCGCTGCTGCCCGACGCCGCCTATGCCGGCGACGCCCACGACGACCTCACCCCCGCCAAGCCGGGCGGCCATAACCGCCTGCCATACACTTATTACAGCGAGAGCGGCCAGATCGACGCCGGCTACTACAACAGCCTGAAAACCGGCCCGTACCTGGACCAGCTGACGCTGGACTTCGCGCGCGCGGCGGTGGAAGGCGAAAACCTGGGCCGCAACGATAGCGGCGTGCCGGACCTGCTGGGTGTGAGCCTGTCGGCGCACGATTACGTCAACCACGCCTACGGCCCGGAAAGCAAGCTGTCGCACGACCACTTGCAGCGCGTGGACCGCATGCTCGGTGAATTCTTCAACTACCTCGACAAGCGTATCGGCATGGACAACGTGCTGGTGGTCCTCACCGCCGATCATGGCTTTGCCAACACGGCGGAATTCTCGAACCAGCAGCGCAGCGAATCGAAGCGCATCAACGGCGACCAGTTAATGAAGGACCTGGGCCAGCACCTGTCCGACAAATTCGGCGGCGCCAAGCTGCTGGCCGCCTGGTCGCTGCCCAACATCCACCTCGACTACGCAGCCGCCGACAAGGCCGGCCTGCGCCACGCCGACGTGGAAGACGCTGCCGCCCAGTTCCTGCTGAACCAGCCGGGCGTGAGCGACACCTTCACCCGCACCCAGTTCGAGAGCGGCGCCGTCACCGGCACCCGCATCGCCACCCTGATGCGTCGCGCCTGGAACCGTGCAGCCTCGGGCGACCTGATGGTGATCACGCGTCCATACTGGTACTTCGCCAGCGGCGCCACCGGCACCACCCACGGCTCGCCGTACGCCTACGACACCAACGTGCCGTTGATGATCATGGGTAAACGCTGGATCAAGCCTGGCTACTACGGCCAGTACGCCGAAGTGGTGGACATTGCGCCGACGCTGGCCAACATCCTGCGCGTGCGCCCGCCCGCAGGTTCCGAAGGCCGCGTGCTGGTCGAGACGCTGAAGTAAACGCCAAACCGGATTCCCGCCTGCGCGGCAATCCGGTCATTTGACAGCGCCCGGCTGATCAGTTCAGGGTATTGAGGTAGTGGTTCAGGTGTTCGAAGTTGAGCGGCTTCGAGAAGTGCTGGGTAAACCCGGCAGCCACCGCCTTCTTGGCCGAGTCGTTGTCCGCCGAGCCGCTGAGCGCAATGATCGGCAGCGCTTCGGCGCCCGGCATGCGGCGGATTGCGCGCACCGCGCCAAAGCCGTCCATCCACGGCATGCCCAAATCCATGATGATCGCGCGCGGCATCCCTTCGCGCACCCAGTCGCATGCCTCGTAGCCGTTATGGGCGGACGCGGTTTCGTAACCGTGGTGCTGCAGCATGGCCGACAGCATTTCCACCATTTCGACATTGTCGTCTACGACCAGGACTTGTTTTGCGCTTGCCATGATGGACCTCGTTGTGATTGTTGATGGGTTGATCGTAGCAACGCGCCAGTGCCCTGTATGTTCGCCAGCGTACTCTTGAGCGACGCTGGAATGATGGCCAGAGTATAGTTGTCGTTTTCCTCATTACTGAACATGACATGACCCATGCCTCCCGCCTGTTGTTCGCCGCCAGCGCCCTGGCGTTTGCCTCCCTGCCCGCCGCCTCGCAGGCGGCGCCTGCCCAGGCGCCGCGCGCGATGACCGCCACTGGTGTTGTCGAAGGCGCGGTGCTGGCCACCGGCGTGGCGTCGTACAAGGGCATCCCGTACGCGGCGCCGCCGGTGGGCGACCTGCGCTGGCAGGCGCCGCAACCGGCGCAGGCGTGGCGCGGTGTGCGCCCGGCCACGCAGTTCGGACCGCGTCCGATGCAGCTACCGCTGTTTGCCGACATGGTGTTCCGGTCCGACACCGGCAGCGAGGACTGCCTGTATCTGAACGTCTGGACGCCGGTAAAACCCGCCAAGGTCAAGGGCGCCAAGCTGCCGGTGCTGGTGTACTTTTACGGCGGCGGCTTTGCGGCCGGCGACAGTTCGGAGCCGCGCTACGACGGCGCCGCCATGGCGGCCAGGGGCATCGTCACCGTGACCGTCAATTATCGCCTCAACGTGTTCGGCTTCCTGGCGCACCCGGAACTGTCGGCCGAATCGCCGCACAAGGCCTCCGGTAACTACGGCCTGATGGACCAGGCAGCGGCGCTGCAATGGGTAAACAGGAATATCGCGGCGTTCGGCGGCGACCCGGCGCGGGTGACCATCGCCGGCGAATCGGCCGGTTCGTTCTCGGTCAGCGCACAAATGATCTCGCCGCTGGCAAAGGGCTTGATCGCCGGCGCCATCGGCGAGAGCGGTTCGCTGCTTGGCCTGCATGCGCCGCAAACGCTGGCCGATGCCGAACGGACCGGCGCCGCCTTCGCCGCCAAAATCGGCGCAGCCGACCTGGCTGCGCTGCGCGCCCTGCCGGCCCAGCAACTGCTCGACGCCATTCCCGCTACCCGTACCGGTTTCTTCGTGATCGAAGATGGCTACGTGCTGCCACGCTCGCCCGAGATCCTGTACGCGGCCGGCCAGCAAGCCAGGGTGCCGCTGCTGGCGGGCTGGAACTCGCACGAGGGTTCTTTTAAACAGGTGCTGGGCCAGGACGAACCCACCGTGGACAACTTCAACACCGCGCTGCAAAAACTCTACGGCGACCAGGCCGATACGGCGCGCCTCGCCTACCTGGGCGCAGGCGCCTCGGCTGACGAGGTGGCAACGGCCGCCACCAACCTGGCCAGCGACCGCTTCATTTCGTACGGCACTTGGCGGTGGCTCGACAGCCATGCACGCAACAGCGGCAAGCCGGTGTACCGCTACTACTACACGCGCGCGCGGCCCGGCGACACGGGGGCGGCCCATTCGACCGAAATCGAATACGCACTTGGCAACCTCGATGGCAACAAGACCTATGCGTGGACACCCGAGGACCGCGCGCTGTCGAAGCAGATGCAAGGCTACTTCGCCAACTTCATCAAGACCGGCAACCCCAATGGCCGCGGCCTGCCGAAGTGGCCGCGGGCGCTCCCCGGCGCCGGCTCGCCGGTGATGCTGCTCGATGTCGAACCGCGCGCTATCGCAGCGCCCGACGATGCCCGCTTCGAGTTCCAGGACGCGGTGGCGGGACGGGTGCGTTAGTCAACTGTAGTACACGCCGGTGCGCGGCAGGCGGCTGACCACCGGCAGCTCGACAATGGTGCAGCAGCTGTGGCAGACCTGCGCCAGGCAGGTTCAAAACAGTGCAGTCCGGTCCGGCTTTGCACTGGCTTGGTGACAGCTGTGACTATCCAAATACACTAATCGTATAAACCATATGTTGGTTTGTATATTATTGTATCTGCGGGAAATAATTCAGAAGGTTGCTATACACTACTTCCTTTTATTCGGGCAAAGAGCAGGAACACAAACTATGCGCACAACCTTCGGCTTCATGGCCTTATGCTTGACCGTATCCGCGTTTGCGGCGGAACCTTTCGACGACAAATTCCGTCAACTGGACGAAGTTCTCCCTACCGCCAACACCTATCGCACGGCTTCCGGCGCCCCCGGCGCGGCCTACTGGCAGCAGCGCGCCGACTACACCATCCGCGCCACGCTGGACGAATCGAAGCGCTCTTTGACCGGCTCGGAGCAAATCCGCTACCACAATAATTCGCCCGACACCCTCACGTACCTGTGGGTGCAGTTGGACCAGAACATCTACAAAAAGGATTCCGACGCGCGCATGATGCTCACGCAGCCGTCGCGCGACGCGTGGACCAAGCCACGCGGTGCCGAAGACGGCTTCAAGTTCGAGGGACTGCGCGGCGTGCTGGCCGGCCGCGACTTCGATGGCGGCTTCAAGATCAGCGCGGTGACAGCCGGCGGCCAGCCGCTCAAGCACGTCATCAACCGCACCATGATGCGCATCGACCTGCCAACGCCGTTGAAGCCGGGTCAGACCTACAGCTTCAATATCGACTGGTCGTACAACATCAACGAGCAGCTGGTGCTGGGCGGGCGTTCCGGCTACGAGCACTTCCAGGCGGACAAGAACGACCTGTTCGAAATCGCCCAGTGGTTCCCGCGCATGGCGGCCTACTACGACGTGACGGGCTGGCAGCACAAGCAGTTCCTCGGCTCCGGGGAGTTCACGCTGGAATTCGGCGACTACGATGTGAAACTGACGGTGCCGGCCGACCACGTGGTGGCCTCCACCGGCGAACTGCAAAACCCCGGCGATGTTTTGAGCGCAGCGCAGCGCGACCGCCTGGCCAAGGCCAGGACGTCGGACAAGCCGGTGGTGATCGTCACCCAGGCCGAAGCAGAGCAAGCTGAAAAATCGGTCAGTACCGCGTCGAAAACCTGGCACTTCAAGGCCGCCAACGTGCGCGATTTCGCATGGGCGTCGAGCCGCAAGTTCATCTGGGATGCGCAGGGCTACAAAAAGGGCGGCACCAATGTGCTGGCCATGTCCTACTATCCGAAAGAAGGCAATCCGCTATGGGAGAAGTACAGCACCCAGTCGATCGTGCACACCATCGAGCAGTACAACAAGTACAGCTTCGACTACCCGTATCCGACCGCGATCTCGGTCAACGGCCCGGTGGGCGGCATGGAGTATCCGATGATCTCGTTCAATGGTCCGCGTCCGACCAAGGACAAGAAGACCGGCGAAATTTCGTATTCGCAGCAGACCAAGTATGGCCTGATCGGCGTGATCATCCACGAGGTAGGCCACAACTACTACCCGATGATCATCAATTCCGATGAGCGCCAGTGGACCTGGATGGACGAGGGCCTCAACACCTTCGTGCAGTATCTGGCCGAGCAGGCGTGGGAAGACAACTACCCGTCGCGTCGCGGCGAAGCGCGCAACATCGTCGACTACATGCGCAGCCAGAACCAGGTGCCGATCATGACCAACTCGGAGTCGCTGCTGCAGTTCGGGAACAACGCCTACGCCAAGCCGGCCACCGCGCTCAACATCCTGCGCGAAACCATCCTGGGCCGCGAGCTGTTCGACTACGCGTTCAAGGAATACGCGCAGCGCTGGAAATTCAAGCGCCCTACCCCGGCCGACTTCTTCCGCACCATGGAAGACGCGTCGGGCACGGACCTCGACTGGTTCTGGCGCGGCTGGTTCTACACGACCGACGCGGTGGACATCAGCATCGATGGCATCAGCGAGTACGGCGTCAACACCAAGGACCCGGAAAAGGAAAAGGCATGGCGCCGCGCGCAGAAGGAAGCGCAACCGATCTCGATTTCGCAGCAGTTGAACAAGTCCCTGCCGAAGCGCACCGACGCGCACCCGGAGCTGAAGGACTTCTACAACGAGCATGACGAATTCACGGTCACCAACAAGGACCGCAACACGTATGCCGAAGCGGTGGACAAGCTCGAACCGTGGGAAAAGCAGCTGCTGGACCAGGGCAAGCATCTGTACCTGGTGGACTTCTCCAACGTGGGTGGACTGGTGATGCCGCTGATCCTGGAGATTGAGCTCAAGAGCGGCAAGAAGTACGTTGAGCGCATTCCGGCCGAAGTATGGCGCTACTCGCCGAAGAAGATCACCAAGTTGATCGTCACCGACGAGCCGATGGTGGGCCTGACCCAGGACCCGTACTGGGAAACCGCCGACATCGACACCAGCAACAACGCCTGGCCGCGCAAGCCGACCCAGTCGCGCCTGGAGCTGTTCAAGACCGAGCGTGACAAGGTCAACCTGATGCGCGACTACAATACGCCGTTGAAGGCCAAGGACGACAAGTCCAAGGCCGAAGCAGGTAATTGATGGTTCTGCGTTTGCTACGCTGCGGCGCCGCCGCGCTGGTGTTCTCCAGCGCGGCGGCAAGCGCCCATAACTACCACATGGGCATCGCCGACATCAGCTACAACGCGCGCACCGGCAGCACCGAAATCGTCCACACCTACACCGCGCACGATGTCGCTACGCTGCTGACCAAACAGGCCGGCCGCGTGGTGGACCTGGGCCAGCCGGGCAGCGAAGCGCTGCTGCGCAAGTACGCCGAAAAGCAGTTCACCATATCGGGCCGCAAGGGCGAACGCCTGCCGTTGACCTGGATCGGCATGAAGGCCGATGCGGACAGCGTGGTGATCTTCCAGGAAATCGCCCGCACCCGCCTCGGCGCAGGATCGCGCATCCATAACGCGGTACTGACAGACCTGATTCCGGCGCAGAAAAATACCGTCAATGTGCAGGTGGATGGGCCGGTGAAGACGTTGATCTTTGACCAGGGGAGTCTGGACCAGGTGGTGCCGTAGTACGAGATGAGCGCTCTACTGTGAGCAATGACGGACCAAGCTTCATCGGGTTTTCCTGAAAAGTGCGCAGCGTGATCGTGGAATTCCCACAGTGTGCTGACAGGTTACAATTAATGCAAATCAATCTCACCAAACCAGCTTAACCGCAGCTATGCCATGAAAGCTGCCTTACACCCTCGACCAAAGCCATTGCCCCATGCGCCTGCGTACCCTCCTCGTTACCCTGCCCCTGGCAGCCATCGTGCTCGGTACCTCCGCCATCTGGATGGTGGGTTCATCCTTGATCGCGGTATCGCCCTACCAGGTGCCACTAACGGGTCTCGAAGCGCAGAGCCTGTCGCTGCGGGCCAGTGCCGATCAGTTGATCGCTGGCAGCTATCTGGCCGGTCGCGGCCAAGGCGGCGTCCTGCTGCTGCACGGTATCCACAGCGACCGGCGGCAAATGGCGCAGCGTGCGCGCTGGTTGCAGCGCGAAGGTTACGCCGTCATGCTGATCGACCTGCCCGGGCAAGGCGCCAGCACGGCAAATACGGTGACGTTCGGCCTGCGTGAAGCGCAAGGCGTGCGCGTGGCACTCGACGAACTGCGGCGCCGGACGCCAGGCCAGCGTATCGGCGTGATCGGCGTCTCGCTCGGCGCGGCATCGCTGGTGCTGTGCCGCGACTGCGGACGGGTGGATGCGGTGGTGCTCGAGTCGATGTATCCCACCATCGAGGAAGCTGTTACAGACCGCCTGCGCATACGGCTCGGCGCCATCGGCGGGCCGCTGTCGTCCTTGCTGTTATGGCAGTTGCCGCTGCGGTTGAACATCGGCCTGGATGAACTGCGCCCGATCGACCATATGGCCGAACTGAAGGCGCCGGTGCTGATTGCCGCCGGCGACCTGGATCAGCACACGATATTGAATGAGACCCGACGCCTGTTCGCGGCGGCTGCGCAGCCGAAGCAATTATGGGTAGTAAATGGCGCGGCACATGTCGACTTGCATGTGTTTGCACCTGAAGAATACGAGCGGCGTATCGGCGATTTTATGGCGCGTCACCTAAGACCGTAGCGGAGCAGCAGGATGTATATTTCGCTGAGCTTAAGCTTCCTGCACTGAGACCTTCGGCCAACGCTCGGCATAACGCTTGCTCCGGGTGCGGTTTAAAAACGTCTCCTCGCTCACACGCACTGGATTGCGCCGGACTCGCATCTCGAATAAATCATCGAGGCCCCAAGGCGCGATGATATGCAGTGCGTCATTTTCGTCGAGGCAGATGCCGACCGACGTGGCAAACTCCGGCCATGTCGCCACCGCCTCCGCGAGACTGTGCAGCGGCGTGACAGGATATCCGAAATACTTTTCAAACCACAGGTGGACATGGGCTTGATTCGTCACCTCCCAGGGCAAACCCGGACAGGCATGAGCGATTATTTCCTGGTGCCGCGTCTCTTCTTCCGGTAACTCCTGCGCGTCGAAGTACGCAAGGTCGATATCGGCAAGATCTGATGGCGTTGCGTAGCCATGTAGGTGGTCCCACACCAGGTTACGCACCGCGCCCGCACCAATGCACCAGGAAGGCAGCCCCAGCGACCTGGCCGCGCGAAGCGCGTGCATGAACCATGCAGAGCAGCTTGCGATGGCCTTGAGTTTTTCAGAGTGTTCTTCTGCCGGCAGTGTCAAACAAGCCGCCATGCCGGTTAAAACGCTTCCCACTCATCGGCAGTCGCCGCCGGCGCCTTCAACTTCGGCTGCGCCCTGGCCGTCACGCGTGGTGCAGCCTTGGCTGGTGCTGGTTTCGCTGCCGGCTTGGCACCCTGCCCCGCCGCGATGGTGAATGCGGCCACCGTCTGCTCCAGCATGTCGGCCTGTTCGCGCAGCGTCTCGGCGGCGGCGGCGGTTTCTTCGACCAGTGCGGAGTTTTGCTGGGTGGTGCCGTCCATCTCCGTGATCGCGCGGTGGATCTGGGCGATGCCGTCGTTCTGCTCCTGGGTGGCGGCGCTGATCTCGGCCACGATGTCGGTCACCTGGCGGATGCTCGATACCACTTCGTGCATCGTGGTACCGGCTTGTTCCACCAGCCTGGTGCCCGAACCTACTTTTTCCACCGAGTCGTCGATCAGCGTCTTGATTTCCTTGGCGGCGGCGGCCGAGCGCTGCGCCAGGTTGCGCACTTCGCTCGCCACCACGGCAAAACCACGGCCCTGCTCACCGGCGCGCGCTGCTTCCACGGCAGCGTTCAGGGCCAGGATGTTGGTCTGGAAGGCGATGCCGTCGATGACCGAGATGATGTCCACGATCTTGCGCGACGATTCGTTGATCGACCCCATGGTCACCACCACCTGCTCCACCACCGCGCCGCCCTCGGAGGCAACCTGCGAGGCCGAGCGGGCCAACTGGTTGGCCTGGCGCGCGTTGTCGGCGTTCTGGCCGACAGTGGACGTCAGTTGATGCATGCTGGCGGACGTCTCTTCCAGTGCCGCCGCCTGGCTGGCGGTGCGCTGCGCCAGGTCGCCGGTGCCGGCGGCGATCTGGCTCGAGGCCGAACCTACTGCACCGGTGGACTCGCGCACGGTGTCGATCACGCGGCCGATCTGCGCCAGCAGCTGGTTGAAGGCCACCGCCGTCTGGCCGATTTCGTCCATGCGCGCAACCGGGATCTTGCGCGTGAGGTCCAGCGTCTCGCTCACGTGCACCAGCGTGCTGCGGATCGATTCCAGGCTGCCCTTGATCAGTTTATACAGCTGCCAGGCCAGCGCACCGGTGACCAGCAGCGCCAGCGCCACCACGCTTACCAGCAGGGTGAAGGCGAAATCGTAGGCTTTCACGCTTTCGTCGCGGATGTCGGCAATCAGCTTGTTGTTGTAGGCGATGTGGTCGTCGAAACCCTTGGTCAGCGCGGCGGCGGTGAGCGCCAGCGGCGTGCCCGGCATCAGCGTGGCGCGCACGGCGTCCATGTCGCCGGCGTGGGCGCCCGCGATGAACGGCACCAGCGCCTGGCGGTAGGCGGCCATGTGCTGTTTGTCCTCTTCCAGCATCTTGCGGTCGGTCTCATCGAAAATGCGATTTTTCTCGTAGCTGGCCAGCACCTCGTCGAACTTGGCGTGGGCGTCGTTGTAGGCTTTGTCGAGCGCCGTCTTGTCTTCCAGGTTGGAGAACACCGACAGGCGGTAGCCGGCCAGGCGCGTGGCGGCGGCATAGCTCTTGGCGGAGTTCAGTCCTTCAATGCTCGGGATCAGGCGGGTTTGCACCATGTCCAGGCGGTGGTGGGCGTTGGATAGCTGGGACAGGCCAGTGACGCCAACGAAAATCAGGGCCAGCAAGGCCACTGACAAGGTCAAGATCAAGCGTTTAGTGATACTCATAGACTTTTCCATGGAGGTGAGGGGGTGGCGACCATCTTGACGCGGCCTCCTGCCACTATACCCGCACCATTTCCAATGGGCAATTATACTAACGGATTAACTATAAAGTTATTGCTTAAACCACGTGGAAGCCATGGGTACCGTCGCGCCCCAGCTGCGCCACCAGGCCGAACTCCCAGTCCAGGTACGCCTGCATGGCCTCCGCACGGTTGTCCGTGCCTTCGTACGGCCGGCGATAGCGGTCGATCAGCGGCGACGCCAGGCGCTGCTCGCCCGACTCCACCGGCAGCCCTGCGTCGGCCCACGCGGTGGTGCCGCCCGCCAGCACCACGACCGGCAAGTCGGTGAGCGCCTGCACGTCGGCCGCCGCGTAGCGCGCCAGCAGGCTGCTGCCGCAGGTGAGCACGTAGCGCTTCGCGCCTGCCGGCAGCCGCGCCAGCGCCGCCTTCAAGTCCGAACGCAGCGCGAACCAGGCGCCGGGAATGTGGCGCTTGACGTGGTTGACGCCCGAGGTAAAGTCCAGCACCACGGTGCCGTCGGCATCGTCATCGAGCCAGCGCGCCAGCGTGGCCGGATCGATTTCCTCCACCGGCGCGTGCGGCGGCAGGTCGGCGCTCCACGGCGTGGTCACGTTGAAATGCTGCGCCTGCGCGCCGTCGAGCACATACACCTCGTGGTTCATCTGGCGCAGCCAGTGCGCGGTGAGGTTGGCGCGCACGCCGTCGGTGTCCGCCAGCACGAAGCGCGCGCCGCGCACCGGTGCGAACTGCTCGGTTTCCTGCACAAGCTGGCCGCCAGGCGCGGAGCGGAAGCCCGGCAGGCGGCCATCGGCAAATTCCGCCGGGCTGCGCACGTCCAGCAGGTACGTGGTGCGGCCGGCTTCCGCGATCAGCTGCGCCAACCCTTCATGCGCCACGCGCAGCACGCCGGCGCGGTCGGCCAGCGCGCGAGCATCCGAAGCCGCCTGGCGATGATTGGCTTCCGTGGCCGGCGGATAGGTGCGCGACTGGCCGTGCGCCAGCTTCTGCCCCGCCAGGGTCCAGCCGATGGTGCCGTTGCGCAGCGCCGAGACGGGATTGGGCACGCCGGCGTTGATCAGCGACTGGGTACCGATGATGCTGCGCGTGCGGCCGGCGCAGTTGACGATGATGCGGGTGGCCGGATCGGGCGCCAGTTCCCGCGCGCGCAGCGCCAGCTCGGCGCCCGGCACGCTATAACTGCCCGGGATGCTCATGGTCTGGTATTCGTCGTAGCGGCGGGCGTCGAGGATGATGATGTTGTCGCCGCCGTCGATCAGCGCCTGCACTTCCGGCGCCGACAGCGATGGCGTGTGGCGCTGTTCCTCCACCAGTTCGCCGAACGATTTGCTGGGCACATTCACATCGCGGAACAACTCGCCGCCGGCATCGCGCCAGCCATCGACGCCGCCCGCCAGCACGGCCACATCGAGGTAGCCCAGCTGGCGCAGGCGCGCGGCGGCCGGTGCGGCCAGGCCTTCACCGCCATCGAGCGTGACGATGCGCACGTTGCGGCGCGGCAGCTTGGTATAGGCATCGAGCTCGATGCGGCCGAACGGCAGGTTGGCGGCAAACAGCGGGTGGGCCTGGGCGTGCGGGTCTTCCTCGCGCACGTCGAGCAGCGCGATTTCGCGGCCGGCCAGCAGGTCGGCGCGCACGTCTTGATAGGTGACGGTAAGATTTTGGGTCATGGTTGATTGGCGTAGCCGGAACGAAAAGGTTTCACAGCGCCCTCAGGCGAGAAGACGCTGCGGTCCACCGCGCCGATGTCGGCGCCATAGACATGGATGCCGATCGACACGCGGTCGGCGTAGGCATTGAAGACCTGGTGGATGTCGCCCAGCGATGGCGAGACGGCGGTCACATCGCCGGTCTCGAGCCGCTGCGGCGCTCCCAGTTTGACCAGCGCGCCGTCGGCCGTGCGCTCGAAGTCCTGCGAAATCTCGGCGCCGCGCAACAGCCCGATCAGGCCCCACACGGTATGGTCGTGGATGGGCGTGGACTGGCCCGGGCCCCACACGAAACTGACCACGGAAAAGCGCGCCTGCGGATCGCGGTACAGCAGGTACTGGCGATAGTATTGGGCGTCGGGCTGGGCCAGGTCGTCGGGCAGCCAGTCGTCGTGGGCCACCAGGTCGCGCAGCAGTGTCGCGCCCTCGCGCACCACGCGCGGTTCGTCGGCGCCCGCTTCCAGCACGCGGCCCAGGTCCTCGATGAAGCGGCGCAGCCGGGGCGGCGCCGGCTGTCCGGTGGCGATGGTGTCTGCCATGGTTACTCCCTGATTACGCGGCCTGGCGGCGCGCGGCGGTGTTGCGGTTTTCCGGCACGTCCAGGCCCAGATTACCACGCAAGGTGGTGGCCTCGTACTCGCGCCGGAACAGGCCGCGCTCCTGCAGCACCGGCACCACGTGGGTGATGAAAGCATCGAGCTGGTACGGCAGCGCCTCGAACAGGATGAAACCGTCGGCAGCGTCGTTGAGGAACCAGCGCTGGATCGCATCGGCCACCTGCACGCCGGTACCGACGAACTCCTTGCGCGGGCTGGCGTAACGCAGCGCAGCCTGGCGCAGCGTGAGATTTTCCTCGCGGGCGGTGCGGATGATGCGCTCCGACGAGCTGCGGTTGCTGTCGGCGCCATATTGGGCGATGTCCGGGAACGGGCCGTCGAGCGGATACTGGGTCAGGTCATGCTCGTTGAAGGAGCGCGCCAGCGCCACCAGCGCATCTTCGATGCGGATCAGCCCTTCGGCCTGGCGATGCAGCGCCTGCGCTTCTTCTTCGGTGGCGCCCACGATGGCACGCAGCGCCGGCAGCACGCTGGCCTGGTGCGGCGCGCGGCCGAAGGCGGCGGCGCGCTTCTTGATGTCGGCATAGTACGCCTGCGACGATTCGATGGTGGAGCCTTCGGTGAAAAAGGCGTCGGCATACCGCGCCGAGAAATTGCGGCCGTCTTCCGATGCGCCGGCCTGGAAGATCACCGGCTGCCCCTGCGGCGAGCGGGCGATATTGAGCGGTCCGCGCACCGAGAAGAACTCGCCCTGGTGGTTAAGCGTATGCAGCTTGGCCGGATCGATGAACTGGCCCGTCTCCTTGTTGTGCACCAGCGCGTCGTCCTCCCACGAATCCCACAGTCCCTGCACGGTGGTCAGGTGTTCGGCGGCGATGCGGTAGCGTACCTCGTGCGGCGGGTGCGTCGGTTTGCCGTAGTTCTCGGCGCTGCCCGACAACCACGAGGTGACCACATTCCACCCCGCGCGGCCACGGCTGATATGGTCGAGCGACGCAAACTGGCGCGCCACCGTGTACGGCTCACTGTAACTGACGGTGAGCGTGCCCACCAGGCCGATGTTTTTGGTATGGGTGGCGACCGCCGAGAGGATGGTGAGCGGCTCGAAGCGGTTGAGGTAATGGGGACTCGATTTTTCGGTGATATGCACGCTGTCGGCCACGAACAAGAAGTCGAACTTGCCCTGCTCCGCCAGCTTGGCCTGGCGCAGGTAGAAGTCGATATTGGTGCTGGCCGTGGGATCGGCATCGGGATGGCGCCAGTCGCCCCAGCCAGGGCCTACGCCGTGGAGGATGAAGCCGAGTTTGAGTTGGCGCGGTGCTTGATGTGTGCTCATGATGACTCCTTGTATCAATTCCTTGTATGGTTTTCAGACCGGGCGGAACACGCTGGCATCGACCAGCGCACTTGCATCCACCCGCTTCGGGAACAGCTTCGCTGCATAAAACGTATCGGCCACATCCTGCAACTGGCGCACGATCTCCTGGTCCACGGCGCGCAGTTGCGGGCGGTCGCGGCCCACCACCAGCTTCACCACGTCCGGCGGCAGGCCGGTCAGCTGCTGGAAAACTGCGGCATATTCCTTGGGATGGGCATTGGCCCAGGTGTTCGACAGCGCCAGGCGCCGCAGCACGTCCGCCAGCGCCGCGCGCTTGCCGGGATCGGCCAGCGCCGCGTCCGACGCGGCGATCACGCCGATGCCGGAATTGATGCCCACGCCGTCGCGCAGGATGCGCGCGCCCTGGATTTCGGCATTGGCCTGGTACGTGCCAAACGTGGCCCACGCTTCGATCTTCCCGCTCGAAAAGGCCACGGCGGCGTCGCTGGGCAGCATGAAGCCGGTGACCACGTCGTCCGGTTTCAGCCCCGCCTCGCGCAGCGCGCCGAACAGCAGGTAGTGGGACACACTGCCGCGCGCGGACGAGACGATCACGTTGCGGCCCTTGAGGTCCGCCACCGTCTTGATCGGTGAACCTGGCGGCACCAGGATCGCCACACCGGTCGGCGACGACACGCTGGCCGCCACCACTTTTACCCGAGCGCCGCCGGCAGCGGCAGCCAGTGCCGGCGTGTCGGCCGCCATCGCGGTATCGACGTCGCCTGACACCACCGCCTCGAACAATGGCGCGGCGCCCTGGAAGCTGGCCCACTTGATCTGGTACGGCAGGTTGTCGAGCACCCCGGCCGCTTCGGCCTTGGTGCGCAACAGCTTGACCTGGTCACCCAGTACCAGCGTGACTTTAGAGAGGTCGGGCGCAGCGCCGGCAGCAGCGGTGGCGCCAGTTGCGCCACCCTGCTTACCGCAGGCGCCCAGCAATGCCGCCGCCGGCAGCATGGTCAGCAGGCGGCGCAGGCGGTCGGGTTCAAAAGTCATACGCCACCTTGCCATAGTAATAGGCGCCGCTCGGTGCGAATGGCGACGGGCCGTAGGTAAAACCGCTGCTGCCCGAGTTGGCGTCGCCGGGGCCGTTGCGGTCAGGCTTGGTGTCGAACACGTTGGCTGCGCCCAGCACCAGCTTGATGCTCTTGCTGACCGCGTAGCTGACGTCGAAATCGGTGAGCCACTTGGCGCCAAAGTGGTAATCCTGGGCGCGGTTGGCGGTGGTTTGCCAGGTGTAGGAGTCGAAACGCGTGGTTTGCGCATTGACTTCCCAGTCGCCCGCGAACCAGCGCGCCGACAGGATGATCTTGGTGCGCGGCGTGGCGCTCAAGTCGCCGATGCCGCCGCCGGCCGAGTAGCCGAACCACACCGAGCTGCCGCCGGTATTGGCGCCCAGCGCGGTGATCTCCGAAGGCGTGGCGTTGATGCGCTGGACCTTGGTGCGGTTCCAGTTCACTGCCGCGCCCCAGCGCACCAGGCCATAGCTGCCGTAGTCGCTGGTCAGATCGGTCACCAGGTCGGCGCCACGGGTGCGGGTGTCGATGGCGTTGGCAAAGTACTGCACCCACTCGGTGCCGGTCAGTCCGGCCGCGCGCAGCGTCGGTGCGAATGCAGGGCCGAACATGTAACCGGTGCGCACGATGCGGTCTTTTACTTTTACCTGGTAGCCGTCGAGCGTGATGTTGATATTGTCGGCCGGTTTGAGCACCAGCCCCAAGCCGAAGTTCACCGACTTTTCCGGATCGAGGTCGCGCGCGCCGAAGCGGCGGGCCAGGTCGGAGTCGTTACGCAGCAGCTTGGACAGGCTTGGCGCCACCTCGCCCGTTACCGGGTTGATGTTGGTGCGGTTGTCGGTTTGCGAGTAGCCGATCTGCGTGAGCGACGGCGCGCGGAAGCCGGAACCGGCGGTGCCGCGTATCGCCACCACCGGCGAAAAATCGTAGCGCGTATTGAGCTTGCCGCTGGCGGTATTGCCGGCGCTGTCGTTGTAGTGCTCCGCGCGCACCGCCGCACCCACGAACCACTGCTCCACCGGGTAGAAGCCGATGTCGTTGTAGATCGCCAGCACCGTGCGTTTTACGCGCGTAGCGTCATCGGGTGAAAGGGCCACGCCAGCCTGCGCGCCCACCGCTGCCGGCCGGCCCACGTTCGGATTGCCTTCCTGGTCGCCGGGCTGGAAGATGTAGCCGCCGTTGATGTAACCGAGGCGGTCGCCCGCATAGGTGGAAAAGCGCTCGAGGCGCTGCTCCAGGCCCCACGACCATTGCAGCGGCTTTTTCAGGCCCACGTCGAAGGCGCGCGTAAAGTCTTCGTTGGTGGTCCACTGTTCGAACTGGTACGTGGCCAGGTTGTCGAAGCTGGTCGGCGACGTCGGCCCCAGCGACGGGTTCAGGGTAAGGTTGCTGTACTGGCGGGCGCGGTTCTTGCCGTAGCCGGTGCTGATGTCCCAGTTCCAGCCGGCCGTGCGGCCACGTGCGCCGGCATTGAGCTGGAAGTCGAAGGCGCTCATGTTATTGATGGCGAAGTAGCCGTCCGGGTATACCTGGGCCAAGGTCGCCAGACCGTTCGGGCGGCGGAAGTTATTGCCGGCCACCGTGTTGCGGGTGCCGGCCGTGCCGAACGCGTACAGCGTGGTGTCCTTGTCGAGCGGCTTTTCCAGGTTGAAGCCGACGTCGTAGGCTTCGATGCCGGGATCGCCGTTGTGGGCGCCGTCGCGGTTCCAGGTGGCGTTCTTGGGGTTCGATGCTGGCGAATACGCCACCAGGTTCGTCGATGGGAAGTTTTTCCACGACTGGCCGCGCTTGCGCGCCGCCACGCCGATGTTCACAAACCCGTCCTCGCCCAGGCGGAAACCGGCATTGCCTTCAATCTTGGCGTTGCTCGGATTGCCGTCCACTTCTTTCAGCTCACCGTAGCTCACTCCCAGCTGACCGCCATGATTGCCGGTCTTGAGGATCACGTTGACCACGCCGGCCACCGCATCCGAGCCATACTGGGCGGCAGCGCTGTCCTTGAGCACTTCGATATGGTCGATAATCGACAGTGGAATGGTATCGAGATCGATGGCGTTGACGCCGCTGGTGTCGCCGCCGCCGTTGGTCAGCAGCGCCGAGTTGTGGCGGCGCTTGCCGTTGACCAGCACCAGCGTATATGCCGGTCCCAGGCCGCGGTTGCTCACCGGCCGCACCACCGAGTTGACGCCAGCCTGGTTGGTGCCGAAGTTAAACGACGGCAGCAGGCGCGCCAGCGCCTCGCCCAATTCGGCGCGGCCGGTATGGATCAATTGCTCGCCGCTGATCACGTCGATCGGCGCCGGGCTGTCGGCCACGGTGCGGGCCTCGCCGCGCACGCCGGTGGTCACCACCACGTCCTGCACCTGGCCCACGCTGGTTTGTGCCGCAGTGCTTTGTGCGATGGCCACGCCAGCGCCAAGCAAGCCTGCTGCCGCCAGTGCCAGTTGCAATGCCGTCAGGCGTGGCGATTTATTGTTATAAGTGGTCTGCTGCATGCCGTAATTCCCTCTTGTTGGATGTATTGGTTACAGATAGGTTGAAAAGCTGCGGTCCCACAACGGGCGCACATCGATGCGGCGCGCCAGCAGGCCCGCATCGGCAAACACGTCGGCCACCTGCTGCTGCGAGGCGATGGCCGCGTCGTCGATGGCGGTAAGCTTGTAGGGCTGGCTGCGCTGGCTCACCTGGTTGAGGAAGTACTGCGCCGGCACACCCGCGATCTGGCCGCTCTTGGCGGACCAGGGCTGCGGATTGCGGTTGATCCAGTCGTACACCTTCGAGATGCGTTGCAGGTAGTCGCCGATGGCCGCGTGCCGGACCGGATCGGCAATGGCCTTGGTGGCGGCGCTGATCACGTAGTTACCGGACAAATAGCCGTCGGCCGTGCGCAGCACACGCGCCCCCTGGCTCTTGGCCAGTTCCACCACCAGGCCAAAGATCACCCAGGCATCGAGCTGGCCGCTTTTGAAGGCCGCAAAGGCATCCTGCGGCGCCAGCGCCACCGGTTCGATGTCCTTGAAGGTCAAGCCGTTTTCCTTGAGCAGCTTGATCAAAAAATAGTGCGACGTGGTGGAGCGCGCATAGCCGATGCGTTTGCCCTTGAACTGGGCCGGATCGGCAATTTTGGAACCCTTCGGCACCAGCACCACCTGGTTGTTGACATCCCCGCGCAGCACCGCCACCACCTTCATCTTGGCACCGCTGGCGGCGGCAAAGATAGGCGGGATCTCGCTCATGCCGCCCAGGTCCAGCGAATCGGCGGCCAGCGCTTCCACGATCAGGTTACCGGCCGCGAATTCGGCCAGCTGGGTGCGGTACGGGATCTGGTCCACGCCCGCCTCCTTGAAGTAATACGAGTCGCCGCCCTTGTAGGTGCCCACGCGCAGGAAAGCATTGCGGGCCTGGACCGCGTTGGCGCGCACGCCGGTGCTCCAGCCGCCGAACAGCGCGGCGATGCCGCCCGCCGCGCCCAGTCTGGCGGAACGTTGTAGAAATTGACGACGAGCGCCGCCCTTCGATGCATTCGAATCCATAGCTACCGCCTGTACGAGTTGAATTAAGTGTTGATGCTTGCTCAGTTAATCTTGAAGACGATGTTCCCGGCCAGCAGGTAGCTGGCGCCACCGAGGTCGGGCAGCTTGGGGAACGGCGCCGCCCGGCGGATCGCCTCGCGCGCCGCTTCGTCCAGCGCCGGTATGCCGGAAGAATCGATATCGAACGACAGCAGCGCGCCTTGCGGGCTCAGTGTCAGGCGATAGCCAACCTTGCCCTGCTGGCGCCGCATCTTCGCTTCGCGCGGATAATCGGTGCTGCTGTTGATGCGGGCATAGACCTGGTTCACGTAGTCGGTCGGGATGCCCTCGGTGCTGATTTGCCTTGGCGCTGCGGGGGCCACTGGCGCCGGTGGTGCCGGCGGCGCCACGGGTGCTGGCGCGACAGGCGCCGGCGTGGTAACGGCAGCAACTGGCACCGGCGCCGGCGGCGTGAATGTCTCCAGCGGTACCGGCGCTATTTTTGGTACCGGCACCGGCTGCACCACCGGTAGCGGCGGCGCCAGGGTCTTTTGCTGCAGCGGCTCCGGCTTGGGCAGCGTGATTTCCTTGGGCGGCGGCAGGTGGATCAGCTGCACCACCAGCGGTGGCGGCGGCGCCTTGATGACCGTGCTGCTGAAGTTCCAGATCGCCACCGCTGCCACGCCGTGGAGCACGATGGAGACGATCGCGCCGGGCCGGCGCCACCAGGCCCGCGCGCCGCCGTCGCCAAGGACCGGATACGAGGTCACAAAACTGTCGTTGGCAGCAGGTGTGACGACGACTGCATCGGCCTGGGCGACAGGTGCGGCTTGTGCCGGGTAGCGGTCGCGCAGAGAGAGTGTGGCGCTGGACATGGGATTCCCCTTTTTGAAAACGATTAATCGAACAGGTCCGGCTCTTCGCGCGTGATCACGTCCCACAGCGGCTGGAAGCTGAACCAGCCGCCGGCGTCGGACCCGATCTGGCCGGCCGTGTGGCGCGCCACCTCGTGCGGAATCGGCTTGGTGGGACCGGCCGCCTCGGACAGCAATTGCGCCTGCGCCGCGTTCTCGAACGAGATGTAGCGCCACACGGCTGACTCCACCGAGGAACCCACGGTCAGCAGGCCGTGGTTTTGCAGGATCACGGCCTTGCGCGGTCCCAGCGTCTTGGCGATGCGCTCACCCTCGCTGGTATCGAGCACCACGCCGCTGAAGTCCGAAAAGATCGCGTGGTCTTCGTAAAAGGCGCACGAGTCCTGCGTGAGCGGATCGAGCAGGCGGCCCTGGGCGGCAAAGGCCTTGCCGTACAAGCCGTGCGAATGGGCGGCCGCGATCACGTCCGGGCGCGCCTTGTGCAGCTCGGAGTGGATGGCAAACGCCGCGCGGTTGAGCAGGCCGTCCCCCTCCACCACCTTGCCGTCGTGGCTGACCAGGATCAGGTCCGATACCCGCACGTGGCCGAAGTACACGCCGGCCGGATTGACCCAGAAGTGGTCCGGGAACTCGGGATCGCGCGCAGTGATGTGGCCCGCGCCGCCCATGTCGAACCCATAGCGCGCGAACAGCCGGAACGACACGGCCAGCCGCTCCTTGCGGTGCTGGCGTTGCGCTTCCAGGGTCGGTGGCGGTGGCGGCTCGGCAAAGATGATGTTGCCGTTGGCGTCGCGCGGGGCGTTGTGGATGGCCGGGCGCGGCACCGCTTTACCCACGGTACGCAAATGGGGGCGCGACAGCGGCGCGGAATGCAGGGGGGATGGGCTGCTCATAATGATCCTCTTCTTGTTCAGTAGCCGCGCGCGGTGTCCACCACGTCGGTCAGGGGAGCGCCGCTGCGGAAGCGGTCCAGGTTCAGCAAAAACTTGTCGATCAGCGCCGGCACGATCTGCTCGGTGCTGGGCGAGATATGGGGCGAGAGGCGCACGCGCGGGTGGCCGTAGAACGCATGGCCGGCCGGCAGCGGCTCGGGGTCGGTCACGTCCAGCGTGGCCAGCGCCAGCGCGCCTTCGTTCAGTGCATCGAGCAGTGCCTGGTGATCGACCAGGTTGCCGCGCGCGATATTAATCAGGTGCAGGCCGGGCCGGGCGTGCTTGAGGGTGGCGCGGTTGATGGCGTGGCGCGTTTCGGGCGTCGATGGCGCGGCCAGTACCAGGTGGTCGGAGCGCGCGATCAGTTCCTCCAGCGTGGCCACCCGCTCCACGCCCTCCACTTCGAACGGCGCGCTGGAGCGGCGCAGCGCCACCACCTTGATACCCAGCGCCAGCGCGCGCTGCGCCAGCGCCTGGCCGATGGAGCCGAAGCCGTACAGGCCCAGGGTGGTGCCCTGCACCAGTCGCAGCGACAGGCGGCGCCAGTCGCTGGCCTGCTCCAGCCAGACCTCCGGCACCCGCTTGGCGGCAGTGAAGATCGCCGCCAGCACATATTCGGCAATGGCGACGGACGCGGTACCGCGCGCCGACGTCACCACCGGTCCGTTGAACAGCCAGTCCGGGTAATAGTCGATGCCCACCGACGCCAGCTGCACCCAGCGCACGTCCTGCCAGCCGCTGGGCGCGGGCGTGTGCAGCAGGGACTGGCCCTTGGGCGCCGGCAGCGCAAACACCACGTCGGCGCCCGGCGGCAGCGCGGTCAACGGGCCCGGTGGCACATCGACCACGGCCAACCCGGCGCGCTGCGCCAGCAAGGCGTTGACCTTGGGGTCGAACTGGCTGGCTACGATGACATCGCTCATGTGCTTCTCCTCTTGTGACTTTATGACTGTATGACTGTATGACTGTATGACTTAAGCGGCCAGGCGCTGGGACTGGTCCTGCGCTTCGCGCTCGGCAACGGCAGCGCGCACCAGCGGAATCAGTTCGCGGCCGTATTGCAGCGCGTCGGTGATCGGGTCGAAGCCACGGATCAGGAACGTGGTCACGCCCAGTTCCCAGTACTTGAGCAGCGCGTCGCGCACCTGTTCCGGCGTGCCTACCAGGCCGGTCGAATTGCCGGCCGCCTTGGTCAGCGCAGCGATGCCGGTCCACAGCCGCTCATCGACCACCTTGCCCTGCGCAGCCGTGTCGAGCAGGCGCTGCGAGCCGACGTTTTGCGGTTGCTGCGGACGGCGGCTGAAGTGGTCGTTGCGGCCCACGCGCTCGGTGGCAGTGGCGAGGATGGCGTCGGCCTTGGCCCAGGCTTTTTCCTCGGTTTCCGCCAGCACCGGCCGCAGTGACAGGCTGAAACGGATCTTGTCGGCGCGGCCGTACTTGGCGGCGGCAGCGCGCACGCGGGCAATGGTCTCGCCAACCTGCGCCAGCGATTCGCCCCACAGCGCATACACGTCAGCGTGCTTGCCGGCCACCTCGATGGCGACGTCGGACGAGCCGCCGAAGTACACCGGCACACTGTGGCCGTTCACCGGGCGCACGCCGGCGTTCTGGCCCTTGTGGCGGTAGATCTGGCCTTCGTGATCGAAGGCGCCGCTCGACGACCAGGTCTGCTTGACGATGTCGAGGTATTCGTCGGTGCGGGCGTAGCGCTGGCCGTGGTCGAGAAAATCGCCGTCGCGCTGCTGCTCGGTGTCGTCGCCGCCGCTGATGACGTGGACCGCCAGGCGGCCATCGCTGAAGTGGTCTAGCGTGGCGAACTGGCGCGCCGCCAGCGTGGGGGCGACAAAGCCCGGACGGTGGGCCAGCAGGATGCCCAGCTTCTCGGTTTGCGAAGCGATGTACGACGCCACCTGGAAACCATCCACCGAGGCGCTGCTGTGCGCCACCAGCACGCGGTCGAAACCTGCGTATTCGTGGGCGCGGGCCACCGCGCCGAGGAACGCCTTGTTGACGACCGGGCCTTGCGGCAGCACGGTTTCGGAGACTTCCTGGGTAGCGCTAAAGCCGATGAATTCGATGCTCATGATGCTTCCTTTGCAGTGATTGAAGATAAGCCGGCGCCGCCGGCGGGAGATATTTTTTTGGCCGCGCGCGCAGCAAACGCCGCGCGGCCGGCATTGACCAGGATGGTGTCGTTCTGCGGCGTGTGGATGCGGCTGCACAGCACGTCGCGGTAGTGGCGTTGCAGCGCATTGGTGCGCGACAGTCCCGGGTTGCCGCTCAATTCGATCGCTTTTTCCACGACCTCGATGGCCTGGTTGGTCACCAGATACTTGATCTGGAACGCGTCTTTCGAGGCGATGGAGCCGTTGGCGGCGGCGTCGATCAGCACGCGGTTGGAGAACAGCTGCGCATCGATCTGGCCCAGCGCTTCCTGAAAGCGCGGCAGCGACGACAGCGGCGCGCCCAGGTTGGCCGGTACCCGCTCTTCCAGCCAGGTTGCCAGCCAGTCGCGCGCAGAACGGGCCACGGCGTCGTAAATGGCCGACAGCAGCACCGACATCCACAGCAGTAGTGCCGGTTCCAGGTCCGGCGCCGCGCCGGCGGGCGCCACTTCCACCGCGTGGTCGAGCGGCACCAGCACGTTGTCGAATACCACTTCGTGGCTGCCGGTGGCGCGCATGCCGAGGTGGTCCCAGTTCTCGATGACGGTAATGCCCGGCGTATCGCGCCGCACCAGCCAGCTGCCGACCAGCGGTTCGGCATCGTCGCTGCGGGCCCACACGCCGAGCCAGGTCAGGCGCGGAATGCCGGTCGAGTAAATCTTGCGGCCGCTGATGCGCCAGCCTTCCGGCGTGCGGCGGGCGATGGTGTTGGGCAAACCGCCGCGCGCCGGGGTACCCAGTTCCGGCTCCACCCGCAGCGCGTTGATCAGGGCGCCGTCGCGCAAGGTTTCGCGCACCACCCGATCGAGCAGGTGCTGCGGCCACCTGGCCTTGCGGTCGGACGCATGCTGCAAGTACTGCATGGTGAGCACCAGCGCGGTGGACGGTTCGCCGCGCGCCACGGCCGCCACGACCCGCGTGGTTTGCGCCAGGTCGGCGCCGAGACCGCCCAGGGCGCGCGGCACGGTCAAACCCAGCAGGCCCAATTGGTGCAGGCGTTCGAAGTTCGCGTGCGGGAAGCTGGCATCGCGGTCATGGTCGGCAGCGGTGGCGGCGAATTCCGCCGTCAAGGTGTCCAGCAGCGCGGCAAATTCCGGGCTGTCCAGTTGCGGCGTGTGGTCTGCGGTCGGTAAGCGGAGGACGGAGGTAGGCATGGTCGGATCGCTGGGTTAAATCGAAAAATTGCTGAAGTTGAACGGGGTGTGTACCGGCGTCGGTACCGGGGCTACCGGTTCCGGCGCCGCTTCGATCTCCACGCCCAGCAATTGCAGCAACTGGGCGCGAACGCGCTGGAACTCGGGCCGCTCGGCGCTGCGCGGGCGCGGCTGGGTGATCGCGATGTCGGAGACGATGCGGCCCTTTTCCAGCACCAGCACGCGGTCGGCCAGCAGCACCGCTTCATCGACGTCGTGGGTCACCAAGAGCACCGACGGCCGGTGTTCGCGCCACAGCGCCAGGATCAGCTGGTGCATGCGGATACGAGTCAGCGCATCGAGCGCGGCAAACGGCTCGTCAAGCAGCAGCAGCTTCGGTTCGCGCACCAGCGCCCGGGCCAGCGCCACGCGCTGCGCTTCGCCGCCGGACAGCGTGGCCGGCCAGGCGTTTTCGCGGTGGGCCAGCCCGACTTCGGCCAGCGCCTGGTTGGCGCGTTCACGCGGCTGGTCGATGTTCAAGCCGAGGGTGACGTTGCGCCAGGCGCGCTTCCATGGCATCAGGCGCGGCTCCTGGAACACGGCGGCGCGGGCTTGCGGCACGTCGAGCGTGCCGGACGTGATGCGATCGAGGCCGGCCAGCGCCCGCAGCAGCGTGGTCTTGCCCGAGCCGCTGCGGCCCAGCAGTGCGACGAATTCGCCGGGGCGGATATCGAGATCGAGCTGGTCGAGGATGGTGTTGTCGCCGAAGCGCTTGGTCAGCTGGCGTGCGCGCACCTGGGTATCCGTGGTGACCGGGGTTGGCACGGTTTGTACCTGTGGGCGGACACCTTCGTTGCGCACATCGTTACGCAAATGAGCGCCCGGCAGATCGAGTGGTATGGTCTGCATGAATCAATCCTTGATAAAAGTCGGACGCCAGGCCAGCGCATAGTGTTCGATGGCGCGTACCAGCAAGTCGGTGGCCAGGCCCAGCAAGCTGTAGACCAGCAGGCAGACGACAATGACGTCGGTGCGCATGAAGTCGCGGGCGTTGTTGATCAGGTAGCCCAGGCCCGCCGTGGCGTTGATCTGCTCCACCGCCACCAGCGACAGCCAGCTCACGCCCAGCGAGTAGCGCAGGCCCACCAGGAACGATGGCAGCGCGCCGGGCAGGATCACGTGCACGATCAGCTGCGGGTACGACAGGCCGAACAGGCGCGCCGCCTCCACCAGCTTGGAATCGATGCCGCGTATGCCGCTGTACAAGGTCAGGTACATCGGGAACGTGGTGGCAAACGCGATCAGCGCGATCTTGGTGAACTCGCCGATGCCGAACCACAGGATGAACAGCGGTACCAGGCCCAGGAACGGCAAGGTGCGCGCCATCTGCATGGTGGAATCGACCGCCATTTCGCCCTGGCGCGTAAGGCCGGCGATCAGCGCCAGCGCGGTGCCCAGAGTGAGCGAGACGGCCAGGCCGGTGCACACGCGCTGCAGCGATACCAGCACGTTGCTGCCCATTTCGCCGGACGCGATCAACTCGCCGAGGGTGACAAAAATTTGCGACGGTGCGGCCAGGATGCGCTCCGGCAGCACGCCGGTGCGCGAAGCGATTTCCCAGATCACCAGCAGCACCAGCGGGCCGATGGCGCGCTTGACCAGGGGCGTGATGGTCTTGCCGATTGCCCAGCGGCGGGCGCCGGGCGGCGAGGCGTTGAAGGCGGGAGTGAGTACCGACATTGTGCTTTCCTGTGCTGGTTATCGAGGGCTGTGCAGCCGATGAAACCTAGTATAGAAAGCAAATGATTATGATAGAACTAATTGTTTCGACTATTGATATATGATTTTCTGGAATAATCTTGATGCCGGACCATGCGCATTACGCAAACAAGTGACGAGCGCAAAAAAAGACCCCGCCACCATTCTAGGTAAGCGGGGCCCATTTACTAAGCCGCTATTTTGTATATCGTTATACGTGGTCAGCGCGCCACAATTTTCAACGGCGCTGCCGCAAACGCCTGCTCCACCGATTCCGCAAACAGATCGATCGCATGCTGCACCGGCCCCGGTTGCAGCGGCTGCACCAGCCAGATATCGAGCACCGGCTTGAAGTCGGTGACGTTGACGATGTCGAGCTGTGCGCGGTGACGGCTGCGCTCGAGGATCGGCCGTGGCATCAGGCCCAGCCCCACACCGTTGGCCACCAGTCCCAGTTGCAGGTCGGTGCCGAAAGTCTCGAGGTTGATCTTGAACGACAGTCCCTGCTCGGCCAGTGCCCGCGCCAGCCCCGCGCGGAAACCGCAGCCGTCCGGGTTGAGCACCCAGCCCTGGCCGAAAATATCGCGCAGCTTGTAGGCGCGGCGCGACAGCGCATCCTTTTTCGCCACCACCACCAGTTCGATGCGGCCCAGCGTGCGGCCGCGCAGGCCGTCGGGCAGCACCTTGGTGGCCGGGAACAGCGCCACCGCCGCATCGATCTCGCCCTTGTCCACGCGCTGCACCAGTTGCGCGCCCCAGCCGGACGCCACTTCCGTGTGCAGGCCGTCGAAGGCCTGGTTGAGCTTTTGCAGGGTGTCGAGCAGCACCACGTCGCCGATGGTCTGGATCACGCCGATGCGGAATACGCCGGTGGGTGCATGGTCTTCCTGCACCAGGTCGCGCAGCCGCTCGACCTCCAGCAGCACCTTGGCGCACTGCTCGTACACCTGCTTGCCCATGGCGCTGGGCTTGGGCGGTTTGACGCTGCGGTCGAGCAGTTCCACGCCCAGCGCCTGCTCCAGGTTTTGCACGCGGCGCGTGATGGCCGACTGGGTGAGCCCCAGCGCGTCGGCAGCGGCGCTGATGCTCTGGTTGCGCACCACGGCCACGAAGGCGCTGATGTCATCAATTTTCATAAGGGTTTCGGTGTAAGGCATGCGGTATCAGGCGCCATCTTAGCAGTATCGTTTCAAATTCAGAATTTGTAGTTGGCGCGCACGTAGTAGTAGCCGCCGTTGAAGGCGATCTGCGATGCCGACGTGTCGAAGCGGTATACGCCCAGGTAGCGGCTGGCGGCCGGCGTCTCGGTCGGATACACGTCGAACAGGTTGTTGGCGCCCACGGCCAGCTGCAGATTCTTTGTGGCCGCGTAGCGCACTTCGAGGTCGGTGATGGTCTTCGGCTTGTTCTCGATGTGGTTGAACACCGACGTCGAATAGATGTTCGGACCCGAATAGAAAGTGGCCTCGGTCTCGGTCTTGCCGTAGCGGGTGGCGTGCAGGGTCACGCTCCACTGGTCGAGGCTCCAGGTGCCGCCGACGATCAATTTGTTTTTCGGCGTGGACGTGGTCAGGTAGCCGACCTGCTGGGCGTTCAGCAGCGGACGGCCATTGCGGTCGTTGGCCACCTTGGTCACCTTGCTGTCGTTGATGTTGGCGCTGAAGTCCCAGTCGATGCGGCCGGCGCTGCCGAAATCGGCCGGGTAACCCGCCACCAGGTCCACGCCGCGCGTGCGCGTTTCCACCCCGTTGGCAAAATAACTGGCGCTCACCGATGACAGCCCGGTGGGCAACGCGATGCCGGCAGCGGTCAGTGCATTGATCGCGGCCGCGCCGCTGTAGGTGCCGCCCTGCACGATGCGGTCGCGGATCTCGATGTGATAAGCGTCCAGCGTCAGGTTAAGTTTATCGATGGGCTGCGCCACCAGGCCCAGGTTATAGCTGCGCGATTTTTCCGGTTTTAATGGCGCCGCGCCCAGGGTGCGGGCGGCATCCGAATTCACTGCCAGCTGGCCGCCGGCAGTGGTGGGCGAGACGGCCAGGCTGGTGTAATACGACTGCGCCAGCGACGGCGCGCGGAAGCCGGTGCTACCGGTGGCGCGGATGGCATAGCGCGGATCGAACTCGTAGCGCGTGGACAGCTTGGCGTTGCGGGTGCTGCCCGCGTCGGAAAAGCGCTCGTAGCGGGCCGCCACTTCCGCTTCCCACTGTTTAGTGAGCTTGGTGGACAGGTCGAGGTACGCCGCGCTGATGTTGCGCGAGTGCTTGCCTGCGCTGGCCGGCGACAGGCCGGGCAAAGCTTGCGAACCGCTGCCGAAGTACGAGGCCGGATCTCCGGCGCCGATCTCGTAGCTCTCGCGCCGGTACTCGGCGCCCAGCGCCACGCTCAGTGCGGCCGGCAGCACGCCGGTCTCGAACGAGCGGGCGATATCGCCATTGGCGCTCTGCTGGATATTGTGGAACTTCGACAGGTGGAAGCTGGTCGGCGTGGCGCCGGTGGCGGCGTACAGGTCGGTGTTGGCCGAATCGTTCATGCCGATCTTGACGTTGTCGCTGCCATAGCTGGCGCTCAGGTCCCAGCGCCAGCCGCCAAGGTCGGTGCCCTTGATGCCGGCGGTGAGCGCGGCATCGGTTTCGTTGCTGGTCTCGACGGGGCTGAAACCGTTCGGGAACACCTGCGGCAGGCGCGAGGCCAGGCGGAAGTTCTGCACGGTGGCGCCGGCGCGGTGGGCGGCGGTGCCGAATGCATACAGTTCCACGTCGGGCCCGAGCGGGATGCCGGCGTTGGCGCTGAACGATTCGCGGCGGATGCGCGGGTCGCCCAGGGTGCGGTTGTCGTAGCCGCCGGTGCGCTCATCGGGGCCGCTGCGTACGCTGTGTTCGTGGCGGCGGTACTCGGCGCTCAGGTGCACGAAGCCGTCCGCGCCCAGCGGCAGGCCCACGTCGGCCGCGCCGCCCAGGGTAAAGCCGTCACGCTTGTAGTACTGGCCGCTGGTGGCGGTGAGCGTGCCGCCCTGGCTCGACGATTTGAGGATGACGTTGATCACACCAGCGATGGCGTCCGAGCCGTATTGGGCGGCGGCGCCGTCGCGCAGTACCTCGATGTGATCGACCGCGCTCACGGAAATCAGGTCGATATCGACCGGCGTGGCGCCCTGCTGCGCGCCCGGGTCGGCGCTGATGTTGGCGGTGGTGTGTCGGCGCTTGCCGTTCACCAGCAGCAGCACGTGGTTGGGGCTCAGGCCGCGCAGCGTGAGCGCGCTGGTGAGATTGGCGGCGTCGCCAGCTTGCGCCAGGCGGTTAATCGACGGCAGCAGCTTGACCAGCGCGTCGCGCAGGTCGGTCTGACCGGTGCGCTGCAAATCCTTGGCGCTGATCACATCGATGGGACTGAGGCTCTCGGCGGCCGAGCGGGTGATGTCGCGGGTGCCGGTGACCACCACATCCTGGACCACGATGGGGGATGCGGCGTCTTCCGCCAACACGGGTGCGGCGGTAAACAGCACGGAGATGGCGATGGCTAATTTGGTACGGGATGGCTTCATGCAGGGCTCCGGTAACTGTAAGGGTTAATTCTTGACGCGGGCGGCGACCAGGTCGATTTCCACCAGCGCGCCGGGCAGCGGCAGCGCCACCACTTGCAGCGCGGTGCGCGCCGGCTTCGAGGGCTGGGCGGCGGTGCCGAACGACTGGCCGAAGGCGTTGTTCAAGCCGGTGAAATCGAGCTTGTTATCGAGCCTGGGATCGCCCACCAGGAACACCCGCAGCGACACCACGTCGGCAAAGCTCAAGCCCTCGCTGGCCAGCGCCGCCTGCAGCTTGCGCAGGACCGACAGCGTCTGGGTCTCGGTGTTGCCATAGGCGGCCGGCGTGCCCTTGGCGGCTGTGGGATCGGCCACGTCCGGCAGCACGCCGCTCAGATAAATGGTGTCGGCGCCGGCAGGCACGGTGACGGCCACCGAAATCGGGAAATTCGAATTCGGAATCGGCGTGCGCTTGATTTGCTGGGCATTCGCAATGGTGGCAGCGGAGATCAGCAGACTGGCGAGGAGGATGGAGGTTTTCATGGTGTGGCTTTCTTCTAGGGTGGATGGTTATGCGTTGCGGGCAGCGATGGCGGCGACGGCGTGGTGGCCCGACAGCACCGCGCCCTCCTGCCAGGCGCCGATCTGGCTCAGGTACTCGCCGGCGAAGTGCACGCGGCCGTCGGGCTGGTTGAGCAGCGTGTATTCCTTTTCGGCCGGAGTGGCCCAGTGCACCCAGGAGCCCAGGCTGTAGGGCACCTTGTGCCAGGCCACGCTGACCGGGTGATGCAGCGCAGAACCGCGCCCGGGATGCACACGGTCGATGACGTCGCGCGACGAGGCGAATTGCGCGGCCAGTGGCTTGGCGGTGAAGTCGCGCGCCACCTGGCCGATGTTGTAGCAGCCCACCAGCACGCCGGTCGGCTGGTGGTAGCCGCCGCTCGGGTACCAGATCAGGCCTGTCTCGTGCTTGACAATCGAGATGCCGCCGTAAATCTGCGTATCAAGCTCCCAGAAACGCGGGGCCTGCCAGGCGATCTTGCTGGCCGTGTCGTAATGCACGCTGGCGATGGCCGCCTTGACGTTGGGGGCGAAGTTGTTTTCCACTTTTGCCAGCACCGGCAGCGGGAAGGTGACGATGGCGAAATCGGCGTCGAGCGTCTGTTGTTTGCCGCTGGCGCGGTCGCGCACCACCACCGCCACCTTGCTGGCCTGGTTGTGGATCGATTTGACTTCGGTCCCCAGCCTTACCACGTCTTTCAGGCGCTCGTGAAACGCGGCGGGAATGCGGTCCATGCCGCCTACCGGTTGCAGCATGGTGGGCTGGAAAATCAGCAGCTCGTCGAAGATCAGCGACGTCCACAGGTCGGGGTCGAGCAGCGCGTCGAGCGACAGCAGCTCCTGGCGCTCGCCCACCTGGTCGGCGGTGCCGGGAAAGACCTTGTAGCCGGAGCGCTCGGTGCCCTTGAACTGACCCTGCGGCGTCAGGTCGCCATACACCTTGAGAAACTCGACCAATTTGGCGCGGTCGCCGGCACTGAGTTCATCATCGAGCGCGCCCTTGCCCACCGACGTGGCCAGCAGCTCGGCGATGTGGCCGCGCGCGTCGTTGATGGCGCGCCGCAGCTGGATCGGTTTGTCGCCGCGGGCGGGGTCGGGCAGGAAGTAGGCGCTGCGACTGGTGTTGACCTCCGCTTCGAGCTGCACGCCGAACTCGCGGCAGTAACCGAGAATGGCCTGGTGATGGCTGGGCAGGCGCGCCGGCCCGGCGTTGAAATAGTGGCCCGGCTCGAACTGCGCCACCTGCGTACTGCCATCGGTGTAATCGATGCGGGTACCGTCGCGGATGGTCCAGTTGCGGCCACCCACGCGGTCGCGCGCTTCGATCAGTTGTACCTCGTATCCGGCCTTGCGCAGCTCGTGCGCCGACACCAGCCCTGCAATCCCCGCCCCCAGCACCAGCACCCGCTTGCCCTTGCCGGAGCCGGGCGCAAGCTGCGGCAGCACCGGCGCCGGACCTGCCGCCGCAACGACCGTGGCAGCGCCGAGACCGAGCGTGGTCATGGCGGCGGCAGCGGCGGCATACCCGCTGCTGGCGGCAAGTTGAACCAGGAAATTGCGACGACTGACAGGCATAAGAGCTCCACGAATGATCAAGTTGGAACGATCTTATGCTGACGATAATTATGCTAGAACTAATTATTTATCATAATTAAATATGTTCTTTGAGAATAATATCATTTCATGGCGCATATCGGATCTGATACCGGCATCCATAGTTGCAAACGCTATAATCAAACGCGAAACCATTCGTTCCCGCTACGCCGCGCAGCGCCCTAGAATGCGACCACCACCCTACCTGGAGTCGTCATGACCTTGTTGCGCCGTCGTACCCTGCTCACCGCCATCGCCTTGCTGCCATTGGCTTCGTTTGCGCAAAAGCCCGCGTCCACGCTGCGCATCGGTTATCAGAAATCGTCCACCCTGCTCACCATCCTCAAGGTGCGCGGGCAGCTGGAGCAGGACCTGGCGCCGCTCGGTGTGAAGGTGAGCTGGCACGAATTTTCCAGCGGCCTGCCGCTGCTCGAAGCGCTCAATGTCGGCGGCGTCGATCTGAGCGCCGACGTGGCCGACACGGTGCCCGTGTTCGCCCAGGCGGCCGGCGCGCAGCTGACGTATTTCGCCCAGGAGTCGCCGTCGCCCTCGGCGCAGGCCATCGTGGTGCGCGCCGATTCGCCGATTGCCAGCGTGGCGGAACTGAAGGGGAAAAAGATCGCGGTGACCAAGGCGGCCGGCAGCCATTACCTGCTGATCGCGGCGCTGGAAAAAGCGGGTCTGCGCTTCAAGGATATCGAGCCGGCCTACCTGTCGCCGGCCGACGGCCGCGCCGCTTTCGAGCGCGGCAGCGTGGCTGCATGGGTCACGTGGGATCCGTACCTGGCCGGCGTGCAGCGCCAATCCACCGTGCGCATCCTGGCCGATGGCCGCAGTGTCGCCGACTACCAGCGCTACTACCTGGCTTCCACCGCGTATGCGCAGGCGCGCCCCGATGTGCTGGCAGTGGTATTCGAAGCGCTGCGCAAGACCGGAAAATGGGTCAAGCAGTCACCGAAGGAAGCGGCAGAATTGCTGGCGCCAGCGTGGGGCCTGGATGCGAAAACCGTGGAACTGGCCAACGGCCGCCGCAGCTACGAAGTGCGGCTGGTGGTCAAGGACGCGCTGGCCGAACAGCAGCGCATCGCCGACGCCTTCCACAACGAAGGCCTGCTGCCGCGCAAGCTCGATGCGACGGCGGTGCCGCTGTGGAACGGCAAGGCTACGCTGTAAGCGCGGCGCCAGCCATCCGGGTAATGCGGTCGTACGCCGCATCGTCGAGATAATCGAAACCCTTGATGCGCAACACATCCATGGCCGCGCGCAGCCGCGCACTCGGCCACAACAACGCTGCCCGCAGGCGCTCCACCAAGTGTGCCGGCACCTGCCCGCCCGCGATGAACGGCAACCCCGGCGCAGACGCCGAGTAGTCGAGCACCGAGATCGCGCGCAGCCGCTCCGGGTACTCCTGCGCGATATAGCCATAGGTAACGCAATCGATGGCGGCGATGTCCGCATCGCCGCTTGCCACCAGCGCCAGGCTGGCCGAATGGCTGCCCGACCACTTTATCGCGCCAAAGAACTCGCCGCCGCCAGCGAATGGCGCCACCGCATGGCGCAGCGCGTTCATGCCGCTGTTGGAGTGGGCGTCGTTGATCGCCGCCACGCGCCCGCGCGCCTGTTCCAGGCTGGCGATGCCGCTGCCGGTGCGGGTGACGATCACGCTCGAATAATCGCAGTCGTCACAACCGGGAAAGTCGTAGGCGGGCGTGGCCAGCAACTGCACCTGGCCGCGCAGCTGGGTGACATACGGGTAGCCGCAGGTCTGGCTCACCAGCAGGTCGGGCCGGCGCCAGAAATCGATCAGGGAGGCTGGATGGTCCGGCGTGGCGCGCACCCCGGCTTCATCGATCAGCACCGCGAGCAGGGTGTCGTAACCCTGCTGCAAACGGGGCGAGACGTTATACATGGGCAGCGCGGTTTTCCAGTGCATGATCATTCATGAGGGGATGCACCGGCGCGTCGATGGCGGTAAAACCGTAACGGCGCATCAATTCGCCGTAGCCGTCCACGTGAAAACCGCCGCTGCGCGCATTGTAGATATCGCGCCTGGCGCGGTACACGCGCGGCAGCAAATACCATGGCAACGACGGCAGGTCGTGGTGCACCAGGTGCAGATTGTTATTGAGGAACAGCAGGCGGAAAAACCACCCTGCTTCGTTGAGCACGATGCGCTGCTTGTGGTCTTGCGCAGGGCGGTGCTCGTGGTACGAGCGTACCATGGCCAGCGATTGCGCCGGGTACGATATCGTCAGCAGGTACCACCACGCCGGCACGCCGAACGCGGATGATATCCACCACAGCAGCGCCGCCACCATGGCGATATGCGCAAGCCACATCGGCACGTAGCGCCAGTCGCCGCGCCAGGGCTGGCGCACCGCCTCGAACAGGGTGCCGCCGATGGCCAGCGCCGGCCCCACCAGCACCCGGCCCCAGAACGTCTTGTTGAACCAGTACACCAGCCGCACCGGCCGGCTCATGCCCGCCCACTCGCGCGGGCAGATGTACTGGCTCTCGGTATCGAGCGCCGGCATGGTCAGATGCGAATCGACGTGGTGCGCCAGGTGGCTTTCGCGGTACAGGCGGTACGGATACCAGATCGCCAGCGGCGCGTAGCCGAACAGGCGATTCACCGATGGCCACGGCGTAGGATGGCCGTGTATCAGCTCGTGCTGGAGCGACATGTACCAGGCGCTCCACCAGATCATGAGCAGCGTTGCCGGGACAGTACTCAATACGCGCCAGTTGGCCAACGTGAGCAGCCAGCCGCCGTAGATCGCCACAATCAGCATCCAGGTGGGCCACTCGGCACGCCACAGGGGGCGGGCGCGTTCGCATGCCACTTCGGCGCGCTGAAGACTATCGAGATATTCCGACCTTGCATAATGCCCAACCATCCTGACCTCCGCGAACTGCTACGGAATCAAGTATAGAGACGGCCGCAAACTTGGAAAACGAATGAAAACTTCCATCGTTATGCGGTTTACGTATTCTCGTTCAGATCAACCAAGGTGAGGCAGCGTACAGCCGGGAAATCGGAGCCGGGGCAGAATGAACCCATGGATACCTCGCACAACACCGTCAAAAAGCATCCCCCAGCGGCCTACGCTCTGCATCGGCAGATGGTGGCCGTGCAGCGGACCATGTCCGCTGCTACGGTGGAAGAATCGGTGAGGGCTTCGCGTTGGGCCAACGCCTGGTACCAGGTGGTGCAGCGCAAGCTGGATCAGCTCCAGCAGGCGCCACGCTATCTGCACTGAGCCGCACCGGGACCGGGCGGTTCAGTGCAAACGAGGATTATGCAGGGGTGTAGCAACCACCGGCGCGGCGTTCCATGCCGGCGCGGTCAATGACGGTGACGGTGCCGCGACGATAAACGATCAGGCCTTCTTCCTGCAGCTTGCCGGCCGAGCAGGTGATGCTTTCGCGGCGCACGCCCAGCATGTTGGCGATCATTTCCTGGGTTACTTTGAGTTCGTTCGACAGCGAGCGGTCCAGGCGTTCGAGCAGCCAGCGGCACAGGCGCTGTTCGATGCTGCCGTGACGCACGCCGGCGACGGTTTGCGCCAGCTGGGCGAACAGGGCGCTGGTGTGGCGCATCAGTTGCTGGGCCAGGGCGCCGCCGCTGAAGAAGGCATTGCGCAGCACCGAGGCGCGAACGCGGTAGCCGTAGCCCGAGGTTTGCACCACGGCCGAGCAGTTGGCGCGTTCGGTCTCGTACATCGACACACCCACCACACCTTCGCGGCCGACCACTGCGATCTCGGTGGCGCCGCCTTCTTCGGTCACGTATTGCAGCGAGATGATGGCGTTGGTCGGGAAGAAGGCGTAGTCCATTTTGTCGCCGATGTCGAACAGGTGTTTGCCGGCCTGCAGCGGTACCAGTTCCAGGTCGGCGAACATGGCGATCAGCTCTTCGCGCGACAGGGCGCGCAGCAGTTCGTTCTGTTGGGCGCCGGTCAGGCTCACGGTAGCAGAAGCTTCCGTCGCGATGGTGCGAGCTGCGTTGCCGATGGTGTTGGCGGAGACGGAAGTTTGAGTAGCGTGGAACATGGCGGGCCTCTTCGAATAGTGTTGTTGTCTGCTGCCGGCGCCTATTTACAAGTGCCGGCTGATGAACAACACTATATCCCCGCTATGTTCGCTACCTTATAGGACCACCTACACGCCTGATGTAGGTTAGGAACATAACACAGCGTAAGACCAGTCCTACCCGGATCACCCGGGCGGAAACCTGCTACTAGAAGTCACCGACATAGTTTTCCGCCAGCGCCGTGGCCATTGCCCGCGACGAGACGATATTGGCCAGTTCCGCCCTCTGCATCTCGCGCTCGAACGGCGTGGCGTCGGCAAACGTGTGCAGCAGGCGCGTCATGGTCCACGAGAAGTACTCGGCGCGCCAGATGCGCTTGAGCGCATCGTCGGTGTAACCGGCCAGCAGCGCATCCCTGCCCTGCTTGTAGAACTGTTCGAACCCGCGCGCCAGCAGCTTGACGTCGCCCACCGCCAGGTTCATGCCCTTGGCGCCGGTGGGCGGCACGATGTGCGCCGAATCGCCGGCCAGGAACAGGCGCCCTGCCTGCATCGGCGTGGACACGAAACTGCGCATGGCGATGATCCCCTTCTGGAAGATGCGGCCCTCGTTGACCTTCCAGCCATCGTTGTTTTCCAGCCGGGCGTGCAGTTCGGACCAGATGCGGTCGTCGGACCAGTTATCGACATGGTCTTTCGGGTCGCACTGGAAGTATAGGCGTTGTACGGTTGGCGACCGTGTGCTGACCAACGCAAAACCGCGATCGTGCTGCGCGTAGATCAACTCGTCGGACGACGGGCTTGATTCCACCAAAATGCCGAACCAGCCAAACGGGTAGATGCGCTGGAAATCGCGGCGCTGCTCCTGCCCCGGCATGGACGCACGCGACACGCCATGATAGCCATCGGCGCCGATAATGAAATCGGCATCGATACGGGCCTCCTCGCCGCGATGGATGAACGTCACCGACGGCTTGTCGGTCTCCACGCCATGCAGCGCCACACCGGACACCTCGAACAGAATCTGGCCCTGGGCCGCCAGGCGCGCCGCTACCAGGTCCTTGATCACCTCGTGCTGCGGATAGACGGTAATCGCCTTGCCCGTCAACTCGGTCAGGTCGATGCGGTGACGCTTGCCGTCGAACGACAGCTCCACGCCGTGGTGCAGCGCGCCGATGGTGCGCATGCGTTCACCAACCCCGGACTCGTTGAGGATGTCCATCGTGCCCTGTTCCAGCACGCCCGCGCGGATGGTCGCCTCGATATCGTCGCGCGAGCGCGATTCGATGACGACCGATTCGATGCCCTGCAAGTGCAGCAGATGGGATAACAGAAGGCCGGCGGGGCCGGCGCCGATGATGGCTACCTGGGTATGCATGGTGTGTCTCCGGGTTGTTGTTTGAAGTGTTATGGCTGCATCGTAGCGCCGCACCGGCAGAAAAAACATGGAGGAAAGCGCATAAAACTTGTACTATTTCGACAGACCTCCTACCGCACCCGCCATGCCCAAGACTGCGCCGCTACTTGAAAACACCACCGCCGCAATTCCGCGCTTCGCCCTGTACGGCGAGCAAACACGGGCGGAAAACGCAGAATCCGTTCATATCGAGCTGATCGAAACCCGCAGCCGCGTGTACGACTGGCATATCGACCGCCATACGCATCCGGGCATGTTTCAGGTACTTTTTTTGTTCGGCGGCGAAGTGCGCGCCGGCGTGGAAGACGAGGTGTGGGAGTGCCAGGGGCCGACCGTCATCACCATCAACCCGGCCGTGGCCCACGGCTTCGACTTCGCGCCCGAGGCGCACGGCTATGTGCTGACGGTGGACCAGAACGTGGTGTTTTCGGCGGCTGAAAACCAGGCCGATTTGTACGCGTCGCTGTTCATGGCGCCGCTGGCGATCGACCTGGCGGCCCTGCCCGAGATGCGCGCACGCCTGGAGGTGCTGCTGCAGCAGTTGCTGGCCGAGGCGACCTGGCCGCAGCACGGCCACACCCTGATGCTCGACTGGCTGGCGCGCTGCGTGTTGCTGCTGCTGGTGCGCGTGCACGCCGAGCACCGCATCGCCGACCAGTCGGGCCGCCTGGACTTCGAACTGTTTTCGCGCTTTCGCGCCGAGGTGGAGCAGCACTACAAGGACCAATGGCAGGTGGCCGACTATGCCGGCGCGCTGCGCGCCACGCCCACCCGGTTGAACCGCCTGTGCGTCAAACTGGCCGGCAAATCGGCGTTCGACATCGCCCAGGACCGGCTGATGCTCGAAGCCTGCCGCAAGCTCACCTATGTCCCGGCCAGCATTGCCAGCATCGCCTACGAGCTGGGGTTCCAGGACCCGGCGTATTTCAGCCGCCTGTTCAAGAAGCGCGTGGGCGTGACGCCGAAGGCGTTCCGGCTGCGCGTGCCGTCACAATAGCGCGTTCAGTTCCACCTGGATCTTGATCAGCGCCGGCAGGCAGCGCTCCACCATCTCGCCCGGCGGCATGCGGCCCGCGTGGACGCTGATGTTCATGGCCGCCACCACCTCGTTGCGGAAATTGCGCAGCGGGACCGACAGCGTGCGCAAGCCCAGTTCCAGCTCCTGGTCCACCAGCGCGTAACCCTGGGCGCGGGCGCGGGCGATCTCCAGCGCCAGGCGTTCCTTGCTGGCGATGGTGTGCTCGGTGATCTGCTCGGGCTGCACGCGCTCGAGGTAGGCGTCCAGCTGCGCAGGCGGCAGGCTGGCCAGCAGCATGCGGCCATTGGCGGTACACCACGCGGGTACCCGGGTGCCCGGCTGCAGCGTGCTCGAAACCAGTTGGCCGGCGCTCACCGCCGCCACGCACACCAGCTGGTCATGATCGAGTATGCCCACCGACGACGCCTCGCCCAGCGAATACGCGAGCCGGTACAACAGCGGCTGCGCCAGGCGCGGCAAGCGCGCCGAATGCAGGTACGACTGGCCGAGCCGCAGCACCATCGGCGTCAACGAAAACAGCTTGTTCTCGTGCCGCATATAGCCGAGGTGCGTGAGCGTGATCAGGTAGCGCCGCGCCGCCGCGCGCGTGAGGCCCGTGTGCGCGGCCACGTCCGCGATACTGAGGCGGCTGCGTTCCTGGTCGAACGCCTGGATCACTTGCAGCCCTTTTTCCAGGCCGCCCACCAGGTCGCGCGGGCTGGGATTGTCGTCGATGTCGGTTGTCATAAGCAGATAAATGCGGTTTTGGGCGCTATGCGCACAAAACGTGCGCATGTCGAATATAGCACGCACCAGGCGTCTTGTGGCAGCGCGGTGCTTTGCCTAACATCGTTGGCACCAACACCAAGGAGACAGCTGTGAAATTCGACACCATCGCCGCCGGCGTCTATCCCGAACTCGTTTATCCACCGTATAAATCCACGCTCAAGCGCGGCCCGTTGCAGCCGGCGCTGCGCATCAACGCGCCAGTGCCGGTGAGCGAGAACATCGCGCCCTCCCCGCGCATCCTGCTGCCGTTCGACACCGACCTGACCGCGCAAGGCGACGGCGCGCCGCTGGGTGAAAAGATCGTGGTCACCGGCCGCGTGGTCGATGAAGACGGCAAGCCGGTGCGCAATTCGCTGGTCGAAGTCTGGCAATGCAATGCGGCTGGCCGCTACCGCCACAAGAAGGACCAGCACGACGCGCCGCTCGACCCTAACTTCAACGGCTGGGGCAAGATGATGACCGACGACGAAGGCCGCTACCGTTTTGTGACCATCAAGCCGGGCCCTTACCCGTGGGGCAACCACCACAAGGCCTGGCGTCCCGCCCACATCCATTTTTCGTTGTTCGGCAATGTGTATGCGCAGCGCCTGGTCACACAGATGTACTTCCCCAGCGACCCGCTGTTCGACTACGACCCGATCTTCCAGAGCATTCCCGACCTGGCCGCGCGCCAGCGCCTGATTTCGCGTTTCAGTCTCGAAGAGACGGTGAGCGACCAGATGCTGGGCTACGAATTCGATATCGTCCTGCGCGGACGCAACGCCACGCCCATGGGCATCTGAGGAGCACCACATGACCACACCTATCACAACCTCCCAAACCATCGGTCCGTTCTCGCACGAAGCGTGGCAGTGGGCGGTGGAGCTTGGCACTGTCGCCAGCGCGGCTGCCGCCGGCATCACGATTGCCGGCACCATCTACGATGGCGACGGCGTGCCGATCAACGATGCCCAGATCGAGGCCTGGCAGCCCGGCGCTGCCGGAGTGGAAGCAGCGCGCGATATTCCCGCCTTCCGCCGCATCCCCAGCGACGACCAGGGCGGCTTCACCTTTACCCTGGCCGATATCGCGCTGGCGCCCGGCCAGCCGGTAGCCTACGTTACCGTGTTCGCGCGCGGCCTGGTCAAGCACCAGTTCACCGCCGTGTTCCTGGCCGACGACGCCGAGCTGGCAAAATCGGCGATACTGGAACAGGTGCCGGCCACGCGCCGCCCCACCCTGCTCGCAACGAAAACATCGGACGGCCAGTATCGCTGGGACATCCGCATGCAAGGCGACATGGAAACCGCCTTCTTCGACTACGTTTAGCCTGGAGCCGCAGTGAGTGTATCGATCTTCGACAGCTTTTTGACCACTACCAACATGATCGCCGTGTTCGACGACGCGGCCATCGTGCAGGGCATGTTCCGTTTCGAGCAGGCGCTGGCGCAGGCGCAGGCCGACGAAGGCCTGCTGCCGCAATCGGCTGCGCGGGCGATTGCCGGCGTGTGCAACGCCCAGCTGTACGACATCCCCGCCCTGATCACCGCCGGCCGCCGCGCCGGCAGCCTGGCCATCCCGCTGGTCAAGGAGCTGACCAAGACCGTGGCCCTGTACGACCAGGAAGCTGCGAGCAAGGTCCACTGGGGCAGCACCAGCCAGGACGTGATCGACACGGCCATGGTGCTGGCCACGCGTGACGCCCTGCAACTGCTCGACGACGGCCTGCACGACCTCACCGGCCGCCTGTTGCTGCTGGCTGGAGAACGCCTGGCCACGCCGGTGCTGGCGCGTACCCTGATGCAGCCGGCACAGGTGACCAGCTTCGGCTTCAAGCTCGCCGGCTGGCTGGCGCCGCTGGTGCGCGCGCGCGCGCGTTTGCGCGAATGCGCGCAGCGCGCCTTGCAGCTGCAACTGGGCGGCGCAGTGGGCACGCTGGCGGTGATGGGCGAGCAAGGCGCCGCCGTGGGCGCCCGCATGGCGCAAGCGCTCGATCTGCGCCTGGCCGACGCGGCCTGGCACACGCAGCGCGACGAATGGGTGCGCCTGGGCCTGGAAGTGGCGGTACTGACGGGCAGCCTGGGCAAGCTGGCAACAGACCTGAGCCTGATGGCGCAAGGAGAGATCGCGGAACTGGCCGAGCCTTCGGGCAATGGCCGGGGCGGTTCGTCGGCCATGCCGCACAAGCGCAATCCTGTCTCGGCGATGATCGCGCTGGCCGCCGCCACCCGCACTCCGCAACACGCCGCCGCGCTGCTGGCCGCCATGGGACAGCAGCACGAACGGGGCCTGGGCAACTGGCAGGCCGAACTGGCCGAGTGGCCCGGGCTGTTCCTGAGCGCGCACGGCGCCTTGCAGGCGCTGGACGAAGCGTTCGCCGGCCTGCACATCGACACCGCGCGCATGCGCCGCAATATCGACAGCCTGCAAGGGCTGGTGTTCGCAGAGGCCGCGTCGAGCTACCTGGCCGCCACCATCGGCAAGTCCGCCGCCCACGCGCTGCTGGAAAAAATGACGGGCGAATCGCTGACCAGCGGGCGCCACCTGGCCGACGTCCTGGAAGAGGCGATTGCCGCCGACCCGCAACTGCAAGCCGCCATCGACCTGGCGCACCTGCGCACCCTGTTCGACCCCGTCGCCGCCACCGCACCGGCGCACAAGCTGGCGCAGGAACAGTTGCGCCGCCTGCGCGACGACATCCACCATTTTTCCAAGTGAGTATCTTATGAGTTTCGACCCGATCGACCACGACTTCGAGCGCGGGCTGGGCAACCGCCGCGCCATCCTCGGCGACGCGTGGGTGGAGCGTTCGCTCGGCAACGCCAACCAGTTCAATGCCGACTTCCAGAACCTGATCACGCGTTTCGCCTGGAACGAGATCTGGGGACGCCCCGGCCTGGAGCAGAAAACGCGCCGCGCCATCGTCCTCTCGATCACCATCGCGCTGGGCCGCTGGGAAGAATTCGACCTGCACGTGCGCGCCGCGCTGCTGGGCGACGACAGCAACCGCCTCACGCCCGACGAATTGAAGGAAGTATTGATCCAGTCCGCCATCTACGCCGGCGTGCCGGCCGCGAACACCGCATTCACCCACGCCATGGCGATCCTGCGCGAAGTCGGTCCGCAGATCGGCTACGAACTGGAACCCTCGGCGCCGCTGGCAGCAAGCCATCCGGGCGTGGGCCGCGCAGGACGCAGTAGCGGCAGGCCAGCCCTCCACTACACGGTGCGCGAACCACGCAATGGCAAGGCGCCACGCCACACGGTGGTACTGAGCCACGCGCTCGGTTGCGATTTGACCATGTGGGACCAGCTGGCCAACCAGCTGGCACTTGATCACCGCGTCATCACCTACGACCATCGCGGCCACGGCAGTTCGGAATCACCGCCCGGCGCCTACGCGATGGCCGACCTGGCCGACGACGCGGCCGCACTACTGCGCGAGCTCGATACCGGCCCGGTGGTGTGGATCGGCTTGTCGATGGGCGGCATGGTCGGCCAGGAGCTGGCGCTGCGCCATCCGGCCCTGGTACGAGCGCTGGTGCTGGCCAACACCACGTCCGGCTACCCGGCGCCGGCCCAGGAAGTCTGGCGCCAGCGCATCGCCACCGTGCAGCTCGAAGGCATCGAACCGATCGCCGATGCGGTGATGGGCCGCTACTTCCACGACGCCTTCCGCGCTGCGCATCCGGGCACCGTGACGCGCTTTCGCCGCCGGGTGGCAGCGACCGACAACGTCGGCTATGCGGGCTGCTGCCACGCGGTGGGAACCGTGGATACCACGGCGCGCCTGGGCCAGATCAAGGCGCCGACGCTGGTGATTGCGGGAGAACTGGACCAGGGCACGCCGGTGGCAATGGCGCAGGTGCTGGCCGAGGGCATTGAAGGTGCCCAGCTGGAGGTGCTGAAAGACGCTTCGCATTTGAGCTATATCGAGCAGCCGGAAGCGTTCAGCGCTGCAGTACGCGGGTTTATCGCAAACTTGTAAGTCTCGGGGTCCGTCATCGCTGCGACAGCCGGTGACGGACTCTCTCCCTGTCTGGCTTATACGCCGGGATCGCGCACCTTTTCCACCTGGTCGAACTCCACGTTGTAGTACCCTCCTCCCACCAGCTCCGCCTTGCGGATATACACGGTCTGCACGATATCGCGCGTTGCTGCATCGATGCTCACCGGTCCGCGCACACTGGTCCACGCCATCCCTTTCATTGCCGCCAGCAGCTTGTCGCCATTGCTGTCGCCGCCGGTTTTTTTCAGCGCCTGGTACAGCAGGTGCATGCCGTCGTACGCGCCCACCGAGTGGAAGTTCGGACGCATGCCCTTGTTCGCTTTCTGGAACGCGTCCACGTACACCTTGTTCTCGGCCGACGGATGCGCGGCCGAGTAGTGGTGGCTGCTCACCACGCCGGCCGCTGCCGGGCCGATGCTGGCCATCAGGTCGTCATCGAGCACGTCGCCGGTGCAGATCAGGCGTACGCCCGCTGCGGCCAGTCCGCGCTCGGTGAACTGCTTGAGCACCGCCGCACCTTCGCCCGATGGCACGAACACGAACAGCGCGTCCGGTTTCAGGTCGCGCACCTTGGCCAGGAACGGCGCGTAGTCAGGATTGCGCAGCGGCGCGCGCACCGTTTCCACGACCTTGCCGCCGCCTTCCGTAAAGCCCTTGACGAACACTTTTTCGGCGTCTAGCCCGGGGCCGTAATCGCTGACCAGCGTCACCACCGTGCGGATCTTGTTTTTTGCCGCCCACTGGGCCATGGGCGCGGTCACCTGGGCCAATGTAAAACCGGTGCGCACGATGTACGGCGAGCGTTGCGGAATCACCGAGGTGGCGGCGGCCATCACAATCATCGGCACCTTGGCCTGCGTGGCGACCGGCGCCGCTGCAAACGCCAGCGGCGTCAGGCCAAAGCCGGCCAGCACCTGCACCTTGTCGCGCGAGACCAGTTCCTGCGCCAGGCGCTTGGTGACGTCGGGCGACACGCCGCCGTCGTCCTTGAGAAGGATTTCCACCGGCCGGCCCGCCACCGTGGCGCCGTTCTGGGCGAGATACAGTTTGACGGCCGCCTCGATCTGCTTGCCGGTGGAGGCGAACGGCCCGGACATCGGCAGGATCAGGCCCACCTTGAACGGGTTGGCGGCAAATGCGGACAGCGGCAGCAGGCCGGTCGATAAAGCGGCAGCGCCCAACACGAGGCGGCGGCGTGGCTGGTTGATATGGTTCGTCATCATGTCTCCTTGGGTATTTTTATAAGTCCAGCAGCAGTCTGGGAGTTTTGGAACGGGAACAACACGGGGTGAACTGGTCGTTGGCGGCCTGTTCTTCTTCGGTCAGGTACTGGTCGCGGTGATCGGGCACACCTTCAAGAACACGCGTCAGGCACGTGCCGCATACGCCCTGCTCGCACGACGCCGGCACGAACACGCCGGCGTCCTGCAGCACCTTCATCACGGTCACGCCGACAGGGATGGTGTACACCGCGCCGCTGAACTTGAGCTCCACGTCGAATGGCTGGTCGCCGGTCGACTCCACCACGACAGCGCCGAAATATTCGAGGTGCAGCTGGTTGGCCGGCCATTGCTGCTGCGCGGCCGCCGCCTTGACGTGGTCGATGAAGCCGGCCGGCCCGCAAAAGTAGATGTGGGTGCTGCGATCGAGACTGGCCAGCAGCGCCGGCAGATCCAGCTTGCGGGCGCTTTCGCCGGTATCGAAATACAGGTGCGAGACAGCAGCGAAGGGCGAAGCGGCGATGCGGTCGCGGAACGCCATGCGTTCGGGCGCGCGCGCACAGTAGTGCAGTTCGAACTGCGCGCCCTGCGCCGACAAGGCCTCGGCCATCGCCAGGATGGGCGTAACGCCGATGCCGCCGGCCAGCAGCAGGCTGCGCGGCGCGTCCGCCAGGGCGAACAGGTTGCGCGGTGCGCTGATTTGCAGCCGGGCGCCGGCCGCGATGCCGTCATGCATGGCGCGCGAGCCGCCGCGCGACACCGGATCGCGCAGCACGCCGATCACGTAGCGGTGGCGCTCGTGCGGCGGGTTGCACAGCGAGTACTGGCGCACCAGCCCTGGCGCCACGTGGACGTCGATATGCGCACCGGCGGCAAACGGCGGCAGTTCGCTGCCGTCTTCGCTCACCAGTTCATAGCTGCATATGTCGTCCGCCTCGCGGGTCCGGCGGTTCACCCGGACGCTCAGCAGACCGGCGCTCATGCCGGCTGCTCCGCAGGGGCAGCCGGCGCGGCTTCCTTGGCCATCCACTGCTCCAGCACCCGGCGCGACTGCATGCCGCCGGCGTCGATGTTCAGCGCCAGCAGCTTTCGTTCCGGGTGGCGCATCAGGTTGGCCTGCTGCAGTTCCAGCATCTCGCGGTCTTCGTTGAAGATCTTGCCCTGTCCTTCGCGGATGGTCGCGGTCAGTTCCTTGTCTTCAGGCTTGAAGTTGCGGGCCATGCCCCAGAAGTACCAGTGCGAGGTTTCGGTTTCCGGCGTGATGAAGTCCACCACGATGCTCGACGCCTTGAACTGCGGCGCGGCGTCGTAGCCGCCGTTACCGGCGTGCGCCACGCCGACTTCGATCATCACGTGGCTCGGTGGCGTGAAGCGGCACACCTGCCAGCGGTCCACCGGCACGTCGTCGGCAAGGCCATTGCCGCGCAGGGCCGCGCGCCAGAACGGCGGCGCCATGATGTTTTCCATGTAGCGGCTGGTGATCACTTCCTCGCCGTTGACGCGGGTGGTCACCGGCGCTTCATCGATCTCCTTCTGGCCGATGCTCGATGCGTGGACATAGGTTTCGTGGGTGAGGTCCATCAGGTTGTCGATCATCAGGCGGTATTCACAGTTGATGTGATACAGGCCGCCGCCGTAAGCCCATTCGGGGCTCTCGGCCCATTCCAGGTAAGGGATCTGCGCGGGGTCGGCCAGTGCGCGGTCGCCGGGCCACACCCAGATGAAACCGTGGCGCTCCTCCACCGCGTAGCTGACTATGCACGGGAAGCCGCGCACGCGCTGGCCCGGCATGCTGATCACCTTGCCTTCGCAACCCATTTCCAGGCCGTGATAACCGCAGACCAGGTTGCCGTCGCGGACAAAGCCGAGCGACAGCGGCGCACCGCGATGTGGACAGAAATCCTCTACCGCCGCCACCTTGCCGTCCGCGCCGCGATAGAACACGATCTTCTCGCCGCAGACCTGGCGGCCCAGCGGCTTGCCGTCGATTTCGTCCGGTGTGCAGGCTACATACCAGGTATTTTTCGGGTACATATTGTCTCCTTTGTTTTTAATATTCAGTACACTGAATATCGTAAAGTATAGTCCTGAAAGCGGAGAAGTAAACCACCGCACCCAACTCTTTTCATATTGCGCCGCACCAGCGGCGCCAAGGACCGCCATGCCTGACACCGAAAGCAAATTGATCGACCTGTACGAACACCCGGGCCACCTGCTGCGGCGCGCGCAGCAGATATCGGTGTCGATCTTTTACGATGAAATGGGCAGCGACCTGACGCCGATCCAGTACGCGGTACTGCGCAACCTGGCGGCCCATCCGGGCACCGACCAGGTGTCGCTGGCCGCGCTCACCGGCATCGATACGTCCACCGGCGCCACCGTGTGCGCGCGGCTCGAGGAAAAAGGACTGTTGGAGCGCAAGGTGATTCCGACCAACCGCCGCCAGCGCGCGCTGACCATCACCGGCGCGGGCGAGCAGCAACTGGCCGACATGATCCCGGGCGCGCAGCGGCTGCGGCGCCGTTTGCTGGCGCCGTTGACGGGGCCGGAACAGTTGCAGTTCATGGCGTTGCTCACCAAGCTGGTCCAGGAAAACAATGAGCAGAGCCGCGCGCCGCTCACTGCTGCCACCGGCAGCGTCAAATAGGAGACATCAAGCCACCGCGACCAGCTTGTCCAGCTTGTCGCCATCGGCCAGCAGACTGGCGCTGTCCGAGTCGTGCACGATGCGGCCGCGATCGAGCACGATGGCGCGCTTGGTCAACGACAGCGCCAGGCGCGCATGCTGTTCCACCACGATCACCGACATGCCCTCCTCGTCCACCAGCTTGCGGATCACTCGCACCAGGTCCTGCACAATGATCGGCGCCAGGCCTTCCATCGGCTCGTCCAGCAGCAGGATGCGCGGGTTGGTCATCAGGGCGCGGGCGATCGCCACCATCTGTTGCTCGCCGCCCGACAGCTGGTTGCCCATGTTGGTGCGGCGCTCGTGCAGGCGCGGGAAGATCTCGTAGATCTTTTGCAGGTTCCACGGCCCAGGACGGGCCACCACGGTCAGATGTTCTTCGACCGTGAGCGACGGGAACATATGGCGCTCCTGCGGCACCCAGCCCAGACCCGCACGGGCGCGCTTGTGGGTGGTCATGCGGCCGATGTCAGCGCCGTCCCAGTGAATGCCGCCGCCGTGCAGGCGCGTCAATCCCATCAGCGTCACCAGCAGGCTGGTTTTGCCGACGCCATTGCGGCCCAGCAGCGCCAGGCTGTCGCCTTCTTTCATGGTGAACGACACGTCTTCCAGGACGATCGACTCGCCATAGCCGGCCGTGACTTTATCGAGCTTCAGTAATTCACGCATGCTCCGCCTCCCCCAGGTACACTTCTTTGACACGCGGATCGGCCGCGATTTCTTCGGGCGTGCCTTCGGTCAGCACCTTGCCGCCCACCATGACCGTGATGCGGTCGGCAAAGCGGAACACCAGTCCCATATCGTGTTCGATGAACAGCACCGTCACGTCGCGCGGCAAATTGGCCAGCACTTCGAACAGCTCCTTGCTCTCGGCTGACGGAATGCCCGCCGCCGGTTCATCGAGCAGCAGGATGCGCGGCCTGGTGGCCAGCGCCAGCGCGATTTCCACCAGCCGCTGCTTGCCATAGGCCATGCTGCGCGTGATGCTGTTGGCCTGGTCGCTGAGCTTGAGGGTGGCCAGCAGCGCCATCGCCTCGTCGATCACGTCCGGGTGGTTGGCCACGGTCTTGTACCAGACCGACTGCAGGCCGCGCCGCTCGGAGATCGCCAGCGCCACCGATTCCAGTACCGTCATGCCGGCGAAAAGGGTGTTGAGCTGGAACGTGCGCGTCATGCCGCGATGGACGCGTTCATGCTGCGGCAACTGGGTGATATCCTCGCCGCCCAAGAACACCTTGCCGCTGCTGGGCATGAAGCTGCCGGTCAGCAGGTTGATGAAGGTGGTCTTGCCCGCGCCATTGGGACCGATCAGCGCGTGGCGCGCGCCGGGCTTGAAGGTGAGGCTCACATCGCTGTTGGCCAGGAATGCGCCCCAGCGCTTGGACAGTCCTTCGGTGCGCAAGGTGATGTCGGTGCCGACGGTGCTCATGCTGCCTCCTTTTTCGATTTGAAGCCAGCCGCCAGTTTTTCCAGGCCACCGAGGATGCCGCCGCGCGCAAACAGCACGATCAGCACCAGCAGCAAGCCGATATAGAACTGCCAGTAAGCGGGATTGAGACCGGAGATGTAATCCTGCGCCACCATGAACACGGCAGCGCCGATCAGCGCGCCGTACAGGCGCCCGGTGCCGCCCAATACCAGCATGATCAACAGTTCGGCCGAACGGGGGAAACCGAGCGAATCGAGACCGACAAACTGCGTGGTCTGCGCCAGCAGGCCGCCGGCTACACCGGCAATCACGGCCGAGACGGTGTAGATGGCGACCAGGCGGCGATTGACGTTGACGCCGAGCGACGGCATGCGGCGCACACCTTCGCGGATACCGATCAGGCTCAGACCGAATGGCGACTTGACCAGCCGGCGCAGCACCACGAACAGGATGAACAGCACCGCAAAGCTGTACCAGAAGGCCACCGTGCCGTTCAAGTCGAATTCGAACTTGCCGAACAGGTTACCGACCATCATGCCCGACAGGCCATCGACGCCGCCGGTCAGCCACGAAGCCTTGTTGGCCGCTTCGTGCAGCATCAGGCAGATGCCCAGCGTGACCATCAGGCGCGTGAGGTCCTGGCCGCGCACGACCAGGAACGAGACGATGAAGCCGAAGATGCCGGCCACCACGGCCCCCGCCAGCAGGCCGCTGAGCGGCTCGCCCCAGCCATGCACGGCCAGCAGGCCGGCAGTGTAGGCGCCGAGGCCGAAGAACGCGGCATGGCCCAGCGAGACGATGCCGGCGTAGCCGAGGATCAGGTCCAGCGACAGGGCGAACAGGCCGATGATCATGATCTGGCTGATCAGGACCAGGTAGCCGGGGAAGGCGAAGTAGGCGGCGATGGGCAGCAGCCAGAACACGATTTCCAGCGGCTTCCAGCGGTCGTTGGGCAGGTTCAGATGCGCGGTTGGAATGGTGGTCATGGTGGTCTTCGCAACGGTTGCGGGTTTCAAGGTGTCGGTCATGGCGTTCATGCTTTCCTCCTGATCAGGCCAGCGGGGAACAGGATCAGCAGCACCACCATCAGCGCGTAGATCACGAAGGCGCCGATTTCCGGCACATAGTATTTGCCGGCCACGTCGAACACGCCGAGGATGAGCGCCGCCACCAGCGGACCCTTGATGGTGCCGGCGCCGCCTACAGCCACCACCAGCAGGAAGTACACCATGTACTTGATCGGGAAGCTCGGGTCGAGACCCAGCACGTCGATACCGAGACCGCCGCCAAGGCCGGCCAGGCCGGAGCCCAGCGCAAACGTCAGGCTGAATACCAGGCTCACATTGATACCGAGGCCGGCCGACGCGGTCTGGTTGTCCACCGAGGCGCGGATCTGCGCGCCGAAGCGGGTACGCTCGATCAGCAGGCCGAGAGCAATCGTCACCAGCACCACCACGCCGATCAGGAATACCCGGTAGGCGCCCACGTCCAGGCCCAGGACATGCACCTGGCCACGCAGCCATTCCGGCAGCGTGACCGGCTGCTGGGTAGGGCCGAAGAAGTAGGTGGCAGTGGCCACCGACATGAAGGTGAGACCGATCGAGAACAGCACCTGGTCCAGGTGGCTGGCCTTGTACAGGCGCCGGTACAGCAGCCGCTCGAGCACTAGCCCCACGAGGGCCGACGCGATGAACGCCAGCGGCAGCGACGCCAGGAACGGCACGCCCAGGGCGGACAACACGGTCACGCTCACATACCCGCCCAGCATGGCAAAGGCGCCGTGGGCCAGGTTAATAAAGTTCATCATGCCCATCGTGACCGACAGGCCCACGCTGATCAGGAACAGCAAGCTGCCATAGGCGATGCCATCGAACAGCACGCCCGCGAAGTTGGCTAACATGGCTGCCCCCGTTTCATGTCCAGGCGCTCTGCGGCGCCGTGTTGGTGTCGTTGTTTCATTTTGTCTCCTGCCATTCTCAGACTTACATTAAATCACACCGTTTCAGACTTTCTCGATGATGATCGCGATGCCCTGCCCCACGCCGATACACATGGTGCACAGCGCGTAACGCCCGCCGTTGTGTTGCAACTGCCAGGTGGCGGTGGTCACCAGGCGCGCGCCGCTCATGCCCAGCGGATGGCCGAGTGCAATCGCGCCACCGTTGGGATTGACGCGCGGGTCGGTATCACTGAGACCCAGTTCGCGCAGCACGGCCAGGCCCTGCGACGCGAACGCCTCGTTCAACTCGATCCAGTCCATCTGTTCGAGCGTGAGGCCGGTCTGGCGCAGCAGCTTGCGCACCGCCGGCACGGGCCCCACGCCCATCACGCGTGGCGCCACGCCGGCCGTGGCCATGCCGACGATGCGCGCCAGCGGCTTCAAGCCGTGCTGCTGCGCCGCTTCGGCGCTGGCAATCAACAGCGCGCAGGCGCCGTCGTTGATGCCCGACGCATTGCCGGCAGTGACGCTGCCGTCGGCCCGCACCACGCCCTTGAGCTTTGCCAGCGCTTCGACTGTGGTGGTGCGTGGATGTTCATCGTGGGCGAAGACGATCGCATCACCCTTTTTTTGCGCGATGGTGACCGGCACGATCTCGCGCTTGAACACGCCTGCGGCAATCGCGGCGGCGGCCTTGTTCTGGCTCGCCAGCGCGAACGCATCCTGGTCGCTGCGGCTCACCTGGTAATCGGTGGCGACGTTTTCCGCCGTTTCAGGCATGGTCTCCACGCCATAGGCATCTTTTAATGCCTTGTTGATGAAGCGCCAGCCCATGGTGGTGTCCTGCAGCGAGGCGTTGCGCGAGAAGGCGCTGTCGGCCTTGCCCATCACGAACGGCGCGCGCGTCATCGATTCCACGCCGCCGGCAATGATCAGGCTGGCGTCGCCGGACTGGATGGCGCGCGCCGCCGTGCCTACGGCGTCCATGCCGGAGCCGCACAGGCGGTTGATGGTGGTGCCGGGCACCTCCACCGGCAGACCGGCCAGCAGCGACGACATGCGCGCCACGTTGCGGTTGTCTTCGCCGGCCTGGTTGGCGCAGCCGTAAAACACGTCGTCCACCTGGTCCCACTGTACGCCGGGATTGCGTTCGACCAGCGCGCGCAAGGGTACCGCGCCCAGGTCGTCGGCGCGCACGTCTTTCAGGGCGCCGCCGTAGCGGCCGATCGGGGTGCGTACCGCGTCGCAGATATAAGCATCGGTCATCATCAATCCTTTCATTGCACCAGCGTGGCGCCGGTGGCCGCCTGCAGTTCTTCGAAGGTAAGGCCGGGCGCCATTTCCAGTACCGCCAAACCGTTCGGGGTCACGTTGAGCACCGCCATGTCGGTGTAGATGCGGTTCACGCACGCCACGCCGGTAAGCGGGTAGCTGCACGCCTCGACGATCTTGCTCTCCCCGGACTTGGTGACGTGGTCCATCATCACGAACACCTGCTTGGCGCCGATGGCCAGGTCCATGGCGCCGCCCACGGCGGGAATCGCATCGGGCGCCCCCGTATGCCAGTTGGCCAGGTCGCCATGTTCGGACACCTGGAACGCGCCCAGCACGCACACGTCGAGGTGGCCGCCGCGCATCATCGCGAACGAATCGGCGTGGTGGAAGTACGCGCCGCCGGTGAGCAGCGTAACCGGCTGCTTGCCGGCGTTGATCAGGTCTTCGTCCTCGTCTTCCGGCGCCGGTGCGGGGCCCATGCCGAGCAGGCCGTTTTCGCTGTGCAGGAAGACTTCACGTTCCGCCGGCAGGTAGTTGGCCACCTTGGTTGGCAGGCCGATGCCGAGGTTGACGTAAGCGCCTTCGGGAATGTCCTGCGCCACGCGTGCGGCGATCTGGTCGCGGGTAAAGCGTTTTGCGGGTTTGGTGATATCGGTCATGCTGCCTCCTTGACTACACGCTGGACGAAAATGCCCGGCGTAACGATCGTTTCGGGATCGAGTTCGCCCAGCGCCACCACGTCGCGCACCTGGGCGATGGCCACCTTGGCCGCCATGGCCATGATCGGGCCGAAGTTGCGCGCGGTCTTGCGGTACACCAGGTTGCCCCAGCGGTCGCCGCGCAGCGCCTTGATCAGCGCGAAGTCGGCGTGGATCGGTGCTTCGAGCACGTAATGGCGGCCGTCGATCAGGCGCGTCTCCTTGCCTTCGGCCAGCAGCGTGCCGTAACCGGTGGGGGTGAAGAAACCGCCGATGCCGGCGCCGGCTGCGCGGATGCGCTCGGCCAGGTTGCCTTGCGGTGTCAGTTCGAGTTCGATTTCGCCGGCGCGGTACAGCGCATCGAAATGCTGCGAGTCGGCCTGGCGCGGGAACGAGCAAATGATCTTGCGCACCCGCTTGGCCTTCAACAGCGCGGCCAGGCCGGTCTCGCCATTGCCGGCGTTGTTGTTGACGATGGTAAGTTCGCGCGCGCCCTGTGCGATCAGCGCGTCGATCAGCGCCGACGGCATGCCGGCGTTGCCGAAGCCGCCGATCATGACGGTGGCGCCGTCGTGGATGTCGGCTACCGCGCGCTCCAGTGATTCAAAAGTTTTGTCGATCATCGTGTGCTTTCATGATTCTTCTTGTTTCGGTTTGTGCGATAATCGAACTAATGATTGATCACCGCACACTCAGTGTATGACTTGCTCCGGCGGTGGTCAAGAAAAACCGTCTATCGAATCGATCGCCTGGATTAAAATCACGTCATGTCAAAAGCCAAACCAACCGAAACCGCTGCGCCTGTCCCTGCAACTGCCGACGAGGACCGCGAGCCCACCATCGCCGAACAGATCGACGCCATGACTGACCCCAGCTTCATGACGTCGCTCGCGCGCGGCCTGGCCGTGGTGCAGGCGTTCAGCGATTCGCGCAAGCCGCAAACCATCGCCAACATCAGCCAGAAGACCGGCATCCCGCGCGCCGCCGTGCGCCGCTGCCTGCATACGCTGCGCGAGCTCGGGTACGTGGACGCGGAGCTGAACAACTTCTCGCTGCGGCCCAAGGTCCTCACGCTCGGCTACTCCTACCTGTCATCGACGCCGCTGACGGTGTCGGCCCAGCCCTACCTGAACAGCATCAGCCGCACGCTCAACGAATCGAGCTCGCTGGCAGTGCTGGACGACGGCGAGGTGCTGTACGTGGCGCGCGCCGCCACGTCGCGCGTGATGTCGGTCGCCTTGAATACCGGCAGCCGTTTGCCCGCCTACTGCACGTCGCTGGGCCGCGTGATGCTGGCCCACCTGCCGCCCGCAGAACTCGACCGCTACCTGGCCAACACCAAGCTGCGCGCGATGACCAAGAACACCGTCGTCAGCCAGAAAGGCCTGCGCGAAATCCTGGCCGGCGTGCGCGAACAGGGTTACGCCGTCAACGACGAGGAACTGGAACTGGGATTGCGGTCGATCGCAGTGCCGGTACGCGGCGCCTCGGGCACCGTGCTGGCCGCCCTCAACGTGGGTGCGCAAGCCGCGCGTGTCAGCGTCAAGGAGCTAGAGAAAGAGTTCCTGCCCGTGCTCCTCAAGGGGGCACAGGAACTCTCAATCCTGCTGCCGTAAGTGAGGCCATTTCAGCGGCGCCAGGGCAAGGCGCTGCAACGACGCCATGGCGCCGGTGATATGGCCGATTAGAATGAATGGCGCAAGCCCGCCATAAAGCCATTCTGCGTTTTTCCCGCGCCGACGGTGCCGCCGGCATCGAGCGCGATTGCCGACAGACCGCTGTTTTTCATGCGGCCGATGCCGACGTAGCTGGCCGTGCGCTTGGAGAAGTAATAGGTCAGACGCGCGACCACCATGGTGGCGTCGGCGTTGCTGTTCTTCAGATCGCGGCGGGCCACTTGCGTGTCGAGCGTGGTCAGTGGCGTGACCGGATAGCTCACGCCCAGGAAGTACAAATCCGATTCCGACAGGCCGGTCGCGGCACGCGTGGTGCGGTCCACGATGCCGGCGCCGATCTTGCCCTCGCCTACCTTGACATAGCCGTTGGCGGTCACGCGCTTGTCGCTGTTGTCGCTGCTGGTCAAGCCGCCGGCCGCCCCGACGTTGCCGTACATGATGTCGTAGGACGCATTCAGGCCCCACGCCGGCGTTTCGTAGCCGAACAGGCCGGTGATCTGGCGGCAGGCTTTCGAGTTGCCCGCCACTTCGCCGGGGCAGCCCGTCGCTGCCGGGCCGCCGGCGGCCGACACATCGCGCCCGGTGCTGTAGGTGGCGCCGATCACGAAATTGTTGAAGTTGCCCAGGTAGCCGATGGCGTTGTCGCTGCGGGCATTCGGCAGGTACGGGTCGATGCTGCCGATGGCGAACAGGTTGGGACCCATCACGTCCGACTTCATGCCGGCGATATACGTCATGTTGATCTGGCGGCCCAGGGTAACGGTGCCGAAGGCGCCCTTCAACCCGACCGATGCCTGGCGGCCGAACAGGCGGTTGCCCTGTCCCATCGAGCCGCTGTCCATGGTCAGTCCCGCTTCGAGCGTGAACACCAGTTGCAGGCCGTCGCCCAGGTCCTCGGCGCCGCGGAAGCCGATACGCGACGGGAAGGAACCGGTCAGCGATGGCATCTTGGTGACCGAATCGCCGGCAGCGTTGGCGTTGGTGGTGTGGACCACGCCGGTGTCGAGCAGTCCATACACGGTGACGCTGGACTGGGCCATCGCTGCGGACGCACCTACGCATGCCATCAGCGCCACGGCGCCACGGATACTGTTTTTCATTGCTGTCTCCTGTTTGTTTTATTGTCTCTTTATAAGCATGTGCGATTAACGAACATCTGGTTGTTAATCGCACATAAATTGGATACTATGATCGTCGCGAGGCGATGTCAAGCTGCCTGATATCATCGTTAGGCCACAATGCAACATTGCGAGCAGCGCCACGCGGGGCTACACCGCGCATTTCATAGACAAAAACAGGAGACCGGCATGAACAGGAAAAATTTTGTAAAGACAGCGTTGACCACGATCGCGCTGGCTGCGGCGACGCTGGCCATCGGCCCGAACGCCTACGCCCAGGACACCATCAAGGTCGGCGTGATCGCCGCGTTCTCCGGCCCCTTTGCCGACTACGGCAAGCAGATCGAAGGCGGCATCAAGGCGTACATGGCGCAGCACGGGTCCACCGTGGCCGGTAAAAAAATCGAGATCATCGTCAAGGACACGACCGGCCCGGCGCCGGAAATCGCCAAGCGCCTGGCGCAGGAACTGGTGGTGCGCGACAAGGTGGACTTCCTGGCCGGCTTTGGCCTGACGCCCGAAGCGCTGGCCGTGGCGCCGATTGCCCAGCAGGCCAAGAAGCCGATGATCATCATGAACGCGGCCACGTCGTCGATCACCACCAAGTCCAGTTACATCGCCCGCTTTTCGATGACGCTGCCGCAGATCTCGGCGCCGATGGCCACGTGGGCGGCCAAGAACAACATCAAGAAAGTCGTGACCCTGGTGGCCGACTACGGTCCCGGCATCGATGCGGAAGCCGCCTTCAAGGCCGAACTGGTAATAGGCGGCGGCACGGTGACCGAAGCGATCCGCGTCCCCCTGCGCAACCCGGAATTCGCGCCGTACATCCAGCGCATCAAGGACGCCAAGCCCGACGCGGTGTTCATCTTCGTGCCGGCCGGCGAGCAAAGCATCGCCTTCATGAAGGGCTACCGCGAGCGCGGCCTGGCCGCTGCCGGCATCAAGGTCATCGCCACCGGCGACCTGACCGACGACCACGTGCTGCCGGCCATGGGCGACGCCACGCTGGGCGTGATCACCACCTTCCACTATTCGGCCGCCCACAAGTCGCCGGAAAACGCCGCATTCCTGAAAAGTTTTGCGGCCACCAATCCCGGCGGCGGCCGTCCCAATTTCATGGCGGTGGCGGCCTACGACGGCATGGCCGCGATTTACGAAGTGGCCCGCAAGTTGAACGGCAAGATCGACGGCGACAAGGCAATGGAAGTGCTCAAGACGATCAAACTCAATAGCCCGCGCGGCCCGATCGCAATCGACCCGGCCACCCGCGACATCGTCCAGACGGTGTATGTGCGCAAGGTGGAAAAGGTTGGCAACGAGGTCTATAACATCGAGTTCGACCAGTTCCCCAACATGAAGGATCCGGGTAAATAAGCAACACTTGTTTCGTCTTCCTGCTGGTGTCAACCACCGGCGGGCTTCGCGCGTTAAGGGAATGTCTCGACACCGAATGCCAGCAGTGGCACAGTAGAACGGCGCTGAGACACCCTTACGCAGAATGGAGCTGGACGATCATGCAAGCATATTCAAACACTAATTCGACTGTAGCTAGCCGCCAGGGCTTTATCAATCCCAACCACGTGCAGGAAGTGCGCTACTGGGCCGAGGAGTTCCACATTCCGCCGGCGCGCCTGATCGCTGTCGTGCGCGAAGTAGGCCGCAATCTTTACGAAGTGCGCAAACGCCTGGCGATGTAAGCAGCTGCCAGCGCCACGCAGAGCAACACAGAATCGACCCCAGCGACGCCCACGCCCCCGGCGCCGCCACGCTGACCCTGAACCAGGGCGGTCAGCAAATGATCGCCGGTAGTGGACCAATTGAGCGCCACCGCCAGCACCGCCAGCACCCCGATGACGATCGCCTGTTCGCGCCACGCGGCGCGGCCGCGCCACCACGCGTGCGCAAATGCCGCGAGCCACGCGCCATAGAACGCCTGCACTTCGTGCAGCGCGCTGCCCTCGGCATGGCTATCGATTGTCGGCAGCAGCCGGTTGGCGACCATGAACACCAGCGTGGCCAGCACGATGCCGGTCACGCTGCCGATGGTCAGTCCCTCCACCACGCGCACACCGGCCAATCCCCGCTTCGCATGCTGCGCGCGCCGGCCCTCGATCCAGAACAGGAAGCCGGTGCAGATCATCGCGCAGCCGGCCAGCCCGCCCGCGAAATACAGCCAGCGCAGCAGCGCGTGGTCGAAGCGGATGAAGTGCAGGCCCGAGATGAAGCGTTGCGCGGTCATCACCGGTCCCGCCTCGAAGCGCGCCAGCACCCGGCCCGTTTGCGCATCGAAGAAAATCTGGTCCAAATTCATCGTGACGTCGCTGGCGTACGAGCGGCGCAGCTCGACATAGCTGTTGGCATCGCCGGGGTGGAACACGCGCACGAAATACGGCGCGCCACCGCCCCAGGCGGCTGCAGCGGTCGCGCGCATGGCGTCGATGGAGCCCAACTGGCCGGGCGCCTTGGCCGGCTTGCGCGTGTACTTGCCGTAGGCTTCGGCCATGAACGCCGCCTTGGCCTTGGCGCCCTCGCCGTAAGCGCCCGCATGCAGTTGCGGGAAGTAGATGGTAATGAAGATGATCAGGCCCGTGAGCGCGATCATGACGTGGAATGGCAGCGCCACCACGCCGGTCAGGTTGTGCAGGTCCAGTGCGCTGCGCTGCAAGCGCTTGTGCGGACGAAACGTGAAAAACTGTTTGAAGATCTTCTTGTGAACCACAACGCCGGAGACCAGCAGCACCAGCATGCTCATCGCTGCCAGGCCCACCAGCCACTTGCCCAGCTCCAGCCACTTGATGTGCAGGGTATAGTGAAACGGCACCAGGAAACCGGTGGCCGCATCGGACTGCTGCGGCGCCAGCAAGGTGTTGGTATTCGGGTCGATGAAGCGGCCATGCTCGGCGCCCTTGGCGTCGCGCCAGGTCAGTTCCGCCACCGGGTTGCGGCTGGTGGGCAGGTCGATGCGCCATTGCCTGGCACCGGCCGGCACCTGCGGCACGGCGGTTGCCGCCAACCGGTCCAGCGACAGTGGCGCATGCACTTGCGCGATGCGGGTTTGCGGCAGCATCCAGCGGTCGATCTCGCTGCCGAACACGCTCAGGGTGCCGAACCAGAATATCGCGAACAGCAGGCTGCCGATGATCACGCCGGCCCACGTGTGCAGCAGCGCCATCGACTTGGTCAACGTATCGCCCATGTCAGATTGCCGCCCACCATAACGCAGCCAGCACCACTGCCAAGCCGCCCAGCAGCAGCCACAAACGCACGACGCTGCGCACGCTGAAGGCCCACAGCGCCAGCACCAGGTAAAACACGAAGCCCAGCATGGCGCACAAGGCCACCGCCTCGGAGCGCACCATGCCGGCATGCGCCAGCGCGGCGCTGCAAGCCGCCACGGCCAGGGCGGTAACCGCGTAGCCGCCGACGATGGCGCCGGCCACGCGCAGCGCCAGGGCCAGCCACGCCGGCGGCTGGTATAGTGCATCCGGCGCGCGAGCGTGATCACGCGCCCTGTGCGGTTCGTGCGGCTTGTGCCGATAGTCCTGCTGACGCAGTTCTCCCGGCACGGACGGCGGCGCGCCGGAAGAGCCGGCGCTGGCGTCAGTTGGCGTCACCTTAGAACCGCAGCGCGTAGCCGAGGCTCAACGTGCGGCCACGTCCGGCGAAGTAACGCTTCGGTTCGACCAGCGCGCTTTGCGAGTAATAGGTGATGTAGTCCTTGTCGAACAGATTGGCCACCGACAGGCGCAGCTCGCCATTGCCTTTACCCAGCTTGTAGCCGGTGGTGGCATCGACCAGCGAATAGCCGCTGAATTCCTTGGCCGCCTCGTCGAACGACTGGCTGAACGCGTGCTGCGCCTGCACGAAGGTGGACCAGCGGTCGTTCCAGTCGGCGTTCCAGGTGGCGATCACGCGATTGGGCGCCACGTTCAGGCCATCGAGCTTGCCGTCGAGCGAGCCGTCGCCGTTGGTGTCGTAGCGGCCCTTGGTGTAGGCATACGATACCTTGGCGCGGTGCGCGGTGTTGAAGCGGTAGGCGGCGCCCAGGTCCAGGCCTTCGGTGCGGGTCTTTTCGCGCGCCATCATGAAGGCACCATTGACCGCGATCACGCGCGTGCCGAAGTCGGAATCGGCGCGGAAGTAGGCGGCGTCCAGGTCCCAGGCGCCCTTGTGATAGCGGCCGCCCAGTTCCACGCTTTTGGTCAGAATCGGCGCCAGGTCGCGCATGTTCGCGACGCTCTGCCCCACCGTGTTAATCGAGCGCAGCACGCGACCGATATCGGGCATGCCGAAGCCTTCGGAGTAGCTGGTAAACAGCGTCAGGCCCGCCGCCGGATTCCATACCAGGCCGGCGTTATACAGCTCTTCGCTGAAATCGAGCTTGCCGCCCTGGACCAGTACGCGGCGGTACTGGGCCAGCGTGCGGTAGGTGTCCACCGTGAGATCGGCTTTTTCCTTGCGGGCGCCGGCATGTGCGGTCAGGCTGTCCGTCAGCTTGTACTCGCCCTGGGCGAACAGCGAGTAGTTGCGGTACTCGGAGTTCGGCACGTAGGTGCGGCCGGTCAGGTACAGGTCCTGCTTGCCCTTGTCGAACAGGGTATCGAAACCGACGGTAAGCTTCAGGCGGCCGTTCAACAGATCGTCGCGGCCCAGGCCCACCTTGCTGCCGTACTTCGAGGCGACGGAGCGCGACTGGTCGTACAAGGTGCCGGTGGGTGCGATCAGCGGGTCCTGGAAGGTGGCCGAGATGTCGGCGCCGAACAGTCCTTCGAATTCCTGGTTGAAGATCATCGCGGTCAGTTCCATGCCGGCCAGGTTGGCGTGGCGGTAGCTGAGGCTCGAGGTCCACACGTCGTTCCATGGCGGCGTGCCTGCCGGCGTGAGCTTGACCGAGGTGCTCGGGATGCCCAGCGCGCGGTCGCCGGCCACCACCTGGTAGTTGGCCTTGGACTTGATCTTGTAGCGATTGACGGACAGTTGCAGGCGCTGGTTGTCGTCGAACCAGTAGCCGAGTTTGACCAGCGCGTCGTAGCTGCGTGAATCCATCAGGTCGCCCTGAGTGGTGTCGGCGCCGATCGAGCGGCCCTTACCATCGAGGTACAGGCCCTGGTCTTCGTAACTGAGCCCGAACAGGTATTCGAACTTGTCGTTACGCCCGCTGGCGTTGTACGAAGTTTTGTAGTTGGCCGTATCGCTGCCGATGTCGGTGGTGGGCAGCGTGGTCTGCACATCGACCGACTGGTTGAAGGCGCCCTTTTCCGGCCGCTTGGTGATGATGTTGATGGTGCCGCCGGTGGCGCCCAGGCCGTTGATGGCATTGGCGCCCTGGACGATCTCGATCCGCTCGACCATCGAAAAATCGATGGTGTGCGCTTCGCGGCCGGTGGGACGCATCGGGTTCGATTGCGGCACGCCATCGACCAGGATCAAGGGCGTGCGGCCGCGCAGCGTTTCGCCCGAACCATTCATCTTGCCCCGGCTGGGCGTGTACGACGGCAGGATGCTTGACAATACGTCGGACGAATTGCCGGAAATGGCCAGTTGCTTCTCGATGTCTTCCTGCTTGATGATCACCACCGTTTGCGGCGCCTGGTTGGCGGCGATGTTGGAGCGCGAGGCGGAGACGATCACGGTATTGGCGTCGGTAACTTCCTGGGCCCCGGCGGCAGGCGCAACCCAGGCAGTCAACACGGCGGACACGAGCACAACAAGCGCGCGGGGGCTGGGCGCGGAGGACAAGGATTTCACGGCAAGACCTGATTTTAATTGAGAATGATTGCTATTATCGTGATAGCTTGGTCATGCGTCAAGAAAACATCCGGTATATTCATTTATGTGAGCGAGGGCACTGAGTGTGGGAGGCCAAAGTGCCATGATGGGCGCCCAAGAATTATCGGACAGACATCATGAACACCCAACATCAAAACAATACCGGAGACTTCCGCCACCAGGCTTACATCAACCCGAACATCGCCCAGGCGGTCGCTTACTGGGCCCAGGAATTCCGCGTTACCCCGTCCAGGCTGATCCAGGTGGTGCGCGAAGTGGGCCGTAACGTCGGCGAGGTGCGGCGCCAGTTGTCGCGGTAAAGTAGTGGTGCCGGGCAGGCGGAGACACGGGTTTGAACCGGTGATATGATATTGATCAAGGCATGTGCGGTGCAATCAGGTCAGCCTTGCTGATTGGAGGATCTCATGACATCGATACCGTTCGACACCCTGAAAATGATGGAACGCCTGGAGAGCGCTGGCTTCACCAACGCACAGGCAAAAGCCCAGGCTGAAGTCCTTGCTGAAGTCATCGGCAAGGAAAAGGCCCATGCTGCCGAGCGTTACGCAAGCAAGCACGACGTTGCGCAGGAACTGGTCGGCATCAAGGCATCGATCGATAACCTTGGTGCCACCCTTAACCTGAAAATCGACAGAAGTGCTGCCGAGGTCAAAAGCGAATTGATCCGCTGGGTGGTCTCGGTGGGCGTGTTGCAAATGGCGCTGATTGCCGCGTTGATCCTCAAGCTGACGCATTAATCCTCGCTCATTTGCTCATCGCTGGCGACGCCTCCCCCCTCGCCTTGCCCCCGACACCAGGCAGCCCACGCTCGATCCGGCCAGTCCGCCAACCGGTCGGCATCGGCGCATTTCCCTTCCTTAGAAGTTATAGCGCAACCCGGCGCGGTACACGCGGCCCAGCACATCGTACAGCTGCGGATTGATGCCGAAACTCAGGTTGGTCTGCGGCGCCGGCGCCGGATTGACATCGCCGATGTTGTCGATCTTGAAGAAGCCGGTCAGCTTGTCTGAAAATTTGTAGCTGCCGCCCAGGTCCACGTAAAACGCGCCCTTCATCTTGTTGTTGGCAATGGTCGGATGGATGATGGTGGAGACCGGGCAATCGGTCTGGCATTCGATGTACTCGTTGCTGTACACGCCCTTGCTGATCCAGCGCTGGGCCAGGGTCAGGCTGTACTGGTCGGTATCCCACGACTGCGACGCCAGGCCTTTCCAGCGCGGCGTGGTGCCGAGGTTGTTGCCGGCGCCTTCAGACGGTATCGTGCCCACCACGCCCGGATCGGTGAGGAAGCTGATGTTGCGGGTGACCAGTGCACGCAAGGTCAGGCGGCCCGGCAGGCCCCAGTCCTTCAGGTTCATCCGATACGAGCCTTCAAGGTCGTAGCCCTTGCTGCGCAGCGAAGCCAGGTTGAATGCCTGCACCGTCACAAAGTTGTTGGTGGCCACCGGGTTTCCCAGCGACACGGCGCCGCAAATTTCCTGGTTGCCGGCCACGCACAAATCCACTTCCTGTTGCGCCGTCAGCGCCGAGATCACGCCATCGACCTTGATGTCGAAGTAGTCGATCGATGCCGAAAAGCCCGGCGCCCACGACGGTTGCGACAGCACGATGCCGACGATGGTATTGCGCGCGATCTCGGGACGCAGGCGGGTATTGCCCACGCTGCGCTGCTGGATCGCCACCGTGTTGCCCTGGTATTGCACGATATTGTTCACCACTACCTGCGCCGCGTACAACTCGCTCAGATTCGGCGCCCGCACGTCCTTGGACGTGACTGCGCGCAGGCGCCAGCCGTCGAGGCCGGTCTTCCAGTTGGCGCCCAGTTTCCAGCTTTCCACGTGGCCCGAAGTGCTGTACCGGGTGTGGCGATCGGCCAGGTTGAGGTTGGCTTCGCCCCAGGTGGGGGATTTTAATACCGGCACGTTCAGCTCCACGTACGCTTCCTTGACGTTATACGTGCCCTGGGCATTGTGATAGTTGCCGGCATACCAGTTGTTGCCCACCGCCGTATTGAGCAGCGGGTCGGCCGGGTAGTCGGCGGTGTTGGGGCTGTCGGCGAAGATGCCGTTGCCGTACGGATCGCCGGTGACCTTGTAGTGTTCGCGGCGGTACTCGGCGCCGGTGGCGATTGCAATCGGACCGGCCCACGATGAAAACGCTTCGCCGTTGAAGTTGATGCTGGCCACGTCCTGAGTCTGGCGCGTGTGCTGCTGCGGGCCGTTGGCCGGCGCGATATAGCGCCAGGCCGCCTGGTCCACCGGCACGTCGCCGATGATGTTGAACGGCCGGCAGCCAGCGGCAGCGGCCACCGCGTTACGGCAGACGATGGTGCCGTCGGGCGCGCGCACGGCGTCAATCGCCGCGTTGTAGCGCGCATTGAGCGTCATGTCATGGACGATGATGTCGGTACGGTTGACGCCGTGTTCGGCGTAGGTGTCATACGACCATTCCTTGCCGCCCAGCTGGAACTTGCCGTTGGCGCCTACCACTACCCGCTTCATTTCGCGGGTGGGATGGACATTGATATTTTCCGGGAACACGGCGTTCGCCGTGCCGTACTGGAAGCTGGTGATATTGTTGGCGGCGCACGCGGCAACGATGGACGCTGGCAGGTAGGGATTGTCGCAGCGGATGTTCAGGTTGGCGTTCTTGGCCGCGCCAGGGTTGGGCGAGAAATGCGATTTGACCTTGCCGTAGTTGGCGGTAAAGTAAATTTCGTGGTCGGGGCTGATATCGAAGCCCACGCGGGTATAACCCACCTGGCGCGTGAGGTCCATGGCCAGGTTGGTGCCGGCGCCCACGCTGCCGCTCAGGTCGCCGCCGACGCAGAAAGGGTTGACGCAATTGGTCACCGAACCGGTACCGGTCGGCACCCCATTGGAGCCGTAGTTGAACTGGTACGGCTGGCCATTGGCGCCAAACGCCGTGCCTTGCAGCGGGCCGCTGGTGATCAGGCCGAATTTCGAATACTGGTATTGCTGGGCATGCTCGATGGCCGTGTACTGTGGTTTGCCGTCATTGGTCTGGCTCAAGGGACGGACCTGGAACGCCGGGTTCTTGTACCAGGTGCGGCCATTCGGCCCCACTTCGCCGAAACCGGGCGACTCGATGCCCTTCTCGCGGCCGTATTCCGCGCTGGCCGTCACGTGCAGGCGGTTGTCCATGAACGCCTTGCCCCAGGCTGCTTGCAGCGAGCCGTTCTTGTCGTCGTGGTACCTGGTCATGCCACCTTCGATATTCGCCTTGAAACCCTCGAATTTCTTGTCGGTGATGAAGTTGACCACGCCGCCGATGGCGTCCGAACCGTACGAGGCCGAGGCGCCGCCGGTGACCACGTCCACCCGCTTGATCAGCAATTGCGGGAACTGGCTCACGTCGGTCACGCCGGTGACATTGGCGCCCACCACGCGCTGGCCGTCAAGCAGGGTCAGGGTACGGATCGCACCGAGGCCGCGCAGACTCAGCGAACTCAACCCCTGCACGCCGCTGCTGGTACTGTTGGTGCTGGTGGTGCGGCCGGTGCTGCCCTGCAGGGCCGGCAGTTCGGCAATCGCGTTGAACAGGTTGGGCTTGGCAGTCTTGGCCAGGTCTTCGGCGCCAAGCGACGTGGTAGGCGTCGGTTGCGTGAAACCGCGCGCGGCGATGCGCGAGCCGGAAACGGTGACCACGTTCTCTTTTGCCACTTCGGCAGCCGATCCCGGCGCCGTCTCGATGGCTGCCGGTGCCGATTGGACTGGGGCAGCGACCGGTTCCACTGCAGCGGGCGCTGCGGTTGGCGCGGCAGTGGCCGGCGTTGTATCGGCTGGCGCCTGCTGCGCCGGGGCGACAGCCTGCTGTGCCTGCGCAGATAACGCGAAACAGGCGCAAGCACTGGCCACGGCCAGGCGCATGATGGTATGACGGGTTGGGGTTGGGGTTGGGTGTTGCATGTTGTCTCCGATCTTCGTTTGTTTTATGTGTGTTGTCCGCGCGGTACTGCTGACGGTCCGCTGCTGTGGTTGTTTCTACTCAGGCTCTCTTGAAAAATTAGTCGGTGGCGAGGATGCGCGCCACCAGTTCATCCGGCGCCAGCGTGATCGACAGCGTCACGCCCGCCTCGTTGGCCTGCAACGGTTGCAGGTCGTGGAACTGGCTGTCGAGCAGTGAAGGCGGCATGTAATGGTCGTGCCGTGCCTGCATCCGGGCAGCAATCAATTCGCGCGGACCGTCGAGGTGGGCGAAGCGCAGTGCCGGATCGCCGGCGCGCAGCAGGTCGCGGTAGCGTCGCTTCAGCGACGAGCACGACACCACCAGCCCCACGCCCTGCCCGGCCGCCCGGTGCAATTCCGCTTGCAAGGCCAGCAGCCAGCCAGCGCGGTCGTCGTCGTCAAGCGGCAGGCCGGCCGACATCTTGGCCACATTGGCGGGCGGGTGAAACTGGTCGCCCTCGACAAACGCCACGTTCAGGCGCGCAGCCAGCGCCTGGGCGACGGTGCTCTTGCCACAGCCGCTCACACCCATCACCACCCAGCGTACTTGGCTCATGCACGACCCAAAGTTAGCGCTAACATTTTTATTCTCAAAACATGGACTGGCATATGCAGGACTCGGCTCACAAATAAGGGAAAGTGTTTGATGACGCGGGTGGATCAAAAGTTAGCGTTATCATTGATGACTGAACTTTAGCGTAATACCGGATTTTGTAAAGATTTATCCGTATTGCATCGCAACATGGGAGTCATGGCAAACCGTGGGGAATTAGCAGCCGCCACCCTTGTCAGGCGGGGAAAAGCCACGGCGCCGGCTGCGTGGTTGGCAGGCCGGTCGCCGTGGCAAAGCAACAACATCACAGCATGAATTTAAAGCGCGAGGCTTCTTCGGCCAGCGCGTGCTCGTCCTTGCCGCGCAAGCGTCCCATGTTGCGGCGCTGCGCGGGCTCGGACACCACCCGGTTGATGACCGTCGGCAGTACGCCACGCCCGCTGAGATAGGCGGCGGCGCTGGCCGGTCCTTGCTGGTCCGCCAGCTCGATGCCGGTCTGGACGATTTCCGACGACACCAGGTCGGGGCGATAGGTATGGCTGCTGGACATCGTGATTCTCCTTGAAGAAGGTCTCGATTGTCGCACCACCAACCGCGCACAAATGCGCGCAATCTAACGTTTCAGCAAGAATGCAACGACTTTATTTTTCACCTTGTTATTGCCGGATTTTTAGACGTGTCCGCCTGATTTATTCGAGGTTCTCGTGATGCCCCAGGGCGCCTTGCTTCCAGTAGGCAGAAATGCGCGCCGCCTGTCGTGGAAAGGCTTTCTCCACAAAAACAATATCGCGGATCTGCTTGGCGACCGCCGCTTCCCCAGCAAACCAGACAAAGCCATCACCTTCCGGCAAGGCCAGGTCGCGCAACGCTTGCACCAGCGCAGCGGCGTCGGGCACGATGCGCAGTTCGACCGTCGCTGCGCTGGCAAAGTCCAGCTGTGACGCCGCCGGACCGGTCACCAGCACCTGCACTTTCACGCCCGCCGGCAATTCTTCCAGGCGGCGGCGGATCGCCGGCAAGGCGGTGTCGTCGCCGGCCAGAAATTGCCATTCGTAATCCATGGGAATGATCATCGAGCCGCGCGGTCCGGCAATCACCGCTGGCTGGCCCACGGCCACGCCGCGGGCCCAGTCGGAAGCGGCGCCCTGCTCATGCAGTGCGAATTCGATGGTCAGCTGGCGCGCGGCGCGGTCGTAGCGACGCGGGGTGTAGTCGCGCATCACGCGCTCGTCACCAATCTGCTGGACGAACTTGACGTGGTCGTCATAGGAAGACGAGACGAAATCGGCCAGGCTCTCGCCCTCGAATGTTACGCTAACGAAATCCGGCGCCAATTGCTCGACCTGCACCACCGTCACGTCGCGCATCCTGGTTTCGTGACGCACGCGTTGTATGCGATTATTCTCACTCATGATTTTCACCTTAGTTGACAATGTCCCCCAATTTACCGAAAACAGTTGATCTTGTCAACCAATCGCAGTACAAGCCGGCGGACGCCGTATTCGACGCTGTCCACAACGTCATGCACCTGTACCGCTCGATGCAATTACGCGGACTGCGCGACAGCACGCGCGACCCCGCGCACGAACTGACCCACATGGAATACAAGGTGCTGGGATTTTTCGCCCGTCACCCGGGCGCCAGCCAGAGCGAACTGGTGGCCCACTCGGGGCGCGACAAGGCGCAGGTGGCGCGCCTGATCAAGGGCTTGCGCGACCAGCAATTGCTTGACGCACAAGTCGATGAAACCGACCGCCGCAGCACGCGCTTGCGGCTATCGCCGCTCGGGCGCAACGTGATCGACAGCCTGGAAGGCATGGGTGCGCACGTCTCGAACCTGGCAGTGCAAGGCATGAGCGCTGAAGAATGCACGCAGTTGCTGTCGCTGCTCATGCGCATCAAGGGCAACCTGGAAGCCGAGGCGGGCGCCGCCCCAGCTGCAGACAAAGATTAACCTTTGGCAGGCTTGCCCGCTTTGTCGGACTTGTTACCCGTGCACGCGGTATTCTGCTTGCCGGTGGCGGTCAGGTTCTCACCGCCGCTGGCATCTACCCCGCCCTGCGGACGGTGGCAATTTTCTTTGACGCCCTTGGGCGGCTTGTTGTCGAAGCCGGGTTTGGTCGTCGGCTGCATGCCCGCATTGCCAGACTTGTCGGTGGCCGACGTGGTGCTGGCGTCGGCCTCGGCCTTGCCCTGTCCGGCAGGATGAAAAGCGGTCGCGCCCGTGGTACCGGTGGGCTGGACCGGCGACGTGGTCTGGGCGTGCGACAGTGCAGCCAGGCACAGGGCGGCAACACCGAATGCCGCCGCGAAAGTACATTTGGACATGGTGACTCCTTGGTAGCACAAAGGACTATTGTTTCACCCTTGGCCGGGTTCGCTTGTAGGAGCACAGCCAGCGGCGAGGTCAGACTCAGGCTGGAAACTTTACCCGGTGCACGACAGCAGCGGCGGCAAGCAGCCGGTCAGGCGCGCGGTTTGGCGCTCACCTGGTCCAGCACCAACTGTTCGAACTCGGCCACCGCCACCGGCCGGCCGAACAGGTAACCCTGGTAGTGGAAGCAGCCGAGCTTTTGCAACAGCGCGCGCTGGGCCGACGTCTCCACCCCTTCGGCAATCACGTCCAGCCCCAGGCTGCGCGCCATGGCAATGATGGTGGTGACGATGGCCTGGTCGCTGCGGTCGTTGACCAGGTCACGCACAAACGACTGGTCGATTTTCAGCTGGCTCAGCGGCAAACGCTTCAGGTATTGCAGCGACGAGTAGCCGGTACCGAAATCGTCGAGCGACAGGCGCACGCCCATGGCGCGCAGCGCGGCCATGCTTTGTGCCGTCACTTCCACGTTTTTCAGCACGATACCCTCGGTCAGTTCCAGCTTGAGCAGGCGCGGATCGATCGCGTGGCGCGCCACAGCGCCGCGCACCTGCTCACAAAAGCCGGGCTGGTGGAATTGCGCGGCGCTCACATTGACAGCAAGCGTCAGCGCGCGCAGGCCGGGATCTTCCTGCCAGGCGCGCAGGCGGGCACATGCTTCCTCCAGCACCCAGCTGCCAAGTTGCAGGATCAGGCCGGTCTCCTCGGCCAGCGGCACGAACTGCGCCGGCGACATCATCTTGCCGTCCGCGCGCCAGCGCACCAGCGCCTCGGCGCCGCGCGCGCGGCCGTGCTGGTCCACCTGGATCTGGTAGTACAGCTCGAACTGGTGCAGGTCGATGGCGATGCGCAGCGCCCGCTCCATGTCGGCGCGGGCGTTGATATTGTCCTGCATGCCCTGGTCGAAGAAGCGCATGCCGTTGCGTCCGCCCTGCTTGGCCTGGTACATGGCGATATCGGCCTGCATCAAGAGCTCGTCCGGGTGCGGCGGATGGCCGTTGTGGAACAGGGTCACGCCGATCGACGGCGTGCTGTGGCAGGTGTGACTGCCCAGCAGGTAAGGCAGGTTGAGCGCGTTGCGGATGGCCACGCCCAGCATTTCGGTGTGGGCGGCAGCCTCGTCCTGGTCGCTGCTCAATCCTTCGAGCAGCACCACGAACTCGTCGCCGCCCAGGCGCGCCACCGTGTCGCCATGGCGCAGCGCCGCCTGCAGCCGGCCGGCCACTTGTTGCAGCAGCATGTCGCCGACGTTGTGGCCCAGCGTATCGTTGAGGGTCTTGAAGTTGTCGAGGTCGATGAACATCAGTGCGCCATAGCGGTCGTGCAGGCGGCTGGTGTTGAGCACCTGGCGCAACCGCTCGAGCAGCAGGCGGCGGTTGGGCAGGCGCGTGAGCGGATCGTAAAACGCCAGCATCTCGATCTCTTCGCTGGCGGCCTTGCGCTGGGTGATGTCGGTCAGCACGGCCACGTAGTTGGTCAGCCGGCCGTCCTGGTCGCGCACGGCGGCAATGCTCAGGTATTGCGGATATTTCTCGCCGTCCTTGCGGCGGTTCCAGATCTCGCCTTCCCAGCGGTCGTCGCAGTGGATCGCGTCCCACATCTTGCGGTAGAAACCGGCATCGTGCTTGCCCGAGCTGAGCATGGCGGGCCGCTGGCCGACGGCTTCCCTGGCGGTGTAGCCGGTAATGCGGCTGAACCCCTGGTTCACGCGCAGGATAATGCCGTGGGCGTCGGTCACCAGCATGCCTTCTGCCGTTTCAAACGCGGCGGTGGCCACGCGCAGCTCCGACTCGAGCGCGGCGATGCGCCGGGTCAGGGCGTCGATGGTGCCGGGCGTCTCGACAGGCATCGCAGATCTCATTGATATTTCCTCAGCAATAAATCACAAGAGCAAAGGATAATGATTTTCATCAATAATAAAATTGATCCATATCAAATTTTGGGATAACCGCCTACCGGGAGAAACTTGACGTGGATCAAATATTTTTCAGGTAAGAGTTGCTAGTCTTGGCACATCGTGACTCGAGCAATTTCCATGCAATCAACTTCCACCCTCCCCGCACGTCCAGCAAGGCCTTCGCAACGAGGCGCCCTGCCACCGTGCTGCCGCGACTGCGACACCCGCAGCCACTGCCTGGCCGCCGGCCTCGACGCGACCGCGCTGGAAGCGTTCGAACACCAGGTGGTAATGCGGCGCCACGAACTCAAGCGCCACCAGCGCCTGGTCGCACGCGGTACGCCGTTCGACACCTTGTACTCGGTCCAGCACGGCCAACTGAAAGCCGAGCGCGCCATGCCGGACGGCCGCCCGCAAGTAATCGGCTTCTACCAGCCGGGCCGGTTGCTGGGCCTGGAATCGCTGGCCGCCAATACCCACCGCTGCGACGTCCTGGCCCTGTGCGACAGCACCGCCTGCGCCATCTCGTACACGGGGCTGACGCGCCTGATGAAACAATACGCGGCGCTCACACGCCGCTTCCACCAGCTGGTCGGCGCCGAACTCGACCGTCAGCAAACCAGTATGCTGATGCTGGGCACGGCCAAGGCGCCGCAGCGGCTGGCGACGTTCCTGCTGGACCTGGCCGATGGCGGCGATGTCGAACCGGCCGACACGGTGGAACTGCGCATGTCGCGCGACGACATCGCCTCGCACCTGGGCCTGGCGTTGGAAAGCGTGAGCCGCCAGCTGACCCAGTTCCGGGCGGCAGGGTTGCTCGATGTGCAGAACCGGCGGATCAGCTTGCTGGATCGGGAGGGGCTAAGAAGGATAGCCGTAGCGGGATAGACTGCCGAAGCAGCAGATCGGTACGCCAAAGCTGGCGGAGTGAGCCTGCCGGCACTTACCCCGGCGGCGGCAGCACGAAGTCGGGGTATTTGTCGCGCAGCGCGTCGATTTCGGACAGGGTGCCCGACAGGTGGTGGCGCACCGCTTCGCGCGCCTGGTCCGAGGCGCCGGCGGCAATCGCGTTGGCAATCGCGCTGTGGTCGTCGAGGATGCGCTGGGCCTTGCTGTTGAGCGGCAGGTGCAGGCGGCGCAGGCGGTCGAGGTTGCCGCTGAGGCGGCGCACCAGGTCCCACAGGTCGGCAATATCGGCCGCCGCGTACATGGTGCGGTGGAATTCCAGGTCGATGCGGGCGAAGCTTTCCAGGTCCTTGCGTTCGAGCGCCTGTTTTTGGCGCGTGATCAGGTCGCTCAGGGAGCCGTCCAGATTCGGCGGCCGCTGCTTCGACAACTGGTGCGCCATTTCCAGCTCCACCGACAGCCGCAGCACGTGGGCCTGGCGCGCGGACGCCAGGTCGATGGCGCTGACACGGGTGAGATGCTGCGGGTAGATGTCCACCAGCCGCTCCTCTTCCAGGCGCAGCAGCGCATCGCGGATGGGCGTGGTGGACAGCTTGAAATACTCGGCCAATTGCTGGCGCGCGAGCACGGTGCCAGGTTCAAGCGCGATGGTAACGATCAATTCGCGCAAATGCTCGAACACCTGGACCGTCGCGTTGCGCGAACGGTCAAGGTTGAAATTTCCTGGCAACGATTGCAAAGCCATGCTGAGACCGGGGTGTTGTGATGGTCTCATATATTAACATATCAATATTGCCGGCTTACTTGCAAACTTATTGCGGCAATGCTGCCCGATAAAACTCGATCTCGACGATCGACAACACTCCCTTCGGCGTGGAGTTGGCGCCGGTATCGACGATGGCCTGGTTGGCCACCTCCGTCATCTTGACGGCATTGCCCTCCTCGGCCGCACCCACCAGTTCCACCGTCACCAGGCTGCCCTGCTTTGGCTTGACCGGCAGCGTGACGTAGCCGAGGCTGCGCGGGGCCATGCCGTTGAAGACTTCCTCGCCATCGATAGCAATGCGCACCGGGTAGCTGCGCTCGCGCCAGCCCGACAGTTTCATGGTGACCTCGGTCAGCGTGGTGGGCTGCGCCATGCGGTACGTGATCGCCGACGCGCCCGGGGCGCTGGCCCAGCGCGTGGTTTCGTCGTCGTCGATGGAGTTGCCGGCGTCGGCGGCGTTGCTGGCGGCGCTGGCCACCTGCACCGGCACCGCGATCCGGCTCACCTTGAACGACGGCGTGGCCGGCGTCGGTCCGCGCTCCAGGTACAGCGGCAAATCCGCGCCCGGCAGGCGCTGCGACAAGCCCGCCACCACCGGCGCCGGTTTCGATTGCAGCACCACTTGCGCGCCCTTCAATCCCTGGGCGCGGGCGCGCAGCACGATCTTGCCGGCCTCGGTGGCGCTGCGCACCAGTACCCGGTTGATGCCGCCTTCCACCGGCAGCGACTTGTCGAGCACATGGTTGTTCGGTCCCTGGGCGATGCCCCCGCGCCACTCGGCCGGGCCGTCCAGTTCAAAGGTGATGGTGTCCAGCGCCACCGGGTTGCGGCGGCCCTTGGCATCGACCACTTCCACCTGCACCAGCGCCAGGTCGGCGCCATCGGCTTGCAGGCCGGAGGGGCCGGTCATGGGGGTGAGCTTGAGCGCCACCGGTTTGCCGGCGGTGGTCAGCACGCTTTCGCATACCTGCTTGCCGGCGGCATCGTAGCCGATGGCTTTCAGCTCGCCCGGCTGCCAGGCGATATCGTCGAACGTGAACAGGAAGCGCTCACTCTGACGCGCGGCAGCGCCGACCGGCTTGCCGTTCAGGCGCAGCTCCACCCGCTCGGCGCTGGAAATCACCGTGACCGCCTTGCGCGTGCCGGGCTGGTAGTTCCAGTGGCCGACGATGTGGGCGCGCGGGCGCTCCACGTCCACCCAGCCATCCCAGATCACCTGGTGCGCAAAGTAGCCGTCCTTGGGAATGCGCATGGCATCGACCTCGCCGCTGCGGCGGTAGTTTTCGGCGCCGCGGTGGTGGGTGTTGGAATCCGAGAAAATGATGTTGACGCCGCCCGACGACACGCGCGTGCCGGTACCGGGCCGCTCGCGCCAGTAGTCGTACCAGCGCTTGACGTTTTCGATCGCGTGGGTGTCCTGGTTGCGGTTGTAGGTGGCCGCGCTTTGCCCCTTGTATTGTGGACCGTCGCCGTCCGCGTGGAACGGTGGCGAGAGCGCGTCCCAGAACTTGCGGGCGCCCTCGTCGCGCGAGTACTCCATCGCCCACATCGGGTTGCGCGCGCTCTTGTTTATGTACAGCATTTCGCCGCCGTATTCGGCCACGTTTTGCAGGGCGCTGCTGAGCATTTCGCGGCTGCCGGAGGCGCGGCCACCGTGCGGATCGTACTGGTCGCGCAGCGCCCTCATTTCCTGCATGTGGGCCGCGCTCACGCCGCGATTGCCGCTTTCGTAAAAAATGATGCTGGGGCTGTTGCGGTTATAGATGATCGCGTCGCGCATGACTTCCATCCGTTGCTCCCAGCGTCGGCCCGTCACGTCCGCCTCCGAATCGCCGGGCGGCATCGCCTGCATCAGGCCGATGCGGTCGAGCGACTCGGTATCCTGGCGCCACGGCGTGATGTGCATCCAGCGGATCAGGTTGGCGTTGCTCTTGAGCGCCAGGCCGTTGCTGTAGTCGCTGAGCCAGGCCGGCACCGATATGCCCACTGCTGGCCACTCGTTCGACGTGCGTTGCGCATAGCCCTTCATTTGCAGCACGCGGTCGTTCAGGCGCACCATGCCTTCGCCAAAAGCGGTCTTGCGGAAACCGGTGCGGGTGACCACGCTGTCGATCGCCTTGCCATCGACCTTGAGCGTGGTGGTGACGTCGTACAGGTAGCCGTAGCCCCAGCTCCAGAAGTGCAGGTTCTCCACCTTTGCGCTGGCCTTGACGGTGGCGGTGTCGCCCGGCGCTACCGTTTGCGCTGGCGCCGTGAAGCTGGCCACCTGCTTGCCGTCGCGGTCGCGCAGCACCACCTCGTAGGTAAAGGTGCGCGGTTCGGCGTACTCGTTTTTCACCTGCGATTCGGCGTGGATGGTGGCGCGGCGGCCGCCGATATCGAAGTCCTGCGCGTACACGTACACGCCGGTGGTGCCCAGGCTGGCGAACAGGGGCAGGGTCTGATAGAGCTTGTCGGTGATGTGCAGGCGCACGTTCTTCGGCAAGCCGCCGTAGTTGGCATTGAAATTTTTATCGGCCCACTGGTAGCGCTGGTTGGTGGCGCGCTCGCGGTAGTCCCAACGGTTATCGGTGCGCACCGCCACCGTGTTTTCGCCATCGACCAGCGCCGCCGAAATGTCCACGCCAAACGCGGTGATGCCGTTTTCGTGCAGCGCCAGCTGCTTGCCGTTCACGTACACCTCGGCCGCCTGGCGCGCGCCCTCGAACTCGAGGAACACCTTGCGTCCGCGCGCGCCGGCCGGCAAGGTAAAGCGCTTGCGGTACCAGGCGATGCCGGTCGAATGATCGACGATGTCCTTGCCGAACGCATCGTCCTCGTTCCAGGCGCGCGGTAACGTCACTGCTTTCCAGGCGCGGTCGTCGAAGCCGGATTCGGACGCGTTGGCCGGATCGGCCACGGCCAGGCGCCAGGCCGGGTTGAAATTGAAGGACTGGCGCTCGGCGTGCGCTGCCGTCAACACGCAGTGGGAAACCAGCAGGGATAACAGCAGACGCGGCACGGTGGTCATAAGCGCTCTCAAAAAGTTCACGCTAAAATATTAGCATTTTAGAAGTACGTAAACCCGGCAACTGACGCTTTGCTCAACAACCTGACCAATGCAGTGCGCAAAGTTGACACACTAATATATCAATGTTTTACTGCCCTGTCCCTTACTAATCACGGCGCCATGACTTCGACTTCGCATCCACTCCGCCATCTGCTTGCTGCCGCTGCCGCCCTGCTGCTATGCGCGTCTGCCGGCGCCGTTGTGCGGCTGCCGGCCGTGCTGTCGGACCACGCGGTACTGCAGCGCGCAGCCAGCGTGCCGGTGTGGGGCTGGGCCGATCCGCAGGAAGCGGTCACGGTCGAATTCGGCAAGCAAAGCGCCAGCACCCGCGCCGGCGCCGATGGCCGCTGGCGCGTGGCGCTCGACCTGCGCCAGGCCGCCAGCGCGCCCGCCGTGCTGCATGTACGCGGCGCCGCCAATGCGATTGCTGTCGATGATGTACTGGTGGGCGAGGTATGGCTGGCATCGGGCCAGTCGAACATGGAAAAGCCGCTGGGCGAAAAATCGGGCCAGAAGCCGATACCGAACCACGAACAGGAAATTGCCGCTGCCGACTACCCGGACATCCGGCTGTTCAAGGTGCTGCGCAAAAAAGCGGGCCAGCCCCTCGATGACGTGAATGGCGTGTGGGAGCGCTGCGCCCCCTCCAGCATCGGCCGCATCAATTTTTCCGCCGCCGCGTACTTCTTCGGACGGCGCCTGCACCAGCAATTGCGCGCGCCGGTCGGCCTGATCGACGCCACCTGGGGCGGCACCCGCATCGAACCGTGGACGCCGTCCGCATCCGGTACCGGCAACTCGTCGGCGCTGTTCAACGGCATGATCGCCGGCCTGGCGCCGCATGCGCTGCGCGGCGCCATCTGGTACCAGGGCGAATCGAACATCGACCACACCGACCTGTCGCGCTACACCGGCCAGATGCAGGCGCTGATCGAAGGCTGGCGCCGGCACTGGGGTCAGCCCGACCTGCCGTTCTATTACGCCCAGGTGGCGCCTCACTTCTATCACATCGTGCGGCGCCAGACCGTGCTCGACCCGCAGGCGGCGCCGCGCCTGTGGGAAGCGCAAGCCGATGCCGCCCGCATCCCCCACACCGGCATGATCGTCACCACCGACCTGGTGGACGACCTGTACGACATCCACCCGCGCGACAAGCAGACCGTGGGCCTGCGCCTGGCCAACTTGGCGCTCAACCAGACCTACGGCCGGCACGACATTGCCGCCTTCGGCCCGGCGTTCCGCGCGCTGGCCATCGACGGCAAGCAGGCTGTATTGAGCTTCGACCATGCCGACGGCCTGGCCGCGCGCGACGGTAAGCCGTTGACCTGGTTCGACATCGCCGGCGCCGACGGCCGCTACTTTGCCGGCGAGGCCACCGTCCGCGACGGCAAGGTCGTCGTCACCAGCCCGCACGTGCCGGCCCCCGTGGCCGTGCGCTTCGGCTGGGACGAAGCGGCGCAACCGAACCTGATCAACGGCGCCGGCCTGCCTGCCGTGCCCTTCCGTTCAACCCGAGAATCTTTACCACAGTGAGTCCGAACATGACCGCCTCCGCATCCTCCACTCCTCACGCTGCGACGCCCGTCGTCACCGCCATCCGCGTCGTTCCAGTTGCCGGGCGCGACAGCATGCTGCTCAACCTGAGCGGCGCCCACGGCCCCTGGTTTACCCGCAACATCGTGCTGGTGACCGACAGCGCCGGCCATACCGGCGTGGGCGAAGTGCCGGGCGGCGAAGCGATCCGCAAGACGCTGGAAGATGCGCGCCCGCTGCTGCTGGGCCAGTCGATCGGGAACTACAAGGCGATCCTGAACCAGGCGCGCCAGGCGTTTGCCGACCGCGATGCCGGCGGGCGCGGTCTGCAAACCTTCGACCTGCGGGTGGCGATCCACGCCGTGACGGCGCTGGAATCGGCGCTGCTCGACCTGCTGGGCCAGCACCTGGGCGTGCCGGTAGCGGCCCTGCTCGGCGACGGCCAGCAGCGCACCGAGGTCGATGTGCTGGGCTACCTGTTCTACATCGGCGACCGCCAGGCCACCGACCTGGCTTACGACACCGCGCCCGATGCCGCCGACGACTGGCTGCGCCTGCGCCACGAGCAGGCCATGACGCCGGAAGCGGTCGTGCGCCTGGCCGAGGCGGCGTACCAGCGCTACGGCTTCCGCGACTTCAAGCTGAAGGGCGGCGTGCTGCGCGGCGAGGACGAAATCGTCGCCGTCACCGCGCTGGCCGAGCGCTTCCCGGACGCGCGCGTCACGCTCGACCCCAACGGCGCCTGGTCGCTCAAGGATGCGATCCGCCTGTGCCGCGACCAGCACGACGTGCTGGCCTATGCCGAAGACCCGTGCGGCGCCGAAAACGGCTACTCGGGCCGCGAGGTGATGGCCGAGTTCCGCCGCGCCACCGGCCTGCCCACCGCCACCAACATGATCGCCACCGACTGGCGCGAACTGGGCCACGCGGTGCAGTTGCAGGCGATCGACATTCCGCTGGCCGACCCGCATTTCTGGACCATGCAGGGCTCGGTGCGGGTGGCGCAAATGTGCCACGAATGGGGCCTGACCTGGGGTTCGCACTCGAACAACCACTTCGACATTTCGCTGGCGATGTTCACCCACGTGGCTGCCGCCGCACCGGGCAACATCACCGCCATCGACACCCACTGGATCTGGCAGGACGGCCAGCACCTGACCCACAACCCGTTCCAGATCGCCGGCGGCAAGATCGCCGTGCCGGCCACGCCGGGCCTGGGCGTGCAGCCGGACCTGGACGCCATCGAAGCGGCCCATCAGCGCTACCTGAACATAGGCCTGGGCAGCCGCGACGATGCGGCGGCGATGCAGTTCTTCTTCCCGGGCTGGAAATTCGACAACAAGCGACCGAGTTTCGTGCGGTAATCAAGGTATACTAGCGCCGCGTCCGCTACCCAACACCCGTCGCGGCCGCCCACCTGGCCCCATCCCCGCCGGACTTGTTGCGCGCCTTTGGCGCCAGGAACCATCCGTGCGGCCCCTGCTCCCGTTTTTTCACAGTTTCAAGTTCAAGATCACCGCCACCGTCGCCGTCATGGTATTCGTTGCCGCCATCGGCGTGGGCCGGGTGTCGCTGGTGATCTTCGATGTGTCGATGCGCCAGCTGCTGGCGGCGCAGGAAATGGCCATGCTGACCAGCACCGCCGCCTTCATCGAGAACGACCTGCACAGCAAGCGCCAGGCGCTCAGGTTGCTGGCCGAGGAACGGCCCGGCCACCGCGTCGGGCCCGACCAGATCCAGGCGCTGCTCGAGGCCCATCGCTCGCTGCGCGATGATTTTTATAACGTCACCGCCTTCGATACCAAGGGCAATCTGATCGCCAACCTGCTCGACCGGCGCACCATCGGCAAGGGCAATTACGCCGGGCGCGACTACTTTCGCGACACCATGGCCAGCGGCGAAGGCCTGATTTCGGCGCCGTTTCGCAGCCAGCTGAGCGGCAAACCGGTGGTGGTCATCACCCAGCCGATGCTGGCCGAAGACGGCAGCATCGGCGCCATCCTGGTGGGGGCGGTGGACCTGGTGCGGCCGTCGTTCTCGGGCCAGATGCGCGAGCTCGACGCCAAGACCGGCGGCTACCTGTTCATCGTTGCCGCCGACGGCACCATCATCCATCATCCTGACCGCGACTTCATCCTGCGCCGCCAGCCCGACGATGCCGGCGCCGTGATCGCTGCCGCGCTGGCCTCGCCCGACGGCTGGCGCGACGACGTGCTCGATGGCGGCGAACCGGCGCTGCTGGTCCACCAGCGCCTGCGCGGCGTGGACTGGACGGTGGCGGTCTCGCGGCCGCTGCAACGCGCTTTTGCGCCGCTGACCCATGTGCGGCTGCGGGTGCTGGCGGCGATCACGCTGATCACCGCGTTTGCCGCGCTGCTGGGCTGGCTCATTACCACCCGCTTGATCAGGCCACTGAACCGCTTGCGTGACCACGTGGTGGCCATCGACAGCGGCACCGCCAGCCTGGCGGTGCTGGAAACGCAGCGCCACGACGAGTTCGGGTTGCTGAGCCGCGCGTTCCACGCCATCGGCCAGCGCCGCGACCAGTTCGAAAAGGATTTGCAGCAGATCGCCACCACCGACGCCCTGACCGGCGTGCACAACCGCCGCCTGTTCGACGCCTTCTTCCCGACCGCCCTGGCGCGCGGCCAGCGCAACGGCCGGCGCGTGGGCCTGGCGATGCTGGACCTGGACAAGTTCAAGCCGGTCAACGACACCCATGGCCACGCCGTGGGCGATGCGGTGCTGGTGGAATTTGCGCGGCGCCTGACGGACAGCGTGCGCGCCAGCGATACCGTGGCGCGGCTGGCCGGCGATGAGTTCGTGGTGGTGTTCGAGCTGGTGGAGTCATACAATGAGGCCGGCGAGGCCGGCGTGCTGGGCCAGCGCATCATCGACGCCATGGCGCCGCCATTTCAGATCGGCGCGCTGACCTTGCAGATGACGACCAGCATCGGCATCGCGCTGGCCGACATCGCCCATGCGCAGCCGGCCGAGGTGATGCAGGCCGCCGATGAAGCGCTGTACCGGGTCAAGGCGCAAGGCCGCAACGGCTGGCTGGTGCACGACCTGGACAAGGCGCTGAGCCGCCCTATCTCCCGCCCGGCCGCCTGACAACGCGCCGGCCCCAGCCTTCAGCGCAAGGCGCAGCGACGAACAGCGTACGCAGCTACGGCAAGGCGCTGCAACGCCGCGATGCCGGCTTCGTCAAGTGCGCTGCTCGAGCATGCGGGCCAGTGCCGGAAAGTCGACCGGCTTGACCAGGTAGCGGTCGAACGGCGAATCGGCTTCCTCCGGGTTGGCGTAGCCGGTGACGGCAATCAGGCGCGCGCCGGCCGTATGCGCCTGTGCGCGCAGGCGGCGCGCCAATTCGCGGCCGTCCATTTCGGGCATGCCGATGTCGAGCAGGAACACGTCCGGCGTGTGTTCGGGCGCCAGGGCCAGCGCCGCCTTCGGGCTGTTGATCTCGACCACGTCGTGGCCGATGGCGCGCAGGCAGGTGGCCAGGGTCCAGGCGGCATCGACGTTGTCGTCCACCACCACGATTTTCAGCGGCTGCACCGCGTCGAAGCGGTGGCCGCCGACCGGCGCCGCGTCCAGCGGCGCGGCCTGGTGGCGCGGCAGCCACACGGTAAACGTGGCGCCCTGGCTTTCGCCGGGGCTGGCGGCAGCCACGCGGCCGCCATGCAGCTCGACCATGCTGCGCACCAGCGCCAGCCCCAGTCCCAGGCCGCCCTGGGCGCGGTCCGGCGTGCGCGCGGCCTGCACGAACAGCTCGAAAATGCGCGGCACCAGCTCCTGGTCCAGGCCCACGCCGTTGTCCGCCACCGATATCACGACGTCGTCGCCGACCACTGTCAGCGCAACCTCGATGCGCCCGCTGACCGGCGTGTAGCGCGCGGCGTTGCCCAGCAGGTTGGCCAGCACCTGCACCAGGCGCTTCTCGTCGCCGAGCACCAGCGCGCCCTCGTGGGTGATGTGGGTGTGCACCCGGTGGCCACGCTGTTCGATCAGCGGCGCCACCTGTTCCAGCGCGGCAGCCACCACGTGCTTGCAGTCGACCACCACGCGGTCGAGTTCCACCATGCCGCGCGTCACGCGTGAGACATCGAGCAGGTCGTCGAGCATGCCGGACATGTGGCGCGCCTGGCGCGACAGCACCTCGCTCATGCGGGCGATGCGGGCCGGGTCGGGCGGCGCAATGGCCAGCAGGTCGGCGGCGGCGCTGATCGGCGCCAGCGGGTTGCGCAGCTCGTGCGCCAGCATGGCGAGAAAATCGTCCTTCTGGCGGTTGCTGCGCGAGAGTTCGGCCTCCACCTGCTTCTGGCGGCTGATGTCGAGCGTGATGCCGTCGAACCGGGTGGGCGTGCCGTGGGCGTCGAAATAGGTGCGGCCCTTGGCGCGCAGCCAGCGCTCGCGCCCATCCGGCGCCACCACGCGGTATTCGACATCGTACATTTGCTTGTCGCGCACGCTCGCCTCGACCGCCGCGTGCGTGTGGGCCCGGTCGTCGGGGTGGATGCGCGCATAAAACAGGTCGAAATCGACCTCGGCGTCGAGCGGCAGGAAAAAATGTTCCTTGCAGGTGTCGTTCCAGTAGATTTTATCCATCGGCATCGGGCAATAGAAGGTGCCCAGTTCGCCGGCCTGCACCGCCAGGTCGAGCCGCTCGCCGGCCTCGGTGGCGCGCGCCTCGGCCGCAGTGCGGCGCCGCTCGCCTTCCTTGACCACCTCGATCACGCGCTTGAGATCGTCGAACGACCGCTTGACGTGCTCGGACGGATCGCCGGGTGGCAAGGTGTTGTCGCCATTGACCAGCGCCGTCATGTCGTACACGCGGTGAATGATGGCAACCACCTGGCCGTCCGCATCGAGCACGGGGAGGTTGGTGGGCAACCAGTATTTCACGATGAAACCGTCGCCCTTGCGGTCGGGCACGTCGTAACGCTGCAAGTCCATGGTGTGCATGCGCCGCGTGCGCAACACTTCGTGCAGCGAGGCGCACAGCCGATCGGGACCGTCGGCGTCGCTGGATGCAGCCGGGAAGGCCTCGAACAGCGGCCGGCCGATGACGTCGGCGCGCGACGTCATGGTGGCGGCCAGGTATTCGTCGGAGCCGTGCAGGATGACAAACTCGGGCGACACATCGAGCACGAGGATGGCGAACGGCAGGGCCTGCACTACAAGGGAGGTTTCAACTGTCATCGCGCGTCAAGTAAATGTTATCCTTGTCATTCTAGCACCCGCACGTTTGCGGCCGAAGCCACGCACACCATTGCGCATCCCGATGCGCCGCGCAGCCACAGACCCTGTACACTTTGTGTACTTTCGACAATTTTAAAATTCATGCTCAGATCCAGTTCCTTTACGCCGGGCCGCCTGCTGACGGCCGCCCTGATCGTCGGACTATGCGCGCTGGTGCTCGTGCGCAGCCCCGGTGTCCTCGCCGCCATGCCGCCGCCTGTTTATCATGCGCTGATCGGCGGCCTGTGGGCGGCTGCCGCCACGGCGGTCGGCACCTTGCCGGTGCTGCTGTCGCAAAGTTTTTCGGCGCGCACCTACGACGCCGCGCTGGGCCTCGGTGGCGGCATCATGCTGGCCGCCACGTCGTTCTCGCTGGTGCTGCCGGCCATTGCCGCCAGCAAGGGCGCCGGTAACACGCCCATGGCAGCGAGCCTGATGGTGGGTGGCGGCATCCTGATCGGCATGCTGATCGTGATGCTGCTCGAACGCCTGGTCCGTTCCGACAACGTGCTCGACAACACCAAGTCCGACAACGCCAACACCCTGGTGCGGGCCTGGCTGTTTGTCGGCGCGGTCGCGATCCATAATATTCCAGAGGGAATGGCAATCGGCGTGGGCTACGCCGGCGTGGACCTGAGCAAGGCCAACGCACTGACCACGGGCATCGCCATCCAGGACATCCCCGAAGGCATGGTGGTGGCCATGGCGCTGCGCGTGGCCGGCTACGGCCGCCTGTTCTCGGCCGCGCTGGGTACCCTGTCCGGCGTGGTGGAACCGATCGGCGCGGTGATCGGCGCCCTGATGATCGAAGCGTCGGCCGCCCTGCTGCCGTGGGGTCTGGCGGGCGCGGCGGGCGCCATGTTGTACGTGATCTGCCACGACGTGGTGCCCGAGGCCCAGCGCCGCGGCAATTACGGCACGGCGTCGTTCTCGCTGGTGATCGGCTTTATCATCATGATGGTGCTCGATACCGCGATGGGCTAGCGCAAGGTGGCTTGATTATTTTTCCATGAACGCATCAAGCATCGGCATCGGCTTGCCCTTGTAATCGAACGCGCCCATCGGGTAGCCCTTCCAGTCGTACGCCTGCGGCTCCCAGTAGAACGCACCCACGCCCATGCCGTTGTTGACTGCGCGTACCTTGGCCAGCAGGTCGGCAATGATGGTCTTGCCTTGCGGGTGGTCCCACGGCGCGCCTACTTCGGCCAGCATCACCGGCTTCTTGTAACGGGCAGTGACGTCGTTCATGGTGGTCAGGCAGGCGGCGGTGGCGGCTTGCCAGGTCATGTTCTTGGCCGTGGTCGGGTATGACGACGCGCCGATGATGTCGAACTTGCCGCCATTCTCGACCAGGCCGTCGAAGTTCCAGCGGAATTGCGCGCCGTCGTGGCAGTTATCGACATGGACGATCACCAGCGCCTGCGGGAATACCTGCTTGACCGCGTCGTAGCCGGCGGTGACGAAGCGCGCGTAGTTCTTCATGTTCTTGCTGGCCTCGCCCTCGGGCCACAGCATGCCGTTGGTGGTCTCGTTACCGACCTGCACCCACTCGGGCGTGATGCCGGCGTCACGCAATGCGGTGAGCGTGGTGCGGGTATGGTCGGCCACCGCAGTGGCCAGTTGATCGACGCTGTAGTTCTGCCAGGCGACCGGCTTGAACTGCTTGGCCGGATCGGCCCAGTCGTCGCTGTAGTGGAAGTCGATCATCAGCCGCATGCCGGCTGCCTTCACGCGCTTGGCTTTTACGAGCGTATCGCGCAGGTTGTTGTAGCCGTCCACCGGGTTGACCCACACGCGCAGGCGCACCGAATTCATGCCCTGCTCCTTGAGCGTGGTGAGCAGGCTCTGGCGCTTGCCGTCGCGGTTGAGCATGTTGCGGCGCGCGTCTTCCATCTCGGTGATCCAGCTGATGTCGGCGCCCTTGGCGAAGGTGCCCGGCTCGGCGGCGGTGGCGTGGTGTCCGCCAGCCAGTAACAGGCTGGCAAGCGCAGCGCGAAGGATGTTTTTCATGTCGTCTCTCTTGATGTTGGTATGGGCAAAACTAGCGATATGCTACGGACGGGCGCGTCGCGGGACCAATCATTTTTCCGCGAAAATGTATACAGAAATCGCATGACGCAAATCCAACATTGTCGGTTGCGTATTTCATTTCCCAGGACTACTATTCACCGGTCGTCGCCACCTGACCGACCTCGGCTTCCCCCAAGCCCTCGTCGCTAAGGCTGCAGGTACGCAAGGTGCCTGCTTCAGTTTCCGCCACGCGCGGTGCTGAACGTTCCCGTTTTCCATGCTGTCGCAGTGCTCGCGGAAACGGTCCATATCATTTATATAAAAATAGTGGAGACACCAATGAAACTCGCTTTAACGCTACTTGCCGCTGCCGCAGGTTGGCTTGCTGCCGCCAACGCAACCGCCGCCATCGACGCCGCCACCCTGACCGGCGCCAGCACGCCGCTGCAAACCGCCCAGTACGGCGTGCGCAATTACTCGGCGCCAGTCCTCACCGACGGCAAACACTCGCCCGCCAACTACATGGCCGCGCCGGCGCTGCCGGTATGGCGCTTCGCCCAGGCCGATCCGACCGGCGGCGTGCTCACCTTCGAGCGCCAGCCGGCGCCATCGAACGGCTGGCACGCGTGGTCGCGCAAGGGCGCAGTGCTGGTGACCGGCGGCGGTGCCGCGCGCGCCGACCGCGTGTACACCGTGTACAACGGCCAGCAACTGGTGGCGGCCATCAACCAGGCCGGCAACGAGCCGAAGATCATCCGCGTAATCGGCCACATCGACCTGCGCTGGAGCCAGAACAACACCGTGTTCCGCGAATACACGAGCTACCGCGACCAGAAGTTTGGCGGCTCGATCAACCTGCCGTCGAATACCACGCTGGTCGGCATCAACGACGCGCAAGGCCGGCCGGCGCGCATGACCGGCACATCGATTCTGATCGGCGGCGAACTGGCGTTGACCGCCACCGGCGACGAACAGGCCGACTTCAAGAAGTGGATTGCCGATGGCAAGGACGGCGACGACTACCCTACCTGGACCCGCAACGTCATCGTGCGCAATATCGCCTTCGACACGCCGTGGGATGTCAACCCGGAAGACTCGGCCAATGCCTACGCGGACGGCATCACGCTCTCGCGCGCGCAGAACATCTATATCTCGCACCTCTCGATCAGCGACGGCGACACGCCCGACTCGCTGGCCGGATCCACCAACAAGACCCGCCACGACGGCGCGCTCGACGTGGTGCGCGGCAGCGACTACGTGACCATTGCCAGCAACGTCTTCAACAAGCACGCCAAGACCACGCTGGTCGGCAATGGCGATGCGGGGCGCGCCTGGAGCGACGAGGGCCGCATGCACGTCACATTCTCGGGCAACTGGTACGACGGCGCCAGCACGCGCCTGCCGCTCAATCGCTACGGCCAGGTGCACATGTTTAACAACCTGATCGCCGGCAGCACCAGCACCAAGGACAGCGACGTCAAGTTCGAAGGTGGCACCGACGCGCGCTACCGCTCCAACATGCTGCTGGAGAACCACTACTACAGCTTCACCGGCCTGAAAGTGACGGAGGTGTGCGGCAAGGCGATCAAGGGCAAGGACTTCATCGGCTTCCGCTCGTCGGGCCACATCTTCACCAGCGACAAGTCAGGCACCAGCGCCATCGACGGCCAGTGCGGCTACGCGCCACCGACCGGCAACAACGTGTGGACGCCGCCTTATGCGTACACGCTGCAGACGGCAACGGCCACGTTGACATCGGTACCGGCCAATGCCGGCGCGGGCAAGCTGCCTTAACGGGAAATGAAAAACGGCCCGCGTGATAAGCGCGGGCCGTCTTTATTTTCTGCTGCGATGTCAGTTAATCGTGGAAAGCTTCTACTACCTTGCGCTTGCCCAGCATGAACGCATCGGCCACATGGCGCAGCGGCGCCACATCGACGTCCGACTTGCCAGCCTTGACCAGGGCGGCGAACACGCGGTACAGCGACGGGTACTCGGCTTCCTTCTCCAGTGGCTGCTCGACATCGTTGATCCACAGGCGCGAGCCGCCGTCCGACAGTTTCACTTGACCCTTGGCGGTTTCCACCAGGATGTCCCAGCTTTGCTTGCCAGTCTGGCGCCAGTCGAATTCGGCGTGCACACGCAATGCGCCCGCGCTCTGGAATTGCAGGTCGGCCGCAATCGGCGCTTCGCGGTTGTCCGGGAACTCCAGGCTGGCGCCGGACAGGAACACGCGTTCCGGCAGGATCTCGGTGACGATCGACAGCGCGTTGATGCCCGGATCGAACACACCGAGGCCGCCCGCTTGCCAGATCCATTCCTGGTTCGGGTGCCAGTGGCGCACGTCTTCTTTCCAGATCACGTGCATGCTGCTTGGCGCATGCTCGGCCAGGAAGGCCTTGGCAGGCTGTACGCCCGGTGCGTAGCGCGAGTGCCAGCTGGTAAACAGCGTCAGGCCCTTGGAAGCGGCCAGCGCTTCGAGGTCGGCCACTTCCGACAGGGTGGCGCCGGGCGGCTTTTCCAGGAACACGTGCTTGCCGGCGGTAAGCGCGGCGTGGGCGGCGCTGTAACGGTACTGCGGCGGCATGCACAGCGAGACAGCTTCGATTTCCGGCATCTGCGCCAGCATCTCTTCGATCGATTTAAAGCCGGGAATGCCGTCGACGGTATTGTTACGGCTGGCCGAGGCGATCAACTGATAATCGGGATTGGCGGCAATCGCAGGCAAGTGCTGGTCGTGCACGATCTTGCCGACGCCGACGATGGCGAGTTTGATAGCGGACATGGTGTCTCTTTCTAGATGTGAGTGAGGCGCAGTAATGCAAGCTACCGCTATGCTAAGTGAGGCCGCGATGCCGGACCAATGACTTTTGCATGGTTATACATAACCAAAACGATATGCCAATTTGCTCTGGCAACTTTTGAAAAACGTTGCTACAATAGCGCCCCATGCGGGAGTAGCTCAGTTGGTAGAGCGCAACCTTGCCAAGGTTGAGGTCGAGAGTTCGAGACTCTTCTCCCGCTCCAGTTTTCTTTCGGAAGGCTGGGTTGGCGCAGTCTGCAATTCACTCCAATGCGGGAGTAGCTCAGTTGGTAGAGCGCAACCTTGCCAAGGTTGAGGTCGAGAGTTCGAGACTCTTCTCCCGCTCCAGTTTTATCCCTCCCCCCTATTCGATCAAATCCGCGCCTGTTTCCATCGGGTGATGTCTTTTTGCGACTGTCGCAGTTACATTAACTAAATTTAATCAATCGCACACGCCCATTTAAGCCCCCACCCGGCATAGTACTGTGCGACCAGAAATACTTCGACCGCCACGACCAAATTGCCAACTGGACCGACCAATGCCCCTGACCACCCTTGCGCGCCGTTCCGTGCTCGCTGCTGCCGTTACCACCGTCACGCTCACCCTCGCCGCCTGCGGTGAAGACAAGAAACCCGCGCCGCCGCCCGTTCCCGAAGTGACGGTAATGGCGGTCAAACATGACAGCGTGCCGCTCAAGGTGGAACTGCCCGGCCGCACGGCGCCATTCCTGCTGGCCGAGGTACGCGCGCGCGTCGATGGCATCGTGCAGGAACGCCGCTTCGTGGAAGGCGCCGACGTCAAGCAGGGGCAGCCGCTGTACATGATCGACGCTGCGCCGTACCGCGCAGCACTGGCCAGCGCCGAGGCGACCTTGCAGCGCGCGCAGGCGAACCTGACGTCGAGCAGCGCGCAGCTGGACCGCTACAAGGTGCTCGTCGGCGGCAATGCGGTCAGCAAGCAGGCGTTCGACAACGCCGAAGCGGCGCAATTGCAGGCCGCTGCCGACGTGGCGTCCGCCAAGGCGGCCGTCACCACCGCCAAGATCAACCTCGGTTACACCAGCGTGGTCGCGCCGATCAGTGGCCGCAGCAGCGTGTCGCAGGTCACGCAAGGCGCTTATGTGCAGGGCGGTTCGGCCACCCTGCTCACCACCATCCAGCAGATCGACCCGATGTATGTCGATTTGCAGCAGTCGAGCGTGGAAGGACTGGCGCTGCGCCGCGATATCGCCGCCGGCGCGCTCAAGCTCGACGGCGCCAACCATGCCACCGTCACCCTCAAGCTCGAAGATGGCACCACTTATAAACGCACCGGCTCGCTGGAATTCTCCGGCGTGACTGTCGATCCGGCCACCGGCTCGGTCACCTTGCGCGCCAAGTTCCCCAATCCCGACCACCTGCTGTTGCCCGGCATGTACGTGCGCGCCTCGGTGAGCCAGGGCGTGCGCCCGGACGTGATGCGCGTGCCGGCACCGGCCGTCACCCGCAACGCGCAAGGCGAAGCGACCGTGATGCTGGTCGGCGCCGACAACAAGCTGGTGCAACGCACCATCGAAACCGGCGCGCTGGTCGATGGCCACTGGCTGGTGGAAAAGGGTTTGCAGGATAACGAACGGATTGTCACCAGCGGCATCCAGAAGCTCAAACCTGGCGCCGTGGTCAAGGTGCGCGCTGCAGCACCGGCAGCTGCGGCCAATGCGGCCAACGGCGCCGCTGCTGGCGGTGCTGCGACCACGCCGTCCGCACCTGCTGCTGCTGGAGCCGGCGCCACCGGCGCCGCCGCCCCTGCCGCCGCGCACTAAGGGACGGTCCGACAATGCCTAAATTTTTCATCCAGCGTCCGATCTTCGCGATCGTCATTGCGCTCCTGATCATGCTCGTCGGCGGCATCTCGCTGTTCAAGCTGCCCGTCGAACAGTACCCGCCGGTTTCGCCACCCACCGTGCAGATCCAGGCCACCTACCCCGGCGCCTCCGCCGAGACCATGCAGAACACCGTGGTGCAGGTGATCGAACAGCAGATGACCGCGATCGACAACCTGCTCTACATGACGTCCACCAGCGACGACACCGGCCAGTCCACCACCACCATGACGTTTGCTGCCGGTACCGATCCGGACATCGCCCAGGTGCAGGTGCAGAACAAGCTGCAATCGGCCGTGCCGCGCCTGCCCAACGATGTCCAGCAATCGGGCCTGCGCGTCAGCAAGTCCACGTCGGACTTCCTGATGGTGGCGGCGTTTGTCTCCGACGACAACAGCATGACCAAGTTCGACATCGCCAACTACGTGGCCTCGAACATCCAGGATCCGCTGTCGCGCATTCCCGGCGTGGGCAGCATGAACCTGTTCGGCACCCAGTACGCGATGCGCATCTGGCTCGATCCGATCAAGCTGCGCAGCTACTCGCTCACGCCGCTCGACGTCAACGCCGCGATCCAGGCGCAGAACGTGCAAATCTCCGGCGGCCAGCTGGGCGGCTCGCCCGCCGTGCCGGGCCAGACCCTGAGCGCAACCATCAGCGAGGCAAGCCTGATGCGCACGCCCGAACAGTTCCAGCGCATCCTGCTCAAGGTGCAGCCCGATGGCGCCGCCGTGCGCATCGGCGACGTCGCGCGCGTGGCGCTCGGCCCCGAGAACTACAACGTCGATGTGCGCATCAGCGGCAAATCGGCGTCGGGCCTGGGCATTTCGCTGGCGCCCGGCGCCAACGCCCTGACCACGGCCGACGCCGTGCGCGCGCGCCTGGACGACCTGAAAGCCTACTTCCCGCACGGCCTGCGCGTGGTGTACCCGAACGACATCACGCCGTTCATCAAGGTGTCGATCCACGAGGTGGTGAAAACCCTGATCGAGGGTATCGTGCTGGTGTTCCTGGTGATGTACCTGTTCCTGCAAAATATCCGCGCCACGCTGATCCCGTCAATCACGGTGCCGGTGGTGCTGCTTGGCACCTTTGGCATCATGTCGGCGCTCGGTTTTACCGTCAACACCCTGTCGATGTTCGGCCTGGTGCTGGCGATCGGCCTGCTGGTCGATGACGCCATCGTGGTGGTGGAAAACGTCGAGCGGGTAATGCACGAAGACGGCCTGGGGCCGTACGAGGCCACCGAAAAAGCCATGGGCCAGATCACCAGTGCCCTGATCGGCGTGGCGCTGGTGTTGTCCGCCGTGTTCGTGCCGGTGGCATTCTCCAGCGGCACGGTCGGGGCGATCTACCGCGAGTTCTCGCTCACCGTCGTGGCCTCGATGCTGCTGTCCGTCTTCGTGGCGCTGACCCTCACGCCCGCCTTGTGCGCGATGCTGCTCAAGCGCCCGGACCCGGACCACCACGAAAAGAAAGGCTTCTTCGGCTGGTTCAACCGCAGCTTCGACAAGAGCCGCGACCGTTACCTCGGCAGCGTGGGCAGCATCATCCGCCGCCGTGGCCTGTGGATGACGCTCTACGCGGTGATGATCGGCGTGGTGCTGTTCCTGTTCCTGCGCCTGCCCGGCGGCTTCCTGCCCAAGGAAGACCAGGGCTATATGTTCGTGCAGGTGCAGACTCCCGCCGGCAGCACGCTGGAAACCACCGGCAAGGTGCTCGACGAGATCAGCAACTACCTGCTCACCGACGAAAAAGCGATGGTCGAATCGACCTTCATGACCAACGGCGCCAGCCAGCCGCAGCGCGGCCAGAACCAGGGTCGCCTGTTCGTGCGCCTCAAACCATGGGACGAACGCGAAGACGACAAGCTCAGTGTGACCGCGCTCAGTGAACGCATCTCCGCGCGCTATGCGAACTTCCAGGGTGCGCAGATCACGGCGGTGGAGCCGCCCGCAATCCGCGGCCTCGGATCGGCTTCCGGCTTCTCGCTGCAATTGCAGGATCGCGGCAACGCCGGCCACGAAGCACTGGCCAAGGCCCGGGACCAGTTGCTGGAACTGACCAGGAAGGAACCTGCCCTGGGCCGCGTGCGCTACACGGGACAGGCCGACAATGCGACCTATAAAATCAATATCGACCGCGAAAAGGCGGCGGCGCTGGGTGTGAGCCTGACCGATGTCGATCAGACCTTCTCCACCGCCTGGGGTTCGCGTTACGTGAACAACTTCTTCGACACCGACAACCGCATCAAGCGCGTGTACGTGCAGGCCGATGCCCAGTTCCGCATGAACCCGGACGACATCAAGCTGCTCTACGTGCGCAACAAGGCGGGCGACATGGTGCCGTTCTCCGCGTTCGCCACGGCCCAGTGGTCGTGGGGCGCACCGGCCATGGCGCGCTACAACGGCATCGAGTCGGCCGAGATCCTGGGCCAGCCGGCGCCGGGCCACAGTACCGGCGAAGCGATGAAGATCATGGAGCGCCTGGTCGCTCAGCTGCCCGAAGGTTTCGGTTACGAGTGGAGCGGCATCTCGCTGCAGGAATCGCAGGCCGGTGCGCAGGCGCCGTTGTTGTACGCGCTGTCGATCCTGGTGGTGTTCCTGAGCCTGGCCGCGCTGTATGAAAGCTGGTCGATCCCGGTGTCCGTCATCATGGTAGTGCCGGTGGGTGTGCTTGGCGCACTCGGTGCGGCCACCATGTTCGGGCTGGAGAACGACGTGTTCTTCCAGGTGGGCTTGCTGACGACGATCGGTCTCTCGGCCAAGAATGCGATCCTGATCGTGGAGTTTGCGCGCGAGCTGCAAATCCAGGGTTACTCGATCCTCGATGCAGCGATGGAATCGGCCAAGCTGCGCCTGCGTCCGATCATCATGACGTCGATGGCGTTCGTGCTGGGCGTGCTGCCGTTGGCCATTGCCAGCGGCGCCGGCGCGGCCAGCCAGAACGCGCTCGGTATCGGCGTGATCGGCGGCATGCTCACCGCCACCTTCGTGGCGACGTTCCTGATCCCGCTGTTCTTTGTCCTCATCGCGGGCAAGATCAAGCAGCGCAAGCCATCCGAAGATGGACCGCCGCTTGCCATCGCCGCCAAACCGGAGGCGCACTGAGATGAATACGACTATTAAAACATTGATCCTTGCCGTGGGCGCCGCGCTGGTATCGGGCTGCGCCTTGCAGCCGGCCTACCAGCAGCCGGCCACCAGCGCCACGACCGCCACGCCGGCCTACCCAAGCGGTGCGGCCTACGCAGCGCCAACCACGTCGAACGCCACCGCTGCCGCAGACACGGGCTGGCAGGACTTCCTGGTCGATGAACGCCTGCATACGCTGGTGCGCATCGCGCTCGACAACAACCAGGACCTGCGCGTGGCGCTGCTGCGCGTAAGCCAGGCGCAAGCCGCGTTGCAATTGCAGCGCGCAGCGGCCCTGCCGACCTTGAATGCCGAAGCTTCCGGTGCGCGTTCGTCCAGCACGGCCAATGCCGCCAACACCCGCAACACCACGCAAAGCAATTCGGTGATGCTCAATACGGCGTGGGAGCTCGACGTGTTCGGCCGCCTGCAAAGCCTGAGCGACTCCGCGCGCGAACAGTACCTGGCCAGCGCCTACGGGCGCCAGGCTGCGCACATCCTGCTGGTGTCGCAGGTGACCGAGCAGTACTTGACCATGCTGGCTTACGACGAACAGCTCAAGGTGACCGATGAAACCTTGGGGGCCGCGCGCGAATCGTACCGCATCGTCAAGCTGCAATACGACACCGGCACCACGTCGGAACTCGATGAATCGCTGGCGCAAGTGACCTTGCAGCAGGCCGAGGCCAATCACGCCGCGCAAGTGCGCCTGCGCGCCCAGGCCGAAAACGCCCTGGTGCTGCTGCTCGGCCAACCGCTGCCCGAGAACCTGCCTGCCGCCGTGCCGCTGGCGCAGCAAACCATGCTGGCCGATATTCCGGCCGGTTTGCCATCGGACCTGCTGCTGCGCCGTCCCGACGTGCAACAGGCCGAGGCCCTGCTGCGCGCCGAATACGCCAACATCGGCGCTGCCCGCGCGGCCTTCTTCCCGCGTATCAGCCTGACCGCTGCTGCCGGCACGGCCAGCAATTCGCTGGGGGGCCTGTTCAAGGCCGGCTCCGGCGCCTGGTCGTTCGCGCCCGAACTGCTGCTGCCGATCTTCGACGGCGGCACGCGCCAGGCCAATCTCGATACGGCCCGCATCAACCGCGATATCGGCGTGGCCGAATACCGCAAGAGCGTGCAGACGGCGTTCCGCGAAGTGGCCGACGGCCTGGCCGCGCGCGGCACCTACGATACCGAGCTCGCCGCCCGCCAGCGCAATGTCGATGCCCAGCAGCGCCGCGTCACGCTGGCCGAACTGCTGTACAACAACGGCATCAACGACTACCTGAGCGTACTGACCGCCAAGACCGACCTGTACAACGCCCAGATCAACCTGATCACGGCGCGCCAGAACCGCCTCAGTTCATTGGTGGGCTTGTACCGCGCCCTGGGCGGCGGCTGGATCGAGCACACGGGCGATGCGCCGGCGGCGGCCGACAGCGGCGCGCAGATTCCCGCATCGTGATGGCGGGTGGAGGACAGCGGTGAAACTATTACTGGTCGAAGACAATGAACGCGTGGGCCGCTTCGTCAAGAAGGGGCTGACCGAGGCCGGCCACACGGTGGACCACGCAGACAACGGTAAAGACGGCATGTACCACGCGGTGAGCGAGCCGTACGACGCCATCATCATGGACCGCATGCTGCCCGGCGGGATCGACGGCCTGTCGATCATCGAAGCGCTGCGCATGCACGGCAACCGCGTGCCGATCCTGATCTTATCGGCGCTCGACGGCGTCGATGACCGCATTCGCGGCCTGAAAAGCGGCGGCGACGACTACCTGATCAAGCCATTTGCGTTCGGCGAGCTGCTGGCCCGCCTCGATGCCCTGATGCGGCGGTCGCAAAGCGTGTCCGTGGAGACCACGCTGGCGTTGGGCGATCTCACCATGGACCTGCTGGCGCACAAGGTGGTGCGCGCCGGTAAGCCGGTGGCCCTGCAGCCGCGCGAATTCAAGCTGCTCGAGTACCTGCTGCGCCATGCCAACCAGGTGGTCACGCGCACCATGTTGCTGGAAAACGTGTGGGACTACCACTTCGACCCGCAGACCAATGTGATCGATGTCCACATCAGCAAGCTGCGGCAAAAGATCGACGCCGGCTTCCCCACCCCGCTGCTGCGTACCGTGCGCAACGCCGGCTACATGCTGACCGACCACGAATAACCACGCACCATGCTGAAACTGCCCGGCTTTTCCGCCCGCACCATCGCCATCGGCTACGCCGCCATCAGCCTGCTGGTGCTGGCGATGTTCGCGGGGCCGCTGTGGTGGGCATGGAACACCAATATCGAGCAGGTGCGCACCGAGCTGCTGCAAGCCGATTCGCGCCGCATGTGCAACCTGTTTGCCCGCAACGGCGCCTTCGCGCTGGCCGCCGCCATCGACAGTCAGGTGATGGGCACCAACGACGGCGTGCGCAAGATCATCCTGTTTACTGCACCCAACGGCGTCAAGCTGGCCGGCAACCTGCCGCGATGGCCGGCCAATTTGCCGCGCGTCGATGGCAGCAGCTCGGCCACCATCGAGGTCGATGGCATGCCGCGCCGGATCGAAATGGTGCAGGTGACGCTGAAAGACGGCCACCGGCTGCTGGTCGCCAGCAATCTCAATCGCTTCGACGTGCTGGAGCGCCTGTTCATTTACGGCCTGCTGGGCTGCGCCATCGCGGTGCTGCTGGTCGCGGCGCTGGGCGGCATGATGATACGGCGCGCCCTGCTCTCGCGCGTGCAAAATATCAGCCAGACCACGTCGGCCATTATCGAAGGCCAGCTCTCGCGCCGCCTGGAAGAACCGGGCGATGGCGACGAACTGCAACTGCTCACGCAGACCGTCAACCGCATGCTCGACCAGATCGAACACCTGGTGACCGGCGTGCAAGACGTCTCCAACGCCATCGCGCACGACCTGCGCACGCCGCTGTCCGAACTGCGCGCGCGGCTCGAGGAACTGTCGGTGGGCCGCCCGTCCGACGAGGAGACGTATGCCGAGATCGACGCGGCGATCAACGATGTCGATCGCGTGATGAGCATCTTCAACGCCCTGCTGCGCCTGGCCGAAATCGACAGCGGCAGCCGCCGTGGCGGTTTCGTCGACGTGGACCTGGCGCGCCTGGGCGCCGAGGTGGCCGAGTTCTATCTGCCAGTGGCGGAATTGAAAGACATCGCACTGAGTTTTACGCCCACCGGCAACCTGCACACAGTGGGCGACCCGGTATTGCTGGCGCAAGCGCTGGGCAACCTGGTGGAAAACGCATTGAAGTATGCGCCGGAAAACGGCGTGATCGCGATCACCGCCCGCCGCCTGGCCGACGACACGCTGGAGCTGGTCGTGGCCGACAACGGCCCCGGCGTGGCCGAGGACGAACGGCCGAAAGTGATCGAACGCTTCTACCGGGGCGACGCCAGCCGTGGCACACCGGGCGTGGGACTGGGGCTATCGGTAGTATCGGCAGTGGCGCGCCTGCACGGCGGCAGCCTGGCGTTGGCTGATAATTTGCCGGGGTTGAGGGCGACGTTGCAGGTGGCGGTTCAGCGGATGTAATGCCAGGCGTCGCCGGGCAGCTGCAGTTGCTCGCGAATGACGCGCAGCCCGCTGCCCACCTTTGCACGCTGCTTCTGCGCTGTCACTTCACTTCACCTCACTTCCTGCGACATTAAACCGGCCAACAACAAATCCACGCCAACCAAAAAATCCTCGCGGTCATCATGCACCCGCAACTGCCCCGCCACGCTGCGCGTAAACGGGTACAGCGCCGGATCGAGCTGGGTCCAGGCATCTGCCACGGCGGCTAAAAATTTACTACGGTCGGCTCCCTGCGAGCGCGCCAGTTGCGCGTTGGCGGCGTTTTGCCCGCTCACGCCCAGGATGTAGTTGACCAGCGCGCAGGCGCTGGCCCAGCGTGCCGGCTCGGGTACGCCCAGCGCGCTGATCTGGCGCCCCACGCACTCCAGAATACGGACCACCGGCATTTTTCCACCAGACTGGATCAGCGCGGCGCCAGCCCAGGGGTGGGCATCCATCGCATCGAACAGCGCCAATGCCACGGTCCGGATCGCCGCCTGCGGTGCGACACCGTCCTCCGGCGCCATGACGGTCCGCGCCACGATGGCGTCGCAGGCGGCGGTGAGCAGGTCGGCCTTGTTGGCGATGTGGCCGTAAATCGCGCCGGGACCGGTGGCCAGTTGCGCCGACAAGGCCTGGAAGGTCAGCCCTCGCTCGCCCTCACGGTCGAGCAGATCAATGGCGGCCTCGATGATGCGTTCGCGCGACAGCGAGTCGTCGCGCCGCGCTCTGGTGACGGTTTTTTTACTCATCCCGCATCTTGACACACCTGGAATAACATTCCAATATAATGGAACGTCATTCCAATGGAAAACTCATGCAACCACAGATCACCATCATCGGCGCCGGCCTGGGCGGGCTGATGCTCGCGCGCGTACTGCACGTGCACGGCATCGCCGCCACCATTTACGAAGCGGAAGCGGGCCCGGACGCCCGCGTGCAGGGTGGTCTGCTCGACATTCACGAATACAACGGCCAACTGGCGCTCAAGGCTGGCGGACTGTACGCGCAATTCCTGGCGATCGTCATTCCCGGCGCCGACGCCAAGCGGGTGGTCAGCACTGCTGGCGAGATCCTGTTGGACCGCCCGGACATCGTGCACAGCGGCCGGCCCGAAGTGGGCCGGGGCGCGCTGCGGCGTGTCCTGCTCGATTCGCTGCCGCCGGAAAGCATTCGTTGGGGCCACAAGCTCGCCAGTGCGCGCGCACTCGGCGACGGCAGCCACCAAGTGACCTTCACCAACGGCGCCACGGTCACCTCCACCGTGCTGGTCGGCGCCGACGGTGCCTGGTCGCGCGTGCGTCCACTGGTGACGATGGCCGTACCAGCGTACAGCGGCACCTCGTTCGTCGAGATCACGATGACCGATGCACAGCGCCGGCATCCGGCCAGCGCCGAGCTGGCCGGCAACGGCACCATGATCGCCACCGCGCCCGGCCAGGGCATCTTCACGCACCGGCACGGCGACGGCACCATGCAAACCTATGTCGCCCTCAATCGTTCCGAACCATGGTTCAAAGCCATCGACTTTTCTGCCCTCGCGCAGGCGACAGCCCTGCTCGCGCGCGAGTTCGACGGCTGGGCGCCGGCACTCACCGCTCTCATCACCGGCGGCGACGGCGCACCGCTGCTGCGCCCCATCCACGCGCTGCCGGTCGGGCACCGCTGGCACCGCGTGCCAGGCGTCACCCTGCTTGGCGACGCGGCCCACCTGATGTCACCGTTCGCCGGCGAAGGCGCCAACCTGGCCCTGCTCGACGGCGCAGAACTGGGCCAGGCGATTGCCGCCAGTCCCCACGACCTGGAAGCAGCCCTGGCCAGTTACGAGACAGCGATGTTCGCGCGCAGCGAACCGTGCGCGCACGAGTCGGCGCAGAATATGGCGATGTTTTTCGATGCACAGGCGCCGCGCGAGGTACTGGAGCTGTTTGGCGGCTTTGCATCGGCAGACTGATTAACCCGGCTGCAACGCCTGAGCGGAGCTCTTTGGACGAAAAAAATCCCAGGCCGCCTCGGCCGCCTCGAAGTCCGCATTTTGCCAGCCGGTCAGCCAGTTGATAAAACGCGGATAGCGTTTCAGGCGGCTTGGCTCCGCGTGGCCGGCGCCATCGACCCGGTACAGGCCCACCTGCACGCCGTCCGCCGCCCCGCCCCACAGGTATCGCGTAACGCTGGTCCTGCCGTGCAGGTCGCTGGTTGGCAGCCTGGTGACTTCCGGCGTATCCGGCAGTTTCGCCATGGCGCGCCAGGCGTGGGCCGTGGCTTCGATGCCGCGCACCGGCTCGGCAAAGCCCAGTGCATACCAGGGTCTGCCACCGTGGTAGTAGATCAGCGGGTCGGCCGTGCAGCCGATGATCAGTGCGGAGAGCGGCAGGCTGGGCATCTCACTGCGGCCCGGCAGCGGCATGCTGGCCAGCACCGCCGAGACGGCGGCCAAGCGGTGGGGAATCGCTGCGGCCACCGCGTACGCCATCCAGCCCCCGCGCGACACGCCCATCACGTATACCCGGCGCGGATCGACCTGGTAGCGGTCGATTGCCTGATCGATCAAGGCCTCGATAAAGGCCGCGTCATTTTTTTGCGCTACGCGCGCGGCGGCAGCGTAGCAGTCATTCCAGCCGCCCTTGCCCGCATCGGGCGCGATCACCACCAGTTGTTCGCGCGCTGCGATTTCCAGCCACACGGACATGGGCGACGGCGGGAACGCCAGGCCAAGCACCTGCTGCGCCGACGCGCCGGCGCCATGCAGCACGATCACCAGCGCGCGCTCGCCGGAGGTCGCAACGGAACTTGCAGTTGACGGCGCGGCGACCAGGTAATGGCGGGTTCCTTCGGGGCGTTCGAGCGTAGCAAGCACCGGCGCCAGGCTTGGTCCCGCGCTGTCGCTGGCGCCCCGCAAGATGGCGCGCAAGGTGGAGGTCAGGCTGGCGATACTGGTTGGCTGCATGCTGTTCCTGTTGTGTATTTTGCTTGATCCGGGCTTGCCCCCTGGCCGCAGACGCCTCAATCCACCTTGACCTGACTAATCGGAGCTTGCCGCTTCCACCTTCCCACCCTGGCGCCGTGAATCGCCCAAGCGATCAACACTGCCGCCAGCGCGATCCCCAACGCCAGCGCACACCATTTCAGCCACAAGCCGTGCTCAAGTCCTGCGAGCAGCAACCACACCACGGCGCCCCAGGCGAGGCAACTGACGCCTTGCAGCGTGCCGCCCACGCCGCCACCGCTGCGCTGGAAGTCGGCGCGGGTGCCGGGGCGGCCGCTCCACATGACGATGATCCCGCTGGCCAGTGACGACAGCAGCAAGGCGATCAGGGTTACCACGCCCATCACCGGCTGGTGCAGCGCCAGCCACAGCACCGGCAGCAGCACCAGGGCCAGCGGCGGCACGGTCGCCGCCGCCAGCTTGGCGCGGCGCATCAGGCTGGCGCTGCGCGGGGCGCTGGCCAGCAGGTCCGGCGCATCTTCGGCCGACATGATGATCCAGGCCAGCGAACCGGCCAGCGACGCGCACACGAAGACCAGCGAGGCGCCGGCCGCGTGGTTGATGGTGGCGGAATTTTTAAAAATAATGAATCCCAGCGGCAGCATGTACAACAGGCGCAGCAGCACTTGCGTGAGCAGGCGGGTATCGCGCGCGATCAGGCGCCATTCCTTGACCATGGTCGCCCACACCAGGCCGCGACCGAAATTGAAACGCGGGCCGCCGGACGGCGCTGCCGCCGCCCTGCCCGACCCGGCCGCCTGCTGCACGCCGCTGACAAAAAAGCCCCGGGTCGTGCGCGTGGTGAAGAAGAACAGCGCCACGCCGGCCGCCAGCAGGCCGGCCAGCGGCACCGGCTGGCCCAGCACGGCGTGACCGAGCCACAACACGCCCGACCAGTCGCCGTGGAGCATCTCCTGCAAGCGCGCGCCCAGCTCGTTGCGGCTATTGGCCGCCTGCGACAGCAGGAATACCAGCGCCCCCGCCACGGCGGACAGCACCTGCACCAGCACCTTGGTGCGGCGCGCACCGATCAGGCGCACCAGGATCAACGTGAGCAGCATCGCGCAAGACGATACCAGCAGCGCCAGCGCAATCACCACCACGTATAGCGCCAGCCATTGCGGATGGCCGGTCAGCAAGCCCATGTTGGCCAGCGGCGCCAGGAAGAACAGGAAGATGCCGGCCACGCTGACCACGATGCCCAGCAAGCGCGCAAAGAAAATACTCTTGGCCGGCAACGGCGACGACAGCAGCAAGTCCAGGTCGCCCCGCTCGAACAGCGCGGCCACGCTGCCGCGCAAGGCTGTCGCCAGCATCAGCGTCACGCCTACCAGCAACGCGGCGGTGGCCAGGATGGCCGCCAGCGCCGGCGTCGGGCCATGGCGATGGATGAGAGGAATGAGCAGGTACGCGCCCCAGTGCAGAAGCAGTTGCAACACCACAGTGAGCGACGTGCCGAGCCAGCTGGCGCTGATCTTGCCATTGGCACGCAGCTTGCGCGTGGCGCTGAAATACATGCGCACTTCGTGGCGGAGCAGCCACCAGGTACCGCCCGGGGCGCCGTTCACTTTGGTCATGCCGGCTCCCCGGTCAGTTGCAGGAACACGTCCTCCAGCGTGCCAGCGGCGCCCAGGCCAGCGAGTGCGCGCAGTTCGTCCAGCGTACCCTCGGCGATCAGGCGACCGGCGCGGATCACGCCGATGCGTTCGGCCAGGCGCTCGGCCACTTCCAGGATGTGGGTGGTAAGCACCACGGTGCCGCCATCGACCACGTGCTGTTGCAGCAAGTCCTTGACCTGGCGGGCGGCGGCGGCGTCGAGGCCGGTGAGCGGTTCGTCGAGGATCAGCAGTTGCGGCGAGTGGATCAGGGCGCCGGCCAGCGCCAGCTTTTGCTTCATGCCACGTGAAAAGCCTTCGGTCAGTTCGTGCGCGTGCTTGGTCAGGTCGAGCCAGTCGAGCAGGTGGCGCGCGCGCGGCTCGGCCTCCGCCGCACCGATGCCCCACAAGCCGGCGACGAATTCCAGGTACTCGGTGGGCTTGAGCTTGGCATATACCATCGGTTCGTCCGGCAGGTAGGCCAGGTGGCGCTTGGCGGCGGCCGGGTCGTGCAACATATCGACGCCCAGCACTTCCACGCTGCCGCTGTCGGGCGCCAGCAGGCCGGTAGCCATGCGCAAGGTCGTGGTCTTGCCGGCGCCGTTGGGGCCGAGCAGCGCGTAAAACTCGCCCCGGCGCACCGCCAGGTCAAGGTGATCGACAGCCGGGCGGCCGAACGACTTGGACAGGGACTGCAGGCGGAGGGCATGGTCGCGCATGGCGGAATCGGTAGTTTATTGATAACAAGCAATATTGACTCATGCGGTCAATGATGTCCAGCACAAAATTATTCAATCGGCAAGTTGAGCCATGTTGTTGCGCTCGACGATCCGGGTTTTTTATTTACTGAATGATTAAATTGCCGCGATTAGCCCTCTGTCGAGCACGGAATTTGCACAAACTACACGTGGAACGTCTAAAATATTCGTTTGGGTTAGTTGACCGCTAACACTCCTGCCGTCTGGCACCGATCCAATTTGGTAAAACCGAGGGAATCAACATGGCAACAGAAAAATCTAAAATCATTTACACCCTGACCGACGAAGCGCCGCTGCTGGCGACTTATTCCCTGCTCCCGATCATCCAGAAGTTCACCGCCCCGGCCGGCGTCGACGTTGTCGCCAGCGACATTTCCGTCGCCGCCCGCGTGATCGCCGAATTCCCCGAGTTCCTGACCGAAGCGCAGCGCCTGCCGAACACGCTGGCCGAACTGGGCGCACTGACCCAGAACCCCGACACCAACATCATCAAGCTGCCGAACATCAGCGCGTCCGTCTCGCAGCTGCAAGCGGCCATCCGCGAACTGCAAGGCAAGGGCTACGCCCTGCCCGACTACCCGGAAGATGCAAAAACCGACGAAGAAAAAGCCCTGAAGGCACGCTACGGCAAGTGCACTGGTTCCGCCGTGAACCCGGTCCTGCGCGAAGGTAATTCCGACCGCCGCGCACCGAAGGCCGTCAAGGAATACGCCCGCAAGCACCCGCACTCGATGGGCGAATGGAGCCAGGCTTCGCGCACCCACGTGTCGCACATGCATGCCGGCGACTTCTACCACGGTGAAAAATCGATGACCATCGGCGAAGCGCGCGACGTCAAGATGGAACTGATCACCGCATCCGGCAAAACCATCGTGCTCAAACCGAAGGTCTCGCTGCAAGCCGGTGAAATCATCGACAGCATGTTCATGAGCAAAAAAGCGCTGCTCGATTTCTACGAGAAGGAAATCGACGACGCCTATAAAACCGGCGTGATGTTCTCGCTGCACGTCAAGGCCACCATGATGAAGGTGTCGCACCCGATCGTGTTCGGTCACTGCGTGCGCATCTTCTACAAGGAAGCGTTCGAAAAGCACGCCAAGGTCTTCGAAGAACTGGGCGTAAACGTCAACAACGGCATGTCCAACCTGCTGGAAAAAATCGAAAAGCTGCCAGCGTCGCAGAAGGACGAAATCCTCAAGGATCTGCACGCCTGCCTGGAACACCGTCCGAAGCTGGCCATGGTCGATTCGGCCAAGGGCATCACCAACTTCCATTCGCCGAACGACGTGATCGTCGATGCGTCGATGCCGGCGATGATCCGCATCGGCGGCAAAATGTGGGGCGCCGATGGCCGCACCGCCGACGTCAAGGCCGTGATGCCGGAATCGACTTTTGCCCGTATTTACCAGGAGATGATCAACTTCTGCAAATGGCACGGCAACTTCGACCCGACCACCATGGGCACCGTGCCGAACGTGGGCCTGATGGCGCAGCAAGCCGAAGAATACGGCTCGCATGACAAGACTTTTGAAGTGACCGAAGGCGGCATCGCCAACATCACCGACCTGGCAACGGGCGAAGTGCTGCTGACCCAAACCGTGGAAGAAGGCGATATCTGGCGCATGTGCCAGGTCAAGGACGCGCCGATCCGCGACTGGGTCAAGCTGGCCGTGACCCGCGCGCGCAACTCGGGCATGCCTGCCATCTTCTGGCTCGACCCGTATCGTCCGCACGAAAACGAAGTGATCAAGAAGGTACAAACGTACCTGAAAGACCACGACACCAGCGGCCTGCACATCGAAATCATGTCGCAAGTACGCGCCATGCGCTACACGCTGGAGCGCGTCTCGCGCGGCCTGGACACCATCTCGGTGACCGGCAACATCCTGCGCGACTACCTGACCGACCTGTTCCCGATCCTGGAACTGGGCACCTCGGCCAAGATGCTGTCGATCGTCCCGCTGATGGCTGGTGGCGGCATGTACGAAACCGGCGCTGGCGGTTCGGCCCCTAAACACGTGAAACAGCTGGTGGAAGAAAACCACCTGCGCTGGGATTCGCTGGGCGAGTTCCTGGCGCTGGCCGTGTCGCTGGAAGAGCTGGGCATCAAGCAGGACAACAACAAGGCCAAGATCCTGGCCAAGACCCTGGATGCCGCCACCGGCAAACTGCTGGACAACAGCAAGTCGCCTTCGACCCGCACCGGCGAACTGGACAACCGTGGCAGCCACTTCTACCTGTCGCTGTACTGGGCACAAGCCCTGGCCGCGCAGACCGACGACGCCGAACTGCAAGCGCACTTCGCGCCGCTGGCCAAGGCCCTGTCGGAAAACGAAACCACGGTCGTGGAAGAGCTGGCCAAGGTGCAAGGCCAGGCAGTCGATATCGGTGGCTACTACCAGCCTGATCCAGCCAAAACGGCTGCGGCCATGCGTCCTAGCGCGACCTTCAACGCTGCGCTCGATACGATCTAAGCTGTAGATAAAGGGGCGAACGCCCCTTGGTACGAAGCCCCGTCAGCGCCAGCGCTCACGGGGCTTTTTTTTACTTCAGCACCCACATCCAGGCACTCAACGTAAAGAACGACGCCACCATGCACAGCAACAAGGTCGTCGCACTACGATCGGCCTCGCCGTACGCCTGCCCCAGGATCGGATAAATACTGAGCATCGGCATGGCCGCCATCAGCAGCGCCGCTGCCCGCAGTTGCGGTTCCATCGGCGCCACGCCCAGGGCGGTGACCACGGTCAGTACCAGCAGCACGGCCAGCGGATGGCCCACGAGCTTGCCCAGCACCACCGGCACCACTTTTTGCCAGCCCGAGCGCAACGGCAAGCCCACCAGCATGCCGCCGATGGCAAACAAGGACAGGCCGCCACTAGCCTGGGCGAACAGGTTCACGGTGCGCAGCAGCGGTTGCGGCAAATCCACCTGCGCCAGGCTGATCACCAGGCCGGCTGACACCGCCAGCACCAGCGGATTGCGGGCGAGACGCAGCAATGATTGCCGCAGCACCTGCGACCACGTGCCGCCATTGCCGCGCGCGCTCTCGGCCAGCGCCAGCAGCAGCGGCAACATCAGCAGGTTTTCGATCAGGACATTCAGTGCCAGCGCCACGCCAGCCACCGGCGCGACCATCAGCAGCAAGATGGGATAGCCGATAAAACTGCTGTTCGAGCACGACACGCCCATGGCAAGAAATGTGCTGCGGGTACCGTTCCAGCCGCACAGGCGGCGGCCGATCAGGTAGGCCGTGGTCATCGACAGCAGCGAGCCGCCCAGGTAGGCCAGCAAGTACGTCGGATGCAGCACGTCGGAGATATGGCGCTGCGCCAGCGCGTTGAAGATCAGCGCAGGCAGCGCCAGGTTCAGCACGAACTTGCCGAACACGGCCATGTCGGCGCGGTTGAACACGCCGGACCGCGTGGCCAGGTAACCAGCCAGCACCACCAGGTAGATGGGGCTGGTGATCGCCAGGATGTCTAACACTACGCTTTGCTGGACCGGGTGCCCAGCGAACGCAGCCAGGCGATGATGCCCGGCAGGATGGACAGGAACACGATGCCCAGCACCACGGCGGTCAGGTTGTTGCTGACCCATGGAATGTTACCGAACATATAGCCGGCCAGCAGCAGGCTGCCCACCCAGATCAGGCCGCCGACCACGTTGTACATGAAGAACACGCGCGCCGGCATCGAACCGAGCGCTGCCACGAACGGCGCCAGCGTGCGCACGATCGGCACGAAGCGGGCCAGGATGATGGTCTTACCGCCATGGCGCTCGAAGAATTTTTGCGTCAGGACGATGTGTTCTGCTTTCAGGAACGGAATGCGCGACGTATCGACCGCCTTGCGCCGCACATAGGTGCCGATGGCAAAGTTGAGCGCGTCGCCGGTGATGGCGGCAGTCAGCAGCAGGAAAAACAGTATCCACGGATCGAACAGCCCCTTGGCGGCCAGCGCACCAGCGATGAACAGCAGCGAATCGCCGGGCAGGAACGGCATGATGACGACGCCGGTTTCGATGAAAATCACGGCGAACAGCAGCAAGTAAATCCAGTGGCCGTATGCCGCCACCAGTTCGGCCAGGTGCACATCGAGGTGCAGGAACCAGGCGGCCAGCAGGGTCAGAAATTCGTGCATTATTTAGTCTTTCGGCAAGTATGAATGATTGAACAGCATTCTAAACCAGCCTGCGCCATATGCGGCCTTTGTTGACAACTAAAGTATCCTGCCCGTCAGCGTTCAGATGGCAACGGTCCATTGCCGCATGACGGCGACCGACTGTGTCAGCCCCTGTGCCCGCAGCGTATCGAGATATTCATCCGTCGCTTTAGGTGGATTCTTCAGTGAACGACGGTGGCTGGCCGCTGCCTGTAGCACAGCAGCAGTGTGCAGATCAAGAAGATCGACGATGAAGTCATCCGGGTGCTGGGCTGCGAGATGGTAGGGATGGAGTGCGGCCTGCGGAAAATCTTTGAGGTTGAATGTCACGATAAGGCTGGCGCCAGAATGGATCGCGGCCGCAACGACATGACGGTCGTCCTGATCAGGCAAGATGATTGACGGGATCAGATATTCAAATCCGGTCACCAGACTGTCACGGACGTGCGCATTCATCAACTGGCGCGTCCGATTCAACTGGGCTTGGGTCAGGTCAGGACGGCTGGCCAGAACATTCCGCGTCCATTCATCATGGATCATGTCACTCCAGCGCGCACGATATAGGTCGGATAGTGCAAGATGCATCAACAAGTCGCGTAACGGCGCAGGGTAAAGCACGCAGGCGTCATAGATGACGGTGAAGTGCGAGCTCATCGCATCAATATCCCAGGCCGAGTTCCTGGGCCTGCTTGCTCAATTCTTCAAGCGCAGTACGTCGTGCTACATCGACACGTTTTTTGTAAGCGATGACGTCCTGATAACGCACACGGCGATGCGTGCCGATCCTATGGAAAGGTATCTCGCCTTTCTCCAACAACTGAATCAGAAATGGGCGGGAGACATTGAGCACATCGGCTGCCTCCTGCGTCGTCAGCTCCGCATGAATCGGGATAATCGACACCGCATTGCCTTGACCAATTTCTGTCAGCACGTCCACCAGCAAGCGTAATGCGGACGTCGGGATGCGTACTGCGTGTACGCCCCCTTGCTCGTCGTAAAAATCAATTTTCTGGGTAGCTGCACGGCTTCGTGATACTGAAGACAATGTACGTCCAGACTCGCGGGCGAGCGTGATGTCGTCCGCTGTAGGCAGCGCGACAGGAATAATGGGAGCACTCATGAAGGCCCTCTCGGCGAATAATCATCACTGATTCTAAACGAAATAACCGAAACGTGATGTTACTTCCGTTCATTGATCAACAATGCATCGGCTTTTGCGCCGCATTTATTTCCCGCCTTGCGCCAGGTCCGGGTAACGCTCGAGCAGCGCGCTGGTGACGCCGTTGGTCCAGCCGAAGCCGTCCTGGGTCGGGTATTCTCCCCCGCCGCCGCTCTTGCGTTCCTCGACGTCGTATTTTTCCAGCAGCTTGCCGGTTTCCACCCAGGTGCGGTGCACGGTGGTTACCCAGCGTCTGGCAATCTCGTGCGCCAGCGGGGCGTGGCCGTAGCGTGCCAGGCCGTCGATGGCGATCCATTGCAGCGGCGCCCAGCCGTTGGGAGCGTCCCACTGCTGGCCCGTGCGCAGCAAGGTGGTGCGCAGGCCGCCTTCGGCCAGCAGGTGCTGTTGCGTGGTATCGGCCACGGCTGCTGCTTGTGCCGGCGTGGCGATGCCAACCCACAGCGGGTAGTACGTGGCCGCGCTCAGCACCTTGGTCGGGCGTTGGTGGCGCAGGTCGTAGTCGGCGTAGCGCTGTTCGGCGGCGACCCAGAAGATGCGGTTGATCGCCGCTGCGCGCGTGGCTTTGGCCTGCTTGAACCGGGTGGCGCAGCTGGTGTCGCGCGCGGCCTCGCAACGGCGCGCCACTTCGCCCTCCAGCTGGTACAGCAGGCTGTTGAGATCCACCGGCGCGATCGTCGTGGTGTGGACGGTGGCCAGGCGCTGCGGATCGTCCTGCCAGCGCGACGAAAAGTCCCAGCCGCTTTCGGCTGCGGCGCGCAGGTCGCGGTACAACTCCGGTTTGGAACGGTCGGTATCCTTCGCAGTGTCGAGGTCGGGTTGAGTCGCTTCGTCGCGCGGTGTGTCTTTCGCATCCCAGTAACGGTTGAGTATGGTGCCGTCGGCGAGGCGCACCACGTGTTCGCACGCACCCTGCCCCGTCTTGGGCAGGCACGCCGTGCCGCGCATCCAGTAAGCATGTTCGCGCTTGAGCGCAGCGAGCAGGCGGCCTTCCGCCTTGGCGTCGGCGCCCTTGTCGCCCAGCGGTTTCAATTGCGCCATGGCCGCGAAGAACGGCGGCTGCGAGCGGCTCAGGTAGTAGCTGCGGGTACCGTTGGGGATATGACCATAGCGCTCGATCAGGCTCTGGAACCCGACGATCATCGAATCGACCAGGTCGCTGCGATGGTCGGCCTGCAGGCCCAGCATGGTGAAGTACGAATCCCAGTAATAAATCTCGCGGAAGCGCCCGCCCGGCACCACGTAATTGGCCGGCAGCGGCAAAGCCGACGACCACTTGGGAGGATCGAGCGGCGGGCGCGTGAGCACCGGCCACAGCGAGGCGATGTGCTGGCGCAGCGTGATGGTGGCCGGCGCGGGCAGCTCGAAATGGCGTTCGACGAATGCTTGCAGCGCGGCCTTGTCCTGCGGCTGCTCTTGCTGGTACTTGGCCAGTATCGCTTGCGGATCGGACCGGGGTACGGCGTCGGCGAAGGTCTTGGCGTCTGGATAGATGTGGGCGGTCTGCACCGCCTGGTACAGGGGACCGAACAGTTGCTGCGGCGTGGGCACGTCCTGAGGCGCAGTTGCAGTTGCGGGGGCAGGGGCGGCTGGGGCTGGGGCTGGGGCTGGGGCTGGGGCTGGGGCTGGGGCTGGGGCTGAGGCTGAGGCTGGCGCTTGGGCTGGGGCTGCGGTTGCGGTTGGGCTTGGGCTCGCGGCAGATTGTCGTTGCGCCGTGGCAGGCGTGCTGGCCGCCAGTATCAATACGCCTGCCAACAGCAGCGCGCTACGTGGTGTATTGGTCCCCTTCATCGTGTCTCCCGTCGTGGCGCGCCACCGGCGGCGCGCTTGCGACTCGATAGTACCCCAGCAGCAAATTCCACCTCGTCCCGGTGGCGGTGGCTACTTGCCCGGCGCCGGCGTCAACACCTGCAACGCCGCCGACACGTACACCAGCGGCGCGTTCCAGTTGATGGCGATCTCGTTGCTGGCGTACGAGCAGGCATCGTCGAGATAGGCGCGCGCCGGCAGCGCTGATGCGTACTGCACCTTGCAATCCTTCTGGTCTTCGCGACCCGGCTGCGGGCCGCCGACCACGAAGCCCGGCACCGGTGCGGCGATGCCGTCCGCCTCCGACGGCCGGTGGTGCGGGTGCTGTGCCGAGCGAGCGCCGAAGCCGGTCACGAACGACAGATCGACGGCGTTGCGGCCCATGATGACATCGAAATTGGCCTGCGCCGCGTCGAGGTAGGCGCGCTTGCCGGTCAAGCGGTAGCCGTGCACCAGCACCATGGCCTGGTTCAGCACCACGGCATTGCTGCCCCAGACGTAGTCGGCGGTCTGCATGGCAAAGCCGTAGGCCGAGCGCTGCTTGACTGCCGCCAGTTGGCTCGATAACGCATCGATGCGGCTGGCGATCAGCGCCTGGTCGGCCACCGGATTCAAGTGCTGGCGATGGCGCACCAGCGACAGCCACGCCAGCCCGCTGACCTCCCCCCATGTCGGCACCGTGGCCTGCAGCGCAGGCGCCTGCATGGCCTGGTAGTAGGCGGGGTCGCCGGTGGTGATGAACAGTTCGGCGGCGGCCCAGGCAAATTCGTCGCGCACGTCCTTGTCGCCGTACTCGCCGGTCTTGATGTCGGCCGGCTGCTGGTAGTAGGTCTTGGGATTGGCCTGGGCCCAGCGCCAGGCGTGCTCGGCGGCGGTGCGCATGCGCGCGGCCATGCCGGGCAGTTGCTTGTCGTAAGGGGCCAGCACGCGGCTGGCGGTGGCCATCACGGCGGCAAAGTCGAGTGCAGCGGCGGTGGTCTTTTGCACCACGTAGCGCTGCTGGTGGGCGTCGGCCGGCATCACGTAGCCGTCGAAGTTTTTATCGGTAAGCTTGTGATAGACGCCGCCGTCATTGGGGTCCTGCATGGTCAGCATCCATTCCAGGTTCCACAGCGTTTCGTTGAGGATGTCTGGAATGCCGTTGCCGCTTTCGGGGATATTCAAAGCCTGCGACTGGAAGAAGCCTGGGAAGTCTTCCCACGCGGCCAGCAAGGTATAGGTGGCGATGCCCGAATTGACGATGTACTTGTTGTAGTCGCCCGCGTCGTACCAGCCTTTGGGGCTGGAGATGATGGTGCCGGCCGGGCGCGCCGGGGACGCGGCCGAAGCATGCACCATCACACTGGTATCCGGGTGGCCGGCCGCGCGCGCGTAGGCGCCGGCATGCTTCGTGTCGAGCGCGATGCCGGCGCGGTTGTAGTAATAGGCGCGGATGGCGCCGGCGTTCAGGGCCTGGTAGGCGCCGGGGGCGACCTCGAACGGCAGCGAATCGGGCAGACCTGCCACGCGTAACCGGTAGCGTCCCGGCGTGGTGAGCGTAGAAAAGTCGGCCAGCCGCACCGTATCGCCCGAATCCGGCGCCGCCCTGGCCGCACCCAGCGTGCCTTGCCGGACCACGGCGCCGCCGCCGGCCTGGATCACGGTGAAGGTGGTGGCGCCCGCCGTCGCTGCTTCCGCGGGCACCACCGCCACCTTGGCCGCACCGGGCAGAAAGCCCAGTTGATTGAGCTTGATCTCGGCAGCGGATGCGCCGGCCGCGCCCAGGCAGACCATGGCGGCCGCCAGATATTTCAGGGAAGTTGGCATGTCATGTCTCATTGTTGTTGTGATTGGTTTTCGTGGTGCAGTCGGTTCCTCGCTGCGGCCGGCGCAAGGCCGGCCCGACAGCGACTGTTCGACAGCCATGCCCGCCGTCACCATGAAAACGATTTCACGATCATCGCCCATTTGGGCTACGCAGTCAACCGGAGACAGTCTCCCCTACAGCGTGCGCACCCAGTTGCCCTTGTAGAGTATCGGACCGGTCGGCCCGTTCGGATCGCGCGAGCCGCCCTTCGGCTCCAGCGACACGGCCAGCAGCGCCACGTCGTCGCCGATGGCGCGGCCCGGTGCGCCCAGCGCCAGCGTCACCTGGCCGGCCGGATCGACCAGGCCCAGCGAACGCGGATTGCCGGACTTGGGCACCGCCCACAGTTGCAGCGATTTGTCGTCCGGCACCGGCGCGGCATGCACCACGCGCACCGTCAACTGCTGCTTGCGATGGTCGGCCGCCAGCACCAGCACTGGTTGCGCCTTGTCGTCGATCAGCGTGGCCATGTAATCGACCTGCGGCGCCTGCAGGGTGTGGGTGGCCAGCATCGCCGCCAGCACCAGCGCCACGGCCGTGGAGGCCAGCGCCAGCGGACGCCAGGCGAAAGCGTCGCTGCGCCAGAACTGCCAGCCCGATGCCGCCGGGCGCAGGCCGAGGCGCCGTTCGATGCCGGCCCACACCTGCTTGCGCGGCGCCTGCGCGCCAGCAAATTCCGCCAGCGGCGCCAGGCGGTCCTGCCATTCGGCGGTGGTACGGCGCAGTGCGGCGTCGTTGTGCAGATAACCTTCGAAGCGGCGGCGCGCGCCGCCCCTCAAGGTGCCGAGCGCATATTCGGCGGCCAGTTTTTCGCGCAGCGGCAGGTTGTCGCGCAGGTTCATGCCCGCTCTCCTTTGGCCAGGCAGGCCTTGAGCTTTTCCAGGCTGCGGCGGATCCAGGTCTTGACGGTGCCGATCGGCAGCGCCATCTGCGCGGCCACCTCGCTGTGCGACAGGTCGTGGAAAAAGGCCAGGCCCACCACCTGCCGGTGCAAGCCTTCCAGCGCCGACATGCAGTAGGCCAGTGCCTTGGCGTCGCGGCTCAGTTGCAGCGCTTCGATCGGCGTGGCGCCGGGATCGTGCAAGGCGGCCATGACCTCGGCAGCGAACGGGTCGCCATCGATTTCGGTGTCGTGATCGGCGCGGCGCAGCAGATCGAACGCCTTGTTGCGCACGATGGTCGTCATCCACGTCATCGGCGCGGCCAGGTGGCTTTGGTAGTTGCCTGCGTTATTCCAGATCGCCACAAAGCTCTCCTGTAAGACATCCTCGGCCAGTTCCCGCTTGTTCAGTATACGCAGCGCGAAGCCGAACAGTTTCGGCGACGTGGCGTCATATAACGCGCGGAACGAGGCGGCATCGCGGCGGGCGGCGCCTTCGAGCCACAATCTCAGTTGCTGGGGGTCGGGGGTAATGGTGTCTGGCACGATGAGCTTGTCTGTGTGTTGGGGACGAAGTGGATTGAATTGTTGAAGCGACATGAAAATACCACACTGCGCCCGCGCACTGTACGAAAGATGAATCCGCTTTCATGCCCATTACGTAGAATCGTTTGCATAACGCAAATAAAACCAGCGACTTCAGGGGACAGGATGCGATTCGACTTGGTAATGGGTGGAATGATGGCCATGGTGATGGCGCCCGGTGCGGATGCCAGCAATGCGGCGACTGCGGCCATCGGGGAAGACGATGCCGCGCCGCCGCGCGTGACGGTGCTCGGTAACTATGACAACGCCGTGGGCACGTCGGACGCGGCCAGCGAAGGCACGGTCACGGCCAGCCTGATCGCCAACCGCCCCGCCCTGCGCACCGGCGAATTGCTCGAATTCGTGCCCGGCATGATCGTCACCCAGCATAGCGGCGACGGCAAGGCCAACCAGTACTTCCTGCGCGGTTTCAACCTCGACCACGGCACCGACTTTGCCACCTATGTCGATGCCATGCCGGTCAACCTGCGCAGCAACGCCCACGGCCAGGGCTATTCCGACCTCAATTTCATCATCCCCGAACTGGTACAGCGCATCGACTACCGCAAGGGCCCCTATTTTGCCGACGAAGGCGACTTCTCCTCGGCAGGCGCCGCCCGCCTGAGCCTGGTCGATACCCTGCCGCAGGGCATCGCCAGCGTCACCCTTGGCAGCTATGGCTACCAGCGCGCGGTGCTGGCCGACTCCTTCAACGCCGGCAGCGGCAAGCTGCTGTACGGCGTCGATGCCGGCCGCAACGACGGCCCGTGGGACACCCCGGAAAACGTGCGCAAGGCCAGCGCCCTGCTGCGCTACAGTAGCGGCGACGCCGCGCGCGGCTACAACGTCACCGCCATGGCTTATCGGAATCGCTGGAACGCTACCGACCAGGTGCCGCAGCGCGCCGTGCAGCAAGGCCTGATCGGCCGCTATGGCGTGATCGATCCCAGCGACGGCGGCAAGACCGACCGCGCCAGCCTGTCCTGGAATATGCACATCAAGACCGACGACAGCGTGACCGAGGCGGCCGCGTACATCGTGCGCTCGCGCCTGGACCTGTTCAGCAATTTCACCTACTTCTTGAACGACCCGGTCAACGGCGACCAGTTCCAGCAAAGCGAGCGGCGCACCATGACGGGCGTGAACGCCAGTACCGCGTGGCTCGCAAACTGGGGCGGCGTCGATGTGCGCAACAAGGTCGGCGTGCAAACCCGCTACGACCATGTCTCGCCCCTGGGCCTGTACGCCACCAGGGCGCGCGAGCGCCTTGCCACCGTGCGCGAAGACCGCGTCAAGGAAGGCAGCGCCGGCTTCTATTTCGAGAACACCGCCTACTGGCAGCCCACGCTGCGCACGGTGCTCGGCGTGCGCCACGATGCCTACCGTTTCGACGTCAACAGCGACAAGGTGACTGCGCACCGCACGTCGCCCAAGCTGTCGATCATCCTGGGTCCGTGGGCCGGCACCGAGTACTTCATCAACTACGGCAGCGGTTTCCACAGCAACGACGCGCGCGGCGTGGTGCAGGCCGTCGATCCCGCCATGCCGCTGGTAGCCACGCGCGGCGCGGAGCTGGGCGTGCGCAGCGAGTGGCTGCCCGGGCTGCAAACCTCGCTTTCGCTGTGGACTCTCGATATCGACTCGGAACTGGTCTTCGCCGGCGACAGCGGCCAGACCGAAGCGAGCCGTCCTAGCCGCCGCCGAGGCGTGGAATGGACCAGCCACTACATCGCTGCGCCGTGGCTGCTGTTCGACCTCGATTTGTCCGCCTCGCGGGCGCGCTATCGCCAGGACGACCCGGCCGGCAACTACGTGCCCGAGTCGCTGAGCAAGGTGGCCTCGTTTGGCGTCACCGTCAAGGACCTGGACCGCTGGCAGGGCGCACTGGAAGTGCGCTACTTCGGCCAGCGTCCGCTGATCGAAGACAACAGCGTGCGCTCGAAGTCCACCACGCTGGTGTATGGCCGCATCGGCTACCAGCTCACGCCGCGCACCCGCTTGACGCTCGACGGTTTCAATCTGCTCAACCGCAAGGCCAGCGACATCGATTACTACTACGCCTCGCGCCTGCCGGGCGAGCCGGCTGAAGGCGTGAACGACATCCACTTTCACCCGGTCGAGCAGCGCACCGCGCGGCTGACACTGAATCACCGTTTTTAACAATGTAAAAAAAATTATCAAATCTGAATCCGGCGTCTATCGTGCGCCGTATAGGAGTGGGCAGCAACCGCAGTCGTGCAGGTACGGAAGTTACAATCAAAAGGGGATATACAATGCAAACGTTTATGAAACATGCGCTCGGCATGGCAGTACTGGGCACCCTGGCTGGCGCGCTGGCGCCGGCAGCGCTGGCGTCGAGCCACCGCGAAGCACCGTTCGTCACCCAAAGTCCGAAAGTCGATGGCACCGACTTTTACATGTTCCGCAGCTACGAGACGGGCCGCGCCGGCTTCGTCACCCTGATCGCCGACTACGTGCCGCTGCAAGATGCCTACGGCGGCCCGAACTACTTCGCCATGGATCCCAACGCGCTGTACGAAATCCATATCGATAACAACGGCGACGCCAAGGAAGACCTCACCTTCCAGTTCCGCTTCACCAATACCAACAAGGACACCAAGCTGACCATCGGCGGCAAGTCGATGTCGATCCCGCTCGTCGTCAACGGCGGCGCCATCGCCGGCGCCAACGCCCCCGGCGCCAATGTGCGCGAAACCTACACCATCAACGTGGTGCGCGGCGACCGCCGCACCGGCACCAAGGCCGCAGTGTCCAACGCCGCCGGCGCCACCACGTTCGACAAGCCGCTCGACAATATCGGTAACAAGTCGATCCCCGACTACGCCGCGTATGCCGCCGCCCACGTCTATAGCGTCAACATCCCCGGCTGCGCCACGCCCGCGCGCGTGTTCGTCGGCCAGCGCAAGGACCCGTTCGTGGTCAACCTGGGCGAGACTTTCGACCTGGTCAACATCAAGGCCCCGGCCGTTGAATTTGCCGCCAACGCCGAACGCGCCGCCAAGGACGACCTGGCGCAAAAGAACGTGACCTCGATCGAAATGGAAGTGGCCAGCAGCTGCCTCACCGCCGCCAACAGCACCGACCCAGTGATCGGCGGCTGGACCACGGCCAGCGTGCGCCAGGCGCGCGTACTGAACCCGACGCCAAACAGCTCCACGCCATCGAAAGAAGGCGGCGCCTGGACCCAGGTGTCGCGCCTGGGTGCGCCGCTAGTCAACGAAGTGGTCATCGGTTTGAAAGACAAGGACACCTTCAACGCCAGCAAGCCGTCGGGCGACACCAAGTTCGCCGACTACGTCACCAACCCTACCCTGCCTGCGCTGATCGAAATCCTGTACGGCAGCGCCGGTGCCAAGGCGCCGACCAACTTCCCGCGTAACGACCTGGTGGCCGCGTTCCTCACCGGCGTCAAGGGCCTGAACCAGCCGGCGACCGTTACCGCCTCCGAGATGCTGCGCCTGAACACGTCCACGCCTGCCGTGGCGATGGGTGCGCAAAACCGCCTCGGCGTGATCGGCGGCGACAATGCCGGCTTCCCGAACGGCCGCCGTCCCGGCGACGACGTGGTCGATATCGCGCTGCGCGTGGTAATGGGCAAACTGTGCACGCTCAACCTCGGATGCGCGCCAGCCGATGCCCCGGCCGGCGCCCTGCGCTTTACTGACGGCGCATACCTGGACGACAGCTTCTTCAACGCCAGCTTCCCGTACCTGAAAACCCCGATCGCCGGTTCGCCACAGACTGCGGCTACCACGACCGCTGCCAGGAGCGCACCATGAAAAAACTGATGGCAGTAATAGGCGCTACAGCGCTGCTGGCACTGGCCGGCTGCGGCAGCAGCGATGACCATGCGATCAGCAACAACGGCGGCGGCACCGGCGGCGGTGGCACCACGCCGCCGGTGAGCATGGTGGACGCGTTTTATGCGGCGGTCCTGGCGCTGATCGGCGACGGCGCCGAGACCACTACCGAGCCGGTAGCCACCGACACCATGGTGGCGACCGCACCGGAAGACACGGAACCAGTCGCGGTCAAATAAGCAGTCGGACGTAACTCCGGCGCCGGTCCTCCAGGACCGGCGCCGTTTGCCTATGCAGGATCCATCGATGACCAGACTACCGAATTTGTTTTCCCTGCTGGCGCTACTGGGCGCCGCCTTGTGTGCGCCGCTGTGGACCCAGGCCGCGCCTTATTTGCCGACCAGCGGCGCACAAGTGATTGAAACCCTGCCGCGCCGGGGCGATCCGGTGCAGCAGGAGCTGCGCCGCCTACGCGCGCAGTTGAACGCCCAGCCCAACGACGTGGCGCTGGCCACCACGCTGGCGCGCCGCTACATCGCGCTGGGTCGCAGCGAGACCGATCCACGCTACCTTGGCTACGCCCAGGCCGCGCTGGCGCCGTGGTGGAAACAGGCCGCGCCGCCTCCGCCAGTGCGCCTGCTGCGCGCCACGCTGCTGCAAAGCACCCATCAATTTCCCGCCGCGCTGGCCGACCTGCAAGGCGTGCTGGCGGCCGAACCGCAAAATGCCCAGGCCTGGCTCACGCTGGCCACGGTGCAAACCGTGCAGGGCGACTACGCCAACGCCACCAGCAGTTGCGCGCGGCTGTCGTCGCTGGCCAATGAACTCATTACCGTCACCTGCGTGGCCCAGGTGGGCGGCATCACCGGCCGCGCGCTGCAAAGCGAGCAGCTGCTGGCACTGACGCTCGAGCGCAGTGGCACGACCGCGCCCGAGTTGCAGGTATGGGTGCTGACCCTGTTGGCCGAAATGGCGCAGCGGCGCGAGGCCGTGACGCTGGCCGAAACCCGCTTCCAGCGCGCACTGGCGCTCGACCCGCACGACAGCTATTTGCTCGGCGCCTATAGCGACTTCCTGCTCGATCAAAAACGCCCGTCGCGCGTGGAAGCGCTGCTGGCCGACCAGACCCGCATCGACGCCCTGCTGCTGCGCCGCGCGCTGGCGCTGCAGCAGCAAGGCAAGACCGCGGCCTTGGCCGCCGACGTGGCGGAACTGGCCGCGCGTTTCGACGCCGCCATGCTGCGCGGCGACACAGTGCATCAGCGCGAACAGGCCCGCTTCGAGCTGCTGCGGCGCGACACCGCCAAGGCTCTGACCTTGGCGCGCAAGAACTGGACGATCCAGAAAGAGCCTGCCGACATGCGCATCTATCTTGAAGCGGCCCTGCAAGCGCGCGACCGCGAGGCCGCGCAACCGGTGATCGACTGGATTGCCAAGCACAAGACCGAAGATGCAGCCGCCGCAAAGCTGATGCGCCAGCTCGGGGAGTCCGCATGATGGCCCACTGGCTGGTGCGGCTGTGCTGCCTGCTCTCCCTGTGCGGCGTGGCGCTGCCGGCGCTGGCCCACAAGCCCAGCGACAGCTACCTGGCGCTCGACGTGCACGGTGCGCAGGTGAGCGGCCAGTGGGACATCGCGCTGCGCGACCTCGATTTCGCCATCGGCCTGGACCAGGACGGCGACGGCAAACTGACCTGGGACGAAATCCGCGCGCGCCATGCGGCGATTGCCGCCTACGCCATCGAACGGCTGGCGCTATCGACCAGCCAGGGGCCGTGCGCGCTCAAGGCCAACGAACAGCTGATCGACAACCATACCGACGGCGCCTACAGCGTGCTGCGCTTCACCGCCACCTGCCCGGCCGCCATCGACTCGCTGGACCTCGACTACCGCCTGTTTGCCGACGTCGATCCGCAACACAAGGGGCTGTTGCGCCTGACCCACGATGGCGAAACCTCGACCGCCATCTTCGATCCGCAGCACGCGCGCCAGACGCTGGCGGTGGCCGCGCCCGATCGCTGGCGCCAGTTCGCCACGTATATCAAGGAAGGCGTGTGGCATATCTGGATCGGCTACGACCACATCCTGTTCCTGCTGTCGCTGCTGCTGCCGGCCGTGCTGCTCGCGCCACCGGCGAACAACCTGCGCGGCGCCTTTATCGACGTGCTGAAAGTGGTCACCGCGTTCACGCTGGCGCACTCGCTCACGCTGACGCTGGCCAGCCTGTCGCTGATTTCCCTGCCCTCGCGGCTAGTGGAGTCGGCGATTGCCGCGTCGGTGGTGCTGGCGGCGGTGAACAATATCTATCCGCTGTTCCGCACCCGGCGGCCGGTGGCGGCGTTCGCGTTCGGGCTGCTGCACGGTTTCGGCTTTGCCAGCGTACTCGGAGACCTGGGCTTGCCGCAGGGCGCGCTGATCACCAGCCTGCTGGGTTTCAACGTGGGCGTGGAACTGGGCCAGCTGTGCATCGTGGCGGTGTTCCTGCCGCTGGCGTATGTGCTGCGCAATACGCGGTTCTACCGCTGGCTGCTTACCGGCGGCTCGGCGCTGATCGCGTTGCTGGCGTTGGCGTGGTTTATCGAGCGGGCGTTCGATGTACAACTGTTCGGCGCGTGAGGCCCCTTGGTGTGACCAGTTGATCTATACTCGGTCATGGTCCTTTGGAGGCTGTGCCCGTGCCCATCAACTACTCACTCAACTACTCGCGGCGGCTGACCGGCCGCACCCGCACCCAGCCGGCCAACCGGCAACTGGGCTGCATGCTGGCCTTTATCGCCGGTGCGGTCAATGCGGGGGGCTTCCTGGCGGTGCAGCACTACACGTCGCACATGACCGGCATCGTTTCGGCCATGGCCGACCAGCTGGCGCTGGGCATGTACAGCCTGGTGCTGGTGGGTTTCAGTGCGCTGGTGTCGTTCCTGCTGGGCGCCACCTTATCGACCTTGATGGTGCGTCATTCGCGCCAGCGCAATCTGCACAGCGAGTACGCGCTGCCGCTGCTGGTGGAAGCTGGCCTGCTGCTGTGCTTTGGCTTGTTGGGCAGCCAGATCAGCGGCTTCAATGGTTTTTATGTGTCGGCCACGGTGATGCTGCTCAGCTTTATCATGGGCCTGCAAAATGCCGTGATCACCAAGCTGTCCAACGCCGAAATCCGCACCACCCATATCACCGGCGTGATCACCGATATCGGCATCGAACTGGGCAAGCTGCTGTGCCCCGACGCGAACGCTCCAGACCGCGCCCGCCTGCGCCTGCTGGCCATGCTGGCGCTGTGCTTTTTTGTCGGCGGCGTGACCGGCGCGCTCGGTTTCAAGCACCTCGGCTACTCGGCCACGGTGCCGCTGGCGGTGACCTTGATGGCGCTGTCCATCATCCCGATCGCCGACGACCTACTCGACTACCTGCGCCAGCGCAGCCGGCGCTAGCTTGCATGCACCGCGCAGTTTCGGCTATAGTGAGAATAATTCTCATTTAAATAATGTGGCCGGCGCGGTCGCTGACATGGACATCGAACTCCCCCAGAACAACCAGCAGCAGTGGCTCGGCGCCTTGTACAGCGAGCATCACGGCTGGCTGTCCGGGTGGCTGGGCCGGCAACTGCGCTGCCGCAACCTGGGCGACGACCTGGCCCAGGACACGTTCGTGCGCCTGGTCGGCGCCGGCCAACCGCCCCTGCTGCGCGAACCGCGCGCTTATTTGACCACCATCGCCAAGGGATTGCTCAACGACCACCTGCGGCGCAAGAAGCTGGAACTGGCCTACCTGGAAGCGCTGGCCGCCATGCCCGAGCCGGCGCAACCATCGCCCGAGGAGCGCCTGGCTGTGCTGCAAACCCTGGCCGACATCGACGCCATGCTCGACCGCCTGCCGGCCCGCGCGCGGCAGGTGTTCCTGCTGGCGCAGCTCGACGGCCTGTCGTACGGGGAGATTGCAGAACGCTTGAACATCTCGCTCAGCACCGTCAAGCGCCACATGGTGCAGGCGTTTGCCGCTTGCCTGGCAGCCACCGGGTGAAAGACGCCATCGCCCCCGAGATCCTGACCGAAGCGGCGACCTGGCTGATGGAACTGCACGACGGTCCGCTGTCGCCCGAGCGGCGCGCGCAACTGGCGCAGTGGCGCCAGCGCAGCGACGAGCATGCGCTGGCGTGGCAACGCGCCACCGCGCTGCTGGGGAAATTCCAGGCCCTGCCGCCGGGCGGTGCGGCGGCGCTGACCAAGCTGTCCGCGCGACCCGACCGCCGCCGCACCGTCAAGGTCGTGGCCGCACTTCTGGTGGCCGCGCCCGCCGGCTGGCTGGCGTGGCGCGCGGGACCGTGGCAACCGGCCGGTATCGAGCGCACCACCGTCGGTGAACGCCGCCAGCTGGTGCTGGCTGACGGCACCCGCCTGCATCTCAACACTGATACCGAGATCGTCGTCGCCTCCATGGCCGGCGAGCGCTGCGTGCAGCTGCGCCGGGGGGATATCCTGGTCGCCACGGCGCAGCCGTTCCTGGTGGAGGTGGCGCAAGGCGTCTTGCGAGCCCTGGATACGTTCGGCACGCGCTTCATGGTGCGCCAACTGGGCGACGAATGCCGGCTGGCGGTGCAGCAGGGCACAGTGGACATCCGGCTACGCGCAACCGCAGCATCATCAGCAATCCGGGCCGGCATGCAGACCGGTTTCACCACGCGCAGCATCGCCGCGCCAGTGGCGCTCGATGCCAACGCCGCCGCCTGGCAAAACGGCATGCTGGTCGCCGACCGCCAGCCCTTGCCAGACTTCCTGCGCGAACTGGGGCGCTACCGCAGCGGCACGCTCCAGTGCGATCCGGCGCTGGCGCACCTGGCGGTATCGGGCGCGTTCCCGGTGGACGACACCGACTTTACGCTGACGCTGCTGGCGCAAACCTTGCCGGTACGGATACAGCACCTTACCCGCTACTGGGTACGGGTGCTGCCAAGCGAAGTTCAGGCAAAAAAATGAGCTGTTTTTGCGTCTCGTACGGCATATCAGTTAACCACACAAACTGATAAGGGACAGCAATGAAAGTTCGGCAGCAACCGCATCACCCGGCCACCCTGGCACTGGTACCGCTCATCGCGCTCGCTGGCTTGAGCCAGGTGGCGACAGCGCAAGCCCAATCCGCACCTGTCGCCGTCGCCACATCGAACCAACCCGACGGCATACCCGCCGGCGCCCTAGGGCCGGCGCTGTCGCGCTTTGCGGCGCGCGCCGGCGTGGCCCTGTCGTTCGACGGCGCACTGGTGGCAAGCAAAACCAGCGCGGGTTTGACAGGCGCCGCCTCGGTCGATGACGGCTTTGCGCAACTGCTGCGCGGTACCGGCCTGCAGGCCGAACGGCTGGCCGGCGGCGCCTATACACTCAAGGTGGCAACCGTGGCGAGAGGCGGCGGGGCCGCACCGTCTGCTGCGCCGGAAGCCCCGCCGCGCGGCGAGGTGCCCGTGCCGGTAATGGCAACCGTCGAAGTGACGGCCCAGCGCACCAACAGTACCCTGATCCGCCCTACCCGCCAGAGCACGGAAATCGGCCGCGAGGAACTCGACGAGCTGCGGCAGGCATCGGATAGCCTGGCCACGGTGCTGGCCAAAGTGGTGCCCGGTATGGCCGATTCCAGCCGCACCATCACCGACTACGGCCAGACCCTGCGCGGCCGTACGGCGCTGGTGCTGGTCGATGGCATCCCGCTCAACACCAACCGCGATTCGTCGCGCAATATGGCGTCGATCAACCTGGCCAGCATCGATAAAGTGGAGGTGCTGCGCGGCAGCAGCGCGCTGTATGGCGCCGGCGCCAGCGGCGGCATCATTGCCATCACCACCCGCCCGGCTGGCGGCGCACCATTTGCCGAGACCAGCGCTTCGGTGCGCTCGTCGCTGTCGCGCCCGGGCCGCGACGGCCTGGGCGCCGAGGTCACGCATTACTTGTCCGGCACCGGCGGCGACATCGATTACGCCGTCAACGCCGGGCTGCAGCATATTGGCGCGTCGTACGACGGCAAGGGGCGCCGCATCGCGCCCGAGCCGAGCCAGGGCGACCTGTTCGACAGCGACAACTACACCTTCGGCGCCAAGATCGGCCTGCGCATCGACCGCAACCAGCGCCTGCAACTGGCCGCCAGCCGCTATGTGGCCGACCAGGACAGCGATTACGGCTCCGATCCGGCGGTGGCGCGCCTGCCGGCCGGTACGGCGGTGGCCTTGCCGCGAACGGGCCTGCAACTGGCGCGCCAGAACCAGCTACGCAACAGCCTGGCGAGCCTCAGCTACCAGCACCGCGACCTGCTGGGCAGCGCCGTCTCCACCCAGCTCTATTACCGCGATTACTACACCCGCTTCACGCCGTTCGATGCGCGCGCCGTCGCCACCCGCGGCAACAACGTGGACCAGGTGATGCAGAACTCGCGCGTGGCCGGCGGCCGCGCCACCATCGACACGCCGCTCGCAACCGGCCTCAAACTGCTGTGGGGCGTGGACGTGAACCGCGAACGCAGCGACATGCCGGACGACGTGTTCGACCCGGTTGCATACGACACCAGCGGCGGCAGCGTGTTTCAGCGCACCGGCACCCTGATGTACATGCCGCCGCTGACCACGCGCAGCGTGGGCGCCTTCGGCCAGCTGCAATACAAATTGAATCCCCAGTGGTCGTTCGAGGGCGGCGTGCGGCGGGAGCAGGCACGGGCGAAGTTCGACGACTTCGTGCCGCTGTCCCAGTTACGCGCCGCCAGCCCGCGCCCGGTGCGCGGCGGCGCGCTGTCGTATGCGGCGTGGATGACCAATGCCGGCGCGGTGTTCAAGCCGGCGCCCGCACACGAGGTATACGCGTCGCTGAGCCAGGGCTTCCAGCTGCCGGACATGGGCATCCAGCTGCGCAATGCCACGCCGGCATTCAACCTGGCGTCGTCGGACTTGAAACCGGTGAAGACCAACCACTACGAGCTCGGTTGGCGCGGCGCCACCGGAGATCTGGCAGCCACCGCCGCCGTGTTCCACACCACCTCGAAGCTCGGCGACGTACAGAGTTTTAACAATGGACTCATCCTCACCCGCACGGCGGAAAAGATCCGCGGCGTCGAGGCAAGCGTGGACTACGTACCTGCTGCAACGCCGTGGGGCGGTGGCGCCACCGTCACCGCCATGCGCGGGCGAGAAACGCCGCAAGGCGCCATCGGCGACCAGGCCATGTCCGGCTATCGCATCCCACCCGTCAAGGTGACCGGCTACGTGCAATACAAGCCGGCCGCGCGGTGGAGCAGCCGCCTGCAAGTGACCCACTTCGGCGCGCGCGACTATCGGCTCAATGGCCAAACCGGCTTTGGCCGGCGCGAAGTGTCCAGCTACACCACGCTGGACCTGGTCACGCGCTACCAGTTCGATCGTCGCCACACCGTGTCACTGGGCATCGAGAACCTGCTGGACCGCTACTACCTGCCGGCCTACAGCCAGTTGATGCGCAACAGTAACAACACCAGCCGCCTGCCCGCGCCCGGCGCGGTGCTCAACCTGAGCTACCAGCACCGCTGGTAGCCCTCCTCGCACGTTCAGCGCACCGGGCCGGCCTTGCGCACCACCACGTTTGGCGCCCGCGGCGTTGCCATGCTTTCGCCGATGAAGAAACTCGGGTACGGCGGCTGGTTGTAAGCGGTGTTTTGCCAGGCGACGGCCACGCGGTACTGCGGGTCGTGCATCAGCGTCACCAGGCGGCGTTCGGTCGGGTGCGGCGTGGTGTACACGCGCAGGAATTTCTCGTCTGGCGTATGCCAGATCACTTCCTCGCGCCAGTCGCCCAGCAGGTCGGCCGACACCACCGGCACGTTCTTGGTGCCGTTCGACGCGACCACGCCGTCCGCCTGCAGCAGCGTGTGCGATTTGCCTGCCTTCCAGTCCCACTTGTTGATGCGGTTCTTGTCGAACAGTTCGCGCAGGTCGTCGCCATCCCACCAGACCACGAAGCTCGCTTCGCCGGGACGCTTGACGCCCTCGATCGGCTTGCCCTGCGCCGTGTACAGCGTGGTGCTGTTGGTGGCCCAGGCCTCCGCACCGGGGAAGCGCGGGTCAATGTCGGCAGCCACGGCGCGGCCGGTGTCTTTCTCGGCCGGGGTGCTCCACAGGATCTGGCCGGTTTTGGCGTCGAGCATGGCCGAGCCGATACCGCCGTTGCCGCGCACGTCCTCGTGGGCGCCGAACTTTTCCAGGCCCGGACGGGTGGGATCGAGGTCGCTCACGGCCATCGCATCGCCATGGCCCAGGCGCGAACTCCACAGGCCCTTGCCGTTGTCGTCGAGCGCCATGGCGCCGTACAGGATCTCGTCGCGGCCATCGTCATCGACATCGGCCACGCTGAACTGGTGGTTGCCCTGGCCACCGAAGGCTTCGTTGCCGGGAGTGGCGCTGTCGAAGGTCCAGCGCTGGGTGAGCTTGCCGTCGCGCCAGTCCCAGGCCGCCACCGTGGTGCGCGCGTAGTAGCCGCGCGCCATCACGATGCTGGGGCGCTGGCCGTCGAGGTAGGCGGTGCCGGCCAGGAAGCGGTCGGACCGGTTGGCATAGCCGTCACCCCAGGTTTCCTTCATTTGCTCGGCGGTCGGCGCATCGGTGCCGGGGTTGCTTCCCTCGCGGGCCGGCCAGTATGGCGCGCTGGCCAGTGCCTTGCCGGTCAGGCCATCGAAGATGGTGAGGAATTCCGGGCCTTTCAGGATGCGGCCCTGCAGCGGCGCGACCATGGTGCCGTCGGCCTTGACCACGCCGCCGGTGCGGTCGCGCGACGGTACTTCGCCGCCCTGCTCGCGCCAGTCGGCGTTCGGATCGCCCAGCACCTTGCCGGTGCCGTCGATGGTGCCATCGCTGGTGCGCACGGCCAGTTCGGCGCGGCCGTCGCCGTCATAGTCGTACACCTGGAACTGGGTGTAATGGGCGCCGGCGCGGATGTTTTTACCAAGGTCGATGCGCCACAGGCGCTTGCCCTCGAGCGTGTAGGCGTCCAGGATCACCGGTCCCGTGTAGCCGTCGAAGGCATTGTCCTTGGCGTTGGTCGGGTCCCATTTCAGGATGATTTCGTAGCGGCCATCGCCATCGAGGTCCGCCACGCTGGCTTCCTGCGCACTGTAAGTGTATGCCTGGCCGGTAGGGGTGACACCGCCCGCCGGCTGGTCGATGGCGATGCCGAGGAAGCCGTCGGCCCATACGCCCACCGGCGCGCTGGCGGCGACTTCCTTGCCGCCGGCCAGCGTGCGCACCGTGTAGCGCGATGCCTTGGTGCCAGCCTTGTCCACCAGGTTGGTGGCGCCGGCCAGCGGCTTGTCGTTGACCTTCTGGCCGTCGCGATAGACGTCGAAGGTGGTGCTCGGGGCGTCGCTGGCCAGCAGGCGCCAGCTCACCAGGTTGCCTTGCTCGACCGCAGGCACGGCCACCACGCCACGGTCCAGCGCTTCCACCCAGCGCGGTGCAATGTTGGGGGTGAACGGCGTCAGGGCAGATACCGGACCATGCACCGCGGCGCCCAGCGCCAGGGTTGCGGCTACCAGCGCCACGCTGCGGCGCAATGTGAATACTGTTTTCATCGTTTTTATCCTTATCCCGAAAAGCTGCGGCCCGCGCCAGCATTGCCGGCGCGGGCCGCGCGCATTGACCTGTCAGTGTGGTTTAACGCGGACCCTGGAACATCAAGCCGCTGTCATTGAGGCCGAACTTGAACTTCTTGTTCATCTCGATGATCTCGGCGCCGGCCAGCAGCGCCGGGCCGTAGCCGTGGGCCGCTTTCACGCTGGTCGGGCGATACGAGTAGAACGCCGGATCGAACGCCATGCCGGTACCCACGCAGATGCCTTCGATCTGGCCGTTGGCCAGCACCTTCGAGGCGGTGGCGTTCCAGGCCAGGTTGGCCATCGGGCCGTAGGCCTGCGCTTCGACGTAGCCGCGATTGACGGCGCGGGCGATGGCGTAGGTGTAGATGGCCGTGGCGGAGGTTTCCTGGTAGGTGTCAGGGCGGTCGATCAGCTGGTGCCAGAAGCCGTCGCGGGTCTGGTAAGTGGACAGGCCCTTGATGTGGGCGCGCAGCTGCTTGAGGATGGCGTCGCGCTGCTTGTGATTTTTCGGCAGCACTTCCAGCACCTCCACCATCGACATCACGGCCCAGCCGTTGGCGCGGGCCCAGTGCATTTCCGGATGGTCGGCCTGGCCTTCCACGTAGCCATGCATGTAGATGCCCAGCTGCGGGTTGAACATGCGCTTGGAGAATTGCAGCACCTGCTTGGCGGCGTCGTCGAACTGCTTGCTATCGCCGTTGACGGCGCCCAGGTAGGCAATCGTCGGCACGCCCATGAACATGTCGTCGAGCCACACGGTGTTTTTCAGCGGACGGGCCTTGAAGCCGCCATTGCCATCGGGGCCGCCACGGGCGAAGGTGCCGTCCGGCAGGCGGTACTCCTTCTTGGTGACGAAGTTGCCGCAGATGCCGATCATCTGGGTGTAATCGACCTTGGAGCCACCCAGCTTGGCCTTGAGGAAGCTGTGGCACAGCGCGCCCGCGTCATCGAGTGCATGCGGGTTCAGGAAGCTCTTGTGCGGCGCGTGCGAATTTTTCAGGTCGGCCTGCACCACCGGGTTGTACAGCCTGGTCAGGTCGGAGAGGAGTTGGTGGCGCTTGATGGTGTAGTCGGTGTAACGCGCGTCGCCGGTGGCGGCGCCGGCGGCCAGCATTCCCAGGTACGTTACGCCCCACTCGTAGCTGGTCAGGCGGAAGTCGCCCGGTTTGAACACGGCGTCGGGATCGGCCGTGGTCAGATTGGCGATCGGCGTGCCGTCGGACTTGTGGATCAGCTCTGCCGGCGTGGTGCGTTCGAGGTAGGTGTACACGCGGTCGAGGACCGTCTTGACTTCTTCCGCGCTCATGGCACGGTACGGCGTCGGATACTCGACCGTCAGCGCGTGCAGCATGGCGTCGGCCGGGGCCGGCCCCTTTTCCTGCGCGGCCGGGGCGTCTTGCGCCACCGCGTTGAACACCACCGGGAACAAGCCGGCAACGAGTGCGCCTGTCAGGCAGCGGCGCAGCTTCGAGGAATTCATCAAGTACGTCTCCTTCATTTGAGTTGTTTTGGACCGGCCGGATCACCATGAGGGTCCGGTCGCAAATGGGAGTGTAACCGCGAGTAATCAGGCAAATGCGTCAAGCTGATGATTGTTACATACGGCAATTGATCAAAACGCGTGTCGAAGTCCGATCATGATGACGTTTTGGCGACCATTCGACGACGGCGTGCCGGCCTGCGAATCGCCCACCACCGCCACCGCATCCACAACGGTGACGCCGTCGGCCGCCAGGGTGGCGCCGCGCGCGCGCTGAAACGACTCCAGCACATATACCGCGGTGCGCGGCGACAGCCAGTACGCCTGTTGCAGCGCCAGTTGGCGATAGCTGGCGGCGTTGGCGATGCCGTTGGCCGCATGGGTGCGGGTGTAGTTGGCGGCCACGCCCAGCAACCACGGGCTGGCCGTCTGCCACGTGGCCACCAGGCCGGCTGTGTTGAAGATGGCCGCCTCGCGAAAGCGCGAGCCGCCGTCGGGCCGGTACTGGACGTTGGTCAAGGTGCCGCCCACGCTGACGGCGCCAAGCTGGCGGCGGGCGCCGGCGGCCAGGTAGCGCACACCGCCAGCCGACAGGTAGCCGGCATTGACAGGCGACCTGGCGAAGTTGCTCGATGCCGCCGGATCCCACGCCGTACGCTGCGGACCGTTCTTGAGCAGCTGGTAGCCGAGGCCGACGCGCCAGGCCGCGCCGTCGTACTTGAGGGCGGCACTGAACGCGCCGCCGCTGCCTTGATGTCCGGCCTGTTCGCCGCTGGCTGCCATCAGGCCCAGGCGCACGCCCGACCAGTCGGGCGACGTGTAGCCGATGGCATTGCTGTTGCGGATGATGATGCTCAGGCCGTCGATATCGCCGGCTGCCGCGCCGGCCGCGCCGGTGACCGCGCCCAGCGGCCCGAGCGGGCTCATAAAGGTGAAGTACGGCGCGTACTGGCGCCCGGCAATCACGGTGCCGAGGCGCTGGTCGGCGATGCCGACATAGGCCTGGCGATTGAACAGGCTGCCGGCCTGAGCCGAGCTGCCGTCGTCGAGGTTGAAGCCTGCCTCCAGTGTGAAGAGCAGCTCCCTGCCGCCACCGAGGTCTTCGCTGCCGCGCAGACCGAAGCGGCTGCCGTCCTTGTTACCGCTGCGCATGTAGCGGCTGGCGTGGCCCTGCTGATTGGAAGTGTAGGCCAGCGCGGCATCGACGGCGCCGTACAACGTGACGTTGGACTCGGCGGCGCTGGCCTCGGTTGCGCAGGCCAGGGCCGCAACCGTAGCAGCGGAAGTAAGTAGTGCAGTTGGTGTCATTGCCATGCTCATGGTGAACCCGCACCCGAATAAGTTCGGAATGCGAATTAAAGTTCGAATAAAGGAGCAATGTTACCAAATGCTTGCGCGCAAGGGCTAGTGCCCTGCGCGCGCTGATTGCGATGCGTACTGCGATGAGGCTCAGCGGCCGCTGACCTCCTTCTTCATCCACTCGAGAAAGCCGGTGCGGTTACGCGAGCAGATGTGAATTTTGCCGGTGCCGCTAAAGCGCAGCACGATGCCTTCGCCGCTGGTCTGGCTGTTGATCATATTGCCGATCATGCCGCCGATGCCGCCACCGGTGCTGCCGGTGGTGACGCTGATTTCGTAGCGCAGCGTGCTGTCCCAGCACACCACGTGCGAGTTGTCGATGATGACGTCCTTGCCCGGCACCACGTCGAGCTGGAACATCGAGCCGAAGCCCGACACCACCACCTGGCCGCGGCCGGTCGCCTCCATCACGAAAAAGCCGCCCGACTGCGCGAACAGGGCGTTGCCCAGGCTCTGGGTGCGCGTTTTGAGTTCCACGCCGTCGGACGCGGCCACAAAGGCGCCGTCGTTGAGGGTGTAACTGGCGGGGCCGATATCGACCACCTGCATGGCGCCGGGCAGCGTGGGCGAGAGCAGGCAGTCGCCGTCGCCGCGCACGGCTTCGATATGCTGCTGGAAGAATGATTCGCCATTGGCCATGCGCCGCATGATCGAACCCATGATGCCGCCAGTCATGCGACCCTTGAGGTCGAGATTGGTTTCCATCATGACCATCGCGTCGGATTCGCAATAGATTTTTTCGCCACGGCGCAGCGCCACGTGGAGGAAGGGATCGACGTCCCCGGTGACGGTAAAGGTAGGCATGGTAGTTGTTTTTAGAGGGTTAAGCGATCAGGCCGACGCGCCGGGCGGCCTTGAGCCAGTCCGGGTATTCGGCCATCAGTAAATCATACAGTTCGGCGTCGGTATATTCGTCGGGCGACGCGACCGAAAAATAGTTGGCGTTGTCCACCAGGCGGCCCGGCAATTCGTCGAGGCTTTCCAGGAACGGGAAATCGGAGTCGGCAAAGCTCGAGAGCTTGCGGCTCTTCGATTTGCGTCCCTTGCCGATGCCCATGAATTGCCAGAAGATGGCCTCGTGACTGGACCAGCGCACCTGGCGCTCGGCCAGGCCCTGGTCGGACGTGCCGCCGTCGGTGACGAACATCACGTACACGGGTAACTCTGCGCGCTGCGGCTTGCTGCGTTCGCCGCCGGCGCCGTCCGGGAAATAGAAGCGGCGCACGGCTTCGAGCGCGGCGCCATAGCGGGTGTCGCCTTCGAGCGGATGGCGGTTGATGGTGTTTTGCACGAAACCGGCAAAGTTACCGATGCCCATGGGATCGACGTGGTGGACGTTGCGACCGAACAGGAACACATCGATCTCGCCGTCATCGTCGAACTTGCAGCCCAGCGCCAGGATGCGCTCGGCAAACTGCTGCACCAGGCCGCGCTTGTACAACATGCTCATCGAACCGGAAATATCGAGTACCAGGCACACGCGGGCGCGGTGGCTTTGCAGCCCCACTTTTTGCAGCGAAACGCTGGCCGACTTGACCAGGCTGACCAGCTGCGGCGCCTGCTGTTGCAAGCGTTTTTCCAGGTCCACGCCAGCTTTGACGGCAGCAGGTGCAGGTGCGGGCGTCTCATCGACCGTGCCGCCAAAATGGCGCACCAGCACATCAAGGCCGCCATCGAAACCCTGGCCCGACGCCATGAAGCGCCACGCGCCGTTGCGGCGATAAATCTCGCCGACCATCAGCGCCCGTTCGGATACAAAGTCGGCGCCGGTAAAGGCAAAGCGCACGAATTCTGTGTCGCCGGCCAGCAGCCGCAGGTAGCCGGACTGCAGTTGCGACATCACGCCGGGGCCGTCGATGCTGGCGGTGATCACCACCCGCTCGACCTTGGCAGGCAGACGCGCCAGGTTAAAGGTAAATCGGTGACCGCCGGCCAGTCCGTTACCGACAAGCACCCCGCCACATGGCGTGGCGGGCTGATTAAAGAAAGTCATGTACGGCTCACCGACCAGCTTGCCGTTGGCATCGAGTGCAAAGCTGGCCACATCGAGCGCCAGGCCCTGCGCCGAAAATTCGGCATGAAATACCCGGTCGGCGATGGCGGGCGCCAAGGTAACGCGTCCCCCTTTGGAAATTTGTTCCATGGCGCTCCTGCCGGATGGTATTTAAGCGTTGACGCCGAACGAACGTGCGAGGGGACCGAGGCCGCCCTTGAAACCCTGGCCGATGGCGCGGAATTTCCAGTCGCCGCCGTGGCGATACAGTTCGCCGAAAATCATCGCGGTTTCGGTGGAGCCGTCTTCGGACAGGTCGTAGCGGGCCAGTTCGACGCTGTTGGCGGCGTTCAGGCAACGGATGTAGGCTTTACCGACCATGCCGAAGTTCTGGCGGCGCGCGTCGGCTTCGTGGATGGTGACGCAGAACGAGACGCGGTCGATATCGGCAGGAATCGCGGACAGGTCGACGTTGAGAGATTCGTCGTCGCCGTCGCCCTGGCCGGTCTGGTTGTCGCCGGTGTGCACGATCGAGCCGTCGGTGGATTTCAGGTTGTTGTAGAAGATGAAGTCGGAGTCGCCACGCACTTTGCCGTCGGTCTTGAGCAGGAAGGCGCTACCGTCGAGGTCGAATGCGGAGCCATCGGACGAGCGCGGATCCCAGCCCAGGCCGATCACAACCTTGGTCAGGCCGGGAGCTTCCTTGCTCAGATTAACGTTGCCGCCTTTTTGCAGACTAATAGCCATATTCGTTTCCTTTCAGTACAGATTGTAGGGACAGTCAGCTGTGAATATCAGCCATGAATAATAACAAACAGGTGACAAAACAGTCACCCTGCTGACAGTTTTCTAGGTGCAACATTGTGCGTAATATACCTGAAGCACGGTGATTGTAAAGTCGCCGACTTAGTATCAACTTAGTCGTGCATTCACGTGCGGCAGGCGTGACAGGCGAACCAGTCATTACCTGATCAGCGCCAGCACTTCGCGAAAACGCGGATGGCGGCACGTCTCCAGCCATTCAAAGGCCACCATTTCCACGCTGGCGCAGGTAATTCCGGCGGCAGCCAGTCGGGCCACGGCGGCCTGCCGGTTGCGGTCGGTGCGCGAGCCGATGGCGTCGATCACCACCGTCACATCCAGCCCCGCCGCCTGCAAGCCGAACGCCGTTTGCAGCACGCACACATGGGCCTCGCTGCCAGCCACAATGGCATGGCGCCGCCCCGGCGGCAATGCCGCCACCAGCCCGTCGCGGCAGGCGTCGAAGTGGTGCTTGGCCAGCGTGGTGTGGCACAGCGCCTTGAGTTCGGGCAGGTTCGGGCCAAGGGCAGCGGGATTTTGCTCGGTGCCGATGACAGGCACGTCCAGCAACCGCGCGATCTGCGCCAACCGCAAAGCCTCGCGCACCATGGCGTCGCCATCGGCAATACTGGGCAGCAGGCGCTGCTGGATGTCGACCAGGATCAGGACCGCGTCTTCGGTGGTGTGGGGCATGGTAGCTCCTGGCCGATGGGATGGTCCATTCTATCGCAACAGGTTGACTGGGTTGACATCGCATGAAATTGAAGTAGACTAAATTATCAGGAGGAGCATGCCATGTCCACTACCGCGCTGAAAAGTAATCCCGTGCTGTTCGCCGACGACGTCGAACAAACCCTCGACCTCGGCAAAGGCTTTATGGTCATCAAGCTGCGCCAGCATACCAGTACCTATAACGCGCAAAACAAGCCATCGAAAAATCCGTGGTCGATACTCAATACCGATTTCCCCGATATCGCCCTGAACAAGATCCAGGCGCTGCTGGAACGGCATGAACCGACTAAGCCATCGAGGCAAGACAAGGCCAGCACCGCGGCCTTGCAAGCCAACCACGAGTTCACCGCGCGACTGGACAAGCAAAGCCTGGATTACCGTCAACGGCAACTGGACGAAGGTCTGTTACTGACGTCTGCCAATGTCCTGGCTCCGCTAGGCATCTCGCGCCAGGCGTTGAGCAAGGCAGTCAAAGAACACCGCATGTTCTTTGTCGATGGCCCCTCCGGTACCCAGTTGTATCCGGCGTTCTTTGTCACCGACAAGCAAAAACGCCGCATCCTTGAGAAAATATCCAAGGCATTGGGCGACTTGCCAGGCCCCAGCAAGTGGCAGTTTTTTGTCACTCCGAAATTGTCCCTTGACGGCCGCTCACCGGTTGCAGCGCTCAATGATGGCGATGTCGATATCAACCACCTCATGGCTGCTGCTTTGGCGTTCCGGGGGCGGTAACGTGACGGCGTTGCCCATTGCTCCACCACCGCGCATCTTGTCCACTGAAAAATGGCGGGCCAGCCGCGTCTTGCCGCAACGGCTCTACCGGATTAGCGGTTATTCCTTCGGTGAGCCGTATTTCGGACGCAGCGGAGGCAACCGCTTTGATGCACCAGGATGGAAATTCAATAAAGCGGAATACGGCGCATGCTATCTCGGCTATACACTTGAAGTGGCGATGGCCGAGTCGATCTTGCACGATCAGATGCCGATCGACGGCAAATTCTTGATCGCCAATACTGTTTTGCAAAACAGTTACGTTTATCGCTTTACCGGTGACAGCCTGCTTCTGCTCAATTTGACGGGAGCTCTGCTTAAAAAGCTCAGTGGCCACGGCGATCTCACCGGGACCAGCAGCTACGGCGTTCCCCAGCAGTGGGCGCTTGCTGTGTTCAATAATCCCGCCAGGTACGACGGATTCATCTATGCCTCACGGCACGCGACCTTGGGCAAGGCAGTGATGCTCTTCGATCGAGCCGAGGCAAAAATCACGCAGTCAATATTCACGCCGCTGATCGAAACGCCAGGCTACGCGAAAGCAGCAAAGCAGTTTGCTATCGTTGGCATGTAAGCCGGCAACCACTATCCAACATTAAAAGCCACTATGAACTTACAGCATCTCGCCTGCCTGTACCTGCTAACCCTCGCCCCCGGCCTCGCTGCCGCCGCCACACCCGCGCCCCCGATCGACCGCCAGGCAGTCGTCGCGCGTCATGATCCGCAGTTGCGTGCGATCGATCCGCAGACGCCGCTCACCGTGGGCAACGGGCGCTTTGCCTTTACGGCCGACGTCACCGGGCTGCAGACGTTGCCCGACCTGTACCACGCGCAGGGCATACCGCTTGAAACGCAAGCGCGCTGGTCGTGGCACCAGGACGCCAATCTGGCCGGCTACACGCTGGCCGACGCCAATGTCGATTACACGGCCCATGGCCGCACGGTGGGCTATCCGACCAACGCCAAGTCGCCTGCCGGCCAGTGGCTGCGTGAAAATCCGCACACGCAGCCGCTGCCGCGCATCGGCCTGGTCCTCACCGGCAAGGACGCGCGCGCCATCACCAGCACCGACATCACCCGGATCGACCAGCGCCTCGACCTGTGGCAAGGCCGCTTGCAGAGCAAGGTGACGCTGCTGGGCCAGCCCGTCAGCGTGCGCAGCGCGGTCGCTCCGGACAGCGATGCGCTGGCCCTGGCGGTCAGGTCGCCGCTGCTGCAACAAGGCCGGCTGGCGGTGCGCATCGCCCTGCCCCTCGGTTACGCGCGCACCACAACCCACCACAATCCGCCACTCGATTTTACCCAGCCCGAGGCGCACCGCAGCACGGTGCTGGAACAGACCGGCCGCAAGCTGGTGGTCGAACACCGGCGCGACGGCGCCCGCTATGCGATGACCGTGGCCAGCAGTGCCAGGCTCGTCATCACCCATCCGGCGCCGCACGTCCTGCAGATCGCCCCGGCGGACGGCGAGTCGCTGGACCTCACCATCGCCTTCACCGAGAACGGCGTGGCGCAGGCGCCCGATGCGGCCACCGTGTTCGAGACCAGCGCCCGCCACTGGCAGCGGTTCTGGCAGCAAGGCGCGGCCGTCGACTTTGCCGGCAGCCTCGACCCGCGCGCGCCGGAGCTGGAGCGCCGCGTGGTGCTGTCGCAATACCTGACCGCCGTGCAGATGGGCGATACCTTGCCGGCCTCGGAAAGCGGACTGACCACGTCCACGTGGTACGGCAAGCACCACACCGAAATGGTGTGGTGGCACACGGCCCACTTCGCACTATGGGGCCGCCCGGAGTTCACTGCCCGCACTTTGTCGTGGTACCAGCGCACCCTGCCCGCCGCGCGCGCCGCGGCGCAAGAGCGTGGTTTGACCGGTGCCCGCTGGATGAAGATGACCGGTCCCGGCGGGCGCGAAAGTCCCGGCGGCAATCCGCTGATTGTCTGGAACCAGCCGCACCCGATCCACCTGGCCGAGCTGCTGTACCGCGCCGATCCCACCCCGGCCACGCTGGCGCGCTATCGCGAACTGGTGTTCGATACCGCCGAAGGCATGGCTGCCATGCTGCACTGGGAAGCAGCGGGCCAGCGCTATGTGCTGGGCCCGCCGCTATGGATCGCGCAGGAAATCTACGACCAGCGCACCAGCATGAATCCATCGTACGAGCTCAGCTACTGGGCCCGTGGCCTGGAAATCGCCCAGCAGTGGCGCGAACGCCTGGGCCTGGCGCGCGACGCCGGCTGGGAGCAAAAGCGCACGCACCTGTCGCAACTTCCGGTCAAGGACGGCAAATACGTGGCGCTGGAATCAAACCCGGATACCTGGGACAACGTGGACAGCCGCCACGACCACCCGTCGTTCCTGATGGCGCTGGGCCAGTTGCCCGGCGATGGCGTGGACCGCGACACCATGCGCCGCACCCTGCACGCGGTGCTGTCCACCTGGGACTGGAAAACCAAGATCTGGGGCTGGGACTACCCGATGATCGCCATGACGGCGGCGCGCCTGGGCGAAACGCAGGCGGCGGTGGACGTGCTGCTCAAAACGGACGGTCCCAACAACCGCTACACGGGCGCCGGCCACAACACCAATACCAACCTGCCCGTGTACCTGCCCGGCAACGGCGCGCTGCTGGCAGCCGTTGCCCTGATGGCCGGCGGCTGGGATGGCGCGCCGGCAGGCAATGCGCCGGGATTCCCGCGCGATGGCCAGTGGGTGGTCAAGGCCGAAGGGTTTCAGCGCTTGCCCTGATGGAGCAATTCCCCCACCCGCTGCGCCAGACTGTCGGCAGTAAAAGGCTTGGTCAGGATCTGCATGCCGTGGTCGAGGTCGCCGTGGTTGAGCACCGTGTACTCGGCGTAGCCGGTGATGAACAGGATCGCCAGGCCGGGACGCTGGACGCGGATAGCGTCGGCAAGCTGGCGGCCGTTCATGCCGTTGGGCATGCCGACGTCGGTGACCAGCGCATCGATGTCGGGGTGCTTGGAAAACACCCGCAAGGCCGAGGGGCCATCGTCGGCCTCCAGCACCTCGTACCCGAGGTCGCCTAGCACCTCGACCGCCACGCCGCGCACCAGCGGTTCGTCATCGACCAGCAGGATTTTCCTGCGGCTTGACGCGGCCGGCAATGAAGGCGAATCGACGGCGATCTCGTGCGATTGGGCCTGGCCCGCGTGGCGTGGCAGGTACAGGCACACCTCGGTGCCCTCGCCCGGCGCCGAATAGATGCGCACCGCGCCGCCGGACTGGCCGGCAAAGCCATACACCATCGACAGGCCCAGGCCCGTGCCCTGCCCCATCGGTTTGGTGGTAAAGAACGGCTCGAAGGCGCGGGCGATGACGTCGGCAGTCATGCCCACGCCGTTGTCGCCGACGCTCAGGGCCACGTAATCGCCGGCGGCCAGGCCGCGCTTGGCCGCCGCAGCCTGATCCAGTTGCAAGTTGTCGGCGCGGATGGCGATGGTGCCGCCGCCGGGCATGGCGTCGCGCGCGTTGATGCACAGGTTCAGCAGGGCATTTTCAAGCTGGCCCACGTCCACGAAGGTACACCACAGGTCGTCCGCAATGCCGGTCTCGAGCGCTATGCCGGGACCCACGCTGCCGGAAATCAGGTCACGCATGCCGGCCACCACGCGGGCCAGGCACGACGGCTTGGGGTCCAGCGTTTGCCGGCGCGAAAATGCCAGCAGGCGCTGGGTCAGCGCGGCGGCACGCTTGACTGCTGCCTGCGCGCTGCCCAGATGACGCTCGACATCGGCAATGCGGCCTTGCGCCAGGCGAATCTTCAGCAATTCCAGGCTGCCGCTGATGCCGGCCAGGATGTTGTTGAAATCATGTGCCAAACCGCCGGTCAACTGGCCCACCGCGTCCATCTTCTGTGCCTGGCGCAAGGCGGCCTCGGCTTCGACCAGCGCCGCCGTGCGCTGCTCCACGCGCTGTTCGAGCGTGTCGGTCAGCGTGCGCAGTGCGGCGATGGCGCGATCGCGTTCGGCTTCGACGGCGCGGCGGCCCTCGATATCGATCAGCACGCCGGGGAATTTGCTGCCGGTGCCGTCCGGCGCCAGCTCTACCCGGCCATTCGCTTCCAGCCAGTAATAATTGCCGTCCAGGCGGCGGGTGCGGTACTGGTGGGCGTAGGCGCCGCCGCGTGCGATCACTTCGTTGATGGCGGTGGCCAGGCCGTCGCGGTCGTCGGGGTGCACGGTTTCCACCACTTCCGCCAGGCTGAGGCCAGAGCGGCCCTTGGCCGGATCGAAGCCGAAGGCATTGGCAAAGCCCTCGTCCACGCTGAATTTATCGGACGGCAAATCCCAGAACCAGGTGCCGATGATGGCGCCGGCCGCCAGCGCCAGCTGCACACGCTCGACGTTTTCGGCCAGCGCGGTTTCGGTTTTCTTGCGCGCCGTAATATCGCGGAACAGCACCGATACCTGGCGCATCTCTTTAGGCCCCACGCGCCGGGCCGATACTTCGATAAAGCGGCCAACGGCCTGGAACTCCTGCTCGAAGCGGGCCGGCTCCCCCGTCTCCAGCACCTTGCCGTAGAGGTCGAGCCAGATTTGGGCATTGTCGGGGTCGATGTCGCGCAGGCGCTTGCCGACGATGTCGGCGATGCCGGTGTGGCGCTCGTAACCGGAATTGGCTTCGATATGGATGTAGTCGCTCATCGGGCCGTGCGGGCCGTCAATGAAGCGGATGATGCAAAAGCCGTCGTCGATCGCCTCGAACAGGGCCAGGCGCTGGGCCTGGTGGAGCGCCAGTTGCGCTTCGAGCGCGGCGCGGCTTTGCGGGGTCGGATCCTGGTCCAAGCGGTAGTCTTTCAAATATCAGTGTTTTTAGGCAAGTGTACCATTGCCGCTCCCGGGTTCGGCTACCTTGCGCCATACGTGCGCGAGTCAACGGAGCGAGCTGCCGCTAAGCGTTATGCTGAAATTTTGGCAGAGAGTACCGCCATGACCCATAACGACCACTTTCCCACCATCGAACGCCGTCATGACGGCCCCGTAGAAGTCGTCGACACCGGCCTCGACGTGGCTTCCAAGGAAGGCGTAGGACCGGCGCTGGAGTTCATGCTCACCCACGGTGTCGATCGCTTTACGGCGCTGCGGGTGCTGGCCGGTCCGGAGTTCCACCGGCCCAGTCCCTCTTCGCCCGACGAGGGGCAGGTCGTACCCGGTTTCTGATTTTCTGGCAAAGTAGAGGTCGCTCGCGTAGCCACCACCATGCGTGGCAATGCGCCCGTATCAACTCATTCTGCCCGGAGATCCCAGACAATGACCACCATCAGCTACCCCGATACCCGCCTTTTGATCGCCAATGAGTGGCAAGACGCCACCGGCGGCAAGACCATTCCCGTCATCAATCCAGCTACCGGCCAGGCCATCGGCACCGTGGCGCATGCCAGCATCGCCGACCTCGACCGCGCACTGGAAGCAGCCCAGCGCGGTTTCGACGCCTGGCGCAAAGTACCGGCCTTCGAGCGCGCCGCCATCATGCGCAAGGCCGCGAGCCTGCTGCGCGAACGCGCCGACGAGATCGGCCGCCTGCTCACCCAGGAGCAAGGCAAGCCGCTGGCCCAGGCCAAGGCCGAAGCCACCGCCGGCGCCGACATCATCGACTGGTTTGCCGCCGAAGGCATGCGCGTCTATGGCCGCATCGTGCCGGCGCGCAACCCGGCCGCCCAGCAACTGGTATTGAAAGAGCCGGTCGGCCCGGTTGCGGCGTTCACGCCGTGGAACTTCCCGATCAACCAGATCGTGCGCAAGCTGGCCGCTTCGCTGGCCACCGGCTGCTCGTTCTTGTGCAAGGCGCCCGAGGAAACCCCGGCCTCGCCTGCCGCGCTGCTGCAATGTTTTGTCGATGCCGGCGTGCCACCCGGCACCGTGGGCCTGGTATTCGGCGACCCGGCCGAGATTTCCGGCTACCTGATCCCGCATCCGGTGATCCGCAAGGTGACCTTCACCGGTTCCACCCCGGTGGGCAAGCAGCTGGCCGCGCTGGCTGGCGCCCACATGAAGCGCGTGACCATGGAACTGGGCGGCCATGCGCCGGTCATTATTGCCGAGGACGCCGACGTGGCGCTGGCCGTGGAAGCGGCCGGCGGCGCCAAGTTCCGCAATGCCGGCCAAGTGTGCGTATCGCCTACCCGCTTCCTGGTGCATAACAGCATCAAGGCCGAGTTCACCCGCGCCATGGTTGCCCATGCCGAAGGCCTGAAGCTCGGCAACGGTCTTGACGCCGGCACCACCCTGGGTCCGCTGGCCAACCCGCGCCGCGTGACCGCCATGACGCAACTGGTGGACGATGCCCGCGCCAAGGGCGCCAACGTGGCGACCGGCGGCCAGCGCGTGGGCACCGAAGGCAATTTCTTCGCGCCCACCATCCTGGCCGACGTGCCCTTGAACGCCAGCGTGTTCAACGACGAACCGTTCGGCCCGGTCGCGGCCATCCGTGGCTTCGACACCCTGGACGAGGCGATCGCCGAATCGAACCGCCTGCCGTTCGGCCTGGCCGGTTATGCGTTCACCCGCTCGATCAAGAATGCCCACCAGCTGATGCACAACGTCGAAGTGGGCATGTTGTGGATTAACCAGCCGGCCACGCCCAGCGCCGAGATGCCGTTTGGCGGCGTCAAGGATTCGGGCTACGGTTCGGAAGGCGGCCCGGAGGCGCTGGAGGCTTACCTGAACACCAAGGCAGTGTCGATGGTCGGCGTGTAACCCTGTAACCCTACTGGAGGATGGACGGCGGTAGTCGCCGGATGCGATACTGATCCGATGAACAACCTCTCCTCCTCCTTCTCATGAGCCACGGCTTCCTGCTCCACATGGTGTTTTACCTGGTAGCGGCCGTGGTGCTGGTGCCGCTGGCCAAGCGCGCCGGCATGGGCGCCGTGCTCGGCTATCTCGCAGCCGGCGCCATCATCGGTCCCTGGGGCCTGTCCCTGATCGGCAATGTCGAGGACGTGCTCAGCATCTCCGAATTCGGCGTGGTGCTGATGCTGTTCCTGATCGGCCTCGAACTCGAACCCAGAAAGCTGTGGTCGCTGCGCCGTCCCATCTTCGGCTGGGGTGGTTTGCAGGTGCTCACTGTCAGCGCTGCATTGGCCGGCGTGGCGATTGCCTGCGGCATCGACTGGCATATCGCGCTGGTCGCCGGCCTGGCGCTCTCGCTCTCGTCCACCGCCATCGTGCTGGCCACGCTGGGCGAGCGCAAGCTGTTACCGAGCCCGGCCGGGTCGGCCAGCTTCTCCATCTTGCTGTTGCAGGATATCGCCGCCATCCCGATGATCGCGCTGGTGCCGCTGCTGGCCATGGCCGGCGTGGTCGCCGACCACGACGAGCAGGGCTGGATGAAGGCCGTCAAGCTGCTGGCCGTGCTGCTCACCCTGATCGCGTGCGGACGCTTCCTGGTCAATCCGGTGATGCGCTACCTGGCCCGCACCGGCCTGCGCGAATTGTTTACCGGCTTTGCGCTGCTGCTCATCATCGGCATTTGCCTGCTGATGGAATGGGTGGGCCTGTCGCTGGCGCTCGGCACGTTCACCGCCGGCGTGCTGCTGGCCGACTCCGAGTACCGCCACCAACTGATCAGCGACCTGGAACCGTTCAAGGGCCTGCTACTGGGACTGTTCTTCATGGCGGTGGGCATGTCGGCCGACTTCGGCCTGCTGCTGGCGCAGCCGTGGCTGGTGCTGGGCCTGACCTGCGCGCTGCTGCTGATCAAGGGCGGCATGTTGTACGGGCTGTCGTTCTGGTTCGACATCCCGCGCGGCCAGCGCCTGTTCTTTGCGATGCTGATGTCGCAGGGCGGCGAATTCGCCTTCGTCGTTTTCGGCACGGCCGTTGACGCCAAGGTGCTGCCGCCCGCCACGTCCGCCCTGCTGGTGCTCGTGGTCACGCTGTCGATGGTGGCCACGCCGCTGCTGCTCCTGCTGCACGACAGGGTGGTGGCGCCGCGCCTGCGTACGGCAAAGAAGAAACGCGAAGCGGACCAGATCGCGGTGGAGAACCCGGTGATCATCGCCGGCTTCGGGCGCTTCGGCCAGATCATCGGCCGCCTGCTGTCGGCCAACCGCATCGGCGTGACCGTGCTCGACCACGACCCCGACCAGATCGAACTGCTGCGCAAGTTCGGCTACGAAGTCTTTTATGGCGACGCCACCCGCATCGACCTGCTGGAAGCGGCCGGCATCGGCAAGGCCAGCGCGCTGGTGATCGCCATCGACACCGTGGACGAGAGCCTCGAATTGGTCGATGCCGTGCGCGAGCGCTACCCGGCCCTGACCATCCTGGCGCGCGCCCGCAACGTGTCGCACTACTACGCGCTGCTCGACCGTGGGGTGACGCTGATCGAACGCGAAACCTTCGAGGCATCGCTGCAACTGGGCGGCAAGGTGCTGCAACAACTGGGCTTCAGCACCGAACGCGCGGAGCAGGCCACGCGCATCTTCCGCAACCACAACCTGAAAACCCTGCTGGAAGTGTACCCGCACCAGCAAGACCAGGACGAAATGGTGTCGATCACCCGCAAGGGCCGCCTGGAACTCGAAGAAATGATGGCGGGCGACGCGGCGGCGTTCAGGGACGCCGAGCAGGCGGGCACGTTGAAAACTGACTGATGGCGCACCCCGCGCACGATTGCGAGGCATAGTCTTACACGACCATTGCACTGCCAATTTTGCTGGTAGATTGTGAAACTACAATAACAAAACCCTCACAACCTCTCTCAACCCGGTGCCCCATGAAAACGTTTCATTGCGACAAATGTTCCCAGCAAGTGTTTTTCGAAAATACCCACTGTTCCAACTGCGAGAGCATGCTCGGCTTCGAGCCGGCACTGCGCACCATCAACGCCTACGAACCGGCCGACAACGGCCTGTGGAGCAGTCTGAACAAGAAAGACGCCGGCAAGCTGTATAAACAGTGCAGCAACTACGTGGAACACAATGTGTGCAATTGGATGATACCGGCCGACGACGCGCACGATCTGTGCGAGTCTTGCCAGCTGACGGTGGTTATTCCTGCCCTGTCGTCGGAAAAGAACCACATTCTCTGGTCACGCCTGGAAACCGCCAAGCGCCGCCTGCTGTTCTCGCTGGCCGCGCTCAACCTGACGCCGGACTCGAAAGAAGATGCGCCCGAAACCGGCCTGGCATTCCAGTTCCTGGAAGACGGCGCCACCCCCGACGAATGCGTGATGACGGGCCACGACGACGGCCTGATCACCCTGAACATCGCCGAAGCCGATCCGGCCGAGCGGGAACGCACACGCGAGCAGATGCACGAGCGCTACCGCACGCTGCTCGGGCATTTCCGCCACGAGAGCGGCCATTATTATTTCGACCGGCTGGTGGTCGATACGCCGTGGATCGACAGCTTCCGCACCCTGTTCGGCGACGAGCGCGCCGATTACAGCGAAGCGCTCAAGCGCCATTACGAGAATGGCCCGGTGGCCGACTGGGAAGAGCGTTTCGTCAGCAGCTATGCCAGCTCGCACCCGTGGGAAGACTGGGCCGAAACCTGGGCCCACTACCTGCACATGATCGATACGCTGGAAACCGCGCACTCGTGCGGCCTGTCGCTCAAGCCCGCCAAGGCCGACGAGCCGTCGCTCGATGGCGTCACCTTGCCGACCAGGCTGGACACCTTTGACGACACCATCTCCGACTGGTTCGCGCTGACTTACGTGCTCAACAGTCTGAATCGCAGCATCGGCATGCCGGACTCGTATCCGTTCAAGCTCAGCACGCCGGTGCTGGAGAAGCTGACCTTCGTCCACAAGGTGGTTGCTTCCTACAAAACCACCGGCATCAAGCAGGCGCGTCCAGCAGCTCCACCGATACCTGCATCAGCACCGGTGGCGACGCTGGCCCAAACTGGTTGAAGATCGCCACGTCGGCGGCGTCGTGTCCGTAAGCGAGCGTGACACGGCCGCCGCGCGCGGTGTCCTGGGTGGGATCGAAGGTGTACCAGCGGCCGCCCACCCAGGCTTCGAACCAGGCATGCTGGTCCATCGGCACCAGGTCATGCAAATATCCCACCACCATGCGCGCCGGAATGCACAGGCTGCGGCACAGGGCAATGCCAAGGTGCGCCAAGTCGCGGCACACGCCTTCGCGCCGCAGGTTGACCTCGGTCGCGGTCATCTGGCCATACAGCGTATTGGGATCGAAACGCACCTCGCGCCGGATCCAGTCGCTGATCGCGGCTACCTGGTCGTAACCGGGCGCCACATCGGCAACGATTTCGTTCGCCATGGTGGTGAACTGCTCGGATTCGCAATAGCGGCTCGATAGCAGGAAGGTCAGCACGGCGTCGGGCAGGTGCTGCACCGCGTCGAACGGCGCCCCGGGCGCCACGTCGATCTCGTCGGCGGTCATCACGTCGGCCGATGTCTCGATCGAAAATTCGCCGGCCGGCGCCACCACGCGCTGGCACAGGTTGCCATACATATCGGTAAACTCCACCACCGGCACACTCGGCGTGAGCGTATAGGACTCGCGCGCCACCCATTGCTGGGCGCCGCTGCGCGCGCGCAGCATCAGGATAAACGGCGTGGGGCCGTCCAGGGTGAATGCAAGTTTGCAGGCAGTACGCAGCCACATGGGGAGTATCTCTTTCAATATCGAAGTGGTCTGCACCATAATGGCGCACGTTGCCGGATGCGCCGAGGTGAACACGGTGCACGCATCTTAGCATCGACACTATTATCAAGAAACGTGCCTGCGGTGTGCGGCGTGTTACGCTGAGATTTCAGGTATGAATCATGCTTACTTAAGCACATCGCGATGAACCAGGTCGCGCCCACATCGAAAAGGCATTCCGCATGGCTATCCGTATCGCGCTGCACCACAAGACCAGTTACCGTTATGACCGCCTGGTCAACCTGTCGCCGCACGAAGTACGCTTGCGCCCGGCTCCGCACGCGCGCACACCGATCTTGTCGTACTCGCTGACGGTACAGCCCGAAGACCACTTCATCAACTGGCAGCAAGACCCGTACGGCAATTACATTGGCCGTTTTGTCTTCCAGGAAAAAACCGACGTCCTCGACTTCACGGTGGACCTGGTGGCCGACATGACGGTCATCAACCCGTTCGATTTCTTTGTTGAAAAATATGCCGAGAAGTTCCCTTTCGCCTACCCGGAACAACTGACTTCCGAACTGAGTCCCTACCTGCGCACCGAAGCGGCCGGCCCGCTGCTGAAAGAATGGGTGGCGTCGGCCCGCACCGCGCTGCTGGCAGAACCGATCCTCACCAACGACTTCCTGGTGGCGATTAACCAGCGCCTGCAGCTCGATATCGCGTACCTGCTGCGCATGGAACCGGGCGTGCAGACGCCGGAAGACACGCTGGAAAAACGGTCGGGCTCATGCCGCGACACCGGCTGGCTGCTGGTGCAGATCCTGCGTGAACTGGGGCTGGCGGCACGTTTCGTGTCCGGCTACCTGATCCAGCTGCGCGCCGACCAGGAAGCGCTGGACGGCCCCAGCGGCGCGGCCGAAGACTTTACCGACCTGCACGCGTGGACCGAGGTGTACATCCCCGGCGCCGGCTGGATCGGTCTCGACCCCACCTCCGGCATGCTGGCCAGCGAAGGCCATATTCCGCTGGCCTGCACGGCGATGCCGTCGTCGGCTGCGCCGGTCAGCGGCTATACCGACCAGGCTGAAGTGACGTTCTTCCACGAGATGACGGTCACCCGCATCCACGAAGACCCGCGCGTGACCAAACCGTATTCGGAAGCCGATTGGCACAAGATCGACCAGCTGGGTCAGCAGGTCGATGCCGACCTCAAGCGCCAGGACGTGCGCCTGACGCAAGGCGGCGAGCCGACCTTTGTCTCGATTGACGACATGGACGGCGCCGAATGGAACACGCTGGCCCACGGCGACAAGAAGCGCGAGCTGGCCGGCAACCTGATGCACCGCCTGAAAAACCACTTTGCCCCCGGCGGCATGCTGCACTACGGCCAGGGCAAATGGTACCCGGGCGAGCCGCTGCCGCGCTGGGCATTGAATATCTTCTGGCGCGTCGATGGCCAGCCGATGTGGTTCGACGCGTCGCTGTTCTCCGACGATCACGTCAACGATGGCTACGGCAGCGACGAAGCGGCCAGCTTCATCGCCGAACTGACGAAGACCCTGCGCCTGCCCGCCAACAGCCCCATTGCCGCCTACGAGGACGTGCTGCTGCAAACCCAGCGCGAGCAAGCCCTGCCGCGCAATATCGATCCTCTGCAGGCTGACCTGAAATCACCGGAAGAGCGGCGCCGCCTGGCGCGCCTGCTCGAGCGCGGCCTGGGCCAGGTAGCCGGCTACGTGCTGCCGTTGAAAGCGGCCGACTACGATCCGTCGGTCATGCTGGGCACCAACTGGCGCACGTCGGCCTGGCCGCTGCGCCGCGAGCACCTGTATCTGCTCGAAGGCGATTCGCCGATGGGCCTGCGCCTGCCGCTGTCCACGCTGCCGTGGGTACTACCGGAAGAGCGCGAGGCCGACCTCGAGTTCGATGTCGATCCGTTTTCCCCGCGCGGCGCGCTGCCGGTCACCAAAAAAGAGAAGCGCCCGGTACTGGGCCTGGCCGCCGGCAAGTCGGCCGAACAGGCCAAGGCGCGCACGCCGCAAGACCCCGCCGCCCGCGATGTGATCCACACCGCGCTGTGCGTGGAAGTGCGCGGCGGCCGCCTGCACGTCTTCATGCCGCCGCTCAAACGCATCGAGGACTACCTGGCGCTGGTGTCGGCCGTGGAAAACACCGCGTCCAGACTGAAGTTCAAGCTGCGCCTCGAAGGCTATGCGCCGCCGCGCGACCCGCGCATCAAGCTGCTCAGCGTGACGCCCGATCCCGGCGTGATCGAGGTGAACATCCATCCGGCGGCCAGCTGGAATGAGTTGGTCTATAACATGTCCACGCTGTACCAGGAAGCGCGCCTGACGCGCCTGGGCACCGAAAAATTCATGCTCGACGGCCGCCACACCGGCACCGGCGGCGGCAACCACGCCACGCTGGGCGGCGCCACGGCCGAAGACAGCCCGATGCTGCGCCGGCCCGACCTGCTGAAAAGCCTGATCACGTACTGGCAGGTGCACCCGGCATTGTCGTACCTGTTCTCCGGCACCTTCATCGGACCGACCAGCCAGGCGCCGCGCGTCGATGAAGCGCGCGACGACAACCTGTACGAGCTGGCCATCGCCTTCCAGCAGATGGACCAAGTGCTGCCGACCATGCACGACGGCGACAAGCCGTGGATGGTCGATCGCCTGCTGCGTAATATGCTGGTCGATCTGACCGGTAATACGCACCGCTCCGAATTCTCGATCGACAAGCTGTATTCGCCGGACGGTCCCACCGGTCGCCTGGGCCTGGTGGAATTCCGCGCCTTCGAAATGCCGCCGCATGAGCGTATGAGCTTGCTGCAAATGTTGCTGCTGCGCGCACTGGTGGCGCGCTTCTGGCGCCAGCCGTTCCAGGCCAAGCTGGTGCACTGGGGTACGGCGCTGCACGACCGCTGGATGCTGCCGCATTTCGTGGCGCAGGATATCCGCGACGTGGCGCGCGACTTGCGTGCTTCGGGCTACGAGTTCGAGGAACACTGGTTCGAGCCGTTCATCGAATTCCGCTTCCCCCGCTTCGGCACCGTGGTCTATGAAGGCGTGGAAATGGAGCTGCGCCAGGCCATCGAGCCGTGGAATGTGCTGGGCGAGGAAGTCACCGGCGGCGGCACCGCGCGGTACGTCGATTCGTCGGTGGAACGCATGCAGCTGCTGGTGCGCGGCCTGACCGACGGCCGCCACATCGTGGCCTGCAACGGCCGCATGCTGCCGCTGCATCCGACCGGCGTGCCGGGCGAATATGTAGCCGGCGTGCGCTTCCGCGCGTGGAGCCCGTGGTCGGCGCTGCACCCGAGCATCCGCGTGCAGGCGCCACTGACGTTCGACCTGGTCGATACCTGGAGCGGCCGTGCCATCGGCGGTTGCACCTACCACGTGGTGCACCCGGGCGGGCGCAGCGAGGTCGGCTCGCCGGTCAACGCCAACGCTGCCGAAGCACGCCGGTTTGCGCGCTTCTGGCCGCATGGCCACACGCCGGGCCCGATGACTGTGATGAAAGAGGCACACAATCCGAGCTTCCCGATGACCCTGGACTTGCGCTGGCAGCCGTATTGACCTATTGTTTCGGTCCAGCAATCGCTTAACCTGCTTTCCATGTAGTACGCGCGCCCATGCCATCTCCCCTTCTAGCCCATTACCTGGCCGCGCCCGACAGCTTCGACGAAATGCTGGACGCGGCCAGGGTGCCGCGCGCGCACTGGCGCGCAATGCTGGACAACCTGGCGCACGAAGCGCCAGGCATGATGCGCCAGCGCAACGAGATGGTGCAGCGCCAGGTGCGGGAAAACGGCGTGACCTACAACGTGCCGGCCGACCGCGACGGCCGCCAGCGGCCATGGGATTTGAACGCCCTGCCGCTGATCCTGCCGCCCGACGAATGGAGCGTGATCGAAGCGGCCGTGATCCAGCGCGCCACCCTGCTCAACCAGATCCTCGGTGACGTCTACGGCAAGCAGCAGATGTTGCGCGAAGGCCTGCTGCCGCCGGCGCTGATCCACGGCCACGCGGGCTTTCTGCGCCCATGCCACGATATCCGCCACCACGACAACGTCGCGCTGCACTTCTACGCGGTGGACCTGGCGCGCGCGCCCGATGGCCGCTGGTGGGTGGTGGCCGACCGCACGCAAGCGCCGTCGGGTGCCGGCTACGCGCTGGAAAACCGCGCCATCATCTCGCCCACCTTCCCCGACCTGCTGCGCGAACTCAAAGTGCAGCCGCTGTCGCAGTTCTTCCGTACCATGCATGACAGCCTGCTGCACTGGGGCCGCCTGTGCGCCGCCAGCGGCGACAAGCCCGCGCCGCTGCGCGACGGCGACGTGCCGCTGATCGTGCTGCTCACTGCCGGTCCGCGCACCGCCAGCTATTACGAACAAGCCTATCTTGCGCGCTACCTGGGCCTGGCGCTGGTGGAAGGCGGCGACCTCACCGTGCGCGACGGCGTGGTCTATCTGAAAACCCTGGCCGGCCTGCAGCGCGTGCATGTGATCCTGCGCCGGGTGGACGACGAAGCGTGCGATCCGCTGGAACTGGACAGCTCGATGCTGGGCGTGGCGGGCCTCACGCAAGCGGCGCGGCGCGGCAACGTGGTAGTGGCCAACAGCCTCGGATCCAGCCTGCTGGAATCGGGCGCCCTGCTCGGCTTCCTGCCGGCGCTGTCGCGCCGCCTGCTGGGCGAACCGTTAAAAATGCCGTCGGTGGCCACCTGGTGGTGCGGCGAGCCGGCCGCACTGGAAGCAGTGATCGAAAAGCTCGACCGGCTGGTAATCAAGCCCAGTTTTGCGCAACGCCCGCAGTCGGCCGTGTTCGGCCGCGACCTCGATGGCACCGCGCGCGAAGCCTTTATCGCCGGGCTGCGCGCCGACCCGAACAATTTCATCGCCCAGGAAGTGGTGCGGCTGTCGCAGGCGCCGGTGTGGAAAGGCGGCCTCACATCCGGCTTGCAGGCGCGCGCCGTCGGTCTGCGCGTGTTCGCCTGCGCCACGCCCAACGGCTACGTGGTGATGCCGGGCGGCCTGACCCGGGTGGCCACCGGCCACGATGCGCGCGTGCTGACCATGCACATGGGCGGCGCCAGCAAGGACACCTGGGTGCAGGCCCGCACCCGGGTGGAAGTGCACCGTCCCCAGCACCGCAGCATCACCAGCGACAACCTGGTGCGCGAAGACACCAATTTGTCGAGCCGGGTGGCGGAAAACCTGCTCTGGTACGGCCGCCACGCCGAACGCTGCGACAATATCGGCCGCCTGCTGCGGGTGGCGCTGCACTTCCTGTTCAATGTCCGCTTCGACCAGCGCGGCGCCGAGTGGGCCACCGTGGAGGCGTTGTGCATCCACTTCCAGCTGCTCGACGCGGCCAGGAAGCCGGCGCCAGCCCAGGCACAGTCGCAATCGCTGGGCGGGATGACGCAGACGCAAACCATTGCGGCGCCCACTACCATCTTCAGCGATGCCGAAATCGAAGCGGCCCTGCTGCTGGCGGTGGTGTCGCCCGACGTGCCCGGACTGGCACGCCAGCAGCGCCAGCTGCACCGCGTGGCCGGCCAGCTGCACGAACGTTTTTCGGTCGATAACTGGCGCGCCCTGAACCGCATGGTGCAGCCGGCGGTGCACCCCGGCGAACGGCCGTCGCAGTCGGCCGCGATGACCATCCTCGACGACGCCGCCGCCTCGCTGATGATGCTGGCCGGTTTTGCGCTCGACGGCATGACGCGCGACCTCGGTTGGCGTTTCATGTCGATCGGCCGCCGCCTGGAACGGCTGCAATTCCAGTGCGAAGTGCTGCAGCGCGCACTGGCGATGGACCAGGATGGCAACCTCGAATGGCTGCTCGAACTGTCCGACAGCATCATCACCTACCGCGCCCGCTATCGCGCCCAGCCCGAGTGGCTGCCGGTGCTGGACCTGCTGCTGTGCGACGAGAGCAATCCGCGCTCGGTGCTGTTCCAGATCGACGGCATCCTCGGCACGCTGCGCCGCATCGCCCACACCCACGGTCCCTGCGGCGCCGACCTGCTGGCGCCCTTGCGCACCGAATTGAGCGCCCTCACGCCCTGCACCGACCTTACCCACGGCAACGTCATGCTGACCGCCTTGCTGAGCCGGATCCAGCTCGCCAGCGCGGCACTGTCCGAACATATCAGCGTGCAGTTTTTCAGCTACACCGACAATGACCGGCAAAGGAAGCGTACATCATGACGGGGACGACGCATGAGTGGCCGGTCGGCGCCGTAGCCTGCGCCCGGTACCGCGTGGTCCACGAGACGCGCTACCAGTATCAAAGCACGGTCTCGCTGTCGCAGCAGTACCTGCACATGACGCCGCGCCCGTTCGCCTGGCAGCATACCGAGTCGCACCTGATCTGGCTCGACCCGGTGGTCTCCGAAGGCCGCGACGGCCTCGATTATTTCGGCAACACCGTGCGCCACGTGGCGCTCACGGTGCCGCACGACAGCCTGCTGGTGCATGCCGAATCGACCGTGCTGCTGCGCGCGCGCCCCACCCTGGCAAAGATCGCGGCCTCGCTGCCATGGGAGAGCGTGCGCGACATGATGGGCAAGGAAAAGAGCGCTACCACGCTGGAGGCGTGCCGCTACCTGTATGCGTCGCCGCACGTGCACTGGTTCCCGGCACTGGAAGCCTATGCGCGCGTGAGCTTCACCCCGGGCCGGCCCCAGCTTGACGCGGCGCTCGACCTGACCCGGCGCATCTTCGACGACTTTGAATTCGACAGCAAGGCCACCGAGATTTCGACACCGCTGGAACAGGTGCTGAGCGGCCGACGCGGCGTATGCCAGGATTTTGCCCAACTGATGATCGGCTGCCTGCGCAGCATCGGCCTGCCAGCGCGCTACATCAGCGGCTACATCCTCACCCATCCGCCCGAAGGCAAGCCGCGCCTGGTAGGCGCCGACGCGTCGCACGCGTGGGTCTCGGTATATTGCCCGGCGCTGGGCTGGGTCGATTTCGACCCGACCAACCGCTGCCTGGTCCAGCACGAACACATCACGCTGGGCTGGGGCCGCGACTTCAGCGACGTCACCCCGATGCGCGGCATCGTGCTCGGTGGCGGCCGGCAGGATCTCGATGTGCAGGTGACGGTGACGCCGTTGCCGGTGTTGGGTGGGGTGTGAGGGCGCGACATGGTCGATCCATTAGAGTAGACTAACCGCACATGTTCAGAGAGGTGAATCATGACGGCACTCACACGAGCAACTGGAATAACAGTTGACGCCCCCACGTCGCGAAAGAAAAAACGCACCGAAGCATCCATTACCGCCGCCCCCACGCAAAGCGCCAAGGCACAGCTAGATCAAGCCATCGAAGCCGCGTTCGGCCTGCTGAAGGGCAAGGATGTTTTGCCGCTTGATGCATTGCAGTTTGAACGCGAAATGCGCGACGAATGAGCATGCGTGTCCTTTTAGACAGTAATATCATTATCGATCTTTTGCACGGTGGTAATCCCCCCTGCAAATGATCGCCATCCTGAAGCAGGCCGAAGCCGGCTCCCCGATCCCGGAGCTATGCCGCTAGCATGCCATAAGCACGGCAACGTTCTACAGGTGGCGCGCCAACTTCGGAGGTATGGATGCGTCCCTATAAGCCCTTGCCGAGCGTCGAATATTTTCTCAAATCCCTACCTTCCCGACACGCCATCACCATTCAAAGAACCATGAAGCTAACAAGTCTCTACCTCCGAATATCGGCGACTGACACCACCAATCAGGCTACTAACTTGTTCAGGGCATTAACCCTTCTGTTCGTCACATGCATGTGCTTCGGACCGGCCGCAGCCGCACCAGCGCTGCCGGAATCAACGCCACTGGTCATTGGCGAGACCTGGTTCATCGATTCGCAAGTGTTGGGGGAAAAGCGGCGCATCAATGTTTATCGTCCGGCGGGCGTTCCTGCCGATGCGGCGCTGCCGGTGCTATATATGCCGGACGGCGGCCTGACCGAGGATTTTTTGCACGTCGCCGGTTTGTTGCAGGTGGGCGCCGCGAACATGACCATGCGCGCCTTTTTGCTGGTTGGCGTTGAAAACACAGAGCGGCGCCGCGATCTGACCGGTCCGACTGCTGTCGCAAAAGACCGCAGCATCGCGCCGCGCGTCGGGGGTTCACAGGCTTTTCGCGATTTCATCCGCAACGAACTGATGCCGCAGGTGGCGCGGCGTTACCGGGTCACGGCGGAACGGGCGATCGTGGGCGAATCGCTGGGAGGCCTGTTCGTGGTCGAGACGCTGGTGCGCGAGCCTGATTTGTTCGACACCTATATCGCGCTCGATCCCAGCCTGTGGTGGAACGATGGCGCGCTGCTCAAACAGGTTTCCGCGCAACCGCTGACGTTGAGCCGTCAGAAGAATTTATACATCGGCTCGAGCGCAGATGGCCAGTCGTTCATTGACCAGCCGGTGCTTGCAGCGACGTTCGGCGAGACGGAAAACCTTCACTTTGACTTCGAGAGCTGGCCCACCGAAACCCACGCCACCATCTACCATCCGGCGGCGTTGAAGGCGTTTAGACTGATGCTGGGCACGCAAGGCTCGCGCTAACCCTGCTAGCGGCGGCTGGTGAGCCCCAAGGTATCCGCGAACTTTATCTGCGGGTACTTCAAGCAGGCGGAAAGCGGCCCAGCTGCATGAACAGGCCGAACCAGTCCTCCATATGCCATGTCGTGGTAATCACGCCACCGGCCAGCGTGTGAAACTCGTGCAGCCGGAAGTTCACTTGCTTGCCGGTCGGCGCGATGCCGAACAGTTCACCCAGGTGGGTGCCGGAAATCTCGGCGCGCACGCCAACCTTGCCCGGTTGCTGGACCATGTCGTGGACGGTGATCTGCACGTCCGGGAACGCCGCGCCGAGCATGCGGATGATGGTTTTGACGCCCGCCGGTCCGGGCGCCTGGCCGGGCGCCAGCGGAATGTCGTCCCAGTCGGACGCCAGTACTGCATCGACCAGGTCGGGCGTTTGCTCGCTGAACGCACGGTACAGGGTTTCGACGGCAAGGCGCTCGGCGCGCAGTTGAGGGGAGAAGTCGGTTGAAGTGGTCATGATGGGCTTACCGGGATGATTTGCGAAGCGCCAGTGTGGACTTTGCCCTACAATCAGTCCAACAAATAACCTTTATAAAGAATTATTCGTTTTATGGATTTTCATGGCATCGATCTGAACTTGCTCGTCGCCTTCGACGCGCTGATCAACGAGCGCAACGTCACGCGGGCGGCGGCCCGGGTGGGCGTGAGTCAGCCGGCAATGAGCGCTGCGCTATCGCGCCTGCGCACGCTGCTGGGCGACCCGCTGTTCCAGCGCAGTGCCGACGGGTTGCTGCCCACGCCGCGCGCGCGCGACCTGGCCATTCCCGTCGCCCAGGCGCTGACCATGATCGAAGCAGCGATGTTCTCTCCACCGGCGTTCGATCCGCAGGCGGCGACCGTCACGTTCAAGCTGGGATTGCAGGATTACCCGACGCAGATCCTGCTGCCAGCGCTGCTGGAGGCGCTGCAACGGGCCATGCCGGGCGCGATGCTCAACGTGGTGGCCTTCAACGACCGCGATGCCGCTGTCGACCTGCTCGACGCGGGCCTGATCGACGCCGCCATCGGTGTGGCGCCCACCGCTACCGACGGTCGCATACTCACCCGCCCGCTGCTGCGCGACGAATTTGTCACCATCTTCGCGGCCGACCATCCGGCGGCAGCGGGCCCGATGGACCTGCCCACCTATCTCGCTTTCAAGCACGTGCTGGTGTCGCCCGAGGGACAACTGCACGGTATCGTAGACCAGGCGCTGGCTCAACTGGGCTTGCAGCGCCAGTTGGCCCTGACCGTGCCGCATGTCTTTGCCGTGCCCGAAGTGGTAGCGCGCACCGGCATGGCCGCCACACTGCTCGAACGGGTGGCGCTGCACGCGCTGGCCCACCACAGGCTGGCGCTGTGCGCGCCACCGGTAGCCTTGCCTGCGATGGTATTCCACCTGCTGTGGCACCGGCGCAGCGACCGGCATCCGGCGCAGTCGTGGTTCCGGGAGTTCATTGCGCAGCAGTCGGCGGCAATCGAATGACCGCACGCTGGTGCCCGCGCCATGGCGATGCCGGACACTTTGTGGCAGCATGACTTCCCGGGCACTTTCAGACCCACCTCACAGGAGACCGCAATGGACGCACAGTTGACCACCCTGCTCGACGAACTGGCAACGTTTGGCGACACGCACGACAGCGATGCCGCCAAACATAACACCCGCATGCTCAACATCACGCCGGACACAGGCGAATTTCTCGCCGTCCTTGTAAAGACCATGGGCGCGCGCCGCATCCTGGAAATCGGCACTTCCAACGGGTATTCGACGCTGTGGCTGGCCGATGCCGCCGGCGCCACCGGTACCGTGACGACCGTGGAACGTTCACCCGCGAAGATCGTCCTGGCACGCGACAATTTCGCGCGCGCCGGCCTGGCTGCCCGCATCGACCAGCGCGAGGGCGACGCCGGCGCGATCCTGCGCGAACTGGACGATGGTGCTTACGACCTGCTGTTCCTTGATTCGCTGCGCAGCGCTTATCTCGCCTGGTGGCCGGAACTGCAACGCGTGTTGCGACCGGGCGGTTTGCTGGTGGTCGATAACGCCACGTCGCACCCGCAGGATATGGCCGACTTCACCGCCGCCGTCCGCGCCGACAGCGGTTTTACGACCAGCTTGGTGCCGGTCGGGAAAGGCGAATTCCTCGCCGTCAAAGCCTGACCTGGCGGCAGGCTGCTGCCATCAACCAGGGGCGCCCACAAAGGCGGTGGGCGTCATGTCGGTCACCTGGCGAAACGCGCACGAGAACGAGGCGGTACTGGAGAAGCCCAGCTCCGACGCTACCTGGCCGATGGTCTTGCCGCGTCCCAAACGGTCCATCGCCTGGACGATCCGCGCGCGCTGGCGCCACAATTTGAAGGTCAGCCCGGTTTCCGCCATGAACAGCCGGCTCAGCGTGCGCACCGAGGTGGCGGCGCGCGCCGCCACTTCGTTCACGCCCAGCGCGTTGCGGTAATCACTTGCAGCGACTGCAGCAATGCGCTGGCCTGCGGCGCTGGTGGGCATCGGCAAAAACGTGGGCGCATGCGCGGTGGCGGTCAGCTCGTGCAGCATCAACCTGACCACCAGTTCGGTCTTCTGCGAGGTAGTCTGACCCATCGCAGCGGCGCCAAAAGCCGTCTCGAGCAAGGCGCGCATCAGCGGCGTCACGCGCAGCGCAAACGTGCGGTCGAGCGGCGCTGGCGGCGCCCACGCATGCGCGGCCGCGGGTTCCCAATGCACCATCCACAGCTCGGCATCGGTGAGCACCTCCACCCGGTGCATCACGCCAGCAGGAATCCACACGCCCAGTTGGGCGGGCACCAGCCAGCGGCCCGCCTCGGTGTGCACCTGCACCATGCCGGCGGCGGCAAAGGTCAGTTGCGCTTCATCGTGCGCGTGCATCGGCGCGCCGCCGCCGCGCGGTTTGAAGCCGCGTTCGAGCGCATATGGCGGTTGATAGGGTGTTTGCATCGATTGGCCTGTGAGCGATGCCGGTTGGCGGCACATCGTAAAGCCGTTCACCTATCATGGCAAGCAGTGTTTGAGAACCCATCACCCCACAGGAGCAGGACTATGAAAGCAGTCGTAATCAACGAATACGGCGACAACAGCGTAGTAAGCATCATCGACATCGCCCGTCCGGAGCCACAACCGGGCGAGATCCTGATCAAGGTCCATGCGGCAGGCGTCAACCCGGTGGACTGGAAGATCCGCAGTGGCGCCGGTCAGCGCATGGGCATGACGCTGCCGATCCACCTGGGCGGAGAATTGAGCGGGACGGTGGCGGCGGTGGGCGCCGGCGTCGAACGGTTCCACGCGGGGGACGCCGTCTACGGCATCGTCAGGACCGGCGCTTTTGCCGACTACGTGGTGGCCACTGCGGATCAGCTGGCGCACAAACCCGCCAACCTCGACTTCATCGCGGCAGCCGCCGTGCCGCTCGGAGCGCTGACCGCATGGCAGGCCATGTTCGACCTGGCCGGGCTGGCCGCCGGCCAGCGCATCCTGATCACCAGCGGCGCGGGCGGCGTCGGCTCGCTGGCGGTGCAACTGGCCAGGGCGGCCGGCGCCCACGTGACAGCGATGGCGTCCGCACCGAACGAGCAGTTCGTGCGTGGACTCGGTGCCGACGAATTTATCGACTATACGGCGCAGCCGTTCGAGGAGGCGGCGCGCGACATGGACGTGGTGTTCGATACGGTCGGTGGCGAGACCTTCCAGCGCGCCTTCGCTACGCTCAAGCCAGGCGGATTCCTGGTGACGTCGGTGGCGTTTCCCGCCGACGCGGACCACCAGCGCGGCGTGGGCGTGGCGCGCGTGCAGTGCCGGCCCGACGCCGCGCAACTGGCGTCGATCCGCGCGCTGGTGGAGACGGACAAACTGCGGCCGTACGTGGCCACGGTGTTGCCGCTGGCTGCCGTCAGGCAGGCGTTCGCGCTGTCGGAAGGCGGACGCACACGCGGCAAGATCGTGCTCGATCTCAGTAGTTAAACGACTCAAGCACACTCAATCGTACCGCCCACCTCGGCAAAACAATGGTATTTTAATAAAATAAAAAAGCACCGTCGTTCTTTTATTTTGTTTTCAATGCCGAGGTTTCCGTGACACCCATCCGATTTACTCCCGACGTCGAGGTCATCGATCCCGACGAGCAGCAACTGATCGCCAGCATCGTCGAGCAGATGGCCGCGTCGTCGCGCTGCGCTTTCGAGCGTCATCGCCACGCAATCCGCGACGCCCATGCCAAGTCCAACGGCTTGCTCAAGGGCGAACTGGTCGTCCATGACAACCTGCCGCCCGCGCTGCGCCAGGGCGTGTTCGCGGTGCCGCGCACGTACGCCATCGTGGCGCGGCTGTCGTCGGCGCCCAGCGACATTCATTCCGACGAAATTCCGGCCGCGCGCGGCTTTGCCTTCAAGATCATCGGCGTCGATGGCGAGCGCCTGGTGGCCGACATCGAAGGACACAACCAGGATTTCCTGATGGTGAACTTCCCAGCCCTGGCCTTCGGCACGCTGCCGAAGTACAAGCGCATGCTCGGACTGCTGGAAGCCAACGCCCAGGCGCCGGACACGTTCCAGCGCCTGGTGGCCGGCACCGCGCACGGCGCCAAGCAGGTGCTGGAAAGCCTGGGCGGCACACCCGGCGCCACCCTTGACGGGCTGGCGCGCGACAACCACCATCCGCTGGGCGAGACGTACCACACCCAGGCCGCGCTGCGCTATGGCGACCATATCGCCAAGCTGTCGATCGCGCCATCGTCCGGCAACGTGCGCGCACTGCACGGCAAGAACATCGACGACATCGGCTACGCCGGCATGCGCGAAGCGATCGCCGAACACTTCGCCACGCAGGGCGCAGAGTACACGCTGTCGGTGCAGCTGTGTGCGGACCTCGAGCGCATGCCGGTCGAAGACGCGGCCATCGCCTGGCCCGAGGAACTGTCGCCGCACGTCCCAGTCGCCACCTTGCGCTTCGCGCCGCAGTCCACCGCGCATCCGGCACGGCAGGTGTACGGTGACGACAGCCTGTCGTTCAACCCGTGGAATGGCGTGGCCGCGCACCAGCCGCTCGGCGCCATCATGCGCGTGCGCCGCGTGGCGTATGAGCGTTCCTCCGCGTTCCGCCACGCCATGAACGCGCGTCCGCGCGTGGAACCAGTTCAAGCCTCCGACATCCCCGACTAAAGGCCCCATCATGACCAATCCGAATGAACACACGGGCGACCCGCGCCTGCTCGACGAAACGAAGCTCGAGGCAATCCGCCGCCGTATCGACGCGGTCGCACACGACGCGCCGCACCTGGCGAAAATCGCCTTGGAGGCCATGGTGCGCAAGCACAATCCCGACTTGAAGGGCACCGCCAATTCGGCCGGCCGCGCGGGCAAGCAGTCGGGCAATGTGTCGGAGCTCACTGCGATTGCGCCGCTCAAGCCCGGCGGCGCCGAGCGCCTGCGCCGCATTTTCGATCTCACCAACGGCAATATGGATGGCGCCCAGCGCGTGTCCACCCTGCACGACATGCGCTTCGTCTTTTTTGACAACGACACCCGCATCCTGTTTGCCACCACCTATGACGGCGACTGGGATAGCTACATCAATGACTTCGCCACCAAGATTCCCGAACTGATGGACCTGTTGTTTACCAATATCGAAGGCTGGCCCGGCATCGACAGTCCGAGCGTAAAAGACTTCATCGCCGGCCACCAGATCGATGCCGCCGGCTGGTTCGTCGCCAACCCGCAGGTGACCGTGGTCGATACGCGCCGCTTCCAGCGCATGGATCGCGCACTGACCGCCTTCCTCGACGAGATGGGCGCCAATCCGCCGCAGGACGAGGCCACGCGCGCTGCGCTCGAAAAGCTGGGCGCGGCCATCAGCCAGCCAGAGGGAGTCGATTACTGATGAGCATACTGACCGACCTCAGGACCCGGATCATCGGCGATAAAACCACGCTGGCACTCGACGACATCCAGGCCCTGATCCTGCGCTCGCGCCCCGAGCCGTACGTGGGCGTGCACGCGATGCTGCACATTGATGACGCCGCCGGCGGCCGCGACCTGCTGCGCCGCATGGCCGACCACGTGCCGTCGGCCGCCGGCTGGACCGACGACCGCGATGCCTGGATGGGCCTTGCGATCAGCTTCCAGGGCCTGAAGGCGCTGGGCGTGCCGCAAGATTCGCTCGACAGCTTTCCGCTGCCATTCCAGCAAGGGATGGCGCAACGCGCCGAACAGCTGCGCGACACCGGCAGCAACGCCCCCGAACACTGGGACGATGCGTTCGCACCCGGCGCCTGCCACATCGCCCTGACCATTTACGCGCGCGACGATGCCGCGCTGGCGGTAGCGCTGGACAAGGCCATGGCTGAACTGGACCGCTCGAGCGGCGTGACGCTGATCGGCCAGCACGCGTTCGGCGCCGACGAAGAAGCGAAAAACCCGTTCGGCTTCCGCGATTCGATCTCGCAGCCGCTGGTGGCCGGCAGCGGCGTGGAACCGCTGCCAGGCCAGGAGCGCGCCATTGCGGCCGGTGAATTCATTCTGGGCGAGAACAGCGAGACGGGCAAGCCGGTCGCCATGCCCGAGCCGCCGGAACTGGGCCGCAACGGCTCGTTCGTGGTGCTGCGCAAGTACGAAAGCCAGGCGGGCGCATTCAACGATTTCGTCCGCAGCCAGGCGCAGTCCGAGGAGCAGGAAGAACTGCTGGCCGCCAAGCTGGTGGGACGCTGGCGCAGCGGCGCGCCGCTGCCGCTGGCGCCCGAACATGACGATCCGGCGCTGGGCGCCGACCCGCAGCGCAACAACGGCTTCGATTTCTCGCAAGACCCTCGCGGGCTGGTCTGCCCACATGCATCGCACATGCGCCGCCTCAATCCGCGCGACAGCCAGCTGTCCATCCTCACCGACGTCAATATCCACCGCATCATCCGGCGCTCGTCCACGTACGGTCCCAAGTGGCGCCGCGAGCTCACCGCGCAGGACGACAACGGCGAGCGCGGCATCTACTTCATCTTCATCAGCGCGCGCGCCTACGACACCATCGAGTTCCTGCAGCAGGAATGGATCAATCGTGGCAACTTCATCGATCTCGGTACCGAACGCGATCCGGTGGTGGGTCTGCACGAGGCGCCGGGCACGTTCACCATCCCGCAGCAACCGGTGCGACGCCGCATCGACGGCGTGACCACGTTCAACCGGCTGCGCGGCGGCGAGTACCTGTTCATGCCGTCGCTCGGCGCGCTGCGGTGGATTGCAGCGCTGCCGCCCCATCCTGTCACGGCAAGCGATCCAGCAGCTTGTCGAGCGTGATCGGGTAATCGCGCACGCGGATGCCGGTGGCGTTATATACCGCGTTGGCGATGGCCGCCGGCACGCCGGTAATGCCCAGCTCTCCCACTCCCTTGGCCTTGAGCGGGCCGGCGGTGGCGTCCACTTCGTCGAGGAACACCACGTCCTGGTGCGGGATGTCGGCGTGGACCGGCACTTCGTAGCCGGCCAGGTCGTGGTTGACGAAGTAGCCGGCGCGCTTGTCCACCACCAGGTCTTCCATCAGCGCCGCGCCAGCGCCCATGGTCATGGCGCCGATGATCTGGCTGCGCGCTGCAGTGGGGTTGATGATGCGCCCGGCCGCGCACACGGCCAGCATGCGGCGGATGCGGATTTCGCCGGTGTCGGCATCCACCGCCACCTCGACGAAATGGGCGCCGAAGGTTTGCTGGGCAAAGCGCTTGGACAGGTCGCCGTATTCCATGGCGTCCTCGCCGGCCAGCTCGCCGGCGGCCACTGCATCAAGCAAGGGACGGCTGTTGCCGCCGGCGCGCACGCGGCCGTTGGCAAATTCGACGTCGCTGCCGTTATATCCCAGCCGCGCGGCCACCTGCTCGCGCAGCTTGACGCAGGCCGCGTACACGCCTGCCGTCGACGACGCTGCGCCAAACTGGCCACCGGAGCCGGCGCCTTGCGGAAAGCGCGAATCGCCCAGGCGCACGTCCACCTGGTCGAGTCCAACGCCCAGCATCTCGGCCGCCGTTTGCGCCAGGATGGTGTAGGTGCCGGTGCCGATATCGGTCATGTCGGTTTCCACCGTGAGCCGGCCGTTCTTTGCCAGCCGCACGCGTGCGGCCGATTTTACGACCGGCGCGCCACGGATGGCGGACGCCATGCCCATGCCGATCAGCCAGCGCCCTTCGCGCCGGGTTGCCGGCCTGGCGCTGCGGCGACCCCAGCCGAATTGTTCGGCGCCACGCTGCAGGCACGCCACCAGCTGGCGTTGCGAAAACGGCTTGTCTGGCGACTCCGGATCGACCTGGGTGTCGTTCAGTACCCGCAGTGCCACCGGGTCCATGCCCAGTTTTTCCGCCAGTTCGTCCATGGCGATTTCCAGTGTCATCATGCCCGGCATTTCGCCCGGTGCGCGCATGGCGCTCGCTTCGGGCAGATCGAGGTGCGCCACCACCAGCCTGGTCATGCGGTTGGCGCCCGCGTACAGCAGCCGCGTGGGCGCAGTCGATGCTTCGGGACGGTCGCCCAGGTTGCCCGACCAGCTTTCGTGGCCGATGGCGGTGAGCATCCCCGCTTTGGTAGCGCCCAGGCGGATGCGCTGGATGGTCGAGGCCCGGTGCGTGGTGTTGTTGAACATGAGCGGACGTTGCAGCGTCACCTTCACCGGCCGGCCCACGCGCTTCGCGGCCAGCGCCGCCAGCACGGCATCGCTGAGGATCGAACCCTTGCCGCCGAAACCGCCGCCAATGTAGGGCGCGACGATGCGCACGTTCTCCTCTGGTATGCCGAGTATCTTGGCGATGTCGCGCAGTCCCCAGCCCACCAGCTGGATCGCGGTCCACAGGGTGAGCTTGTCACCGTCCCAGGCGGCGATGGTGGCGTGCGGTTCCAGCATGGCGTGGGCATGGTGCGGCGTGGTGTACATCTGGTCCACCGTTACCTCGGCATTGGCAAAAGCGCCGGCGAAGTCGCCCACGGCCGACGCGCGCGCGGGCGGCACCGGTGCGGACGCGGGGATTTTCTCGCGCTCGGCCGCCAGGTCGAACGCGCCCGCCGTCGCCGCGTAGCGCGGCTGCACCAGTTGCGCCGCCGCGCGGGCCTGCTCGAACGTCTCGGCCACCACCAGCGCCACGGCCTGGTGGTAGTGCTGGATGTCCGGGCCGGCCAGCGCGCGCGCCACGTAAAAGCCACCCACATCGAGTTGGCCCGCGTCCTGCGCCGTGATCACGGCCAGCACGCCCGGCGCGGCGCGCGCCCGGGCCACATCGAGCGCGACGATGCGGCCCCTGGCGATGGCAGCACCCACCACGTAGCCATAGGCGGCGCCGGCGGACGGTTCGCGCTGCTCGTAGGCATACGGCGCGGTGCCGGTGGTCTTGAGCGGGCCGTCGATGCGGACGGTGGGTTGGCCCACCACCTTCAGGCGGTCGATCGGGTTGGTGGTTGCGGGCGTGGTGAACTTCATCGCTTGGCCTTCCTGGCTGCGGCGACGCCGGCCTTGAGCATCTCGCGGCGGGTGAATTTGATTGCGCTGGCATTCATGCGGATTCCTTTTCGGCCGGGTGAATGTCCTACTCTAGCGGCTAACGTAGCGTGCGAATAGCAGGTGAAATGTGAAGAGTCTTATAAGCTCGGCTCATCAATACTAGATGGCGCCCAGCGTTACCAGCCTGCGTGCTGATTTCAACTCAACACTTTCCAATGGCCCCCCTTCTGCGGGCCGACATATTTGAGCTTGCCTTCCTTGACCAGTTTGGCGCTGGCCCGCTGGACCGCGCTGAGCGATTTACCGATTCCGGCAGCCACTTGCGCCAGCTTCACAGTTGGGTTTTTTGCAAGAAATAACAGGATGGCTTCCGCCGTTTTAACAGGCGTTTTAACAGGCGTTTTAACAGGCGTTTTAACAGGCGTTTTAACCGAAGTCTTTTTTCCTTCGCCCGCGCCTCCCGATGATTTCCCCCCCGTCTGCAAGAACGGAAACTCCACCCAAAACCCAGTGCTGTCACAATCAAACCTGGGCGCCGGTGTGCCTTCAGCAACACACGCCCGGCGAATCAGATCGATCCCACGCCCCCACGATTCGATCAATCCCGCCAGGAACAGGGTGCGGGCAATGTCCGGATTGGCCGGTTGCGACGAGTGCTTGCCCATCAGCCGTGCCAGCGACCAGTCCGGCGGCAGCAGACCGGCGTTCCAGATGATCAGCTTGTGATCGTAGACGCTGATCTGGGTAGGAATCGCAGCCCCGTAGTCCTTATGCGCGATGGCGTTGATCACGGCCTCGCGCAAAGCCGCCTCGGGTAGTGGAAAACGTTCCAGCCGCTGCGCACCCTGGTATGAAATCCCGGCCCGCAGGTACTTGGTCAGCAGCAGGTCGAGCGTTTTTTCCACTTGTGTAAACAGGTCGCCTTCGATCAGATCGTGGTACAGCAAATCGGAATCGGTGCGGAAGAAGCCGATTTTCACGCAGGCGCCGGTCGTGAACTTTTCAGGGTCGGCATGGAACAGCAGCGTGGCGGCACGCTTGAGATAGTGCCCCTCGGTCAAGTGCAACTTATCCAGTAGCGCTGCATCGCCCTCGTTCAGCGATTCCGAAGTCAGGCGGCCACTCTTGGTCGCCAGCTTGCGGAACGCCAGCATGGCACCGGGCGCCAGGTCCGTCATGCCCACATGAGGCACCGGCACACCGTCCCAATGCCTGCCCAGTTTGCGCAGCAAAAAGCGGTCCAGCGCAGCGCCACGCAGCTCCTGCTTGGTGCTGCCGCTGCGCAAGTGGTATTCGCCCTTGTAGCTGATCGGACTCGGATAGGGATCGACCACGATTTCCAGCCAGTCGAGCCCATCTTGCGTGTGCAGATTCACCGCCACCACAATGCCGAGGATATCGCGCACCTTGTTGGGGATGTCTTCGAGCAGCCTCGATGCATTGGCCACGCCCACTACCTCGCCGCTGTCGCCCTTGCCGATGACCAGCGTACCGCCATCGGCATTGGCGAAGCCGCAGATCCACCTCAGGTATTCATCCCGCCAGGACTGCTTCCATTCGATGTTGTGGGCTTCTTTCATGCCAGACTCATCCTTCCCGTTGGCGCAAGCTTTTCTTCGGGGAGACCAAGGGTAGATACTAGCATCGGGTTGAACTGCGGCGCCAGCGCCGCACTGATCCGTCACGAAGATTGCGTGTCGAGCCAGGTTGCGGATTTCCAGTATTCCGGTTCAGTTATCAGGCGCCTCAGTACCGCGCCACCAACCCCACCAGGTAGCGCGCGCCGCCATAGGTGTAGCCGTTCAGCGACGGCACGCCGTCGGCAAACGGTGCGAACGATCCTTGCGAGGTGGTCACGGTCGATTTGCCCAGGTTGCGCGCCTCGGCGAAGATCTCCACGCCGTTCTTGAACTTGTAGCCGATCTTGGCGTCGATGAAGCGGCGACCGTCGCGGAACACCGGGGCGCCCGGCTGATACGGCAGGCCGCCTGGTGAGGCGATCGACGTGGCCGGGAAGTTCGAGAAGCTGTCGTCACTGGCGATGCGGCTGAAGGTGGCGGTCACCACTTGCAGCGCCACCCGCATTTGCAGCGCGCCATCGTCATACCAGAGCGACGAGTTCCACGAATACTTTTGCTGGCCCACCGGTTCCAGCGCCACGCCCGTCATCAGGTCGACAATCTGGCCTTCCAGGCTGGTGGCGCGCAGCCGCGTGTAGTTGGCGCTGATGCCGGTGTAGCGCAGCACCGACGGCAGGAACGTGAACGCGGTCTTGGCAGTCAGCTCCACGCCGCGCTTCTTGAGCGCGGGGCCGTTTTCCCAGGTCGAGTACGAGAACTGCACGTCTTCCAGCGAGGCGCCCAGCGGATCTTTCTCGCCGCTGCCCGCAAACGGTTTGCTGACCACGTTGACGCGCTGCGCCGCACCGACGATACCCTTGGACACGAAGGTGGAAGCCCCGAGCACGGTGTCGCGGTTCGGATACCATTCCAGCGACAGGTTCTGATTGAGATTGGTCTGCGGACGCAGGCCCGGGTTGCCCATCACACCCGAGCAGTTCATGGTGCCGCCGTCATCGTCCTCGCCGCTGTCGATGTCGGTGTAGTCGTTGGTGCACACCACCGACGATCCGGTGAGGCGGCTGGCCGGCGCCCGGGCGATCTGCTTGGAGCGGTTGTAGCGCAGCACCAGTTCATCCTTGATCGGCCACAGCGACAGGTTCAGGATCGGCATGAAGTCGGTGGTGTCGCGTTCGAGCGCGCTGTTGCGGCGGAACGCCGACGTGACCGTGCCGCCGGCCGGGTTGGGCGTCACCGCCTGGAACGTGGTGGAGCTGGTGCCCTTGACGTTGGTCTTGACGTAGCGCCAGCCGAAGTTCCCTTCCAGCTCCAGCCCGAACGGTAAAGTACGCTCGGTGAACGGAAAGCGGTCGAACGCGAAGTCGGTGGACAGGTAGCCGGCCGTCACCTTCTCCGTCACCTCGTTGATCGGTTGCGCATACACCTTGCCGTCGGTGCCAGTGCATGCGCGCAGGCAGTCGAGCGGGTTCATATTGGTCACGCCGGTCAGCTGCCACAGCTTGCGCAGATCGAGCTCGGTCCAGCTGTTGACCAGCGTGTTCGGACGGTCCTTGGCGCCGGCGAAGAACGGATTGGTCTGGCGCGTGAGCACTTGCGCGATCAGGTTGTTGTAATCGGTGGGCGTCATGACGATGCTCACGTCCTTGCCGTCGCGCGGATTGGCGATTGCCGTGGCGGCGGGATTGACGCCATATTTGCAGGCGTTCGCGGTGCCCAGCGATGCCGGCGTATCCTGGCAGCCGTAGAAGAAGCTGCGGATCGCCACGTCGGGCACGGTGACCGACGGGTTGGTGCTGACCACAAGGCCGCCGCTGGTATTGGACTGGCTGTTCTGCTTGCGATAATTGACGCCGAATTTCAGGTTCTGCAGGAACGACACATGCTTGCCCATGGCGTAGGTCAGGTCGGTCTTGAAGATATCCTCCTTCATGGCATTGAAGCGCGGATTGTCGAGCGTGAGCGCGGTGCCGAGCGTACCCGGGGTGCGCAGCGGCATGCCGGCCCCCGCAGAACTGAGCTGGCCGTAGTTGGCCGGGTCGCCCTGGTTGAAATTCGGGTTGACCGGGGTATGCGTCCACAGGCCCACCGGGCTCACCGCCACATCGACCGGGCCGTAGCTGGTGCTGATGCTCGAACGCCAGCCGTAGCGATAGAAGTCCGACTTGGTGCGCCCGCCGAGGAATTCCGCGCGCAAGCCGTCGCTGCGCCAGGTGCCGCCCACGATGGCGGTCTTGGTGATGTTTTTCAGCTGGGTGAGGATCTGGTCGGTGTTGGCGGTGCCGTTGGCCAGCGTGTAGCCCACCAGGTGGTGGTTGGCGTCCACCTTCACCGACGACGGGATGATGTTGACCATCTGGCCGTTGGTCAGGCCCCGGTAGGTGGAGCTGCTGCCGGCATTGGTGGGCGTATTGAAGAAGTAGTAGCCGGAGTTGGCCACCGGGGCGCGCACGGTGCGCCCGTTCACCACCGCGCTGTCGGTAAAGCTGCCGGTGGCGTTGTAGCCGATGTCGCCCAGGCTCAGGTTGAGGATATCTTCTTCCAGCGTGCGCTCGTTGCGGTTGAATTTACCGTACACGGTGAGATTGTTGTTCACCTTGAAGTCCATGCGCAGGTCGGTGTTCAGGCGTTCGTCGCGCTGGCGCCGGATGGTGTTACGCAGCAGGTACGGCGAGTAATCGTTCCACTGGCCCAGGCAGGTGCGCAGTTCGTTGATGCGCTGGTTGCGCGCGCGGCTGCCATCGGCAGACGACAAGCCCCGCACGTCGGCGTCCACCAGCAGCGGCATGCTGGCGTAGCACTGGTCCTTGGTTTGCGCCGCCGCCGAGCGGGTCAGAATTTCCAGCGGCGACAGGGAGTTCAGGCGGCCGCCGCCCGAGGCGGCATTGCGCGCCCAGCTGGCCAGCGGCGTGGTCGATGCAGCGTCGCTTTGCGACAGCGCACTCGGGGTGTAGCTGAAGGTTTTTTCCGGAGAGTTATCGAAGTCGATCACGCGCTGGTAGCTGCCGGTGGCGCCGCTGTTTTGCGACACGCCGTGCGCCTCGTTGCGGGCGTCGGTCTTGGTGATGTTCGCAACGATGCCGAGCCGGCCGCCCAGGTATTTGTCGGCAAAGATGAAGTTCAGGCTGGGCGTCCATTTTTTGGCCAGTGTATTCTGCTCGGCGGCCACGCGGGCGACGATGGTCTGCTTGGCGAAATCGAGGCCGGTGCGGGTCTTGATGATGATGCTGCCGCCCAGCGAGCCTTCGGTCATGTCGGCAGTGGCGCCCTTTACCACGTCCACGCTGGCAATCAGTTCGGCCGGCATGTCGGCCAGCGCCACGCCGCGGCCTTCGCCGCCGCCGTTCAAGTCGGTGCCACCACCCGATACCACGCCGATGCCGTCGATTTCAACGCGGGTCAGGTCCGCCGTATTGCCGCGCACGCTGACGGTATCGCCTTCGCCGAAGTCGTTGCGGTCGAGCGAGACGCCGGCAATGCGCGAGATCGCTTCGGCCACGTTACGGTCCGGGAACGAACCGACGTCGTCGGCGACGATGGTGTCCTTGGCCGTGCGCGCGTGCTTTTTCTCGTCGTTCGACGTCTGTTCGGATTTGCGGGTGCCTACCACCAATACCCGTGATACGACGGCGTCGGCATCGGTTTGCACCGGTTGCGCGGGGGCTTGCTGGGCGGCGGCGTGCTGCGGTGCCATCAAGACCAATGCCGAGGCGACCGCGAGGTTGAGGGCGGTACGGGGCAACGGTGCTGTGTGGTTGGTTTTCATCTCGTCTCCTGGTGTTGTGCTCCAGCGCTCTGATGGCGCGGGTTGGCTGTTGCTGCCTGGCCGTCCCTGGCGAAAAAATACCGGCCACCGGGCGGTGGCCGGCCAAGGGGGACACATCGAAACACATCGGTGCTATACACATAAACACTAATATATTACCGTTTCAGTGTACAAACTTTTACTCGGGTTGACTACTTGTTAGTGCTTATAAAACAACGGGAATTGAATTAGTCATGTTGATGATCGGCCGCACATTAAGCGTGCGGCCCGGGGGGTGCCACGGCGGATGCGTGGCGCCGCAATGCTCTCAGTCTTCGGCGACGATGGCCACGCCCCACGGCGCCAGCGCAAGGTCCTGTTGCGCCTGGACCGGCGCGCCCGCCAGCATCTCCGTGCCCTTGCCATAGCGGTAGCCGACATTGACGGCAGCGGCGGAGTAATTGAAGTAAAAGTGCAGTTTCTTGCCCGCCTTGGACGTTGCGTGCTTGATCTGCACCGCTGGCGGCAATTCCTGGTCGGGTCCGTACAGGCCGATGCGTTTGAGTTCTTCCTTGAGGACGGCCAGTTGCTGCGCCTCGCCAAGCTCGGTGCCCTGGTACAGCAGCGAACCCTTGCCGTACTGGTTGCGCGTGACCGCCGGGTAGCGGCCGAAGAACGGGTGGTCGTAGTAAGCCAGCGCCTGCGCGGTTTCCAGTTGCAGCAACTCGGCAATGGTCTCCACGGTATTGCCGTCCCCCACCTCGAACGGGTCACCCTTCAGCTTCAGCGGTTTGAGCAGGGTCGAGGTTTCCTGGTATTTGAAACCGGCGGCCTGGCGCAGCGGTCCGGGTGCGGTATGCCAGCGCACCATGAAATTCTCGTTGGCCTCGCCGCTTTTGAAGGTCATGATCACGTGGCCGCCCTGCTGCACGAAATCCGAGATTTTTTGCAGCAGCGCGTCGTCGGCAATGTACAGGGCGAGCACGATGAGCAGCTTGTACTTTGAAAAATCCGGCGCATCGGCAAACACGATGTCGGTTTCCACCTTCGCCTGGTACAGGGCGGCGTTGACGCGCTCGAAGATGCGGCGGTAGCCGTCGGCGTGAAAGCTCGGCGGCAGCGGCTTGGTCCATTTATCGAACGGCATGAAGGTCAGCGCGTTGTTCGAGTCGGTGGAGTACAGCACGGCCACGCGGTTGTCTTTTTTCAGGTCCACCAGCGCGGCGCCGACCTTTTTCAGGTCGTTGCCGGTGCGCGCCACTTCGGCGTAGATGCGGTTCGGCTCATGGTCGTGGCCCAGCACGCCCTTCCAGTAGATTTCCTGGCCCGCGTTGAGCGAGGACCAGTGCCAGTACATGTGCAGGTTGGCGCCGTTGCCGATGTTGGCAAACACGTCCTGGTACATCTGGCCATCGTAGGGCGGGATCTGCTTGACGGCATCCCAGCCCTGGGCCTGGCCGGTAGTCTCGGCCACGAAGAAATTGCGGCCCTTGGCGCCGCGCGCCAGGTTGCCCTGCAAGGTCTGGTGGCGGCCATCGTATTCGTCCTGCCAGTTGAAATACACGTCGTTGCCGGCCACATCGAGCGGACGGGTCATGTCGTAGGCATTGACTTCCGCGCGGCTCAGGCTGGCGTTGTTCTGATAGACGAACTGGTCGGACCGGGCAGCGCGCCGCACCAGGTCCGCCTGCCAGCCGATGAAGCGCGACGCACGCCACTGCTGGAAGCGTGCCCAGTCGAGCTTGTAGCCGGTGCTGTTGGCAAAATCGCGGGTCGGGAAATTCTCCCAGCTATCCACCTGCTGGCCCCAGTAGTTGAGCAGCCATGCTTCGTTGAGGGCCGCCGTGGTCTTGAACTTGGCCTGCAACCAGGTGACGAACTCGCGGTGCACGGAGGCGTTCGCTGAACCGTAAGCGCTGGTCTCGTTATCGAGCTGCCAGCCGATCACGTGGGGATTATCCTTGTAGTGGCGCACCAGCGCGACGATGATGCGTTCGGCGTACCGGCGATAATCGGGATCGTCGATATTCATGTTCTGGCGCATGCCGTAGCCGGTGTCGCCGCCGCCCAGCGGGCGCGCCAGCATGCCCGGGTGCTTGGCGTACATCCACACCGGGATCGAGTACGTGGGCGTGCCCATGATGACCTGGATGCCGGCCTTGCCCATTTCCGCCACCACCTCGTCCATCCAGGCGAAGTCGAACTTGCCATCGGCAGGCTCCCACCGCCCCCAGCTGGACTCGCCCATCCGTACCACGTTCAAGCCGGCCGCCTTCATCAACGCCACGTCCTTCTTCAACCGCTGCTGGCGGATCGCGGCGGGTACGTACTCGTTGTAATACGATGCGCCGTACAGAATGTGGTCGAGCTTGGGAATACGCTGCTGGTCGGCGGCGGCGCCGGGCCGGGATAGTAGTACCCAGCACGATCACGGCCGCCAGCAGCCCGATGGTGCGCTTGCCGAGCGCGCGAGGAAGAATGGTCATGGGTATCAGGGAAAAGTGGGGAGGACCGTTGGGGCGGAAGTGCCCAATGCCACTGAGATATTAGTGCATTTCAAAAAACTTTACCCTCTTCCCCCACTCATGATGGTGATCGTTTCGCCTACAGCATCGGTGTCAAGCTCACCCCAGCGGTCGTGCGACCGGCCGCGCCCGGTCCGCCGTCCATTCGCTCCACGAGCCAGGATACAGCCGGGCGCCGGGCAGGCCTGCCACCTCCAGTGCCAGGGCATTGTGGCAGGCCGTCACGCCGGAACCGCATTGCAGCACGACTTCGGCGGGCGAATAGTCTGCCAGCACGGCCAGGAAATCGGCGCGCAACGCGGCGCCGTCCTTGAAGTATCCTTGGGCGTCGAGGTTGTCCTTGAAGAAGCGGTTGCGTGCCCCGGGAATATGACCGGCAACGGTATCGAAGGGGCTGGCGCCGCCATGGAAACGCTCGGCGCTGCGGGCGTCGATCACCAGGAAGGCCCCCTGCCCCAGGTTGCCCAGCACTTGCCCGGCATCGACCGTCGCTGGCAAGATGGCGGCGTGAAAATCGCCGGGGATTGCCTCCACCGGCGCCGCGTTCGCGGTTGGCAGCCCTTCTGCCTGCCACGCCTGCCAGCCGCCATCGAGCACCGCCACCGCGTCGTGGCCCAGCCAGCGCAACAACCACAGCAGTCGAACAGCAACGGCGGGTTGGCGCCGGCGGCGTCGAGCAAGCGGTGCAAGGTGCTGCTGTCTATCAGTGTCTGGTACATGGTGGTTTCTTCATGAAAAAAAATGCCAGCACTGCGCCGGCGCTCGATTAGCTGGCGGGGGCGGCAACGCTGCGCGCCAGGCGCCGGGTCGAACGTTCGGGATTGATCAGGGCGATGCCGCACAGGCCGGCGCCCAGCAGCAAGGCGCCCGAGCACTGGATCGCGGTGCTGTATCAGTTTTTAATCGCCGTTGACATGCTGCTTTTTCCTAGCAGCTAAAAAAGAAGCCGTCCCAGCACCCACGCGCGAAGCAGCGGGTTGGTGACGGCTTAGGCCCGTGTCCGCTTCGTAGCCTTGACCCCGTGCTTTTCTGTATTGCCCATTACTCCCTGTAGAGAACTTCAACCATTTCTCCACGGGCAAGAGCGAAGACTTGGTCCAAGCCATCCACCTCGTACTCCGAATACGTCAACTCCAATCCAACCAGCCCAGACGCATTTATCGGGCCTGGACTAGACTCCACTTCAATGACTTTTCGGAGACCAGCAAAGACGTATGTAGCCTTCTTTTCGTTAAGTTCAAGGTGCCCGTCCTCGCTGAGATCCTCGCTCCCCTTAGCGATCCGAATTGCAGACTGCGTGGCATGATCAATATCATCTGCATCAATCAAATAGACATTTTCATGGATAAGAAACGTATCTTGTTTTTCATCACAAAGCTTGAAGTAGAAAATCGCGTGTGCACAACAAAGCATAATTGCCTCCAATTAGGATTATGGGCATTTCTTGCGGCTATCCTCGTCCTTATTTCGTTTGCCGCGCGCTTTTTGCTCTTTCGTCAAGCGCTTTCGCTCTTCTGCACTCGTACGCGAATCCTTCAGGCGTGCTTCAATTTCCGCATCGGAAATATGGTGTCCCACTACGTTTTCGACGAAACAGCACGCGACAGCCCCATGCGACGACCGTTGCCAGACTCACAGCTATCAGGGTTAGCCTCGCCCATACGGAACATTGCTGCCAACGTGTGTACTCAGTATCCGAATTGTCCGCAGCAGCATCGAAGCCGCGCGCCCGACATTCCTCTTCCACCAGCGGGCATGCAATGGCGTCCTCAATTCCGATTGAAGACGCAGGACAACTTGCACTGACGCTTACCCAGCAAGCGAATCGCGCGTTGTGTGCCTCTAGCTGCGCCTTCTCGGCCCAATGCAACTTGGTTTCCACTCCCAACCATGTCAGGGTGGCAACCAGCAGCGGCAAACCAATTAGAAGCCTCGGAAGACGCCCGCACCGATTTGTCGATCTCATATCACTGGCCTTATCATTTAGGCTTGCTAATCTTTAGCAACTGCTGCACATCATTCCAGTTCAGCTTAGTTCCGCGGTTCGGAGGATCATAACTGAACATGACGCTGCCGATGTCGGGATTGTGTTGCCCGCCGTGCCAGATGCCGAAGTGATGCCCAACCTCATGGGTGACGGTTGTCGTATTAAAGCTTTCCGCACGACATCGCACGATCTCCCCCTTCGGTGAGCACTGACCGTTGTACTCCATGTTGTAGCCAAAAGTCTGTCCTCCTCTGGCCACACCAAGTAGCGTCAAGTCCGGCTTATCCCACCCGAGGAATTTCAGGAACGTCGATCCATATCGATGAATATCGACGACTACTCCCGCGCCGTCAGTAAATTGCACCGAAAGGGCATTGCAGGCTTGATCAATCGCTTGACCGCAGGCATCACCACCAACGCCCCGGCAGTCAACCAACGCCCCTTGGCGGTGCCGGATCGTTTACGGCGACAAGTTCGCGTCGCGCTTCATGCTGCATATCCAGCTTTCGGCCCAGTCATAGTTGAGGTAACCGGTCGCCACGGTGGCAAGCTGGGGCTGGATCGTGTCCAGCAGCTTGACCTCGGAGAGCGCCAGCGCACTGTGCCGCTGATACTCGACGATGCACCGCGTGACCGTCCAGATTTCCTGCTTCGGCATGGGGCGCTCGAGCAGCGTGGATGGAATGATGCCCTGCTTTAACAACGCTTCGAGCTGCTGGCCATACGACTCCGCCTCTGCCTTTGAACCGAATGTGGCCCATAAAGTCTTGGGCAGCAGACGGTTACGGATGCAGAGCTGGTAGGTACCGGATGGTGTTTTTTTGACGTAGGCCATACGTCAATCATACGGTCGCCGCTCGAACGTGCGAAGGCCAGATGGCCGCTGCAACGAGAGGTGCACCGCTTTTTTTGAGAGGTGACAAACCATGCTCAGTTTGTTTGATTGACGCTAAGTACTTGATTTTATGGAGGCGAGGATCGGAGTCGAACCGACCTAGACGGCTTTGCAGGCCGCTGCATAACCGCTTTGCTACCTCGCCGGAGGAAGACTTGATACGAGAACACAGCCGGTTATGTGCTGTGCTCCGAATTCTGGAGCGGGAGAAGAGTCTCGAACTCTCGACCTCAACCTTGGCAAGGTTGCGCTCTACCAACTGAGCTACTCCCGCATAGGAGGTGATACTGTACTGCGTTTTATTTCACTTGCTACTGCGTCCAATCAGCTTCCGGGGAAACTGGAGCGGGAGAAGAGTCTCGAACTCTCGACCTCAACCTTGGCAAGGTTGCGCTCTACCAACTGAGCTACTCCCGCATTTGGAGTCAAACATTCTAACAGCTCGCTATCGTTATTACCAGTACTACCTGTAACAACCACCAGCTTTGCAACTGGAGCGGGAGAAGAGTCTCGAACTCTCGACCTCAACCTTGGCAAGGTTGCGCTCTACCAACTGAGCTACTCCCGCGTCGCTGTCATCAACAACAGGCCAGCATTATAGAGGATCTGGACGGGCTGTCAATGGCAAAAACCTTGTTGAACAAAAAAGATTGAAAACGGTTTAGCTCTTTTTACAGGTGGCCGCCCTTTTCCTTGATCATCGGCCACGCCAGGCGCATGTAGTAGAACATCGACCACACGGTCAGCACCGCCGCCACTTCGAGGAAGCGCGCGCCCCAGAACTGCGTGTCGATGGCGCCAAATAATACGTCGTGGTACAGCAGCAGCGGGATGGCGGCCATTTGCGCGGTGGTCTTGATCTTGCCGATCGAGCTGACCGCGACCGATTTCGAGGCGCCGATCTGCGCCATCCATTCGCGCAGCGCCGAGATGGCGATTTCGCGGCCGATGATCACGAACGCGATGACGGCGTTGGCACGGTCCAGTTGCACCAGCACGATCAGGGCACCGGCCACCATCAGCTTGTCCGCTACCGGATCGAGGAAGGCGCCAAAGGCCGAGGTCTGGTTCCAGCGGCGGGCCAGGAAGCCGTCGAACCAGTCGGTGACGGCAGCGATGATGAACACCAGCGTGGCCGCCAGATTCTGATCGGCCACCGGCAGCACCGACGTTGGCAGATAGTAGACGCCCACCACCAGCGGAATGAGCGCCACGCGCAACCAGGTCAACAGAATCGGGATATTAAATGGCATGACGAAGGGGCATAAACTTGCTAAATAAGTACGACCATGGGAATTGTGTAAAAGCGCCGCTAGTCTACCTTGCCACCGTGTATTAAACCAGCACGTTACGCAGCGCCGTTAATGCAGTTGCTTGTAAATCTCTTCGGCCAGCGCACTGGAAATGCCCTCGACCTGTTTCAGGTCTTCCACGCTCGCATTGACTACCCCGCGCAGTCCGCCGAAGCGCGCCAGCAAACGCTGGCGGCGCTTGGCGCCGATGCCTTCGATTTCTTCCAGGCGCGACGTCTGCCGCGTCTTGGCGCGCTTGGCGCGCATGCCGGTGATGGCGAAGCGGTGCGCCTCGTCGCGGATTTGCGCGACCAGCATCAGTGCCGCCGATTCCTTGCCCAGTTCCTGCGCCGGCCGGCCATCGACGAACATCAAGGTCTCCAGGCCCACGCGGCGCCCTTCCCCCTTGGCCACGCCGACGATCAGGCTGATGTCGAGGCCCAGCTCGGAGAATACCTGGCGCGCCATTTCGATTTGCCCCTTGCCGCCGTCGATCAGCACCACGTCGGGCATCACGCCGTCGCCGTTGGCCACTTTTTCGTAGCGGCGGAACAGCACTTGCCGCATCGCCGCGTAATCGTCGCCGGGCGTGATGTCGTTGATGTTGTAGCGGCGGTATTCGCCGTTCTGCATCTGGTGATGATGGAACACCACGCACGACGCCTGCGTGGCCTCGCCCATGGTGTGGCTGATGTCGAAGCATTCCACGCGCAAGGTGTCGATGTCTTCCGGTTCCAGCGACAGCGCATCGACCAGCGCGCGCGTGCGCGACTGCTGCGAGCCTTGTTCCGACAGCAGGCGCGCCAGCGAAATCTGCGCGCCCTTTTGCGCCAGCTCCAGCCATTTGCGGCGCTGATCCTGCGGCTGGAAGATCAGGTTGATGCGGTGGCCGCACTGCTCCTGCAAGGCCTGGATCAGCGCAGGGTGGTCGAACTCGATGTTGAGGATCAGGATGCCGGGGATGAACTTGTCGGCGTAGTGCTGCGCCAGGAACGCGGCCAGCACCTCCACTTCGATCGGCTCTTCCGCAATCGCCTCGGCGTCGCTCACGTGCGTGGGGAAGTAGGCGCGGTCACCGAGGTGGCGGCCGCCGCGCACCATCGCCAGGTTGACGCAGGCGCGCCCGCCCTGCACCAGCACGGCGATGATGTCGACGTCGGCGTCGCCCACGGTTTCCATGCTCTGCTGGTGCAGCACGCGCGAGAGCGACTGGATCTGGTTGCGCACGGCGGCCGCCTGCTCGAACTTGAGATCAGACGCATACGCATGCATTTTCGCTTCGAGGTCGGCCAGCACTTCGCTCTGGCGGCCACGCAAAAAACGCGCGGCGTTATCGACATCGAGCTGGTAGTCTTCCTTGCTGATCAGGTCCACGCACGGGCCGCTGCAACGGCCGATCTGGTTGAGCAGGCACGGGCGCGTGCGGTTGGCATACACGCTGTCTTCGCAGGTGCGGATCTGGAACACCTTCTGCAGGATCTGCATCGATTCCTTGACCGCCCACGAGCTGGGGAACGGACCGAAATACTGGTTCTTGCGGTCCACCGCGCCACGGTAATACACCATGCGCGGCGCATCGCCGCCGGTGATCTTCAGGTACGGGTACGATTTATCGTCGCGGAACAGGATGTTGAAGCGCGGACTCAGCGCCTTGATCAGGTTGTTCTCGAGGATCAGCGCCTCGGCCTCGCTGTGCGTGACCGTGGTTTCCAGCCGCGCGATGCGCTCGACCATCATGGCGATGCGCGGGCTGGCCAGTTTTTTCTGGAAGTAGCTCGACACGCGTTTTTTGAGGTCGCGCGCCTTGCCGACGTAAAGGACCTTGTCCTCGGCGTCGAAGTAGCGGTACACGCCCGGCAAATTCGGCAGCTTGGCAACGGTGGCCAGCACTTGCTCGCGCGGGTCCGGCGTTGGCACCGGGGGTACGTTGTTGGGGACTACCTGGTCAGTCAATTTTCGCCTGCTCCACGATCACGAATGCCACTGCATATTCCGCCTCATCGCTCACCGTCACCTGCGTGGTAAGCCGATGCTTGTCCATGAATTCCTTGAGCACGCCGCTGCACACGATCATCGGCTTGCCGCTGGGGGCATTGAGCATCTGCGCCGCCGGCCAGGTCATCGGCATGCGGATGCCGAGACCGATCGCCTTGGCAAATGCTTCCTTGGCCGCAAAGCGCGTGGCGACAAAACGGATACCGCGCACCGGGTTCTTGGCCTTGCGCGCCAAATATTTTTCCATCTCCTGCGGTCCCAGGATCTTTTGCGCGAAGCGGTCGCCATGGCGCTCCAGGGCCGCTTCGATGCGCGGGATCTTGCAGATGTCGGTGCCGATCCCGTAGATCATTTTCGGCCCAGGCGGGTGGACACCATGATCGCCTTCATCTCGCGCACGGCGTTTTCCCAGCCGACGAACACCGAGTGGGCAACGATGGCGTGGCCGATGTTCAGTTCCGCGATGTCGGGGATGGCGGCAATTGCCTGCACATTGGTGTAGTGCAGGCCATGGCCGGCATTGACTTTCAGACCTTTCGAGGCGCCATACAGCACGCCGCGCCGCACGCGTTCCAGTTCGGCCTCTTGCTCGGCGCCTTCGGTATCGGCATAGCGGCCCGTGTGCAGCTCGATGACGGGCGCGCCGGCGGCGATGGTGGCGTCCATTTGTGCTTCATCGGCGTCGATGAACAGGCTCACGCGGATGCCTTCCGCCTGCAATTGCTTGACTGCCGCCTGCACCGCGTTGAAATTGCCAGCCACATCGAGGCCGCCTTCAGTGGTCACTTCGGTGCGTTTTTCCGGTACCAGGCATACGTCGGCCGGGCGGATTTTGCAGGCGAAGTCGATCATCTCCTGCGTTACGGCCGCTTCCAGGTTCATGCGCGTGAGCAGCTGGGGCGCCAGTGCGATGACGTCGGCGTCCTTGATGTGGCGGCGGTCTTCGCGCAGGTGCAGGGTGATGCAGTCGGCGCCGGCCTGCTCGGCCAGCAGCGCGGCGCGGATCGGGTCCGGGTACCTGGTGCCGCGCGCGTTGCGCAGAGTGGCCACGTGGTCGATGTTGACGCCGAGGTCGATGATGGTGCCGGAAGGGTGCAGGAAGCTCATTCGTTCTATACCGTTTATAGAGTAATCAGGGTTCTTATAATTGTGACAGATCGACGAGAATCTGCCGGGTATTCAATGGCGCGCCGTTCAGGTGGTGCGCCACCAGGAAGCGCATCAGCTGCTTGCTCTGCGACTGCGTGGCGGCGTCCTGGTAATCCTCGCGCTCCATGTCGAGCAGGGTTTTGCCCGCCACGCGCGGCCACGGGTCCGACGCGCGCTCGGGGCGCGGTCCGCGCTCGGGGTCCACCACGTACGTCACGTCGGCCTGCACCGGGGCGCGCGTGCTGGTGCAACGCCCCAGGTCCGCCGCCACCCCTGTCTCCTTAAGTAAGGCCCGTTCGAATTTTCGCAAGACGATGGTGGCCGGTTCGTTGTGGGCGAGCTGGTTGAGGGTGGAGACGTAATGGTCGAACAGCGCCGGGTGGGCGTCGTCGCGGGCCAGCAGTTTGACCAGCAGTTCGTTCAGATAAAAGCCGCACAACAGCGCGGTCTTTTCCAGCGGCAGCATGCCACCGACCCATTCGGCGTCGGTCAGGGTACGCAGCTCGGACTTGCCCACCCAGCTCGACGACAGCGGCTGGAAAGTTTGCAGCACGCCGCGCAATTGCGAGTGCGGCCGCTTGGCGCCCTTGGCGATCAGCGCCACGCGGCCGAAGTCGCGCGTGAACAGATCGATGATCAGGCTGGTTTCTTTGTAGGGATAGCTGTGCAGCACGAAGGCCGGTTGGCCGGCGACCTTGGTGCCGATGGTGCGCTCGCGTGCAGGAGCGCGCGGACGTTTGGGAGGCGTTTCCGCGACGGGCGCGAGCACCACCCCGCCCTGCGCGTCAGGCGCGGCCTGCTGCGGTGACGCGGTCGCGCTGGTGAGCGCGGCGTCGGGCGTGGCGGGTGGCATGGATTTATTCGTAGCCGTAGGCGCGTAGACCCGCTTCGTTATCGGCCCAGCCCGATTTGACCTTGACCCAGATTTCCAGGTACACGGGGCCGCCGAACAGTTTTTCCATGTCCAGGCGGGCCTGGGTGGAGACTTCCTTCAGGCGTGCACCCTTGTTACCGATGATCATCGATTTGTGCGTATCGCGCTCGACCAGGATGGCGGCAAACACGCGGCGCAGGTCGCCTTCCTGCTCGAATTGCTCGATCAGCACGGTGCTGGTGTACGGCAGTTCGTCGCCGACAAAGCGGAACAGCTTTTCGCGCACGATCTCGGACGCCAGGAATTTCTCGCTGCGGTCGGTGATGTCGTCCGGTCCGAAGATCGGCGCGTTCTCGGGAAGGAAGCGCTTGATCTCGTTTTGCAGCCCTTCAAGCTGGAAGCGCAGCTTGGCCGACACCGGCACAATCGCGGCGAAATCGAACTTGGCAGCCACCTGCTGGGCGAACGGCAACAGCACAGCCTTGTCCTTCACGCGGTCCGATTTGTTGATGACCAATACCACCGGCACCTCTTTCGGCAACAGGTCGATCACTTGCTGGTCGGCCGGGCCAAACGTGCCCGCCTCGATCACGTACAGGATCAGGTCCGACGAAATCAGGGTGTTGGTCACCGTCTTGTTCAGCGTCTTGTTCAGCGCGTTCGAGTGGCGGGTTTGAAAACCCGGGGTGTCGACGTAAATGAACTGGGCATCGTCGTACGTCATGATGCCGGTGATGCGGTGGCGCGTGGTTTGCGCCTTGCGCGAGGTGATGCTGACCTTGGCGCCGATCAGCGTGTTCATCAAAGTCGATTTGCCCACGTTGGGGCGGCCGACGATGGCGATATAGCCACAGCGGAAGTTGGCGGGGGTCGTTTCGGTAGTCATGATCGTTTCTTTTAAGTCGTTACTTGTTGGCTGCCTTGGCCGATGGTGCAGACTCTGCATCGTCATCGGTTTGCACGGTGGCGATGCCGGCCAGCTTGAGCTGGGCGGCACGCGGCTTGGCCTTGCGCACTGCGGCCGGGGTCTTCAACAGCGCTTGCTGCGCCGCTTCCAGCGCCAGCTTGGCGGCGGCCTGTTCGCCGGCGCGGCGGCTGCCGCCACGACCGAACAGCTGGATGCCCAGCTTGGGAATCTGGCACTCGATCTCGAATTCCTGGCTGTGGGCGGCACCGTGGGTGGCCACCACATTGTACAGCGGCAGCGAAATCTTCCGGCTTTGCAGGAATTCCTGCAGCAGGGTCTTGGCGTCCTTGCCCAGGGTTTGCGGGTCCACCGTGTCGAGGATCGGGATATAGAAGGCGCGGATCGCCTCGGCGGCCGGATTGAAACCGCCATCGAGGAAAATTGCTCCGAGGATCGCTTCGAGCGTATCGGCCAGGATCGACGGCCGGCGGAAGCCACCCGATTTCAGCTCGCCCTCGCCCAGGCGCAGGAACTGCGACAGCTCGAGCTTCTGGGCGATTTCAAACAGCGACTGCTGCTTGACCAGGTTGGCGCGCAAGCGCGACAGGTCGCCCTCGTCGATGGTGGTGTAGCGCTCGTACAGAATCGTGGCAACGACGCAGTTGAGCACGGAGTCGCCAAGGAACTCGAGGCGTTCGTTATGCAAGCTGCTATGGCTACGGTGGGTCAAGGCCTGCTGCAGCAGGCCGGCATCCTGGAACGTATAGCCTAGACGGGTTTGCAATAACTGAAGATTCATTGGTTCGTTTTCTGGTTTTTAATGAGGTTTGCCGGCTGCGGCGGTAGTGCCCTGGTATTCCAGGAGCAGGCTGGCCGGTCCGACCAGCGGGATTTTCTTTTCGTAGGCGAAGCTGACCTCGACGCCGTCACCCTCGCGCTCGATAGTGAGGTCGCTGCCGGAAATGGCGGTGATGTAAGCGACGGTCGCGTTGGCATCGAAAGCCTTGCGGATCTCGGGCACCGAATTGCCACCGGCGGCCTTGGCCGTCACGATGGCATTCTTCACCGCCCGATATTCCGTGTACGTGGGCAAGATCTTGAGGGCCAGCACGGCCACTACGCCCAGCACGGCCAGGACCAGGATCAACCCGGTCAGGGAAACGCCGTTTTGCCGATGTGTTCGCATTTCAGCTCTCCCTGTGCGGCCCGCAGGCCCGTGAATTTATTTGATGCTGCCGATACGCTTCAGGTTGCTCAGGTTCATCCAGACAAAGAATGCCTTGCCGACGATATTCTTGTCCGGAACAAAACCCCAGTAGCGGCTGTCGGTACTGTTGTCGCGGTTGTCGCCCATCATGAAGTAATGACCGGCCGGCACCACGCACGTGAAGCTGTCGTAGGTGTACGTGCACGACTCTTGCCGCATCGGGAAGTCCATCACTTGCGGCAGACTCAGCGTAGGCGCGTTCTCGAAGTTGAGAATGCGGTGGCTGACGCCGGACAGTGCTTCCTGGTACTGCTTGTTATAGCTGAGCTGCTTTTGCTCATCGCCACCGAGGTAGTCCGGCAACGCGGTGTACTGCACCGCCACGCCGTTCACGGTCAGCTTCTTGTTCTCGTACGTGATCTTATCACCAGGCACGCCAATCACGCGCTTGATGTAATCCTGGGTCATGTCCAGCGGATACTTGAACACCATCACATCGCCGCGCTGCGGATCGTTGATCTGGATAACTTTTTTGTTCAACACCGGCAGGCGGATACCGTAAGTAAACTTGTTCACCAGGATCAGGTCGCCAATTTCCAGGGTCGGCACCATCGATGACGATGGGATCTTGAACGGCTCGTACAGGAACGAACGCAGCACGAATACCAACGCGATCACCGGGAAGAAGCTGCCCGAGTATTCCACCCAAGTCGGCTGGCGCAGGATGCTCGCTTCCAGCGCGGCGCGGTTGACGTTGTTGTCGGCCTGGTAGCCGTCGGCGGTGAGCTTGGCGGCGCGTGCATCGTACTCGGCCAGTGCGCGGTTGGCGGCAGCGCGGCGCTGCTTGGCCAAGACAAACACATCGAGACACCAGATCACGCCGGTGATCACCATCAACACGAACAGGATCAGCGCGAAGTTACCCAAAATCACTTGCATGGTCATTTATCATCCACTTGTAAGATTGCCAGGAACGCTTCTTGTGGAATCTCGACCGAGCCCACCTGTTTCATGCGTTTCTTACCGGCTTTCTGTTTCTCGAGCAGTTTCTTTTTACGGCTGATGTCGCCGCCGTAGCACTTGGCCAGCACGTTCTTGCGCAGTGCCTTGACGTTTTCACGCGAGATCACGTTGACGCCAATGGCGGCCTGGATCGCCACGTCGAACATCTGGCGCGGAATCAGTTCGCGCATCTTGGCAGCCACCTGGCGGCCGCGATAGGCGCTGTTCGAGCGGTGAACGATAATCGCCAGCGCATCGACCTTCTCGCTGTTGATCAGCATATCGACCTTGACCACGTCGGACGCGCGGTATTCCTTGAACTCGTAGTCCATCGACGCGTAACCGCGCGAGGTCGATTTCAGCTTGTCGAAGAAGTCGAGCACGATTTCGCCCATCGGCATTTCGTACACCAGCTTGACCTGGCGGCCGTGGTAGCTCATGTCCATCTGCACGCCGCGCTTGCCGATACACAGCGTGATCACCGAACCCACGTATTCTTGCGGCATGTACAGGTTGACGGTAACGATCGGTTCGCGAATTTCGTTGATCTTGGTCGGCTCGGGCATGCGCGATGGATTGTCCACCTTGACGATGCTGTTGTCGCGCATCACCACCTCGTACACCACGGTCGGCGCGGTGGTGATCAGGTCCATGTCGAACTCGCGCTCGAGGCGCTCCTGCACGATTTCCATGTGCAACAGGCCCAGGAAGCCGCAGCGGAAGCCGAAGCCCAGCGCCTGCGATACTTCCGGCTCGTACATCAGCGCGGCATCGTTCAGTTTCAGCTTTTCCAGCGAGTCGCGCAGCGCGTCGTACTGGTTCGCTTCCACCGGGAACAGGCCGGCAAACACTTGCGGCTGAACTTCCTTGAAACCAGGCAGCGGCGCCGGCGCCGGACGGTTGGCCAGGGTAACCGTATCGCCCACCTTGGCAACCTTCAGTTCCTTGATACCGGCGATGATGAAGCCCACCTGGCCGGCCGACAGTTGCGGCAGCGACAGCGAACGCGGCGCGAAAATGCCCACGTCTTCCACCAGTTGCACCGAGTCGGTGGCCATCAGCTTGATCTTGTCTTTTGGTTTCAGGGTGCCGTTCATCACGCGCACCAGCATCACCACGCCCACGTAGGCGTCGTACCACGAGTCGACAATCAGCGCCTGCAGCGGCGCGTCTGGATCGCCCTTCGGCGGCGGTACCTTGGCGATGATCGATTCGATCACGTCTTCCACGCCCAGGCCGGTCTTGGCGGAGCAATGGACGGCGTCGCCCGCTTCGATACCGATCACGTCTTCGATCTCGGCGATCGCGGTCGGCGGATCGGCGTTCGGCAAGTCGATTTTATTGAGGACCGGCACCACTTCCACGCCCAGGTCGAGCGCGGTGTAGCAGTTGGCAACCGTTTGCGCTTCCACGCCTTGCGAAGCATCGACCACCAGCAGCGCGCCTTCGCACGCCGACAGCGACCGCGACACTTCGTACGAGAAGTCGACGTGGCCGGGCGTATCGATCAGGTTCAGGTTGTAGATGATGCCATCGCGCGCCTTGTATTTCAGGGCCGCAGTCTGGGCCTTGATGGTAATGCCGCGTTCGCGTTCCAGGTCCATCGAATCGAGCACCTGCGCCTCCATCTCGCGGTCGGACAGGCCGCCGCAAAGCTGGATAATGCGGTCGGCCAGGGTCGATTTACCGTGGTCGATGTGGGCGATGATGGAGAAATTGCGTATGTTGTTCATTAACAAATAATCAAAAAACAGGTCGAAACGACGGGTGCGCGCATCGCTAAAACACGGCGCGCAATACAAAAAGCGCTCAAAGCTGGGCATGATTGCCCTGGCGAGCGCCTTGGACTGCCAAACGTAATACCCGGCATTTTACCGGATTTCAGAGTGGAAAGCCCGACTTATACAAAGCACAGCCTTTTTGCCGTGAATTTTGACTATTTCACCAGCAATGCGCGGATTTTGGCTTCGTCGAGGTGGTAATGGCACAGCTCGGGACCAGCCAGGTCGGCAAACAGCACCGGCACCAGTTCGTCGTACCTGGCCAGCAGCGCCGGGTCGCCAGCCTGGTCGATGTCGATCACGTCCACCGTAAAAGTGATGCCCGGTGGTTGCAGGCTCAGCAGCGCGTCGTGCATGTCCTGGCACAGGTGGCAATAGCTGCGGGAGTAGAGAGTGAAATGCATGGAAGTCTTACTGGGCAGCCACCGCCCGCGCCGGCGGACGGTGGCAATATCACTTACTTGGCCAGTTCGCTCGGACGCAGCGAAATGAACTGCGTCTGGTCGCCGCGGCGCACCAGCACCACCGAGCGCTTCTTCGGATCGAGCTTGGCCACCAGCGCGTTGAACTGCTTGGCGTCCTTGATCGCGGTATTGTTCAGCTGCAGCAGGATATCGCCTTCGTCGAGGCCAGCCGCTTCGGACACGCCATCGACATCGGCCACCACCACGCCGCCATCGACGCCCAGTTCCTTGCGTTTATCGGCAGGCAGGTCGGTGACGATCAAGCCCAGCGCATTGGCCTTGGCCTGCTCCGGCTCGGCTTTACCTCCCTTGCCTTTACCGGTCGCGCCCTTGCCTGCCTTGTCGGCGTCCATTTCCACCACGTTGACCGGCAGGTCCAGTTGCTGCCCCTTGCGCCACACGGTAATGGTCGCCTTGCTGCCGATGGCGGTGCCACCGACCACGCGTGGCAAGTCCGACGAGCGGGTAATCGCCGTGCCATTGAATTTCAGAATGATGTCGCCCGGCTTGAGGCCGGCCTTGTCGGCGGGACCATCCGGCTCTACCATGGCGACGCCAGCGCCTTCGGCGTTTTTCAGGCCCAGCGACTCGGCCACTTCCTTGTTCACTTCGGTGATCTGCACGCCGATACGGCCACGGCTGACCTTGCCACTCTTCTTGAGTTGCTCGGACACGCGGATCGCCTCGTCGATCGGCACGGCAAACGAAATGCCGTTATACGCGCCGGACAGGGTGGCGATCTGCGAATTGATGCCGATGACTTCGCCGCGCATATTGATCAGCGGGCCACCCGAATTGCCGGGGTTGACGGCCACGTCGCTCTGAATCAGCGCCAGGTAGTCGCCGGTATCGCGCTGCTTGGCCGAGATGATGCCGGCGGTGACGGTGTTCTCCAGGTTGAACGGCGAGCCGATGGCGATCACCCATTCGCCCACGCGGATCTTGTCGGAATCGCCCATCAGCAGGAATGGCAGTTTTTCGCCTTCGATTTTCAGCACGGCCACGTCGGTGCGGGCGTCCGCGCCCAGAACCTTGGCCTTGAATTCGCGCTTGTCGGTCAGCGTGACGAACACTTCGTCGGCACCATCGACCACGTGGGCATTGGTCATCACGTAGCCGTCGGCCGACAGGATGAAACCGGAGCCGACGCCACGCGGCACTGCCTCTTCAGGTACCGGGGTGCGGCGCGGGGCTTTGCGGCCCTGCCCTTGCGGTGGCACCGGCATGGCGCCGCCGAAGAAGCGGCGCATGAATTCGGCCATTTCGTCTTCGCCGACTTCGCCACGGCCGCCCGGCTTGACCAGCTCGGTCGTGCGAATATTGACCACGGCGGGACCCACGCGGTCAACCAAGTCGGCAAAGTCGGGCAAGCCCGTCACGGCGCCGGTGACCGGCGCGGCGGCCACTGCCGGACTCATGCCCAGTACGGCGGGCGACATCCAAACGCTTGCGCTGACCAGCAGCGCGGAGAGAGTTTTACTGCCGACAGATAAATTATTTTTCAAATTATTTTTCATGGAGATCGTTCTCTAAAGGTTCTGGAATGCAGGGCAGCACGCGTCGCGGTGCGAGGCGCGCGCCATGAGGCTAGCACAGGGCGGGATAAAAGTCCCGCACGCGGCACACCAGGTAATTATACGAGCAGGGAGAAATAAAACGGCTTAAGGGAAGATTACGTCGGCGCTGGAGGCATCCTGGCCGTGGGACGTGGCGCTGGTGGCAGCGCTGGTGGCGAGCGCATTCGCAGCGGCAGTGGCGGCAGTAGCGGTATTGGTGGCATTGGTGACATTGGTGGCATTGGTGGCATTGGTGGCATTGGTGGCATTGGTGGCATGGGCGGCAGCAGCGCCGTTGGCCGAGGCGGCAAACGGTGGCGCAGCAGGGTCGGTGGCGCCTGGCGCAAGCGGCGAGAGCTCGTGCGCAGGCTCGTTGTCGAGGCGCGCCGCCAGCGCAGCACGGAACCCGCTGCTGAGCGCGCCTTGAGCGCTGTCGCGCAGCACGTCGCCGACCAGGTGATAAGCCTGCCAGGCCGCCCGGCCCTCGGCGGTTTCCAGCGCCGCGAAGGCAAGTTCCTGCTCGCTCTGCGCCAGCTCGCCATCCGCCAGCGCCGAAATGTTTTCGTGCAGTCTTTTATGGGTATCCATCGCTTGCTCCGCCTGTCAATACATTGCCACCACAGCCGACAAATTGCCGGGCGCCAATGCCATCATTCCTGCCTTACCAGCGCTTGTCAACCGGCATATCGAGCAGAGGCTTTAACTTTTCAGCGATGACTTCTCGGGCACGGAAGATACGGCTGCGGACCGTGCCGATGGGGCAAGCCATGATATCGGAAATCTCTTCGTAGCTGAGCCCTTCTATTTCGCGCAAGGCGATCGCAGTCCGTAAATCGAGTGGCAAGGCGTCCATGGCCGCATTGACGGTCTGGGCAATTTGCTTGCTGGCCAGCATGGATTCCGGCGTATTGATGTCGCGCAAATTATCGCCATCTGAAAAACCCTCGGCATGTTCGGCGTCGGTTTCCGTCGACGTGGGCGTGCGCCTGCCCTGCGTCGCCAAAAAATTCTTGGCCGTGTTAATTCCTATGCGATACAACCACGTATAAAAGGCCGAATCGCCACGAAAATGCCGCAACGCGCGATAGGCCTTGATAAACGTCTCTTGTACCACGTCTTCGGCTTCCACCGGGTCGTGCACAATGCGCGACAGCAGGCGCATGAGGCGGCGCTGATATTTGGCCACCAACATGTCAAACGCCTGCTTGTCGCCGGCCCGGACCCGGTCGACCAGCATCTGGTCACACTCACGTTCTGTCGTCACTCCGGAATTCCTCGGTGGCCTGCAACGTCGCCGCAACCCTTTATGCTATAGAGTTAGCCCGCTGCAAGAAGTTCACAGTGTTGGCGCATTTATTTCACTGCGCGCGGCGGCGGCCCGACAGGCCAGCGTCAACGCGCGCAACTCCGCCCCGCTTACGCAATCGGGCAACACCAGCACCGACCGCACGCTGCCATCCGCACCACCCAGGCGCAGCAGCAGCAAACCGCGCCACACGGTCGAGCCATCAAGCAGGCGCAGCGGCGTTCCCGCATGTTGGTATAGCGCAGTGCGGAATTGCCCGACTGCGGTTATATCAACCGCCATTGCAATACCGCATGGTTGCCCGCAGACATAGCCACAGATAGCGGCCACCACGCACGCCAGCGGCGCCAGCACGCCGGGACAGGCAGCGGCGGACGCCAGCACGCAACAGCACAACCCGGCGTGCAGCAAGCGCAAACCAGGCGAGGGACGAACGATGACGGACACCGCGATCGACATGACTGCAGCACGGATAGACACAACACAAAAAATTTACACGGATGGGGAGCGGTGAAACTGGATGCGCCGGCGCGGGGCCGGGCAATTCAGGCGCTGGCGAATGCCAGCGCCGAATCCTCGCCCACCATGCTTTGACATGGCGGGCGCGGTTTTAGTTCAACATAAAGTTAAACTTTTTTACTACTTAGATCTTGCCGAAGACGAGGCTGCCATTCGTTCCGCCGAAGCCGAACGAGTTTTTGACTGCATACTCGATCTTCATGTCGCGGGCGACATTGGCGCAGAAGTCCAGATCGCACGACGGATCCTGGTTGAAGATGTTAATGGTCGGCGGCGACACCTGGTGGTGCACCGCCAAAACCGTAAACACTGCTTCCAGGCCGCCGGCGCCACCGAGCAAGTGGCCGGTCATCGACTTGGTCGAATTGACCACCAGCTTTTTGGCGTGGTCGCCGAACGTGCGCTTGATGCCCTGCACTTCGGCCACGTCGCCTTGCGGCGTCGAGGTGCCGTGCGCGTTCACGTACTGCACCTGGTCCGGATTGAGGCCGGCGTTGGCGAGCGCGGCTTGCGCCGACTTGCTGCCACCGCTACCGTCTTCCAGGGGCGACGTCATGTGGTAAGCATCGGCGCTCATGCCGAAGCCGACCAGCTCGGCGTAAATCTTGGCGCCGCGTGCCTTGGCGTGTTCGTACTCTTCCACGACCATCACGCCGGCGCCTTCGCCCAGCACGAAGCCGTCGCGGTCCGTATCCCATGGACGGGATGCGGTGGCCGGATCGTCGTTACGCGCGGACAGGGCTTTTGCCGAAGCAAAGCCACCGAGACCCAGCGGCGAAACGGTCGACTCGGCGCCACCGGCGATCATCACGTCGGCATCGCCATACTCGATCATGCGAGCGGCAGCGCCAATGCAATGCAGGCCGGTGGTACAAGCGGTGACGATCGACAGATTAGGACCGCGCATGCCGTACTTGATCGACAGGTTGCCCGAAATCATATTGATAATCGAGGCAGGCACGAAGAAGGGCGAAATACGGCGCGGACCGCGCTTGTCGTAGTCTTCCTTCTGCTCTTCGATCATCGGCAGACCGCCGATGCCGGAACCGATGATCACACCGATACGATCGGCGTTGGCGTCGGTCACTTCGATACCCGAATCCTGCACCGCCTGGATGCCGGCCGCCATGCCGTAATGGATAAACGTATCCATGTGGCGCGCTTCCTTGGCCGAGATGTAGTCCTCGATATTGAAGCCTTTGACTTCACCGGCAAAACGGGTACTGAAAGCTTGTGCGTCAAACTTGGTGATGGTGGCAATGCCGGATTTGCCCTCGAGTGCGGCTGCCCAGGTATCGGCAACATTGTTGCCTATCGGGGTAACGGCGCCCAGGCCGGTAATGACAACACGACGGTTTTTAGAACCTCTCAAGCGATTCTCCTAAAGTCGATCGGGCGGCAATTACGCCTTGACGTGCGCGGTGGCGTAGTCGATGGCTTGTTGCACGGTGGTGATCTTTTCTGCTTGTTCGTCAGGGATTTCCATTTCGAACTCGTCTTCCAGGGCCATCACCAGTTCCACGGTGTCCAGGGAGTCAGCGCCCAGATCGTCAACGAACGAGGATTCGATCTTGATGTCCGCTTCTGCGACGCCCAGTTGTTCTGCGACGATTTTCTTAACGCGTTGTTCGATATCCGACATGTTATGGCTCCATTTGTTTGTTACGGAAAGCGCGCATTTTATCAGGTTTGCGCACTGAAAAACTAATTTCGGTGTTTGCTACGAGTTTCCCCATAAGTGCACCGAAATCGCTGGTAAAAGATGGGAAATCCCATCAGTTCATATACATACCGCCATTCACATGCAGCGTGGTGCCGGTAATGTAAGCCGCTTGCGGCGAGGCCAAAAAGGCGACCGCAGCAGCAATATCTTCAGGTTTGCCCAGGCGTCCCAGCGGGATTTGCGTGAGCAATGCAGCGTGCTGGTCATCGCCCAGCGACTTGGTCATGTCGGTATCGATAAAGCCCGGCGCCACGCTGTTGACGGTGATGTTACGGCTGCCGATTTCACGCGCCAGCGCGCGGCCCATGCCCTCCACGCCAGCCTTGGCAGCGGCGTAATTCATCTGCCCCGGGTTACCGGACGAGGCCACCACCGACGTGATGTTGATGATGCGGCCAGCCTTGGCCTTCATCATGCCGCGCAAGACGGCGCGCGACAGGCGACCGACGGCGGACAGGTTGGTAGCGATCACGCTGTCCCACTCGTCGTCCTTCATGCGCATGGCCAGGTTGTCCTGGGTAATGCCGGCATTGTTGACCAGGATGGCGACCGCGCCGTACGTTTTGGTGATCTCGTCGATGACGGCCGCGCAGCGCTCGGCGTCGGTCACGTTCAGGACCAGGCCTTTACCGGCCTCGGCGCCGATTTCTGCTGCCACTTCGGCCAGGTAGGCGGAAATCGCTTCCGCGCCCGCTTCGGTGGTGGCGGTGCCGATCACGCGCGCACCCTGGCGCGCCAGTTCCTGGGCGATGGCCTTGCCGATGCCGCGCGAAGCGCCGGTCACCAGCGCCACTTGATTTGCTAAATTCATGTATGTCCTAACTAGTTAGTGCTAAACGATAGTACCCTGCGCCGCAGTCTTACTTGAGCGAAGTCAAGATGCGCTCCAGCGAGGCCTGGTCGGTGATGGCGTCGCCCACCAGCGTCGCATCGCTGCGCTTGGTCAAGCCCATCAGCACCTTGCCCGGACCGCATTCGATCACCTGGGTAATGCCTTGCGCAGCGACCTGCTGCATGGTTTCCACCCAGCGCACCGGCGCGGCGGCCTGGCGCACCAGTGCATCCTTGATCGCATCGACGTCGTTGAGCACGGCCACATCGACGTTATTAATCAGCGGGATTTGCGGCGCCGAGAAGGTCAGGTCGGCTAGGTAGTCGCGCAGGCGATCCGAAGCAGGTTTCAGCAGCGACGAATGGAACGGCGCCGAGACCGGCAGCTTCATGGCGCGCTTGGCGCCCTTGGCCTTGGCGATATCGCAGGCGCGCTCGACTGCAGCGGTATGACCGGCGATCACGACTTGCGCCGGGGCGTTGAAGTTGACCGCTTCCACCACCGAGTCCGACACGGCAGCGGTGGCTTCGGCGCAGGCCGCGCGCACGTCGTCGTCCGACAAACCGAGCACGACAGCCATGGTACCGAGTCCGACCGGCACGGCTTCCTGCATCGCCTGCGCGCGGAAGCGCACCAGCGGCACGGCGTCCTTGAACGCGATCACGCCGGCAGCAACCAGCGCCGAGTATTCACCCAGGCTGTGGCCGGCAACAATGGTTGGCGCCGGGCCACCCGCAGCGATCCACGCGCGGTACACGGCCACGGCAGCGGTGAGCATCACCGGCTGGGTGTTGGTGGTGAGGTCCAGCTCTTCCTTCGGACCTTCGGCGATCAGCTTGCCGAGGTCGAAGCCCAGCGCGCTTGACGCTTCGGCGATGGTTTCTGCCACCACCGGGTTACCGGCAAAGCCGTCGAGCATGGCGATCGCCTGCGAGCCCTGGCCCGGGAATACAAATGCAAATTTAGTCATACGTCATCCATTCGAAGGGAATCAATTCTTGTCGGCCTGAAGTATAGCCGTTAGAACTCTAACTCTAATTCTGGTGCAACAAGTCGCCGCTTACAGCGTATCGGGCAAGCCACTCATGGTGGCCAGTACCGCGCCCCAGGTAAAGCCACCGCCCACACCTTCCATCATGACGTTGTGGCCGTTCTTGATGCGGCCGTCGCGCACGGCAGCGTCCAGCGCCAGCGGGATCGAGGCGGCCGACGTGTTGCCATGCTGATCGACGGTCACCACCATCTTGTCCAGCGGCAGGCCCATTTTCTTGGCAGTGCCGTTCATGATGCGGATATTGGCCTGGTGCGGCACCAGCCAGTCGATCTGGTCAGCCGACATGCCCGCCTTGTTCAACGCTTCGTGCGCGACTTTTTCCAGTACAGAAACGGCCAGCTTGAACACCGCAGGACCGTCCATGTACAGGTAGGCTTCGCCGGCGGTAGCGCCGCTGAATGAATTGGGCATGCACAGGATGCCCGAGTGGCTGCCGTCCGCGTGCAGCGCGGTGGCGAGGATGCCGGGCTCATCCGAACCGGTCACCACCACGGCGCCGGCGCCGTCGCCAAACAGCACGCAGGTGGTGCGGTCGTTGAAATTGAGGATGCGCGAAAACACTTCGGCGCCGATCACCAGCACATTCTTGTGCACGCCGGCACGGATGAACGCATCGGCCGTGGACAGCGCATACACGAAGCCGCTGCACACTGCCTGCACATCGACGGCCGCGCCATTGTTGGTGATGCCGAGTTTTTGCTGGACGATGCAGGCGGTGCTGGGGAAGCTGCCGAAGAAGTCGGGGGTGGAGCTGGCAACGATGATCAGATCGATATCGTTGGGCGCCAGGCGCGCCATTTCCAGCGCCTTTTTGGCAGCGTTGGCGGCCAGGTCCGACGATTTTTCGTCGGCGGCGGCAAAGTGGCGCGCCGAAATGCCGCTGCGCGATACGATCCATTCGTCGGAAGTTTCGATGCCCTTGGCGGCCAGTTGCTGGGCCAAGTCCTGGTTGGTCACACGTTGCGCCGGCAAGTAGCTGCCGGTGCCGATAATTTTGCTATACAAGGTCATGCCGTCTATTCCACTCGATAGTTAGCCAGCAACGACGCCGGCGGCACTGGGGGCGGCTGCGGGTGCGGCAGCCGCCTCAGGCGTTTCAGTGTTGCGCGGCATCAGCTCGGCGATCAGGGTCGAAATGTGCGGCAACACGTCATTTTTGGCTGCATCATACGCCCGCTTGATCGCCCACTCAAAGGAATATGCGTCGGCGCCGCCATGGCTCTTGAACACCAGGCCGCGCAAACCGAGCAAGCTGGCGCCGTTATAGCGCGATGGCGACAAGCGGTTCTTGATGGCAGTGAGCGCGCCGCGGCCCAGCAAAGCGCTGAGGATGGTCAGCGGCGTGCGCTTGAATTCGGTCTTGACGGTATCGGCGAAGAAGCGGGCCACGCCCTCCACTGCCTTGAGCGTGACGTTGCCGGTAAAGCCGTCGCATACCACCAGGTCGGTGGTGCCCTTGAAGATGTCGTTGCCTTCAACGTTGCCGAAGAAGTTCAGGGCGCCGCGCTCGTGATCGATCTGCAGCAGCTTGCCGGTGGCCTTGACCACTTCGTTGCCCTTGATGTCCTCGGTGCCCACGTTGAGCAGGCCGATGGTCGGGCGTTCGATGTTTTCCATGGCCGAGACCAGCACCGAACCCATGATGGCGAACTGGTGCAGGTGATGCGGTTCGCAATCGACGTTGGCGCCCAGGTCGAGCATGTAGGTCGGGCCGTTCTTCTGGTTCGGCATGATCGAGCAGATCGCCGGGCGATCGACGCCGCTCATGGTTTTCAGTACATAGCGGGCCACGGCCATCAGGGCGCCGGTGTTACCGGCCGAGACCGCAGCCTGGGCCTTGCCGGATTTGACCTGTTCGATCGCCACGCGCATCGACGAATCTTTTTTGCGGCGTAACGCCACTTCCAGCGGGTCGTCCATGGTCACCTGCTCGGAAGCGTGGACGATGGACAGGCGCGGATGGGTGTCGGCGTGGTGTTTTTTAAGTTCGGCGCGCAGGACGTCTTCGAGGCCGATCAGGATCAGCTCGGCGTCTGGTTCGCGGTTGACGAAGGAGATTGCTGCGGGAATGGTGACCGATGGACCGTGATCTCCGCCCATGCAGTCGATAGAAATTTTGATTGTCATTGTTTGGGTTCAGTACCACGCTCCAGCCCTTCCGGGGCGAGCTGCGGCAAGCTGCGGACCAGTAACGGCCGGCGTATCAACATGACGGTGTGCAAAAGTGGTTTGCAGCCGATGAAAAAAGAAAAAGCGATGCTCAATAACTCAGCACCGCCTGTTTCCGTGTCCAGCAAAAGCGTCGATTACTCGTCGTTTTTGGTTTTCAGGACTTTACGACCACGGTAGAAGCCGTTAGGGCTGATGTGGTGACGCAGGTGGGTTTCGCCGGTGGTTGGCTCGATACCCAGTTGTGGAGCAACCAGGAAATCGTGCGAACGGTGCATACCGCGCTTCGAAGGGGACTTCTTGTTCTGTTGAACTGCCATGTTAATGACTCCTAATACATAAGTTCTAAAATTTTAACACAATCGATCAGCAAATACATGCGAATCGAGTATCCCGCCGGCAATACAGCCCGGCGACGTTAAATGCGGGTACTACTTTTACTACAACTTGCCAATACTCGATTACTGCACGCGCATGACACGTTCTTTACAACACGATCTGTAAAACGGCTTATTCGGGATTGCGGCTATGCCGACTTACTTCAGGCCTTTGAGTGCTTCGAAAGGCGAGATTTTGGCGCTTTTCGCCTTGTCCAGCAGCGAGGCATCGGGGCAGACCACGTGGCGCGGCGATTGCGGCAGGGCCAGCAACGCTTCATCTTCCACCAGGTCCATCACCAGCATGCTGCGGGTGCCGACGATCACATCGATCGATTCGTCAGCAATAATTTCTTCGATTTCGTCGGCTTCCTGATCATCCTTACCAAGCACCAGCACGGTCGACGAATCGAGGGTGTGGGCATAAGGCGTCAGGCACCGCTGGCAGACCAGTTGCACCGTGCCGGCAACCGACAGGGTCAACTGCGGGTAGCCCATCTTGCCGGCGCCGCCTTCTACCTTCCAGGTAATCTCGCCGGACGCGTCAGCGCAGTCCTTGGCCAGACGGGTCATTTGAGCAACAGGCGTTACGCCGTGTTCGCTGCCATTGTGACGACAAAAATCAAAAGCGTCGATGACCGTAGCATTCATTACAGAAAAATTCCCCGGAAAACCTGCGATAATAGCAGGGTTTTCACCCGCAAGTCAAAAGCAACATGACTTAACACGCTGTTTGAGCATTTTTACGGTTTTTAATGTGTCCGGCGCGCATCAGCGAACACCGGCGACAGAGCATATAACATTCCCCCTATGACATCAAGTTTACCGTTACACCTGGTGCTGGCATCGAGCTCCGCCTACCGCAAGGAGCTGCTTTCGCGCCTGCACTTGCCGTTCGATGTGGCCGTGCCCGATATCGACGAAAGCCCCCTGCCCGGCGAGACGCCAAGCGCCACCGCGCTGCGCCTGGCGCGCGAAAAAGCGGCGGCCGTGGCCGCCAAACTGCCGGGCAGCATCGTGATCGGCTCCGACCAGGTGGCCACGCTCGACGACGGACAGATCGGCAAGCCCGGCAACCATGCCAACGCGCTGGCACAGTTGCAAAAAATGCGCGGGCGCGAGGTGATATTCCACACCGCGCTGTGCGTGTGGGATGGCCGCGCCGAGCACCCCGACAGCGCCGCCCAGCTGGCCGACATCCAGACCCGCGTGACCTTCCGCGACCTGCCCGATGCCGAGCTCGACGCCTACCTGCGTATCGAGCAGCCGTACGACTGCGCCGGCAGCGCCAAGAACGAGGGGCTCGGCATTGCCATCCTGGAACGGATCGACAGCACAGACCCCACCGCCCTCACCGGCTTGCCTTTGATCGCCCTGACAGGCATGCTGCGCAATCTTGGTATTTCCTTTTTTAGATAATTGAACATGCCCGGCACCTTATTTCTGATTCCAAACACCCTGGGCGAGACCGAAGCGCTCGCCTCCGTGCTGCCTGAACAGGTCCAGCACATCACCTCGCAGCTCGATTACTTCGTGGCCGAGAACGCCAAGACCGCGCGTGCCTTCCTCAAGCTGGTCAACGCCAGCCATCCATTGAGCAAGCCGCTGCAGGAAATCACGATCTCCGAGCTGAACGTGAATACCCCGCCGGCGGCACTGGCCGGCTTGCTGGCGCCGTTGCTGGCCGGCCGCGATGGCGGGCTGGTATCGGAAGCAGGCGTGCCGGCCGTGGCCGATCCCGGCGCCGACTTGGTGCGCCTGGCGCATCAGCACGGCATCCCGGTACGGCCGCTGGTGGGACCGTCGTCGTTGCTGCTGGCAGTGATGGCAAGCGGCCTGAACGGCCAAAGCTTCGCCTTCAACGGCTACCTGCCCACCGATGCGGCCCAGCGCAGCGCCCGCATCAAGGAACTGGAAACCCGTTCACGCAAGGAAAAGCAGACCCAGCTGTTTATCGAAACGCCGTATCGCAACACGGCCATGCTGGAAGCCCTGGTCGGCGCCTGTACGCCAGGCACGCTGATTTGCGTGGCCACCGATTTGAGTCTGGCGACGGAAACCATCCGTACCCAGACCGGGGCGCAGTGGAAAAGCCAGCTGGCTGGCGGCAAGGCGCCCGATTTTCACAAGAAACCGACGGTATTCTTATTGTTGGGGCAGTAAGGTCTTTTATTAAAATCCGCGCGAGTATTCCGTCACCCACTCGATCGCCGCCAGCTGTATCGCATACAGCTCGGCCGGTCTGACGGCAATCTGCTCCAACATCTGCCCCAGCGCCACCGTATCGCGCCCACGCTCGATATTCTCGATCAGGCTCAGCAGCACGCCGTAGTCCCCTGCCCGCTCCAGCAGCGCCGTGCGCACTTCGTCGAGCACGTTCACGCTGTCGAGCAGTTCCTGCATGTGGATCGAAAACAGCGTATCCATCAGCGACATCACGCCCACCGTGAAGCCGATATCGGCACTGGTGCGCTGCCCGGGCCGCGTGTGTTCGACCAGCAGCTCAATGGTTTTGCCGCGCGTGGTGGCCAGTTGCAGCAGCGGCGACGTGAACTCGTGCGCGCCGCCGCTTTTTACGTACAGCAAAATCTGCAGCCAGCGCCGCAATTGGCGCCGGCCCAACACCATCAACGCGTGCCCCACCGAATTGATGCGGTAGCGCGTGCCCACCGCCGGGGTGTTGACCAGCCGCAGCAGGTTTAGGGTGATCAGCGCATCGTGCTTGACCATCGATTCGATCTCGTGGCTGCTGGCATCGGTATCGATCAGGTCGAGCAAGTGCAGCACGCTGCGCTGCGACGGCGAGATCTTTTTGCCGCTGAGGATGACGGGACGGGCAAAATAATAGCCCTGGAAGTATTCAAAACCGAGATCCATGCACTGGCGGAACTCTTCCACCGTCTCGACCTTTTCAGCCAGCAGCTTTTGCTTCGGATTCTTCAGCACCTTGGTCAACGCCGCCAACGTGCCGGGTTTCATCTGCTTGATATCGACCTTGATCACGTCGCACAGCGGCTGCAGCTTTTGCACGTCCACGGTTTCGCCGATGACGTCGTCAAGCGCAAAGCGAAAGCCGGCGCGCTTGAGTTCGCGCACGCGTTCAAGCACGGCAGGCGTGGCTTCCACGGTTTCCAGGATTTCGAGGATGACCTTGTCGTGTGGCAGAAAGCGGATGAAGTCGCTCATCAGGCCGACTTCATCGACATTGACGAAGGCAAGCTGGTCGCCCACGACCAGTTCCATGCCCAGCTCGGACGCGTGGGCGATCACCGTGGCGGTGGCGGATGCATCGTCGCGAAAGTCTGCGGTGCTGGCGGTGTGGGCGTCGCGGAACAGCAACTCGTAACCGACCAGCCGCTGGCCCCGGTTGAGGATGGGCTGGCGGGCCAGGAAGAAATTATCGGCAAGCCTGGACGGTGGCAGGTCGGTCGCTGACAGCATGGACATCCCCTCAGGAGACCCCGAAACCTGCTGCGTGGTCCCCGCTAAAGTGCTGGAACGAGGCGCTGAACTGACGTCAGCGCCCGCGGATACCCAACTATACCCAATGCTACCAAAATGACAACTAAAAACCTATCGCGTGCCGGACCGGCGCGGACCGTTGTTGCGTGCAACTGCGGGCTGGTCGCTGCCAGTCGGCTTGGCGGCCGTCGGCCGGGCCGGGGCTGGCCTGGCCGGGGCTGACCTGGCGCCGCCAGGTTTGCCTGCCGGGGCGGCCTTGGTCTCGGCAGGCAAACCTGACGAGGCGGCCTTGGCGCCGAACGCCGGCTTGTTACCAAACCCGGGCTTGGCATTGAACGGCGCGCTGGTGCTGGCGCCCGGCCGGCCACCGGGGCGACCAGTGCCGCCGGGACGGCCGCCGGCAGTGCCTTCGCCTGCGCCGGGACGCGCCAGCGGCGTGCGGGTTCGGATCGACTTACCGACCGGCAGCGGCTTGCCGCTCTCGAGCGTAAAGCGCGCACCACTGTCCTTGCCCAGCGCCTTGACCAGCCACGGCATCACTTCCTTGAGCATCGGCTCGAGCGTGTACGGTGGGTTCAGGATGAACATGCCGCTGCTGTGCAGGCCGAAACCGTCGGGCATCGGCGTATGGGTAGTAAGCACCACGTTGAGCCAGTCGTTGCATTGCAGTTGCTTGAGCTTGTCCGCGAATTCGCGCGATTCCATCCGTTGCAGCAGCGGATACCAGACCGCGTACGTGCCGCCCGGGAAGCGCAGCAGCGATTCGGCCAGCGTGTCCTTGACCTTTTTGTAGTCCTGTTTGTCTTCATACGGCGGGTCGATCAGCACCAGCGCGCGGCGCGACGGCGGCGGCAGCAGCGCCTTGAGCGACTGGAAGCCGTCGCCCTTGGTCACCAGCACGCGCTTGCCGCGCGTGGTCGGGCGGATGCCCTGCTGGGCGGCGTGCTCGTCGAGCTTGCGGAAGTTATCGGTCAGCAGCTTGAAGTCGGCCGGATGCAGCTCGAACAAGCGCAGGCGGTCATGCTCGCGCGCCACCAGGTCGGCGATGAACGGCGAGCCCGGATACTGACGCATCTTGCCGCTCGGATTCATGCCCTTGATCAGATCGACGTATTCCCTGACCGGCGCCGGCATGTCCTTCAAGTCCCACAGCGGGCCGATGCCGGTGTCGTACTCGGCGTTCTTGGAGGCGAAAGCGCCGTCGAGCGCATACACACCGGCGCCCGAGTGGGTGTCGATATAGGTGTAGGCGGTGTCTTTCTGATTCAGGTATTGCAGCATCTGGATGGTCACGAAATGCTTCAATACATCGGCGTGATTTCCCGCGTGAAAGGCGTGGCGGTAGCTGAACATGTGTGGGGACTTTCTAAATAGGTAATGCAGACTGGCCTGCGCAATCCCGCATTATCCACCAGAACCGGGCGCGGCCCCAAAAACGGTTGTACCTCGTTTGCATCAAGGCGCGCGCAGCGCGCAAATCTAAGATGGCGAATTGACCAACGGGGAGGTAAACATGAAGATGACCATCGTGACCGACGATCAGGGAGAAATTCTGGGGGCGATACCGGGAGACACCGTGCCGGAGCACGTGATATTAAAAGACTTTCAGTCCCACATCGTGGAAGTGGCGGACGACACCGGCGCGATTACCGACGGCGCGGAATTGAAGAAGCGCCTGCAAGAAGCCTTGCAGGCACAGCACGACAAGCAATAACCCTCACCCCGCGCTTATAACGCGGAGCAGGCTTTACCGCTCGGGGTCGGACCCTGTCAGGCTCCGACCCCGCTGACCGTGCGGGTTTTAAACTGGTTAAGCGACCTTTTTGTCGAAGAATTGCTCGTCCTCGGTGGAGCCGTGCAGCGCCGTGGTGGACGACTGGCCGTTCTGGATGGTCTGGGTGACGGCATCGAAGTAGCCGGTGCCGACTTCGCGCTGGTGCTTGACGGCCGTGAAGCCTTTCTCGGCAGCCGCGAATTCCGCTTCCTGCAATTCCACGAACGCCGTCATCTGGTTGCGGGCATAGCCGTGTGCCAGGTTGAACATGCCGTAGTTCAGCGCGTGGAAGCCGGCCAGCGTGATGAACTGGAATTTATAACCCATGGCGCCCAGCTCTTTCTGGAACTTGGCGATGGTGGCATCGTCGAGGTTTTTCTTCCAGTTGAACGATGGCGAGCAGTTATAGGCCAGCATCTTGCCCGGGAACTTGGCGTGCACGGCGTCGGCGAACTGCTTGGCAAAAGCCAGGTCCGGCTTGCCGGTTTCGCACCACACCAGGTCGGCGTACGGTGCGTAGGCCAGGGCCCGCGAAATCGCCTGCTCGATACCCGGTTTGACTTTATAAAAGCCTTCCACGGTACGTTCGCCGGTGCAGAACGGACGGTCGTTTTCGTCAACGTCGGACGTCAGCAGGTCGGCCGCTTCGGCATCGGTACGGGCGATCACCAGGGTGGAGGTGCCCATCACGTCGGCTGCCAGGCGGGCGGCGGTCAGTTTTTCCACGGCTTCGCGCGAGGGCACCAGCACTTTGCCGCCCATGTGGCCGCATTTTTTGACCGAGGCTAACTGGTCTTCGAAGTGGACGCCGGCGGCGCCCGCGTCGATCATCGACTTCATCAGTTCGTAGGCGTTCAGCACGCCGCCAAAACCGGCTTCGGCGTCGGCCACGATCGGTGCGAAGTAATCGATGTCGTCCTTGCCTTCCGACCATTGAATCTGGTCGGCGCGCTGGAAGGTGTTGTTAATGCGACGCACGACCAGTGGCACCGAGTTGGCCGGGTACAGCGACTGGTCCGGGTACATTTCGCCGGCCACGTTGGCGTCGCCAGCCACTTGCCAGCCGGACAGATAGATCGCTTTCAGGCCGGCTTTGACTTGCTGCATGGCCTGGTTGCCGGTCAGCGCGCCGAGTGCGTTGACGAATGGTTCGTTGTTGACCAGGTCCCACAGTTTTTCGGCGCCACGCTTGGCCAGCGTATGCTCGATCTGCAGCGAGCCGCGCAGGCGCACTACGTCTTCCGCCGTATAGGTGCGGGTAACGCCCTTCCAACGTGGGTTGGTGTCCCAGTCCTGTTGCAGGGCGGCGATTTGCTGTTCACGAGTTGCCATGGTGTTCTCCTCAGGTTGATTCAGTTTGGTGGTAAAGAATGCCGTGCTGTTGGAACTATAGTAGTCCTTTTTGTGCAGCGCATGAGCAGTCTTCTATAAGACATATAACTAAAATATATCCCTTAATAATCAACATACTAAAAACCATTTTTCATGATACGGAAAGGCTTTTCTCAGCATGAAAGAAGTCGATGCTGCAAACCCACATGAAATCCCACGATGTGAAATTGATTTTCCGCCAGATGAAAAAAGGGCGCAAAAAGCGCCCTTGGTTGTGTTCCACAGCCGAACTTATCTAAAAAATAATCCCTAAAAGTGATGCAATCGCCCAACACTCACGGTTTTTCAAGCGGATCGAGCTCACGCCGCCTTGGCCGCCAGCATGGACCGGCTGTTGTTGCCCACGCCAATCGTGGTAAAAATCACCAGCGCCTGGAAGATGGCAATGCCGACGAACACGCCAGCCGGATGGCCGGCATCCATCAACGCCGCAAACATCAGCGGACCGATGGCCAGGCCCGTGTCCAGCCCCGAATACACCACGCCGAACACGCGGCCGGTGGCGTTGGCTGGCGCCGCGCCCCGTATCATCAGGTCGCGCGACGGGCCGGCTATACCGGTGGCAAAACCCACCAGTCCCATCAGCACAATCGCCATCCAGGCCGGTACCACGGCTGCCGCCAGGATCAGCGCGAACACCGCTGCCGCCGCAAAAGCGCCGATGATGATGCGGTCGTGGCGGCCATTACCTGCACCGAGGAAACCGCCGTACGCCATGCCCACCGCCGACGACAGCATGAAACACGTGTAAGCCGACGTGGCCCACGCCAGCGACATGCCATACAAGCTCACCAGGCTGGTGGAAGCAAAGGTCTGCACGCCAGCCAGGGCCACCGCCGAAATCACGAAGAAGGCAAAGCACATCCACACCACTTTCAGGCGCAGGAAGCCAAGTGCACTTGCTCCGGCGACTACTGCCGCGCCGGTGGCGGGCGCGGTCGCCGGTTCCGGCCGCAGCGCGTGGCGGTTCCAGAGCAGCAGCGCCAGCACGCACAACGGCAGCACGGCCGCGCACAGCAGCGCAGTGCGCCAGTCGGTGCGGCCTGCCATCGACGTCAGGAACAATGGCGACAGCGCCCAGCCGATATTGCCGCTGATACCGTGCACCGAGAAGCCATGCGCCAGCCGTTTTTTTGACACGCGCTGGTTGAGCAAAGTGTAGTCGGCCGGGTGGAACACGCAGTTGCCGCAGCCAGCCAGGAAAGCGCCGGCCATCAACTGGCCGTAGTTCTGCGCCGACGACAGCACGACCGCCGACAGGCCGAGCAGCGCCACGCCGCTCATCAGCACCCCGCGCGCGCTGAAACGGTCCACCACGAAGCCCGCCATGGCCTGCCCCACGCCGGACACGGCAAAAAACACCGTCATCAAGAGGCCCAGTTCGCCATACGACAGGTTGAACTCGGGTTTGAGCCACGGGATCAGTGCCGCCAATATCAAGTGATAAAAGTGGGAAGTGCCGTGCGCCAGCCCGACCAGGCTGATCACCCGGGCGTCTTGCCGGAATAATTGTTTGTCATCCATTGTGCGCTCCTGTTGCTATTTTGAAACGCCAGTGTAGGCCGAAACGCGCCGTCTGATTTAAGATAGGACGACATCTTTTAGCGCGATTCCGCCACAACCTCGCCACCATGCCAGCTCCGATCGTCACGCACACGCTGTTCAACCGGGTAGGCGTCTACCCTACCCTGCAACGGCAAGTCACCATCGCCGGGCGCAACCTGGCCGCCAACGCGGTGCTGTTGCCGCATCACCATCCGTACGGCCAGTTCACGTACGCCATGCAGGGCATGGTGCGGGTGACCGCCAACAACAGCAGCTGGATCGTGCCGCCGCAGCGGGCGATCTGGATCCCGCCCGACATGGAGCACACGGTGACGGTATTGGAACCGACGCTGCTGCGGCCGGTGTTCGTACACGCGAGCCGCTCGCCGTTTGCCGGCGACGATTGCAAGGTGGTGCACGTATCGAACCTGCTGCGCGAGCTGATCGCCGCACTCGAGCAGCACGACGAGCACGAGCAGTCCGACCGCGAACGGCTGCTGAGCGAAATGATTCTCGATGAAGTAACGCGCTGCGCGGTGCGGCCGATGCGCGTGCCGCTGCCGATGGACAAGCGGCTGAAAGCCCTGTGCGATGCGCTGATCGACGATCCGGGCGTGGAGCTGACCTTGCAGGATTGGGCGGGCCGGGTGGGGGCATCCGAACGGACCTTGACGCGGTTGTTCGAGCGCGAACTGGGAATGAGTTTTGTGCAGTGGCGCCAGCAGGTACGGCTGGCGCACGCAGCGCCGTTGATTGCGCGCGGCATGCCGCTGTCGCAGGTGGCAGCCCAGCTCGGTTATGCGAGCCAGTCGGCGTTTTCGGCGATGTTCAAGAAAACCTTTGGCAGTACGCCGACGGCGTTTTTTAGCTAAGTTGTACTGAAAGCCGCCATCCCCGCGTGCGCGAGGATGACGGCTGAACGCCAGCCGTTACCTGTTACTTGAACGTCAGCTCGCCATTTTCCGCATCGACGTGAATCACGTCCTTCGGACCGAAGCGTCCTTGCAGAATCAGCTTGGACAGCGGATTTTCGATCTGCTGCTGGATCGCGCGTTTCAGCGGACGGGCGCCATACACGGGATCGTAGCCTGCCTCGGCGATCTTTTGCAGCGCAGCGTCGGTGATCTCGAGCGCCATGTCCATCTTGCCCAGGCGTTTTTCCAGGATCGCCAGCTGGATCTTGGCAATCGCGCCGATATTCTTCTCGTCGAGGCCATGGAATACCACGATCTCGTCGATCCGGTTGATAAACTCGGGGCGGAAGTGCGACCGTACCTCGGCCATCACCGACAGCTTGACCACTGACGGATCGGAATCTTCCATCGCCTGGATTTTATGCGAGCCCAGGTTGGACGTCATGATGATCACCGTGTTTTTGAAATCCACGGTACGGCCCTGGCCGTCGGTCATGCGGCCATCGTCAAGCGCCTGCAGCAGCACGTTGAACACGTCCGGGTGCGCTTTTTCCACTTCATCGAGCAGGATCACGCTGTACGGCTTGCGGCGCACGGCTTCGGTGAGATACCCGCCCTCGTCGTAACCGACGTAACCGGGTGGCGCGCCGATCAGGCGGGCCACCGAGTGCTTCTCCATGAACTCGCTCATGTCGATGCGGATCATCGATTCCTCGGTGTCGAACAGGAAACCGGCCAAGGCTTTCGACAGTTCGGTTTTACCGACGCCGGTCGGCCCCAGGAACATGAACGAACCGTATGGCCGGTTCGGATCGGACAGGCCGGCGCGCGAGCGGCGGATGGCGTCGGACACGGCCGAAATCGCCTCGTCCTGGCCCACCACGCGTTCGTGCAGTTTTTCCTCGATGTGCAGCAGCTTGTCGCGCTCGCCCTGCATCATGCGCGAGACGGGAATCCCGGTCGCGCGTGACACCACTTCGGCAATCTCTTCGGCGCCCACCTCGGTGCGCAGCAGGCGCTGCTTCGGCGGCGTATTCTTTTCCAGAGAGACGCCGTTGGCCGCAGCCGTTTCCGCCTGCTTCAGTTCCGCTTCCAGCTCGGGCAGGCGGCCGTATTGCAATTCGGACACGCGCTGCCAGTTGCTCTCGCGCGTGGCCTGCTCCATTTGCAGCTTGATGCGCTCGATCTCTTCCTTGATATGGGTGCTGCCCTGCACCACTGCTTTTTCGGCCTTGAGGATTTCCTCGTAGTCGTTCAGTTCACGTTGCAGGCGCTCGATTTCTTCCTCGATCAGGTCCAGGCGGCGGCGCGAGCCTTCGTCCTTTTCCTTTTTGACCGCTTCTTTCTCGATTTTCAGCTGGATCAGGCGGCGTTCGAGCTTGTCCATCACCTCGGGCTTGGAGTCGATCTCGATCTTGATTTTCGACGCAGCCTCATCGATCAGGTCGATCGCCTTGTCGGGCAGGAAGCGGTCGGTGATGTACCGGTGCGACAGTTCCGCCGCCGCAATGATGGCGGCGTCCGAAATGGCGACCTTGTGGTGCAGCTCGTACTTGTCCTGCAAGCCGCGCAGGATGGCGATCGTGTCTTCCACGCTCGGCTCATCGACCAGGATTTTCTGGAACCGGCGTTCGAGCGCGGCGTCCTTCTCGATGTACTTGCGGTACTCGTCGAGCGTGGTGGCGCCCACGCAGTGCAGCTCGCCCCGGGCCAGCGCGGGTTTGAGCATATTGCCCGCGTCCATGGCGCCGTCGGCCTTGCCGGCGCCGACCATCGTGTGCATTTCGTCGATGAAGACGATGGTCTGGCCTTCGTCCATCGCCAGCTCTTTTAACACGGTTTTGAGACGCTCCTCGAACTCGCCGCGGTACTTGGCGCCGGCCACCAGCGCGGCCATGTCGAGCGCGAGCACGCGCTTGCCCTTGAGCGAGTCGGGCACTTCGTTGTTGACGATGCGCTGCGCCAGGCCTTCGACAATCGCGGTCTTGCCCACGCCGGGTTCGCCGATCAGCACCGGATTGTTCTTGCTGCGGCGTTGCAGGACCTGGATCGCGCGGCGGATTTCATCGTCGCGGCCGATCACGGGATCGAGCTTGCCGGCGCGGGCGCGCTCGGTCAGGTCCAGCGTGTATTTTTTCAGGGCTTCGCGCTGGCCTTCGGCCTCTTGCGAATCGACCTTGCCGCCGCCGCGCACGGCCTCGATCGCCGCTTCCAGCGCCTTGCGCGTCAGGCCGCTTTCACGGGCCAGGGTGCCAGCGTCGGACTTGTCTTCGGTGAGGGCGAGCAGCACCATTTCGCTGGAAATGAACTGGTCCGCGCGTTTTTGCGCTTCGCGGTCGGCGAGGTTGAGTACGCCAACGAGTTCGCGGCTGGCCTGGACGTCGCCGCCCGTGCCCGAGACCTTGGGCTTGCGGTCGAGCGCATCCTTGAGCGACTTGGTAAGACCGCCAACGTTGACACCGGCGCGCTGCAGGATTGAGCGGGCACTGCCGTCGTCCTGGTTCAACAGCGCCAGCAGCAGGTGGCTGGGCTCGATGTACTGGTTGTCATTGCCCACTGCCAGGCTCTGCGAGTCCGACAAGGCTTCCTGGAGTTTGGTGGTGAGTTTATCTTGCCGCATGGTGATGCTCCGATAGATTTGAGTTAGCGCACAGATAGGGTTGTACGACTACTTTTCAAGACCTGCGACCAGAACCATTTGACAACATCAGGTAGAGGCGGCCCCCTGCCATTTGGCCAGCGCCGCGTCGTCGCTCACGCGGGCATCGACCCACCGGGCGCCGTCGGGCGTGACTTCCTTCTTCCAGAACGGCGCGTCGGTCTTCAGATAATCGATGATGAACTCGCAGGCGGCAAAGGCCTCGCCGCGGTGCGCGGCCGTGGCCGCCACCAGCACGATCTGGTCGAGCGGCTTGAGCGGCCCCACCCGGTGGATCACCAGCGCCCCGAAGGTTGGCCAGCGCACCCTGGCCTGCTCGATGATGGCCGCAATCGACTGTTCGGTCATGCCAGGATAGTGTTCGAGCTCCATCTCGGCCACGGAGGCGCCGTCGTTGAGGTCGCGCACCGCGCCGACAAACGTCACCACCGCGCCGATCTTCGGATTGGCGGCGCGCAGGCGCGCCACTTCCGTGGTCAGGTCGAAGTCTTCGGTCTGGATCCGGACCTGATTGAGTTGACTACCCTCGCTCATGCCCGCTCCGAACCGCCGATCCGGCGCAGCAGCTGCTCGATACGGCTGACGGTGCGGTCGTCGGCCAGCGCCGGCATCGCGCACAATTGCAGGTAGGCGGCGGTGGCCGACAGCGGCTTCTGGCCGGATTTCAACGACGATTGCAGCACTTCCACCTGCATTTTCAGGCGCTCGCGCGCGAACTCGGCGCCGGAATCGACGCCGGCGACGATCTCCAGGCGCAGCACTTCGTCAAGCAGCTTGGCGCGATTGGCTTCCAGCTGCCTGGTGTACGACTCGCGTCCCGCTTCCAGGGCCGTCACGCCCGCCGCAAAGCGGCCTTGCAGCGCCTTGTCGTAGTCGCCGCCAAGCGGCGGCAGCGCGGTCCAGCGGGCTTGCCAGGCGTCGGCACCGAGTTGCTCGCCCTGCCCTGCAATCGACTGCTCCAGCGCCTGCACCAGGCGCAGCTTGTCGCGCAGTGCATTGGCCTGGGCGGCGCCGGCACGGCGCTTGATGGCGTCGGCTTGCGCTTGCACGCCGGCCACTGCCGCCTGGTAACGCTCGTTGATGCGGGCTTCGGCCGCGCGCGGCACTACGCCGGCGCCGTTCCACGCCGTTTGCGCATCGCGCAGGGTGTGGGCGATGGCTGCCAGTTGGGCTTTGTCGTCGCCGCTGAAGGTGGCCGTTTCCAGCGCCTTGCAGAGGTCTTCGCGCGCATGCAGGTGGGCTTTGCGCTCGTGGTCGGCAGCGTGGGCGGTTTCCTTGCGCTTGGCGAAAATCGCATCGCACACGGTGCGGAAGCGCTGCCACAGCGCCTGCTCGATCTTGCGCTCGAGCGGCAACGCCTTGGCCAGCTCCTGCCAGCGTTCCTGCAGACGGCGCAGCTTGTCGAGCGTGTGGCGGTCGGCCGGCTGCAACTGTTCGGCTTCGGCAATCAGTTCCTCGCGCTTGGCGGCTTCGATCTTGCGCTGTTCGGACAATGGCGCCTGCAACTGGCCCAGGGCCTTGTCGAATGCCTGGTCGAGCTTGCGCTTTTCCTTGCGGTCGATGGCGCCCAGGCGGCCCCACACCTGGCGCAGCCGCTGCACGGCAGCGGCTACGTTTTTCAGGTCGGCGCCGTCATGGGCCGACTCGGCCATGGCGCGGATCTCGTCGATCAGCGCTTGCGCCTTGGCAGCGTTGGCGTGGCGTTCCTCGGCCAGGTGCTTGAAGTGGGCGGCGGCCGGCGCGTAGGCGGCAGTACAGGCGGCGTCGAACTTTTCCCACAAGCCCTTGGGCGCGTGGCCGGAGACGGCGTCGAGCTCCTTCCAGCGTTCGCGCATGCTGCCCACTTTTTGCGCCAGCTCGCTCATCGACAGGCCCTGGACCGGCAGTTCTTCCACGGCCTTGACCAGTTCCTCGCGCGAAACATTGCCGCTCCAGCGGGCCCAGTCGGCCAGGCGCTTGAGTTCGGCACGGACATGGTTCAGGTGGTCGGTCTGCTGTTGCGACAGGCGGATCTTGTGATCCTTGAGCCATTTGTCGTGCTCGGCAGCGGCGTGCAGCAAGCCCTGCTCGAGGGCTGCTTCCATGGCCTCCAGTGTTTCGAGGAATTTCTTTTCCACTTCCTTCGATTGCTGGGGCTTCGGTGGGCGTTCCTTCTTGGGCGCAGGAGCGGCGGCGGTGGCAGCAGGGCTGGCTTCGGCACCGGCGGCATTGGCGGCCGATGGATCGGCTGCCGCAGTAGCTGGGGTGTCGGCTGCCGTAGCGCCCGGTGCGTCGGCGCCGGAGGCCGCGGTTGAGTCGGGAGCAGCGCCAGCAGAAGCGCCGCCAGGTACGGCGGTGACAGCAGCTGCAGCAGCCCGGCGCCCGGCAGCAGCGAGCGCAGTACGTGCCTGCTCGAGGGCCTGGTTGTAATCGGACAGCAAATGGCGTGGCAATGCCGCGTGCTCGGGCGCCTGCTGGTAGTCGGCCAGGTCGGCCGCGTGGCGCGCCAGCGTTTGTTCGGACTCGTCCACCGGCAGTCCTGCATCCGGCAACTGGCGCACCACGGCCATGGCATCGATGATCTTGCGCTGCAGCGCCACTTGCGCTTCCAGGCGTGCGGCCAGCGCTGCGCGGGCGGTCGCATACGGCTCGGCCACGGCCGGCACCGCCGACGTGATGGCCCACTGGCGATCGAGTTCGGCCACCTGGTTCGGTGTCAGCTTTTCTTCCTTCAGCAGGCGCTGGGCCTGTTCGAGGCAGGCCTGGGCTTTTTGCAGCTCGGCCTGCTGGTAGCGGATGGCGTCGAGCCGGCCCTGCATCAGCTTGGCCACGCGGCGGTCGGTATTGCGCATGGCGGCCAGCACTTGTTCCAGTCCTGGCTGCGATTGCACGTGTTCGGCGGCAGCCAGGCGCACGCCGGCAAATTCGCTTTGCAGGATCAGGGCCACGGCGCCCACTTCGTCGCCAGCCAGCGCGGCGGCGCGTTGCGCCTGCTCGTCGCGGCGGCTGGTCGAATCCGCAGCCGCAGCGGCGGCGGCGCCCGCAGCCGCTGCGCCCGGAGCATTGGGCGTGGCCTGGGTTTGGGCGGTAGTGCGCTTAAAGATGAAATCGAACATGGGGCGCTATGGAGGTGGGATAAACCACCATCATAGCAAAGCAGAAGGAATTTGCCCGGCGGGCGTGCAGCGGGCGTGTAATTCTTGACGGGACGACGCGGTCAGTCTCAGTTTGCCAGGCTGTTGCGCAAGCTATTTGGCAATGGCTTCGTCGAGCAAGCCGTGGCGTGCCGCCGGCCGCGATCGTGCCGGCCGGGTGTGCTGCATGTCCTCTTTTTCCTCGTCATCGTCCACCAGCGGCAATACCTGCAACCCCGGTATCGTGATCTGGGCGTCCGTGAGTTGGCGGACCGCAGCACGTGGCGCGGCAGCGGCCGGGGCACAGCGCTTCATTTCTTCCAGGTGCTTGTCGTGCATCATCAATTGGTTGGCGATGGAAAACCAGGTGTCGCCGGCAAATGCCGCACGGGCGATGGCAAACAGTTCCTGTTCTTCCTTTTCCAGCCGCTTCAACATGGACGAACAAAAAGTTTCGATGCTGTCGCACACTTGCTCGACGCGAAAATCCTGCATACCGGCAAAAATACCCATCTTTTCCTGCAAGTTGCGGATGGCGGTGAGCGCCGACTGGTTCAGGCGGTTGAGTTCGTCTAGCAGGTGGTCGGCACGCTCGGTGGTCTGGCGCAGCGCGGGGATCAGGTACATTTCGGTCTTGCGCCAGTGACATGCTTGGTAGAGCTTGTGCAGCGATTCGCAAGCGAACTCGAGCTGCGAGAGCGTGATGCTGTTTTGCTGCAGCAAGGTATTACGGACGTATTGCTGGAACGATTGCAGGCTGAGGCGGACGCTGGCTTGTTCCACCGACAGCGCAACCAAGGTATATGTGGCTGTTAACATTCTGACTCCCAAAACTGAAGTTGCGCGCCCATGGCGAGACAGCGAGAGCGGAAGTGGAAAGTGTAAATAATTCCGACACCTGCGCCTTGACCCAAGACAAACCTGGTCCAACGCGGTGCATGAATTGAATGTCCAATATATAACAGTCTGCGGGCGAAATCTACTTCAATGGCAGTTGCAAACGCACCATGCCGGGTTCCTGGTGCGGCAAAACCACGCCGCCGAAATGGCGCACCAGTTTTTGCACGCCGAGGTTCTCGGCCAGCGCATCGCCAACGATCTCGGCAGTACCGCGCGAGCGGAAGTAATCGACCAGCTTGCCGAGCAGGATGTAGCCGAGCCCTTTTCCCTTCAGGTCCGACCGGATGATGATGGCGAACTCGGCACTCTGGCTGGCGGGGTCAAGCACCGCGCGCACCACGCCCAGGGTTTCGGCGCCGCCACCGGCAAGCGGCCGGGTCGCGATGAAAGCCATGGCGCGGTCGTAATCGATCTGGGTGAGGCGCGCCAGTTGGGCCGGCGGCAACTCGCGCATGGCGGTGAAGAACCGCAACCGCACGTCGTCGGCATCGAGCGCGTGGAAAAACGCCTGGTGCTGCGCGGCGTCCTCGGGCCGGATCGGCCGCAGCACGATGTCGCCGCCATTCCACGCCACCGTTTGCTCCAGCTCCTGCGGATACGGCCGGATCGCCAGTGTACGGCGGCTGCGCGGCGCCGCCAGTTGCAGGCGCGCGCTTAGCGCCACCACCGCGCCGCCGATCGCCAGCACCGGGTTGAGGTCGAGTTCCGCCAGCTCCGGCACATCGGTCAGCATGTCGGCCACCTGCACCAGCGTGCGCACCAGCGCTTCGGCATCGGCGGCGGTCTGGCCTTGCGCGAGCAGGCGCGAGATGCGGGTACGACCCACCATGTCGCGCGCCAATACCATGTTCAGCGGCGGCAGCCCGGCCGTGCGGTCAGCCGTGAGGTCGGCCAAACCCTCGGCCGCCAGCCCGCCCTGGCCGAAGAACACCACCGGCCCGAACACGCGGTCGATACCGATCCCGATACGCACCGCCGCCGGTGTGTGGCCGGCCAGCGCGGCCTGCTGCGGCGTGGCCAGGGCGATGCCATACGCGGCCAGCAGACTGCGCGCCTCGTCGTCGCTGAGGACCACCGGCCCCTTGTTTTTTTCCTGTTCCTTGCGGTGCGTCGCCAGCGCCGCCTTGACCAGCGTGCGCGCTGCCGCACGGGGCGGCGCGGCGGTGCCCGGCACCCCGGCCGGCACTTCCATCAGCAAGGCCTGGTTGCGGCGGTATTGGGCCATCTGCAAAAAGCCGTGGACCGCCGTCTCCGGCGTCTCGAACGTGGGCAGGCCGGCGTCGGCAAACTGCCGCCGCGCGCTTGCTGCCGAGACGCCGCCCAGCCAGCAGGACAGCACATTGCGGCCACCGGCCTGGAATAGCGGCGCCAGTGCCTGCGCAACCGCGTCGCTCGTCACCATCGCTGCGGGCGCGTGCAGGAACAGCAGTGCGTCGGTCTGGTCGTCGGCCAGCAATGCTCCTGCCGCTGCCACATACTGCGCTACCGGAGCATCGGCCGGCAGGTTGATCGCCAGGTTGGCCGTCGAGTTTGCGGTCGAGTTGGCAGTACTGCTGGCGGCAATCGCTAACCCCTGCTGCGCCAGGCGCTTGCGGGTAGCTGGCGACACCGGCGCCGGGCGCAGTTCACCTGCCGCCAGCGCATCGGCCGCGACCAGCGCCAGGCTGGCGCCATTGGTCAGCACGGCCAGTCGCTCGCCGCGCTGCGGACGGTGGCGTGCCAGCGTTGCCACGGCATCGAACAAATCTTCGGTGGAGTGCACGCGCAACATGCCGGCGCGGCGGATGGCGGCGTCGAACACCAGGTCCGCGCTGCCATCGAGCTCCTGGCGCGCCCCCAGCTTGAACACGATCACCGGCTTGGCGCGCGCCGCAAGCCGTCCGGCCGACATGAATTTACGGGCCGAGCGCAAGTCTTCCACGCACAGCAAAATCGCCTCGGTGCCGGCATCGGCGGCCAGGTAGTCGAGCAGGTCGCCAAAATCGACATCCACATCGTCGCCCAGCGTGACGAATTGCGAAAAGCCTATGCCGCGCTCGCCGGCCCAGTCCAGCACCGCCCCCGCCAGCGCCCCCGCTTGCGACACGAACGCCAGCTTGCCCGCGCCCGCCGGCCCATGCGTGAAGCTGGCGTCGAGACCCAGGGCCGGCGCTTGCAGGCCGATGCTGCCCGGCCCCAGGATGCGCAGCAGGTGCGGGCGTGCCGCGTCCAATAACGCCTGGCGCTGCGCCCGGCCGCTCACTTCCGTCATGACAATGACGGCGCGGGTGCCGCGCGCGCCCAGTTCGGCGATCAGGCCGACGATGGTGGCCATCGGCGTGCAAATAATCGCCAGATCGGGCGCCTCGGGCAGCGCAGCCACGCGCGCGTAGCACGGCATGCCGTGCAACTCGGTGTACTTGGGATTGACGGGCCAGATTTTCCCCGCCGCGGCAAAGCCGCCGGCAGCCAGGTTGGCCAGCACGCGGGTGCCGACGCGGTGCGGCTTGCCGGACGCGCCGATCACAGCCACGGAACGGGGCGCCAGCAAGCGGTCGAGATGTTTGATGCTCATGCGGCCCTTTTCAGTGAGTTGCTACCAGCGCGACGTGTGCTCCTCGGTCACGCCCATCATTTGCGTTACGATGCGTTTCGGCTCGTCGGGCGTGCTGCGCACCCAGCCGGTGAACGTGCCCACCGGTTGCAAAAACCGGCTGGCTGCGACCAGGTTATTGCGGTTGTCGCGGCGCGCTCCCTCGGGTGTGAAGTGCAGCTCGAGCAAATCGTCTTCCGTAAAAATATGCCAGGTCGATAGCGGATCTTTTGCATCGTACAGGAAGCGGGCCGGCGCCAGCGCGTGCACCTGGCCGTCGAGCCACAGGGCGTTCTCGTTGGCGCCGAAATAGCCGGCCTGCAGGTTGAACCCCAGTTCGAGCGTGTGCGCCGAGGCCCAGCGCCACGCAGTGTTGCGCGCCAACAGGCCGTTGGAGTAGTCGAAACTGGCCACGCCGCCGGCCAGGTCGTATTCCTCGCGCCAGGTACGCACTTCGCCGCTGAGCGGCATGCCCGATGATTTTTGCGTGGTATGCACGGCGCCGCCGGCCACCGTGCCCACAGCCAGCAACAGCGGCGCGTTGGGCGGGCCGAATTCGGCGTCGATCTCCAGGTGGTCGCACGCCACCGACAGCGTAAAGCTGCCCGCGCCCGACGGCTCGAGCGCGATGCGGCCCTTGGGCGACTCGAAATAACTGGCGCCGCCCGAATGGTCGGCCACCCGACCGCGCCGGCCCAGGCGGCCGTCAGCGGAAAAATTGGCCAGCATGTCGCCGTCGTTGCGGTCGAACGCATAAGCGAACGCGGTGCTGGTCCAGCCCAGGTCGACGATCGCCACGCCGCAAAACACCCGCTCGGTGCACAGCGCCACGTAATGCCAGCGCTTGTGGTGCAGGCGGCGCCACAGCGCGCCATGCGCGTACGGCGGCGCCAGGCCGTCCCAATCGATATGACCGGTCTGGCCGGCATAGCGGCCCAGCAGCGGCTGGCCGTCGGCACTCAATAGGTTGGCCGGCGCGTGAGGCAGGATCATGCTGGTTCCGTTTTTCTCAAGATTGGTCCTCTGCCCGGTGAGTATCGATGGCCGGACATCCGGCCCGTCACTATTTTAATAAGGATTTCAAAGTAGCTGACAGTCCGGATGCGCTATATTGTGTTTTTCCCGGTTGTTTACTCTCAATTCATGCGTCTGCTGCACACCTCCGACTGGCACCTTGGCCAATCCCTGCACAATTTCGAACGTCACTACGAACACCAGCGCTTCCTCGACTGGCTGCTCGACACCATCGTGGCCGAGCGCGCGGACGCGCTCCTGATCGCCGGCGACATCTTCGACAACGCCAATCCTTCGTCGGCCTCGCAAAAGCAGCTGTACCGCTTCCTGCAGCGCGCCAAAGAGCGCATGCCGCACCTGAACCTGGTGGTCGTGGGCGGCAACCATGATTCACCGGGCCGCCTCGAAGCACCCGGACCGCTGCTCGAAGCGCACGGCACCCGCGTGATCGGCGCCGTGCAGCGCCACGCGGACGGCGCCATCGACCTGGAAGCCCTGGTGCTGCCGCTCACCGGCGCCGACGGTTCGGTGCAGGCGTGGTGCCTGGCCGTGCCGTTCCTGCGCCCCGGCGACGTGCCGCGCAAAGCGGCAGATGCCGACGCCGAAACCGCCGACAGCGCGGCCGATCCCTACCTGGCCGGCATCGCCCTGCTCTACAAGCAGGCATTGGCACTGGCGCTGACCAGGCGCCAGCCCGGCCAGGCCATCGTGGCCATGGGCCACTGCCACATGGTCGATGGCCAGATGTCGGCCGACTCCGAACGCCGCATCGTCATCGGCGGTACCGAGATGCTGCCGGCCGGGATCTTCGACCCGGCCATCGCCTACGCGGCGCTGGGCCATTTGCACCTGGCGCAGGCCGTGGGCAAGCAACAGCACATCCGCTATTGCGGCAGCCCGATCCCGCTGTCATTTGCCGAGGTAGGCTACCAGCACCAGGTGCTGCGCATCGATCTCGATGGCGACGCGGTGCGCGAAATCGTGCCGATTGCCATTCCGCGCGCGGTGCAACTGCTGCGGGTGCCGGCCAGGCCGGCATTGATCGGCCAGGTGCTGGAAGAACTGGCAGCGCTGGACGTGCCGGACGCGCCTACCGAAGAACAGCCATTCCTGGAAGTGCGGGTACGGCTCGACGCACCTGAACCGGGCCTGCGCGCGCGCATCGAAGCGGCGCTGGACGGCAAACCGGTGCGCCTGGCAAAGATCGAGACGTCGAGTGCGGCGCGCGGCTCAGTGCTCGATGCGGAAGTGATGACGCTCGACCGCCTGGAACAGCTGAAACCCGACGACATCTTCCGCCAGCTTTACCAGCAGCGCTTCGGCAACGAGGCGCCGCCCGATCAGTTGAGCGCCTTTGCGGAGTTGATGCTGCCATGAGAATTTTGCGCATCGGCGGTAAAAACCTGGCGTCGCTGGCAGGGGAATTTTCGGTGGACTTCGAGCAGGAGCCGCTCGCCTCCACTGGCCTGTTCGCCATCAGCGGGCCCACCGGCGCCGGCAAGAGCACCCTGCTCGACGCCCTGTGCCTGGCACTGTACGACGACACGCCAAGGCTGCTCAAGGTGTCGGGGCGCAGCATGCTGGCCGACGTGGGCAGCGAAACGGTCTCCACCCAGGATACGCGCACGCTGCTGCGGCGCGGCACCGCGGACGGCTACGCCGAAGTGGACTTCATCGGCAACGACGGCGCATCGTACCGCGCGCGCTGGAGCGTGCGCCGCTCGCGCACCCGGGTGGAAGGCGCGCTGCAACCGACCGCCATGACCTTGCACCTGCTGCCGGCATTACAGCCGATCGGCGCCACCAAGACCGAAGTCAAAGGCGAGATCGAACGCCGCATCGGCCTGTCGTTCGAGCAGTTTACGCGCGCCGTGCTGCTGGCGCAAAACGAGTTTTCAGCCTTCCTCAAGTCGGAAGACAATGAGCGCGGCGAACTGCTGGAAACCCTCACCGGCAGCACCGTCTATACCGAGATTTCGATGCGCGCCTTCGAGCGCGCCAAGCTCGAACAACAGGCGCTGCAAAAACTCAACGCCCGCCTGGCCGACCAGAAGCCGCTCTCCACCGACGAGCGCGCGGAGATCGAAGCGCAGTCAGTGGCCGCCACCGCAACATTGCAAGCGCTGGAACAGCGCAAGGCCGACCTGGAACAGGAGCTGCGCTGGCATCGCCAGGCGGAACAGCTGGAACAGGACGAACTGGCCGCGCGCCAGGCGTGCGAACGGGCAGCGGTAGACGTGGCAGCGGCCAGCCCACGCCGCGCCGCCCTCGCCCAACTGGTCGCCGTGCAGGCGGCGCGGCCGCTGGCCAATGACATCGCCCGCATCGAAGCGGACATCGCCGCCACCGAAGCGGCACTGGCCGCCGCCGCCCAGGCGATGGCCGACGCCGCGCTGCAACTGGAGCGCGCCAACGCCGGCCAGCAGCAGGCCGCCGTGCAAGTGCAGCAAGCGGAAGAGGCGCAGCGCACGGCCGGACCGCAGCTCGACCAGGCCAAGGCGCTCGATGCCCGCGTGGAAGCGATGCTGCCGGCCTGGCGCCAGGCCTCGACTGCCTGCGAAACAGCCAACCACGCCGAAGCGACCGCCAAGGCGGCGCTGCAAGCACGGCAAGATGAACGGCGCCGCCTGCAGGCGCAGGTGGAAGCCGGCGCCACGTGGCTGGCGCAACACCGGCAATGGCAAACCCTGGCGCAGTCGTGGGACCGCTGGGATGTGCTGTTTGCGCAGGCCGGTCAGGCCGCCGGCCAAGTCGAACGCCTGAGCGACCAGCTGGCGCGCGTGCAGCGCGCCGCCAAAGCCCACCGCGACGACGAAGCGCAAGCCGCCGCCAGGCTGGCAACATCGGCCACCGTGCTCGAAACGCTGGAAGCGCGGCGCCAGGACGCCAACTCCGCGCTGGCCGCCTTCGACGCCGAGCAGTTGCACACCGCGCGCAGCGGCTGGCAGCAGCACCGCGAGCTGCTGGCCAGCGCCGAAAAGCTGTGGTTCGAGCTGGACACGCGCCAGCAGCGCCACACCCATCTGGAGGCCCAGCGCCAGCAACTGCGCACCGCCAGCGCCACCGCCGAACAATTGCTGGCGACGGCGCTGCACGAAGGCACCGGCCTGGCCGCCGCGCTGGCGCAGGCCGAACGCTCGTTGACACTGGCGCAAGCCGCGTCGGGCGCAACCGTCGAAAAGCTGCGTGCCACGCTCACCGACGACACGCCGTGCCCCGTGTGCGGCGCCCACGATCACCCGTATCGCCACAACGATCCGGCCATGCAGGGCATGCTGGACAGCCTGCAGGCGGAGCTGGCGCGCTGCCGCCGCCAGTTCGACGTCAACGTCAACCAGCAGGCCGTGCAGCGCGCCACCGTGCACGCCAGCGGCGAGCAATTGACGGCGCTGACAGCCGAAGCAGATGGCATGACCCAGGCACTGGAGCGTGCCAGCGCCGCCTGGCGCGACCACCCGCTGCTGGCCGACGACAGCCCGGCGCCGCCACCGGCCGAACATGCGCGCCGCGACTGGTTCGCAGCGCAATTGGACACCGCCCGCGCCAATTTGCAGGCGATCGAACAACAGGACCGGGCAATGAACGCGGCCCGCATCACGCGCGACCAGGCGCAGGCAGCCTACGAAGCGGCAGCGGCCGACATGAAGCAGCTGCACGACACCGCCGCGCAGGCCAGCACCGCGCTGGCGCAGGCCAGTGCCGAAGCCAAGGCGCTGGAAGACCAGCGCGGCGAGGTGATGGCAACCCTGGGCGACCTGCTGGCCGACCTGGACCCGGCATTTACTGGTGGCGACCTGCCCAACGACGGCTGGAAGGACGACTGGAGCGCGGCCCCCGCACGCTTCCACGAGGCGCGCCAGGCCGAAAGCCGGCAATGGCTGGCGCAGCGCGACGCCCATGACCAGCGCAGCACGTCGCTGGCCACCTTCGACGTCGAAATGAAGGCGCAGCACGACGCCGTGAGCCGTGCCGGCGAAGACGCGCTGGGAGTGCGCCATGCATTTGCCCAGGCCGACGCCGCACTGAAGGAAACCCAGGACCAGCGCATGGCGCTGTGGGGCGGACGCGAAGTGGGCGCGGTCGAACACATGCTGGCTGCCGCCATCGAGCAGGCGCGCGCACTGCTGACCACCCGCCAGCACGAAGCGCAGCAGGCTGCGCAAGCGCGGGTGCGCGCCGACGAGGCGCAAACACAGGCCGGCAACCGGTTGAGCACCTTGCGCACGGCAGCGGACACAGCCCGCCAGCAACTGGCGCAATGGCTGACCGACTTTCAGCAACGCCAGCCGTCGAACGACAGCGACGCCGGCGTGGCAGATCTCGGCCAGTTGCATGCACTGCTGGCGCAACCGCCGGCCGCCATCGACGTCGAACGCACGGCGCTGGCTGCCATCGACCGCGCCGCCGACAATGCGGCCACGGTGCTGGCCGAACGCCAGCGCCAGCGTGCGCAGCACCAACTGGCAGCGCCGCCGGTGCGCGTTACCGCTGATGGTAGCGATGCCGGCACCGATGCAGCAGACGACCCGCTGGCCACTGCAGCGGCGCCAGTGACCGTGCTGGCCGCAGCCCTCAACACCTTGCTGGCCGAGCGCAAAGCCGCCCAGGACAGCGCCGCCGCCGTGCAACTGGTGCTGGCGCAGGACGACGCCAGGCGCCAGCGTTCGCAATCGATGCTGGCCGAGATCGCGCAACAGGAAGCGATCGAGCAGCGCTGGTCGCGCATGAGCGACTTGATCGGCTCCGCCGACGGCAAGAAGTTCCGCAACTACGCCCAGCAGTTCACGCTCGATGTGCTGCTCGGTTACGCCAACGCCCACCTGAATCACCTGTCGCGCCGCTACCAGCTCGAACGGATCCAGAATCCGGCCAGCCCGTCGCTGGCGCTGCTCGTGCGCGACCAGGACATGGGCGGCGAAATGCGCTCGGTACACTCGCTGTCCGGCGGCGAATCGTTCCTGGTCTCGCTGGCGCTGGCGCTGGGACTGGCCTCGCTATCATCGAACCGGGTGCGGGTGGAATCGCTGTTCATCGACGAAGGTTTCGGCAGCCTCGATGCCGAAACCCTGCGGGTGGCGATGGATGCCCTCGACGGCTTGCAGGCGATGGGCCGCAAGGTGGGCGTGATCTCGCACGTGCAGGAAATGACCGAGCGGATTTCGACCAAGATCCTGGTGCAGCCGGCTGCCGGCGGGCGCAGCACCATCAGCGTGGTGTAGTTTTCAGCCGTGCTATGATTTGAGCTCCTGCATGGGAGTTCACCATGAGCATAGGCGCCATCACCATCAGCCCCGCCGTCAGCCAGCCGGAGCGTTTTACGCCACCGGCACGCACCGGCGCGCCTGCGGCGGCGTCCACGTCGCAGGACTCCGGCGCTTCCAGCACCACCACCCTGACGCCCGAGGCGCTCAAAATGGTGGAAGACCTCAAGGCACGCGATACCGAAGTGCGCCAGCATGAGCAGGCCCACCTGGCTGCAGCGGGAGGACTGGCCATCTCCGGCGCCACCTACACTTATCAGCGCGGCCCCAACGGCGTCAATTACGCCATCGGCGGCGAGGTGCAGATCGATACCTCGCCCGGCGCCACGCCCGAGGAAACCATTGCCCGCGCGGCCTCGATCCAGGCCGCCGCCACCGCACCCGCCGATCCTTCCGGCGCCGACCGCGCGGTGGCCGCCCAGGCGCAGCAGATGGCAGCCCAGGCCAGGGCCGAACTGGCAAAGCAGGATGGCGGCAACGGCACGCCAGGTGAACGCGTGCAGCGCGGCTACACCATCGAACCCGGCGCCGCGCCCACCATCAATGTGACTGCGTGAGTGATAAAATCGCGCCTTTCGTCCCAACCTGCACAGATTAATCATGTTAAAAGCACCACGCACCCTCACCTTCAAATGCGCCAAGTGCGCCAAGGCCGTCCAGGTACGCCTGCAAAAAGTGTCGGTCTGCTCGCACATCCAGCCGTACCTGGGCGTGTGCCCATGCGGTGAAGTCAAGCACCACGCCATCGGCCAGAAAGACGCCGTGGCTTCCTACCTGGCCGCGCCGGAAGGCTGGACCCACCACCATTAAACATTAACAAAGCGGCAAACCCTCAAGTTCAGAAAAGTCCGGCCGTTATAGAAGTACTATCAAACGGAAGCTGCCATGGCCAACATCCCCGCACTCGGCGCCCGCACTCTGCCGGCAAACTACTATCCAGCCAGTCCCCGGGCCGAGGGTAAAACCGCCAACGCCCCTGCCACGCAAAAGGCCGGCGAAGCCTCGACCTTGTCGAAGCTGTCGAATAACGCGCTGGACATGCAGCAGCGCGTGGCTTCGCTGGGCAATGCCACCGTCGATTTCGCGCAGGATTTTGTCAGCAGCTTCACCCACGCGCTGTTCGGCGACGACGCCAAGGGCGCCACCATCGATTTCGACTCGGCCAGCCTGGAAGCCTCGTCCAGCGTGGCGATGGGCGTGCAGCAAACGTCCGACGCCAACGGCGTGCGCACGCTGGCCGGCTTGAGCCTGACCGACAGCTCGCACTTCATCGGCAAGGGCACCATCACCACCGCCGACGGCCGCAAGTTCGACTTCGAAGTGGAAGTCAAATACGACTTCCAGCTCAATGCCGCCGCCGGCAGCCAGACCGGCAAGCCCGCCGCCGACAAGGCCGACGCCAGGCCGCAGAGCAGCGATCTTGCCGACCTGCCCACCGTCAAGGTGCCGAATATCGATTTCCCCGGCACGCTGGCCGACCTGTTCCAGCTGATCGGCCGCGATTTGCAGTCGGCCCTGTCCAGCAGCGGCGACCAGTCCGACCAGACCAGCGACAATATTGACCGCAACACCCTGCGCGGCCTCTCGCTGCGCCTGCTCAACCTGGTCGATAGCAAGAACGCCGACACCTACGCCGCGCCTTCGGCCGCCGACAAGGCCAAATCGGCCGCCGCCTACGGGGAGCAGGCGCCGGTGGATGACGTGACGATGCCGGTCAAGACACAGCCTGACGCGGCAACCTCGCAGATCGAAGCACCGGTGCCGGACGCATCGGCTGCCGCAGCAGCGGCTGCCGCAGCATCGGCTGCCGCAGCAACGCCTGCTGCGACAACGGATACCGCCCCGGCCGAGGAAACGCCCGCGCGCTGACAGCGCGGCATCGACGCGCGAGCGATCCCGGTTGCGGCCCGCTAACGATCCGGCATCGGCCTGGTGGTGACACGCTAGCTGCCCGCTAGCTTCCCGCTGATGGCTTGCTCGCGTGCCCCGGTATAATACGCACCCGTATCACGCACTAACCACGCCAACGCCGGATGAACGCAACGCGTCGCCGGCGTTTTTTGCGTGCCTTGCGTCGTCCATCCGCTTATTACCGCTTATTACCTTTACCGATCGCCCGCCATGTCCGCAAATACCCCCGCCTCCCCTACGCCGCAACAAATCCACTGGGAGGAAAACGGCGTGCAGCACAGCGCCCGCTGGCGCTCCGAGGCGGGCATGCCGCCCCCAAAACGCGTGGTCATCGCCGACGACCGCACCAACGCCGATGTCGCGTATCGCCTCGCGTGCGAAGGCACTGCACTGCTGTGGCGCGGCGACTTCCAGAACGCGCGCCAGCTGCTGCAGGCGCTGGCCCGCCGCGCCGACCACAAGAGCAAGCCCGCCAAGAAAGCCAAGCCGGCAAAAACCCCGGCCACGCCTACCGAGGCATTCCACCTGCACCGCCAGGCCCAATCGCAACGCGCCCGCACCCTGGCCATGCTGCTGTTGCCATTCGAAGACGGCTACACGCTGCCGCTGCGCCGCGCACCCGACGTGCAACTGGCCTGCAACGAAGCGTACGGTCGATTCGAAGAACCGTTCGTTGCCTCGCTGCGCGAGCTGCTGGGCGTGATCGGCGCCCACGAATGGCGCCGCACCGGCGTCGAGATTCCGGCGCTGGGCGCACGCATCCACCCGTACTACGGCGTGTTCTCGCCCGTGCGTGGCGAGTACGTGCAACTGGTGGCCGAGGCACCGCTGCCATCCGATACATCGCTGGCATTCGACATCGGCATCGGTACCGGCGTGCTGTCGGCCGTGCTGGCGCAGCGCGGCATCAAGCGCGTAGTCGGCACCGACCAGGACCAGCGCGCGCTGAGCTGCGCCCGCGAAAACATCACACGCCTGGAACTCGAACAGCAGATCGAGCTCAAAGTGGCCGACCTGTTCCCCGAAGGCCGCGCGCCCCTGATCGTGTGTAACCCGCCGTGGGTGCCGGCCCGCCCGAGTTCCGCCATCGAACACGCGGTGTACGATCCAGAGAGCCGCATGTTGCGCGGCTTCCTCGCCGGCCTGACCGAACACCTGACGCCGCGCGGCGAAGGCTGGCTGATCTTGTCCGACCTGGCCGAGCACCTGGGCCTGCGCCCGCGCGCCGAGTTGCTGGCGTGGATCGCCGAAGCCGGCCTGAAGGTAGTGGACCGCATCGACGTGCGCCCCACCCACCCGCGCGCCGCCGACGCCAGCGATCCGCTGCACAAAGCCCGCGCCGCCGAAGTAACATCGCTGTGGCGCCTGGCAACCGCCTAAACCCTTACTCCAGGGCAGCATGAAAAGCTGTCCTTGCGCAATCGGCTGAACCTGTATATAATTCATGCCTCAGACGCGGGGTGGAGCAGTCTGGCAGCTCGTCGGGCTCATAACCCGAAGGTCACAGGTTCAAATCCTGTCCCCGCAACCAGATACAGCAAACCGTTGATTTTCATCAGAAGATCAACGGTTTTTCTGCGTTTGGATGTTCGCTTTCTACACAAGCCGGCTCAATGTGCTAGCCTTGAACTCTGTGTACTGCCCGTTAAAAACAGGCTCGGCCAATACAGCTTTTATTCAAGCCATACAGGAGTTCAACATGACACCCACTCAATTCGAGGTATGCGAGGAACGCGTACCTTACGGTAATGACGTAACTGTCGTGGAGCGCGATGGCGTGGTCTACGTTGATGGCGTACCCTTCACGCCCGAAATGATCGCTGCGTTCACCAAGCCGGATATTCCACGCCCGAGGCGCGTAATGACCAAGGAAGAAATTTTGTCATTGCAAGTACCTTTGTAATGCACGTCAGTTTCGACCTGTCTCACCCCAACTTCTCATCGAAGTTGGGACTACTTGCCGCAACCAGCCCCACGCTCCATAATTCCCTCCTGAGATTTTTCGCCGATGCGAGTGGCGCTTCTCTTGATGATTTTCTTCGACAGAACGTTTGCTGCATTCACAACGCACCGCATTTCTTTGCCAGCACCGTCTTCGGTCACTTCACCCCAGCCACGGTCCAGCTCTTCGAAATTTACGTCGAAATGGAAACCAGCAATACCATGCTGACTGGTCACATGGTGCCCGTGTCATTTTGGCGCCCCGAGTATCTTCGCTAATCAAAGCACATTAAAGCCGGATGAACCCGGTCACATATCCAAATCCCGCCAAAACTGTCACAATTATTCCTTTCAGTAATTCGAAGGAGTGAACGGTGAACGATCAGGACCAGCAAGTGGGCGCAGTACCAACGGCAGCACAGCAGGATGCCCCCGCCAGCCCTTCACGCCGGCGCATTTTCCAGGCTGCTGCCGCTACCGGCATCGCTACTACCCTGCCCATGATGGCTGAAGCGGCCACCAAGCCCGCCATCACCAGGGGCCCGCTCGACGCCAAGCTCAAGGCCAACGTCAAGAACGTGGTCGTGATCTACCTGGAAAACCGCAGCTTCAACAACCTGTTCGCCGACTTCCCCGGCACCGCCCAGCCGCTGTCCGACGTGCCGGCCGCCGCGTATGTGCAGCGCGACCGCGATGGTTCGGTGCTTGCCACCTTGCCCAAGGTATGGGGCGGCATGGTGCCCGAGCAGCAGAACATCGGCGGTACCGACTACCTGATCAAGGAAGACCAGATCAAGGACCTGCCCAACGCGCCGTTCAAATTGAGCGACACGGCTGGCAAGCCGCTGCCCGAGGCGATCATCACGCGCGACCTGGTGCACCGCTTCTATAACAACCAGATGCAGATCAACGGCGGCAAGAACGACGGCTTTGCCGCGTGGGCCGACAGCGGCGGGCTGGTGATGGGCCACTACGGCGAGACGTCGAAAAACCTCAACCTGTGGCAGATCGCGCGCCAGTACACACTGTGCGACAACTTCTTCATGGCGGCCTTCGGTGGCTCGTACATGAATCACCAGTTCCTGGTCACCGGCCGCGCCAACGAATACTTCAATGCCGCCGACACCGCCGCCAAAAAGAAAATCGCGGTACTCGAAGACGGCCCGCAAGGCGTGCGCCTGGCCGTCAAACCCGACTCGCCCAAGTCGGCGCTGGACGGCAAACCCCATTACGTCAACGATGGCGCCATCACGCCGGACGGCTACGTGGTCAACACCATGGCGCCGCCGTATCAACCCAGCTATATCCGCCCGGCCTACGACGGCGATCCGCTGGCTGCCGATCCGGCCGACGCCAACACGCTGCCGCCGCAAACCTACGACACCATCGGCGACCTGCTGTCGCGCAAAGGCGTGAGCTGGGCGTGGTATGGCGGCGGCTGGCAGGCGGCGCTCGATCGCAAGGGCGGCGGCAGCAAACCTAACTTCCAGTTCCACCACCAGCCGTTCAACTACTTCAAGCAGTTCGCACCCGGCACCGCTGCGCGCGCCGAGCACCTGCGCGACGGCGGCCTCGGTGACAGCCCGATCTCGAACAAATTCATCGCCGCAGCCGTAGCCGGCAAGCTGCCAGCCGTGACGTTCTACAAACCGCAGGGCAACCTGAACCTGCACGCGGGTTATTCGGACATCGAATCGGGCGACGCCCACATCGCCAACGTGATCGAGCACCTGAAAAAATCGCCGCAATGGAACAACATGGTGGTGGTGATCACGTTCGATGAAAACGGCGGCTGGTGGGACCACGTGGCGCCACCCAAGGGCGACCGCTGGGGTCCGGGCTCGCGCATTCCGGCCATCGTCATCTCGCCGTTCTCGAAGAAGGGCCAGGTCGATCACAGCTTCTACGATACGACGTCGATCCTGCGCTTCATCACGCGCCTGCACGGCCTGCCGCTGCTGCAGGGGCTCAAGGTGCGCAACGAGGCGTTTGCGGCCAACCACGCCACGCCGCCAGGCGATTTGACTGGCGCGTTGAGCTTCCGCTAAAGGTTTTTTGCCCACGCGCTTTGTGATACACTGCGCGCTTCACTGAGCCCGACTCTCGCAGCCGGGCTTTTGTTTTGAGCGACGCTTTTTGGAAATGCGTCGTGGGCACGAGATTGCGCAATGAGAGATAAAAAAGACAACGCCACGTTCGACCTGCCCGGTTTCGGCCCGGCCGCGCCGCTCGAACCGGAAGCCAAACGGCCGCCAGCGCCACGTCCGCGCCGGTCTGGCCTCAAGCAGGAACAGCTCGAACTGCTCGAGCCGACCGACAACTCGGGCCTGCCGGTCTGGGTGCGCGACGACAAGCTCGATCTCACCGGCCTGCCCGTGTGGGCACCCGATTAAGTTCTACCAGTAGTACCTTCAGCATTCCCTCACACAGCATCAGGGCCGGAACGGAGCCTGTTAGACTGTGCCAACGTCCTTTTTGAACAGGTCTGACACCATGACATCCACCGACACCTTCGCGCCCGATCAGCAAGACGACGCGACCTCCTTCGCCAGCCTGGCGCTCAATCCCGCACTGCTGGAAAACCTCGACACGCTCGGCTACAAGGAAATGACCACCATCCAGGCCCAAAGCCTGCCGTCGGTGCTCGCCGGCCGCGACCTGATCGCGCAAGCGAAAACCGGCAGCGGCAAGACCGCCGCCTTTGGCCTGGGCATCCTGAATAAACTCAATCCGGCGTGGTTCGCGGTGCAGGCGCTGGTGCTGTGCCCTACCCGCGAGCTGGCCGACCAGGTGGCCAATGAGCTGCGCCGCCTGGCGCGCAGCACCGGCAACGTCAAGGTGCTGGTGCTCACCGGCGGCTCGCCGATGCGCCCGCAAATCGCTTCGCTCGAACATGGCGCCCACATCATCGTCGGCACGCCAGGCCGCGTGCGCGACCACCTGGGTCGCGCCACGCTCGACCTGTCCAAGGTGGAAACCCTGGTGCTCGATGAGGCGGACCGCATGACCGACATGGGCTTTTACGACGAAATCGCCGGCATCGTCAGTGCCTGTCCGAAGCGCCGCCAGACCTTGCTGTTCTCGGCCACCTACCCGGACGACATCCGCCGCGCCACCGATTCCTTCCTGGTCGATCCGGTCGAAGTGACGGTGCAGGCGCAGCATGACAACAGCCAGATCGAGCAGCTGTTCTTCGAGATCGGCTTCGACAACCGCAACCAGTCCGTGGCCACGCTGCTGGGCCACTACAAGCCGGTGTCGGCGATTGCCTTCTGCAACACCAAGGTGCAGTGCCGCGAACTGACCGAGCACCTGCGCGAACAGGGCTTCACGGCGCTGGCCTTGTACGGCGAACTGGAACAGCGCGAGCGCGACGAGATCCTGGTGCTGTTCGCCAACCGCAGCTGCTCGGTACTGGTGGCCACCGACGTCGCCGCGCGCGGCCTCGATATCCCGAACCTGGAAGCGGTGATCAATGTCGATGTCTCGAAAGACACCGAAGTGCACATCCACCGCGTGGGCCGCACCGGCCGTGGCGGCGAAAAAGGCATGGCGCTGTCGCTGTGCGCGCCGAACGAGAAAAAATGGGTCAAGCTGATCGAGGAATACCAGAGCGCGCCGGTCGAATGGTACGACCTGAAAAGCCTGGACGGCGGCGACTACGGCGTCGATCCGGCGCCGATGATGACGCTGGTGATCAGCGGCGGCAAAAAGGACAAGCTGCGTCCCGGCGACCTGCTGGGCGCCCTCACCGGCGAGGCGGGCCTGAGCAAGGAGCAGGTGGGCAAGATCAACGTGTTCGAGTTCCAGACCTACGTGGCGCTCGACCGCCGGGTAGCGTACGAGGCGTTTGATCGGCTGAGCAAGAACAACCCGCTCGGTGGCGACTTCGGCGCCATCAAGGGCCGCAACTTCAAGATGCGGTTTATCGAGGTTTAAAAATAATGCCGGCGCAAGCCGGCATTATTACGTCAGCGCTTGTGCTGCTCGATATGCGGCAGCAGCACCGTCAGGATCCCCAACAGCGGCAGGTACGAACACAGTTTGTACACGTAGGCGATGCCGGCCACGTCGGCGATGTGGCCCATGGCCGCCGCGCCGATGCCGCTCACGCCGAACATCAGACCGAAGAAAATCCCCGCGATCATGCCCACCTTGCCCGGCATGAGCTCCTGCGCGAACACCACGATGGCGGAAAACGCCGACGAGATCACGAAGCCGATCACCACCGTCAGCACTGCGGTCCAGAACAGGTCCACGTACGGCAACGCCAGCGTGAATGGCGCCGCACCGAGGATCGACATCCAGATCACGCGCTTGCGGCCGATGCGGTCGCCGATCGGGCCGCCCATGAAGGTTCCTGCCGCCACCGCCCCCAGGAACAGGAACAGATACATCTGCGCCGACGACACCGACACGCCGAATTTATCGATCAGGTAGAACGTGTAGTAGCTGCTCAGGCTCGACATATAAATGTACTTCGAGAAGACCAGCAGCGCCAGCACGGCCAGCGCGCCATACACGCGCGCCTTGGGCAGCGGCGACTGCGCCACGACCGCCTTCTTGCGCGGCAAGCTGGCCAGGTGGGCGCTGTGCCAGCGGCTCACGTACACCAGCACCGCGAACGCCACGCCGACCAGCACCGCGAACCAGCCGATATTGCCCTGGCCACGGCCGATAATGATGGCAGCGGCCAGCACGGGACCCAACGCCGAACCCACGTTGCCACCGACCTGGAACAGCGACTGCGCAAAGCCGAAACGCCCGCCCGACGCAGTACGCGCCACGCGCGACGCCTCGGGGTGGAAGGTCGAGGAACCGACGCCGATCAGTGCGGCCGATACCAGCAGCGCCGGGAAGCTGTGCGCCACCGCCATCATCAGCACGCCGATGAACGTGGCCACCATCCCGGCCGGCAGCAGGTAAGGCATCGGACGGCGGTCGGTGTACAGGCCGATCCACGGTTGCAGTAGCGATGCGGTGCACTGGAACGTCAGCGTGATCAGGCCGACCTGGGTGAACGACAGCCCGAATTCGGCCTTGAGCATCGGGTAGATCGACGGCAGCATGGCCTGCACCAGATCGTTGAGCAGGTGCGCAAAAGCGACCGCGCCGAGAATTTGCATGACGGTCTGGGACTGGGTAGCGGGCGCGCTTCGTGGCGGCGCGGAGGCTGTGGCAGCAGTGGAGTTCATGGAGACACCTTGTTATGAAGAGCTGGAAGTGTAATATGGCCGGCAACACCGGATATTCCAATCTTCGTCGAAAAGGTGACAAATGGCCCCTCCCGAACGCAGTAGCGACCACCGCGACTACCAGCGCGTGCCGCGCGTAGTCACTGCCATGGCGCGCGATGAACAGCATGGCGTCACCGTCAAGCCGCACAGCCACGAACGCGCGCAGCTGCTGTACGCCACGGCGGGACTGATGCGGGTGAACACGGACCTCGGTGTCTGGATCCTGCCGCCGCGTCGCGCGCTGTTCATCCCGCCCGGTGTCGTGCACTACTGGACCTCGATGAGCAAGGTAACCATGCGTACCATCTACATCGAACCATCGGCGGCGGCCAGCTACGGCAACACCTGCCGCCTGATCGAGGTGAGCGCCCTGCTGCGGCAGTTGATCCTGGCGCTGCTGGAAGAGCCGATCGAATACCCGATTCCCGGCCGCGGCGAACACCTGGCCATGCTGATCCTCTCGGAACTGGCAGCGGCGGAGACGGTGCCAATTGCAATCCCGTGGCCGCGCGACCGGCGCCTGGTGGCCGTGTGCGACGCCATCGTGGCCGATCCGGGCAGCGCCCGCACCATCGAGGATCATGCCGCCGACGTGGGCGCCAGCGCGCGCACGCTGATCCGGCTATTCCCGCAGGAGACCGGCCTGCACTACCGCCAGTGGGTGCAGCAGGTACACCTGGCCGAGGCGTTCGGCCGGCTGGCGCAAGGCCACAGCGTGGGCGCCATCGCGGCGGCACTCGGGTATGCGAGTCCCAGCGCGTTTACCGCCATGTTCCGCCGCATCCTGGGCAAGACGCCGCAGCACTATCTGACGGAATGGCGCACACCGGTCGAGGTGGAGTAATCAATACCGGGACCTGCGGCGCGATCAACTACAATGCAGCGATCATGGAAAAACTCATCGCCGAGCTCAGAAGGCTCTACCTCCCCGACAACCAGTACCCGGTGACCGCCGCGCTGGAAGACCACCTGCGCGCCAACACCACCCTGGCCATCGACCTTGCCACCAACGGCGGCACGGCGACCGCCACGGCGCGCGCGCTGGCGCTCGATTTCCCGCGCGCCGCCGACGAGCAGCACTGGCTGCTGCTGTGCGACGTGGCCAACGCGCTGCAACAGGATTTGAAATTGCCGGCGCCGGCGGTCAGCGTCAACGGCGCCGACAAGTACAACCTGTGGCTGTCGTTCGCGCAACCGGTACCATTGGCGCGGCTTCAGCGCTTCCACGCCCTGCTGCACCAGGCATATTTCGCCGACCTCGATGCGGCACCCGGCGCCACCGTGGTGGAACTGCCGCCCTGCCTGCACCAGCGCAGCGGCTTGTGGGCCGCGTTCATCAACCCCGCCATGGGCGCGTCGCTGGCCGAAGATCTGGGACTGGAGATGCCGCCGCCGATCAGCGCGCAGGCCGCGTTCCTGCATGGTCTCGACAGCATCACCGCCGAACAGTTCGAGCATGCGATGCAGGTGCTGCAAGCGGCAACCGGCAACGCAACCGCGCCAGCCCAGGCGATCACCGCCAAGAGCGCGACCATAGCCCCGGCAGCCGATGACGACAACGCGTCAGGACTGCTGCTGCAGCACGCCACGCTCGAAGACATCGTGGCCGAACTCCACCGGCGCAATATCGAACCGACGCTGCGCCACGTGTTGCATCGCTAAACTCAGCGCACCGCCAGCGAAACGCTGGCCTTGAACTGCGGCGCGCGCCGGTGCAGCGTGGCTTGTTCGTACGAATACGCCATGCGGATCAGCGCCGCCTCGCTGTAGGCCGCGCCCACGAACGACAGCCCCACCGGCAAGCCATGCACCTGCCCTGCCGGCACGGTGATGTGCGGGTAGCCAGCCACCGCCGCCGGCGACGAGAAGCTGCCGCCGTAATGGTCGCCGTTGATAAAATCCGTCAGCCAGGCCAGGCCGCCGGTGGGCGCCACCAGCGCATCCAGCTTGTGCTCCTTCATCACCTGGTCGATACCTTCCGTGCGCGCGTAGCGGCCGTTGTTGGCCAGCGCTTCACGGTAGGCCGGTGCGTCCAGACCTTCCTTGGCCTGTGCGCGTTCGAGGTACTCCTGGCCGAAGTACGGCATCTCTGCTTGCGCATGCGCGCGGTTGAAAGCGATCACGTCGGCCATGTTGGCCACCTGCGCATGCGGCGCATATTCCTTCAGGTACGCCGCCAGTCCTGCCTTGAATTCGTACAGCAGCACCTCGGTCTCGGAGTCGCCATACTCGTCGCTGTTGGGCACTTCCACCTCGACCAGCACTGCGCCCTGCGCGCTCAACTCGTCGAGCGCTTTGGCGATCACGGCGTCGACCTCCACGCTGCGGCCGAAGAAATTGCGTGCCACGCCCAGGCGCTTGCCCTGCAAGCCACCGCGCTCCAGCGCGGCCAGGTAATTGACCGGCTTCGTTTCGCGGGTGGCCGCATCGCGCGGATCGGCGCCGGCGAGCGCGGTCAGCAACGCCGCCGCGTCGGCCACGGTGCGCGCCATCGGCCCGGCCGTGTCCTGCGAATGGGCGATCGGGATGATGCCGCTGCGGCTCACCAGGCCCAGGGTCGGCTTGATGCCCACCACGCCGCAGATCGATGCCGGCGAGACGATCGAACCATCGGTCTCGGTGCCCACGGCCAGCGTGGCCAGGCCGGCGGCAATCGCCGCGCCCGAGCCGGAACTCGAGCCGCTGCAATTGCGATCGAGCGCATACGGATTGCGCGTGAGGCCACCGCGCGCGCTCCAGCCGCTCACCGACTGGGTGGAGCGCATATTGGCCCACTCGCTCAGATTGGTTTTGCCGATGATGATGGCGCCGGCGGCACGCAGTTGCGCGGCCACGTGGGCGTCGCGCCGGGCGCGCACGCCGGCCAGCGCCAGCGATCCGGCAGTGGTGCTCATGCGGTCGCCGGTGGCGATGTTGTCCTTGAGTAGAACCGGGATGCCATGCAACGGACCGCGCACCCGGCCGGCCGTGCGTTCGCGGTCCATTTCCAGCGCCAGCTTGAGCGCTTCGGGATTGACCTCGATGATGGCGTTGATGCGCGGGCCGGCCTTGTCGATGTTGCGGATGCGGGCCAGGTACTGCGAGGTGAGCGCGTGCGACGTGAGCTTGCCTGCTTCCATTTGCTGCTGTTGCTCACGCACGCCGGCTTCGAGAATGCCGCCACTGGTCGGCTTGACTGCGGCCAGCGCCTTGCCGCTGCCTGCCACCGCACCTGCGGTCGCTCCCGCCACCACGCCCATCCGAACGAACTGCCTGCGATCCATGCCCACCCCTGTCAATTGAATTTGCTGCGCTGCATGAATATAGCAAAGCCTTATCGGTACCGGCGAAAAAAAACGCCCCGGAGGGCGTTTTTCTGATGATCGTTCGATTACTCGATTGCTCGCGCTTGATCGCTCGATTAGTTGCGAACGATTTTTTTGTATTCGTTGGTACGGGTGTCGATTTCGATGACGTCGTCCTGGCTCACGAACAGTGGCACTTGAACCGTGAACTGCTTCGATTCGATGGCGTTTTCGATGCGCGCTTCTTTCAGTACGTTACCCGAGGTGTTGCCCTTGACTGCAGGCTCCGAGTACACGATCTGACGCTGGATGGTGGTTGGCAGTTCAACCGAGATGGCTTTGCCATCGTAGAAAACTGCTTCGCATTCCATACCGTCTTTCAGGTAGTTCAGTGCGTCGCCCAGGTTTTCTTCTTCGATTTCGTACTGTTCGTAGTCAGCGTCCATGAAGACGTACAGCGGATCGGCGAAGTACGAGTAGGTCACTGGCTTTTTGTCCAGAACCACGACGTCGAACTTGTCGTCGCCGCGGAACACGTTTTCCAGCGGGCTGTTGGTCAGAAGATTTTTCATCTTCCATTTGTAGGTGAAGCCGGTGCGGCTCGAACCGTTGACGTCCGAGCGCAGCACGATGAATGGCTTGGCATCGACCATGATGATGTTGCCGACACGAATTTCTTTTGCTGGTTTCATAGTAATTTACTTAAAAATTTAAGTTGCGTAAAAATCATCTGCGCCGGGCGCAAGGCCATCAGCTCACGATTGATCAGGGTAAAAAATGTTCTAGAGATTAACCCGGCATTATACCCGGGTTTTCTGGCGCAGCCTATCTTGGCCGTGGCTTAAGCACCTCTGATCGACTGCGCGAAAGCCAGCAGATTGGCAGTCAGGTCGCCGTGTGCGGCCACCTGCTGCTCCCATGCCACCGCGCGCGCGGCGATCTGCGGCGTCTCCGCACGCAGGCCGCGCCACAGGGCGGGCCAGTCGGCGTGGAGGTGGACGCCGTTCCACGCCAGCGAAAACGCCGTCACGGCATCGAGCCCCACCGCGTAGCGCTGCAAAAAGGCGCGCAATTTCTTGTGGTGCAAATTGTCGTCCTGCGCGTAGATATGCCACACAAACGGCTTGCCCGCCCACTGCGCGCGCACCCAGGAATCTTCGCCGCGCACCAGGTTCACATCGCACGCCCACAGCAGCTGGTCGTAATCCGGCTGCGGCACGAACGGCAGCACGCGCACCGTCAGCTTGCCCTGTGTAGCTGCCGCGCCGGCAATCGCGGCGGTTCCAAGAAAGCCTTGTACCGCCTGGGTCGCCACGCCTTCGGGCACGAAACAGGTGATGGCTTCAGCACCATCGCGCCACGCATCGAACAGCGGCGCCACCGGGGCGAACGGGTAGCAGAACAGCGATACGCGGGTGGCGGCCAGTTCGGCCGGCGTGGCGCCGAGCGACTGCAAAAATTCATCCGCAGTCGCCGGATTTTCGAGGAACGCGCGCCGCGAGTCGAACAGCGCCGCTTCGCGCGGCAAGCCGCCGGTCTTCTCCGTAAACCCCGGGAAAAAAAAGTGCTTGGTCAACGGCAGTTGCGGATGCGGCGACGTCAGGCGGTGACAGCCCTCCACCCATTCTTCCGCCGTCAGCCCTTCGAGGTTGAACCACACGGGGCGCGGTGTGCACTGCGCCATCGCGGCCACATAAGATGGCGGCAGATCGACGGCGAAAAATTCGATGACGATATCGGCCACGTCGTCCACGGTGTACACGCCATCCTGGTCGCGCCAGTGGCGCACGGCCACGCCCTGCACCATCTGGTTTTCGGCTGCGGTATCGACTTCGGGGCGCAGGCGGCGGAAGCTGACCAGGTCGTCCACCCACAAGCGCACCGCGATGCCATGCTCGGCATGCAGTTGGCGGGCCAGGCGCCAGCAGATGCCGATGTCGCCATAGTTGTCGATAACGCGGCAAAACAGGTCGAGGCGGATGGTCATGGTGGCGGATAAGGCGAATAAAGAAAGGCGGAATGAAAAAAAGCCGCACGAGGCGGCTTTTTCTTGTTGCTGTCTGGCGTCCCCAGGGGGATTCGAACCCCCGTACTCACCGTGAAAGGGTGATGTCCTAGGCCTCTAGACGATGGGGACAGAAATCTGTCCGTACTGGCCTTGCACTACATATTTGGAAATATCTGGCGTCCCCAGGGGGATTCGAACCCCCGTACTCACCGTGAAAGGGTGATGTCCTAGGCCTCTAGACGATGGGGACATTTCCAAGGCGCGAATCATAGCAGCGTACCGCGCTCAATGCAACTACAAACCGTTGTTTTTGCTGGTTTTTTTCAATTCAACAAAAATACCACGTAAAGTTAAAAAGCAAAAAGCCGCTCGATGAGCGGCTTTGCTGTACTGCTACCTGGCGTCCCCAGGGGGATTCGAACCCCCGTACTCACCGTGAAAGGGTGATGTCCTAGGCCTCTAGACGATGGGGACAGTGTCTGTGCTCTCTACGCAGTGGTGGAGGTAAGCGGGATCGAACCGCTGACCTCTTGCATGCCATGCAAGCGCTCTCCCAGCTGAGCTATACCCCCCGGGCGCAGAAAGTCTTCTGTCGTACATCTACTTTTTTACTACTGCCAGCACAAACAAGCTGGCGTCCCCAGGGGGATTCGAACCCCCGTACTCACCGTGAAAGGGTGATGTCCTAGGCCTCTAGACGATGGGGACCTTGGCACTACGGTAAAACAATATAAACCATTTACTACATCTGCTTTTGCGCTGTTGGTGGAGGTAAGCGGGATCGAACCGCTGACCTCTTGCATGCCATGCAAGCGCTCTCCCAGCTGAGCTATACCCCCCGGGCGCAAAAACACTAACAACTTACTGCTACCAGCTTTGGCGAAACTGGCGTCCCCAGGGGGATTCGAACCCCCGTACTCACCGTGAAAGGGTGATGTCCTAGGCCTCTAGACGATGGGGACCCTGGCACTACGGTACTGACTTTACTACATCATCTCTGCAAATCTGGTGGAGGTAAGCGGGATCGAACCGCTGACCTCTTGCATGCCATGCAAGCGCTCTCCCAGCTGAGCTATACCCCCGTTTGCGCGAGAGACAAGAGTATAGCAGAGGCTCCGTATTATGCAAATACCCTTTTGCAACTTTGCCCCTGCAATCAACTAATAATTAAAGGAACTTCGCCACGCGCGCCACAACGGTCTCGCGACCGAAGATTTCCAGCACCGCGTCGATCGCCGGCGTCTGCAACTGGCCGGTCAGGAACAGGCGCAGCGGCATGGCCATTTGCGGCATCTTCAAACCGTTCGCGGCCAGCACTTCCTTGATCATGGCGGCCAGCGCGGCCTTGTTCCACTCCACCGTCTGGCAACGCTCGGCAAACTGCGCCAGCGCCGGCTTCACGGCATCGGTCACGTGCTGGGTCAGCAGCGCAGCGTCGGGCTGCGGCGTGCGGAAGAACAGCATCGACGCGTCGGCCAGTTCGTTGACGGTGTTGGTGCGTTCCTTCATCAGGCCCAGCACCACCGCCAGCGCCGGCGCGCCGTCGAACTCGGCGCCGTTGTCCAGCATGCGCGGTTTGGCCAGCGCAGCGAGGCGTTCGTTGTCGGCCTGCTTGATATAGTGGTTGTTCAGCCAGTTCAGCTTTTCGATGTTGAACTGTGCGGCGGAATTGGACAGGTGGCTACCGTCGAACCATTCGATCATCTGCGCCATCGAGAACACTTCCTCGTCGCCGTGGCTCCAGCCCAGGCGCGCCAGGTAGTTCAGGATCGCTTCCGGCAGATAGCCTTGCGCCGGGTAGTCCATCACGTTGACGGCGTCCTTGCGCTTGGACATCTTGGCGCCATCCGAACCGAGGATCATCGGCAGGTGGCCGTACTCCGGTAGCGGTGCGCCGATGGCGCGCAGGATGTTGATCTGGCGCGGCGTGTTGTTGACATGGTCGTCGCCGCGCAGCACGTGGCTGATTTCCATGTCGAGGTCGTCGATGGCCACGCAGAAGTTGTACGTCGGCGTGCCGTCCGGGCGGGCGATCACCAGGTCGTCCAGTTCCTTGTTACCGATGGTGATCGAGCCTTTGACGAAATCGTTCCAGGTCACTTCGCCATCGAGCGGGTTCTTGAAGCGCAGCACCGGCTTGCGGCCTTCGGGAATGGCCGGCAGGGTCTTGCCCGGCTCCGGGCGCCAGGTGCCGTCGTAGCGCGGCTTTTCACCGGCGGCGCGCATGCGCTCGCGCATCGCTTCCACTTCTTCGGGCGACGAATAGCACTGGTAGGCGGTGCCGGCTTCCAGCATCTGCGCCAGCACTTCGCGGTAGCGGTCCATGCGCTGCATCTGGTAGAACGGGCCTTCGTCGTGGGCCAGGCCCAGCCACTCCATGCCTTCGATGATGGCTTGCACCGCTGCCGGCGTGGAGCGCTCCAGGTCGGTGTCTTCGATACGCAGCACAAAGGTGCCGCCGAAGTGGCGGGCGAAGGCCCACGAGTACAGCGCCGTGCGGGCGCCGCCCAGGTGGAGATAGCCGGTCGGGCTGGGGGCGAAACGGGTGCGGACTGGTTTGGCTGGTGCGTTGGTCATCGGGATCAATAAAGCTGAGGTAGAAAGACCGCTATTTTACAGCCTTGATACGCGGTTCCGTCACCAGCCGCTGAAACGCTCCCATTTGCGCGGCACACCGCCCTCCTGCGGCAATACATAATAGAAAGGGTGCTGGGCGCCGGTGGCGCAGGCGTGATTGGGCACGATACGCAGGCTGCTGCCCACCGGGTACCGCGCCGCCAGATCGACGATGTCACCGGTCCATTGCAACACGCCGTGCTCCTGGTTGGCCTGGCTGAATGCCAGTTCGGCGATGGCGTTGCCGTCGGCATCGCACACCATGCCGTAACCATAATCGCGCGCCTGCTTCTGGGTGCCGCGGTCGCGACTCATGGCCATCCAGCCGGCGTCGGTAATGATCCAGCCCTCAAGCGGGCGGTGGCCGATCACCGTGCACAGCACGGACAAGGCGATGTCACCGGTTTCGCACACGCCCACGCCAGCCATCACCAGGTCGAAGAACACGTACACACCCGCCCTCACCTCGGTCACGCCATCGAGGTGACGGGCCGACAGCGCGGTGGGCGTGGAGCCAACGCTGACCACTTCGCACACATGGCCGGCCGCGCGCAGCCGTTCGGCCGCATCGACGCAGCGGCTGCGCTCCTGCTCGGCCATGGCGGCCAGCGCCTCGGGGGTGCGCAGATCGTAGGAGCTGCCGGCATGGGTCATCACGCCCTTGAAGCGCGCGCCGCCGGTCAGGGCGGCTGCCACGTCCAGCAACAGCGGGTCAGCAGGGGCGATGCCGGAGCGGTGGCCGTCGGTATCGACTTCGATCAGCACGTCGTAACACACGCCATGCTCCAGGCCGTGGCGCGCCACCTCGGCAGCCATGGCGCCCGATTCCACCAGCAACGTCAGGCGCAGCCCGGCGCGCACCAGCCGCAGTGCGTGATCGAGCTTGTTCGGCACGATGGCCACCGCGTACAGGATGTCGTCCACACCCGCCGCAAAAAACTGCTCGGCCTCTTTCAAGGTGGACACCGTGATGCCGCGCGCACCAAGCGCCAGCTGGCGCCTGGCTACTTCCAGGCACTTGCTGGTTTTGACATGCGGACGGAATGCCACGCCAAGAAGATTCATGCGCTCCTGCATGCGCGCCATATTGTTCTGCATGCGCGCTTCGTCCAGCAGCAGCGCCGGGGTTTCCAGATTCAGTTCCATGTACACTCCTCGTCGATTTTTAAGACAGTTTATCCATTTTTAGATAAAATGCCAAACACTATCGACAACCAGGAACCATCATGCGCGACACCGCCCAATTGCTGCTGCTCGACCGCGACGCCATCGCCGCCCCGCTCACCGCCGATCTCGCCCTGCACGCGGTGCGCGACGCCTTTACCCTGCACAGCCGGCGCGAAGGACGCGTGTTTCCGGTGGTGCGGGAACAACTGGCAGACGGTGTATTCGGCATCAAGTCCGGCGACGTGGCGGCGCGCCGCCTGCTGGGCTTCAAGGCGGCCGGCTTCTGGCCCGCCAACCGGCTGCACGGTGGCGAACCGCACCAGGCCACGGTGATGCTGTTTGATCCCGCCACCGGCCGGCCGCTGTGCCTGATGGACGGCAACGCCATCACCACCGCGCGCACGGCCGCCGCCGGCGAACTGGGAACGCTGCTGCTGGCGCGCGCCGACAGCACCCGCCTGACCGTGTTCGGCACCGGCGTGCAGGCCCGCGCCCAAGTGGCAGCTGCCATGCGCGCCCTGCCCGCGCTGGCGTCGGTGCGTTACGTGTCGCGCGATGGCAAGCCGGATGCGCGGTTCGAGGCTGCCCTGGCCGACCAGCGCAACATGCGCGGCGTTGGCGACGTGTCCAGCGTGAGCAACATGGGCAGCGTGTCCGACATGTGCAACATACGCCACGCGCCAGACGCAGATCTAGCGGTGGCCAACAGCGACGTCGTCATCACGGCCACGCCGGGCGGCGGTGCGCTATTCAGTATCGATGCGGTGCGGCCGGGCACGCATTTCACCTGCGTAGGCGCCGATACGCGCGGCAAGCGCGAACTGTCGGAGGGCTTGCTGGAACGGTCGCGCGTGGTGGCCGATGATCGTACACAGGCGCTGGCGCTGGGCGAGATGCAGTGGGCGGCGGATACCGAATGCGTGGAGCTGGGGGATGTATTGACCGGCGGCGCATTCACGCGCGCGGAGAACGACGTCACGGTGTTCGATATGACAGGGCTGGCGTTGCAGGACCTGGTGCTGGGGGAATATCTATATAGTGCGGCGGTTACGCAGGGGTTGGGCAACCGCGTGGCATGGCCGTGGTAAATCCCGCTGAAGGCTGGCGGAGCGGCGCCGCCAGCCACTGCATCATCAGTCGTTCTTGATAACGATACTCGGGAACTTGCTGGTCATATCCTTGGCCTTTTCCGCCACCTGCACCGCGATCTTGCGGGCGATGTCTTTATAGATCGCCGCGACCGGGCCATCGGGATCGGCCACCACGGTCGGCTTGCCGGAATCGGCCTGCTCGCGGATCGACATGGTCAGCGGCAGCGCGCCGAGGAAGTCCACGTTGAAATCCTTGCACATCTTTTCGCCGCCGCCGGCGCCGAAAATTTCTTCCGCGTGGCCGCAGTTCGAGCAGATATGGGTGCTCATGTTTTCCACGATGCCCAGGATCGGAATGCCGACCTTCTCGAACATTTTCAGGCCCTTGCGGGCGTCGAGCAGCGCAATGTCCTGCGGCGTGGTGACGATGACGGCGCCGGTGACAGGCACTTTTTGCGACAGCGTCAACTGGATGTCACCGGTACCTGGCGGCATATCGACGATCAGGTAGTCGAGGTCGCGCCAGTTGGTTTGTTCCAGCAGTTGCTGCAACGCTTGCGTGACCATCGGACCGCGCCAGACCATCGGCTCGTCCGGATCGATCAGGAAACCGATCGACGACACTTGCACGCCGTGGTTTTCCATCGGCTCCATCGACTTGCCATCGACCGTTTGCGGACGGCCGGACACGCCCAGCATCATCGGCTGCGACGGTCCATAAATATCGGCGTCGAGCAGGCCGACCGACGCGCCTTCGGCAGCCAGCGCCAGCGCCAGGTTGACGGCGGTGGTCGATTTACCGACGCCGCCCTTGCCCGACGCGACGGCAATGATGTTTTTCACATTGGGCATGAGCTTCAAGCCGCGCTGCACGCTGTGGGGAATGATCTTCGAGCTCACACCGACGCTGATATTGCCGGCGCCAGGCAGGGCCTTCAAGGCGGCGATAACGTTGCGGCGGATGCTGTCGACCTGGCTTTTGGCGGGGTAGCCGAGCTCGATGTCGAGCGAAATGTCGCCATTGTCAACTTTGAGATTTTTCACGGCCTTGCCGCTGACGAAATCTTTCGTTGTATTTGGGTCAATAACTTGCGACAGGGCGGCTTTGACTGCGTCTACTGTGATACTCATGAGGCTCTCCGTGAAATATGCGCCCATTCTAGCGCATCGCGGCAAAAATCCTCGGCCGGCCGTCCGGCGGGATGACCGCCAACCCGAACCGCTGTTAAAATGCTCCTTTTCCACCCACAAAGTGCATCAACCATGACCCGCAAGCTGTTCGTCACCACTGCCCTGCCCTACGCAAACGCCGCTTTCCATATTGGCCACATGATGGAGTACATCCAGGCCGACATCTGGGTACGGTTCCAGCGAATGCAGCGCGACGGCGAAGCGCAACGGGTAGTCCACTTCGTGGGCGCCGACGATACGCACGGCACGCCGATCATGATCGCCGCCGAAAAGGAAGGCATCACGCCGCAGGAATTCGTGGCCAAGATCGCCGCCGGCCGCGCCCAGTACCTCGACGGCTTCCATATCGCTTTCGATAACTGGTACTCGACCGACTCGCCGGAAAACGTCGAACTGTCGCAAGGCATCTACCGCAAGCTGCGCGAAGCTGGCCTGATCCAGACCAAGATCGTGCCGCGCTTCTACGACCCGGTCAAAGGCATGTTCCTGGCCGACCGCAACATCAAGGGCGAGTGCCCGACCTGCCACGCCAAGGATCAATACGGCGACAACTGCGAAGTGTGCGGCGCGGCCTACCAGCCTACCGAACTAATCAATCCGTTCTCGGTGTTTACCAACGCCACCCCGGTACTGAAAGACTCGGAACAGTACTTCTTCAAGCTGTCCGACCCGCGCTGCTACCAGTTCCTCAAGGACTGGCTCAACACGCCGGGCCGTTTGCAGCCGGAGATGGTCAACAAGGTCAGCGAATGGCTGGGCGAGTCCGGCGAAAAGCTGGCCGACTGGGACATCTCGCGCGATGCGCCGTACTTCGGCATTCCGATCCCCGACGCACCCGGTAAATTCTTCTACGTCTGGCTCGACGCGCCGGTCGGCTACCTGGCCAGCCTGAAAAACTACTGCGACAAGCAGGGCATCGACTTCAATGAGCTGCTCAACGATCCGGCCACCGAGCAGATCCACTTCATCGGCAAGGACATCGTGTCGTTCCACTTGCTGTTCTGGCCCGCGATGCTGAAGTTCGCCGGCCACCCGGTAATCGACAAGCTCAAGGTCAATGTGCACGGCCACTTGACCGTCAACAACGAGAAAATGTCGAAGTCGCGCGGCACCGGTATCTCGCCGCTGCGCTACCTGAACCTCGGCATGAACCCGGAATGGCTGCGCTACTACATTGCCTTCAAGCTCAACTCCAAGGTCGAAGACCTGGACTTCACCGGTGACGATTTCGTCGCCCGCGTCAACAGCGATTTGATTGGCAAGTTCGTCAACATCGCCAGCCGCTGCGCCGGTTTCATCGCCAAAAAATTCGACGGCAAGCTGGCCGACACGCTGTCGCCCGGTGCACAGGAGTGGATCAAGCGCGCGCTGGTCACGCCTGAAGGCGTGGAACGGCAAGCCAATATCGCCGCCAACTTCGACGCCCGCGAGTACGGCAAGGCGCTGCGCGAAATCATGGAAATCGCCGACATCACCAACCAGTATGTCGACGAAAACAAGCCGTGGATCCTGGCCAAGGACGACGCCAAACTGGCCGAATTGCACGACGTGTGCACGGCGGCGCTGATCCTGTTCCGCCAATTGACCATCCTGCTGTCGCCGGTGCTGCCTGGCGTGGCCGCCAACGTGGCGAAATTCCTGAACGACGGCCAGCTGGTATGGGCTGACACCGATGTTGCCAGCGGCGCTGTCTCGCAAGCGCTGCTCGGCCGCACCATCGGCGCCTACACGCACCTGATGACGCGCGTCGATGCCAAGATGATCGAAGACCTGTTCGACGCGCCAAATCAGCAAGCCGCAGCTGCTCCGGCTGAAAAACCGGCGAAGCCCGCCAAGCAGGCCGCGCCTGCGGTGGCCGCGCCGGTGGTGCCGATGCCTGAAGGCGTGGAAGAACTGGCGCCGCAGATCTCGATCGACGATTTCGTCAAGATCGACCTGCGCGTGGCAAAGATCGTCAACTGCGAACACGTGGACGGTTCCGACAAGCTGCTGCGCCTCACGCTCGACGTGGGCGAAGGCCGCCTGCGCAACGTCTTCTCGGGCATCAAATCAATGTACCAGCCGGAAGACCTGGTGGGCAAGCTGACCGTGATGGTGGCCAACCTGGCGCCACGCAAGATGAAGTTCGGTGTCTCCGAAGGCATGGTGCTGGCAGGATCGGCCAAGGACGAAAAAGCCAACCCGGGCATCTATATTTTGAACCCATGGCCAGGCGCAGAACCCGGCATGCGCATTCGTTAAAATGAAGATTGTCGTCCGCGAAGCGACCCACGAAGACAGTCAGCTCATCGCCGCGCTCACGCGCGCGGCGTGGGCCGGCAAGGTCAGTGTCACTTCCAGCGGCCACCGCGAAACCGCCGTCATTGTTGCAGACCACCTGCGCGATGGCGGCGGCTTTGTTTTATTGGTCGATGATGAACCGGTAGGCTCCGTGCGCTGGCTGCCGCTCGATGGCGGCAGCCGCACCTGGGAGGTGTGCCGCATGGGCGTGCTGCCGGCATGGCGCGGTCACAATCTGTCGCAGCACCTGCTTGAAGCGGTGATCCACCATGGCCTGGCCTGCGGCGTGGACGAAGTGCGCCTGGCCGTGCGCGCCGACCAGCGCAAGCTCGTGGATTTTTATGCGTCGTACGAATTCGCGCTGGCCGAGGAACTCGAATACTCGCACGCCAATCCGCTCGAACCACCGCCACTGGTGATGCGCCGCGCGCTCGCGTGGTAGCACTGGCTAGTAATCGGGTAGGAACCGTTCCCACTCGCGGACGAGTAACCCTCCTACTTATTTCAACAAGCGCTTGTGAAATACTGCTCGGCGACTCCACTCCAAAGGTAGAGTCAACCCGAAATTGAGATGCCGACTTGCGATCCAAGCGCACTCTGCAGCAAAACGTAAACGTCTGTCCCAGCCAGACCTACCCGGCGCCAAATGATGGTCCCACAGATGCGCCAACTGCTCAGGCCGCCTTATGCCATAAGGCTCGCTTTCAATTTCTCCTTTACAGCAATTTGTTGAGCTGCGCCAATCGCGCACGCAACAGTAGAACTACGGGGGAGCTTGTATGAAAATTTTCGTGGACTAATATTTCCTCAGCCATTCATCTTTTGGCTGGGTTAGCACACCATTCTTTTTATAACGGAGACCATCATGACTCACCACCTCCAGCGCACGCTGTGGCACGCGCTCGTCTGTATCCTTCTATGCTGGGCCTGGCCCTCATGGAGCGCAACACCGGGTCCCGGCAAGTGGAGCGCGCAACAAACCTGGGCCGCCGACACCGCCAACGGCGGCAATCTCACCGGCTTCTTCTACTGGCCAGCCAGCGAACCCAAGATCGGCGGCAAGCGCGCGCTGGTGCTGGTCCTGCACGGCTGCAAACAGACCGCTGCCGGCGACGTCATCAATGGCAACGATGGCGGCTACAACTGGGCCGCCATGGGCGACCAGTATGGCGCCGTGATCCTGGCGCCTAACGCCACCGGCAATGTGTACTACAACCATTGCTGGGACTACGCGAATACCAGCCACAGCCGTACTAGCGGCGGCCACGACAAGGTGCTGCTCGACCTGGTGGACCGCTTCGTGAAAGATCCGCAATACGCGATCGATCCGAATCAGGTGTACGTGACCGGGCTGTCGTCGGGCGGTGGCCAGACCATGGTGATGGGTTGCCTGGCGCCGGACGTGTTTGCCGGCGTGGGCATCAACGCTGGCCCCACACCGGGGACCACTACATTGCAGATCGGCAGCGTGCCCAACGGCTACACATCCGATACCGCGGCATCGCGCTGCAAGGCGATGGCCGGCAGCGCCGCCAGCAAGTTCAGCACGCAGATCGCCGGCGCCATCTGGGGCACGTTTGACTACACGGTCGGCCAGGCCTACGGCCCGCTTGCCACGGAAGCGATGCGCAAGATCTATGGCGGCGCGTTCACACCAGCGCCAGCGGAAACCGTTGCTGGCGGCGGCACCAACATCCCCTACCGCGACAGCAATGGCAAGGTGCGCACCCACGAAATCACGGTGGCCGGCATGGGCCACTCGTGGCCGGCCGGCAAAGGCGGCCAGAACGTCAACTTCGTGGACAACACCAAGGTCAACTACCCGGCGTTCGTGATGGATTTCTGGTACAAGAACAACCTGCGCGTCGGTGAAAGTACCGGGCCGGAAATGACAGCGTGCTCGGCTGCCGCCATCAGCGCCACCAGCGCCAGCGTCAGCGGCGCGGCCACCGGCAACGTCAGCAACTACACGGTGGTGCTGAGCGGCCCCACCGCCGTCAACGACAACACCGCCGGCAGCGGCGCCAACTTCAACAAGACCTACAACCTGGCCGCCGGCAACTACAGCGGCACCGTGACCGCCACCGACACTGCCAACCGCACCTCGGCTGCCTGCAATATCGCGCAGTTCTCGGTCGGTAGCGAGCCGGCGTTGACGCCACCCACCGGCATCACCGCCGGCGCTGTCACCGACACCACCGTGGCGCTGACCTGGAACGCCGCCGGCGCCGCCACCGGCTACAACGTGTACGTGAATGGCTCGCGCGTGACGTCGTCGCCGGTCGCTGGCACCAGTTACACCGTCGGCGCCCTCACTGCCAACACCAGCTACACCATCACGGTGACGTCGGTAGGCAATGCCGGCGAGAGCGCGCAGTCGGCGCCGTTGACGGTCACCACCAGCACCGGCAACGGCGGCTGGACCTGCACCACGGTCACCGCCAGCAACTACGCTCACGTCCAGGCAGGCCGCGCCACCAACAAGTTCGGCCTGGCCTATGCCAATGGTTCAAACGAACTGATGGGCCTGACCAGCATTTTCTTCCGCAGCACGCTGGCGCAGACTGCCGAGGGCTATTACAAGGTGGGTATCTGCCCGTAAGCCCGGGGTGCTGAGGTCATCCTCGACCGCCCCTATCGCGCCAGCAAGCGCGATAGGGGCGGTATCACGCTACGATGGGACCAGGATGGCAACCCGGCGCCCTGCCGTCCGACGCGGGCATGAGCGTGTGTCCTACGGCTGAACTTGCTGTCGAATGAAATAATCAAGCCTCATTCAATGCAACAAGAGGAGCTGACATGAACACCAAGACTACCGCCAAAGTGACCGCCCTGATCGCCACCCTGTGCATGAGCGCCAGCGTTTTTGCGCAAAATTCGGCGCTGACGCCGAACCAGTTGAGCCCGCAGGAAGCCGCGCCGATCAGCACCACGTCGCTGCAAGCCGCGTCCACCACCGGTGAACTGCACCCGACCCTGCCGAGCCACGCTGCCACCCAGACCGATCCGCAACAACGCTACCAGACCCGCCAGGACGCCAAAATGGCCAGCGCCCAGTACACCAAGGATGTGAACTGCGTTGACGCTGCCGTTGCCACGCCGCCAGCACAAACCGCTGCCCACGCCGGCAAGCACGACAACCGCCTTGCAAAAGCCGATTGCTACCGTCCTAACGCACGTCCGGTCGTCCGCTAATCCCGGCCGATCTGTTCGTGCCGTGAGTGAAAAGCCGCCCCGCGCAACCGGTGCGGCTTTTTGCATTGAGGTCCCGCCCGATCGCAGCCGATAATCAAATTCGCCCCGAGGCGCGGCGGCGCGGTAAAATAGCCATTGCTAATCCACTCATACGGACGATATGAAACTCTCTAAACAACATTCGATGTACGAATCCGACCACACGCTGTTCATCAAAGAGTTGAAAGCAAAGAATCCGGCGATCGAAGCTGGTCAGCAACAGGGCCGCGCCCTGCTGTGGGACCGTCCGGCGATCTCGCTTGACGAGCAGGAGCGCCAGCTGAAGTCGGCCGTCAAGCAGCAAGCCTACGTCTACCAGAACAAGCTCTGATCGCTTCAAGGCGGCAGGCATGTTGCCAGAATCAGCAGCGGAACCAGCACCGGCAACGGCGGCTGAGGCAGGCACAGCGGCCCTGACGGCCGACGTGTCCGGTTTCGCGCGCCTGTACGGCGAACCGCTGCTCAAGCTGCCCAATGACCTGTACATCCCGCCCGATGCGCTGGAAGTATTTCTCGATGCATTCGAAGGCCCGCTGGACTTGCTGCTGTACCTGATCCGCAAGCAGAATTTCAATATTCTCGACATACCCATGGCGCAGCTCACGCTGCAATACCTGAAGTACGTGGACCAGATCCGCAAGTCCAACCTGGAACTGGCGGCCGAGTACCTGCTGATGGCGGCCATGCTCATCGAAATCAAGTCGCGCATGTTGCTGCCGCAGCGACAGACCGACCTCGACATCGAAGCGGACGATCCGCGCGCTGAACTGGTGCGGCGCCTGCTCGACTACGAGCAGATCAAGCTGGCCGCCTACGACCTCAACACGCTGCCGCAGCTCGACCGTGACTTCGTGCGCACCCAGATCCACATCGAGCAAAGCCTGGTAACCGTGCTGCCCGACGTGGCAGCGGTCGACTTGCAGCAGGCCTGGCTCGACGTGATGAAGCGCGCGCGGCTCACGCAACACCACAAGATCAGCCGCGAGGAACTGTCGGTGCGCGAGCACATGACCGGCATCCTGCGCCGGCTGCAATCGACGCGCTTTGTCGAGTTCGCGGACCTGTTCGACGTGGCCGGCGGCGTGCCGGTCGTGGTGGTCAACTTTGTCGCCCTGCTCGAGCTGGCCAAGGAGACGCTGATCGAGATCACCCAGGCCGAACCGTTCGCACCGATCTATGTCCGGCTGGCATATGCGCCAGCCTGAATTGTTTACCGAAATGACCCATGAAAATCATCACCACCATTGAAGAATTGCGCGACCAGCTCAGCGGTCAACTGCGCACCGCCTTTGTTCCCACCATGGGCAATCTGCACGAGGGCCACCTGTCGCTGATGCGCCTGGCGCGCAAGCATGGCGATCCGGTGGTCGCGTCCATCTTCGTCAATCGCCTGCAGTTCGGCCCCAACGAAGACTTCGACAAGTACCCGCGCACCTTCCAGGCCGACGTGGAAAAACTGGAGAAGGAAGGCGTCTATGTGCTGTTCGCGCCAACCGAAAAGGATTTGTACCCGGAGCCGCAGGAATTCCGCGTCAATCCACCGGCCGACCTGGGCAACACGCTCGAGGGCGAGTTCCGTCCCGGCTTCTTCACCGGCGTCACCACCATCGTCCTGAAACTGTTCTCGTGCGTGCAGCCGAAGGTGGCCGTGTTCGGCAAGAAGGATTACCAGCAGCTGATGATGGTGCGTAACATGAGCCGCCAGTTCGCGCTGCCGACCGAGATCATCGGCGCCGAAACCTACCGCGCCGAAGACGGCCTGGCGCTGTCGTCGCGCAATATGTATTTGTCGGAAAACGAGCGGGCCGAGGCGCCGGCGCTGTACCAGACGCTGAACTTCGTGGCCGAAGAAATTCGCGCCGGCCACCTGGACGTGTTCCAGGTCGAGCACAAAGCGATGGAAAACCTGGCGCAGCGCGGCTGGCAGCCCGATTATGTGTCGATCCGCAAGCGTATCGATTTGCAGCCGCCGTCGGCCGGCGACCTGGCGCAAGGCGCGCCGCTGGTGGTGCTGGCTGCTGCCAAGCTCGGCACTACCCGCCTGATCGACAACCTGGAAATTTAATCCTGCAGATGGCGGCCTCAGACCGCCATCTGCTGCGCCCACGCCAGCGCCTGCAGATGGGCCTGGTTGATTTCCTCCGGGTGCAGCTTGAGCGCGATCGCCAGCGCTGCCACCAGGTCCGAGTTCAGCTCGCACGCCTCGGCCAGCGCCAGGTACGGCCCGTAGCGCCCGCTGCGGGTCAGCAGCGCTTCCACCACGCCCTCGGGCAGCTGGATGGTCTCCAGCACCTCCGCCATCGTCATCCCCAGCAAGCGGTCCAGCAGCGAGAACATGCCTGCCACGAAGACCTGTTCGGCCTCGCTCTTGCCCAGCGTGTCGCGCGCCAGCAGTTCGGCCAGGCGGCCGCGCACCACGGCGGTTTCCAGCAGCACCGGCGAGTAGCCGGTGGTGCTGGCCGTTGCCAGCAATAACGTCAACCAGCGGTGCAGCGGCGCGTAGCCGAGCAAGGTCAGGGCCTGGCGCATCGACTGCACCTCGCGCCCGGCGCCGAAGCCGGCTGAATTAATAAACCGCAGCAGCTTGTACGACAGCGTGGGGTCGCGCTTGAGTGCAGCTTCGATCTGGGCCAGGTCGGCGTTTTCTTTGACCATCTGCATCAGTTGCAGGATGATGGCCTGGGCCGGGTTGAGGCCGCGTGCGGTGTTGCCCGGACGCGGTGTCAGGTGCAGCTTGCCGACAAAGGCATTCAGGCCCAGCGCGGCGCAGGCGTCGAAGTCGGCCCAGTTGCTGACCGGGCGCGCCACCATGGTCAGTCCCGACTGCTTGAGCGCCGCATACGCGCGCGCCTGGGTGGCCACGTTGGCGCCACTGAACCGCACTTCCACGAACGACGCCAGCGAGGCCAGGCGCAGGCCGGCCGGGGCGCGGGCAAAGTTGCGCAGCAAGATGCCCACGCCACCGGCGCGCAACGCGTGCACGGCTTGCAAGGTATCGGGATTGGCCAGCGTAGCGGCGGGCAAGGAGAGCACCGTGCACGCGGGCGGCATGCGGTGCAAGGCATCGGCCGAGAGCATCTCGGGCACGGCTTCGAGGAACAGGATTTTATCGAGCAGAAGCCAGGTCTCGCCGTCTTCGCCACCGATCACGTGGCTGGCGACAAAGTTCAGCAGGGACTCGAGGGCAACGACAGGCGCAGCAGAAGCGCCACTGGCCTGCGCAGGCTGCTGCCAGGTCAACTCATACCCGACCACCCGCTGCTGCGGGTCGAGCAACGGCTCGCGAACCAGGAAATGAGTGTGGTGCATGGCCGTCCGTGGGCAGGCTGTCGAGCGTAGCCGGGCCGGGCCCGACCACTAAGGTATTACGCGCCCAGCTTTTCGAAAATCTTGTTCAGCTTTTCGTCCAGGGTGGCGGCGGTGAACGGCTTGACCACATAACCATTGGCGCCAGCTTGCGCGGCAGCGATGATGTTTTCCTTCTTGGCTTCGGCGGTCACCATCAGTACCGGCAGCTTGGCCAGTGCGGGGTCGGCACGAATGTTTTGCAACATCGTCAGGCCGTCCATGTTTGGCATGTTCCAGTCCGAGACGACGAAGTCGAACGACTCGGCGCGCAGCTTGGCCAGCGCCATGACGCCGTCTTCCGCCTCATCGACATTGGCATAACCCAGTTCTTTTAACAGATTTCGGACGATGCGACGCATCGTCGAAAAATCGTCAACAACTAAAAATTTCATCTTTGGATCAGCCATGAATTACTCCGTTGTTTCTTTACGCGGTTGTTAATATTGCCTACAAACTCCAAGCAAGTTGTAGGATAGCATTTTCGTTGCTCCAAGGCGAACAAAGTCGCAGTAAAACGTCACTGCAACCACAATTACGCCTTTTACACCCGCAATGCGCGCATGCCGTGCTGCGCCAGGTAACCGAGCACCATGCCGGGCAGCGCCGTCAGGGCGCCTACCTCGTGCGCGGCGCCGATCGCAATCGCTTCGCGCGGCATGCCGAACACCACGCAACTGGCCTCGTCCTGGGCGAAATTATACGCTCCGGCATTCTTCATCTCCAGCATGCCGGCCGCGCCATCCTTGCCCATGCCGGTCAGGATCACGCCCACCGCGTTTTTGCCGGCCGCCTGCGCTGCCGAGCGGAACAAGACGTCCACCGATGGCCGGTGGCGATTGACCGGCTCGGCCTGGTCGATCCTGGTCATGTAGTTGGCGCCGCTGCGGGTCAGGTACAGGTGCGAGTGGCCCGGCGCAATATAAGCGTGGCCGGGCAGTACGCGTTCGTTGCCCTGCGCTTCCTGCACCGAGATCTTGCACAGCGAGTCGAGCCGCTTGGCAAACGAGCGGGTAAAGCCTTCGGGCATGTGCTGGGTGATCAGGATGCCGGGGCAGTCCGACGGCATCTGCATCAGGAATTCGCGGATCGCCTCGGTGCCGCCGGTGGAGGCGCCGACGATGATCAGCTTTTCCGACGACAACAGCGGGTTGCGCAGTGCCGACAACGGCGTGCTGCCTTGCGCTGAGGCGCCGGCAGCCGGCAGAGTACGGGCGCGCACGCGGGCCTTGGCGGCAGCGCGGATCTTGTCGGAGATGAGGTCCGTGTATTCGCGCATGCCAGCCTGGATCGAGATTTTCGGCTTGGTGACGAAATCGACCGCGCCCAGTTCCAGCGCGCGCATGGTGATCTCGGAGCCGCGCTCGGTCAGCGACGACACCATCACGACCGGCATCGGCCGCAGGCGCATCAGTTTTTCCAGGAAGTCGAGGCCGTCCATTTTCGGCATCTCGACGTCGAGCGTGAGCACGTCCGGGTTGTGCTGCTTGATCAATTCGCGCGCGACCAGCGGATCGGGTGCCGTCGCCACCACCTCCATGTCGGGTTGACTATTGATGATCTCGCTCATGACACTGCGGATCAGCGCGGAGTCATCGACGATGAGAACTTTGATCTTCATACGGTTGCTTTCTACACATTAAAACAAATCGATTTCGCCACCCACCGGCGCTTTCTTCAAGCGGCTCGCGTACTCCACTTCGCGCTTGACCAGCGTATCGTTATGGGTCTGCATCAGTTTTTTCACCAGCACCTTGCCGGTACGCGGGAAGAAATACACCTTGCGCGGGTGGATGTCGTTCAGATCCTCGGCCACCACGCGAATGCGCTCGGTCTTGAGGAAGCTGAGCACGAACGCCGCATTGCGCTCGCCAACGTTGATGGCCGTAAAGCCTTTCAGCACGGCGCCGCCGCCGAACACTTTCGCTTCCAGGTTCTCGCGCTTGGCGCCGGCCTTGAGCAAATCGTTGATCAGGATTTCCATCGCGTACGTGCCGTAGCGCGCCGAGGCCGACACCGGGCTGCCGTCGCCGCCGCCGTCGGGCAGCATGAAGTGGTTCATGCCGCCAAGACCGGTGGTACGGTCGCGGATGCAGGCCGACACGCACGAGCCCAGCACGGTCACGATCAGCATGTCCTTGTTGGTGAAATAGTATTCGCCCGGCAGGATCTTGGCCGCTTCGCAGTCGAAGGTGCGGTCGTAGTACAGATTCGTGGCAAATTGTTCGAGGTCCATGGCAGCTCTCTAGGTACGGTGCGGCGCCTTGGCGGCGGTCCGGTGTTTGTCGTCGAGCTCGTACACCGTCTTGCCGCGCAGCTTGAGCGCATCGGAGACGTACAGGAAATTCTCGGAATGGCCCGCGAACAGCAGCGCATCGGGCTTCATCAAGGGCACGAAGCGCGAGAGGATCTTGCGCTGGGTGTCCTTGTCAAAATAAATCATCACGTTGCGGCAGAAGATCACGTCGAACTGGCCGCTCACCGGCCAGCTGTCGGCCAGCAGGTTGAGCGGTTTGAAGGTGATCATGTTGCGCAATTCCTGGCGCACGCGGGCCTGGCCTTCGCGCTCGCCCTTGCCCTTCAAGAAAAAGCGCCGGCTGCGTTCCGGGCTCATCTTGTCGAGCCGGTCCATCGTGTACACGCCGTTGGCGGCGTGGGCCAATACATTGGTATCGATGTCGGTGGCAATGATGTGGCAGTTGGGCGTGAGCGTATTGAACGCTTCGCACACGGTCATGGCGATCGAATACGGCTCTTCGCCGGTGGACGCGGCCGAGCACCAGATGTTGAGCGTCTCACGCTTGCCCTTGATGTGGTCGGCCAGCAGCGGGAAGTGGTGCGCCTCGCGGAAGAACGACGTCAGGTTGGTGGTGAGCGCATTGGTAAACGCTTCCCACTCCTCGCCCAGGCGGCCCGCTTCGAGGTCGTCCAGGTACTTGGCGAACGAGGCGATGCCGGTGGCGCGCAAACGGCGGGCCAGGCGGCTGTACACCATTTCCTGCTTGCTGTCGGCCAGCGAAATACCGGCGCGTTTATAAATGAGGCCGCGCACACGCTCGAAGTCCCGGGCATTGAAATCGAACTCTTTAACGGTGTCTTTACTGTGCGGCATGGTGTGTCCTTGATGTTGCGTTGATGCTGGCTTTAAAACTCTTCCCACTCGTCAGCCTGGGGCTTGGCGATGGGTTTCGGTGTGCTTTTTGGTGCGGCCTTGGGGGCCGCTTCCTGCGCCGCAGGCCTGGCGACGGGCTTGGTGGCAGCAGCGTTAGCCAGGCGCGCCGCCGGTTTGGCAGCCGGCTTGCTGGCAGCGGCAACCGGGGCGGCGCGCGGCCCGACAGCCGGCGCGTAGGCGGCACGGCGGCCACCATTATCAGCGAGCTTGAAGATGCTGACGGCGCGCGCCAGGATCTCGGCCTGCTCCTGCATGCTCTCGGCGGCAGCGGCCGCTTCTTCCACCAGCGCGGCATTTTGCTGGGTCATCTCGTCCATCTGCGTGATGGCCTGGTTGACTTCCTCGATGCCGTTGCTTTGCTCCTGGGTGGCGGCGGTAATTTCTCCCATGATGTCGGCCACCTGCCGGATCGACGTCACCACCAGGTCCATGGTCTGGCCCGCTTCATCGACGAGGCGGCTGCCCGCATCGACCTTGTCCACCGAATCGCTGATCAGTTCCTTGATCTCGCGTGCGGCACCAGCGGAGCGCTGCGCCAGGTTGCGCACTTCGGACGCCACCACGGCAAAGCCGCGGCCCTGTTCGCCGGCACGGGCTGCTTCCACGGCGGCATTCAAGGCCAGGATATTGGTCTGGAAGGCGATGCCGTCGATCACGCCGATGATGTCCACGATGCGGCTCGAGCTTTCCTTGATCGAGCCCATGGTGGAGACCACTTGCGAGACGACATTGCCGCCCTTTTCCGCCACCGACGACGCCGAGACCGCCAGCTGGTTGGCCTGGCGCGCGTTGTCGGCGTTCTGCTTGACGGTCGAGGTCAGCTCTTCCATCGACGACGCGGTTTCTTCGAGCGAGCTCGCTTGCGTCTCGGTACGGGCCGACAGGTCGGCATTGCCGGCGGCAATTTCATGCGCGGCTGTCGTAATCAGTTCGGAACCGGCGCGCACCTCGCCCACCGTGGTGGCCAGGCTGTGGTTCATGTCGTGCAGTGCTTGCAGCAGTTCGCTGGTTTCGTCGCGGCCCACGACCACCACTTCCGAGCTCAGTTCGCCGGAGGCGACACGCTGCGCCACCACCACCGCGCCGGCCAGCGGCACCGTGATCGAACGGGTAATCACCACCGCGCACACCACGCCCAGGGCGACGGCCACGGCGCCAAGGCCGAACAGCAAATACATCAGCGAGCGCACGGCGCCTTCCGAACTGCCGATCACGTCGTTCGAGCTGGCCAGTTGCAGGTTGACCAGCTTGTTGATCTGGGCCAGCGTCTGCTGGTTCAGCGGGTCGATGCGGCCCGACAGGATCTTGGCCGCGCCTTCGGTGTTGAACGCCAGGATTTGCGCCAGCGCTTCCTTGAAGGCGCTGTCGGTTTGGCCGTCGAGCTTGCTGATCTCGGCCAGCACGCCCTGCTCTTCGCTGGACAAGCCCAGCGCTTTGAGGTCGTTCAGTGCTTTTTCGTACAGCGCGCGCTGGTCCTTGACCTTTTGCTCTTCCTTCTGCATCAGGCTGACGTCCGATTGCAGGCCGATATTGCGCATGGCGATGCCGGTCTCCAGCATCGCACTTTTCATGGTGCTCGCTTGCAGGTTCTTGGCGCTGGCGACAGTCAGGCCGTCTTCCAGGCGTTTGCTGTTGTTGTAGTTCAGGTAGTTGGTCAGCAAGACCATGGCCACCAGGATGGCCAGTATGGCCCCAAAGCCGATACGCAGGCGCGTACCGATCGTTACATCGCGTAAATTCATCTCTGTTCCCCCGTGTGCTGCATTGTTTTACGCCACCGGAGACGTCCACGCGGTGGTGATAGATATTCTTCTGGCGCGCCCTCTGTGGGGAGCGCCGCGGGCAGGGACGCGTACCGCTTTGGGGCTGGGTTTAGGCCGCCACTTGTTCCATCAAGCCCATGTCGGGGCTCAACATCAATTTGTCGATATTTACCAAAATCAGCATTCGCTCGTCGATGGTGCCGAGACCGATCATGTAGTCGGAGCTGAACGCCGTGCCCATCTCGGGCGCCGGCTTGACCTGCTCCGGCGTCAGCGTGGTCACGTCGGACACCGAATCGACCACCATGCCAACGATGCGGCCGTTGATGTTCAAGATGATCACCACGGTGAACTGGTCGTAGATCGGCTCGCCCAGGTTGAACTTGATGCGCATGTCCACCACCGGGATGATGATGCCGCGCAGGTTGATCACGCCCTTGATGAACTCGGGCGCGTTGGCGATGCGGGTGACCGCCTCGTAGCCACGGATTTCCTGCACCTTCAAAATGTCGATACCGTATTCTTCGGTACCCAGCTTGAACGCCAGGTATTCGTGGCCGGCGATCTCGTTGGCGCCTGTGGTCAATGCGTCGGACATGGTAATTCCTCTCTACGAAAAAATCTGTTCGTCGGCCAGCTGGCGCGACGAGCGTATCAGGGCGGCAACGTCGAGAATCAGGGAGACGCCGCCGTCGCCCAAAATGGTGGCGCCGGAAATGCCGGCCACCTTGCGGTAATTCGATTCCAGGTTCTTAACCACCACCTGCTGCTGGCCCACCAGGTCGTCGATGAACAGCCCGGCTTTGCGGCCCTCGGTTTCGATGATGACCACGATGCCCTCGCTGGGGTTGGTAAAGCGCGGCACAATGTCGAACATCTGGTACAACGGCACCAGCGGCAGGTACTCGCCGCGCACCTTGATCACACGGCCCTTGCCGCTGATTTCTTTCACGTCTTCCGGCGTCGGCTGCAGCGATTCGATCACAAAGCCCAGCGGCAGGATGTACACCTCCTCGCCCACCTTGATCGACATGCCATCCAAAATCGCCAACGTCAGCGGCAGCGAGATCGAGATCGTGGTACCGAATCCCTTGGCCGAGCGGATATCGACCACGCCGCCCATGGCGGTGATGTTGCGTTTGACCACGTCCATGCCCACGCCGCGTCCGGACACATCGGTGACGGTTTCAGCGGTGGAAAAACCGGGCGCGAAGATCAGCTGCCACACTTCCGGATCGGTCATGGTGTCGCTCACGGCCAGGCCGTTTTGCGCGGCCTTGGCCAGGATTTTTTCACGGTTCAAGCCGCCACCGTCATCGGACACTTCAATGATGATGTTGCCGCCCTGGTGCGACGCTGACAGGAACAGGCGGCCGGCATCGCTTTTACCGGCGGCGCGGCGCACGTCCGGCATTTCGATGCCGTGGTCGATCGAGTTGCGCACCAGGTGCGTCAATGGATCGACGATCCGTTCGATCAAGCCTTTATCGAGTTCGGTGGCAGCGCCGTTGGTGATGAAATCGACTTTTTTACCAAGCTTGGCGGCCAGGTCGCGCACCATGCGCGGGAAGCGCGAGAACACGAAGTCCATCGGCATCATGCGGATCGACATCACCGCTTCCTGCAGGTCGCGCGTGTTGCGGGTCAGCTGGCTGACGCTATTGAGCAGGCGCTCGTGCTTCATCGGGTCGAGCGTATCGACGCGCTGCTCGATCATGGCCTGCGTGATCACCAGTTCGCCCACCAGGTTGATCAGCTGGTCCACTTTTTCGATCGACACGCGGATCGACGACGATTCCGCGCCCGGCCCGTGGGCCGCCTTTTCTTTTTCCTTCTCTTCCTTCTTCGCGGCTTTCTTTTCGTCTTCGAGCACCTGCGCCGGATCGCTGACGATGCCGGCAGCGGCGCGGATCTGTTCCAGTGGCTGGAAGAAACCGTAGCCGCGCGCGTCGTCGCTGGCAGCTTGCGCGTTGGCGCGAATTTCCTCGAGCGGCTGGAAGAAGCCGTAGCCTTCGCCGGCGCTGCCACTGCTGGTGGCTGCATTGCCAGGGTGCAGCGGCACGGCATCGAAGAAGCCGTAGCCGAGCTCGCTCTCGACCTTGTTGCGGGCCGCGTCTTCCAGCTGCTGCTGGGCGGCGTCGAGCGCCGGCAGCTCGGTCACTTTCATGTCTTCGGGGTTGAGCACGAACGAGCAGATGGCGATGATATCGTCGAGGCTCTCGTGGGTGGTCACCACCATGGCGTTGCGGTCCTTGTCGAGCGGCGTGATGGAGACGTGCCCCATCAAACCGAGCTCGGCCCCGAGCGCGGTCACCTCGCGGTGATCCATCACCGGCAACTCCAGCCGATAGCGGCGGCCGCCGCTGTGATCGACCACCTGTGCCTCGGCCGCGCCAAACGACGGCACGACGACGTGGGCCAGTGCCGCCACCGGCACATTTTCCGTCAGCGAATGCAGCACCATGCGGATATTGCCGACCGCGTCCTGGTCCACCTCGCTGCCGTGGCGATGGCCATCCAGCTGCATCTTGAGGATGTCCTTGGCGGCCAGGAAGGCATCGACGTGTTCGGACGTGAGCGCCATTTCGCCCTTGCGGATACGGTCGAGCAGGGTCTCCAGGATGTGCGTCACTTCCGTCATGTCGGTCACGCCGAACGTGGAGGCGCCGCCCTTGACCGAGTGGGCGGTGCGGAAGATGGCGTTGAGATCCTCGGCGTCGGGGGCATCGATATCGACGGCCAGCAACAACCTTTCCATTTCAGCCAGGAGTTCCTCGGCCTCATCGAAAAAGACCTGGAAAAACTGGCTTATATCGATGGTCATGGTGATACTCCGTAAAGTTCGCTCAGCATCATTGCATGCGCCCGATCAGCCGATGACTTTCTTCACCACCTCGTTGAGCCGCTGCGGATCGAACGGCTTGACCAGCCAGCCATTGGCGCCGGCAGCGCGGCCCTTGTTTTTCATTTCGTCCGACGACTCCGTGGTCAGCATCAGGATCGGGGTCTTGGCGTAGCTGGGCAGCTGGCGCAGCATCTTGATCAGTTCCAGGCCGTCCATGCGCGGCATATTCTGGTCGGTCAACACCATGTCGACCTGTTGCAGCTTGGCTTTTTCCAGTCCGTCCATGCCGTCCACGGCTTCGACCACGTCGTAGCCGGCCGCCTTCAGGCTGAAGGCCACCATCTGGCGCTGGGAACTGGAATCATCAACTGCAAGTATTGTCTTGGCCATCTTGGTTCTCACTGTGTGTTGCCGGAGCTCCGGCTTGTTGCTATCGTATCGGCGGTGTTCCGGGCCGGGGGCCCTTAGAACAGTTCGATGTCGCCGCTCTCCATGTGTTGCTGGTGTACGGCCTTGCGCAGCACGCTGCGCAATTCCAGGCTCTGGATGGCCAGCGCCATGCTCACCTTGCCGAGCAATTCGACGATCTGTTCGTTATCGCTCTCGGGCACCATTTCGGCGCCATGTTCGCCCAGCGTGCCGAGAAACTCGCGCAGGCCGGTCACCCGTTTCAGGGTACGGTCGATCAACTGGCTGGTCATGTCCTGGAATTGCAGGCTGACCACGGCCGCGTTCACGTAACCGCCCACCTGGCTGGGCAGCGCTTCCAGCTGGGTGCGCTGCTCGGCCGTGATGTCGGCGCCGTCGAGCAGCTTCTGGATGGTGGGCTGTTCGCCCGCCACCGCCTGGTGGATGGCCATGAAGTTGAAGGAGAGCTTGTCGATCGCTTCCTCCAGCAGCAGCCGGGTCTGGATCAGGTCGGTCTCGACCTCGGTCAGATGCTTGCGCCCGTGGTCGGACACGCCCGACATCAGGCGTTTGACATGCGACCCCAGGATTTTTTTTCTCGTCATATAAGTCTCGTGATTACTGCTTGCTGCGTTGTAGCTACATTGTCGTTACTTTGGTTTTACTTGCGTACCGGCGGACCCGAGGGCGGCGCTGCCGGCGCGGCCGGGGCCTCCTCGACCGTACCCTCCTCCGCGCCCACCTCGATCTGGCGGCCGCCATCGCGGATCACGCTTTCCTCGGTGCGCTTGTTCATCACCAGGATGCTGATGCGGCGGTTGATCGGGTTGAACGGATCGGCCTTGTCGAGATTGGCGGCTGAAGCGAGCCCCACCACGCGCAGCACTTTCGCATCGGCCATGCCGCCGACGATCAGCTCGCGGCGCGAGGCATTGGCGCGGTCGGCCGACAATTCCCAGTTGCTGTAACCGGTCTCGCTCATGTACGGCGTGGAATCGGTGTGACCGGTCAAGCCGATGCGGTTCGGTACGTCGTTCAGGACGAAGCCGATCTCGTGCAGGATTTCCTTGAAATACGGTTGCAGCTCGGCGCGCGCCGAGTTGAACATCGGCCGGTTCTGCTCGTCGACAATCTGGATCCGCAAGCCTTCGCTGGTGATGTCGAGCAGCAGCTGGTTCTTGAACTTGGTCAGCACCGGGTTGGCGTCGATCTTTTGCTCGATCTTTTGCTTGAGGTTTTTCAGGCGCTCTTTTTCCTCGGCCTCGAGCGCCTTCTTGGCCGCGTTAAGGTTGTAGGTTTTCTGTTCGGTCGGGTTGTCGCTGGCCTTGACCTGGCCGGTCTTGCGGGTCAGGTCGGTGCCGCCGCCCTGGATCACCGAGCTGCTGTCGCCGCTGCCCGAGCCGCCCTGCATCGCCACCTTTAATGGCGTCTTGAAGTACTCGGAGATACCGTTCAGGTCGCCCTTGGTGGTGGAGCCGAGCAGCCACATCAAGAGGAAGAACGCCATCATTGCCGTCACGAAGTCGGCATAGGCGATCTTCCACGCGCCGCCGTGATGACCGCCGCCGTGCTTCTTGATCCGTTTGACAATAATGGGCCGTAAGCCTTCTTCAGCCATGGCAGTTCCTTAATTGGACCAACATCAGAAAATTCATCACTTCGATTTCGATTTCTTGATGTGGTCTTCCAGCTCGCTGAACGACGGCCGCTCGGTCGAGTACAGCACCTTGCGGCCGAATTCCACGGCCAGCGCCGGCGCATAGCCGTTCAGGCTGGCCAGCAGGATGACTTTGACGCACTGGTACATCTTGGTTTCTTCTTCCAGCTTTTGTTCGTGCAGGCTGGCCAGCGGCGCCACGAAGCCGTACGCGAGCAAAATACCGAGGAAGGTACCGACCAGCGCATGGGCGATCAGGATGCCCAGCTCGGCCGGTGGCAAACCGACGTTTTCCATGGTGTGGACCACGCCCATCACCGCCGCCACGATACCGAAAGCCGGCATGCCGTCGCCCAGGCGGGCAATCGCGTGGGCCGGTGCGGCGCCCTCGTGGTGGTGGGTATCGATCTCGTTGTCCATCAGGTTTTCGATCTGGAACGCATCCATATTCCCGGACACCATCAGGCGCAGGTAATCGGTAATGAATTCGACGATGTGATGGTCGGCCAGCACGCTCGGGTACTTGGAGAAGACAGGGCTTTGTTCGGGGCTGTCGATATCGCCTTCGATCGACATCAGGCCCTCTTTGCGGACCTTGGACAGCACGTCGAACATCAGCGACATGAGCTCCATGTACAGGTCTTTATTGAAGCGCGAACCCTTGAGCAGCTTGGGCAAGGCGCCCATGGTTGCCTTGATGGTCTTGGCATTGTTACCGGCAATGAAGGCGCCAAAGGCGCCGCCGCCGATCATCACCAGTTCGAGCGGCTGGAACAGCGCAGCCAGGTGCCCGCCCGCCATGGCGTAACCGCCAAAGACGCCGACCATGATGACTACATAACCGATGATGACAAACAAGTAAGACTCCCGAAAAAGAAAAAGGGCCAAAACATTAACTTGCGGCGGCCCGATTTCATAAAATTTACGTGTAGAACTACAATAGCGTGTCTGAGTGCCCCCGGGCAAGCGAATAACGCCTAATGATGCTTAAAAGCACCATTTATAGAGGGGAGTTGACCCGTTTGTGGTGTGAATGACGAGTTCGGGCATGCGGCCCTCAATTGCAAACTCATAGCTTATTAAAGTGTCACCAGGACACATTTCCGCTTCGGCCTTGCGCCATAAAGCCCCCATCACCGCCGGCGACAGGTAGGCAAATACCAGGTTGAACTGGCCGAAATCAAGCTGTTCGTAATCGCCCCGGATAAACCGGGCCCGGCTGCCCGATAGCCGCGCGCGCAGCCAGCTGTACAACCAGGGAAACGGCGCTAGCTCGATACCGACCACCTCGATATCGGGCCGTACCCTGGCCAGGTACAACACGAAACCACCGAGACCGCTGCCGATATCGATCACGCGCAGCGGCTTGCCACTGGTCGATGGCGGCGGCAGTTGCTGGCGCACCGCATCCCACACGGCGGGATTGGACGGGTAATAAGGCACCTGGGTACGGAAGGTGGACCAGTACCAGCCCAGCAGGATCACAAACACCAGCAGGAAGATCCACGACGGCAATTGCAGTGCCAGCGCTGCCAGCACTGCCAGCGGAAACAGGAATTCGATCACGCGCCACCACGGCGCGAGTCCGACGCGCCGGGTAATGGCAGCCGCAACCAGGCCGTGGATGACGGCGACGGTCAGATAATTAACGGGATAAAACCAGGGGAGGCGCAGCGAGGCCAGCAGGTACACCAGCGCCAGCGTGAGCGGCGCGGCGCCGCATTGGACCAGCAAGGCCCGCACGGCAGGCGTGCGGGCCAGTCGGGAGAGGTAGGACGGGGTGGGCAAGTAATGAATGCGACAGTAAAGGCTGGCTGCCGGATCAGGCGGCCAAAGCGTCGGCGTCGGCCAGCTCGGCATCGCGCGCTTTTTGCGCGGCCTTGGTCTTGCCGGCGCGGGAAGGCATGTGGCACAGGCCGCAGACGTAGCTGCCGTGCAGATCCATGGCGTTGACCACGAACTTGCCCTGGCACTTGTTGCACGGCGCGGTTTCCAGCATCTTGCTGCTGAAGAAGCGCACCAGGGTCCAGGCGCGGGTGAGCGACAGCAACGGCTCTTCGCCCGGGGCCGGCGGCATTTGTTCGAGGTACAGCTGGTAAGCCTTCATCACGGCCTGGATGCCGGAAGCGCCAGCGTGGATGACCAGGAACTGGTGGATGTTGATGAACAGCGAGGAATGAATGTTCGGCTGCCAAGTCAGGAACCAGTCGGTCGAAAACGGCAGCATGCCTTTCGGTGGCGACACACCGCGCAGCTCTTTATAGAGCTTGAGCAGGCGCTCGCGGGACAGCGATACTTCCGACTCGAGCAACTGCAGGCGTGCGCCCAGTTGGATCAGTTCGATTGCCAGCTGGATTTCCTGGGCTTCGGAGACTACGCTTTTCTTGGTCATGATCTTGGCTCCCGGCTGCTGATAGATAAGTAATAAAGCGAATTACGCGATTTCTTCAACGGCCTGGCCGGCCATCAGGATGGCGGCGTGCGACTGTGCCAGGTTGCGGTCTTTATTGTAGTTGGTCAGCATCGACAGGATGGCGCTGTCGTCGAAGCGGAAGCGGGCCAGCATCATGTTGCCGCCTGCCAGTTTGAGGATCTGGGCATTGCTCATGCCTTCGATCAGTTCGGCGATTTCGGCAGCGATGCCGAGACGGAAGATCGCGGTGACTTTGTCAGCGCGAATCATTTGCTGCGCGAGCATCAGGTAGCTCAGGTTAGCATCGCGAATCTCAGCCATCATATCGTTTGCGGTCATTTCCATCTCCCAGTAGTTCGTGTGCTTCGTATATTTCACTGTGGAATTACGTTTCCAGTGAGATACATTCTGCGGGAGCAACAAAAATACGAGTAGAGGTGTTCTTCCGTATTTTCCGTCGGGAAATAGCGAACGCGATCCGTCGGTGTTTGTCTTACAAACACTCGCGAATCGAGGCTCTACGCCCTTGCGGCGTAGATTTTTGGTGGCTGGCAGTGTTCAAAAAAGTCCTGGAAAAGTACTGAAACCAGACCGAAAAACTTCATGCGAGCGACGCTTTTTTGCTACATCTAACCCGGTTACGGCAGTGTTTTGGAGAACTTTAGGGTTTCCACGAAAAAATTTTTAATTATTTTCGACTACCTTTCTGCAACCCGATGGGGTCTTTACCTACTTTTTCCCGCATCTTGAATCTGGTAACGGCAGCGTTCGGGGGAACTTTAGGGTTTTTTTGAATTTTTTTTGAAAAAAGTTCGAAAAAGTTTTCGTACAGGGCTTTTTGGCTGGGTTTGATGCTGGAAATGCAATGTTTAGGTAGAATCGTGTTTCTATAGATCACTTAATCGGGAGCATGTATGGCGATATTGGTACTGGCCGGCCTGTGGAACTCTGGCCCCGCGCACTGGCAAAGCCACTGGGAACAACAGCACCCGGACTGGGTGCGGGTTCCCCACCGCGACTGGGAAACGCCTGATGGCGACGAGTGGGTGGCCGAACTGGACGCTGCCATCGCCCGTTGCGCCACGCCGCCGGTCCTGGTCGCCCACAGCCTGGCGTGTGCCCTGGTCACGCGCTGGGCCGCGTCAGGCTCACCACACAAGGTGGCCGGCGCCTTCCTGGTAGCGCCGTCCGACACCGACGCACCGTCCTACCCGGACTGCACCACCGGCTTCCAGCCGATGCAACTGGCGCCGCTGCCCTTCCCTACCCTGGTGATTGCCAGTAACAACGATCCCTACGTGGATATCGCCCGCGCGCGCCAGTTCGCCCAGGCCTGGGGCAGCGACTTCAAGGAGATCGGCGACGCCGGCCACATCAATGGCGACGCCGGCTACGGCGCGTGGCCCGAAGGTGCGCAGCTGCTGGCCGAGTTTTGCGCCAGCCTGACGCCGGCAGGGGACTGAATGCGGCATGCATGTCTTACCGCGCTGCTGGCTGCAGCGCTGGTTTCTCCTGCTTGCCTGGTCCACGCCGCACCATTCTACGAGGGCAAGTCACTGGCTCACCCAGTTATCACTTCCTCGCAGGACAGCGGCGCCGATATCGCCTTTATCAAGGAGGCCGGCGGCGTCACCGGCTATTACTGCGTCTGCCTGGGGCCCGACAACAAGCCTGCCCCGAACACCAAAACCCTCAAGCTCGATACCTTCGGCAAGGCTGAAATCCGCTCGGTGTTCTACGCCGCGCTCGACCGCGACAACGCGCCGGAACACCAGACCATGCTGGTCCTGCTGCGCCTGAACGGCAAGCCGGGCCTGCGCGCGTACCGCTACAACGACAACTCCGGCAAGTATCTACGGCTCGATGGCTTGCAGCCGGCGCTTGACCGCATCGCCAGGACCAGCACGCCACTCAACGCCGCCCGCGTAAAAGCGGCGCTGGCAGGACTGGCGCCGCTCGACTACAGCGTCAACGGTAGAGTCGGTGGCAAAAGCGGCAATGCCGACTTTGACGCGATCGACCATACTACCGGCACGGTCATGGGTTACTACACCCTGGACGGCAAGCGGGCGGCGCCCGACGACCAGACTGCGGCCATCTACAAGAAGGTGTTTCAGAAAAAAGATGGCCGTTTTCTGACCGCCACCTATGCCCGCTACAGCGACATCGGCGCCGGCGAACTGCCCAACTTCCGGCTCTGGCAACTGACCTGGGAAACCGCGCCGCAAGAGTTCGACGGCAAGCCGCACGGCGCCTCCGTCCTCTACAGCCTGGCGTGGGACGACAATGCCGTGATCGAACGCGGCAACTATGTCAACGGCAAGCGCCACGGCATTTGGGTGCGCAGCGGCATGCATGAGGGGGAAAGCAAGGGCGCTTACGTCGGTGGCGTGGCCGATGGCCCCTGGCATTACGCAGGTGCCCGCTACAGCGAAGACGGCGTCTACCGTGCCGGCAAGCGCGAAGGCCGCTGGACCATCATCCACCACGACGGCGACGACAACATCACCGGCTTTGACACCTATGTTGGGGGCCAGCTCAACGGGCCTTACGAGCGCACCATGGCCGGCAAGGTGATCGAACGGGGCAACTATCTCAACGGCAACCGCGATGGTCCGTGGTTGACCGACGACGGCCAGGGCGCGTTCGCCGCCAACCTGCGCAACGGACCCTGGACACTGCCCTACCGGGATGGCGAGGTTGCCACGACCATGCGCGTGAATTTTGTCAAAGGCAAGAAGCACGGTGTCGCCACGGCGGTCACGGCTGACGGCAAGCTGCGCCTGCGCGACCACTACACGATGGACGTGCTCGACGGCGAACGCACGCGCTACGCGCCAGACGGCGCCTTGATCTACTCGGCCACGTACCGCAAGGGCCTGCTGGACGGCCGCGAGCGCGCTTTCGACGACAGCGGCAAGATCCTGCGGCTCGACACCCAATGGCAGCTGGGCAAAAAGGATGGCCTCGACGCCCACTATTACCTTAACGGCAAGCCGGAGCGGCTGGCGGTGATCCAGGGGCAACTGGAAACGCACCTGCGCAACTACGCGGAAAGCGGCCAACTGGTCAACGACATCCATCGCTGCACTTTCCGCGAAGCTGACCGGGAACGCGATGACGTGTGCGAGTACCACCGCACCTGGTCCAGCGAAGGCAAGCCGCGCTACGATTACCTGTTCCAGTTCGGCGAACGCCAGGAAGGTCGCAGCTGGTATGCCAACGGCAACGTCGAGGACGAGCTGCTGGTGGACCGCGCCACCGGCATTTCGGTCAAGAACACCTATTACGAGAATGGCCAGCTCAAGTGCACCGAGCCGCGCCAGGGCTACAGCAAGCGCACTGTCAACGGTCAGCCTTTGATTAGCTACGGCTTTGCCAACCGCGAAGGTGACAATATCTGCTACCACCCGAACGGCAAGGTGGCCAGCAGCTTTACCTTCCGCAACGGCAAAGCCACCGATTGCGGCAAGAAGTTCGACGACACCGGCAAACAGACCTCGCCGGGACCGGAAGGCTGCCCACCACCGAAGAAGCCGCACTTTATCTTCGGTGAATGAAAAAAAGGCCCGTCGAACCTGACGGGCCTTTCGGAGCAACCGGATTGCCGCTTGCGCGGCAAGATTAATGCAACTTACTTCGCGCTCAGCAGCAATTCATTCAAGCGTTTGACGAACGACGCCGGGTCGGCCAGCGAGCCGCCTTCGGCCAGCAGGGCCTGGTCGAACAAGATGTTGGCCCAATCGTTGAACGAACTGGCCACATCTTCCGCCTTCAACCGCTGGACCAAGGGGTGATCCGGGTTGATTTCCAGGATAGGCTTCGATTCCGGCGCGTTCTGGCCGGCAGCTTTCAACATGCGCAGCAAGTTGCCCGACAGCTCATTTTCGTCCGCCACCAGGCAGGCTGGCGAGTCGGTCAGGCGGAACGTGACGCGCACGTCCTTGGCCTTGTCCGCCAGCGCTTCCTTCATCTTGCCGACCAGGTCCTGGTACGAAGTCTGGGTTTCTTCGTGCTCTTTCTTCTCCGCTTCGTCTTCCAGCGCGCCCAGGTCCAGGCCGCCCTTGGCCACCGACACCAGTTCCTTGCCATCGAACTCGGTCAGGAACGACAACATCCATTCATCGACGCGGTCGGTCAGCAGCAGCACTTCCACGCCCTTCTTGCGGAAGATTTCCAGGTGCGGGCTGTTCTTGGCCGCGACGTAGTTGTCGGCGGTGACGTAATAAATCTTGTCCTGGCCTTCTTTCGCACGCGCCAGGTACTGTTCCAGCGAGACGGTCTGTTCGTCGTTGTCGTTGGAGGTCGAGGCAAAGCGCAACAGCTTGGCCAGGCGGTCCTTGTTGGCCGCGTCCTCGCCGATGCCTTCTTTCAGCACCTGGCCGAACTCGGTCCAGAAAGTCGTGTACTTGTCTTTCTTCTCTTGCTCGTCCGAGTTGGCCAGTTCTTCCAGCATGCCGATCACGCGCTTGGTCGAGCCTTCGCGGATCACGCGCACGTCGCGCGACTCCTGCAGGATTTCACGCGAGACGTTCAGCGGCAGGTCGGCCGAGTCGATCACGCCCTTGACCATGCGCAGGTACGTCGGCATCAGCTGCTCGGCGTCGTCCATGATGAACACGCGCTTGACGTACAGCTTGAGACCGCCACGCTTGTTGCGGTCCCACAGGTCGAACGGCGCCTTGGCCGGGATGTACAGCAGCTGGGTGTATTCGCTGCGGCCTTCCACGCGGTTGTGGGTGTGGGTCAGCGGCGACTGGAAGTCGTGCGAGACGTGCTTGTAGAACTCGTCGTACTGTTCCGGCGTGATGTCGGACTTGCTGCGGGCCCACAGGGCGCTGGCCTGGTTGACGGTTTCGGTCTCATCCTTGAGCACGGTTTCTTTCTGCTCTTCGTCGTACTCTTCCTTCTGCATCACGATCGGCAGCGAGATGTGGTCCGAGTACTTGCGGATGATCGATTTGAGTTTCCACGACGACAGGAACTCGTCCTCGCCTTCGCGCAGGTGCAGGATGATGTCGGTGCCACGGCCGGCTTTCTCGATCTGCTCGATCGAATAGTCGCCCTCGCCGCCCGATTCCCAGCGCACGCCTTCCGAAGCGTCGAGGCCGGCACGGCGGGTTTCCACGGTGATCTTGTCGGCAATGATGAAGCCGGAATAGAAGCCCACGCCGAACTGGCCGATCAGGGCCGCGTCTTTCTGCTGGTCGCCCGACAGCTTGCCGAAGAATTCCTTGGTACCCGACTTGGCGATGGTGCCCAGGTGCGAGATGGTCTCGTCGCGGCTCATGCCGATGCCGTTGTCCGAGATGGTGATGGTGCGCGCAGCCTTGTCGAAGCCGACCTTGATTTTCAGCTCGTGGTCGTTGCCATACAGGGCGTCGTTGTTGATCGCTTCAAAGCGCAGCTTGTCCGAGGCGTCGGAGGCGTTGGAGATCAGCTCGCGCAGGAAGATTTCCTTGTTCGAGTACAGCGAGTGGATCATCAGCTGCAGCAGCTGTTTTACTTCCGCTTGAAAGCCAAGGGTTTGTTTTTCTGGTGCCGTCATTATGTCCTCGTTGGAAAATGTTTGTTGGTGTCCCGGTTATGGGGCTGCCCACAAGAATTTCAAGGCCACCCCTGCACCATGGGCGCCAGAATGATAACGCCTGTATCGCCTTGGGCGCAAAGCCCGGCTGCGCGATGCCGAGAACCTATGTTAGCTGTCGCCATTGTGCTGTTGCGCCAGTTGCAGTTGGGCGCGCTCACGGTCGAGTTCGGCGCGCAGTTCGTCCTCGCTCGGCAAGATAAGTTTGTATTTGCTAGCGAACAATTGCTCATGACCGTGCAAGACAGAATAGCGAACCACCGAGGCATCCTTATGGGTGCACAATATGATGCCAACGGTAGGGTTATCGTCCGGCCCACGTTTAAGCTCGTCGTACATGCGGTGTCCAGCTCAATTCGTGACGCAGTGCGTCACACTTTGGAAATGCCTGATAAAACAGGCGCATGTAGCGCAGGTTAGAGGCATCGAAGCCCTTGCCAAACTCGATAGTTAATGCCCTGGCCAGTTCCGACAACAAGCGCTTGCCGTACGCTGCGCGGGTGGCACCGCCCTGCTCGAACTCAACGATATGCCGACCCAATTCCCAACAGGTTTGCACCTGAACGGTATCCACCGCACGTAGGGCGCGCTGGCGTGCCTGGCGAATTAACTCACCAAGCGTAATTAATAGCGCCGGGATTTCTTGTTCCGGCCCGGGTACAAGACCAGGATCACTCATTCGCGCAATTTCCCTATGTGAAGTATACCGTTTATCAGTAGCGATGCAGGCTCAGGACTACTTTACCGCTCCCAGTGCCCGTTCAAGAAAACGCCACACCGCCGGCTCCTGCATCGCCGCCACATTGAACCGCATGAAGGTCGATGGCAGCTGGGCGGGCGAGAACAGGCTGCCGGGCGCGAGCAGCAGGTGTTCGGCCATGGCGCGTTCGGCCAGGGCGTTGGTGTCGCAGCCGGCGTCGGCCCACACGAACATGCCGGCCGGGGCCGCGTGCAGCACTTTCAGGCCTACCCGCTCCATCTGGCGCAGGGTCTTGGCGCGCGCGCTGTCGAGCCTTGCTCTCACGCGGTCGGCATGCTTGCGGTACGAGCCTTCCGACAGCACTTTATAGACCACCCGCTCGCCGATGTCGCTGGTGGTGAGCGTCGAAAGCATCTTGCGGTCGGCCAGCCGCTCGGCTCGTTCGGGCGAGGTGGCGATAAAGCCCACGCGCAGGTTGGCTGCCATGGTCTTCGAGAACCCGCCGAGGTAGATCACGCGCTGCAACTGGTCCAGGGCGGCCAGCCGCGTGGCCGGCTGCACCGCACTGCCCGGGTGCAGGTCGCAATAAATATCGTCCTCGACCAGGATGAAGTCGTGCTCTTCCGCCAGTTTCAGTACCTGGAACGCCTTGGCGGCCGACAGCGACGTGGAGCTTGGGTTGTGCAGCACCGAGTTGATCACGTACAGCTTGGGCTTGTGGATGGCCGCCAGCTCCGCCAGCCGGGCCACGTCCGGGCCGTCGCCCAGGCGAGGGATGCCGATCACCTTGGCGCCCAGCGCCGCAAACGAGCCGAACATCAGGAACCAGGCCGGGTCATCGACAAAGATCGTGTCGCCGGGGCGGGTGAACTCGCGGGCGACCAGGTCCAGCGCCTGGGTGACTCCGGCGGTGGTGAGAATTTGCTCGGGTGCTGCGGCAATTTCCAGCTCGGCCAGCTTGTGCTGCAACTGCTGGCGCAGCGGCAGGAAACCCTGCGGCACGCCGTAGCTGAGCAATAAATTGGCGTTCTGGCGGCTGACTGCGCGCAGCGCGTTGGCAATCGCCGCGCCATCGAGCCAGTCGGACGGCAGCACGCCGGTACCGGGCATCTGCTGGTGCGGCATCTGGCGGAACATATTGCGCACCAGCCACACCACGTCGATCGGCTTGGTTGCCAGCGCTGCGTCCGCTGCGCCGGCGCTCGTAATGCCAGGCTCGACGGCGTTGAGCGCCATCGGCAAGCGCTCGCGCACGAAAAAGCCGGCGCCGCGCCGCGATTCCAGGTAGCCGGCGGCCACCAGCTTGTCGTAACTGGCCACCACCGTGAACGGCGACACGCCATGGGTGGCCGCAAACGAACGGATCGACGGCATGCGCGCGCCGCCGCGCAACAGCCGCTCGTCGATGCGGGTCGCGACCGAGCGGACGATCTGGTCGATCAGGGTTTCGCCCGAGTCGCGCGACAACAGGCCGATCATGGCGCCTGAAGTCGGCCGCATGGCCGGGGCTGCTGCGCCTGTGCCTGTGCCTGCTGTGCCTGTGCCTGCCGTACCTGTGCCTGCGCCTGCGCCTGTGCCTGTGCCTGCTGCGTCTGCCGCCGTCGTTGTCGGCGCCAGCTGCTTCCCGACCGGCGGCGCGCTGGCGCGTGCTTCCGCTATCGCCACGTTTCCGGCTGCGCGCTCCATTTGTGCCGCCAGCGCCTCGGCCACGGCTTCCGCTGCGCGGGAGGCAGCCGCGCCCAGCATCGAGGGCAGGTTTTTTGTATTGGTCATTTCGCCATCACAGTGCAAGTCATTATGTTCTCAAGTGTACCGGCACTGTACTGGTTTTGTCACGTAGCATGAGGACTGCACAAACACAGGTACCCATATGACTACGCACACCCTCACCCCGTCGGTCACCACCAGCAACGATACCAGGGGCATGCTGCTGGGCCTGATCGGCGTGGCCATCTTCAGCCTGACCTTGCCCTTCACCCGGCTGGCGGTCGGCGGCACCGAATTCGCGCCCAACGGCCTGTCGCCGATGTTCGTGGCGCTGGCGCGCGCACTCGGCGCGGCCGTGCTGGCTGGCGCCTGGCTGTTCTGGAAACGGGCGCCGCTGCCGCCGCGCAGTGCGTGGCGGCCACTGGCGCTGGTGGCGCTCGGCTGCGTGATCGGCTTTCCGTGGTTGACCTCGATCGCCATGCGCACCCTGCCCGCCGTCCATGGCGCCGTGCTGGTCGGCATCCTGCCGCTGGCCACCGCCGTGTTTGCCGCATTGCTGGGCGGCGAAAAGCCGTCGCGCGGCTTCTGGATCATGGCCTTGTTCGGCTCGGCGCTGGTGGCGGGCTTTGCCCTGCGCCAGGGCGGCGGCGGACTGCATGCAGCCGACCTGGCGATTTTTGCCGCCGTGCTGCTGGCGGCCATGGGTTACGCGGCCGGCGGCCGGCTGTCGCAAAGCCTCGGTGGCCAGCAAACCATCTGCTGGGCGCTGGTGCTGTCGGCTCCGCTGCTGTTGCCGGTGGTGGCCTGGCTGTGCTGGCGCGACGCCGCCCAGATCGGGGCTGCCGATCCCGCCGCCTGGGCCGGGTTTGCCTATACCTGCGTATTCTCGATGTTTATCGGCTTCTTCTTCTGGTATCGCGGCATGGCGCTGGGTGGCGTGGCCCGGGTGGGCCAGGTGCAACTGGTGCAGCCGTTTTTGAGCTTGCTGGGCGCGGCCGTGTTCCTGGGGGAAGCGCTGGACTGGCAAACAGTGGTTTTCGCAATCGCCGTGATCGCCACGGTGGGCGCCGGGCGCAAAATGGGGGTAAAACGGCGTTGAAACCGTGGACTATCTGGTTTTTGCCCCGTTTGCAGGCACAGCCTGCGTCAAGAGTACAATAACGGACCACCGATCAAATTTTTTTGGATAAGCCCATGTCTGTATACGAAAAACTGAAAGCGCTCGATATCACCCTGGCCGCACCTGCAACGCCGGCCGCCGCCTACGTCATGTACGCGCAGACCGGCAACCTGGTGTTCCTGTCGGGTCACATCGCCAAGCGCGCCGACGGCAGCGTATGGACCGGCCAGCTGGGCAAGAACATCGATACCGCCGAAGGCAAGCAGGCCGCGCGCGCCATTGCCATCGACCTGATCGGCACGCTGCAAGCGGCCGTCGGCGGCGACCTTACCCGCGTCAAGCGCATCGTCAAGGTGATGAGCCTGGTTAACTCCACCGGCGACTTCACCGAGCAGCACCTGGTCACCAACGGCGCTTCCGAGCTGCTGGGCGAAGTCTTCGGCGACGCTGGCAAGCACGCCCGCTCGGCTTTCGGCGTGGCCCAAATCCCGCTGGGCGCCTGCGTCGAAATCGAACTGATCGCCGAAGTGTCGGACGCTGCCTGATATATATCTATAAAAGCGCGCCGCCAGCGCGCTCGTTGAACCCACCATAGCGAGACCCGTATGAAAATCGAAAACCCGAATCCGATCCAGTGGCGCTTCGCCGAACGCGCGGACCAGCTGCAAGCGTCGTTCATTCGCGAGATCCTCAAGATCACGCAGCAGCCGGAAATCATTTCGTTTGCGGGCGGCCTGCCGTCGCCGCTGACCTTCCCGGTCGAAGAAATGCAGGTCGCCTACGACAAGGTGCTGCGCGAAAACGGCAAAGTGGCGCTGCAATACGGCCCGACCGACGGCTACCTGCCGCTGCGCCAGTGGATCGCCGATTCGCTGTCCACCGAAGGCGCGAAAATCATCCCGGAACAGGTGCTGATGACGTCCGGTTCGCAACAAGCGCTGGACCTGCTGGGCAAGGTACTGATCGACGAAGGCAGCCGCGTGCTGGTGGAAACGCCGTCGTACCTGGGCGCGCTGCAGGCGTTCTCGGTGTACCGTCCCGAGTTCAAATCGGTGGACACCGACGAAAACGGCCTGGTGCCGTCGTCGCTGGCGCCGGTCGCCGAAGGTGCGCGCCTGCTGTACGCGCTGCCTAACTTCCAGAATCCTACCGGCCGCACGCTGTCGGTGGAGCGCCGCGTGGAACTGGTCGAAACCTGCGCCCGCCTGGGCCTGCCGCTGATCGAAGATGATCCGTACGGCGCGCTCAGCTACAAGGGCGAGCCGCTGCCGAAGATGGTGGCGATGAACCCGGACGGCGTCATCTACATGGGCTCGTTCTCCAAGGTGCTGACCCCGGGCATCCGCCTCGGCTACGTGGTGGCGCCGCTGCCGCTGGTGCGCCGCCTGGAACTGGCCAAGCAGGCCGCCGACCTGCACACCTCGCAACTGACCCAGATGGTCGTGCACGAGGTGATCAAGGACGGTTTCCTGCAACAGCACATCCCGAAAATCCGCAGCCTGTACGGCAACCAGTGCCAGGTCATGCTCGACGCCATGACCCAGTACTTCCCGGCCGGCGTGGAGTGGACCAAACCCGAGGGCGGCATGTTCATCTGGGTGACCCTGCCCAAGCATATCAATGCCATCGCCCTGCTCGATGAAGCGATCGCGCAGAAAGTGGCATTCGTACCGGGTGCGCCGTTCTACGCCAACGATGCCGCCACCAACACCCTGCGCCTGTCGTTCGTGACGGTGGCGCCGGAGCGCATCCGCAGCGGCATCGAAATTCTCGGCAAGCTGATCGCCGCCAAGATCTGAACGCTTTAGCGGATTAGCCCCCTCCCGGGCGGCGCTCGCCGCCCGTATTTCCACGCAGAAATACAACACTTGCCGATTCCATATCGGTATCGGTTCAGGCCAAACAGTCGCCAAACCGACCAAAACATTAACCAATCGGCAGCGTTAATGAAGGCACCCGATGAAACCCGGGCGACTGGCGGCATCGCCACGTCTCCGGGAAGAATACCGGAAGCTAATTCCTACCTTTACGGCATTCAAAGTTGTATTATTTAAAGTAAACCCCACTATTACATCAAGGCAATACATTGTCTATCTGTGCACAATTCATCCCTGTCCACCCGACGGGTAAGGATGCGGCATGACTCCCAAGGACCTCGGTATGACGGGCCGGCGCGACGCCGCCGTGCTGATCGTCGATGACGCGCCCGAAAACCTCGCCGTACTGCGCAAGCTGATGGTCGAACAGGGTTACCAGACCTTTGTCGCCACCTCGGGCGAACGCGCGCTCAAGATCGCGCGCCGCGTCCATCCCGACCTGGTGCTGCTCGATGTGATGATGCCGGGCATGGATGGCTTTGAAACCTGCCGCCAGTTGAAGGCCAACGCTTCCACCGCGCGCATCCCGGTGATTTTCATGAGTGCGCGCACCGGCACCGAGGACGTGGTGGCCGGCTTCGATCTCGGCGCGGTCGATTACATCGCCAAGCCGCTGCGCATGGCCGAAGTGTGTGCGCGCGTGCGTACCCAGTTACAGATCCGCGTGACCGTGGAATCGCAGGAAGAACAGGCCGAGCGCCTGCGCACCATCGTCAACAACATGGCCGAGGGCTTGCTGATCATCGAAGCCGACGGCCGCATCCAGTTCACCAATCCGGCCTGCGACAAGTACCTGGGCTACCGAGAGAACGCGCTAGCCGGCAGCCATATCTCGGACCTGCTCAATCCCCTGGTGGCGCAGGAATACCTCGATTATTTCAGCCGCTACGCCGGCGCGCCCGGCGCCGCCCACCACCATGGCACGCGCGAGGTGATCATCCGTCACCGCAACGGCAGCTCGGTGTGCATGGACTTGACGCTCACGCCGATGTACCTGCGCCAGCCGCTGTTCATCGGCCTGCTGCACGACATCACCCACCACAAGCAATCGGAAGATGCGCTGCAACGCGCGGCCATGGTCGATCCGCTGACCAAGATCGCCAACCGCCGCCATTTCGACAGTTTTCTGGAAAAGGAATGGCAGCGCTCCATGCGCAGCGGCCTGCCATTGTCGCTGGTGGTGCTCGATGTCGATCACTTCAAGCTGTATAACGACACCTTGGGCCACCCGGCAGGCGACGCCTGTCTGCAGCAGGTAGCGCAGGCCATCGCTTCGCACGCGATGCGCACCACCGACCTGGCGGCGCGCTACGGCGGCGAGGAGTTCGTGCTGCTGTTTGCTGAAACCCCGGCCGACGCGGCGCGCACCCTGGCCGAAGCGATCCGCGCCCACATCGAAGCGCTGCAGATTCCGCATCCGCGTTCGACCACGTCGCCATGGCTGACGGTGAGCATCGGCGTGGCCACCATTCTGCCGCACCAGCTCGATAACACCGAGTCGCTGTTCGTCGCTGCCGACCGCGCCATGTACGTGGCCAAGGAAGGTGGCCGCAACCAGGTGCGGTGCACCAGCACCGGCAGCGCGGCGCTCGATGCGGTGAAAGCGCTGATGGTGCGTTGAAGGTTGGCCAATTAAGCCAAGGCCTCCTTGGCTGCTTCTTCGGGAGTGAGTCCATCGTAAAACTGGTCGGTGAACCACTCGATCTGTTCCTCGATATGTTCCTGCGCCTGGTCCTGGGTGGCGCCGCCGGCGACCAGGAATCCTTCGACCTCGATGCACCAGTGGATCAGCGCCAGGGTTTCCTCGTCCAGTTCTTCTTTTTTCTTTGCCATGATAAGCCTCTGCTACGTGTAGTGAATGCAAGGCGCCAGTGTAACAGGCGCCCCGCCGACTGCTCGCTCACTTTTCCGGATACAGCACCACCTGCACATAGTTTTGCAGGTCGAAGTAGCGCTGTGCCGCCTGTGCCACGTCGGCCGGCGTGACCGCCGCCAGGCGCTGCTCGAAGTTGAGGATTTCCTCGGGATCGGTGCTGTTGACAAAGGCGTTCTGCAGGGAGCCCATCCAGTAGCCGTTTTCGCGCAGCCCCTTGCGGTAGGCGCGCAGCATCGATGCCTTGACCTTGTCCAGGTCCGCCACCAGTGCGCCGTGCTGCTTGACGCGGTCGATCTCGGCAAACGTGGCGGCCAGCACCTTGTCCACGTTTTCGGGTGCGCACGGCAGATTGGCGTTGATCGCATAGCTGGCGTACGGCTGGCGGTTGAGCGAGCCGCTCAAGTCGGCGCTGTAGATCGCGCCCATTTTCTCGCGCAGCACTTCGATCAGCTTGATGTTGAGAACTTCGGTGAGCACCCGCATGCGCAGCGCCTCGTCGCGAGAATACGGCGCCTCGCCGGTAAATGACAGCGAGATCACGCTCTTTTGCTCGGAACCGGCGCGCACCTCTTTCTTGACCACGCCGCGCACCGGGCGGATGCCTTCGTCGCGGAAGGCGGTGTCAATCGGCCCGGTGGGCAGGCTGGCCAGGTAGGTGGCGATCAGCGGCTTGATCTGCTCGACGTCGAAGCTGCCGACGATGAAGAACGTGAAGTCGCGCGCACTGGCCATGCGGCTGGTGTACAGGTCGAACACGCGGTCGAGCGAGAGCTGGTCGAAGTCGGCCGGCCTGGCCAGGCGCCGCACGCGCGGGCTGTCGTTGTAAAGCGTGCGGCTGACGGTATCGTAGAACACCGACTCCGGCCGCACCAGGTTGTTCTGCGCCAGTTCGCGCTGGCGGTCGACAAAGGCGTTGTAGATGGTGACATCTTTGCGCGGGTGGGTCATTTGCAGGTACGTCAGTTGCAGCATCGATTCGATGTCGTCGCTGCCCGATTCGCCGCGCACCGCTTCATTGAGGGCGCTGACGCGGGCGCTGCTACTGACGCTCTTGCCGGCCAAGATTTTCACCAGGTCGTTGGGCGAATAATCGAGCACGCCCATCTGGTTGACGATGCTGCTGGCGTAGTGCGCGGCAAAGATGTCGCGGTCGTCGAACAGCGACCAGCCGCCATAGCGCACCCCGCCCATCAGCACTTCGTCGTTATTGAAGTCGGTGGGCCGCAGCACCACGCGCACGCCGTTGCTGAGCACCAGGTCGGTGGTGCCCAGCTTGTCGTTGGTGGTTTGCTTGACGATGGTGCCGGCCGTGGGCTTGGCCGGCATCAGCTGGCTGCCGTACGCCTTGTCTTCATTGGCCTTGACGCTGATCTTCTCGGCGGCGGTGGCCAGCGCCAGCAGCTCGGCGGGCTTGGGCGCGGGGGCGCCCGGCTTGTCGATGCCGGTGTAGATCACCAGCTTGCTCTGGTTGTCGGGGATCGCCGCGCGTATCGACGCGTTCACTTCATCGAGCGTGATGCCGGGGATCAGCTGCTGGGCGTACTGGTACTCGGCCACCACGCCGGGGATCGACTCGCCCTCGAGGAAGTTGCGGATGTATTCTGCCGCATAGCCGGCCGAATCGGACTTGTCGCGCTCCTGGTACATATTCTCGTAGGTGCGCAGCATGCCCTTCTTGGCGCGGTCCAGTTCCGACGCGGTAAAGCCGAACTGGCGCGCGCGCTCGTCCTCGGCCACCAACGCATTGATGGCGGGCGCCACGCCGCCCTTGCCCAGCACCGCACCGGCACCGAACGAACGGTAGCCGCGCACGATCTTGCTCATGCCGCTGCCACCCTGCAGGAACGGCGGGTTGGCCTGCTGCGTCAGTTCATACATGCGCTGGCTGAGGATGAAAGCGCCGATGGCCTCGATCAGCTTCTGGCGGTAGTCGCGCAGCGTGTTCTCGGCCGGCCAGGGCTGGATCGGGTAGCGGATGTAGATGGTATTGGTGCTCATCTCCTTGTCGGTAACGACGATGCCCTCGGATTCCTGCCGTTCGGGGATGGTGGCGTACACGCGTGGGCGTGGATTGGCCGGATTTTTCAGCTTGCCGAAATGGCGCTCGATCAGTTTTTGCGCCTGGTCCGGGTCGATATCGCCCACCGCCACCACCGCCATCAGGTCGGGGCGGTACCAGTCACGGTAAAAGCGCTTGAGGGCGTCGTACTTGAAGTTGCGGATGATCTGCTCTTTGCCGATCGGCAGGCGCTCGGCATAGCGCGAACCGTTGAGCACCTTGGGCAGCAGCACCTTGTTGACGCGGTCATCGACGCCTTTGCCGATGCGCAGCTCCTCGAGCACGATCCCGCGCTCGCTGTCGATGTCGGCGTCGTTCATCGACAGGCCGTGGGCCCAGTCTTCCAGAACCTGGAAGCCCTGCTCCACCACTTTCGGGTTGTCGGTGGGGATGGGCAGGATGTACACCGTCTCGTCGAAGGTGGTATAGGCATTGAGGTCGGCGCCGAACTTGACGCCGATCGACTGCAGGTACGATACCAGCTCGTTGCGTTTGAAATTGGTGGAGCCGTTGAAGGCCATGTGCTCGGTGAAGTGGGCGAGGCCCTGCTGGTCGTCGTCTTCGAGCATGGATCCGGCTTTGACCACCAGCCGCAATTCGAGCTTGTTTTCAGGGCGCGGGTTTTTATGGATGTAGTAAGTGAGGCCGTTGGCCAGCTTGCCGGTGTTGACCAGGGGGCTGACGGGCAGATTGCTGGTGAGGGAAAGCGGTGGCGGAACCGTGGATTCGGCCTGCGCAAGGAAAGAGCACGACAACAGCGCGGCGGCCAGGATGATTCTGATCTTCATTCGAGATGCATTTAAATTAAGAGAACAAGCTACCTTACACCGAATTGCCGAAATTGGGCTAGAATCGTCGCGCGCCTGCCATCCGGCAGGCGCCAACAACGTCTTCGGGGCGGGGTGCGATTCCCCACCGGCGGTAAGACCGGCAACGGTCAGAGCCCGCGAGCGCCCTGGCGGTTCATCGCCAGGGGTCAGCAGACCTGGTGCGACTCCAGGGCCGACGGTATAGTCCGGATGAAAGAAGATGTGCGGTAACGTAGCCTCGCCATGTCCATGTGTTTTGTATGGGCGTGGACGGCTGCGCGTATCTGCTTGCCCTGTCGCGTTTTTCGCTAACAGCGAGGAGCGTTTTCCATGTTCGACCCGCAATCCGTAGTACCCCTCACCACCTACACCCTGGTCTCCGACGACCTCGAAGGCCGTATCGCTGCGGCGCTGGACGCCATGCGCGCCGGCGTGCCGGTGATCCTGCTCGATGATTTCGACCGCGAGAACGAAGCGGACCTGATCGTCGCCGCCGAGAAAATCACCGTGCCTACCATGGCTACCCTGATCCGCGAATGCAGCGGCATCGTGTGCCTGTGCCTCTCCGCCGACAAGGTGCGCGAGCTGGGACTGCCGCCCATGGCGCTCGACAACGGCAGCCGTTACGGCACGCCGTTCACGGTTTCGATCGAGGCGCGCGACGGCGTCACCACCGGCGTCTCCGCCGCCGACCGCGTGACCACCATCCGCGCCGCCATCGCCGCAGACGCGAAGCCGCACGACCTGGTCCACCCGGGCCACGTGTTCCCGCTGCGCGCCACGCCTGGCGGCGTGCTGGCCCGCAAAGGCCACACCGAAGGCTCGGTGGACCTGTCCACCATGGCCGGCCTGCAACCGGCGGCGGTGCTGTGCGAACTGATGAACCCAGACGGCACCATGATGCGCGGCGCCGACATCGAAGCGTTTGCCGCGCTGCACGCGATGCCGATCCTGACGATTGCAGAAATGATCGCCTGGCGCCAGAAGCACGGGGTTTAAGCTAGTTTGCCTGTCCGGATAAACCGGTAGACCAGGTAGCACGCCGTCGCATACGCGGCGGCAATCAGCCCGAACGCCCACGGCAGCCGCACCGCCCAGCCGGGCGCCATGTGCAGCACCGCGCCGATGGCAGCCACGCCCACCAGCGCGCCGACCTGGCGGTTGGCGTTGAGCGCGGCGGCGGCGCTGTTGGCATATTCGCGGCCCGCCACCAGCATCACGGTGGCGGTCATGCCGGGAATCGCGATGCCGATGGCGAGATTCATCACCGTCGTTGCCGCCACCAGCAGCCAGTACGGCGTGTGCGGCGCCATGGTCGGCAGCATGAACAGCGCCGCCACCAGCCCCACCAGCAAGCCATACAGCATCGGCACCCGCGGACCGGTTCGCGCCGAAATCCGGCCCGACACCAGGTTACCGACCGCAAAAGCGGCCATCATCGGGATCAATCGCACGCCCGTCTCCAGCGCATCGGCGCCGCGCTCCTGCAAGAACAAGCTCAGTAAAAACAGCTGGCCAAAGACAGCAAAGTTGATCATGAAGCCCACGCCATTGGCGGCGGCAAAAGCCGGCGTGGCGAACAGCGCACGCGGAATCAGCGGATGCGCGCCGGTCCTCTCGCGCAGCACCAGCCACGCGCCCACGGCCAACGTGGCCAGCGCCGCCGCCAGCACCGGGCTGGAAGTCCAACCAAGCACCGGTCCTTCGATCAGCACGAAACTCAGGCCAGCGAGCATGGCGACGCCCAGCGCGTGGGTCCACAACGACAGCGCGCGCCGGTTGGCACGGGTAGCCGGCGCCACCAGGTGCGTGAGCGCGATGCCGGCCAGGCCGATCGGCACGTTCACCCAGAACACGCTGCGCCAGCCGAATTCGTGGACCAGCAAGCCCCCGACCAGCGGACCTGCCGCCGACGAACAGCCGACGATGGCCGACCAAGTGGCCAGCATGCGCGTGCGCGTGGCCGGGTCGTCATAGGCGTGGGTGAGCAGGCTGAGGGAGCTGGGCATGAACAGCGCCGCGCCCGCGCCCTGCAGCAGGCGCGCAGCCACCAGCGCCGCGCCGCTCGGCGCCAGCGCGCACAGCACCGAGCCGAGGATGAACACGGCCAGACCGCCCTGGTAGACGCTCTTGGGACCGAAACGGTCGGCCAGCGCGCCGCCGGCCATCAGGAGCGCGGCAAAGGTGAGCGTGTAACCGTCCACCACCCACACCAGGCCGGCCAGCGGCACGTCCAGGCTGGCGGCGATATCGGTGAGCGCGGTGTTGACGGCGGTGACGTCGATCATCGCCATCACAAAACCGATGGCCAAGGTGGTGAGCACCAGCAGCGGCGCAAATTCGCGGACCGGCGCGGCGGCCGGCAGAACGGGGCTAGTCATGAGAAATCCTTGTAGAGAGGCCCTCATCTTAGGCAGCTTGCGTGATGCGGTAAATACGCATAACATCGGCACCCCGATGCAAAAATGCATTACGTTTACGAGAGATGCCATGGACTGGGACAACGCCCGGATTTTTCTCGCCATCTATCGCGAAGGCACGCTGCGCGCCGCTGCCGGCCAGCTGGGTATCGACCAGGCTACCGTGGGGCGCCGCCTCAATGCGCTGGAAGACTCGCTGGGTGCGCGGCTGTTCCTGCGCACGCCATCCGGCTACCTGGCCACACCGGCCGGCGAACTGGCCGTCCACGCCGCCCAGGCGATGGAAGCGGCGGCGCTGCAATTCCAGCGCGAGATGCAGGGCATCGACAATCGCCTGTCCGGCGTGGTGCGGGTGACCACGTCCGACACCATGGCCGCGCACTTCGTGGTGGACGCCATGCGCCGCCTGCACCAGGCCCACCCGGAAATTCGCATCGTGCTCACCACCGGCACCGAAATCACCAGCCTCACGCGGCGCGAAGCCGACCTGGCGGTGCGCACACTGAAACCCACCAGCCCCGACCTGATCTCGCGCCACCTGGTCAGGCGCAGCATGGGCTTGTACGCGGCGCCGTCGTATCTCGCCATGCGCGGCATACCGCAACCGGGGCTGGGGCTGGCCGGTCACGACATCGTGGTGTACCAGTCCAGCGTGGCGCCGCGCCACCGCGACAAGATCTGCCGCGAGCCGGTCACCAACGCCCGCGTGGCCATCGAAGTCAATAGCGGCCTGATGCTGCTGGACGCCGCGCGCAAGGGCATGGGTGTGGCCGAACTGCCGTGCCACATGGCCGATGACGACCCGCTGCTCGTGCGCGTGTGGCCCGACCGCGTGGACCATTACGATGTGTGGCTGGTGATGCATAGCGACCTGAGTCGCAGCGCCCGCGTGCGCGCTGCTGCCGACGCCATCATCGACAGTTTTCCTCCGGCGTGAAGCCCGCGCATCCGGACACCCTGCCGCGCAGCGCCAATGCTAATATGGCAAAATGAGTGCCAAGATCAATGCTTCCCCATCACATCCCAATATCGTGCGCCGGCTGCACCGGGGCGCCGTGTCGTGGATACTGAGCTGGTGGCGGCTGCTCAACTTCTCGGTGCTGATGCTCACCGTGGGCGTGATGCCGGCCACCTATCGCAAGGACAACCGCCGCATCCTGGCCCACCACCTGGTGCGCGACACGGTGCCCAACCTGGTCTGGTTCGGTGTGCTGTCGGCGCTGGTAAGCCTGGTGCTGATCCGCATTGTCGTCGTCACTTCGCAAAGTTACGGCCTCACGCGTTACGCGCTCGACCTGGTGGTGCGGGTACTCACGCTCGAACTGATCCCCCTGACCGCCGCCGCCTTCGTGGCGTTGCGCACCACGCTGCCGACAGGCCTGGAATTTTCGCAAGGCCGCAAGGCAGGCGCCGTCGCTACATTGGCCGAACTGCGCAGCGCGTTTTTCCCGCGCGTGGCCGCCGGCATTTTTGCAGTCTGGATGCTGGCCGCCGTCTCGTGCGTGCTCACGCTGGTGCTGGCGTACCTGACGCTGTATGGCTTTACGCCGTATGCCCTGCCCGGCTATACGCGCGTAGTGGGCCAGGTATTCAATCCGGCCGTCGCCATGATCCTGGTGTTGAAAATCGTGTTTTTCAGTTTTGCGGTGGGCCTGATCCCGATGGCTTCGTCGTTCTATTACGGCGCCAGCTACCGGGCCAAGGTCACGCACGGCTTGTCCGACATGGTGCGGCTGTTTGCCGTGATCCTGCTGATCGAGGTGGCGTCGCTGATGGGTAATTACTACTAGGTGTAACGATGACAGAACAAATAACGCAGGAAACCGCGCACGAAACGCCGGTGCGCAATGCCGAATTCAAGGCCGCCGTGCTGCTGGTGCTGATGGTGCTGCTGGTGGCCGGCGCTGCCGTGTATTTGATGTACGCGCGCGGCGCCTTCGAATCGACCCAGCGCCTGGTGCTCGAGGCCGACGATTCCGAAGGCGTGGTGGTCGGCATGGATGTGACGTTTGCCGGTTTCCCCATCGGCCGCGTGCGCCGCATCGAGTTGAGCAAGGAAGGCAAGGCGCGCGTGCTGGTCGATGTACCTGAGGACGACGCGCACTGGCTGCGCACGTCGAGCATCTTCACGCTCGAACGGGGGCTGGTCGGCGGCGCCAAGCTGCGCGCCTTTACCGGCATTCCCACCGATCCGCCGCTGCCCGATGGCGCGGCACGCACCCTGCTCGTCGGCGACCCCGGTGCCGAAATTCCGCGCCTGCTGTCTTCAGCACGCGACCTGCTGCAAAACCTCAACGACCTCACGGCCGAAAATTCGGCGCTGGCCGCCGCCCTGACAAATGTCCAGGGCGTGACCGGCAAGCTCAATGGCCCGGCTGGCGCCATGGGCCTGATCGCTGGCGACGACAAGAGCGCACAGCAGCTGACCGAGCGCGCCAACCAGCTCTTGAGCACCGTGAACGCCCTGGCCACCAAGGCCGACAGCCTGGTGGGCAACGCCGACAAGCAGGTGTTCGGCCCGCAGGGCGTGGTGACCGACGCCCAGGCCACCATCGTCCAGCTCAACGGCCTGCTGGCCGACGCCCGCAACAGCTTGAAGAAAATGGACGCGGTGCTGGTAGAAGCGCAGGCCGTCGGCGCCAACGCCAAGGAAGCCACGGCAGACCTGGGCGCGCTGCGCAACGAGGTGGAAAGCAGCTTGCGCCGGGTGGAACAACTGGTCAACGACATCAACCGCAAATGGCCGTTCAAGCGCGACCCGGAGATCAAACTGCCATGACAATCAACCGCTCCCTGCTCGTGCTTGCAGCCGCCCTGTTGGCCGGCTGCGGCAACACGCCGCCCGCGCCAGACTGGCAACTGACCGCGCAAAGCTCGGTCGAACGCTTTACCAACGCTTACCTGACCGGCAACAGCCGGGTGGAAGACGCCGATTTCAGGCGCGCTCGCGACGCCCTGGCCAGCACCGGCCAGGCCAGCATGGTGCTGCGCGCCGAGCTGACCCGCTGCGCCACGCGCGTGGCCGCGCTGGTGTTCGAGGACTGCGCCGGCTTCGAGCAGCTGGCGCAGGACGCCAGCCCGGCCGATCGCGCCTACGCCGCCTATCTGGCCGGCCGCGCCACGTCTGCCGACGCCGCGCTGCTGCCCGAGCAGCACCGCGCCGCAGCGTCGGCAACCAGTGACACCGCAGCGGCTGCCGCAGTGCAGGCGATTGCCGATCCGTTGTCGAAACTGGTGGCGTCGGGTGTGCTGATGCGCGCCGGTAAAGCCACGCCGCAAACCCTGGCCGACGCGGTCGATGTCGCCTCCACCCAGGGCTGGCGCCGGCCGCTGATGGCGTGGCTCGGCGTACAGGCCATGCGCGCGCAGCAAGCGGGGGATACTGCGGAGGCGCAGCGCTTGCAGCGCCGGATCGACTTGGCAACCGGTAAAAAATCATGATCCCGACGATTTCCACCGTACCGCCGGACAGCGTGATTTATCAGCGCCTGCACGGCGCCAGCTTTTACGACTGCCACGCGATGGACATTCCCCCCACCGACAAATCCGCACTGGCGCTGTACCTTCAAGTGGTGGCCGACACGCCGGGCTGGGTCAACGCGCTGATGGCGCTGCGCAATCGCACGGTGCGGCTGGTGGGCCTGAAAAACCTCGGTCACCTGGGCGATGTCGATGCCCGCAAGCCGGCTGGCGACTACCGGGTTGGGGACCGGGTGGGTATCTTTTCCATCATCCACCTGGCCGACGAGGAAGTGATCCTGACCGATATTGACCACCACCTGAAGGTGGAGCTGTCGGTGCGCAAGCATCCGCACAAGGTGTCGATCAGCACCGTGGTGCATACCAGGAACCTGTTGGGGCGCTGCTACATGCTGGTCGTCAAGCCGCTGCACCGGCGCATCGTGCCGGCTACGCTGCGCCGGGCGAAGTTCTAGCGGTTCGCCTACCCGGCCCTCTGATAAAATCGCGCTTTTGTCGTGTCGAGATTGTTCATGGCCTACCCTCATTTCCGCCCTCTGCGCGTGGCCTTGTCCACGCTCGCGCTGTCCTGCGCCATGCTGACTGTATCGGCCAGCGCCGCCCCTGAACGCCAGCAAGTCATCGTCGACATGGATATCGGCGACGACATCGATGATTCGTTCGCGCTGGCGCTGCTGCTGCAAAGCCCGGAAATCGAGATCGTCGGCATCACCACCGCCTGGGGCGACACCGCACTACGCGCCAGCATGGTCGAGCGCATGCTGCGCGAGACGGGCCATAGCGGCATCCCGATCGCTACCGGCATCGCCACCACCGGCAATCCCCAGCCATTTACGCAAGCGCGGTATGCGCAGCGCGGGCAGCCGGTGCCAACCCTGCCGGCAGTCGATTTCCTGCTCGAGCACATCAGGCGCCAGCCCGGCAAGATCACCTTGCTCGCACTGGGGCCGCTGACCAACGTGGGGGCAGCCATCGAACGCGATGCCGCCACCTTCGGCAAGTTGAAACAGGTGGTGATGATGGGCGGCTCGGTGCGCAGCGGTTACCGCAAGTCGCAGTACGTGCCGGCGCGCCCGGCCGACAAGGAGTACAACATCGCGTCCGAGGTCAAAGGCGCGCAGCGGCTGTTTACATCCGGCGTGCCAATCGTGATGATGCCGGTCGATTCCACCCAGATCCGCCTCGACGAAGTCGAACGCAACGCCTTGCTCGGCCATGGTTCGCCCGTGACCGACGCGCTGGCGCTGATGTACCACCAGTGGATCAACGCCTACCAGCCCTGGTCCAGCAACATGCCATCGTTGTTCGACGTGGTGCCGGTGGCGTGGCTGCTCGACTCCAGTGTATGCAATACCACCCCGCTGCGCATTGCGGTCACCGATGACGGCTACACGCGCGAGGTCGCCGGCAAGCCGAATGCCGCCGTCTGCCTGGCATCGAACCAGTCGCGCTTCTTCGATATCTTCATGGGGCGCCTGCTGGCGGACCAGCCATGAGCAGCCGCCTGGTCTACTCCACCGAAGCCGGCCGCCTGTGTCCCGACTGCGGCAAACCGTTGGCCGCCTGCGTCTGCAAGGCAGCGGCCAGGTCCAAGCCGCAAGGCGACGGCAATGTCAAGGTTGCGCGCGAATCGAAGGGACGCGGCGGCAAGACCGTCACGCTGGTGCGCGGTTTGGCGCTCGATGCCGTGGCGCTGGCAGCGCTGGGCAAGCAACTGCGCAGCGCCTGCGGCTCGGGCGGCACCGTCAAGGATGGCGTAATCGAAATCCAGGGCGATCATTGCGACCTGGTGATAGAAAATTTGAAAAAACTCGGGCATAACCCGAAACGCACGGGCGGCTAGACGAAACTGGGTTCCCGCGTTCGCGGGAATGACGGATCTTCGGATGGTGGCACCGCGTCCCGCGTTCATCATGGCGGAAAGCTGATTCGTCATCCCGCATCGGCGGACCGCCGCGCAGACGGGGATCCAAGTGCTAAGATTTTGCCGCAGCCTCGCGCAACTTGTCCTTCTTGCTCTTGCGCTTGCCCTTGATGCCGCCATTGACGGTATCGGTCGCTGCGCTCACCGGCGGCGCCGTCTCCACTGCCTCGAACCCGGCCACCGTTTCCAGCGGCAGGCGGATGTCCTGGCGTTTTTCGATCAGGTGGAAATGCTGCTCGGTCTCCGCGCTGACAAAGCTGATCGCCACGCCGCTCTCGCCGGCGCGCCCGGTGCGGCCGATGCGGTGGGTGTAGTCCACGGCCGATCGCGGCAAATCGTAGTTGACCACGGCCGGCAAACGGGCGATATCGATGCCGCGCGCGGCCACGTCCGTGGCTACCAGCACCTGCAGGCGGCCGGCCTTGAAGTCGCCCAGCACCTCGGTGCGCGCACCCTGGCTGAATTCTCCGTGGAAGGCGCCGGCCTTGATGCCGTTGCGATTGAGCTTGTCGGCCACGTGTTCGGCCGCGTACTTGGTGGCCACGAACACCAGCACCCGGTCCCACTGGTATTGCAAAATCAGGTAGCGCAGCAGCATGGTACGACGCGGCACATCGACCAGGATGGCGCGCTGGGCGATATCCGGTTTCGTCGCCGGCTCGGCCAGCACTTCGACCCGCGTGGGCAGGTGCAGCATGGCGTCGGCCAGCGTTTGCACCGCCGGCGGGAAGGTCGCGGAAAAGAACAGGTTCTGGCGCTGCCTGGGCAGCAGTTCCAGGATGCGCGCCAGTTCGTCGGCAAAGCCCAGGTCCAGCAGGCGGTCGGCTTCGTCGAGCACCAGCATTGCCACGCGCGAAATTTTCAGGGCGTTATGGTCGATCAGGTCGAGCAGGCGTCCCGGCGTGGCCACCACGATGTCGGCGCCGCCGCGCAGCGCCATCATCTGCGGATTGATCGACACGCCGCCGAACACGATAGCCACCTTGACCGGCATGGTCAACTGCGCGACCAGCTTGCGCACCGATTCGCCCACCTGTGCCGCCAGCTCGCGCGTGGGCACCAGGATCAGGCCGTGCAGCTGGCGCGGACCATCGCGGTTGTCGAGCAGCGATTGCAGCAGCGGCAGCACGAAAGCGGCGGTCTTGCCCGAGCCGGTTTGGGCCGCACCCAGTACGTCCTCGCCGCGCAGGATGGCAGGAATCGCCTCACGCTGGATGGCGGTGGGTTCCTGGTACCCGATGGCGGCGACAGCGTTGACGAGCGAGGGAGCGAGGCCCAGCGAAGAAAATGACATGTTGGCCTGAGAGTGTAGGTAAGTTGGCCGACAGTATACGCCATGCGCCGCTCCTGCCCTACGCGGGCTTGCGCACCGGCCACCACTGCACCACGCCCCACGCCAGTTCCGGCACGATGAACAGCCATAACAGCGGCTCGCCGGTGGCGTTCAGCGCCCACATCATCCAGGTGCCAAACAACATGCGCGCCGCGCCGTCGTAGCGGCCGAACCGCTGCTGCGGGTCGGCGATGCGCAGCACCGACCACACCAGCACCACGCTGCCCAGCAGGCAGGCGAACAAGACGTGGAATGGCGCGAACGCCGGCAGCGCGGCGCCGCCCAGCGCCTGATTGATGGCACTGAGCTGGCTGTGGGCCAGTGCAAACGTCCACGGCGTGGCAAACGGCGCTGTCACCAAGAGGTCGTACACGCCGCTGGCGCGCACGATGCGGCGGAAGGTCAAAGCTGAAAACTGCATAGCGTCTCCTGTTGTCGAACGAGAACGCATGCTAAAGCCTGGAGTACACTCCAGGGTCAAGCAAAAACAGGATGCACCATGCAAATTGGAGAAATGGCCGACGCCACCGGCCTCTCGCGCGATACCTTGCGGTTTTACGAGAAGCGCGGCCTGCTGCGCGCCCGGCGCAGCGCCAATGGCTACCGCGACTATCCGCCCGAGGCGGTCGATTGGCTGCGCTACATCCGCCTGGCGCAGTCGCTCGGTTTTACGCTGGTGGAAATCGAGGCCGACCTGCCGCTGCTGGCCAACCCCGATGCATCCGGCGAGCAGCTGCGCAGCGCGCTGGCGCGCAAGCTCCAGGACATCGACCGCCGCATCGACGGCTTGCAGGCGCTGCGCGGCGAACTGGCGCGGCGCCTGGGGCCGGATATGGAAGAATGCCCGTTGAGGCCTAGCCTGCCGGATTGATCGCCTTGCAGTTTTCGTCAGGGTAGACCGGTTCGAACTGGAGCTGCAGGCCGCCGACTACCAGTGCTTTCAGGTTCGGCTCGACCAGCGTATAGCGGCCGGCGCGCAGCGCGTCGAGCATCGGCCGGCAGCCGATGTCGAGGCGTGCCGCCAGCAGCCATTGTCCGTCCGGCTGCTCCACGTATAGATAGCCGCCGCCGTAGCTCTGGTTGACCAACAGGATGTCGCGCTTGCCGTCGCCGTTCGCGTCGAGCAGCAGCGCGGTGCATTGCTGTACATCGTTCGTCAGGCAGTGGGGCAACATCTGGCCGGGCGCCTCTTTCCATTCCTGCGCGATAAAGCTCGCCGGCAGGACCTCGCTTGCCGGCACCACCGTGATATTTGCCGCGATGGTGGTTGCTGTCGCCTTGCCGCCGTTCGGATTCCAGCGCTCCGTCTGTTTCAGTGCTGCCGCCGCCCGCTCGCTCACCACTTTGGCATCGGCGCCCACGCCCTGCTGCGCCAGCCGTTGCAAAGCTTGCTGGCCATAGCGCTGGCCTTCGAAACGCAGGTAGCGGTAGTCGAACTTGTCGGCCTTGACCAGCCCTCGCTCCAGGCGCAAAACCTGGTTGGCCACCGCAATGCGGGCCGGATCGGCGATCGGGGTGAATAGCGCCAGCAGCACTGCCAGCACCAGGAACGCCGCGCCGACATTGACCGGCGCGATCTCGACCAGCCAGGTTTCGTAGCGGTGCGCGGCCCACTGGTAGCCGATCGCGTAGCAGGACGCCACCAGCAGGCAGGCGGCAGCGACCACGCGGTCGGCCGTCCAGCCATATTCGTGTACCCGCACCCCCAGCGCATAGATCGCGATGCCGGTCAACGGCAGCAGCAGGATGGCGGCCATGCGGGCGGCAATGCGGATCGCCAGGCTGGCGGCGGTCTGACCATTCTGGAAGGCGCAATTGATCAGCATGACCAGCACGGCGACGGTGGTAAGCAGCAGCGACGTCGCAAAGCGCGTCTTCCACAGGCCATCGAGGCCGGTGAACGGCAACGTACACAGGAAGCCGCCGATGATCACCACGGCCACCGGCAATATCCAGGACGCCAGCACCAGCAGCAGCGAGCGGATACCACGCACGATGGACGGGCGCACATCGGTGATGTGCAGCGCGCACGAGAAGGCAAAGCAGATCACCGGCGCCACGAACCACGACTTGCCCAACAGGCGCTTGAGGAAATCGAGCTTGACCATGTCGAACAGACCGGCGCCCATCCAGAGCACCGACCACAGGGCGCCCACGAAGAAAGCGGAGAACAGCAGTTGCACCGCCAGCTTCCATGCGACTTCGAAGTAGCTGCCATAGCTGGCGATGCGCTTGCCGTCGGTGGTGGCGGCCATGACCAGCGCATGGGCGATGTACAGGAACACGCTCGAGAAAACGATCAGCAGCATCGAGGGCACGCGCTGCGACGGCCGTCCCATGAAGTCGTAGTTGAGGTGCGCCGCCCCCGCGTTGCGCCACGCCTCGTGCAGTGCCAGCACTACCAGTGCCGCACCGGCGGCCGTTGTCCACAGCGCCACGCTGCGGGACGTCATGTGACCGAGACTGGAAATGAACACAACCGGCAGCAGCAGTACGAGCATGAATAGCGGCATGAACAGGAACGGCTGGGTGGCAGGCCACATATTGATGACCGCTGCGCGGTACAACAAGTACAGCAGCACGCCCTGCACCAGCCCTGTGGCCAGGCGTAGCAGCATCATACGGCGGCTGACTTCCGCGCCGAGCACTTCATCGTATTGTTCTACCTGCATGGCGATCCCTGCTCCCTTGATGCTTTGATATCGGCGTAGTATCGCATGGAGCACTGCGGGCGTACCACGCCCGGACGGAGGCGCTATAATGTTCGGTCCACGCTGCTTTTTTCCCAACATCGTCAACAACGTTAGCATCCCCGTGAATCCACATCTCGACCAGCTGCAACCGTACCCGTTTGAAAAACTGCGCCAGCTGTTCGCGCAGGTGACCGCCAATGCCCAGTTCAAGGCGATCAGCCTCGGCATGGGAGAACCCAAGCATCCGACGCCGCCGTTCATCGCCCAGGCGCTGATCGACAATGTCGCAGGCCTGGCCATCTACCCCACCACCATCGGCACCGAAGCGCTGCGCGGCGCGATTGCCGGCTGGCTCGAGCGCCGCTACGGCCTGCCCGCGATCAACCCGGCCACCCAGGTGCTGCCGGTGAACGGCTCGCGCGAGGCGCTGTTCGCGTTCGCGCAAACCGTGATCGACCCGGCCGCCAAATCGCTGGTGGTGTGCCCCAACCCGTTTTACCAGATCTACGAAGGCGCGGCCTACCTGGCCGGCGCCGAGCCGTATTTCGTCAACTCCGACCCGGCGCGCAATTTCGGCTGCGACTACGACAGCATTCCCGCCTCGGTGTGGGAGCGCGTATCGCTGCTGTTCCTGTGCTCTCCGGGTAACCCTACCGGCGCCGTGCTCACGCTCACCGACTGGGAAAACCTGTTCGCGCTGTCGGAGCGCTACAACTTCGTCATCGCTGCCGACGAGTGCTACTCCGAGATTTACCACGGTGCAGAAGCGCCCCTCGGCGCGCTGCAGGCAGCCCACATCCTGGGCCTGTCGTCGGTCGAGAAGCCGTATGCGCGGCTGGTGGTGTTTTCCAGCCTGTCCAAGCGGTCCAACGTGCCCGGCATGCGCTCTGGCTTCGTGGCCGGCGACGCCGACGTCCTGAAAAAATTCCTGTTGTACCGCACCTACCACGGCAGCGCCATGAGCTCCGTCGTGCAGGCTGCGTCCATCGCGGCCTGGAACGACGAAACCCATGTCGAAGACAACCGCGAACAATACCGCGCCAAGTTCAACGCCATCACGCCGCTGCTGCAAGAGGTGCTGGACGTGGAACTGCCCGACGCCGGCTTCTACCTGTGGGCCGATGTCACCCGTACCGGCCTGTCGGACACCGAGTTCGCCCAGCGCCTGTATGCCGAATATAATGTCACGGTCCTGCCGGGCAGCTACCTGGCGCGCGACGCGCACGGCGTCAATCCGGGCCGCAACCGCATCCGCATGGCGCTCGTGGCGGAAACGTCCGAAGGCCTGGAAGCTGCGCAGCGCATCGTCCAATTCTGCAAAACCCTCGTTAAATAAAGATAGACCATCATGACCCAACAACTCCAGCAAATCATCGACCAGGCATGGGAAGACCGCGCCAACATCAACCCGGCCAACGGCGCCGCCGAACTGCGTGACGCCGTCTCGCACGTGATCGCCGGCCTGGACGCGGGCACCATCCGGGTGGCCGAAAAAACCACCGGCGACTGGGTAGTGAACCAGTGGGTCAAGAAGGCCGTGCTGCTGTCGTTCCGCCTCGAGAACAACGTGGCCATGCCGTCGGACGGCACCATGCAGTTCTACGACAAGGTCCCAACCAAGTTCGCCAACTACACCGAAGCCGATTTCGCCAAGGGCGGTTTCCGCGTGGTGCCGCCGGCCGTTGCCCGCCGCGGTTCGTTCATCGCCAAGAACGTGGTGCTGATGCCTTCGTACGTCAACATCGGCGCTTACGTCGATGAAGGCGCGATGGTCGATACCTGGGCCACCGTCGGTTCGTGCGCGCAGATCGGCAAGAACGTCCACCTGTCGGGTGGCGTGGGCATCGGCGGCGTGCTGGAACCTATGCAGGCCAATCCGACCATCATCGAAGACAACTGCTTCATCGGCGCCCGTTCGGAAATCGTCGAAGGCGTGATCGTCGAAGAAAACTCGGTGATCTCGATGGGCGTGTACATCGGCCAGTCGACCAAGATCTACGACCGCGCTACCGGCGAAGTCACCTACGGCCGCGTACCTTCGGGTTCGGTGGTGGTATCGGGCAGCCTGCCATCGGAAGACGGCAAATACTCGCTGTACTGCGCCGTGATCGTCAAGCGCGTGGATGCCAAAACCCGCGCCAAGACCGGCATCAACGAACTGCTGCGCGGTATCTAAGAAGTCATCACTTCGGGAGAATCGCGATGGCCATGGAACGCCTGTTCCAGCTGATGCAGGAAAAGCATGCGTCGGATATGTTCTTCGCCGCGAACTCTCCCGTGCATTTCAAGATCGGCGGCAAGCTGCTGCCGGTCAACCAGCAATTGCTGACGCCCGAGAACATCGAGGCGCTGCTGGCACAAGTCGCCTCCCCGGCGCAAATGGCCGAACTGGCCACCACCAACGAACTCAATATGGGCATCTCGCTGACCGGCGTGGGGCGCTTCCGGCTCTCCGCTTTCCGCCAGCGCGGCAGTGTGTCCGCCGTATTCCGCTATGTGCCCGGCAACATCCCCGCCCTGCAGGATCTGAAGATGCCGCCCGTGCTGGCAGACCTGATCATGGCCAAGCGCGGACTGCTGCTGGTGGTCGGCTCCACCGGTTCCGGCAAATCGACCACCATCGCGGCAATGCTCGACCACCGCAACGCTAATTCGGCGGGCCACATCCTCACGCTCGAAGACCCGATCGAGTTCCTGTTTACGAACAAGCAGTCGATCGTCAACCAGCGCGAGATCGGCAGCGACGCCACCAGCTTTGCCACCGCCCTGCGCAACTCGATGCGCCAGGCGCCGGACTGCATCCTGATCGGCGAAATACGCGACAAGGAAGCCATGGCTGCAGCCATCGCGTACGCGCAGTCGGGCCACCTGGTGGTGGCCACGCTGCACGCCAATAACAGCTACAACGCGCTCAATCGCATCATCGGTTTTTATCCGATCGAAAGCCGCATGGCGCTGATGCAGGATCTGTCGTCGGCGGTCAAGGCGATCGTCTCGCAGCGGCTGGTGCCCGCCCTGTCCGGCGGCGCCCGCGCGGCAGCCGTGGAAGTGATGGTCAATTCGCGCGCCGTGGCCGAGTTGATCGATACCGGCCGCATCGGCGAGATCAAGGACGCGATGGACAACAGCATGTCACCGGGCTCGCAATCGTTCGAGCAGGCCCTGGTGAAACTGGTGCGCGACGGCGCGATCAGTGCCGACGAGGCACTGGCCAATGCCGATTCGGCCACCAACCTGCTCTGGCAACTGAATAACGCCAAAGAGCAACCCGCTGCCGATGCCGCCAGCGGCAATGCCGCAGCATCGGCTTCCTTCACCGGCTTCACCCTGAACACCTGAGGACACCATGACACAATCGATCTACGATATTCCCCTGCGCCGCATCAACGGCGAGGATGTCACCCTTGGCGCGTATCGCGGCAAGGTACTCCTGCTGGTCAACGTCGCCTCGGCCTGCGGCCTGACGCCGCAATACGAGGGACTGGAAAAACTGTACGAAGACAAGCAGGCCGACGGCCTGGTGGTGGCGGGTTTCCCGGCCAACGAATTCGGCGCCCAGGAACCGGGCAGCAACGAAGAAATCGCCGAATTTTGCACCAGCAAATTCGCCATCAAATTCCCGATGTTCGAAAAGATCGTGGTCAAGGGCCCGGGCCTGCACCCGCTGTACCAGCGCCTGATCGAAGAACAGCCGCAAGCCCAGGAAAAGCCGGACAGCGACTTCCGCGCCAAGCTGGCCGGCTACGGTATCAAGCAGGATAACCCGACCGACGTGCTGTGGAACTTCGAGAAATTCCTGGTCAGCAAAGAAGGCAAAGTCGTCGGCCGCTTCGCGCCCGACACCACCGCCGACGACGCGCTGCTCAAGGATGCGATCGAGCGCGAACTGCGCGCCTGAGCGATCCTGCCCCCCATACCTGGGCGCCAGCTACAGCATGGTATCCTGTCGCCCTTTCGTTTTACCTGCTTGCGACCACACATGACCACCACCCTCTACGGCATCCCCAATTGCGACACCGTCAAAAAGGCGCGCACCTGGCTGGCCGACCAGCAGCACGAGTTTACGTTCCACGACTTCAAGAAACAGGGCCTCGCGCGCGAGACCGTGGCCGGCTGGCTCACGCAGCTGTCGCGCGATGTGCTGGTGAATAAAAAAGGCACGACGTGGCGCGCGCTGTCCGATGAACGCAAGGCGGCCATCGTCGATGACGAAGCGGCGATCGCCCTGATGCTGGAAAATCCGTCGATCATCAAGCGCCCGGTGCTGGACAAGGATGGCGCCTACAGCGTCGGCTTCAGCGACGCGCAATACCAACAAATTTTCAATACCTGACATGACACCTTCGAAAACCCTGGCGCTGACCGAAAAGCTGATTTCCCTGTCCTCCGTCACCCCCGACGACAAGGGCTGCCAGCAGCACCTGATCGACCTGCTCACCCCGCTGGGCTTCGTGTGCGAGACCATCATCTCCAACGACGTGACCAACCTGTGGGCGCGTCGTGGCACGACCGCGCCGGTGCTGGTATTCGCCGGTCACACCGACGTGGTGCCCACTGGTCCGGTCGATAAATGGCAGTCGCTGCCCTTCAACCCCACCCACCGCGACGGCAAGCTGTATGGCCGGGGCGCGGCCGACATGAAGACGTCGATCGCCGCGTTCGTGGTGGCGGTCGAGGAATTCGTCGCCGAACACGCCGACCACCAGGGTTCGATCGCGTTTTTGATCACCAGCGACGAGGAAGGCCCGGCCACCGACGGCACCGTCATCGTCTGCAACCTGCTCAAGGAGCGCGGCGAAACCATCGACTACTGCATCGTGGGCGAACCGACTTCGGATGAAACGCTGGGCGACATCATCAAGAATGGCCGCCGTGGCTCACTGTCGGGCAAACTGACGATCAAGGGTGTGCAGGGCCACATCGCCTACCCGCAACTGGCGCGCAACCCGATCCACCTGGCCGCGCCCGCGCTGGCCGAACTGGTGGCCGAGGTGTGGGACGAGGGTAACGAGTACTACCTGCCCACGTCGTGGCAAATGTCGAACATCAACGCCGGCACGGGCGCCAACAACGTGATTCCGGGCGAGATGATCATCGACTTCAACTTCCGCTTTTCCACCGCCAGCACGCACGAAGAACTCAAGCGCCGCGTGCATGCGATCCTCGATAAACACGGGCTGCACTACGAACTGAAATGGGCGCTGAGCGGCCTGCCGTTCCTCACCCCGCGCGGCACGCTGAGCGATGCATTGTCAAAGGCGATCAAGTCGGAAACCGGCGTGGACACCGAACTCTCGACCACCGGCGGCACCTCGGACGGGCGCTTTATCGCCCAGATCTGCCCCCAGGTGATAGAATTCGGCCCTCCCAACGCCAGCATCCACAAGATCGACGAGCATATCGAGCTGCGTTTCGTCGATCCGCTCAAGAATATTTACCGCCGCACGCTGGAAAACCTGCTGGCCTGACGCAGTGCGCCGGGCGTTTGCCCGGCACTTTACCGAACGAGATAGCCATGAACACCACGCCTTTCACCACGCCGCGCGACCTGCTGCGCTACGCCGTCACCCGTTTCAATACGGCCAAGCTGTTCTTCGGCCACGGCAGCGTAGAAGCTTTCGACGAAGCCGCTTACCTGATCCTGCACACGCTCAAGCTGCCGCTCGATCGCCTCGAGCCCTTCCTCGATGCGAAACTGCTGCCGGAAGAAGTGGCGTCGGTGCTGGCCGTGATCGCGCGCCGCACGGACGAACGCGTGCCCGCCGCCTACATCACCAACGAGGCGTGGCTCGGCACCTACAGCTTCTATGTCGATGAGCGCACCATCGTGCCGCGCTCGTTCATCGCCGAGCTGATACCCGAATACTTCGCGCCGTGGGTCAACTCGCCCGACAATATCGAAAACATCCTGGAACTGTGCACGGGCTCCGGCTGCCTGGCGATCATGATGGCCGACGCCTTCCCGGACGCGCAAGTCGATGCCGTGGATATCTCGGCCGACGCACTGGAAGTGGCAAAGAAAAACGTCGCCACCTACGAGCTGCAAGACCGCCTGACCCTGATCGAGTCGGACCTGTACGCCAACGTGCCGGCCAAAAAATATGACCTGATCATCACCAATCCGCCGTACGTGAACTCGTCCTCGATGAGCAAGCTGCCGATGGAATACCGCGCCGAGCCGGAACTGGCGCTCGACGGCGGCAAGGATGGCATGGACATCGTGCGCCGCATCGTCGCTGGCGCTGCCGAACGCCTGACCGACGACGGTATCCTGATCGTCGAAATCGGCAACGAAAAAGAATTCGCCGAAGCTGCCTTCGGCGAGATGGGCCTGACCTGGCTCACCACAAGCAACGGCGACGACATGGTATTCCTGCTGACCGCCGACCAGCTCAAACTGTAAAAGAACAACATGATCCGCTTCATACAAGTAAGCCTGATGCGCGGCACCAAGCCGCTGCTGGAACAAGTCGACGTTACCCTCAATCCGGGCGACAAGATCGGCCTGATCGGCGCCAATGGCGCCGGCAAATCGAGCCTGTTCGCCATGATGCGCGGCGAGCTCCATCCCGACCAGGGCGAGATCGACTTCCCGGCCAAGTGGCGCGTGGCCCACGTGGCCCAGGAAACCCCGCCGCTCGAACGCGCCGCGCTCGATTACGCCATCGACGGCGACGTCGGACTGCGCAAGCTCGAAGCCGAACTGGCACGCCTGGAAGCGGCGCCCGAGTCGAGCGAAAACGGTATCGCCATCGGCAACATCTACAGCGCGCTGGCCGACGCCGACGCCTACACCGTGCAGTCGCGCGGCGAGCAGCTGCTGCTGGGCCTGGGCTTCACCATCGAACAGATGCAGCGTCCCGTCTCGAGTTTTTCGGGCGGCTGGCGCATGCGCCTGAACCTGGCGCAGGCGCTGATGTGCCCATCGGACCTGCTGCTGCTCGATGAACCGACCAATCACCTGGATCTGGATGCGATCATCTGGCTCGAGGACTGGCTCAAGCGCTATCCGGGCACCCTGTTGATCATCTCCCACGATCGCGACTTCCTCGACGAAGTGGTGAACGTGGTCGTGCACATCGACGAACGCAAGCTGAAACGCTACTCGGGCAACTACTCGTCGTTCGAGCGCCAACGCGCGGCGCAAATGATCCTGGCCGCCGGCGCGCTGGAAAAGCAGCAGCGCAAGCGCGCCCACCTGGAATCGTTCGTCAACCGCTTCAAGGCGCAAGCCTCCAAGGCCCGCCAGGCGCAAAGCCGCATGAAGGCGCTGGCCAAGATGGAAGAACTGGCGCCGCTGCGCGCTGCTGCCGAATTCTCGTTCGAGTTCCGCGAGCCGCTCAGCGCTCCGAATCCGCTGCTGGTCATGGAAGACGTGGATGCCGGCTACAAGATCGAGAACGAAAAAACCGGCGAAGTCACCACCAAGACCATCGTCAACAACATCAAGTTCTCGCTGCAGATCGGCCAACGCATCGGCCTCCTGGGTGTGAACGGCGCCGGTAAATCCACGCTGATCAAGACCATCGCCGGTGAACTGGCGCCGCTGACCGGCGACGCCACCATCGGCAAGGGCCTCAATATCGGCTACTTCGCCCAGCACCAGGTGGAGATGCTGCGTCACGACGAATCGCCGCTGTGGCATCTGGCCAAAATCGCGCCGACCGTGCGCGAGCAGGAACTGCGCAACTTCCTCGGCGGCTTCAACTTCCCGGGCACCATGGTCACCAGCTCGATCGCACCGTTCTCCGGCGGCGAAAAAGCACGACTGGCACTGGCGCTGATCGTGTGGCAGCGTCCGAATTTGCTGCTGCTCGATGAACCGACCAATCACCTGGACCTGGAAACGCGCGAAGCGCTGACCGAGGCGCTGGCGCAGTTCGAAGGCACGCTGGTTGTGGTCTCCCACGATCGCCACCTGCTGCGCGCCACCACCGACGAATTCATCATCGTCGCCGACGGCAAGTTGCAACCGTTCGACGGCGACCTGGACGACTACAAGGACTGGCTGTTCAAGACCAAGCTGGGTAAAGGCACCGACGTGCTGCCGGCAGCGGGCAAGGCCAACAAGACCGACTTCCCTGTGGCCTCTCCAGTGGCCGCGCCTTCGGCGCCGGTAGTGAACACCAAGGACCAGAAACGCAAGGAAGCGGAAGACCGCCAGCGCCTGGCCACGCTGCGCAAGCCGCTGGAACAGAAGATCAAGCGCCTCGACGATCAAATCGCCAAGCGCAGCGCCCAGAAAGCGGAAGTCGATGGCCGCCTGGCCGATGCGACGATCTACGAAGCCGCCAACAAGGCCAAGTTGAAGCAGGCCCTGGCCGACCAGACCTTCTTCACCAAGGACCTGGGCGAGCTGGAAGCCCAGTGGTTGCAGTTGCAGGAAGAACTGGAAGCGCTGGCTTAAACGCTCGCCAGCAAAGAAGTATTACGCCGCCTGGCGTGGCGCGCAAGGCACCTTGCGGATCGACATCAGCTTGTCGATATCGACCACGATCAGGCGGCGGTCATCCACCACGCCGATGCCGAGCAGGTAATCAACCTGTGGCGCAACCGCCGCCGGTGTTTCCACCACCGGTACCGGCTGCAACTGCTCCACCGTGAGCGACACGATGTCGGTCACGCCATCGACCACCATCCCCATCACGCAGCTCGACAGCTTTAAAATGATCACGTCCGTCAGCGGATCGTGTTTCGGCGGCCGTGGGCCGAACGCGATGCGCATATCGACGATGGGCATGATCACGCCGCGCGACACCGCTACCCCGCTGATGATTTCCCCGTCCGACGAAAAACGTTCGAGTTCCTTGAGCGGACGCAGTTCCTGCACCTTGCTGAAATCGAGCGCGTAATCGAGGCCGCCGAGCCGGAACACCAGGTACTGCCGCGCGGTGGACGTTTGCGTCGCTGAGTGGAAAATGGGAGACATGATGATCCTTTCGTCCTGGGACGTGCGGTAACAGGCATGAACCATCGTAACCGCCCACCCTGCGCCAGATGTTGACTACCGTCAATTTTTGCCGGGTGCAGCGCAGCGCGTTTGCTACAATGCGCCGATGAACCAGCAGATCGACATCAACGACGTGGAGTTGAACGCCATTCGCGCGCAGGGACCGGGCGGCCAGAACGTCAACAAGGTTTCCAGCGCGGTGCACCTGCGCTTTGCCATCACGCCGTCATCGCTGCCCGAACATATCAAGGAACGCCTGCTGGCCCTACGCGACAGCCGCATCACGCGCGACGGCGTGGTAGTGATCAAGGCCCAGCAATCGCGCAGCCAGGAAGCCAACAAGGAAGACGCGCTGCGGCGCCTGCAGGAGCTGGTGGACAGCGTGGCCATACTACCCACGGTGCGCCGGCCCACCAAGCCAACGCGCGGCTCGCAGCGCCGCCGGCTCGACGGCAAGGCGAAAGACGGCGAGCGCAAACAATTGCGCGGCAAGGTACTAAGAACCTAGCCTCAGCCAGCCATCGCTGCCCGCACGCACTGGTGCACGCCCAGCCCGATCAGTGCGAAAAAAAAGCAGCGGCGGAACACCTCGGCCGACATGCGCTGGCGCAGCCACTGGCCCGCCACGATGCCCAGCGCCGCCGGCAGCAGCGCGAGCAGCGAACCAGTGGCAGCATTTGCATGCCAGCCGCCGCGCCAGGCCAGCATGGCTGCCAGCGCCAGCGTGGATACCGTAAAACTCAGGCCCAGCGCCTGTACCAGGTCCTCGCGGTTCAGGTCCAGCGCCTGCAGGTACGGCGCGGACGGCATGATGAATACGCCGGTAGTGCTGGCGATGGCGCCGGTCGCCACGCCGGCCAGCGGCCCCGCCCAGCGCTGTGCCGCTGCCGGCACCTTGCCACGCCAGCCGGACAAACCCAGCACGCCGTAGCCGGCCAGCAGCACACCCAGCACGGCTGGCGTCCATACCGCCGCTTCCGCACCTGTGCCGGTACCGCCTGGTGCGAGCAGCAGCCAGCCGCCGATGGCGGTGCCCACGCAGGTGGCCAGCAACATCGGCCGCAACCGGCGCCACAGCGGGTACAGTGCCGGTCCCGTGGCCAGTTGCCACACATTCGTCAGCGCCGAAGGCACGATCAATAAAGCTGCCGCTTCCAGTGGCGCCATCTTCAACGACAGCAAGGCCACGGCCACCGTGGGCAGCCCCATGCCGGTCACACCCTTGACCAGGCCTGCCAGCACGAAGACCAGCGCAATAAAGAGAGTCATGGTATCCATGACTGCCATTGTCCTCTTCCGGAGCAGCGCTGCAAATGTGGAATATACTGAGCCAGACTTCGTCATTGACATAGGCTGCCATGCGTTTCGACCTCACCGACCTGCGTTTATTTGCCCACATCGCCGACAGCGGCAGCATCACCGCTGGCGCCCGGCTGGCGCACCTGGCGCTGCCCTCGGCCAGCGCCCGCGTGCGCGGCCTCGAAGAAACGCTGGGCGTGCCGCTGCTGCAACGCGGCCGGCGCGGCGTGGAGCCGACCGAAGCCGGACTGGCACTGCTGCGCCACGCGCGCATCATCGGCCGCCAGGTGGACGATCTGCGCGGCGACCTGGCGCAATTCGCTTCCGGCCTGAAGGGTCAAATCCGGCTGCTGTGCAATACCTCGGCCATGACCGAATTCCTGCCCGATGCGCTGGCCGCCTTCCTGGCCGCCCACCCGCGCCTGGGCGTGGACCTGGAAGAGCGCCAAAGCCGCGACATCGTGCAGGCGGTGGCGGATGGCGCGGCCGACATCGGCATCATCACCGACGCCGTGGACAGCGCCGCGCTGCACACCTTCCCGGTCTGCGACGACACCCTGGTGCTGGCCATGGCGCGCAGCCATCCGCTGGCGCGGCAACTGGGACAGCGCCGGGGCATGGCGTTTGCCGATGCGCTCGACCATGATTTCATCGGCCTGGCCGGCGACAGCGCGCTGCAGCAGTACGCGGCTGGCCAGGCCGCGCGGCTGGGGCGGCGCATGCACTGCAAGATCCGGCTGCGCAGCTTCGAGGCCGTCTGCCGCATGTGCGCCAATGGCGCGGGCATAGCGCTGCTGCCGGCGACGGCGGCGCGCCGCCACGATGGTGAACGTCTGCTGAGAATCGTGAAATTGACCGACGACTGGGCTGCGCGCAAGCTGCTGGTGTGCGTGCGCGACCTGCGCACCCTGCCCGCCCCTGCGCGCGAACTGGTCGCCGCACTGCGCGGCGCCACTCCGCCCCAGAGCGCTCGCGGAGACTAATTGTCCTGCGGGGGCGCCCAGTATATCGGCCCGACACTGCCGAAAAACAGCGTAGGGAGACCAGCGGCCGAGGTACGCACCTTGGCCTTGAGTTCCTTGGGCGCATAGTCGTAAGGCGCCACGCCGTCCGGCACATAGGTCATCGGGCGCAACTGCACTTCGCCGGTCAGCAACTGGACCGAGCATTGGGACTTGTGGATCAATTCGCGCTTTTTGCGCTCGACCTGCGCCACTTCGGCGCGCGCCTGCTCTTCCTGTATCTGCGCCGCCTTGAGGGCGAGCGAGATGCGTCCCACCGACTTCAATGCCGGACCCACGGCGGTCGCCATGCGGTGGAACAGCGGCTCCTGTTCGGGTGTGAGCACCACTTCGCGCTTGCGCACGCGGGTGGCCAGCGTGAGGTAGTTGCGTACCTCGGCCTGGCTGGTGATGGCGTCCATCTCTTCCTTGTACTGGACCGCCTCGCGCTGCGCCGCCGCCACTCTCGGCAGCAGGTCGGCCACGCGCTTGTCGTAGCCGGCGGTATCGGGCACCAGCACGTACAACAACATCTCGTTCTGCTTGCGCGGACCGGCATGGACGATCTCGATGCGGCGCGCAGCGATGGCGCAGCCTTCGGCCACCTTGATCACCACCTCGTCGGCCATGATCTCGCAGTTGCTGGCCTCCCCGATCACCACCCGGGTGCCGGAGATGATGCAGTTTTCGGCGCGGGTGAGCGCGACCTCCCCTTTTTTGGTTTGCAGCACGGCGCCGGCGGCCACCCCGCGCACGCGGATGGCGCCGTCGGCATTGACAGCCGAGCCGCCCATCAGGTTGCTGTTGAGGGCAATGTCGCCGCCGCGCGATTCGATACTGCCGTACACATCGCCGTGGATGGTGATATTGCCGCCTTCGACGCGGCGCTGCTCCTGCACTGCGCCGAACTCCTCGTACTCCCCGGTGAGCTGCAAATTGCCCGTGGTGCGCGCGCTCACGCCCTCGCGGCTGATGATCTTGGGGCCGATCGAGATGCGGCGGGTCTTGGGGTCCACGCTGAGAAAACCTTCGACCGACGACACCAGGTATTCGCCGTCGCGGAAGTTTTCGATCATGGTGCCTTCGCCGGCCACCGACGCCAGCTCCAGGTCCTTGGGGGCTGGCGGGTCGATCACCGCGCCCGACATCTCGAAGCCGCGCACACCCGGTGCGGACGGCACCTTGCGCAGCAGCTTGACATGCGGTTTCACCTGCGGGAAGCGGTTCTGGAAGGTCTGCAAATCGAGGCGGCCATCCGATTTTTCGCGCGGGGCGTCGCTGCGATGGATGTCGCGCGAGACTTCCACGATGGCGGCATCGCGTCCCGGCATGGCGTTCAGGCGCCGCGCGACCGTGATGCGCGCCACGCGGCCGGTGGCGATCACGTCGCGCACCGCCGGCGCATCGATGCCGAAGCGGATGCCCTTGGCCCACATGTCCGCGACAAATTCGTCGAAGGTCAGCCGCGCGGGCTGCGGCGGCAGGCCGGGTACGTCGAAATACACCTGCTCGAAATAGTATTCGGCCTCGCCGCCGATGACCTTGACGTTCTTGTACAGCTGGCGGCGCGCCGGATGAAACGGTTCGATGCGGTCGGCAAAGCGCAGCAGCGGGCGTTCGGCCAGCGCGGGCGGCAGATCGGGACCGGCGTTATAGACCATCTTGGTAAAGATGGCGTAATGCAGGCCCACGAAACAGGCGCCGCCAAGGAAGATCTGGCCGACGGCGGCCAGGCGCGCCACGGGCGTGGCGGCAACGTCGAAGTAGATGCCATCATCACGCTTGACGAGCGCTGCGGGCAGTTCGCCCCCGGCGCCTGAATTCAACGTCGTTGCGTTTGACACGGTAATCCCCACGAAGATGTACGTCGGAGCGGAGCGCCCCTTCACTTTTTTTAATATGCCCTATAGCCTAGCATGAACCGCCATTATTGTGTACTTGCCGAGGGTCGAGGTGCCAGTTCAGCGCCCCCTCGCTTTCCCAGAACAGCACCGCGCCGCCGGCCGGGGTGCCGCGCAGGCGCTGCTTGATGTCCTTGGACGGCTGCCGGGCCAGCAGCGGCGCGGCGCTGTCGCCCGCGCCGCCATAGGGCATGGTGCGCACCACGGTTTCGCCGCTTACCATGTGCAAGCCGCAGCGCGCGGTGCCTGCCGCCGCCACCTGCTCGGCTCTCACGGCGTCGCGCCGGTCGCGCAGCAGCTTTTGCTGGGTCAACGCAATCTGCCCGTCCTTCTTGAGACGATCGAGCGTCTGCATCGGTTCGGCCACGCCGGCAGCGATCTTGCGCAGGATGTGCGCCTGTTCGGGCGACACCGTCAACTCCTGGTTGCGCAGCTTGAGCGCCAGCGCCAGGTAACGCCGCACGTCGGGCAGCGCCGACAGGCGTGCCGCCTCTTCCTCGTGGCCCGCCAGCACCCGCGCCAGTTCGGCCAGGCGCACATCGAGTTCGCCGATCTCCTGGTCGAAGCGGGTCACGTCGCGCAGCAACACATAGATCACCATCTCGGTGCGGCGGCGCGGGCCGGCCGATTCGATTTCCACGTCGCGCCCGGCGACGGCGCAGCCTTCGGCAACGGTGATCCGCAGCAGGTCGGCGACGATCTCGCAGTTGGAGGCTTCGCCGATGGTCACGCTGCTGCCGGAGATGATGCAGTTCTCGGCGCGCGCCACGGTGACCGCACCGCTGCCGGTGTGGATTACCGCGCTGGAGGCCACGCCGGCGATGGTGATCGGCCCATTGGCATTGCGGATGCTGCCGCCGACGAGGTTCCGGTCCAGCACCACGGCGCCGCCGCGCGAGTGGATGTTGCCATACACGTTGCCGTGCACAGTGATGTCGCCGCCGGTGACATCGCGCTGTTCCTGCACGTCGCCGTATTCTTCGTAGGCGCCGGTCAGTTCCAGGTTGCCGGTGGTGCGCCCGCTCACGCCATCGAGGCTGACGATCTTGTCGGTGACGGATACACGGTTGGACTTGGAATCGACGGCAAGAAAACCTTCGCGGATGGAGACGATGTATTCACCATCATCGAGTTCCTGCACCTCGGTGCCGTCGCCGGCCAGGTGCCGCAGCGCCAGGTCGGCCGGCGGCGCCGGCGCGGTCATGCGCCCGGCCAGGTCGAAGCCGGGCAAGCCGGGCGTGGCCGGCACTTTTTTCAACAGCCGCACACCGGCCTTGATTTGCGGGAAACGGTTCTCGAAACTGTGCAGGTCGATGCGGCCGTCGGCGCGTTCCTTCGGTGCGTCGCTGCGGTGCAGTGCGTGCGACACCTCGAGCACCGTGGCGTTACAGCCCGGCTCCGGTTCGAGGTCGGTGGCAAAGGTGATGCGCTCGGCCTTGGGAGCCTTGATGGCATTGGCCACGGCCGCCACGTCGATGCCGAAGCGGATGCCGTGGCTCCACATGGCGGCGACAAATTCGTCGATGTCGAGCCGCGCCACGCGCTCGGGCAGCTCGGTGCCGTCGGCCAGCACTTCCGCATCGAGGTACAGCGGCTCGAAGTAGTACTCGGCGTAGCCGCGGCCCGGCTTGGGCGTCTTGTAAAGCGGCAGGCGGCTGGCGTCGATCAGCCGCACCGCATCAGCCAGGCGCACGGCCTGCGCGGCGCCCAGGTCGGGCCCCACGTCGTACAGCGCCTTGATCAACACCGGGTAGGACAAACCGGCCAGGCAAAATCCGGCGCCGAACACCTGGTTGATGGCGGCGGCACGCGCCGGTGGCGGCAGGCCAAGATCGATATAAATGCCGTCCGGGTGCAGGATCAAACCAATGGGCAGGCTCGCGTCAGGCGCGGGTAGCGCGGACACGACCGATAGCGCTGCGGGTGCAACGTCTGGGACCACGATCTTCCTCCAAGGGGAACACGCGGCCGACGGGCATTGCGTGTAATAAACTAATATTACACATGATCAACCAAAAGAGAACGATTATCATGTTGAGTAATCGCCAATGTGATGCAATTGCCACACATTAATGTCATCCATGCAAAAACGCCCGCCGTGCAGAACACGGCGGGCGTCGGAATAACGGTAACTGTCGGTAGCGATGCAGGCGGAGGTCAGCGGCGCGGCGGCAGGGCGTAGACTTCGGCGCCGGCTTCGTTGATCTGGCGCCGCAGGTCGCGCCGTTCGTCGGCGGTCATGCGGCCCACGCGGCGGCTCATCTCGGCATTGCGGTTGTTCTCCTGCATGGCGCGACGCTGTTCCTCGGCACGCGACTCGTAGCTGCGCGGATCGAGCTGGCGCGACTGGTCCTGGCGCAGGTCTTGCCGCATGTCCTGCTGGCGCGGGGCGCTTTGCTGGCTGCGATTGTCACGATTGTCGTCACGGCGATCCTGGCCGGCGGAATGCGCGGGCAGTGCCGACAGCACACCGCAGCACACCACGACGGAAGCCAGGGTGGATCGAACGCAAAAAGATGCGCTTGCTGCCGCGTGTATTTTTTTGAGGTCGATGAACATGGCGTTCCTAAGAGGTGATTCCATGCCCGCAGTGTATGATGGTTTGCACGAGGGAGTAAGACCAATCGGGTAAAGTTTGTAACACTTTGTAATGGGTAAAAACAGACGTTTTCGTGACGCGAATATGACGTTACCATAGCAACATCAATAAGACAACTTGGCAAAGAAATGACGACGACTACGCTTGATTCCAACAACACTGGCGGCAGTAATACCGTCAATCAGCATGGCCATCAGGCCAAGATTATGGTAGTGGACGACGACGTGCGCCTGCGCGATCTGTTGCGCCGTTATCTCACCGAACAAGGCTTCAACGTCTTCACCGCCGAAAGCGCCACCGCCATGAACAAGCTGTGGCTGCGCGAGCGCTACGACCTGCTCGTGCTTGACCTGATGCTGCCCGGCGAGGACGGCCTGTCGATCTGCCGCCGCCTGCGCGGCGCCGGCGACCAGACCCCCATCATCATGCTCACCGCCAAGGGCGAAGACGTGGACCGCATCGTCGGCCTCGAGATGGGCGCCGACGACTACCTGCCCAAGCCGTTCAACCCGCGCGAGCTGGTGGCGCGCATCGGCGCTGTGCTGCGCCGCCGGGGTCCCGACGAAATTCCGGGCGCACCGTCCGAAACCCCGCAAACCTTCGAGTTCGGCCAGTTCGTACTGGATTTGGGCACGCGCACCCTGAAAAAAGCCGGCGAAACCGTGCCGCTCACCACCGGCGAATTCTCGGTACTGAAAGTATTCGCCCGCCATGCACGCCAGCCGCTGTCGCGCGAAAAACTGATGGAACTGGCGCGCGGGCGCGAATACGAAGTGTTCGACCGCAGCCTCGACGTGCAGATTTCGCGCCTGCGCAAGCTGATCGAACCCGATCCATCGAGCCCGCTGTACATCCAGACCGTCTGGGGCCTGGGCTATGTGTTCATTCCGGAGGGTCAGCCGCGCTAAGCGCGGGCTAGCGCATGAAGTCCAAGTCGAAGTCACCGCTCAAATGGTTGTTCACGCTCCGTCTCGCCAGCCTGAAAAGCGGTTTGTTCTGGCGTACCTTCATCCTGCTGGGCGCCCTTACCACCACCAGCATGACAGCCTGGGTGGGCATGATCAGCGTGGTCCAGCACGATCCGCAGGTGCAGCAGATCTCGGCGCAGGTGGTGTCGGTGGTCACCATCACCCATGCCGCCCTCACCCACTCGGCGCCCGAACTGCGGCGCGAACTGCTGTTCGACCTGGTATCCAACGAAGGCATCCGGGTGTTCACGCTGGAAGCCGACGACCAGGTTGATCCCCCGCCCGACAACGCGCTCATGCCCGACATCCAGAAGCTGGTGCGCGCCAAGCTTGGACAGGACACGCGCTTTTCGTCCAAGGTCAACGGCGTCTCCGGCTTCTGGGTGTCGTTCAAGATCGACGACGACCAGTACTGGCTGATGCTCGAACGCGAGCGCATTCGCGGCCTGACCGGCATCCAGTGGCTGGGCTGGGCCAGCGTGGTGTCGCTCATTTCGCTGCTGGGCGCAGCCTTCATTTCCAGCCTGGTCAACCTGCCGCTGCGGCGCCTGACCAAGGCTACGCGCGCTTTTGCCCAAGGCATGCGCCCCGATCCGCTGCCTGAAAAAGGCCCGAACGAAATCCTCGAAGCGAACCGCTCGTTCAACCAGATGGTGCTGCAGTTGCAGCAGGTGGAGTCGGACCGCGCGGTGATCCTGGCCGGCATTTCGCACGACCTGCGCACCCCGCTGGCGCGCATGCAGCTCGAAGTGGAAATGGCCCATCTGTCGGACGAAGCGCGCGAAGGCATCCAGTCCGACATCGGCCAGATGGACGCCATCATCGGCCAGTTCCTCGATTACGCCAGGCCCACCGAAGCGTCGAGCTTCATCAACGTCGATATCAGCGAACTGCTGGCCGATGTCGCGCACGACGCCGCGCGCATTCCCGATGTGCGCGTCAAGACCGACATCGCACCTGGCTTGCACGCGATGGGCAACGCCACCGACCTTAAACGCGTGATCAACAACCTGGTGGAAAACGCGCGCCGCTACGGCAAGACACCCGACCAGGACATCACCGAGATCGATATCGGCTGCAGCATCAAGGGCGTGGGTGCAGCCAGCCGGGTGGTGATCGAGGTGCAGGACCACGGCGCCGGCGTGCCCGACGACCAGATCGGCCAACTGCTCAAGCCCTTCACCCGGCTCGATACGGCGCGCGGCCAGGCCAATGGCGCCGGCCTGGGGCTGGCCATCGTGGACCGCGTATTGCAGCGCCATGGCGCCGAACTGAGGGTACGCAATCGCGACGGCGGCGGCCTGGCGATCCAGATCCTGATGAAAGCAGCATGAGACATTCGACCTTGATGACCGCCGCGCTGCTTGCCGGCGCACTCGCCACGCCAGCCTGGGCAGCAAAACCCGCCATGCCGCTGCAGCAACGCGAGCCGACCACCGAAGAGCGCACGTCGTTCGAGGCATTTTTCAGCACCCGCCAGGCGGCCGCGCCGCAAGGACCGTGGGCCACGCCGCCGTTGTTCGCCCCCGCTTTCGAGGTAGAACGCCATGGCAACAAACAGCCGTGGCGCGTGATCGCGCGCGTGGACTCGTCACCGCGCCGCTCGCACCCGGACCTGTGCCGGCAAATCCGCTCGAGTTTTATTTATGACGCCAAGGCCCCCGTGGGCGAGCGCTGGCAGGATGCAGCCGAGACGCCGCGCTGGTACATATGGCTGGCCACGCCCACCGTGCCCTGCGCGGCAGCGCGCTACACCACCTTGCAGGACCCGAAGGTGGCGGACGTGGACGCCGTGGCGCTGCTGCGCCAGCACCGTGATTTGCTGGGCCGCGCGCGCCTGCTGTTTGCCGGCAATTCGCAATGCGCGCCGTATCGCGCTCTGACGTACCGGCTGGCCGCGCTCGAGCCGGCGGCGCCCGTCGCCGGCGCGCCGCTGATGCTGGGCATGGTGTTCGAGAGCGACCGCGATACCGTGGCGCGGGTGGCGGTGCGCAAAAGCCGTGGCGAATACACGGCGTGGAATGTCGGCTGCAGCTGAGTGAGCAGCCGGATCAGACTGATTTGCGGTTGAGCGGGTGGTCGGCGCCAACCAGCAGCTTGGTCAGCAGCAGCTCGGCCGAACCGTAGCCGTACAGCGAATCGGCCTCGAAGCCGACGGTTTCGTAAGGCACCGACTCCTCGCGCTCGGAGCGGGCCGGATCGTTGCTGGAGTAGGTGACGCGCCAGGCGCGCTTGAGAGCGTCGGCCCGGCGCAGGAACTGCGGCATCGGCCACTGGGCGGGATCGAAAGCTTCGAGTTCGCCCAGCACGCGCCAGTGGCCACTGACCAGCGCCATGTCGCCAACCCGCAGTACCTTGACCGCGTCTTGCGCGGTCAACGAGGCAAGCTGCGCCAGGTCGGGCAAACCATCTTGCCGGGGACCGAACAAATAGGCCAGCATGATCTTGCTGCCCGGCGACAAACGCGCCACCAGGCCGGCGCCGTAACCACCATCGAGCAATGGCACGGCGAAAAAACTACCTTCTTGATACGACTGCCTCATTCCCATCCTTTCACTGCACGTTGCGGACGGTCTTGCTTGCATTGCCGGGCCCGCCTCGCTGGCGCCTTGCGGCGCAAAAGTGGCAGTGTAGCGAGGCGGCGCCGATTGTGGCGCACGCGTGACGCAGGCGTCACAATCGCGCTGGCGGTCCCACGATGCGGCCGTTCAATGATGACGTTTGTGTTACACTCGCGGTTCGCTAGGGGTCCTGGAATTGTTTCCGGGTGAGAGATACCCTTCGTACCTGATCTGGATAATGCCAGCGAAGGAAAGCGCAAAAGTCGGTCTCCTCCCCTCCTTTGATGGCTCTCTTCGCGGCTTCCGGCCGAACAAGTAGAGAGCAGACATGTACAAACCCAACCTTGCCGTATCCGTCATCGCCGTAGCGGTGTTCAACTCCTTTGCCGGCGCCGCCATGGCCGAGGAAGCCGACCAGGCGCTGCCCGAAGTCGTCGTCAGTGCCACCAAGACCCGCGCCAGCACCGCCTCGATCGGCGGCTTTTCCAATGCGCCGCTGCTGAGCACCCCGGCCTCGCTCAACGTGATCACGTCGCAGCAGATGCTGGACCTGCAGATCCGCTCGACCACCGACGCCGCGCGCTACGACGCCAGCCTGTCCGACGCCTACAACGCGGTCGGGTATGCCGAGCAGTTCTCGATCCGCGGCTTCAAGCTCGATAACGGCACCAGCTACCGCAAGGACGGCATGACGATTGCCGGCGATACCCAGATCGCGCTGGAAAACAAGGAACGACTCGAAGTACTGAAAGGCCTGTCCGGCCTGCAGGCCGGCGTGTCCGCGCCCGGCGGTGTGCTCAACTACGTGACCAAGCGCCCCACCGACAACCCGATCCGCATGGTGGTGCTCGAAACCCGCGAGCGCGGCACGCTGTACGGCGCTGCCGATGTCGGCGGCCGCTTCGAGGACACCCGCTTCGGCTATCGCGTCAACGTCGCTGCCGAGCGCCTGCGCTCGATCGTCAAGGGCGCCGACGGCAATCGCAAGTTCATCTCGGGCGCATTCGACTGGCGCATCTCGCCGCAGGCGCTGCTGCAAATCGACGCCGACTACCAGCGCAAGTCGCAGCTGACCGCACCCGGCTTCCAACTGCTCAACAACACCACGCTGCCGGCAATCGATGCCGACACCATGCTCAACGACCAGCCGTGGGCGCGACCGGTCGAAACCATCAGCAGCAATATCGGCGCCCGCTTCGAGTACACGTTCTCGCCCGAGTGGAAAGCCACCGTCAGCGCCAACCAGAACACCTTCAAGCGCGACGACTACACGGCCTTCCCTTACGGTTGCGGCGCGCAGGACCTGTACCCCGGCTTCTGCGGCAATGGCGACTACGACGTATATAACTACATCAGCGAAGGCGAGAAGAAGTCGCCGTTGACGGTGCAGGCGCTGTTGCAGGGCCGCTTTGCCGCCGGCGCGATCGAACACGAGGTCACGTTCGGCAGCTCGCTGATGCGCAACCGCGAAAAATGGGGCGACGACCTGTACGATTACTCGGGCACCAGCAATATCTACCACCCGGTGATCGTGCCGCCAGCACCGGGCACCAGCGGCCCGGTGTCCGAGCGCCGCTACACCAATGAACGCTCGCTGTTCGCCCAGGATATCGTCAGCCTCACCGAACAACTGAAGCTGCATGCCGGTGCGCGCTACGTGCAGGTGCGCCGCAACCAGTACGTCGGCGAAAACGAGGCCGGCGTGATCCAGCCCAACGCCCTGACCGATGCCGGCTTCTGGCTGCCCAGCGTGGCGCTGGTGTACAGCCTGCGTCCGAACGTCTCACTCTACACCTCGTATGCGCAAGGCCTCGAGCATGGCGGCGTGGCGCCCAAGGGATCATTGAATGAACGGCAGGCGCTGGAACCGGCAAAGTCGAAACAGGTGGAGCTCGGTGTCAAGGCCGACATCCGCACCGACCTCAGTGCCACGCTGGCGCTGTTCCAGATCCGCAAGGGCCTGGAATACGTCGACAACGCGTCCAATATGTTCGTGCGTAACGGCGAGGCAGAAAACCGTGGCCTGGAAATGGGCCTCAACGGCCGCGCCTCGCGCGAACTCACCGTCGGTATCACCGCCACGGGGCTGAGCACCAGGCAAAGCGGCACCGGCTCGGCCAGCCTGGACGGAAAGCGCGTGACCAACGTGGTGGCGTTCAAGTCGTCGGTGTATGCCGACTACGCGGTGCCGCAGGTACAGGGACTCAATGTGAGCGCCAACTGGCAGTATTCGGGCAAGAAGGCCTTCGATGCCGAGAACACGGTGTTCGTGCCCAAGTACCACCTGGTGAACTTTGCAGCAGCGTACTCCACCCGCATCGGCGGCGTGGCCACTACCCTGCGCGCCGGCATCGACAACGCCTTCGACAAGTTCTACTGGCGCGATGTCACGCCCGACCTGGGCGGCTACCTGATCCCGGGCGCGTCGCGCACCGGGCGTGTGTCGGCGCAGTTCGACTTCTAAGGTAAGTAGCGCCTGGCCTGTACCAGGCGCGCTTCGGGCGTGCCCGTGACCAGCAGGTAGTGAATGGCACGCCTTTTCAATTCTTCCATCAACATCGCGTTGATGGTCACGCTCACCTGCTCCGATTCGCGTTGCAGGCCGTCCGCTTCCCACGGAATATCGGACGCGGTCACCAGCGTAACAGCGTAGTCGCGCTGGTGGCGGTCGGCCAGCAGCGCCAGTTCGGCGTCGATCCCTTGAAAATAATGGCGGCTGTACACGGCCGTCATCAACGGCGTGGTGTCGCAGAACAGGTAACGGTGCGCCAGCGGCGCCGCGATGGCCTCGCGCGCCAGCTGGGTGCGGGCGATATGGATCTGGTCCTGCGCGACCGGAATGCGCTGCTCGGTATCGACAAACTCCCGCAGGTATTCCGGCACCCACACGGTGCCGTAGTCGCGCGCCAGGGCCGCCGCCAGCGTGGTCTTGCCCGACGATGCCGTGCCCAGGATGGCCACTTTCACCGGCAACGCTTGCTCCCCCAGGCCGACATTCACTCCAGCACCAGCCGGCGTCCGCCGCCGCCATCATTGCCCCCGCCGCCGGTGGGCATGCCGGCCGACTGCTGCCAGGTGCGCAGTCCCACGATTGCCATGCCCACGAAGATCGCGTACAGGATGGCGGTGAGCATCAGGTTCTTGTGCAGGTACAGGCCCACGTACAGCACATCGACAATGATCCACACGTGCCAGTTTTCCACCTTTTTGCGCGACAGCAGAAGCTGTCCTACCAGGCTGCCGGCGGTAAGAAAACCGTCCGAGTGCGGCACGTCGGTATCGGTCCACGTCTTGAGGAACATGGCCAGCAGCACGAAACCGGCAAACCAGCCGCCGACCGCCAGCCAGCGCCCGCGCGCATCGAGCGCGGTGACCGGCAATGCGGCATGATGGCCATCGCCACGCAGCCACTGGCGCCAGCCGTAGATCGATACCGCGATGAACACGAACTGCAAGCCCATGTCGCCGTACAGGCGCGAACCGAAGAACACCATCGCGTAAGTGGCCGACGAGACGATCGCGAACAGCCAGGCCCAGTGGCTCTGGCGGATGTTGAGCCACACCGTAACCACCGCCAGCACGAACGACAGCAGCTCGAGCGGCGTCGTGACGAACACCGCCAGGTGCAATGGCAGGTTCATATACACGAGCAGGTCTGTCAGTGCGTGCATGGTTTACTTCGCGGCCTTGGTTGGATACTTGATGGTCATTTCCTGCAGCAGGTTGTCGGCATGGTCCACCTCCGTCATGATCCACAGCATATACCGGATATCCATGTGGATGGCGCGGGTGATCTCCGTATCGAAGTACCAGTCCTTGGTGATCGACTCGTAGGTGGAGTCGAAGTTCAGACCGATCAGCTCACCGTTGCGGTTCATCACCGCCGAGCCGGAATTGCCACCCGTGGTGTCGGCGCTGGTGAGGAAGTCCACCGGCACCGTGCCCAGCACCGGATCCTTGAACTGGCCGTAGCGCTTGGCCTTGATCGCGTCGAGCAGCTTTTGCGGCGCATTGAACGGATCCTTGCCCGTGTGCTTCTGGACGATGCCTTCCACCGTGGTAAACGGCCCCTTGGTGATGCCGTCGGCCGGCGAGTATGGCGCCACGGTACCGTAGGTCACGCGCAGCGTGGAGTTGGCGTCCGGGTACACCGGCTTGCCCTGCGATTTCTTCCACGCGATGACGGCCGCCATGTATTGCGGGATCACGCGTTCGAGATTGCCGTCCAGTTCAGCGCGGCGATCCTTGAGCGACTGCGTCACGCCGTCGAGCTTTAACGCCAGTTGCAGGAAGGCGTCGTTCGAGGCCTTTACGGCAGCGGCGTCCTTGCCCATCCAGCCCACCCGCTTGGCGGTGTCGCCCAACTCGGTGTTGGCGTACAGCGCGGCCACGGCGTCCGGCGCCGGCAGCAAGGCGTCCAGGCCCTGCACGTGCAGGGATTTTGGCAGCTTGGCGTAGCGTTGCAGGGCAGCGGTGAAGCGCGCCTGGTCCACGCCGGCCACGTACGATTGCTCGAGACGGTTCAGGCGCGCGCGGATCATGTTCTGGTCGCGCTGCTGGTAACCCACTTCGCGCTCGGCATCGGGTTTGGCGCCTTCGTTGGCCAGGCGTACCAGGGTGGTAGCGCTTTTCAGCAGGTCGCTGGTGAACGCCACGCCGTGGCCGAATTCTTCGTCGGACAAGGCGATGTCGGCAGCGATCACGCTATCGAGTTCGGCCAGCAGTTGCGGCGACTTGCCCGGCTGTTTGGCGTACCAGGCGCGGAACTCGGCATCCTGCGCATCCTTGATGGCAGCGATGTCCTTGCGCGCGAAACCGTCGGACAGGCCCTGCGCCTTCTTCATCACGTTGTTGAGGCTCTTGGCCACGCTGGCGTAGCGCACTTCGTTGGCCGGGCTGCCTTTGGTCGATGCGGCAATCACGTCGAGGTCGGCCTGGATTTCGGCCACGCGCTGCGGGAACGTCACGTCGCGCGCGGCGCGCACTTCGGACGGCAGCTTGTAGCGGCTGGTGCGGCCCGGGTAGCCGGCCAGCAGCACCGGGTCGCCGTTTTTCAGGCCGGCGGCCGACACCACCAGGAAGTCCTTCGACTGGTAAGGCACGTTGTCCGGCGACGGATCGGCCGGGCGGCCATCCTTGCCCACGTAGGCGCGCAGGAACGAGTAGTCGCCGCCCTGGCGCGGCCATTCGTAGTTGTCGATGTCGCCGCCGAAATTGCCGATCATGTCGGCCGGCGCGTACACCAGGCGCACGTCGCGGATCATCATCTGGCGGATGCGATAGTATTCGAGGCCGCGATGGAAGGCCGGCACCGAGCAGCGATAAGCTTTATCGCTTTCGCATTCGGCGATCAAGACCTTGATGGCTTTTTCAACCGCATCGTGGCGCTGCTTGCCGGTCATGGCCGGCGTGACGTTTTTCAGTACGCGCGCGGTGACGTTTTCCACCTTGTCGGTGACGTAAACGAGCGTGTTCGGACCGCCCGGCAACTCTTCCGCGCGGGTCTTGGCCAGGAAGCCGTTTTCGATGTAATTGTGTTCGGGACTCGAGTTGCGCTGGATGGCGCCATACGCGCAGTGGTGGTTGGTGACCACCAGGCCGGCGCTGGAGACGAACGATGCCGAGCAGCCGCCCAGCGAAACGATGGCGCTCATCGGGTGCTTCGACAGGTCGGCCAGTTTTTCGGCGGGGATGGCGATACCGATCTTTTTGAGTTCGGATTTCAGCTGCGGCAGCTGGTATGGCTGCCATTGGCCTTCGTCGGCCCGCGCCGACGTGGCTGCCGCGCAGATCATGGCGACAGACATTGCGAGTTTTTTTAACAAGATTGAGCCCCTGGTTGAAAGTCAGCGGCAGTATATTCCTTTTCCCGCGTCAGCTCCATACCAGGTCGATGCACAACGTGAGCCGGCAACCGCCGCCGGCCAGGTATGGCGCCACCTCGAGGTGGCCGCCCAGCGCCTGCACCCGCTGCGCCATGCCGATCAGGCCGAACGAGTCGCTCTTGGCGCGTTCTTCCGGCGCCAGGCCGATGCCGTTGTCGGCCACGGTGAAAGTGAGCCGCCCTTCGCGCACCGTGAGCGCAATCGCCACATGGGTGGCCTTGGCGTGGCGCCGCACGTTGGTCAGCGCCTCCTGCAGGCTGCGGAACAGCACGATCTCCACTTCCGGACCGATGGCCGCAAATTCGGCTTCGGGCGGCAACGACAGGTCGCAGGCAATGCCGCTGCGCTTGCGGAACTCGGCCGCCTGCCATTCGAGCGCTGCCTGCAAGCCCAGGTCCAGCACGGCCGGGCGCAGGTCGTTCATGATGCCGCGCACGCTGCGGATGGTGGTATCCACCTGGTCGAGCGCGCACTGGGTGCGCCGGTGCAGGCGCGGATGGCGGCTGCCGGTACGCACGGCCAGCAGCGAGATGTCGATGCGCAGCGCCAGCAGGTTCTGTCCCAGCTCGTCGTGAACGTCGCGCGCAATGCGCTTGCGCTCCTCCTCCTTGACCGACTCCAGGTGCGCGGCGAGCTTGCGTAGCTGTTCGCGCGACTGGAACAGCGCGGCCTCGGTGCGCTTGCGCTCGGCGATTTCCATGGTCAGCAGACGGTTGGCGGCGGTCAGCTCGGCAGTGCGCGCCGCCACCCGCGCATCGAGGTCGCGCGACAGCGCCAGCAAGTCGGCATCGGCGCGCCGCCGCGCCGTCACATCGGAAAACACGCCAATGTAGCGGCTGATGGCGCCCTGCTCGTCGTGGATCACGGTGAGCGACATGCTGGCCACCCACGGCGTACCGTCGCGCCGGCGGTTGTGCACGTCGCCTTCCCACTTGCCTTCCGTGCGCAAGCGCTGCATCGCGTCCGCGTGATAGCCGGGAGCATGGGCGCCGGGGTGGCCGAGGAAACGCGGATTGCGCCCCAGCGCTTCTTCCACCGCATAGCCGGTAATTGCGGTAAAGGCGCGGTTGACGGCGACGATATCGCAATTGGCATCGCACACCAGGACGCCCTCGCCCATGTGGTCAAGCACCTGGAACGCGCGCTGGCGCGCTGCCTCGCGCGCGCGGTCGCTGCCGATGTCAGTGAGGATCACGCGGAACTTGCGGGCGCCGGGATCGAGGTTGACGTCCAGGTGGACCTGGCGGCCCTCCCCGCCGCCGTTACCGGGCTTGCGCGGATCGAACAGCGGCAGCTCCAGGGTGCCGCGCTGGCTGTGTTCGAGCACCCCGGCCAGGAACCGCCGCAGGACGGCCTGCGCCGATGCCGCCACGAACTGCTCGAAGCGCCGGCCCGGCAGCGCATCGCGCGGCAGTCCGAGCAGCTCGCCGGCCGCGACATTGGCGCGCGTGATGCCGCCTTCGGCATCGAGCGACAGGTAGCCCACCGGGGCCTGGTCGTACAGCACGGCATAGCGCTCGCGCCCTTCTTCGGCCTCGTCGCGTTCCGACTGCAGCTCGGCCAGGGCAAGGGTTTGCATGTCAAGCTCGATCTGGCTCACCTGCAGCTCGTGCCAGTGGCGCAGTGCGTCGCTGTCGGCGCCCGGCGGCGCCTGCACGCCGCTCGATGCCATCGCCGCCACCGCCTGCTCGGCAGCTTCGCGCAACTGGTCGGCCGCCAGCGGCTGGCGCGGCGATCTTTTCAGGTCACGCCGCGCCATTTTGCATCGACCGCAACTGCGCCTCCAGTTGCTTCGCCTCGGTGATGTTGATGAAGGTGACCACCACGCCGTCGATCACGTTGTCCACCGTACGGTAAGGCATGATGCGCACCGTGTACCAGCCGCCGCTGCGGGTAGGCACGTGCTTCTCGCACACCACCAGCGTGCGCAGCACGCCTTCGGCATCCGCTTCCAGGCCGGGGTAATCGAGGTCGCTGGCGATGTCGCTGAGCAGGCGCTGCACATCGCCGGGAATCAGTTTGTAGATGCGCGTGGCCTGGTCGGTGTAGCGGCGGATACGCAAGGCGTTGTCAAGGAAGATGGTGGCGATGTCGGTGCTGTTGAGCAGGTTCTTCATGTCGCCGTTGATCAGCGACAGGTCGTCCACCTTCGACTGCAGTTCGGCGTTGACCGTGTACAGCTCCTCGTTGAGCGACTGCATTTCCTCCTTGGAGGTGGTCAGTTCCTCGTTGGTCGATTGCAGCTCCTCGTTGGTCGATTGCAGTTCCTCGTTGGCGGACTTGAGCTCCTCGCGCGAGGCCTGCATTTCGTCGCGCACGGCCTGGATTTCCAGCCGCGCCTGCGCCAGTTGCTGCTCCAGTTCCAGCACCAGCGGCTGGGCTGGACGCGGACGGCGTTTTTGCGGCGGCAGCGCGCAACTGGTGAAAGTGACCATGACGGTACCGGCCAGCGGCCCGCTGCGCGGCATCGCTTCCGCCGTGATGTCGAGCGAACGCGCAGGGCGGCCGTTGGCGTCCTGCTGGATCAGGCCGCGCGTTTCCACCATCTGCTCGGCCTGCGTGGCGTTTTGCACCAGCGCCGCCAATTCGTGGCGCAGGCCATCGCGCGCCATGGCGTGAATATTCCAGTTGGCCTTGCCGGCCGCCGGCTCCAGGAACTCGCCGGTACGCCCGTGGATATAAAGAATATCGCCGTCTGCATTAAGCAGCACGGCTGCCGGCGAGTGCTTGCGCAACAGCTGTTGCTCGACCTGGGATTGCAGGTTTTCTTTCATGATGGCCTGGCCGATCTGAGGTGTGGCGGGCAGTGCCGCATTGGTGGCCCGCGTAGGGAAGTAGCTGGAAACGCGCCCGGGTTCTGCATCGAGCCGGCGGTACACGCGGCTGGTGCCGGGCAGCGGTGCGAACAGCTCGTGGAAGCGGCCTGGCGTATCGGCACTGCCCAGCACCAGCAGGGCGTTGCGCTTGAGCGCGTAATGAAATAGCGGAATCAGTTGCGCCTGCAGACGCGGCGTGAAATAGATCAGCAGGTTGCGGCAGCACAGGATATCGAGCTTGGTAAACGGCGGATCGGAAATCAGGTTCTGGCGCGCGAAGATGATGGAACTGCGCAAGTCCTTGCGGATACGGTAGCCGCCGTTGTCGGCCGGCGTGAAATAACGGCGCAGCCGTTCGGGCGCGATGTTGTCGGCAATAGCGGCATGGAACTGCCCCTGGCGCGCGCGGTCGATGGCGTCGCCATCGAGGTCGGTGGCGAAGATTTGCAGCGTGAAGCGCGTGGTCGGGCGTAACCGTTCGAGCACTTCGTCGAAGACAATGGCCAGCGAATACGCCTCCTCGCCGGTGGAGCAGGCCGGTACCCAGGCCTTGAACGCAGCGCCGTCCGGGTGCTCGGCCAGCAAGCGTGGCAGCGCCTGACTGCCGAGGTAATCCCACACGGCAGCATCGCGAAAAAAGCTGGTCACGCCGATCAGCAGCTCCTTGAACAGCAACTCGATTTCCTCCGGGTTGTCCTCCATCCAGCGCACGTAATCGGGCAAGGTGGCGCACTGGCGCAGCTTCATGCGGCGGTCGATGCGGCGCATTACGGTACTGAGCTTGTAATCGGCAAAGTTGGCGCCGGTGTGCTGGAGCAGCAGCTGGTACATCTGCTGCAAGGCCGCGCGCTGGTCGTCGGCCTGCATCAGCAGCGTGCCTGCCTGGTCGTTCGCGCGGCGGCGGCGCCAGTTGGCCACTTGCGCCGCCATCTCGGCCGGCAGCGCCACGATGTCCACCGCGTGCGCGGCAATCGCGCTGGCCGGCATGGGGTCGAAGCGCGCCGATGCCGGCAACTGCGCCATGGTGAGGCCGCCGGCATCGCGGATCGCTGCCAGGCCGATGGTGCCGTCGGCGCCGGCGCCGGACAGCGTAATGCCCACGGCATGATCACCGCAGCAAGCGGCGAGCGCGCGGAAAAAACTGTCGATCGGATGGCGCCCGTCGGCCGGCCGGACGGTAAAGCAACCGCGGTCGAAACCGCAAACGCCGCTGGCCGGCGCCACGTACACATGGTCGGCTTCCACCGCCGTACCATGCGCCAGCTCGACTACCGGCATGCGCGTCACGCGTTGCAGCAACTGCGGCAGGATCGACTGCTGCGACGGATCGCGGTGCTGCACCACCACGTAGGCAAAGCCGCTGGCAGGCGCCACGCTGGCCAGGAATTCGCAGATGGGATCGAAACCGCCGGCAGAAGCGCCGATGCCCACGACCGGCACCTGTCCGGCTTGAACGCACCCCTGCCCGCTGTCTGGTACAGCCGGGACTTCGGGGGAAGCGCTGGAGGTATTCATGGTGGCGTCCGGGCGCGGTGGCGTGGCGAAAAAGGATAGCTTGCCAGATTATTATAGCAAAGCGTCTTGCTTTTCCACCCCTGCCCTACGGCAGTCGCCGCGCCCGCAACGCTGGCCGGCCGCTACTGCGCCGCCACGTGCCAGCCGCCGCCGAGCGACTGAATCAGCGCCACCGCCGTGGTCTGGCGGTCGCCCTGGGCCTGGATCAAAGCGCGGCGCGCGTTGAGCGCGGTGGTCTGGGCGGTCACCACCTCGGTGTAGTTGACCTGGCCGGCGCGGTAGCGGTTGAGCATTTGCGCTTCCACCTGGTCGGCCGCTTCCGACGCCGTGCGGCGCAGTTCGAGCTGCAGCGCCAGCGCGCGCGTGGCCGACAGCTGGTTTTCCACGTCCGCAAACGCGGTCAGCACGGTCTGGCGATAGCTGGCAATGGCGGCGTCGCGCGAGGCCTCCGCGCCGGCCACGCGGGCCTTGATGGCGCCGGCGTCGAACAGCGTTTGCGCCGCCGACAACCCCAGCGACCACAGGTTGTTCGATGCGTTGAACAGGCCGCCGGTGGCGCTGGAGCCGAAGCCGTACGAGCCGCTCAGGGTCAGGCTCGGGAAGTAAGCGGCGCGCGCAATGCCGATCTGCGCATTGGCCACCGCCACCCGGCGCTCGGCGGTAGCAATGTCGGGCCGGCGTTGCAGCAAGGTCGAAGGCACGCCGGTCGGCACATCGGGCACCACCACCGCCCACTTGGCCGGGGCGATGGCAAAGTCGCTGGCGGCGCGGCCCAGCAGGACCGCGATCGCATGTTCGAGCACGGCGCGCTGGCGCACCAGGCTCACTTGGTCGATACGGGCATTGGCCAGCTGGGTTTGCGCCTGCAGCAGGTCCGACTTGGCGGTGACGCCGGCATCAAAACGGTTCTGGGTAATTTGCAGTACCCGCTCGTAGCCCTCGGTGGTCGCGTCAAGCAGTTCCTTCTGGGCGTCGGTCATGCGCAGCGACAGGTAATTGGTGGCTAATTCACCTTGCGCGGACAGGCGCGCGGCGGCCAGGTCGGCAGCGCTGGCCTGCAAGCTGGCCTCGGCGCTGTTGGCGCCGGCGCGCAGCTTGCCCCACACGTCCGGCTCCCAGCTGGCGCCGATGCTGGTGCGGTAGGCATTGGTGGCACGGGTGTCGCCGCCACCGCCGGAGCGGTTGGCGGTGGCGGACAAATCGACCACCGGGAACAGCGCCGCGCGCTGCTCGGCCACCAGCGCCCGGGCCTGCGCGTAGTTGGCAGCGGCCACCGCCACGTTCTGGTTGGTCACTTCCAGGCTGGCGGCCATCTGGTTCAGCTGCTCGTCACCGAACAGCTGCCACCACGGGCCGCGCTCGAGCGTGTCGGCCGGCGCGGCCTCGGTCCAGCCGGCGGCCACTTTCTCGGCGGCGGGCGCGGCTTCCTTGAAGGCGGCGGGGCTTGGGGTGGCCGGCACTTGGTAGGCGGGACCGACTGCACAACCGCTCGCCAGCAGCGCAGATGCCAGGGTCAGGACAATGGTCGCAGGACGGAAAACAGGTACTTGTGTGCTCATGGTGTGGTCGGCGCCGCAGTTGCCTGCTCGCCGTGGATTCTGCTCAGTTGTTGTTCGGACGGGCTGCGGCGACGCAGCTTGTCCATCAGGATGTACACCACCGGCGTGGTGAAAAGGGTCAGCAGCTGGCTGGCGATCAGGCCGCCGACGATGGTCACGCCCAGCGGGCGGCGCAATTCGGAACCTTCGCCAAAGCCGATCGCCAGCGGCAGCGCGCCCAGCGCGGCAGCCACGGTGGTCATCAGGATCGGCCGGAAGCGCAGCAGGCATGCCTCGCGCACTGCCTCCAGCGGTGACAGCCCGCGCGAACGTTCGGCCTCCAGCGCGAAGTCGATGATCAGAATGGCGTTCTTCTTGACGATGCCGATCAACAGGAAAATCCCGATCAGGGCGATGGTCGAGAACTCCATCTTGAACAGCAGCAGCGCCAGCACGGCGCCCACGCCTGCCGACGGCAAGGTGGTCAGCACGGTCACCGGGTGTACCAGGCTTTCATACAGAATGCCCAGCACGATGTAGATCACCACGATGGCGGCCAGGATCAGCAGCGGCAGTGCCTTGTTGCTGTCCTGGGCGTTCTTGGCCGAGCCCTGGAAGCTGCCGCGCACATTGTTCGGCAGGCCGATCGCCGCTTCGGCAGCGGTAATCTGCACCGTTGCGTCGGACAGGCTCACGCCCTCCACCAGGTTGAAGGCGATGGTGGTGGCCAGTTCGCCGTCCTGGTGGTTGATCGAGGTGGCCGTGGAACTTTCGGCAAACGTGGCCACCGCCGACAGCGGCACCATGGTGGTGGCCGACGTGCTCAAGGCGGAGCCGGACGAGGCGTCGCGCACCGCCGGCGCCGACACGTTGGCCGCCAGGCCGGTGCTGCTGGCCGTGGTGGTGGTGCCGCTGGCGGTGGTCGTGGTGGTGGTCGCAGCGGGCGCGCCGCTCGGATTGGACGCCGTGGGCGACGGCAGCCCCTTCGACGGCACATACACATCCTTGAGCGAGTCGGGACTGCGGCTGTACTCGCGCGCCACTTCCATGATCACGTGGTACTGGTTGACCTCATCGTAGATGGTGGCGACCTGGCGCTGGCCAAAGCTGTTGTACAGCGCATTGTCGATGTCCCTGGACGTGATGCCCAGCCGCGAGGCGCTGTCCTTGTCCACCGTGACATAGGTTTCCACGCCATTCTCGGCCTGGTCGCTATCCACGTCGATCATGCCGGGCTGGCCTTTCATGGCCTCGGCCAGGCGCGTGGCCCATTTTTTCAGGTCGGCCTCGTTGTCGCTCTTGAGCGTGTACTGGTAGTTGGCGTTGGCCGAACGGCCGCCCGAACGCAAATCCTGCACGGGACTCAGGAACAGGCTCACGCCGGTCACCTTGGCCAGTTTCGGCCGCAGGCGCGCCAGTACGGCGTTGCCGGCCACGGTGCGCTCGTTGGCGGGTTTGAGGTTGATGAACATGAAGCCGCCGCCGGCACGCCGCCCGCCGGTAAAGCCCACCACCGTGGCGACATCGGGATCGTCCTTGATGATGTTCACCAGCTGGCGCAACTTGCCCTGCATGGCCTGGAACGAGATGCTCTGGTCGGCGCGGATGCCGCCGTTGATCTGGCCCGTATCCTGCTGCGGGAAGCCGCCCTTCGGTATCGCCGCAAACAGGTAAAAATTCAGGCCCACCACGAACAGCAATCCCAGCATCACCAGCCATACGCTCGACAAGGCCCAGTCCAGGCCATGCTCGTAACCTTTCAGGATGCGGTCGAAACCGCGCTCGAACACGCGCGCAATGCGGCCCGGCTTGGCCGTGTGCTGGTCGGCCTTGAGCAGCCACGCGCACATCATCGGCGTGGTGGTGAGCGAGACGACCAGCGAAATCATCACCGCCGCCGACAGGGTGACGGCAAACTCCTTGAACAGCGCGCCGAACTGGCCGCCCATGAACAAGAGCGGAATGAACACGGCAATCAGCGACAGGCTGATGGACAGCACGGTAAAACCCACCTCGCGCGCACCGAGCAATGCCGCTGTCATGCGGTCCATGCCGGCCTCGATGTGGCGCGTGGTATTTTCCAGCACCACGATGGCGTCATCGACCACGAAGCCGGTGGCCACCGTCAGCGCCATCAGCGACAGGTTGTTGAGTGAAAAGCCGAGCAAATACATCACACCGAAAGTGCCGAGCAGCGAGACGATGGTGGCCACGGCCGGAATGATGGTGGCGCGCAGGTTGCGCAGGAAGGCGCTCACCACCAGCACCACCAGCAGGATCGAGATGATCAGCGTGATTTCGATTTCGTGCAGCGAGGAGCGGATGGAATTGGTGCTGTCGCTGGCAACCGACACCGTCACATCGGGCGGCAACTGCGCCTGCAAGGCAGGCAGTTGCGCGCGCACGCTGTCCACGGTCTCGATCACGTTGGCGCCGGCCTGGGGCCGCAGCAGCACGACGATGGCCGGCTGGCCGTTGAACAGGCCCAGGTTGTTCTGGTCTTCCACGCCATCGACCACTTCGGCCACATCCTGCAGGCGGATGGCGGTGCCGTCGCGCCAGCCCACCACCAGGTTGCGGTAGTTGGCTGCACTGCGGCCACCCTCCCCGTTCACCGATTCGGTATAGATTTGCAGCCGGCGGCCGTCGCCCTGCAGGGCGCCGCGCGGGCGGTTGGCGTTGGTTGCCTGGATGGCGGCGCGTACGTCCTCCATCGACAGGCCCACCTTGTTGAGCGTGTACGGGTTCAGTTCCACCCGCACCGCCGGCAGCGAACCGCCGCCCAGCTCCACGTCGCCGATGCCGTCCACCTGCGACAGGCGCTGCACCACCACGTTGGAGACGGCATCGTAGATCTGGCCCGGCGTGCGCGTCTTGGACGTCAGCGCCAGGATCATCACCGGCGAGCCGGACGTATTGGCCTTGCGGTAGGTGGGGTTGCTGCGCAGCGTGGCCGGCAGATCGACCCGGCTGGCGTTGATTGCCGCCTGCACCTCGCGCGCCACCGCATCGACGTTACGATTGAGATCGAACTGCAAGGTGACGTTGGCGCTGCCCGTGTTCGAGCTCGAGGTCATTTCGTTGACCCCGGCGATGACGCCCAGGTGCCGTTCGAGCGGCGTGGCCACGCTCGACGCCATGGTCGAGGGGCTGGCGCCCGGCAGGCTGGCCGACACCGAGATGACCGGGAAATCCACCTGCGGCAGCGGCGCCACCGGCAGCACGAAGAACGCGCCGATGCCGGCCAGCGCCAGGCCGATCGTCAGCAGGACGGTGGCGATCGGCCGCTTGACGAAGGGCGACGACAGGTTCACAGCGCACCGCCTTCGACCGGATACGCATCACCGTGCTTGCGGGCGGCTTGGCCACCGCCAAAGCGGCGTCCCAGGCTGTCGAAGGCAAGATAGATCACCGGCGTGGTAAACAGCGTGAGCAACTGGCTGACGATCAGGCCACCGAAGATGGCCAGGCCCAGTGGCCGGCGCAGCTCGGCGCCCTCGCCCCAGCCCAGCATCAGCGGTACCGCCGCAAACAGCGCCGCCAGCGTGGTCATGATGATGGGGCGGAAGCGCAGCAGCGCGGCCTGGTGGATCGCGTCGCGCGGCGACTTGCCGCCTTCGCGCTCGGCCTCGATGGCAAAGTCGATCATCATGATGGCGTTCTTCTTGACAATGCCGATCAGGAGGATGATGCCGATAATGCCGATCACCCCCAGGTCCTGGCCCGTGATCATCAGCGCCAGCAGCGCGCCCACGCCGGCCGACGGCAAGGTGGACAGGATGGTCAGCGGATGCACATAGCTCTCGTACAGCACGCCGAGCACGATGTACACGCACACCACCGCCGCCAGGATCAGCCACAGCTGGTTGGACAGCGAATTCTGGTACGCGCCCGAAGCGCCGAGGAAGGTCAGCGTGACCGACTGCGGGAACTTGATTTCCACGGCAGCCTGGCGGATCGCATCCACGGCGGTACCGAGCGAGACGCCGCTGGCGGTGTCGAAACCGAGCGTGGTGGCCGGATACTGCGCCACGTGCGTGACCTGCAACGGCGCCGGACGCTCGCTGATGGTGGCCACCGCCGACAGCGGCGTAGCCTTGCCCGAGCCGGTGCGCAATTGCAGGTTGATCAGATCCTGCGGCGACGTGATGGAATCGTTCTTCGCTTCCAGGATCACGCGGTACTGGTTGGTCTCGGTGAAGATAGTGGAAACGATGCGCTGGCCGAAGGCGCTGTACAGCGCATCGTCGATCGACGCGGCAGTCACCGACAGGCGCGAAGCCGTATCACGGTCGATCGAGATGTACGCGGCGTTGGCGCTGGCGCCCACGTCGGACACCACGTTGCGCAGCTCCTTCTTGGTACGCATCTGGTCGGCCAGCTTGGTGGCCCACTCGTTGACGGTGGCGTTATCGGCCCCCTCGATCGACACGCGGAACTGGGTAGGTCCTGATTCGGCGTCGATGGTCAGATCCTGGGTGGGTTGCAGGTACAAGGTCATGCCCGGAATCTGCGCCACGCGTGAACGCAGGCGGTCCATGATGTCCTGCTGGTTGCCGGAGCGGTCGTGTTTCAGGTTGATCAGCATGCTGCCGGTGTGGAGCATGCTGTTGTTGGCCGCGTCCACGCCGACCACGGAGCTGAGCGTGCCCACGGCCGGATCGTCGAGGATGGCGCGCGCAGCCTGCTGCTGCAGTTCCGCCATGCGCGCATACGAGACGGCCTTGCCGGTTTCCAGGCGCGCCTGCAACTGGCCCGTGTCCTGCGTCGGGAACAGGCCTTTCGGGATGGCGATGTACAGCAGCACGGTGAGCAGCATGGTGCCCAAGGCGACCAGCAAGGTCAGGCCGCTGCGCGCGATCACCCAGGTGAGCGAACGGTCGTAGTGGCCCACCACCCAGTCGAAGAAATGCTGGAACTTGATGGCGAAACGGCTCGGCTTTTCCTCGCCGTGCGGTTTCAGCCAGCGCGCCGACATCATCGGCACCAGCGTCAGCGACACCACGGCCGAAATCAGGATGGTGATTGCCAGCGCCATCGCGAACTCGCGGAACAGGCGGCCCACCACGTCGCCCATGAACAGCAGCGGAATCAGCACCGCGATCAGCGACACGGTCAGCGAGATGATGGTAAAGCCGATCTGCTTGGCGCCGCGCAGCGCGGCCGGCATCGGCGCGTCGCCCTCTTCGATGTAGCGGGCGATGTTTTCGATCATGACGATGGCGTCATCGACCACGAAGCCGGTGGCAATGGTGAGCGCCATCAGCGACAGGTTATTCAGGCTGTAGCCGAGCAAGTACATCACGCCGCAGGTGCCGATCAGCGAGATCGGCACCGACAGGCTGGCGATGATGGTCGCGCGCATGCTGTGCAGGAAGGCGAAGATCACCAGCACCACCAGCACCACGGCCAGCAGCAGCTCCATGCCCACGTGCTTGACCGAGGCGCGGATGCCGGTGGTGCGGTCGCTCAGCACCTCGACCTTGATCGCGCCCGGCAGGCCCGCTTCCAGTTCCGGCAGGCGTGCCTTGATGGCGTCCACGGTGGCGATCACGTTGGCGCCGGGCTGGCGCTGGACGTTGAGGATGATGGCCTGTTTGAGGTCGTTCTGCGAGCCGGCCCAGGCGCCCAGTTCCACGTTCTCGGCGCTATCGACCACCTGCGCCACGTCGGACAGGCGCACCGGGGCGCCGTTCTTATAAGTCAGCACCAGGTCGCGGTAGTCCTTGGCGGTGACCAGCTGGTCGTTGGCGTTGATGGTGTAGGCGCGCGTGGGGCCGTCGAAACTGCCCTTGGCGCCGTTGGAGTTGGACGACGTGATCACCGTGCGCAGCGTATCGAGCCCCAGCCCGTACGATGCCAGCAGGTTCGTATCGGCCTGGATGCGCACGGCCGGGCGCTGGCCGCCGGACAGGGTCACCAGGCCCACGCCCGAGACCTGCGAGATTTTCAGCGCCAGGCGGGTGTTGACGATGTTCTGCACTTCCGTCAGCGGCATGGTGTCGGACGTGATCGCCAAGGTGAGTACCGGCGCGTCGGCCGGGTTGACCTTGGCGTACACGGGCGGCGCCGGCAAATCGGTAGGCAGCAGCGACGTGCCGGCGTTGATGGCGGCCTGCACTTCCTGCTCGGCCACTTCCAGCGTCTGGCCCAGGCCGAACTGCAGGGTGATGATGGACACGCCGGCGGCGCTGGTGGAACTCATGCGCTGCAAGCCCGACATCTGGCCGAACTGGCGTTCCAGCGGCGCGGTCACGGTCTGGCCCATTACCTCCGGGCTGCCGCCCGGGTACAGCGTTTGCACCTGGATGGTGGGAAAATCGACTTGCGGCAGCGCCGACAGCGGCAGGAACTTGAAGCCTACCAGGCCGGCCAGCACGATCGCCAGCATCAGCAGCGAGGTCGCTACCGGCCGCTGGATAAAGGGAGCGGATGGACTCATGAATGGTCCCTCACTGCGCCGCGGCCTGATCTTTGCGGCGGCGCTGCTCGCCGGCCGGCGCGGCGCCGTCGGCGGCCTTGGCGCCGGCAGCACCCTGGTGGTTGCCGGAACCAGGCAACGTGACCTTGGCGCCTTCTTTCAGACGGTCGGCGCCTTCGGTGATGACTTTTTCGCCGGCCTGCAGGCCGCTGGAGATCTGCACCTTGTCTACCGTCGCTTCGCCGCGCGTAATGCTGCGCATGGTGACGGTCTTGTCTTCCTTGAGCACCCAGACAAAATCGCCCTTGGCGCCGTGGCGCACGGCGTTCACCGGCACCATGATGGCGTCCTTGATAGTGCGCAGTTCCAGCCGCACGTTGACGAACTGGCTCGGGAACAGCGTCGATTTGTCGTTGGCAAAGCGGGCCTTGGCCTTGACGGTGCCGGTCTGGGTATCGACCTGGTTGTCCAGCGCCGCGAACTTGCCGCTGTCGAGCGTGTTGGTGCGGGTGCGGTCGAGCGCCAGCGCCGGCAGCGCGGCATTCTCGTTAATGCGCTGCATCAGGTTCGGCACGCTGTCCTGCGGGATCGAGAACTCGACGTCGATCGGCGACATCTGCGTGATCACGGCAATGCCGGTGGAGTCGCCGGAACTGACCAGGTTACCGATATCGACCACGCGCAAGCCCACGCGGCCGGTGATCGGCGCGATTACCTTGGTGTAGCCGAGATTGAGCTTGGCCGTGCCTTCGGCTGCGCGGTCGGTCATGACGGTGCCTTCGAGCTGCTTGACCAGCGCGGCCTGGGTATCGACGTCCTGGCGCGCGATCGAGTCCTGTTTCAACAGGGTGTTATAGCGTTCGAGCGTGAGCTTGGCGTTTTCCAGCTGCGCCTCGTCGCGCTGGCGCTGGCCGCTGGCCTGCAGCAGCGACATTTCGAACTGGCGCGGATCGATCTGCGCCAGCACCTGGCCGGCCTTGACCATCTGGCCTTCCTTGAACAGCACTTTTTGCAGGATGCCGGTCACTTGCGGGCGCACCGTGGTGGTGGCTGCAGCGGTGACCGTGCCAAGCGCTTCGAGCGTGACCGGGATGTCGGCCTTTTCCGCTGTGGCCACGCCCACCGTGGTGGCGGGCATGCCGCGCCGGTTGCCGCCACCGGGGCCGCCGGGGCCAGGGCCACCGGGACCGGCAGCGCCCGGAGCACCAGGCACGGGCGCCGCCGGCTGGTGCGTCAGATACCAGGCCAGCCCTCCCAGCCCTGCCATCGCCGCGACGGCGATCACGCCACCGATGATTTTTGAACGGCGGCTTTTGGGGCGGTTGAGATTCGAATTTGGCTTGGCTGGTGTTTCCATTATTGTCCCTATTTGTATGCTGGCGAATCAGAATGCGTGGACTCTAGCACAAGGCCCCTGCCCTGTCAGTTGCCCATGCACAGCCGATACAAACTCGCTACAAAGTCGTGGACAATCAAGGACTTCAGCCACACTTCCTTCAACTAGCTTTACATTTCTTTACCGGCGTGACATCGGCCCGATACCGCCGCCCGCGACAATCTCCCCCATCGCTTAAACTGCGGCGGCAACGCTGTAAAATGTTCTGATGACTACCGACCTTGCCCACATTTCCAACCGCATCCTGCTGGTGGAAGACGATCCCCGCCTGGCAGACATGCTCACCGAATACCTGACCCAGGCCGGTTTTCGCGTCACCCACGCCCCCAACGGCCGCGAGGCCGTGGTGCACATCGCCGCCGGCCAGGCCGACGCCGTGATCCTCGACCTGATGCTCCCCGACATGGACGGCCTCGACGTGTGCCGCCAGGCGCGCGCCGTCTCCGACGTGCCGGTGCTGATGCTCACCGCGCGCGGCGACGCCATCGACCGCATCGTCGGCCTGGAAATGGGCGCCGACGACTACCTGCCCAAGCCGTTCGAACCGCGCGAGCTGCTGGCCCGCCTGCGCGCCATCCTGCGCCGCCGCGTGGACGTCGGCCTGGGCCGTGCCGACCAGCGCGGCGGCCCGTCCGGGTCCGACGACTTCCTGCGCTTCGGCCGGCTCGAAATCGATTCGGCCTCGCATTCGGCAAAACTCGACGGCGTGCCGTGCGAACTCACCGCTTACCAGTTCGACCTGCTGCTGGTGCTGGCCCGCCACGCCGGCCGCGTACTCTCGCGCGACAGCCTGATGGAACTGCTCAAGGGCGAACCGATCGAAGCGTTCGACCGCTCGATCGACGTCCACATGTCGCGCATCCGCGCCGCCGTCGAGGACGACCCCAAAAAGCCGCGCCGCATCATCACCGTGCGCGGCGCCGGCTACCTGTTCGCCAAGGTGCAGGATTGAGCGCAATACAGCCTGCGCCTGCGGCGCCCAAAGCTGGACTGCTCCAGCGCTTTTCGCGCGGTCTGCCGCGCCTGTACTTCAGCTTTTACGTGGCGCTGCTGGTCGTGCTGCTGCTGTTCGCCATGGCGGTGCTGCAATCGTGGGGCCGCTCGGGCGGGCCGCTGGAGCGCTCCAACGCCACGCTGTCGCGGGTGATGATGAACGTGCTGGCGCCGCTAGATGCACCGCACGCCCAGCAGCAGGCTGCGCTGGAAAAGGTGGCGGCCGGCCTGAACGCCCACATGACGCTCTACACGCGCGACTGGCGGCCGCTGGCCGTGGTCGGCGACCTGATTCCGGCGCGCCACTGGCGCCAGCGCGGCATCACCGGCCCGCCGCCGGAATCGTATGTGCGCCTGCCCGACGGCCGCCGGCTGCTGTCGAGCGAACCGCTCGGCTTCATCCGCCCTAAGGCGGCGCTGCAAAACACCATGCTGATGCTGGCGCTGGTGATCGGTGTGGCGGCGTTTCCGCTGGTGCGGCGACTGACCAAGCGCCTCGAACGCCTGCAGCAAGGCGTGGAATCGCTGGGCGCCGGCGACCTGACGGCGCGCGTGAAAGTGGAAGGCAATGACGAAGTGGCGCGCCTGGCGCAAAGTTTTAATGGCGCCGCCGACAAGATCGAACAGCTGGTGGGCGCCCATAAAACCCTGCTGGCCAACGCCTCGCACGAGCTGCGCACGCCGCTGGCGCGCATCCGCCTGGCGCTGGAACTGGTGAAGGACAATGTCGATCCCAAGCGCCGCGCCGGCCTGGAACAGGACATCGCGGAGCTGAACGACCTGCTCGACGAAATCCTGCTGGCCAGCCGCCTCGGTGCGCTCACCGACACTACCCAGTACGAAGAGATCGACCTGCTGGCGCTGGCCGCCGAAGAATGCGCGCGCTACGACGAGGCGCTGCTTGACGGCCAATCGGCCGTGCTGCAAGGCGACCCGCGCCTGCTGCGCCGCCTGCTGCGCAACCTGCTGGAAAACGCCTATCGCCACGGCGTGCCGCCGGTGCACGTGACCATCGCTGCCGAAACAGGCATGGCGCGCTTGTTGGTGTGGGACCAGGGGCCGGGAATACCGGAAGAGGAATTCGAACGCGTGTTCGAACCGTTCTACCGCCGCCGCAACACCCGCGACAACAGTGGCGCGGGGTTGGGCCTGGCGTTGATCAGGCAAATCGCGCGCCGCCATGGTGGCGAGGCGCGCTGTGTGCTGCGTGGTGACGGGGGCAGCTGCTTCGAGATTACGTTGCCGCTGCCCGCGTAAAACTCACGGCACCTCGCACAGGCAGTGCGTAATCACGGTAAATGGCTTGCGTGATGCCTTGATATCGGCCAGCCACGCCATATCCTGCGCCACGCCGTTGGCCGCGCCAGGCGGCAGGCCGGTCGCCGCCGTCACTCCGAGGTTCAACTTGGCCGACACCGCGTTGGCGATCGACTGACCGACTGCCTGCGCCGCCGTGCCACCGACCATGCCCAGCACCCGCTCGAACTTGCTGATCTCGCGTTCGATGTACACGGTGCGATAACCGGTCAGCTTGGCGCGCTTGGCGGCCGAGGCCAGGGCGTCGCCGTAGCTGCCCAGGGTATCCACCAGCCCACGCTCCTTGGCCTGGGCGCCGGTCCAGACGCGGCCTTGCGCCACGGCGTCGATTTTCTCTGGCGTGGTTTTACGGGCCTTTGCCGCGCGCGCGGTAAAGTCGGCGTAGATGTGGTTGACGCTGCCCTGCATTACCTGCACGAAGCGCGGATCGAGCGGGCGCAGTGGATTGTAGGCGTCGCCGAGCCACGTGGTAGGCTGGCCTGCGGAATGGATGCCCAGCTTGTCAGCCACTTTCTCGGCGGTAGGCAAGATGGCAAACACGCCGATCGAACCGGTAATCGTGTTAGGTTCGGCGATCACTTCGTCGGCCGACATCGAAATCCAGTAACCGCCCGACGCGGCCACGTTGCCCATCGAGACCACCACCGGCTTGCCGGCAGCGCGCGTGAGTTCCAGTTCGCGGCGGATCAACTCCGAGGCGAACGCGCTGCCGCCCGGCGAATCGACGCGCAGCACCACGGCCTTGATGTTCTTGTCTTCGCGCGCGGCGCGAATCAGCTTGGAGGTCGAATCGCCGCCGATGCTGCCCGGACCGGCCGTGCCGTCGCTGATCGAACCCTGGGCGATGACCACGCCGATGGCGTCGCCGGTCATCGGTTCGGACTGGCGCGCCAGGTAGTCTTCGAAGCCGACCTGGCGGAAGCTCTTGCCTTCGTCGTCGGCGGCGCCGCGCTTGATCATCAGGTCGCGGATTTCATCGCGGGTTTTCAGGCCGTCCACCAACTTGGCCGCCAGCGTGATTTTCGCCAGGTCGCCGTTGAACTCGACCACCTTGGCCGGCAGTTCGTCGATCGACTTCATGATCTGGCCCTTGGGCAGCTTGCGCGCCTTTTCCACGTTGTCGGTGTAGGACGTCCACAGGGCGTTGTTCAGGTAGGCGTCCGCCTCGGCTGCCGCTGGCGACGGGCCGTTGGCGATGTATGGCTCGGCAAAGCTCTTGTAGGTACCCACGCGCATCAGGTTGACGGTCACGCCCAGTTTATCGAGCGCGTCGCGGTAGTAATTACGATAGCGGCCGTAACCTTCGATCATCACCACGCCCATCGGGTGCACGTACACCTCGTTGGCGTGGGCCGCCACCAGGTACTGGTTCTGGTCATAGTTGGTGCCCCAGGCAACCACGGTTTTGCCGGACGCCTTGAAGCGGTCGATGGCGGACGCCACTTCGCGCAGCATGGCGGGTCCGCCACCCTGCATTTCGTCGGTGAGCAGCACGGCGCCGCTGATGTTGGCATCCTTGGCGGCAGCGTCGAGCACCTTGAGCACGTCGCGCAGCTGCAGCATGCGCAGCGTTTCGCCGCCTTGCGCGCTGGTGAGCAGCGCGTCGCGCGGGTTGAGACTGGTCTGCTCGACCAACTGGCCCTTGAGGTCCAGCACCAGCGTGGTCTTGGCTGCGAGCGGCTTGGCGCCGCCGCCGAAGATGGCAATCGCCAGCACGATCAGCAGCGCCAGGAACAGCAGGTTGAGGATCGTGCGGCGGCCGGCGTCGAGCGCGCGCCAGAAAAAGCCGAAGCCACTACGAATATAGGAAAGCGGTGAACGGGTCATCAAGACTCCATGTGATTGCGAAATTTACAAGGATGATACTGCAAGTTCGGGCGCTTGCCGAGGGGTGGAAATCATCAGCAGCCCGATAAATACCAGGACGCCGTTCAATACCAGCAGTTCGAGCCCCAAACGATAATGTTCGAACAACGCCGCCTGGTTGACATCGACAGCGTAGCAAAGCGCCGGGCCGGCCAGCGCCACCCACGGCACCCAGCGGTTGCGCACCGCACGCTGCGTCAGCAGCCCGAAGGCGAAAAGACCCAGCAGCGGCCCATAGGTATAGCCGGTGAGCTTGAGCACCAGGCCCACCATGCTGGCGTTGTCGATCCATTTGAACAGCAGCACCAGCACCAGGAACAGCGCACAAAAACCGAGGTGCACGCGGTGGCGGATGCGCACCCGGTCCGCCTCGACCAGGTCCGCGCGGCGTTCGATGCCGAGGATGTCAAGGCTGAACGTGGCCGTGAGCGCGGTCATGGCGCCGTCCGCGCTGGGGAACAGTGCCGATACCAGGCCGATGAAGAACAGCAGTTGCAGCGCGGCGGGCATGTGGCCCATCACCACCGCCGGGAACAGCTTGTCGCCGGTGGCGGCAACGCCCACGGTCGGCGCATACAGCGACAGCAAGCCGCCGAGGAACATGAACAGCACCAGCACCGCCGTGAGGATCACGGTCAGCACCAGCATGTTCTTTTGCGAGTCGCGCAGGGTCTTGATCGAGATATTCTTCTGCATGGTCTCCTGGTCCATGCCGGTCATGGCCAGCACGATGAAGAAGCCCGCCAGCACCTGCTTCCAGAAGTTGGCCGGGCTGTCGATGTCGCTGGTGATCCAGCGCGTCAGACCCGCGTCGTGCAGGCGCACCAGGCTCTCGAGCGGCCCGATCTCCATTTCATGCAGCAGCCAGCCCACGCACGCCAGCAGGCCGATGACCATGCCGGCCGTTTGCAGGGTGTCGGTCCAGACGATGGTTTTCACGCCCCCTTCGTAGGTGTACAGCAGGATCATCGCCAGGATCACGACGGTGGTCAGCCAGAACGGCACGCCGAGGCTATCGAGAATGGTGATTTGCAGGATATTGACCACCAGGTACAGCCGCGCCGAAGCGCTGAGCAGGCGCGAAAGAATGAAGAACGCCGCCCCGCTGCGATACGCACCGCCACCGAGCCGCACGTCGAGGTAATGGTAGATCGAGGTCAGTTTCAGGCGATAATACAGCGGCAGCAAAATGTAGGCCACGGCGACATAGCCAAGCACGTAGCCGAGAATCACCTGCAAATAGCCAAACCCACCGGCCCCCACTGCCCCCGGCACGCTGATGAAGGTCACACCCGACAGCGTGGTCCCCACCATGCCAAACGCCACCACCATCCAGTTGCTGCGCTTGTTACCGATGAAGAAGCTGGCATTGTTCGCGTGACGCGAGGTGCGCCACGCCACGGCCAGCAGCAGGGCGAAATACGCAAACACCAGGCAGAACAGGGATACGGCAGACATGGAGACATCCAGCAAAATTCGACAGGGCGACAATATACACTGCGGTTCTATTGGAGGTATCAGGCGCCCTCGGTTGTCCGAGCCAGGTCGTAAGCCTACGAATTTTGACAGCCCCTGTCAGCTCCCGGCATTGGCTTTCCGCTCAATCGATCTGCACCGCGCCACTAACGCCGCGAAAGGCTCGGCATCGTCGAGAAACAAGCCATCGTCGATCATATGTTGATAATCGGCGGCCAATATCGGCATCAAGTCGTCGCCTGGTACCAGTTGCAACCGGCCAGCTACCGCTGCGTGATAATCAACGATTACGCCCTGCGCGCTTTTCTCGGCAAAAAACACGCTTTTGTGTTCCGCAACGGCGCGAGCAAGCTCTTTGTCCGCGATCGCAGCATCAGCGTATCCGGCACTATCGAGCCGCGTGATATCGTGCCAATGCCGTGCGAAGCGGTCGCCGCCACGGAATGCGCCCTGCGCGCAAAACACATGAATTGCCGTGCATTTTTCCCAGAAGGTACGTTCGGCACGCATTACCTGGGGCAGCGCACCAGGAAACGCCACCTCCGGGAGATAAGCCGCTGCATCGCAGGTAATCTTGCGCACCTATTAGGTTCTCCGGTTGAACGCGCGCCAAACTCCAACAACACCGCTGGCGCCACATAACCAGTGCCTGCCGCAACTCGTGTGTATTCGATGTAGGCCTTCGCGCCCTCTGCTCTTACGGTTGCGGGTAAATTAGCATCTACGAGCTCGGCTTCCAGTCGTGGTACGACTTCGGTTGCAACCCAATGATCAAGGCGAACATGAATCTCCCTGGTCCATTTCTTCTCCTGGCTTTTGGTCGCTGGCAGCGGCGCTTCTGAATTGCCCACCAGGTCAGCAGCAATGGCACGAATGTCATAGGTAAGATCCACATCCTCAGAGAAACGCCGGATAACGCCGTAAGCCTTCGACAAGGATGTCCCACCCTTGAACACAAGGTGTTCTGCGTACGGGCCTGAGAAAAGATGGCGCAACGCCCAGACGACCCAAATGTCTTTTTCCAGAAGATGGAGTGGCCGTCCCGATGCATCGGCCACGATGCTCAAGGCATCGAGACGATCTTTTGCCGAGAGATCGAAAAACTCAGGCATTGCCGACAAAGGCACTGAGCTCCTGTGCCATCCATGTTGGCAAGCGCGAGCGTGCCGAGACGACCTCCTTGAGTGCCGAGGGCGGCAATTTGATAGCAAGCTTGCGCACTGCCGCCTCGATCTTCTCGGGCCCCAGCCATGCCAGTGCACGCACCACATCCCCCGCCGCGCGCCCCGGGAACATCAACTGCCAGAAAGGGGCGTGGCGAAGCTCGATAGTCTGCGCCCCCAGTTTCAGGTGGCGACTGCGCCCGGACGTCAGGTAAATGGCACGCATCGGCACCTGGGTGGTCAAACCCAAGGCATTGGCAGCCGCAGCGCCGTGCGAAACGATGATTTCTCCACGCTGACTGGCCAGCCCTTCGACCATTTTTGACGTAGAAGGCGCCCGGGCGCCGAAACGGCTCTCCACGGGCAGAGCATAGATACCACGACCGACGCGCAGCAGCGCACTGCGCCGCACGAGACGTGACAGCACCTGGTCAACTGCGGCGCGCGTGCCAAGATGCAGCAGATCTTTGGCGACGATTGGCGTACCTTCTGGCAACTCGGCTGCGTACTTGAGAATTTGTTCGGCTAGGGTAGACATGGGCGCTCCTGAGTGTCAGAAGTATAGACTGTTTTCTGACAGTTTTCAAAAGACGCCCACGTTACCTAATTAGAATTTATACGTCGCCCCCACAAAATACCGCCGCCCCGACCAGGCCAGCTCATTCCTGCGCTCCTTCGAGCCCGAGTTCAGGTACTGCGCCTCGTCGGTCAGGTTCTTGCCTTCCACCGACAAGGTCAGATTCTCGGTCACGCGCAATTGCAGCTTGGCGTCCAGGTAGCCGACCGCTTCAGCGTACACGGGCAGCGAGGCGTTGGCGTCCACTGTGCCGGTGTAGTAGCTGTCGCGGTAGTTGTAGGCCAGGCGGGCGTTCCATTTGCCCAGGTCGTACCACACGCCCACGTTGTAGCTGTTGCGCGACATGCCCGGGTAGGGCAGTACGGTGTTGTCGAGCGGGTTGAGCAGTTCCTTGCCGGTGGCGTACGAGAACGTCATGCGGGTGTAGTTGGCGTCCAGGCCCAGGCCGCCGAAGGCGCCCGGCAGCATGGTCAGCGCGGTGCGGCCGGCCAGTTCCCAGCCCTTGGTCACTGCGCCCTCGCTGTTGATCGAGGTTTTCAAGTCCCAGCGCTGGCCGTTGTTGAACACGTCCACGCCTGGCAGGATGACGTCGTTCTGGATGTAGCTGCTGATGTCCTTGCGGAAGAACGCCAGCGACAACTGCGAGTCGCGTGACGGATACCATTCCACACTGACGTCCTTGTTGGTGGCGCGGAACGGTTTCAGGTTGACGTTGCCGCCAACGCAATCATCAGCGCTGCCGTCGCCGCCGAACTGCGACTGGCCGCTGTTGGCGATGCAGTTGACGGTGGGCGTCAGGCGGTCGATGAACGGCCGCGCCATCACCTTGCCCCAGCCCAGGCGGGCGACCAGCGTGTTGGGCACGAACCAGGCGGCCAGGTTGAAGCTTGGCAGCGTGTCGCTGTACTTGTTGCGCACGGTGACAATGTCGTTGGCCAGCACGGTTTCCACGCGGGCGTTGGTGGTGGGGTTGGCAGAATAGGCGCGGTATGAACGCAAGCCGGTGGCGCGGGTTTCGGTGCCGGCGTAGCGCAGGCCGATATTGCCGTCCAGCGCCACGCCGTACAGTTCGTGCTCGAAGTCGGCGCGCAGGTAGAACGCCTTGATTTTTTCTTCGACAGCAAACTGCGGCGGCATCGGGTAAGACTTGCCGTCGCTGCCGATCGAGTTACGCAGCAGGTCGTGATTGTAGCGGGTCAGGTCGAAATACTGGGCCGAGTTGGCAAAGCTGGGCGCGGTCCAGCCGTTCGGGTAGCCGGACAGGCCGTCGTAGCCGCTCAGGAACGAGCCCGGCGTGTTGGTGCGGATCGCATCGACCAGTTGCTGCATCTGGGTGCCGCTGACGTAACGCGTGGTGTTGTTCGCGGTCAGGCCGGTGCCATAGACGGTGTTGCCGCCGTTGCGCAGCACGCCGGACGTGTTGAGCGGATCGAAAATGATTTCGTGGCGCACTTCGGGGCTGCGCACGGTGACATCGTCGGCCGTGGTACTAGGGTCGCCGCCGGCCAGGTAGCCGGTCCAGCGGTATTGCTCGGACGTGGACTTGCGGCCCTGGCCGCCGAAGTGCAAGGTGGTCAACAACGGCATGTCGGGACGGTACTTGAGGTCGAGCTTGACCTGGTCCTCGCCGTTGTCGGTAAACGATGGCTGGTACTGCGAGATGATGCGGGTATAGACGTTGCTGTTGTTCGGATCGAAGCCGGCCGGGAAGGTGAACTTGGGCAAACCCTGCTGGTCGAAATTGACCTTCAAGCCGGGGATATTGGCTTCCATCACGATGTTATTGGTATTGAGCTCGTAGTACGAGCTGGTCTTGGCCACCAGGCCTTCGGCCGACCAGTCGCCGCTTTTCCAGTTGAAACCGCCAGAGCGGTAGTCGGACTTGATGTTGAGCGCAAAGTCGCGCGCGGCCGTGCTGAAGTTGTACGAGGCGCCCTCTCCCGGCACGTTCTGGCAGGTACCGGACGTGAACGACGTCATCACGTGGTTGGTGAAACTCATGCCGGCCGGGGTCACGCCGGCGGTTGGCTCCGCGCACGATGCCGCCGGGGTGGTCAGCGGCGCGCCGTTGGCGCCGTAGACGGGCGCCACGCCCGAGGTCGAGAACCGCTTGATGGAACCGAAATCGGTCACGTAATTGCGGTCGTTGAGCATCTGCTTCTGGTTATTCTTGTTGTAGCGGCCCCAGACATTGAGATTATTGTCGATCTTGTACTGGGCAGTGAGCTCGGCGCTGGAACGGTTGTGGTCGCGGGTCCAGATGCCATAGCGTGGCACGCCGGGAGAATAGTCGAACCACTGGCTGTCGCAGGCGGTCTTGTCGGCACCGGACAGGGCCGCGCAACCGCCCTTGGCGGTGACGGCCGCCGCGCGCGGGTTGAGGCTGGTATTGGTCTTCTCTGGCGACAGGTCCCAGTCGCGGAAGTAACGCCAGTTACTGTTGCGCACGTAATCGTTTTGGGTATACACCTTGTCGTACACCAGGTTGGCCATCAGGCCCAGCCGGCCGTCAAGGAATTTGTCGGCCAGCAGCAGGCTGCCGCGCGGTTGGGCGCCGCCCCGGCTGCTGCTCTGTTCACCTTCGAGCTTGACCACCACCGTGCGGGTTTTGAAATCGAGCGGCAGGTTGGTCTTGATGCTGACGGTGCCGCCGATGCCGCCCTCGGTCTGGTCGGCGGTCACGCCCTTGTACACGTCGATCGACTTGATCAGCTCGGCCGGCAGCTCGCGCAGCTCGGCGCCGCGACCGGCCGTGCCGTTGGTGCTGAGCACTGACAGGCCGTTGATCTCGATGCGGTTGAGGTTGGCCTCCACGCCACGGATATTGACTTGCGAACCCTCGCCGAAATCGCGCGAGAGCTGGACGCCGGTCACGCGCGACAGCGCTTCGCCCACGTTCTTGTCGGGGAATTCGCCGATATCCTCGGCGACGATGGAATCGACCACGGTGGACGCATTTTTCTTGCGGTCGATGGCGCCGGCCACCGATTGGCGGGTGCCGGACACCACCACCACGTTGTCGGGTTCGGCGTTGGCGGGTTTGGTTTGGGCCAATACGATTGGAGTGACCAGGAGGGCAAGCGCGCCGGCGACTGCGGCGGAAATGACGGTGGAACGGGGCAAAGGCATGATGTCTCCCAAAATCGTTGTTGTTTTGGATATTTGACCTGCCTGATCATCTTAGGAGAAGAAACTTTCTAAAAATCCTAAACCTTGCAAACAGTCATCGACATGACTTTTTGAAAAGCTGCACGTTGGGAGCATGCAACATGAAACGCGCCGGTCGCACCCGGGCTTTGGTGTTATTCTGTCCGCATCTGTGACAAGTTAATAAGATAAACATCGTGACAATTCGATAGATTGCTGGTGCAATCCTTCGCCCTAATGGTATTGCGCGGCAGTGCTTGCAATGGTGGTGTTTCCACAAGGCTAAAAAATCGCTAATATAGCCGCGATAATTTGCATCAAACATGCCATCAACAGTAGCAATCCGCAGCAACGCGTTGGAAATACAATGACTTTAGAAAAGACTGGGGAATGGCATCTGGGGTCGGGCACCTGGCAGGTCCAGGATCTTGCCGACCGCAACCACGGTCCACAACTGGTGCGCACGCGCCTGGGCCACGACATCGCGCCCGACCTGCTGCCTGCCGATATCGCCAGCCTGATGCAGGCGCGCGCCGCCGATGGCGCGGCTGCGCTCTATCCGCCGGAGTTCCACTACTCGCCCGTCAACGGCACCAGGCTGGCGGCGCCGCCCGCGTCCGGCGCGCCGTGGGTGCCGCCGGCCGGCGCCTACCCGGTGCGCCAGGTGACGCAAGGCCACGTGGTGGGTCTGCGCCAGACTTCGGTCCCCCTGCACTTGCAGGACAAGGCCGGTTTCCACGCCGAGAGCGAGCCGGCCGCGCGCATCAAGCTGCCGCCCAGCGGCGACTACCAGTTCATCTCCGCCCCGTTCGGCACCCACGCCAACGCGCTGCTGGCGCTGAATCCCGAAAAAGGCGGCCTGTTCGCGTGGCTGCCGGCCAGCGCGCGCTGGGCGCCGCTGCATGGCGTCGGTGGCGTGTTCTTGGCGGAATCGAACCTGCCCTACGCCGCCTGGCGCGCCGAGCTGCACTACAACTTCAACAGCCGCGTGTTTGTCGCCACCGATGCGGGCCTGGCCTGCGTCACGCCGGACCTGGCGGCACTGCAATACGAGGTGCGTTATGCCGGCGACGGCCCGGCCGTCGGCGCCCCGCTGACCTTCCAGGGCCTGGTGTGGGCGCCGGTGCAACAGGGCCCCGGTCAGGTGGCGCTGGTGAGCCTGGACGCCAACGGCCAGCCCGGTGCGCCCGTGCTGCTCAATGACGCGCCACCGCTGTTCGGCATGGGTGCACCGGTCGGCTATGGCCGCACGGCAATCTGGCCGTGCATGACCGGCCAGCTGGTCTTGCAGCGCAAGCCGGACGGCGGTTTTGCTGCGCAATTTTTCCCGTGGCCGGCCGGTCTGGCGCCGCAGTTCGCGTTCGGCAGTCCGTACCTGGCCAAGGACGGCGACCTGTGGCAGCTGTGCTTTGACAGCAACAACCATAGTTACGCTTACGTGGCGCTGGGCAAACCCTTGCCCGAGATCGAACCGGCGCTGGGCCCGCGCCTGTCGTCCGGCGCCATGAACTACCGTTTCGCCACCAAGCACCACCAGGCGCCGTGGACCGAACCCGAGCACGGCGACGACGGCGCCACCAACGCGGTGGTGATTCCGCTGCTCGAGGTGGGCCCGCGCAGCACCATCGGCATCAAGCTGGCCAGCACGGTGGCGGTAGCGCAAACGCTGGCCTCCACCGACCGCCTGCGCTTCCAGCTGGTGTGGGACGACCACGACGGCGAAACCACGTTCAACACCAGCGTGCTGCCGCAACCGTGGACCTTGCGCCTGTTTACCCACGACGGCAAGGTGTGGGCCTACCACCCCGAGCTCAAAGACATCCTCGGCTGGAACCTGGCAGCATGAATTCCACCCGACTCCTGGCCGCCATGGCGCTGTTGCTTGCTGCGTTGTTGGCGGCGCCAGCCCATGCCGCCATCCAGCAAGCTTTCCTGGTGCAAAACTCGGGCTGGATGGAACCGTTTTACCTCGATCCAGCCTCGCAACTCAAACCCTTGGTCGCAGCCGTGGCGCAGGCGGCGGCCGAATCCGACGATACGGTCCACTTGCTGGCATTCAGCCAGGGCACGGTGGGCAACGTCTCGCCGCGCGTATTGGGCACCTCGCGTGGCGCGGCCAACGTCGCGCAATTGCTCGCCCCACTGACGCTGGCGCGCAAAACCACGGCGCCGGGCGCGGCGCTGGCCGATACCGACTTCCAGGAAGCGGTCACGAAAACCATCACTGGTTCGTTCAAGGCCGCGCCCGGCATCGTCTGGATTTTCACCAACAACAAGAACAGCCCCGGCAACGACCCGGCCACCGCCGCCCGCAACCGCGATTTTTATCGCCTGCTGCACCTGGAACCGTCGATCACCAAGACCGTGGTGTTCCCGCTCAAGATGCCGGTGCAGGGCAAGCTGTACGCGGCCAAGGGCTTGATGGTGTATGCGCTGGCCTACGGCCAGCCGGCTGCCGACGCCCTCACCCGCATCCTCGCCAACGACCGCCTGCAGAAAGTGCTCACCCGCCCGCCGCTGCGTTTGAAACCGGTGGACCAGGACGCGCTGCGCATCGTGCCCGAGCGCCTGCTTGACGCGCCCAATATGCGCGCCAGCCTGGGCAGCGATGGCCGCACCCTGGTGCTCGACGTCGATGCCGCCGCGCTGGCGCCCACCGTGCACCTGAAGGCGTCGCTGCAAAACCTGTTTTACCCGTACGTGATCGCCCGCGCCGACGTCGGCGCCACCCTGTCCGCCGGCAAGCACAGCGTGCCGGTGCAGGTGGCGCCGGACGCGATTGCCAACCTGGCGCCCGGTGCGCGCCAGGCGGTGGACGTGCAGTTCCGCCTGCCGGTCGAGCAAGTGCCATCGCCGTGGTCGAGCCAGGCCATTGCCGCCATGGGCAAGCAGGTGCTGCTGCCGATGCGCGTCACGCTCGTCCTCGAGCGCCAGAAGCTGACCTTGCCGGACTCGTTCAACGCCGACATGCAGGCGCTGTTCCCGGGCGACCCGATTTCCGAAGTGCTGCTGCCGCCCGAGAGTGTCAACAGCTCGCGCGCCGTGGTGCCGCTACTGGTGCGCGTGCAATATCCGCTGCTGCCGGTGCTGGTGATCATGGGCTCGGTGCTGGCGCTGCTCGGCGGCGGCGCGGCATTTGCCGTGCTGGCCACGCGCAGCAAGCGCTACGCGGTGCAGGTCGATGGCGCGCTGCGCCACGTGGTCATCAAGCCGTACCAGACCACCGAGGTGCGCGACCTCGACGGCAACGTGGTGGGCACGCTGCGGCGCGGCCTCGGCAAGCCGGTCGTGGCGCGCGTGGCCGAAGGCCACAGCTTGCGCCTGGCCTGATTTTTCATTTTTACTTTACCCGCCAAGGAGGCACACCAGATGGCCCAGGATAACAAAGACACCGGCTTCGCACTGCCCGCGCCGGACGCCGGCAAGACGCCGCCAGCCGCAACGGAACACCCGGCAACCCCGGCCGCCACCACTGACACCACCACCACCGAGATGCCGGTGCTGGCCGGCGCTGCCGACACCTCGTCGCGCGACCTGCTGGTGGGCGGCGGCATCCTGCTGGTGCTGTTCATCGCCTTCTTCTTCGCCCGGGGCGCTTATGCCAACGCGCTGGTGGTCAAGCGCGTGCCGCCAAACAAGGCCAACGCCGCCGGCTGGTGGCTGTTCGTGTTCCTGGCCAGTATTTCCACCGGCGTGGTGCTGGCTGCCGTCAACGCCGCCAAGTTCATGGCGCCGCTGATCATCGGCCCGATCCTGGCCGTTGCGCTGCTGGCGCTGGTGCTGACGTTCGTGTCGGGCCGCAGGTAAAACAGGTACAGAAGCACACAACGAGAGTCGATCATGGAAAATATTCACCAGGCACCGGGCGCCGGCGAGCGCAAGCAGGAACAGACCATAGAGCTGCGTCCCACGCTGTTCATCGGCATCGGCGGCACCGGCATGGAAGTGCTGATGCGCGTGCGCCGCCGCATCCTCAACACCATGTGGGGCGGCAATGGCGCGCGCACCCGGGTGGACAGCCTGGTCGACTTTCCGGTGGCGCAGTTCATCCAGTTCGACCTCGACACCGGCGCCGTGATCGACAGCGGCCGCGCCCAGGCCGAAGACCTGCAATTCGAGCAGGTCAGGTTCACCGACGAAGACAAGATCGTCGAACCGTTCGACATGGACAAGTACAGCCGTGACGACGATGCGCTGGAACGCTATCCGCACATCAAGGAATGGCTGTCGCTCACGCCCAAGAAAATCCGCGAGCTTGGCATCGATCCGTCCAAGGGCGCCGGCCAGATCCGCGCCGTCTCGCGCCTGTACCTGTTCGACAAGTATGCCAAGGTCCGCGACAAGATCCGCCTGAAACTCAAGACCCTCAAGGCCAGCCTGTCGCACGAGCAGCAACTGAGCCAGCTGGGTCTGAAAATGGAAACCAGCAAATTCCGCATCGTGGTGGTCGGCTCGGTGGCGGGCGGCACCGGTTCCGGCGCCTTCCTCGACATGGGCTTGCTGGCGCGCTGGCTGGCCAAGAACGAGGTAGGTAATGCCGACGTCGAACTGATGCTGTTCCTGCCGACCGGCTACTCGGGCGCCAACAAGGACCGCACCGAGGCCAACGGCTACGCCGCGCTGATGGAACTGGAATCGGCCATGCTCGGCAACAAGGGCTACGTGGGCCGCTGGGATACCCACGACCAGCCCGAACTGCCGCGCGAGCCGTACAACGAGGTGTACCTGATCGACTCGGGCAACCTGGCGCAGCAGCACACCAAGGACATCAAGGACGTCTACCACATGGTGGCCGACGCCCTGTTCGAAGACTTCGCGTCCGGCGACTTTGCCCGCCGCAAGCGCTCGGTGGCCGTCAACCAGGCCCAGCACAAGAATTACCTGTTCGACGCGCTGGTGCCCAAGGCCCGCTTTGCCGACATGCGGCTGTCGTACGCGCGGCGCTATTCCGCCTTCGGCCAGGCCACGCTTGATACGCGCCAGGAAGCGCGTCACGATGAGCAGGCTCACCGCTGGGCGGGCGCCATGCTCAAGGCCTTTTTCGGCGTGGGCGGCAACGACCTCGGCGTCAATCGCGCCACCGACCGCCAGCGTGACGAATTCATGGGCGCGCACATGGCGCTGCGCCCGTTCACGTTCAGCGATTTCCCGCAGTTTTCCGACCGCGGCGTGGAACTGCGCCGCTCGAACGGCGACTTCCTTGACTACCAGGTCGTGGAAGACCTGCTGCAAGACAAGAGCGGCCTGCTGCTGGCCGGCGTGGAGCAGCGCGTCAACGCCCGCATCGACGCCATCCGCGGCGGTTTCGACCGCAAGGAATGGCCGCAGCAGGTGCGCGATGCGGTCAAACTGATGGAGCGCGATGCCGTGCGCGACCAGGACTCCACCGCCGACACCACCGAAGACCGCGTGGCCAAGCGCCGCCGCGAGCTGCTGGAAAAAATCAAACAGAGCGTGCGCGACCAGTTGTACGCCTACCTCGACAACAAGGAATTCGGCGGCCTCGAATACGTGCTGTCGCTGGTCGAGCAGATCAAGGACCGGCTGGAAGCGCCAGGCTCGGGCCTGATGCCGGCGCTGGCCGTCAATGGCGAACGCTACCGCGAAATCAAGGAAGCCGTGCGCACCCGCGAGTACGAACGCCTGCTCAACAACCTCGAACAGACGCGTGGCGGCCTGTTCGGCGGCGGCGAAAAGCAGGCGGTGGCCGTGATGGACCACCTGCGCGTGGAAATCGCCAACGCCCTGAAATTCCACCTGCGCGCCAAGGCGGCCGAGGAAGCCGTGATCCTGATGCAGGACCTGTCACACTGGCTGGGCCGCAAGACCGGCGTCGATGCCCAGGGCCGCGCCGTCTGGAGCGGACTGGTCGGTGAGCTGCAGGCCGGCCGCGAGGCGGTGCTCGACATGCTGTCGCAACTGCAACTGGCCAATACCATCCTGCAGCAGGATCTCAATAGCGACCATGCCACCCTGATCGCCATCCCCAGCAATACGCCCAACCAACCGCTGCCCGGTGCGCTGCAACTGCGCGAGTGGGCCGACGAGGCGTTCCGCGACCTGGGCGGCTCCAAGACCCTGTTCCCGATGCTGTCCGATGCCGGCGAGCGCACCGTCATCCTGGTCAAGGTCAAGCGCATGGCCGAGCGCCAGCTGTCGCTCGCTACCGCCGTCGAAGGCGAAGCCATGCGCACCGATCCGCTGATCGAGTCGCTCGAGCAAATGTCGATCACCGAGCGGCTCGACCGCTTCCGCAAGCTGCTGGCCTGCGCCATGCCGTGGATCGACGCCAACCTGTCGGGGGACTTCACGGTGCGCGCCGACCAGTTCAAGTGCTTTATCGGCGTGGCCAATGCCGAACTGTTCAGCCGCAAGTTCCGCGCCGAGCTCGAATCGTGCGTGCCCACCCAGGCCGGCATCACGGCCGGCCAATTGTCGATCGTGGAGACCGGCATCCCGGGCCGCGCGGTGTGCTACTGCGAGCTGTCGGGCGTGCCGATGACCGTGCTGCGCGGGCTCGAAGGCTGGCGCACCAGCTACCGCAAGGAAGCGGAAAAAAGTCCTACCCACACCCACATCGATTCCACCCAGTTCAGCCACCCGATGGTGCCCACCACCGATGAACTCAATCGCTTGGCCGAAGACTTCAAGCAATTCCTGCTGGCGGTAATGCTGGGCGTGCTCACGCGCTCGAGCCAGCGTATCGTGCCGCCGGGCCAGTACCAGTTCGCGGTGGCGGCAGGCGACTTGCGCCGCATCGGCAACGAACGGGCGATGCGCCAGAACGGCTTGCCGGCGAATTACCGCGACGCCATCGTGGCCCGTGTGCAGGAGCGCCTGGCCGAACTGGACGCCATGCAGACCGTGGCGCTGGCCGCCCTGGCCAGCTACTACGAGAGCGCCGTGTATACGTCCAAGCTGGTCGACGACGCCACCGGCAACCAGCACGAGCGAAAAGGCTTTGCCAGCGCGCTGGCCGGCGAAGCGAAGCGCGAACTGATCGAAAAAGCGCGCCGCAAGGGCCTGACCGACAGCGAAATCGACAAGTTCACCACCCAGCTGCTGGCCCAGCACAAGACCTGGGCCAACGTGGTGCCCGATTCCGACGAAGACGCCTACGACTGGGAAGTGCGCGAACCGGGCGAAGGCCTGCCGCGTTTGAAGTATGCCCTCAAGCCGGAGATGCTGGTTGCCGGCCGTATCGATGCCTTGCTGGGCACTGGCGCTGCGGCGTCGGCAGGCACGGCTGGCGGCGGGTTTTATGCTTCGGCATCCACGGCTGGCGGTGAGTTTGCCGCGCCGGGCGCGCATGGCGTGCATGGCGTGCAGGCTGCCATGGGTACGCCAACGTCGGCAGCCATGCCCGCTCCGGGCACCATGCTCGGCGGCGCGCCGATCGGCGGTGTGGGCCTGGCCAAGGCGGAAGCGCCGGTCGTCCACGAGTACCACCTGAAGGTAAACGGCCAAAAATTCGGCCCCTTCACCGCCCTGCAAGTGGGCCAGATGGCGCAGGCGCAGCAACTGCAGCCGGCCCACACGCAAGTCTGGCGCGCCGGCATGACGGACTGGGTCGCGATGCCGTTGATGCTGGAACTGGCGCACGTGCTGGCGTCACCGGCGCAGCAGTCGTCGGCCATGCCACCCGATTAAGGACATGCAGCAATGAATTGCAAGAGTTGTCAGAAGCCGTTATTTACGCTGGTGCCGCACTGCCCGTTTTGTGGCGTGGCGGTGGCCGGTAGTGTTGTGCCTGGGCCAGCGGCAGGTGCTGGTCCAGCGATAGTTGCGGGTGCGGCTGCTGTCGGTGCGCCGGGTAGCGCTCATGGTGCTGGTGCTGGTGCTGGTGCTGGTGCTGGTGCTGGTGCTGGTGCTGGTGCTGGTGCTGGTGCTGGTGCTGGTGCTGGTGCTGGTGCTGGTGCTGCGCAAGTATCGCCGTCGGCTGCGGCCGCTTCCGCGCCGACGCCGGGCGTCGGGCCGGTGCTTGCTAAAAACTTAACTCCGGCACCGGCGGCTGCCAGTGCTTCTGCTTACCACGCTGATTCTGCGGCGTCGTCCAGTGCCGGTGTTGGCGCTGTCGGCAACGCCGCTCACGGAAACGTGGCGGGGGCCGGCGCTGCGGCAGTTGATGCCAGTGCTGGCGGCAACGCGGCCGGGGCTGGCGCTATGGCTGCTGGTGCCGGTTCCGGTGCTGGCCGCAACGCGGCTGGGGCTGGTGCTGCGACGGCTGGTGCCGGCTCCGGTGCTGGCGGCAACGCGGCTGCGGCTGGCTATACGGCTGGCGGCAGTGCAGCCTCTTCCACGCAAGCTCCGGCTGCGAAAGCTGCTGCGCGGCCGGCGCCGGTGTCCGCCCCCGCCAACCCGCGTGCTGGCAATACCGGTAGCCCACCGCCAGGCGCAGGTGCGCCGCGAGGCCGGGGCAAGCCCAAATTCAAGTTGGGATGGTTCAAGGTGCTGCTGATCTTGATCGGGCTGCTGGTCATCCTGTCGCGCTGCGGCGGCGGTTCGCCCGAGGATAAAAAGGCGTGCCTGACCGCGCTCGGCCAGGGCAACAAGCTGCTGGCCAGGGGCGACGTGGCCGGTGCCGGCATCCAGAGCGCCAATGCCAACGCGTACTGCCGTGGCGACACGCGCGCCAAGGCGGAAGAATTGCAGACGGCGGTGACCAAGGCGGAAAACTCCGGTACAGCCTGCTCGCGCGCGCTCAAGACCATCGACGGTCTGCTCGACAACCATCAACTCGACAGCGCCCGCAACCGCCTCGACAAGCTCGACAAGAAGTGCGCCGCCGATGCCGGCGCCAAAAAACTGCGCCAGCGCCTGTCCACCGCGCAAAGCGCCGCCAACAGCGCCACCGACGCGGTACGGCGCGCGCTGAACCAGCGCGATGCCGGCGCCGCCGCCAAGGCCCTCGATCGCCTGACCGGACTGAACCGCGACTCGGCCGACCTGCCCGGCTTGCGCGCGATGCTGGCGTCGTTGCAGGCCGAGCAGGCTGCTGCAGTGGCCGCTGCGCCGGCACCTGAATCTGCACGTGCAGCCGCACAGGTCAAAGCACCAGCACAGGTTCAGTCCCCCGGACAGGCCCAGGCACAAACTCCGGCATCGGCGCAAGTCTCTGCGCCGCTACAAACGTCAGCGGCAACGCGGGCGACGACGCCAGCGCTCACCCGTGCAACAACGCCAGCCCCCCAGGTGACTAGTACCACGCCGCAGATAGCCACGCCAGCGGCAAGCACCCTGGCCCGGTCGCAGCCAGCGCCAGCCGTCCGCCAGGAAGTCCACAACGCCAAGGCAGAGATGGCGGTGAGCTTTATCCAGGATGCGGAAACGGCGCTGTCGCAAAGCCGCTTCGACGCTGCCCGCACCTATCTCGACAGCGCCCGCCGCATGGACCCGAACAGCCCGCGCCTGGATACCGTAGGGCGCCAGATCCGAGACCGCGAAAGGCAAATGATGCAGCAGGAAACCACGATCCGCTGACCCACGCAGCCGGGGCTGAGCGGGTCAGCCTCTACATCCGGTCCAGCAACTGCTGCTCGGCCCGCTCACTGAGCACCAGCACCAGCTTCAGCCGCGCCCGCGTCATGCCCACGAACAGCTTGCGCAGCACTCGTTCGTCGATGCGCTCGAAATCGATTTCCGTAAAAATGATGGCCGGCGCGGACTGGCCCTTGAAGCGGTACACGGTCTCGGCCAGCAAGCCGCCAGGCCGGTACTCGGGGGTGCCGAACAGGTCGTATTCGCCGGTGAAAGACTTCAGGGTATGGGCATCGCTCAACTGGTCCATGTGCAGGATCACCGAGTTGTCGCGGCCCCGGAACGAGGCAATCGCGATATCGTGGCGGGCGAAGCCGGCCGCCAGGCAGCTGGTCACCGCGCGCCGGGTTTGCGCCAGCATGGCGTCGGTGTCGCCGTCCGGGTAGATCAGTTCCTCGATGTCGGCGCCACGGAACGGGCTGCCCGCCTCCACCGGCTCGCGCACGGCGCCGATCGACGTCAGCATGTCGATGATCTGGCGCGGGCTGCGGTAGTTGGTGTCCGAATGCAGTGTCACCCAGCCCGGCAGCGGCACCGGTTCGCGGCCGTACAGGTTCTGGTTGGGGTCTTCCAGCCAGATGGCGCGGCCCTCGGGCTTGAGCATGCGCAGCAGGATGTCGCGCCAGGCCGGCGAAAAATCCTGGCCCTCGTCCACGATCAGCACGTCGTACTGCCACTCGGGCGGCAGCTCGGACGTGGTCATGTGCGCTTCGATCTTGTCCCAGACGTCGGGCGCGGTATAGTCGGGAATCTGGCCCTGGGCCCGCGCGAACGCGTCGCTGAGCATGTGGAACGATGTCACCCGACCGCCGGACGGCACCAGTTTTTCGATGTGGTCCGACAGCGGCCGGTTGTAGCAGACGTACAGGGATTTCAAGCCGGCGTCGATGGCGTCGCTGTATTCGGCCAGCGCCAGCTGGGTTTTGCCGCTGCCGGCCGTGCCCTTTACGTGCAGGCGGAACGGCGAGAAGTCCAGCCGCCGCGCCCAGGTGGACAGGCCGCCCGACAGGCGCGCCACCAGGCCGGCGGCATTGCCGATCATCGAACTGGGGTCGGGCCGCAGGCTGAGCATGTTGGAGAGGAAGCGCGTGACCTTGTCGAACTTGTCGCCGGGCGGCGCGCCATCGACCGGCAAGGTTTCGCGGATCACCTGCGCCAGCTTGCCCTTGTTGCCGGCATCGATGATGTGGCGCGGGTCGATGCCGGCCTGGTTAGGGTTGCGTACCGTGTAGTCGGGGCAGTACAGCAGGTAATCGATCGACAGCTCGCTGCCGAAGCGCTCGGAGAGTCCTTTGATCGAGCGCATGATGTGGTTGGCCACCTTGCGCGGCTTGCCTTCGTAATTGCGGATCAAGCCGTCCGGCGTTTCGCTGAGGAAGCCCGACTTCTGTTCGATCAGCAGCAGCCGGCCATTGGGCGCCACCAGGATGAAGTCGATCTCGCCGTACACCGAAAAGCCCTGCTCCACGTTGGTCCAGTGCACGCCGTGATAGACCCGGTACGGCAGGTCGGCCAGCGTGGCTTCGAGATAGGTGAGGGTTTCGATTTCGCGCGCGGCGGTGCCGGTGACGGACATTTCCTGCCAGCCGGTCGGGTGGATGTGGGCCATGGTGGGAGCGGTGTAGGGAAAAACTTATTGTATGCCAGCCTGTGGCTGGCAACGGCCCGCTCCCCTGCAAAAAATCCGCCCTATCAGTGCGCTGCCACACGCGTCCGCTTCTCGGCGCCCGCTGCCACCGGGCGCGGGTTGCGGGCGTCGAGCTGGCCGCTCAGCACGGTCAGGCCGAACGCACCGAGCACCACCAGCGCACCGATCCAGCCCGTGTGCACCAGGCCCAGGTGCTCGACGATCAGGCCGCCACCCCACGCGCCACCGGCAATGCCGAGGTTGAAGGCGGCAATGTTAAGGCCCGAGGCCACATCGACCGCGCGCGGCGTGTAGTGCTCGGCCTGCTGCACGACGTACACCTGCAAGCCGGCCACGTTACCGAAGGCAAACGCACCCCACGCCAGCACCACCGCCAGCATCAGCCACTTGAACGGCGCCGCAAAGGTCACCGCCAGCAGCACCACGGCCAGCCCCATAAAAATGATCTTGAGCGCACCGACCGGGCCGCTACGGTCGGCCAGCTTGCCGCCCCAGATATTGCCCACCGCGACCGACACACCATACACCAGCATCACCAGCCCCACTGCGCCGGCAGTAAAGCCCGACACCTGTTGCAGCAGCGGCGCCAGGAACGTAAAGGCGATAAAGCTGCCGCCGTAGCCGACCGCCGTCATCGCATAGACCAGCAGCAGGCGCGGCTCGCCCAACACCTTGACCTGTTGCAGCAGCGAGGCCGGCGCGCTGTGGGCGATATTTTTCGGCACGTACAACAGGCTGCCGATAAAGGCCACCAGGCCCAGCGCGGAGACGGCCAGGAAGGTTTCGCGCCAGCCGAAGTGCTGGCCGATGAAGGTCCCCAGCGGCACACCGGTCACCAGCGCCACGGTCAGGCCGGTGAACATGATGGCGATCGCACTGGCCGCTTTTTCGCGCGGCACCAGCGACGTGGCGATGGTGGAACCGATCGAGAAGAACACGCCGTGCGCCAGGCCGGTCAGAATGCGCGCCACCACCAGCGACGTGTAGCCGGGCGCCTGCCAGGCCAGCAGGTTACCAAGCGTGAACAACACCATCAGCGACAGCAGCAGCGCCTTGCGCGGCAACTTGCCGGTCAAGGCGGTGAGGACCGGCGCGCCGATCGCCACGCCCAGCGCGTACAGGCTCACCAGCAGCCCGGCCGAAGGCAGGTTCACGCCGAGGTCGGCGGCAATGGTGGGCAGCAGCCCGACGATGACAAACTCGGTAGTACCGATGGCAAACGCGCTGATGGTCAGCGCAAGCAGGGCAATAGGCATGACATAACTCCATGAAGGTTGATGGCATGCAGTATCGCGGCTACGCTTGCTGAGAAAAAGACACGAATCGGCACAACATATTTGCCGCAAAAGCAAATATAAGCAAAATTTACGTGTTTTTACGCAGTAGATACTGGACTTTTAGGGTGGGCAGGTCAGTTGCCTGACAAGTATAATGAGAATCATTATCAACAATCAAAAGATTGATCAATGACCGAGTCCGCCTTTGCCCTTCCCCGCCGCACGCTGATTGCCCGCCTGTGCTCGCTCATCGTCTGTTCGGGCGCCCTGCTGCCGTCTGCGCATGCCGACACGTCCGCCGCTGCCGAGGCCGCCGTTGCAGAAGCTGCGCCGCAGGTGGTGGAAATTACCGGCGCCCGCAGCGACGATGCAGGCTTTGCTGCCCGCCGCGCCGGCAGCAGCACCAAGTCGGACCTGTCGCTGCTGGAAACGCCGCAATCGGTCACCGTGCTCACGCGCGACCTGCTCGATGCACGCGCCGTCACCAACCTCAACGAAGCGCTGCAAACCACCGCCGGTGTCGCCTCGGGCAGCTGGGGCCGGCGCGGCTGGGACGACTTCATCATTCGCGGCCAGCGCGCGTCCGAGTCGCTGTACATCGACGGCCTGAAGCGCGGCCAGAACCAGTACGTGAGCCAGGACGTGTCCGGCGTGGAACGCATCGAGGTATTGAAAGGGCCGGCATCGATCAACTTCGGCATGGTGCAGCCGGGCGGACTGGTCAACATGGTCTCGAAGCGTCCGCGCGCGCAGGCCTTCAACACCATCGGCGCCACCTATGGCAGCAACGATTTCAAGCAGGTGGACTTCGACCTGGGACGGCCGATCTCGGACAATGGTAAAGCCGCGTTCCGCATCAACGGCATGTGGTCGGACCAGGACGATCCGATCGACTTCGTGTATTTCAAGAAGCGCTATATCGCGCCGTCGGTCACGCTGGACTTCGGCCCGCGCACCGACTTCACCATCCTGTCGTCGTACATGGAGCGCGAATACCTGCGCAGCCAGGGTGCCCCCACGCGGGGCACCATCCTGCCCAACCGCAACGGGACCTTCAACCGCGACGAATTCACCGGCGAGCCCGGCTTCGGCCCGTACCACTCGCGCCAGGCGGCGGTGGGCTACAGCCTGACGCACCGCTTCGACAACGGCTGGAAGCTGGCGCAGAATTTCCGTTTCCAGAAGCTGGACATGGACGGGCGTTTCGTTTCGCTGGGCGCGCTGACCAATGACCGCCTGCAGGCGCGCAGCGGCTCGATCCAGGACGTGCAAGGCAACAACCGCGCGCTCGACACCTATGCCGAACGCGCGTTCGACCTGGGCGGCCAGCGCCACACCATCATGGCCGGTATCGACCTCAACAGCGACAAGATCCGCAACGGCTCCACCGCCTGCCGCATCGCCTCGCTCGACATCTTCAATCCCGTGTACCACCAGCCCTACAGCTGCAACGCCACGCCGGGCAGCCTGACCACTGCCACCGTCGAATACGCCGCCCTGTACCTGCGCGACCAGATCGCGCTGACCGACCGGTTGAACCTGAGCCTGGCCGCCCGCCACGACCGCAGCAGCAACAAGTCGTACAACGAACTGCGCGACACCACGACCAAACTCAAGAACAACAAGACCACCGGCAGCGCCGCCCTGCTCTACCGCGCTACGCCCAATATCTCGCCGTACGTCAGCTATGCGACGTCGTTCCTGCCGGTGAGCGGCACCGATTTCTTCGGCGTGCAGTTCAAGCCGGAAGAAGGCAAGCAGGCGGAGGTGGGGGCCAAGTTCGAATACCTGAACGGCCGCATCACCGGCGCACTGGCGCTGTACGACCTGAAACGCCGCAACGTCACCACGGCCGATCCCGACCCGGACCACATCGCCGTCTTGCCCGGCGCGCAAGTGCAGACCGGCGAGGAACGCACCAAGGGTTTCGAAGCCGAACTGAACGCCGACCTGCGCAACGGCTGGAACGTGCAAACGGCGCTGTCGCTGATCAACGGCGTGATCACGCAAGATAACGGCGGCAACGTCGGCAAGCGCCTGCTCAACGTGCCGCGTCAGAGCGCCAGCGTGCTGGCCAACTACCGCGTGCGCGACGGCGCCCTGACCGGCCTGGGTGGCGGCTTGGGTGTGCGCTACGAAGCGCAGAAGACGGGACCGGCCGTGTCGTACACGGTCCCCGGCTACACCGCCGTGGACGCCTACCTCAGCTATGAAGCCAAGGCCTACCGGGTCAGCCTCAGCATCAAGAACCTGTTCGACCGCGACTATTATGCGGGCGTACTGAACAACAACGTGCTGCCGCTGGGCGATCCCCGCACCGTGATGCTGCGCGTCGTCACCAACTTCTGACCTTCGCTGTTACCCCTGTATCATGCGGCATGAACTCTGAAAAACTTGCTTTGCTGGTCACGCGTGAAATGCCGTATGGGAAATACAAGGGGCGCAAGCTGGCGGACTTGCCGGGGCATTATCTGGGCTGGTTTGCGCGCGAGGGATTTCCTGCCGGGGAATTGGGAGCGTTGCTTGCCTTGATGTACGAGCTCGATCACAACGACTTGCGCAGCCTGCTCGATCCCCTGCGCCCGCGCTAGCTGATCAGGTAGTCAGCCGCGCGAACTCTCCGCTGGCCACCAGCGCTTGCAGCTCGCTGGCCCCGCCGATCAGCACGCCGTTGATGAACACCAGCGGAAACGTGGTCCAGCCGCTCCACAGCTTGAGCGCCAAGCGCGGCCGCCACTGCGAGAAATAATTGCCATAGCTCAGGTACTGGTACGGCACACCGAGGCCATCGAGGATCTTGCGCGCCTTGCGCGGAAACGGATTGAAGCCCATGCCGACCACCACGATCTTGTGGGCAGCCACGGCAGCCTCCACTTCGGCGACCAGTTCGCGGTGATAATTGCCCACCGTGCCACGGATGGCGGGATGGATGCGGGCTTGGTCCAGGATGTGACGGCTCATCGCGGCTACCTCGGTAGTGGTTCGGGACCACAGGGTAGCCGCAACACGCAGTCTCGCCAAGTGTTATAGATCGAGCTTGCTGATCTTGGTGCCTTCCAGGCTCAAATTGGCCATCAATCCCGCATTGGTCAGCACCAGCGCCTGTACCGGGCTGTTGATGCTGTTGGTGGCCACCTCGCCATTGGCACCCACGTTGATCACCGCCACCGAGCCGTCGACACCGGCGGTCCAGCCTTTGCTGTTGCGGAACTTGTCGAGCGCATCGCGGCTCATGAACAGGATCACAACCGCCTTCGACTGGGCCCCGGCCTGGAAGCCGACCGACAAGGTCGTCAGGCTATAGTAGTTGACGGTCTGGCCGCCCGTGCGCAGCACGCCGCGACCATATTCGCCGCCCACCACCAGCCCGGCCGCCAGCACGTTGGGGAAGACCAGCACGCCGTTGGCCTTGCGCACCAGCTCGCGCGAGCCTTTGACTTCCTTGTACAGGCGCTCGAGCGTATCGTAGGCGCCGCGTTCGATCTCGGTCTTGACGGCCGCCGGCTCGGTGCGGACGGCGCCGCCCGTTTGCGTGGTGGTGGTGCAACCGCTCAGCGCCAGGCCGGCCAGCGCCAGCGTGGCGGTAGCGGTCGCGCGCCTCAGAAAGCTCGATTTTTGCATGGTAGTCTCCTCGGGTAGGCAATACTGCAACAGTGCCTGCCGATTCTGTCACCTTTGCCGCGCCCACGCCAGAAGCACACAAACTGTGCCGCAGCGGTGCGTACCAATGACGCGACGGCTTGCGGGCCATGCCCTGTCAGACCGACAAGGCGTGGTGGGGCAGATGTTGCACCAGGCGCTCGGCCAGCCTGGCGGCGCGCATGCGCGCGATCCACCAGTTGAGGGCGGCGCCGTTCTCGCCGGTGCGCCAGGCCAGGTAGAACGTTTCGTCCGGCTTCGGTTCGGCCACCTGTTTTTCCACCAGCAAACCGGCAGCAATCGCCGCGCGCGCGCACGGCTCGGGCAGGAAGCCGAAACCCACGCCCGACAACTGGTATTGCAGCTTGGTTTTCATGTCCGGCACGCTCAGGGTATCCTGCCCCAGCAGCAGGCCGACGGTGCGCGCCGCCATGCGCCGGGCCGAATCGGCCACGCTCACGGCGCGGTACTGCTGCAAGTGCGAGCGGTCGAGCTTTTCGTCGATGGCGGCCAGCGGGTGCGAGGGCGCCACCGCGAACACGAAGCCGATCTTGCAGATCGGCTCGGACACATAACCGCCGCCGGCCGGCCCATCGCCGGCCACGCCGACCAGCAAGTCGGCGCGGCGGTCGAGCAGCGCTTCCCAGGTACCCGATAACGCTTCCTGCACCACGCGCAGCCGGGTCTGCTGGGCCACCTCGTAGAACGCCTTCACATCCTCGAAGAACATGCAGGCCGAGAACATCGAATCGCTGCCGATGGCCAGCTCGGTTTCCCAACCCGACGCCACCCGCCGCACCCGGTGTTCGAGGTCTTGCGCGGCCTTGAGCAGGTAGCGCCCTTCCTTGAGCAGCTCGGCGCCGGCAGCGGTGAGCACCACGCGCGGGCCGTTGCGCTCGAACACCTGCACGCCCAGATCATCCTCGAGCTTGCCAACCGTGTACGAGATGGTCGATGGTACGCGGTGCAGTTCCTTGCCCGCGGCGGAAAACGAACCACGGCGGTCGATGGCATCGACGATTTGCAGGGCTTCCAGGCTTAATCTGAGCATTCGATTTTTTCGATAATAGAGGGGTAATTTTTCCGTTTTTTAAATCCGCTTCCGAGGTCTATACTTTGATTCATGGATGCGGCGATAACGAAACGAACCAGCAAAACAGCGTTCAAAATTATCGCACATTAATCAACTACACAAGAAATGGAGCCCTATCATGTTGCAAATTCGTAAAAGTGAAGCCCGCGGTGCCGCCAACCATGGTTGGCTCGATTCCAAACACAGCTTCTCGTTCGGCAGCTACCATGATCCCGATCACGTCGGCTTCGGTCCCCTGCTGGTGATCAACGAAGACCGCGTGCAAGGCAGCCAGGGCTTCGGTACCCACGGTCACCGCGACATGGAAATCATCTCGTACGTGCTGAGCGGCGCGCTCGAGCATAAGGACAGCATGGGCACCGGTTCGGTCCTGCACTACGGCGACGTCCAGCGCATGAGCGCCGGCACCGGGGTGCGCCACAGCGAGTTCAATCACAACGCTGACGAGAAAGTGCATTTCCTGCAAATCTGGATCCAGCCCAACCAGGTAGGCATTCCACCGAGCTACGAGGAAAAGAACTTTACCGTCGAGAGCAAACTGGGCAACCTGCGCCTGATCGCTTCCAACGATGGCCGCGAAGGCTCGGTGCTGATCCACCAGGATGCCTCGATCTTCGCCACCATCCTGCGCAGCGGCGACGCCGTGGAGCACAAGCTGGCAGCCGGTCGCATTGCGTATGTCCACGTGATCCGTGGCGACGTGACGGTGAATGGCACTGCGCTCAAAGGCGGCGACGCCCTCAAGCTCACGGCTGAGGAACTGGTCACGCTCGGTAACGCCACCGATGCCGAAGTACTGGTCTTCGATTTGCCTAACTAAGGGATACCGAGGGGCAGAAATAATTTTCCGCCAGTTTTGGTATGATGAAGGGCGCGCCGGGTCTGTCAGAACAGCCCGGCGCGCCTTTTTTACGTTATTTGAATAAGAATTGAGCATAGCTATGTCGCAGAGCGCAGAAATCCCGGTCCAGGATGAACTGGACTACATGACCTCGTGCGCGCTCCCTACCCCGTGGGCGCAGTTCACCTTGCACGCTTTTGTGGAGAAGGCAACGGGCAAGGAACACCTGGCCATGGTACTGGGCGACATCAGCAACGGCGCGCCGGTGCTGGCGCGCGTGCATTCCGAATGCCTGACCGGCGACGTGCTGTATTCGCAGCGCTGCGATTGCGGCGCCCAGCTTGAAGGCGCGCTCAAGCGCATCGCCGACGAAGGCCGTGGCGTGTTGCTGTACCTGCGCCAGGAAGGCCGCGGCATCGGCCTGGTCAACAAGATCCGCGCCTACCGCCTGCAAGAAGCCGGCGCCGACACCGTGCAGGCGAACGAGCAACTGGGCTTCAAACCCGACCAGCGCACCTATGGCCTGGTCAAGCCGATGCTGGACCAGTTCGACGTGAAAAGCCTGCGCCTGATGACCAATAATCCGCGTAAGATCGACGCCATGACCAAGCTCGGCATCGAAGTGGCCGAACGCGTGCCGCTGCTGGTGAACCGCAATGCCTTCAACCAGCATTACCTGGACACCAAGGCCGCCAAGCTCGGACACATGATGAAGCCGCTCACACCGGCGCCGGTGGAAGACGGCGCGCTGTAGCATCAAGTATCAACCGTCCAGGAACTGCATGAAATTCACCGTAATTGTTGCTTCACTTGCCATGACCTGGGCCAGCGCCGGCGCGCTGGCAGCGCCAGCCAATACGCCAGCGGCTGCGCCGGCGAATGCTCCCGCCGCTGCTCCTGCTGCGAAAGCCGCCCCGGCGGCGCCGCTCACGGCGGGTGCTGCTGGCAAGCCGAGTGCCCCCGGCGAGGTCGCCGCCACTGCCGACTCCGCGCCGCTGCCGCCGCCCTCCTCTGCTGCCCAGCACCTGTACGCCTCCGCCAAGAACGACATCCTGCAAGTGCGCTCGCTGCTCAAAAGCGGCCGCACGCAGTCGTCGGTGGGCTCGGGATTCCTTATCGGCACCAGCAATCTGGTGGTGACCAACTACCACGTGGTCTCGCAATTCGCGCTTGATCCGGACACCTATGTCGGCGAATGGGTCGATACCAGCGGCAAACGCGGCAATGTCGAATTGCTGGCGGTCGATGTGCTGCATGACCTGGCCGTGCTGCGCGTGAGCCGCAACGGCACCGGCTTCTTCAAGATGCCCGAAAAACTGGCCGGCCTGACCCAGGGCCAGTACCTGTATTCGATGGGCAATCCGCTCGACCTCGGCTTTGCCATTTCGGAAGGCGCCTACAACGGCGTGATCGCCCGCAGCTTTTACGACCAGCTGATGTTTACCGGCCCGATCAACTCCGGCATGAGCGGCGGTCCCAGCGTGACGGTGGATGGCTCGGTGGCCGGCATCAACGTGTCCAAGCGCCTCGACGGCGAGCTGGTCAGCTTTCTGGTGCCGGCCCGCTTCGCCCAGGACCTGCTGAGAAAGGTCGAGCAGCAGCCGAAGCCGCCGGCCGACTTCAACGCCGTGGTGGCAAGCCAGTTGCTCAGCCATCAGCGCGCCATGGTCGATCAATTGCTGGCCACTCCGCTGAGCCTGAAACCGATGGGGCCGTACATGGTGCCGGTGCGCGAGTCCGAACAGATGCGTTGCTGGGGCCGTTCGAGCGTGAAGGCCGACAAACCGTTCACGGTGGATGACGCCAGTTGCGCGATGGAGTCGGCGATTTTCATCAGCGGCTCCTTGCAGACCGGCCAGATCAACATCCGTCACCAGTTCATGCGCAGTAACGGCCTCGACCAGTTGCGCTTTTCGCAGCTGGCTTCCGCGTCGTTCAAGAACGAGCACTTCGGCAGCTTCAAGGACAGCCGCCTGACCGGCCCCAACTGCACAGAAGACTTCGTCAAGAGCAAGGACGTGCCGCTGCGCGCGGTGCTGTGCGTGCGCGCCTACCGCAAGTTTGCCGGCCTGTACGACTTCGCCCTGCTCACCGCCGCTACCGACCAGGGCGCGATGAGCCTGCAAAGCCGGCTCGACGCGCGCGGCGTCTCCTACGACAACGGCATGCGCCTCACGCAAGTATTCCTCAATTCCTTCTCGATTTCCCCACCTGTGGCGCCCAAGAAAGCCGTGCCGGCCAAACCGGCAGCAGGAGGTGCACGATGACCTCCCCGTACTTCATCGAAATCCTGGCGCGCAACGGCGACGTGCTGAACCGGCACAAGGTGCAATCGCTGCCGATCCGCATCGGTCGTGGCTACGACAACGACGTCATCCTCGACGATGCCCACAGCGCCGCGTCGCACGCGATCGTGGACCTGGACGAGAACGGCAAGCTGCTGCTGCGCGACCTCGGCAGCAAGAACGGCACCTTCGCCCACGGCAAGCGCGCCGATGGTGCTGGCATCGTCGTCGAGGGCAATACCGTGGTGCGCCTGGGCCATACGCGCCTGCGCATCCGTTCGGCCGACTTCCCGGTGCCGGCCGAAGTGGCCGACACCACCATGCACGGCTGGGAAGGCACGGTGCCGGCGTCCATCGGCCTGGCGCTGATCGCCGTGTTCAGCTGCCTCGGTACGTGGATTTCCGACATCGAACCATTCGCCCTGATCCGCTACCTGCTGGTGCTGGCGTCGAGCCTGGGCCTGGGCCTGCTGTGGGCCGGCGCCTGGGGCCTGGCCAACCGCTTGTTCGGCAGCCATGCGCGCATGGGCCGCCACCTGTTCATCCTCGGCAGCGGCATGGCAGCCGTGTTCATCTGGCGCGCGCTCAGCAACGTCATCGCCTACGCCTGGTCGGCCGAAGTGTTCACCCGTTACGGCAGCCTGGTCACGCTGGCCATCGTGTGTGCGATGCTGTTCTTCCACCTCATTACGATCAAGCCGCACCACCCGCGCCGCTTCGCCATCACGGCGTGGGTGATGCTGGTGGTCGGTTCGGCGCTGTCGCTGCTCAACAATGCGCAATCGACGGGCCGCACGTCCGACGAGCTGTACATGTCGGTGCTGCTGCCGCCCGAAGTACGGCAAAGCCCGGATCGCAACCTCGAGCAATTCCTCACCAATGCTGCCAAGCTCAAGGAAGGCGCCGATGCAGCGCGGGCGCGTTCGGTCAGGGACGGTTTTGGCGACGGCGATGACGACAGCGATGGCGAGGTGACCGACTAATCAGTGTCGGCAAGGCAAGGAGACGGCGCTTGTGTGAGCGGTGGGCTATATTGATGTCGATTCGACCATCATTTAACTCACCGGGAAACCACATGACTATCCGCAGCCTGCTCTCCTCCGTCCTGATCGGCGCTGTCGCCAGCGCCCGTTCGATGACCCCGATGGCCACCATCGCCGCCGCCCGCCTGGCCGGCCGCCGCACCCCGGGCGAGCTGTTCCTGCTTGACCGCCCCATCTTCAAATTCGGCGCGCTGGCCATGGGCGCCGGCGAACTGTACGGCGACAAAATGAAAACCGCCCCCGACCGCACCGTCGCCCTGGGCCTGATCGCCCGCGTCGCCAGTGCCGGCATCGCCGGCGCCGCCCTCGCTCCCAAGGGCCGCGAAGGCGCGGGCGCCGCAGTGGCCGTCGCCACCGCCGTGCCGATGGCCTACCTGACGCTTGCCGGCCGCAAACAAGGCATGGCGCGCATCGGCCAGACCCGCAGCGGCCTGATCGAAGATGCGCTGATTGTCGCAGCGGGAATTGCGATCGTGGCGCTGGCGACAAGTTCCAACAAGGAATAAGCGGAGCGTCGGAAGCCAGCGCCGGCCGGCCGCTGTTCTGCCGTTCGTCGTATCGCCTGTCGGTGGTCGAGAATGGGCAAACGGTCAATCTCTGGATTCAGCACAAAGCACGCAACAGCGTGTCCAGTTGGCCCAGGCGCTGAGAGAAGAATTCCCGGGTAAATTTGTCGAGGTTGCCCCGTGACTATTGTCATCTCTAACCGCGCGTTCACCCGGCATGTGGGCAAAGCACAACGCGCTGCTAATAAGCAGCCGGTATTCATTACGCTTAACGGCCGCCCTGCCTATGTACTGATGAGCTTTGAGCACTACCAGCGGCTGACTAAACAGCGGCGCAATATTGCCGAGGCGTTGGCAATGCCCGATGCCACCGACATCGAGTTCGAAGCCAACCGCGCGGTTATCAAAGCTCGGCCCGCTGATTTCTCGTAGTGCGCGGCGTGCCGCAACTGATCGTGCGTGTCGGCGACGCCGTGGTGCCGGTCAGCAGCGGCGCGCTGTACCACGGACCCGACGTGTTGATCGCCGAACTGCACCGCCTGCTCGGCAACGACCTGGCAGGGATCGCCTGAGACGCTTAGTCGGCGGCGGCCGGCTTGGGCTCGGGCTTTAACAACAGCAACTGCTCATCCATCACGTGGATTTCCAGAGGGTTGTCCATCATGGTGATCTCGCCGTCGGTGGCGACCTTGACCTGGCGCCGCCGCGACAGGCTGCGCACTTGCACTTCCATCTGTTTGAAACTGAAGGTGGTCAGCTCGTCGGCCTGGTTCAGCCGCCCCATCCGGCCCAGCGCGCCGTGCAGCATCAGCCACAACATGCCCAGCTTGCCCTTGGTACGCGGCGCCACAGCCGCCAGGCGGCCATCTTCGAGCGCATCGCTCAGCGGGGGAATACCGATCTGCTCCATTTGCAGGCGGTTGTTACCGACGAAAAAAGTGGCGGTACGCAGGCGTTGCGGCTTGCCGTCGATCTGCAGCACCAGGCGCAATCGTTGATGAGGACTGAGCAGCGTCTTCAGGGCCGAGAGCGCCGCTACCAGCCGGCTGCGGCCGAACTGCTTCTTGTCCGCCTCGCGTTCTTCCAGCATTTTCGGATACAAGCCGATGCTGGCGTTGACCAGGAACACGCGGTCGTTGATCACCCCTACCTGCACCGGATGCACGCGCGCGGCCAGCAGCGCGTGCACCGCCTCGCTCAAGTCTTCGGGTATGCCATGGGTGCGGCCAAAATAATTGAAGGTCCCCTGCGGCAGCACGCCGAACTGGCAACCATGCGCCACCGCCTGCCGCGCCACCGCGTTGATCGTCCCATCTCCGCCGGCTGCCACCAGCACGCCGCCACTGTCGGCCGCCTGCTTGGCCAGCCTGGCGGCGATCTCGTCAATGGTGCCGGGCTCGTCGATCATGGTCAGTTCGAAATGCCGGCCGGCTTGGCGCAGAACGGTCTCGATGGTGGAGCGGCGTTCGTCGGTCTCCGAATGGCCGGAACCGGCGTTAAGGGCGATGAAAAAGGTGGCGTCGGGCGGGGCAGCGGTAGCTGTCATGGCGTGGGTCAGGTTGATCATGCATCACCGGTCTGGTGCGGATGATCATTGTAACGTTGACATTAACACGGTAGATGTTTCATTGGTGTTTGGAAATGCCCAGTGACGCGCTGGCGAACGTCGAGGATTCCGGTGGTGTAGCGTCCCCGCGCAAGTACGGAATACTCCCCTTAAAAGACACTCCATCGCCCGAATCGCACCGACCGTCTCAAACCTCCGAAGCGTCGCCGCTCGCCACGTAATATGTATCGGGCAGTATTCCCAAACCTGACCAGGCAGTTTCGATGAGGATGACGCAATGACCTTGAATTATTCCGCAGTACTTGCCGGCGCCGCAGCCGGCATCATGATGGTCGCTGGCACTGCGCACGCGGCCCCGACCGATGCCGAACTGGTAGCGCTGGTCGAACGCCACGCCCAGGCCCAAAGCAACTTCGACCAGGCCACCCTGCGCACCACAACCGCGGAAAATTATGTCGAGATATCGCCAGTGGGCGAAGTGGACAGCCGGGAGAAGATGTTGTCGTTCTACGCACCGGAATTGAAGCGCCCTGCTCCGCAGGTCCAGGTGGACGAGCCGGTGGTGCGCATTATCGGCGACAAGGGCGATACGGCGCTGGTGTCGGCACGTCTTTCGTACAGCATGAACCAGGGCGGCGTCGCGCGACAATTTGCCATGCGCGGCGGCTATGTCGCCCGCCTGGTCGGCCAGCAATGGGTGCTGGTGTCGGCCCAATACACGGGCATCCGCCCGCCCAAACCTTAATCGCCAGGTTCAGCGCGCCGCCTGTCCCGGCCAACCGCGCAACACATGATCGACCACCTCCTGCAACTGCTGGCGCGAGGCGCCGGCGGCTGATTGCACGGCCATGCCGTTCGATACCGTCATCACGTAGCGCGCCATCTGGCCCGGGCAGCAGTCGGCCGGCAGGTCGCCCTCGTCGCGTGCCTGCTCCAGACGCTGCTTCAGGCGCGCTTCGCTCAGGGCCCGGCGCTCGATCAGCGACGCGCGGATCGGTAGAGCATCGTCGCTGCACGCCAGCGCGCCGTTGATCACCAGGCAGCCTTGCGGGTTGTCGGCTTCGGTCTGGGCGTCGGCGTTGCCGCGTAAAAAATGCTCGACCACGGCGCGCGCGGTCGGCAGCTGCAAGGCGGCGTTGAACAGCGGATCGTGGGTGGCGCCGTAACGCTCCAGCGCCAGGCGGAACAGGTTTTCCTTGTTGCCGAACACGGCGTACAGGCTCGGCCGGTTCATGCCCATCGCTTCGGTCAGCTCCGGCAAGGAACTGCCTTCGTAGCCTTTTTCCCAGAATACCTTCATCGCCTTGTCGAGCGCCGTGTCGGCGTCGAACGTGCGCGGGCGTCCGGTCTTGCGGGTGGTGGATGCGGATTCTTTCATACCATTCGGTTAAAAACTCGTTGACAGCAAGCAGCGGTGGATTCATTATGAACCGACCAGTAAAAAACTCAAGCGTTTTTACGGACCAGTTCAACCCACCCGGAATCCCATATTATGCAACAGACTTCCACTGCTCAGGCTCTGCCTGCGGACGCCTTGCCCGATCCTGTAACCGATCCTGCACCCGATCCCGCATTCATCCCACCCACCCGCGCCGCCTGGCTGGCCGTGCTATCGGTCGGCATCGGTTCGTTCGCGCTGGTGACCACCGAGTTTCTGCCGGTCGGCCTGCTGCCGTCGATCGCGGCCGAGTTGCGCATCTCGGAGGGCACGGCCGGCATGATGGTCACCCTGCCCGGCATCATTGCCGCGTTTGCGGCCATCCTGGTTACCATCGGCATCGGCAAGACCGACCGCCGCTACGTGATCGCCGGTCTCACCACCACGCTGATCGTCTCCAACCTGATCGTGGCCTTCAGCGATTCGTTCACCCTGATCCTGCTGGCGCGCGCGCTGCTCGGCGTGGGCGTCGGCGGCTTCTGGGCCATCGGCGGCGCGATCGGCACGCGACTGGTGTCGGCGCCCTATGCAGCGCGGGCGACGTCGATTATCTTTGCCGGCGTCTCGGTCGGCACGGTGGCCGGGGTGCCGGCCGGCGCGCTGCTGGGCGAGATCGCCGGCTGGCGCGCGGCCTTTCTTGCCACCGGCGCGGTCGGCACGGTGGTGCTGGTGCTGCAACTGGCGCTGATGCCCAGCCTGCCGGCTGCCGGCTCGCTGACATTCCGCCAGGTGCCGGAACTATTGCGCATCAAGAAAGCGCGCCTGGGCATGGCGGTGACCTTGCTGGTATTTATCGGCCAGTTCTCGGCCTACACGTATGTGACGCCGTTCCTGGTGCAGGTGGCGCAGCTCGGTGCGGGGGTGATCAGCGCGCTGTTTCTGGCGTATGGCGTGGCGGGCTTTATCGGCAACCTGGTCGGCGGCTGGCTGGTGGCGCGCAGCGTACGGCGGTCGTTGATGACCGTGGGACTGGTGATCGGGCTCTCGACTCTGGCGCTGCCGCTGGTGGGCACGTCGCTGGCGGGCGTAGTGCTGCTGATCGTGACCTGGGGACTCGGCTTCGGCATGATGCCGATCTCGGTGCAGAGCTGGATGTTCAAGGCGGCGCCGCATGCGATGGAGAGTGGCGGCGCGGTGTTCGTCTCGACGGCGCAAGTGGCGCTGGCCGGCGGCGCGCTGGTCGGCGGCATCGTGGCCGATCACCTGGGGGTGTCGGGCGTGATGATTGCCGGCGGTGCTTTTGCGCTGGCGATGGCGCTGGTGATCTGGCGGTTCGGGGATGAGGATGGTGGGCCGTCGGTGAAGTTGACGGCGGTACATTGACTGCCGGTGAGATTGCTGCGGCTCGTAAGTTCCATGGATCGCCGCCTGCGCGGGGATGACGGATTTAGAGCCTGTGGCGTTGACGAGGATGACGGGTTTATGGCCTGAGGCCCGAGCGCAGTCATCCTCGCGAACGCGGGGATCCAGGTTTTGTTAAATCCGCCCGCGCCGGAATTCAGCCAGAAACGCCTTGGTCTGCTTCGGCGACAACACCTGCACTGCATCGCCGTGCCACGCATACATGTACTGGTTGCCGCCCCGGTCGGTCAGCTTGGCGTCGAGCAAGAAGCACGTACCCAGCGGGTACGTGTTCAGGTCCTTCAACCGCTGCGAGCACTGCACCAGCAGCTCCGGCGAAAACGCCTGGCCCGGCACCGGGTGGATCTCCACCGCCCCCCCGCGCTGCACCGAGTGCACCGCCACCTGGCGGTAGGCGTAAATGTCGCGCGCCATCAGTCTGCCAGCAGCAAGGCCACTGCTTCGGCGGCGATGCCTTCTTCGCGGCCCAGGTAGCCGAGCTTTTCATTGGTCTTGGCCTTGATGTTCACCTGGCCGATGTCCACGCCCAGGTCCTCGGCGACGTTGGCGCACATGGCGGCGATGTGCGGCGCCATCTTCGGTTTCTGGGCGATGATGGTGGCGTCGATATTGCCGATGCGGTAGCCGGTGGCGGCCACGCGGCGCGCGGCTTCCTTGAGCAAGGTGCGCGAATCGGCGCCCTTGAACTGGGCGTCGGTGTCCGGGAAATGCTTGCCGATGTCGCCCAGCGCGGCGGCGCCCAGGATGGCGTCGGTGATCGCGTGCAGCAGCACGTCGGCGTCCGAGTGGCCCAGCAGACCGAGGTGGTGCGGAATGTCGACGCCGCCGATGATCAGCTTGCGGCCTTCCACCAGTGCGTGGCAATCGTAGCCCTGGCCGATACGGAATGGTAGTTTGCTCATGTGTTCTTTCTAAGGTTTATTCGGTGGCGGCCAGGTACATCTCGGCGATGCGGATGTCCGCCGGCAGCGTGACTTTGAGATTGCGGGGATGGCCTTCGATCAGACGCGGCGACAGTCCCAGCATCTCGACCGCGCTGGCGTCGTCGGTGATGGCGTTGGCGTCCGGGGCGCTGCCAAGTGCCCGCAGCAGCAGCGCGTAGCTGAACATCTGCGGCGTTTGCGCCAGCCACAGGCCGGTGCGCGGCACGGTGGCAACCTGGTCACCGCTGCGCTTGACGGTATCGACCACCGGCAAGGCCAGCAAGCCTCCTGCCGGATGGTCGCCCACGCCCTGCACCAGTTTTTCAATCAGCGCCGGAGTCAAACCCGGGCGGGCGGCGTCGTGCACCATCACCAGGTCGGTATCAGACAGCTGGCCGTGCAGCGCACGCAGGCCATTCAGCACTGAATCCATGCGGGTGGCGCCGCCGCAGCGCAGCACCGTCACGCCATCGAGGCCCGGTGGCAGCACGGCGTCGATCTGGCCGTCCTCAAGACTGACCACCACGTAGGTGTGGGCAACGAGCGGACTGGCGCGGAACGCGTCCACCGCGTGGCGCAACAGCGGCTTGCCGCCGACCGGCAGGTATTGTTTGGGGCCGTTGGCGGCCATGCGCGCGCCGACGCCGGCGGCGGGCAGCAAGGCAAAATAGCGAGGGGGGGGATTGGTGTCGGTCATGTAGTTCTATTGTTTGCGGCGGCGTTGCTCGATGATGCGGCGGATATCGCCGTTGCAGGTCTCGGCCAGGCGCGCGTATTCCTGCGGGGTGTCGATTTTAGCCTGTTCCACGTTGCCCTTGTCGAATTCCGCCTTGATGAACGGGAACCAGATGCTGTTGATCTCGTGCTGCAGCGCCGATTGCGCGGTGCCCGACGGCGCGTACAGCGGCCTGGCGTCGAAGCGCTTTTCCAGCGCCGCGCGCACCACTTTTTCCACCCGCACCAGGTTGTCCATGTAGGCTTTCAGGTGACGCTGCTCGTGCTCGAGGATGACGTTATAGGCGCAGGTGCCGGGCGCGAACTCGTTGCCGACGTAGATCAGCACCGGCGCATAATTGAGTTTTACCTCCACCTTCGGCGCTACGCACTCGTAGCCGCTCACCGGGTCCTGCAACATCGGCCCGCCCAGCGTGGCCGAATACTGTGCCCGCGTCACCGTCAAACCCAGCGTTTCGCGGCGGCCGTCGATGCTGCCGGTCTTCAGGGTCAGCGCGCGGTATGGCAACTGGTTGTTGATGGTAAAACCGTTGTTCTTGCTGGAGAGGACAGAGATGGTCTTGCTGATCGTGTCTTCGCAGCGGATCTGGAATGGCGTGCGGGCAGCTGCCGCAGCAGCGACGGCAGGCGCCGGCGCCATCACGCCGGCGGCGCCCGGCACAGCCAGCATCAACATGAGCGCCAGCCCGCGCATGCGGTCAGCCCAGCTTCCAGTCGCCGGCGCGCAGCTTGTCGAGCCAGAACGCGCCGATCACGGTTTTCACGTCGGTCACTTTGCCTTCGCGCACCCATTGCAGCAGGTCGTCGAGCGGCGCGGTAAACAGTTCGAGGAATTCGCCGTCGTCGAGCTTTTGTTCGCCCGCGACCAGGCCGCGCGCCAGGTAGATGTCGAGGTGTTCGTCGGCATAGGCAATCGCGTTGTGGATGGTGCAGACGTACTGCCAGTCGGTGGCGGTATAGCCGGTTTCCTCGACCAGTTCGCGCTTGGCGCAATCGAGCGGGTCTTCGTTGGGATCGAGTTTACCGGCCGGGAATTCGATGAAGGCGCGGTGCAGCGGATAGCGGAACTGGTTTTCCAGCAGGACCTGGCCATCGTCGAACACGGGCAAGATCACGACCGCGCCCGGATGCTTGATGTACTCGCGCACGGCGTGGCGGCCATCGGGCAGTTCGATATTATCGCGTTGGACTTTGAGGAAGTGGCCATCGTAGGCCAGTTCGCCATCAAGGCGGGTTTCGGTCAGATTCACGTGCTGCTCTCCAGGGGTTCGAAGAGCAACAGTGTATCAGCGGAACATTAATCGCGGGGGCGGCGCAGGTAGCGCACGATAAAGCCGGGGAAGCCAAGTACCAGGAACAGGCAGGCGGAAATCGCGTAGAACTCCCAGGTCTGCGGGAAGCGCGTGCCGATCTGCGCTTCGAGCGCCATGCCGATGGCGCCCACCACGAAGTACAAGCCTATCATCTCGGCCAGCCGTACGTACAGCGGCTTGGCTTCGTTCGACCAGCGGGCTGGCACCAAGGCCAGCACCTTGTCGTTAAAGAATGGCAGGTTGGCGGCCGCGATGGCTACCGCGATCACCAACCAGCTGGCAACGTTGACGTCCATCAGGTAGCCAGCGTCACTTTCATGGCGGCGGCGCACACGGCCAGCAGCGGGCCTGGCAGCACGCCCAGCGCCAGGATGGCAACGCCGTTCAGGCTCAAGACCACTTTCATGTCGGCCGGTGCATCCAGCGGTGCGCTGTCAACCGGCTCGTCGAACCACATGGTTTTGACGATGCGCAGGTAGTAATAGGCGCCGATCAGCGAGAACATCACCGCGATGATGGTCAGCCATACCTGGCCGGTACCCAGTACTGCGTTCAGTACCGAGAACTTGGCGGCGAAGCCGACCAGCGGTGGCACGCCGGCCATCGAGAACATCATGATGGTCATCATCAGCGCGAACCAGCCGCTACGTTTGCCCAGGCCCTTGAAGTCGGCGATGTTGTCGGCGTCGAAACCGGCGCGCGACAGCAGCATCAGCAGGCCGAAGGTGCCCACGGTGGTCAGCACATAGGTAACCACGTAGAACATCGACGCGCTGTAGGCCGCTTCCATGCCGCCGGTACCGACGGTGGTACCCACGCCCGACAGCAGGCCCAGCAGCACGAAGCCGATTTGGGCGATGGTCGAGTAAGCGAGCATACGTTTCAGGTTGGTCTGGGCGATGGCGGTCAGGTTACCGATCACCAGCGACATCACGGCCAGGACCATCAGCATTTGCTGCCAGTCGCCTGCCAGCGGCAGCAGGCCTTCCACCAGCAGGCGGATGCAGACGGCAAAGGTGGCGATCTTCGGTGCGCCGCCCAGCAGCAGGGTCACTGCGGTTGGCGAACCTTCGTACACGTCCGGTACCCACATGTGGAATGGCACCGCGCCCAGTTTGAATGCCAGGCCAGCGACCAGGAACACGATGCCGAACACCAGGATGGTCGGCTTGATGGTGCCGGCTGCAACGGCAGCAGCCACTTTCGAAATTTCCAGCGTGCCGGTAGCGCCGTACAGCATCGACATACCGTACAGCAGGAAGCCCGAAGCCAGCGCGCCGAGGACGAAGTACTTCATCGCCGCTTCGGTGGCCTTGTGGTTGTCACGGCGCAGGGCGACCAGCGCGTACAGCGACAGCGACATCAGTTCCACACCGAGGTAGATGGTGAGGAAGTGCGAGCCGGAGATCATGATCATCTGGCCCAGGCCGGCGAACAGCGCCAGGACGTAGAACTCGCCTCCCAGGTTGCCGGTCATCATGCCGCGCTGGGTGGTGTACTGGCGCGAATAAATCAGGGTCAGTCCCAGTGCCAGGTACGTAAACAGCTTGAGCAGGTTCGACATCGGGTCGGACACGTACATGCCATGGAAGGTGTACGTGGTGGTGCCTGCCATGAAGTCGCCGTAGCTGATGGTCGCGCAAACGGCCAGCAGTGCCAGCGACAGCAGGTACGTGATCGAGCGCTTGGACTCCGACAGGTACATGTCGACCAACAGCAATAGCGAAGCGCCGACGATCATCGTGACCTCGGCATACGCCGGGGCGATGTTGAACGCCTCTTGTGGAATAGGTGTAATCATTAGGATTTTCTCGATGTTCCGGTGTTCAATTTCATTTTAAGGCAACTTGCTTTTGGCAACATGGGCCAGCAGGTCGGCCACCGACGTTTGCATGGTGTCGGTGAACGGCGCCGGGTAGAGACCCATGTACAGCACGGCAATCGCCAGCACGCCCAGCATGAAGAACTCGCGTCCATTCACGTCGACCAGTGCGGCCACATGGTGGTTGGTCACTTTGCCGAAGATCACGCGCTTGGCCATCCACAGCGAGTAAGCCGCGCCGAAGATCAAAGCCGTGGCAGCCAGCAGGCCAATCCAGAAGTTGTACTGCACCGCGCCCAGGATCACCATGAACTCGCCGACGAAGCCGGAGGTTGCTGGCAGGCCGCAGTTGGCCATCGAGAAGAACACGAACAGTGCTGCGAACTTCGGCATCTTGTTGACCACACCACCGTAGTCGGCGATCTGGCGCGAGTGGGCCTGGTCGTACAGCACACCGATACACAGGAACATGGCGCCCGAGATGAAGCCGTGCGAAATCATTTGCACGATACCGCCCTGCACGCCGATCGGGTTGAAGATGAAGAAGCCCAGGGTGACAAAGCCCATGTGCGCGATCGACGAATAGGCGACCAGTTTCTTCATGTCCTTCTGGACCAGGGCCACCAGGCCGATGTAGATCACGGCGATCAGCGACAGCGTGATCACAAAGCCCGACAGGTAGTGCGAGGCGTCAGGGGTGATCGGCAGCGAGAAGCGCAGGAAACCATAGGCACCCAGTTTCAGCATGATCGCGGCCAGCACGGCGGAACCACCGGTAGGCGCTTCCACGTGGACGTCCGGCAGCCAGGTATGGACCGGGAACATCGGCACTTTCACGGCAAACGCCATGAAGAACGCGGCAAAGATGAAGATCTGTTCCTTCATCGTCAACGGCGCCAGGTGCCAGTCGAGGATGTTGAAGCTGCCGGTGGTGCGGTACAGGTAAATGATTGCGACCAGGGTCAGCAGCGAACCGAAGAACGTGTACAGGAAGAACTTGAACGAGGCGTACACGCGGTTTTCACCGCCCCACACGCCGATGATGATGTACATCGGGATCAGGGTCGCTTCGAAGAAGAAGTAGAACAGCAGGCCGTCCATGGCGCAGAACACGCCGATCATCAGGCCGGACAGGATCAGGAATGCGCCCATGTATTGCGCGACGCGCGACTGGATCACCTGCCAGGCCGAGATCACCACGATCACCGTGATGAAGGCGGTCAGCGGCACGAACCACAGCGACAGGCCGTCGATGCCCAGCGAGTAGTAGATGTTGAAGGTGTCGATCCACTTGCTGCTTTCCACGAACTGCATGCCGTGATGGGCATTGTCGAAGTTGGTAATCAGCGGAATCGTTGCTGCAAAGCTGATGATGGCGCCGATCAGCGAGCCGATACGTACCAGGCCGGCGTTGGTGTCGCGGCCGAGCGCCAGAATCAGGGCGCCGAACACGATCGGGAGCCAGATCGCCAGGCTCAGGTACGGAGGTAATGTAGATATGGTTGACTGCATCATGGTTTTCGTTATCTCTATGCGTATCAGCTAATTAAGCGTGCCAAAACGGCAGGAAGTAGACCAGGAACCCCAGGATGCCCAGGATCATCACGAAGGCGTAGTGGTAGATGTAACCCGTCTGTCCCAAACGTGCCAGCTTCGAGAACCAGTTCACGACCTTGGCGCTGCCGTTCACCAGCAGGCCGTCGATCAGGGTCTTGTCGCCGACATTCCACAAGCCGTTGCCCAGCAGGCGCGCACCGCCGGCGAACACCACCTCGTTGAACTTGTCCATGTAGTACTTGTTCTCGAGCAGCGTGTGCACTGCGGTGAACTTGGCAAAGCACCAGGCCGGTACCCGTGGGTTGATCATGTAGCAGTAGTACGCACTGGCCACACCGGCAATCGCCAGCCACAGCGGCGCGGTCGTCAGCGAGTGGATGGTCATGGCCAGGGCGCCGTGGAACTCTTCGCCCAGGATTTCCATGGCCCTGTGGTTTTCACCGACAAAGATCACGTTCTTGAAGAAGTCGCCGTGCAGCATCGGGCCGATGGCCAGGTAGCCGATGATGACCGAAGGAATCGCCAGCATCACCAGCGGGAACCAGACCACGAATGGCGATTCATGCGGTTTCTGGCCAGGCTCCAGGCCGTGATGGGCGTGGTCGTCTTCGTCTTCCTCGTGGTGGTCGTCATGACCGTGAGCGTCATGGGCATCGTGCACACCGTGGGCAGCTTTTGGTGCGTGCGCATCGTGGTGGGCATCGTGGCCGTGGGCATGGGCCTGGCCGAAACGCTCTTTACCGTGGAACACCAGGAAGTACATGCGGAACGAGTAGAACGCCGTCACGAACACACCCGCCAGTACAGCGAACTTGGCGAAACCGGCGCCCCAGATATGGGTCTCGAACACGGCTTCGATGATCGAGTCTTTCGAGTAGAAACCCGAGAAGAACGGCGTACCGATCAGTGCCAGCGAACCGAGCAGCGACGTGATCCAGGTAATCGGCATGTATTTACGCAGACCGCCCATGTTGCGGATGTCCTGGTCGTGGTGCATGCCGATGATGACCGAACCGGCGCCCAGGAACAGCAGTGCCTTGAAGAATGCGTGGGTCATCAGGTGGAATACGGCCACCGAGTAAGCGGAGCAACCGAGTGCGACGGTCATGTAGCCGAGCTGCGACAAGGTCGAGTAAGCGACCACGCGCTTGATGTCGTTCTGGATGATGCCCAGGAAACCCATGAACAGCGCGGTAATCGAACCGATCACCAGGATGAACGACAGCGCGGTGTCCGACAGCTCGAACAGCGGCGACATGCGCGACACCATGAAGATGCCGGCGGTAACCATGGTTGCGGCGTGGATCAGTGCCGAGATCGGGGTAGGACCTTCCATCGAGTCCGGCAGCCACACGTGCAGCGGGAACTGTGCCGATTTACCCATGGCGCCGATGAACAGGCAGATGCACGCTACGGTCAGCAGCGCCCAGTCGGTGCCTGGCAGGCTCAAGAGCGCCAGTTCGTCCTTCTTGGCGAACACTTCCTGGTAGTTCATGGTGCCGGCGTAGGCCAACAGCAGGCCGATGCCGAGGATGAAGCCGAAGTCGCCCACGCGGTTGACCAGGAATGCCTTCATGTTGGCGATGATCGCGGTAGGACGCTTGTACCAGAAACCGATCAGCAGGTACGAGACCAGGCCCACTGCTTCCCAGCCGAAGAACAGCTGCAGGAAGTTGTTGGCCATGACCAGCATCAGCATCGAGAACGTGAACAGCGAGATGTACGAGAAGAAGCGGTTATAGCCTTCGTCTTCGGCCATGTAGCCGATGGTGTAGATGTGCACCATCAGCGACACGAACGTGACCACGCACATCATCATCGCGGACAGCGTATCGATCTGGAAGCCGACCTCGAAGTTGATGCCGGCCACCGTCATCCAGTGGTAGACGGTGCCGTTGTACGTGGCGCCGTTGAGCACCTCGTTGAACGTCATCGCCGACAGGATGAAGGCGATCAGCACGCCCAGGATGGTGGCCGTGTGGGACGTTTTGCGTCCCACGACATTGCCAAAGAATTTGGTTCCTAACAAACCCGCAATCGCGGAGCCGACCAGCGGCGCCAGAGGTACGGCCAGTAGGAGGTTAGGGTTGAGAGTACCCGCCATGATGAACCTTAATCGTTATTTTTCGAAATGAGAACCAAGCCGAGGGATTAACCCTTGAGCCTATCGAGGTCTTCCACATTGATGGTGTCCAGATTACGGAACAGCACCACCAGGATCGCGAGGCCGATCGCTGATTCAGCAGCGGCCACGGTCAGGATGAAGAAAACAAAGATCTGGCCGGCTGCGTCGCCCAGGTAGTGGGAGAACGCGATGAAATTCATGTTCACTGCCAGCAGCATCAGTTCGATGGCCATCAGCAGAACGATGATGTTCTTGCGGTTCAGGAAAATACCAACGATCGAGATCGCGAACAGTATCGCGCCAAGAACCAGGTAGTGAGCAAGCGATAAAGTCATGGGGTCTCCTTATTCTCTGCCGAACCGGCTTCGACTTGTCCACGCGTGGTGACCGGGGCGATCTTGACGATCTTCAGGCGGTCGTTACGCTTGACGCGGACAGCATCAGCTGGGTCGAAATGTTTGGTGTCCTTGCGCTTGCGCAGGGTCAGGGCCACGGCGGCAACGATCGCCACCAGCAGGATCGCCGCAGCGATCTCGAAGCCATAAACATATTTGGTGAAGATCAGGATGCCCAGTTCCTTGGTGCCGCCGATGTTACCGGCAGCGACTGCCTGGGTATCGAACGACAGGAACGACTTCCACAGCACGGCAGCCATTTCGAGCACGATGATCACGCCGACAAAGCTCGCTACCGGCAGGTAGCTCCAGAAGTTTTCGCGCAGCCTGCCGGTGTCGATGTCGAGCATCATCACCACGAACAGGAACAGCACCATGACCGCGCCCACGTACACGAGCACCAGCACGATGGCCAGGAACTCGGCTTCGAGCAGCATCCAGATGCCGGCGGCCGAGAAGAACGCCAGCACCAGGAACAGGGCCGCGTGGACCGGATTGCGGGCCGTGATAACGCGCGTGGCAGCCAATATCATGATGGCTGCAAAGGCGTAGAACAAAGCAGTTTTAAATTCCATAACTAACCCAAGAGACGTACAGTTTTTGTTTGAACCACCACTGCGGCGGGGCTACCAGGCTCGAGCCCTGCCCCGCCTGTCGTCAGCGGTAAGGAGCGTCCGCGGCGCGTGCTTCGGCGATCTGGTTTTCGTAACGATCGCCCACGGCCAACAGCATTTCCTTGGTGTAGTACAGGTCGCCGCGTTTTTCGCCGTGGTATTCCAGCACGTGCGTTTCGACGATCGAATCGACCGGGCACGACTCTTCGCAGAAACCGCAGAAGATGCACTTGGTCAGGTCGATGTCGTAACGCGTGGTGCGGCGCGAACCGTCGTCGCGCTGCTCCGATTCAATCGTGATCGCCATCGCCGGGCACACTGCTTCGCACAGTTTGCAGGCGATGCAGCGCTCTTCCCCGTTCGGGTAGCGGCGCAGTGCGTGCAGACCACGGAAGCGCGGCGACATCGGCGTCTTCTCTTCCGGGTACTGCACGGTGATCTTGCGCGAGAACATATACTTGCCCGTCAGCGCCATCCCTTTGATCAGTTCGGTCAGCATGAAGCTGCCGATGAAGTCTTTTAAGCGTTCCATTTGTGTCTCTTCCTTAGTTCCAGATATTCCATGGGGAATGCATCCAACCAGCCACGAACACCAGGTACACCAGGGTCAGCGGAATGAACACTTTCCAGCCCAGACGCATGATCTGGTCGTAACGGTAGCGTGGGAAAGTACCGCGCACCCAGATGAAGACGGACACCAGGAAGAACGTTTTGGCGAACAACCAGAAGAAGCCGCCGAAACCGCCCCAGAATTCCAGGAACGCAAACGGTGCCGACCAGCCGCCCAGGAACATGATCGATGCCAGGGCTGCGATCAGGATCATGTTGGCGTATTCGGCCAGCATAAACATGGCGTACGCCATACCCGAGTATTCCACCATGTGACCGGCAACGATTTCCGACTCGCCCTCGACCACGTCGAACGGGTGACGGTTACATTCGGCCAGGCCCGAGGTCAGATACACCACGAACAGCGGCAGCAGCGGCAGCCAGTTCCACGACAGGAAGTTGACGCCATGCGATGCCATCGTGCCCGCTTGCTGGCTGGCGACGATATCGCCGAAGTTGAGCGAACCGGTAATCATCAGCACCACGACCAGCACGAAGCCCATCGGGATTTCGTACGAAATCATTTGTGCCGAAGCGCGCATCGCACCCATGAACGAGTACTTCGAGTTCGACGCCCAGCCGGCGATGATGATGCCGTAGACTTCCATCGACGTGATCGCCATCAGCAGCAGCAGGCCGGCGTTCACATTGGCCAGCACGGCTTCGGGACCGAACGGTACGACCGCCCAGGCGGCCAGCGCCGGCATGATGGTCATGACCGGACCGATCACGAACAGGCCAGGGTTGGCCTTGGCCGGGGTGATGATCTCTTTGAAGAGCAGTTTCAGTGCATCGGCGATCGGCTGCAGCAAGCCGCCGGGACCGACGCGGTTCGGGCCGATACGGATCTGGATGAAGCCGATCAGCTTGCGCTCCCACAGGGTCAGGTAAGCAACCAGGCCCATCAGTGGCAGCAGTACCACCACGATCTTGATCAGGTTCCAGACGATAGGCCAGACCGGGGCCAGCGGGCTGTTGGCGCCCAGGTCGTGCAACGTCGTGACGAATTCAGGCAACGCCATTATTTCACCTCTCCTGCTTTTTCAACGGTGATGGCACCGAACATGCTGCCCAGTGCAGCGGTCGAACGGTGGGCCGCAGCAACGCGTACGGCGTTCGCTGGCAGCTTGGCGTCAACGGTGGCAACCAGGACTGCGCTGCCGTTACCTTGCGTAACCTTGACGGTGTCGCCGGCCACCACGCCCAGTTGCTGCGCCAGTGCGCTCGACAGGTGCGCTTTCGGCGCAGCCGCATCGGCCATCTTTTGCAGCGACTCGGCACGGCGCACCACGGCGTCGGCAAAGTAGATCGGTACGTCGGCGATGCGTTCCACGCCGGTCGACACCGAGGTCGAAGCCACGGCAGCTTGCGCAGCCTTGTTGTTGAGCTTGGCAGCAACGTCGAAGTTGCCAGCGCCCAGCACTTCGTCGCGGATCGCTTCCGAGGTGTCGTAGTCGAAACCGGACAGGCCGAGAATGTTGCCCAAAACGCGCAGCACTTTCCATGCAGGGCGGGTTTCCAGCAGCGGCTTGACGGTGCCGTTGAAGCTTTGGGCACGGCCTTCGCAGTTCACGAACGTGCCCGAGGTTTCGCTGAATGGCGAAACCGGCAGCAGCACGTCGGCGTAGTCCATGCCATGCTTGAAGGCGGACATGACCACGACCATTTCGGCCTTGTTCAGTGCGGCAATCGCGGCTTGCGGATTGTGTGCGTCCAGCTCAGGCTCGACGTTCAGCAACACGTACGCTTGCTTGGCTTCCGAGAATGCCGGCGCGGTGGCGCCGTTGGCATTGACGATGTAAGCGCCGACGGTGTTGGCCGCTTCGGTCAGGTAACCGAGCGTTGCGCCCGTCTGTTCAGCGAGCCACTGGGCTGCTGCGTGCAGCGCGCCAGCTTGCGGGTGTTGCACGGCAGCGTTACCGAGGAAGATACCTTTGCGTTCGCCCGACACCAGCGAAGCAGCCACTGCCTTGGCAGCGTCCGATGCTTCGATGCCATCGAAACCGGCAGGGGCAGCAACCGACTTGGCGGCAGCGACAGCGGAAACGATTTGCGACAGGCTTGATAACCATTCGCTAGGAGCGGCGATGACTTTGCTCGACACATTCATCAGCAGGTCGTCGTCGGTGGCGTGCAGCACGGACAGCTTGGCGCCGCCCTTCACTGCCGCGCGCAGGCGGGTGGCCAGCAGCGGATGGTCCTTGCGCAGGAACGAGCCGATCACGAACGCGCGGTCCAGTTGACCGAAGTCGTTGATCGACATGCCCAGCCAGGGCGTCACACCTTGCAGCGAGAAGTCGGACTGGCGCAGACGGGTGTCAACGCTGGTCGAACCCATGGCGCGGGTGAGCTTTTGCAGCAGGTGCAGTTCTTCGAGCGTGGAGTGCGGCGTGGCCAGGGTGGCCAGCGCGTTTTCGCCATGCTCGTGGCGGATGTTTTTCAGGCCGTGCGCCACGTATTCGAGCGCGGTCTGCCAATCGACTTCTTTCCACTCGCCGCCTTGCTTGAGCATAGGCTGGGTCAGGCGGTCGGCGGCTTCCAGGCCCTCGTACGAGAAGCGGTCCTTGTCGGAAATCCAGCACTCGTTGACGGCGTCGTTTTCCAGCGGCAGTACGCGCTTGACCTTGCCGCCCTTGACTTGCACGATCAGGTTGGCGCCCAGGCCGTCATGCGGCGAGACCGACTTGCGGCGCGACAGTTCCCACGAACGGGCGCTGTAACGGAATGGCTTCGACGTCAGTGCGCCCACCGGGCACAGGTCGATCATGTTGCCGGACATTTCCGAGTTGACGGTCTGGCCAACGAACGAGGTGATTTCCGAGTGTTCGCCACGGCCGATCATGCCCAGTTCCATCACGCCGGCCACTTCCTGGCCAAAACGTACGCAACGGGTGCACTGGATGCAGCGTGCCATCTCTTGCATCGAGACCAGCGGGCCGGCGTCTTTCGGCACGACCACACGCTTGTCTTCTTCGTAGCGCGATTCGCTCTTGCCGTAACCCACTGCCAAGTCTTGCAACTGGCACTCGCCGCCCTGATCGCAGATCGGGCAGTCCAACGGGTGGTTAATCAGGAGGAATTCCATCACCGACTTCTGTGCCTGCACGGCCTTGTCGGACGCGGAACGCACGATCATGCCGGCCGATACCGGTGTGGCGCAGGCAGGCAGAGGCTTCGGTGCTTTTTCCACTTCAACCAGGCACATGCGGCAGTTGGCGGCGATCGACAATTTCTTGTGATAGCAGAAGTGCGGGATGTACGTCCCCAGCTTGTTGGCGGCGTCCATCACCATGCTACCAGCAGGGACTTCGACTTTTTTGCCGTCTATTTCGATTTCAACCATGGTGATTGTTACCAGCTTTTAGATATATGCGGGCACACAGCAATTCTTGTGCTCGATATGGTGTTCAAATTCTTCGCGGAACTGCTTGATGAACGCACGCATCGGCATCGCCGCAGCGTCGCCCAGCGCGCAAATCGTGCGGCCCTGGATGTTGTCGCAAATGGAGTTCAGCACGTCCAGATCGGAAGCACGGCCCTGGCCGTTTTCGATGCGATGGATCATGCGGTACATCCAGCCCGTGCCTTCGCGGCAAGGGGTGCACTGGCCGCACGACTCTTCGAAGTAGAAGTACGCCAGGCGTTCCATGGCCTTGACCATGCAACGGGTTTCGTCCATGACGATGACCGCGCCCGAACCGAGCATCGAGCCCGCCTTGGCGATCGAATCATAGTCCAGATCGGTTTGCATCATGATCTCGCCACGAATCACCGGCGACGAGGAACCGCCAGGAATCACAGCCTTGATCTTTTTGCCGCCGCGCATGCCACCAGCGAGTTCCAGCAGCTTGGCAAACGGCGTGCCCAGCGGAACTTCGTAGTTGCCCGGACGCTCGACGTCGCCCGAGATCGAGAAGATCTTGGAACCGCCGTTGTTCGGACGACCGATGGCCAGGTACTTTTCCGGGCCCATGTTCAGGATGAACGGGACGGCAGCAAAGGTCTCGGTGTTGTTGATCGTGGTTGGCTTGCCGTACAGGCCGAACGACGCCGGGAACGGCGGCTTGAAGCGCGGCTGGCCCTTCTTGCCTTCGAGTGACTCGAGCAGCGCGGTTTCTTCGCCGCAGATGTAGGCGCCGTAGCCGTGGTGGGCGTGCAGCTGGAACGAGAACTCGCTGCCCATGATGTTGTTGCCCAGGAAGCCGGCAGCGCGCGCCTCTTCCAGCGCTTCTTCAAACAACTGGTACTCGGCGAAGATTTCGCCGTGGATGTAGTTGTAGCCGACGGTGATGCCCATCGCGTAGGCGCCAATGGCCATGCCTTCGATCAGCGCATGCGGGTTGTAACGAATGATGTCGCGGTCCTTGAAAGTACCAGGCTCGCCCTCATCTGTATTACATACCAGGTACTTCTGGCCCGGGAACTGACGGGGCATGAAGCTCCATTTCAGGCCGGTCGGGAAGCCCGCACCGCCACGGCCGCGCAGCGACGACGCTTTCAGGTCGGCGATGATCTGTTCCGGGGTGATCTTTTCTTCGATGATGCGGCGCAGGGCGCTGTAGCCACCGCGCTTGACGTAATCTTCGAGGTGCCAGTTTTCGCCGTCGAGGCCGGCGAGAATGACAGGATCGATGTGACGATTGTGGAGTGACGTCATTTGGTACTCCCGCTCAGTTCACCGACCAGCGTGTCGATTTTATCGTTGGACATGAAGCTGCACATGCGGTGATTGTTCACCAGCAGCACCGGTGCGTCGCCGCAGGCGCCCATGCACTCCCCTTCCATCAGCGTGAATTCGCCGTCGTCCGTGGTGCCACGGTAGTCGATGCCCAGCTTTTGCTTGAGGTGCTGCGCGGCGCGCTCGCCACCGGACAAGGCGCATGGCAGGTTGGTGCACACGGTAATCTTGTGCTTGCCGATGGGCTTGAGGTTGTACATATTGTAGAAAGTGGCCACTTCCTGCACGGCGATTGCCGGCATGCGGATGTAGTCGGCCAGTTCCTGCATGGTTTCCGGCGAGATCCAGCCCAGTTCAACCTGGGCGTGCGCCAGCGCCGCCATCACGGCGGACTGACGCTGGTCGTCCGGGTACTTGGCCAGCTCGCGGTCGATTTTTTGATAGCACTGCTCTGATAACAACATACTTTTTGCCTCTTAGCGGTCAATACTGCCGAACACGATGTCCTGCGTACCGATGATGGTCACGGCGTCGGCAATCATGTGGCCGCGCGACATTTCGTCCAGCGCTTGCAGGTGCACATAGTCGGGCGTGCGCAACTTCATGCGGTATGGCTTGTTGGCGCCGTCCGACAGCAGGTACACGCCAAACTCGCCTTTCGGGTGTTCCACGGCGGCATACGCTTCGCCTGGTGGCACGTGGAAGCCTTCGGTAAACAGCTTGAAGTGGTGAATCAGCGATTCCATGTTGGTCTTCATGTCCACGCGGCTAGGCGGGGCAACCTTGTGGTTGCTGGTGATGACCGGACCCGGGTTGTTGCGCAGCCACTCCACGCACTGCTTGATGATCTTGTTCGACTGGCGCAGCTCTTCCACGCGCACCAGGTAGCGGTCGTAGCAGTCGCCGTTGGTGCCGATGGCCACGTCGAAGTCCATCAGGTCGTACACTTCGTACGGCTGGTGCTTGCGCAGATCCCACTGGATGCCCGAACCGCGCAGCATGGCGCCGGTAAAGCCCATGGCCAGCGCATCTTCCGGCGACACCACGCCGATGCCGACGGTACGCTGTTTCCAGATACGGTTGTCGGTCAGCAGGGTTTCGTACTCGTCCACGTAGCCTGGGAAACGATTCGTAAACGCTTCGATGAAGTCGAGTACCGAACCCTGGCGGTGTTCGTTCAGGTCGGCAATCGCCTTGGCCGAACGGATGATCGATGGCTTGTGCTGCGGCATCGCGTCCGGCAGGTCGCGGTACACGCCGCCCGGGCGGTAGTAGGCCGCGTGCATGCGTGCGCCCGATACGGCTTCGTACACGTCGAACAAGTCTTCGCGGTCGCGGAAGCAGTACAGGAACGGACCCATGGCACCGACGTCGAGCGCGTGCGCACCGAGCCACATCAGGTGGTTCAGGATACGGGTGATTTCATCGAACATCACGCGGATGTACTGCGCGCGCAGCGGCACTTCCAGGCCCAGCAGCTTTTCGATGGCCATCACGTAGGCGTGCTCGTTGCACATCATCGAGACGTAGTCGAGGCGGTCCATGTACGGCACCGACTGCAGGTAGGTCTTTTGCTCCGCCAGCTTCTCGGTACCGCGGTGCAGCAGGCCGATGTGCGGGTCGGCGCGTTGGATCACTTCACCGTCGAGCTCGAGCACCAGGCGCAGCACGCCGTGCGCGGCCGGGTGTTGCGGACCGAAGTTCAGGGTGTAATTCTTAATCTCAGCCATTATTTAATCCCGTAGTTTTCTTCGCGGATCACACGCGGCACGTTTTCACGCGGCTCGATGGTGACCGGCTGGTAGATCACGCGCTTCTGCTCGGGGTCGTAACGCATTTCGACATAGCCCGACACCGGGAAGTCCTTGCGGAACGGGTGGCCGATAAAGCCGTAATCGGTCAGGATGCGGCGCAAGTCGTTGTGGTTCTCGAACAGGATGCCGAACATGTCGAACGCTTCGCGCTCGAACCAGTTCAGGCAGCGCCACAGCGGCGTCAGTGACGGGAACACCGGCATTTCGTCGTCGCTGGCGAAGCAGCGCACGCGCACGCGCCAGTTGTACTTGAGCGACAGCAGGTGGATCACGACCGCGAAACGCTGGCCGTCCCAGGCGCCTTCGCCATAGGTGAGGTAGTCGACGCCGCACAGGTCGATGGCCTGCTCGAAACCGAGCGACGCATCGTCGCGCAGGGTCTGCATCACGCCATAGTAGTCGGCTTGCTTGACGGTGATGGTGATCTCGCCGAGCGCCACGACCGTACTAACGCGTTCGCCCAGGGCAGTGCCGAGGGCGGTTTGGAGTTGTTCTAATTTGGTAGTCATCGTGCGATGGTGTTGGTACGCTTGATCTTGTTCTGCAGCTGCATGATGCCGTACAGCAGCGCCTCAGCGGTGGGAGGACAGCCTGGCACATACACGTCGACCGGCACGATGCGATCGCAGCCGCGTACAACCGAGTACGAGTAGTGGTAGTAGCCGCCGCCGTTGGCACAGGTGCCCATCGAGATGACCCAGCGCGGTTCCGGCATCTGGTCGTAGACCTTGCGCAGCGCAGGCGCCATCTTGTTGCACAGCGTGCCGGCCACGATCATCACGTCGGACTGACGTGGCGAAGGACGGAACACCACGCCGAAGCGGTCCATGTCGTAACGGGCCGCGCCCACGTGCATCATTTCAACCGCACAGCAGGCCAGACCGAACGTCATCGGGAACATCGAACCCGTACGCGCCCAGTTGATCAGCTTGTCAGCCGAGGTAGTGATGAAACCTTCGTTTAATACGCCTTCAATAGCCATGGCTTATTCCCAATCAAGGGCACCTTTCTTCCAGATATACCAAAAACCGACCACGAATTCAGCGATGAAGCTCATCATCACCAGGAATCCGTTCCAGCCCAGTTCGCGCACGGAGACGCCCCAGGGGAAGAAGAATGCCGTTTCCAGATCGAACAAAATAAAGAGGATAGCGACGAGGTAGTAACGCACGTCGAATTTCATGCGCGCATCTTCGAAAGCTTCGAAGCCGCATTCATACGGGGACAGTTTGGCGAAGTCAGGCTTGTTTGGTCCGAGCACGTGGCCCAGCACCTGGGGAAGGATACCTACGCCGAGACCGACGAGGATGAACAACAGAACGGGGAGATAATTTTCGAGGTTCACGATTGATGAGCTTTTATTGAACGCTTGGTTTGAAGGACCACACTGCGATGTTTTGCGGTGCTCTTTACGTTCGCCCCAATCGTACAACTTAGACCAGGATCGAACGACACATCCTCGTAAAAAAGCCAGCTCAGGCACTACTCCCTTGCTGGCCTCTAAATTTTTGGTGCCGACGACGAGACTCGAACTCGTACAGCTTGCGCCACTACCCCCTCAAGATAGCGTGTCTACCAATTTCACCACGTCGGCATTCTAAGGCCGCTATTCTACTGCGTTTCTGCCGGCTTGTTAATGCCGTATTGCGAAAAAACAAGAAGAAAAACGATAAATATTTACTTCTCGGTACACTGGTTTAACTTTTGCCCACCAATGCGCCATTTCACTGCCTGTCACTGCTAAAACATTGGGCAACGTACTGCCTTTGTTGCCCAACGTTGTATTCCAAGACCGCTATTATATTACTTTGGGATGGAATTTGCAGGAGCCGGTGCAGGAGTTTGTGCAGCCGGAGCAGTTGGCTGCCCGGCAGGTGCCGCAGGCGCTGGCGTCGGCGCGTTCGGAATGCCGGCCGAACCGGTGGTTGGTGCGGTTGCCGGTGCGGTTGGCAAGGCCTTGTCCATCACGCCGCCGCTGACCGCGCCGTTGTTGTGCTGGGTGGAGATGTACGCCAGGGCCAGGGTGGCGCTGAAGAAGATCGCCGCTGCCACGCCGGTGGACTTGGACATGAAGTTCGACGAGCCGGTGGCGCCGAACAGGCTGCCGGAAGCGCCTGAGCCGAAGGCTGCGCCCATATCGGCGCCCTTACCGTGCTGCAGCAAGACGAGGCCGATAATGGCCAGGGCCGAGACGACTTGGATGATGACTACCAGGTTGAACATGCTGCTCATGATATTCCATTCAAAATTAAATAGTTTTGTATCGTTTTGTTTCCAACCTGCCAATAGCGTGCAACAGGCTGGATTAACTGCATTTTTACAACAGTACTTCTCGTTAAGGGAAAACCCTTAATGTCTTGCTCAGGCGTGGATGATGGCGAGGAAATCTGCTGCCTTCAGTGCCGCGCCGCCGATCAGGCCGCCGTCGATGTCGGCCTGGGCCAGCAGTTCGACTGCGTTGTCCGGCTTCATGCTGCCGCCGTACAGGATCTGGATCTTGGTAGCGACCTGCTCGCTTTTCTTGGCCACGCAGCCGCGCAGGAAGAAATGCGCTTCCTGGGCCATCTGCGGGGTGGCGGTCTTGCCGGTGCCGATAGCCCACACCGGCTCGTAGGCCAGTACGACTTTATCGAGCTGATCGACCGGGATGACGTCGAGCGCAGCCTGCAACTGGGCGCAGATCACGGTTTCGGTATTGCCGGCTTCGCGGTCTTCCAGGGTCTCGCCCACGCAGATCACGGGGATGAGGCCGGCGGCCAGTGCCACCACGGCTTTTTGCGCAACCAGTTCATTGGTTTCGCCGTGATACGCGCGACGCTCGGAGTGGCCGACCAGCACGTATTTGGCGCCGAAATCGACCAGCATCGATGCCGCCACTTCACCAGTATAGGCGCCGCTGGCGTGGATCGACAGGTCCTGGCCGCCCCAGGCGACCGGGGTGGCGTTCAATTCCTGTTCGCACTGGGCGAGGTAGGGAGCAGGCACGCAGACCGCGCAATCGGCGCGGTCGTTGACATCCTTGAGGCCGGAGACGATGCCGGACAACAAGGCCGCGTTGGCAGCGCGGTTGCCGTTCATTTTCCAATTGCCGATAACGAGTTTGCGTCGCATAGTAGCCTAAATTTTCAATAACCTATGATTTTACCGCGCCCGCCGACAGTGGGTCAAACTTGCATCGGTGAATTTGTTGTTTTGGTTGCAAGAGCTGAGTGCTTAAATCACTTGCAGCATGATCTTGCCGACATGGGTGCTGCTTTCCATCAATTCATGCGCCTTGGCCGCCTGCTCGAGCGGAAACACCGTGTGGATCACCGGCTTGATCTTGCGCTCGGCCATTAGCGGCCACACGCGCTTGAGCAGGTTTTTGGCAATCGCGCCCTTGAACTCCACCGAACGCGGTCGCAGAGTGGAGCCGGTGATGGTCAGGCGGCGGTACAACATCTGCCCCAGGTCCAGCGTGGTCTTGGCGCCGCCCAGCGTGGCGATCAGTGCGATGCGGCCATCGTCGGCCAGGCACGCCACTTCGCGCGGCACGTAGTCGCCGCCCACCATGTCGAGGATCACATCGACGCCACGGTCGTTGGTCAGCGATTTGACGACGTCAACAAAATCCTCGGTCTTGTAATTGATGCCGCGCTCGGCGCCCAGTTCCTGGCATGCAGCGATCTTGTCGGCGCTGCCGGCGGTGGCAAACACGCGGTGACCCAGGGCGCTGGCCAGCTGGATTGCCGCCACGCCGATGCCCGAGGTACCGCCCTGCACCAGCAGGGTTTCACCGCCTGTCAACCGGGCGCGGTCGAATACATTGCTCCACACGGTGAAATAGTTTTCGGGAATCGTCGCCGCTTCCAGCATGCTCCAGCCCTTGGGCACGGGCAGCACCTGCTCGATGGGCGCCACGCAGTATTCGGCGTAACCACCGCCCTGCACCAGCGCGCACACGTGATCGCCGATGTCGAAGGTAGAGTAGTCGAGGTCGCCGTCGACGATCTCGCCAGCTACTTCCAGTCCTGGCAAATCCGACGCGCCCGGCGGCGGCGCGTAAGCGCCCTTGCGCTGGAACACGTCGGGACGGTTGATGCCGGCCACGTGCACCTTGATCAGCACTTCGCCGGTTTTTACCACTGGCATGGGACGCTCGCACAATTTCAGTACTTCGGGCGAACCGGGTTGGGTGATTTCAATCGCGCGCATGGTGGACCTCTGCAAATTTTAAAGAAAAGATTGTACGCGAGGCTACAGCGCCACGCAGGCGGGCACACCGCTGCACGACGAACCCTCGGCACCACCACAAATGCAATTGACTTGCAACAATGATGCTTGACCGTTATTATTGCAACAGTTTTGCATTAACACTTCTTGTGCTGCTGCCCTGCCCCATTTCGCCGGGCCGCGCCCGCACCAACCCTCCAATACCATTGCCAGAAATCATGCGCCATCACGTACTTGCAGCCGCCATTTTGTCCACATTTTCAAGCGCCTACGCGGCCGACGACGCCACCCTCCAGACCGTTGAAGTCCGCGCCGACAAGCCGGCCGGCAGCGACACCAGCGTCACGGTCCAGAACGACCGCGCCCAGAACCGCACCCTCGGCGACATGCTCGAACACGTCTCGGGCGTGCAAAGCAGCGCCTTCGGCCCCAATGCCGGCGCGCCGGTGATCCGCAGCCTGTCCGGCAGCCGCGTGCAAATCCTCGAAGATGGCCAGTCGATCCTGGGCATGAACGCCATCAGCGGCGACATCAACATTCCGTTCGACCCGCTGTTTGCGCGCAGCGCCACCGTCAGCAAATCGTCGGACAGCGTGCGCTACGGCGGCAATGCGATCGGCGGCAGCGTCAATGTCGATTCGGGCCTGCTGTCGCGCACGATGGAAAACCAGGACCACGAACTGGAACTGGTGCTGCGCAAGGGCCACAACGATGCCGACGCCCAGGGCTTGCGCCTGAACGTCAACAACGGCAAGAATTTCTCGACCAATATCCAGCTGTCGTTCCAGAGCATCGGCCACTACGACATTCCCGGCAACAGCAAGGCGGCCGTGTGCAATACCGGGCTGTTCCCGGCCAACGGCGGCGTCAACACGTTTCTTGCCGACAGTTGCCAGAAAGAGGCGCGCATCCAGCAGGTGTACAACAAGGCGTCGCAGCCGTTTATCGAACAATTCATCACGGAAAATCCGGACTGGGCCGATGGCGATTTTTCCTTTTACACCAACAACCCGACCTCGGTGTGGCAGCGCAAAACGTACGTCAACCCCGCCAACCCGGCGTATGTGCCCGGTACGCCGCGCACGGTCGAAAACAGGATCAACAACGATGTCACGCCCGACTACCACGGCACGCTCGGCAACAGCTACTCGAACAACTCGCACTTCGGCGTGGGCACCACCTATTTCTTCGACCAGGGCTACCTGGGCGTGAGCCTGGACTCGAAGGAAAGCAAGTACGGCGTGCCGGGCTTTTCGATGGAGAACAAGTCGTTCGGCGCCAACTACGATGAAGGGCTGCCGGTCGGTGTGAAAATCCGCCAGGACAAGTATGCGCTGGAAGGCAAGCTGCGCGAGCCGGTGCCGTACGTGGAAAGCGCCGAGCTGCGCGTCTCGCGCCTGAACAATACGTCGGGCGAATACATCGGACCGACCAACGCCAACGAGTACGCGTTCGACACCACCCAGGCCGAGCTGCTGCTGGCGCAGCGCCGCGCCGGTGCACTGTCCGGCCTGGTCGGCCTGTCGTACCGGTCGCGCGATGTGACCGGCAGCGGCCCGCAGCTCTACCTGCCCAACGTGGGCACTGCCAGCCGCGCGCTGTTCATCAAGCAAAATCTCGACTTCGACTGGGCATCGTTCGACGCCGGTTTCCGCCACGAGAAAGTGGAGCACGAGATCGAGAACAGCGCATTCAAGACCTCGCGCAACGCCGCCAATACCAAATTGGCCGACCGCGAGTTCAGCCTGAACAGCTACAACGTCGGCGCCGCTTTCGAGCTCGGTAAATTGTGGGGCGCCAAGATGCGGTACGGATCGTCGGAGCGCGCGCCCGACATCAACGAGCTGTATGCGAGCAACCGCCACTACTCGATCATGACGCAGGAAGAAGGCAACCAGAACCTCAAGGCTGAACGCTCCCGCAACACCGAGTTGACCGTGCTGTTCGGCGTTGGCGGCTTCAAATTGAGCGGTACCGCCTACCAGATGAAGTACGACAATTACCTGTACCTCGGTCACTCGGGCCTCCAGACCGGCAACCGCCTGCCGCTCAAGTACTGGAAGCAGACCGACACGACCGTCAAGGGCTTCGAGCTCGATGCGTCGCAGGAGCTCAGCCTGGGCGCCTACGGCAAGCTGAATGTGTCGGCGTTTGCGGACCTGGTCAAGAACAAGGCCGACCACCCGGACCGGCTGCGCACGCAAAACGATGGCGAATACCTGCCCAATATGCCAACCAACCGCTATGGCACCAATGTGCTGTGGGAAAACCAGGGCTGGAAGGCCCGCCTGTCGAGCACGTATTACGACAAGCAGAAATACCTGGGCAAAAGCGTGAGCAACGAAGTGCCGCTCGACGCCTACAACATGGTGAACTTCCAGGTCAGCCGCGCAATCGCGTTGCCGTACGCGCGCGTGACCGGGCTGGAAGTATTCATCAGCGGCTCCAACCTGCTCGATGAAGATGCGCGGCCGCACAACTCGCCGCTGAAATACATTGCGCCGCTGCCGGGCCGCGGGTTCCAGGTGGGATTAACGATGAAGCTGTAACTTCAGTTTCCGTCTCCCCCGGTCCGTGATTTGGTGGGCAAGGGCGAATTCGGCTTCCAGCGCGCCGACAGCGCCTGCCCCTCTTCGATCTGTTCCGGCGTCATGTGCTTGACCACGGCTGCGCGCTGTTCGGCCGCGTTGGGGGCGCTGCGGGCGGCAGCCAGGTTCCACAGCATGTAGGCGATCACGTTATCCTGCGGCACGCCGCCAATGTGATAGCGGTACATCAGGCCCATGGTTTGCAGCGCTTCGCCGTGGCCTTGCTGGGCCGCCTTGCGGAACCAGCTCACCGCCTGCTTGTGGTCCTGGATCACCGCGTTGCCGGTGTAGTACATGGCGCCGACCACGTACTGGGCGTCGGCCTTGCCTTGCAGCGCGGCCTTGCGGTGCCACTGAAACGCTTGCGGATAATCCTGCGGCACACCACGCCCCATGTAATACATCAGGCCCAGCAGGTGCTGGGCATCGGCATTGCCGGCCTTTGCCAGCGGCGTGATTTCCTTCAGCGCGGTGCCGTAGTTCTTGTTGTTGTAGGCGGTGGCGCCCTCCAGGAAGCCGGCCAGCGCGGCTTGGTGCAGGCCCAGGGCGAGACAGATCGCCAGTATGAATTTTTTCATATCGTTTTAGCTATGGTGCGTTGATGCGGGCTCACTTCCAGTTGACCTTGCCGAGGCCGTCAACCGACACTTCGCGGTTGAGCGGCTTGCCGTACACGGTGACGGAACCGAGACCGCTCAGGTCGAGCTTGGCGTTGGCGGTGGCGGTGACGGTAGCGTTGCCGAGGCCGCTCAGATCGAGCTGGACGCTGTCGGCCGTGAACTTCTGCGCGTTCAGGCCGCCGAGGCCGCCAAGGTCGGCCTTGAGCAGCTTGCCGCGTCCGCCAAGGACGATGTTGCCGGCGCCGCCCAGGTCGAGGTCGATGCGTTCGTTTTCGCTGATCCACAAATTCATCTTGCCCACGCCGCCGAGCTTGGCGCGCACGGTCTTGTAATCGACCGTGGCCTTCATGCTGCCGGCGCCATCGAGCACCAGTTCCAGGTCCTGCCCGGAGAAGCCGCTGATATCGGTGGCGCCCAGCCCCTCCACCACCACCTGCCGCAGGTTGGGCAGCACCATCTCGGCGCGGGCGCCGTTGCTGGTATTGATCTTGATGCCGCGTCCGCCGTCGGTTTCCAGGTGCAGCGTGTCGCCGCTTTGCGCGTAGGTCAGCCGGTCCATATAGCGCTTGTCGCCGGTGATCTTGAGCGACGGCGTGTCGCCCTGCCGCAGCCGGACATCGACCATGCCATCGATCTTGACCCGCACCACGCGCGCATCGATGCTGACGGTACGGGTTTCGCTGGTATCGTCGGCAGCCGAGGCGCGCCCGAACAGCGCGCACGCCGCAGCAAATAGCAAACCGAACTGGAAAATCCTCTTCATGATCTATCCCTGGCTGATGATTCCACAATCATAACGCCGCGCGCACGCCCACCCGCGAAATTGCGACGAACTGCACAAATCAAGGCATGAACAACAAAATCAAGTGGTGCGGGCGAGGTTGAGCCAGGCGCGGGCGGCAAACGACAGGTGGCTGTTGCGACGCCAGGCCAGCCGCAGTTTCCAGTCGAGCGCGGGTTCGGTCAGCGTGGCGATCGAGAACTGGCCCTGTGGCAGCGTGTCGCAGAACAGCCTGGGCAGGATCGCGACGCCCACGCCCAGACGCACCAGCGAGGCGACGAAGTCCCATTGGCCGCTGCGCCCGCTGATCCTGGGCTGGAAGCCGGCGGCAGCGCAGGCGTCGGTAACGATGTCGTTCAGCGCGAACGACGCGCCGTAAAAAATGAACGGGCTGTCGGCCAGTTCGCGCAGCGCGACCGTGGGCCGACCACGCCAGGCCGACGCCAGCGGCGCCAGCACGCACAACGGCGATGTGACCAGCGGCAGCGAATCGAATTCGGTCCAGATGTGGGCGTTGCCGGCATAGTCGAGCAGCGAGCCCATTTCCAGCGTGCCGTTGCGCAGGTTGGCTTCGATCGCCTGGGTGCCGTCCTCGAACAGTTTGAGTTCCACGTCCGGATACTGGCGGTGGTACGCCGCCAGCAGCGGCGCCAGCGGCTGGTGCGCCTGTTGCGTGACGCCCAGGCGTAATTCGCCGCGCCGCAGTTGCTGCAAATCGGCCAGCTCCACGTTCAGTTCCGCGTGCATGGCCAGCAGCGCCCTGCCACGCGCCAGCACCACCTGGCCCGCGTCGGTCAGCGTGAAGCGCTTGCCGATGCGCTCGAGCAGCACCAGGTCCAGCGACTGCTCGAGCTGGGCGATCATCTTGCTGACCGTGGGCTGGGTCACGTGCAACTGCTCGGCAGCGCGGCTGAAACCCTGGTGGTCCACGACCGCGACGAAATACCGCAAGGAACGCAAATCCATGATCTATTCCAATATAGAATGATTTTCATAATTTTAATTCATTTTATCTTTTGATTGGCCACGCCTAGAATGGCTGCATGAAAACCTCTTGCGTCTCCCGATTCGTGTATACCGTATTACAGATCGTGCTCCTGATCGCCATCTGGTACGCCTGCGACCGCATCGCTGCCTGGCTGCACTTGCCGTTTTCCGGCGGCGTGGTGGGGCTGCTGGTCATGGTGGCGCTGCTGCTGGCGGGCGTGGTACGGCCGTCGGTGGTGGACCATGGCGCCGAGTGGCTGCTGTCGAACATGCTGTTGTTCTTTATCCCGCTGATCGTCTCGGTGGTGCAGTTCACCGCCTTGCTCGAGCGCGAAGGGGTGCGGCTGTTCGCGGCGATCGGCATCGGTTTCATTTCGGTGCTGCTGGCCACTGCCTTTACCGTGGAGTGGGTATGCAAATTCGAGCGGCGGGTGCGGTTGCGTAAACTGCGCAGTGTTCGTCAAATCCGCCAGGAGCAGCCGGCATGAAACCGTTTCTTTACCTGGTGCTCACCGTGGTGCTGTTCTACGCCAACCAGGCGCTGCACCGCCGCTACCAGTACTTCTGGCTCACGCCCGCGATCACCACGTCGGCGATCCTGATTGCCTTGATCGAGCTGACATCTACGCCTTTCTCGCAATATTTTGGCGATACCCGTTGGCTGCCATGGCTGCTGGGCCCCGCCACCGTCGCCTTTGCGCTGCCGATCTACCAGCAGCGCGATCTGATCAGGCGGCACTGGCTGGCGCTGGGCCTGGGCAGTTGCGCCGGCATCGTGGTCTCGCTGGGCAGCACGCTGCTGCTGAGCCGCCTGCTCGGCCTCGACGCCAATGCCGCCCACAGCCTGCTGGCGCGGTCGGTGTCCACGCCGTTCGCGCTGGAAGCCACGCGCCACCTCGGCGGCGAATCGCAGTTGACCGGCGTGTTCGTGATGATCACCGGCCTGTTCGGGATCTTGCTGGGACAGGTGCTGCTTGGCCTGCTGCCGCTGCGGATGCGGGTGGCACGCAGCGCGCCTTTCGGTGCGGCGGCCCACGGCTTCGGCATGAGCGTGGCGCGCAAGATCGGCCCGCAGGAAGGCGCCGTGGCCAGCCTGACGATGATTTTCAGCGGGATCTTGATGGTGCTGCTGGCGCCGTTGCTGGGGCGCTTGCTGGCCTGAGCCGCGTTAGCCGCCGCCGCTTGAGCAGCCCATGCAGCGGTGCTTGTGCATCGCCGGCTTATGCAATGCCGGTTGGCGTATTACCAGCCCATCACCTTGCGCATCTGCGGCGCCAGGTCGCGCGCCATGGCGGCGTGCTGTTCGCGCGTGGGGTGGGCGTCCTGCGGGTCGCCCGGGTAGGTGGTTGAAGGCACCGCCTGCACGCGCGGATCGCCCACGCGGCGCACCGTCTCGGCGAGGTATGCCACCAGCGCTGTCTTGCGTTCGTTCTTCAGCATCGCGCCTTCGGTCAGCACGATTTTCGCCTGCGGATGGTCGGCCAGCAGCGTGCGCACCAGCCGCACGTAGGTGCCGACATACTGTTCGCGCTCGGGAATGCCGACGTTGAAATCGTTGGTGCCGATGGCGCTGATGATCAAATCCGGATGGTACTGGCGCTGGTCCCACTTGACCGGCTGCTGCTGGTCGGCGATGGCCAGCTGGTAGTAGTCGGGCAGATTGAGCTGGTCGGTATGGTTGTCCCACGTGCGCACCAGTCCCCTGCCCCCGGCGCACACCAGCTGCACCTGCGCTTGCAGGTCGCGCGCCAGCAGCATGCCGTACGACGCGCGCGCATCCCACCACGACGCTTCCTTCTTGGCGCCCGGCACGCGGTCGATCGCTTCGCCGCACGTGACGGAATCGCCCATCACCAGCAGTTTGCGCTGCGGCAGCGCGGGCGCCGGCAGCCAAGCGCCGTCGGTATCGAAGCGCCGCACCGTGGCCTTGCCCAGCCAGGCCTCGGAACGGTTGACGACCTCCACCCGGTGCGGACCGGCGGCCAACCCTTCGGCCAGCACCAGCGTTTGTGCCCCCTTGGCCAGGTGCACCTTGCGCGCAGCGCCGCCATCGACCATCACGTCAACGTAGCTGTTGTCGCTGGTAGCATCGACCGCCATCGCCACGCGCGTGCCGTCGATGGCCACGGCAAAGCCCACGCCGGGGTACGCGAAGTACACGGCGCCGTCGGGTTGAACCTGGCTGCGGCCGGTGCGGGCCACGCGCGGATCGGCGGCCGTGATGCTGGTCCCTGCCGTGGCTGTCGTGGCGGCGCTGGCTGGCGCCGCTGTTAGCACCGCAGCGGTGACCACAGCGGCACAGGCGAACGCCAACGCGACTGCGGTGGCGGGGACTGCCAGCGCAGCCAGGCGGGGGATCGATGCCATGTTATTTCATCAGCTTTTTAATATCGGGCAGCATGGCGTCGGACCACACCTGGTAGCCCTTGGGCGTGGGGTGCAGGTAATCGGCCATGATGGTGGGCGACATGTCGCCGTTCGCTTGCAGGAACTTCTTGCCATAGTCCTTGAAGACGATGGATTTGCCGTCATCGAGCGTGGCGATCAGGCGATTGAGTTCGATGATCTGCGCGCGCTTGGGGCTGGCCGCCGATTGCTCGTACGGCAGCACGGCATTGAGCAGGATGCGCGCGTTCGGATACAGCGTGCGCAGCTTGGTCACGACTGCCTTGACGCCGTCGAATACCTGTGCCGGATTGGCCTGGCAGTGGAAGAAGTTATTGACGCCGATGGTGAGCACCACCAGCTTGGGCGATAGCTTGCCGGCCTGGCCGTTGTCGAGCCGCCAGAGCACGTTGCCGGTGTGGTCGCCGCCGATGCCGAAGTTGGCCGTCTTCCACTTGCCAAACGATTTATCCCATATTTTCTTGTTCCAGCCCTCGGTGATGGAATCGCCCACGAACAGCAGGTCCACCTTGCCGGTCTCCGCGACCTCGATATCTTCCTGGAACATGGCCTGCCAGCGGGCGATCGACATCCACGGGTATTCGACGGTGCGCGGCGCCGGGGTGATGCTGCACGCCTTGCCGTCGATGACGGCCGGCTTGGCGTCGGCCGCCTGCGCGGCAGCGCCGGACAGCGCCAGCACGGCACTGGTGATGAGCGAAACAATAAGGCTATTCTTCATATTTTTGACCTCAGATTGAACGGGATTTCAGTGTAGCTTAAGTTTTCAACTTCAGGCGCAGCAGTAGCGTGCCGTGCGCCGGCACCTTGGCTTCGAGCCTGCGCGTGGTGTCGCCGGTCTTGCCGGTCCAGACGTCGGTCCACGCATAAGGCTTCGTCTTGAAGTACGCCGTGCGCTTGCTGAGGTCATCGTTGATGTGATACGCGCCCCAGTCGAAGCTCACCGGCACAGCCTGCGCGCCGCGATTCATCACCATCAGCGCCCACTCGTCACCGGACAGCGGCTTGGCCCAGTACTCGATATCGCCGGCCTGCAGGAAGCGCCACGCCGATACACCGAGCTTGTCCTGGTTGATGGCGATCGCCCCGGCATTGGTGAGAATGCGGTGGGTGGACGCCGGCATCGTCCGCACGTCGTTGCCGAGGATGAGCGGCGACGCGAGCATGGCCCACGCCGAGAAATGCGACTTGTCCTCGTCCTCGCTCAGGCCCTTGCCCACGACCAGCATGTCCATATCGTTCCAGTGACCGGGACCGGCGTGCTGGCGCAAGCCGGCCTGCTTGTCGAGGATGCGCAGCACGCCCCAGGCCGAGAACGAACCCTGGCTGAATTCGCAGTCCCAGCACGGATAGATGTCGCCCGTGGTGCGCCACGAGTGGCCCACGTCTTTCGCCCACTCCCACGGCCTCGTGTCGCCCCACTCGCAGATGCTGAACAACATGGGGCGGCCGGCGCTGCGGATCGCGTCGCGCATGGTGGTGTAGGCACCGGCGGAGTTCAGGCCCTTGGTGTCGCACCAGTCGTACTTGATGTAATCGATGCCCCATTCGGCGTAGGTAATCGCGTCCTGGTACTCGTGGCCACGGCTGCCCGGCTTGCCGCCGCAGGTGGTGGCGCCGGCGTCGGAGTAGATGCCGAGCTTCAGGCCACGGCCATGCACATAGTCGGCCAGCGCCTTCATGCCGGACGGGAAGCGCGCGGAGTCGGGGTGAATCACGCCCTTGTCGTCACGCTTGCCGTGCCAGCAGTCGTCGATGTTGACGTATGTGTAGCCGGCGTCCTTCAAGCCGTTTTTCACCATGGCGTCGGCGGTATCGCGGATCAGCTGCTCGTTGATATCGCAGGCAAAAGTGTTCCAGCTGTTCCAGCCCATTTGCGGTGTGGCCGCCAGGCCGTCGAACTTCTGGGCGCTGGCGGAGGTACTGAACAACCCGGCCAGCGCACAGGCAGCGAGCCACACGGGCATCGACTTTTTCATGCGCGGCTCCTTACCGTGCAGGTGCTTTGAGCGACTTGAGCTTGTCGCCATACTCCTTGATCAGCTTGAGCGAGCTGGTATCGGTGTCGAACACCGAGTACAGGCCCTGCTCTTCCTGCGGCGGGTCGCCCATGAAGTCGTTGCCCGGCTTCCACCAGTAATCGGCATTGGCCGCGCGGCCGGCGCCGCCCCACGCCCAGAAGTTGAAGCCGGCGATTGGGTCGCCCTTGGCGGCGCGGGTATAGACCACGTCGAACACTTCCTTGTAGAAGCGATCGCGGATCTTGGTCGTGGCCTTGATGCTGAACGACGGGCCATCGCGATCGAGGCCGAATTCTTCAAGCACGATCGGCTTGCCGAGTTTTTTGGCCAGCTCGATGTGCGAATTCAGGTAGTCGCGGCTCTTGGTGATCGCATTGTCCCAGGTGCCTTCGGGATTGCGCGAGTCGAACCATTCCCAGTTCTTCGGCCACAGGTGGTACGTCAGGTAATCGACATGCTTGCTGCGGTGGGCGTCGAGAAACAGCTGCGCATCGTGGGCGGAACCGGCCAGGCCTTCGCTGCCGGTGCTCACCATGTGGTTGCGATCGAGGCTGTGGATGTAGCCGGCCGTCTCGTCGATCCACTTGACGTAAGCGGCCTTCTCTTCCTTCGTCGCCTTGCCGTTGCCGGGGCGCGGCTCGTTGGCCAGCTGCCACGACATCAGAATCGGATCTTCCGAGTACGGCTTGCCGGTGATGGTGTTGACGCGCTTGACGATTTTCGCGATCACCTGGCGGTACTCTTTTTGCGCGGCAGCGTTCACATAGAAGCGCGCATTCTTCTTCATGTAATCGTCATAGTCCTTGGTCACGTTCGGGTCCAGCGCCGGCGTGCCTTCGAACCAGTTCAGGTACTGGGTCATGCCGCCCGACCACTGCCAGAAGTTGTTCAGGTAAAGCACCACGGTCATGTCGCGCTTGGCCGCTTCGGCCATCAGGAAGTCCAGGCCCACCAGCAGGTTCTCGTCGTACTCGCCCGGCTTGGCCGTGGTGGCGGGGCTGACCGCGCTTTTCATGTCGGTCTTCTCGGAGACGGCCAGCACGCGCAGGTTGTTGATGCCGGTCGCCTTCATGGTATCGAGCTCCTTGAGCAGGCGGGCACGCTCGCCCACGCCGCTCGGCGCACCGAGGTAGCCGCCGTACCAGAAGTTGGCGCCCACGATGTAATACGCCTGGCCCTTGCGACTGAAGTGCGTTTTCTTGGCCGTGATGAACTCCGACTTGGCGGCGTTGGTCACCGGCGCGCCATCGGCGGCGGCCACGATGCCGACCGCGCCCACCATCATGGCGGCGGCGCAGAATTTGAACAGTTGTTTCATGTCTCGTCCTTTATGGTTATGGTTGCTGCTACTTCAGGGGCTTGCCGTTGACGTTGAGGACTTGCTTCGGCAGTTTGACGGTAATGGTTCGGGCGCCGGCATCGGCGGCATCGTGCGCCAGCAGCACCTTGTAGCTGCCGGCGGCGATGCGCCAGGTCTTCGAGCGGCTGTCGTACAGCGCCAGCAGGCGCGGATCGATGGTCACGGTGACTTCCCGGCTCGCGCCCGGCGCCAGGTCCACTTTCTCGAAAGCGGCCAGGCGCTTGGGTGCTTCCCACTTCATGCCCAGCGGCGCCACGTATACCTGCGGCACATCCTTGCCCGCCACTGCGCCGGTATTGGTGACCTTGAAGCGCAGTTGCAGCTTGCCGTCCTGCTGGCCCGACTTCAGGTCGGAATACGCGAACGTGGTGTACGACAGGCCATGGCCGAACGGGAACAGCGGCTTGTGGCCTTTCAGGTCGAACCACTTGTAGCCGACTGCCGCGCCTTCATGGTAATCGACCGCGAAGCGCACTTTTTCGTTCTTCGGATCGCCATCGAGCACGGGACGCGGCAACTGGCTGGCAGACGCCGGGAATGTCGCCGGCAAGTGCCCCGACGGATTGACTTCGCCGAACAGGATGCGGGCGATCGCCTCGCCACCGCCCGAGCCGGCGTACCACGCCTGCAGCACGGCCGCGCTCTGGTCCAGCCACGGCATCAGCACCGGGCCCGAGGTTTCAAGTACCACCACGGTTTTCGGATTGGCTTTTGCCACCGCCGCCACCAGCGCATCCTGGTTGTCGGGCAGCGCCAGCGACACCGCATCGAGCGCCTCGCCCACCCACTGCTGGGCAAACACGATCACCGCGTCGGCGCCTTCGGCAGCTTTGGCGGCGGCGACCGGATCGAGGCCGTCGTGGTAAATCACCTGCGCACCGGGCGCGCGCGCCTGGATCGCCTTCAGCGGCGACGACGGGTGGTACACCACCGGGCCGGGCCAGGTCAAAGGTTCGATGCCGGGCACCGGGTTGCCCTCCACCGGGTACACCAGCGACGAGCCGCCGCCGGCCAGCACGCCCACGTCCGCGTGGGCGCCGATGACGACGATCTTGCGCGCGCCGGATTTGAGCGGCAGCGTGCTATTGGCGTTCTTGAGCAGGACCATGCCTTCCTCGGCGTCGGCCTGGCTGACCAGGCGGTTGGCCGCGAAGTCGATCGCGCCGCCTTCGGCCACCGGGTTCTCGACCACGCCCTTGTCGAACATGGCCCACAGGATGCGATAGACCATGTCGTCCAGGCGCGCCTGCGGCACATGGCCGTTGGCCACCGCCTCCTCGAGCGCGCCGCCGAAGTACTGCGACTTGTCGAACTCCCAGCCCGACTGCTGATCGAGGCCGGCCTTGGCCGCTTCCACCGTGCTGTGCACTGCGCCCCAGTCCGACATCACGTACCCCTTGAAGCCCCAGTCTTTTTTCAGCACACCGTTGAGCAGGTAGTCGTTCTCGCACGCGTACACGCCATTCAGGCGGTTGTACGAGCACATCACCGAGCCGGGGTTGGCCTGTTCGAGCACGAACTGGAACGCCAGCAGGTCGGACATGCGGTTGCTGGTATCGTCGATGCGGGCATCGAGCACGAAGCGGCCGGTTTCCTGGGCATTGACGGCGAAGTGCTTCATGGTTGCGATCAGGTGGTTCGACTGGATGCCCTTGATCTGCGCCGCGACCATGCTGCCTGCCAGCAGCGGGTCTTCGCCGGCGTATTCGAAGTTGCGGCCATTGCGCGGTTCGCGCTGCAGGTTGACGCCGCCGGCCAGCATCACGTTGAAGCCCGACGCGCGCGCCTCGCTGCCGATCATGGCGCCGCCCTGGTAGGCCAGGGCCGGGTTCCATGTAGCCGTGGTGGCCAGGCCCGAGGGCAGCGAGGTGCGGCCGCGCGGGGTGGGTCCGGCTTGCGTGGCCACCCCGAGGCCGGCGTCGGTTTCGAACAGCGCGGGCAATCCCAGGCGTGGTACGCCGGCGATGTAGCCGGCCGAATAAGGCAGCGCGGCCGGATGGCGCTTGGTCTTGTTGGCAAAGTCGGAGCCGAAGTGACCCAGTACCCACGACAGCTTTTCTTCCTGCGTCATGGCGGCCAGCGCCAGTGCGGCGCGGCGGTCGGCCGGCAGCGCCGCATCGAGCCACGGCCTGGCAGCAGGTGCTGCTTGTTTGGCTCGTTCGGCCTGTTTCGCTTGTTCGGCCTGTTCGGCTAGGGCAGCTTGCCCGGCTTGCCCGGCTAACGCCTGGCCGGCGGCGCTGGCCGGGACCGCAGCAGCTATCCCGAACGCCAGCGCCAAGGCGATGGCAACGGGCCGGGCGTGAAGGTGGCGCGGTCCGGCAGCGGACCGGGCGGATGCAACTTGTTCCATAAACGTGTCTCCCGTATGGATGGGTTTTATATTATGAAAATATTCTGCATGGACGCACTCCACCGGTCAAACCAAGGCCAAAATCGGGGCGCAGTTTAGCCATCTTCACTAAACACGCACGCACACACTCAAATGGCGCGCTGCAACACCCGCAGCAGTGGCAAACTCGATGTTTAGTAAAGAACGCTAAACTTTTCACTGAATCCTGTTGGTCGTTTGACCATGGATAGACGCTCATGCAAGACTTCCTTCACACAGAACCGGCCGACGACGCAGTCGCGAGCCGCTTCACCGAGACAACGGAGACCAGATGGCCACTACCGCTAACACCGCAACAGCGACGCCGGGCGTAACGATCCGCGACATCGCGCAAGTTGCGGGCGTGTCCGCAGGCACGGTCTCGCGCGCCCTCAAGAACGAACCGGGACTGACCGAAGTCACGCGCCAGATGGTGCTGGAAGCGGCGCGCTCGCTCGGCTACGACTTCTGCAAGCTGCGCCCCAAGCGCCTGCGCCGCCTCACTTTCCTGCTGCACCGCCAGCACAATACCGCCGCCAGCAGCCCGTTCTACTCCCCGGTGCTGCACGGCGCCGAAGAAGCATGCCGCAAGCAGGGAATCGTGCTGTCGTTCATGGCGGTGGGCCCGGCCGACGGCCTGATCGACCAGATCCGCATGCACGCGCCGGACGGCATCGTGTGCGCCGGCTTTTTCGAGCCCGAAACGCTGGCCGCGCTGCGCTCCACCGGCAAGCAGCTGGTGCTGATCGACATGCAGCTGCGCGGCTACAACTCGGTCAACCCGGACAATATGATGGGCGGCTACCTGGCCACCAAGCACCTGATCGACACCGGCCGCACCCGCGTGGGTTTTATTTCCGGCCCGCTGGCGCACTACAGCATCCGCGAACGCGCGCGCGGCTATCGCCAGGCCCTGTTCGAGGAAGGCATCCTGGCCGACCCGCGCCTGGAAGCCAACCTGCCCGATGGCGTGGACCTGGAAACGGGCGCCTGGGAGGCGATGGAGCAGCTGCTGTCGCTGCCCCACCCGCCCGACGCCGTGTTCTGCTACAACGACAGCGCCGCGCTGGTAGCGATGCGCTGCTGCCTGGCCAAGGGACTCAAGGTGCCGCACGATGTCGCCATCGTGGGCTTCGACGACATCTCCACGGCCGTGCTGGGCCACCGCCCGCTCACCACCCTGCGCATCGACAAAAAGGCGCTCGGCGCGATGGGCGTGGAGCTGCTGCTCAATAACCAGCACCTGACGCAAAATCCGGCCCAGCCGGGACATCCCCAGCATCCGCCCGTGCAGCACATCGCACCGGTGGAGCTGATCGTGCGCGCCAGCACCGTGTTCGACGGCTGGCGCGCGCCGCAATCTTCCTCCACCGATCGTCCACCAACCTTTTCACGGACCCCATGACGGCACCGAACTTCCACTCCCGCGCCACGCTGCTCGACCACATCCGCCACACCAAGCGTTTTTACGATGGGCGCTGCGTGGACCCCAGCGGCGGCTTGTATCACTTCTACAAGGACGACGGCAGCATCTATGACGAGCGCACACGCCACCTGGTGAGCAGCACCCGCTTCGTCTTCAATTACGCCATGGCGTGGCGCCAGTTCGGCGACGCCGCCGACCAGCAGCGCCTGCGCCACGCCCTGGCCTTTTTGCGCGACGCCCACCGCAACGTGCACACCGGCGGCTACGCCTGGACGCTGGACTGGAAAGACGGCGTCGCGCACGTTACCGACGGCACCAACCACTGCTACGGCCTGGCCTTCGTGCTGCTGGCGTACAGCCACGCGCTGATGGCCGGCGAAACCCAGGCGGGCGAATGGATCGCCGAAACGTTCGATTTGATGGAGCACCGTTTCTTGGATGCGCAGCACGGCCTGTACGCCGACGAAGCCTCGCCCGACTGGGCCCATCTCGATGGCTACCGCGGCCAGAACGCCAATATGCACGCGTGCGAAGCGCTGATCGCCGCGTTCGAGGCGACCGGCGAGCGCGCCTACTTGCTGCGCGCCGAAACGCTGGCGCGCAACATCACGCTGCGCCAGGCCGCGCTGGCCGACAACCTGATCTGGGAGCACTACCACGCCGACTGGTCGGTGGACTGGGACTACAACCGCGACGACAAGAGCAATATCTTCCGCCCCTGGGGCTACCAGCCCGGCCACCTGGCCGAGTGGGCCAAGCTGCTGCTGCTGCTCGAACGCCACGGCGCCCATCTGGCGCATGGCCAAGACTGGCTGCTGCCGCGCGCGATCGTGCTGTTCGACGCGGCGGTGGACAAGGCGTGGGATGCGCAGCACGGCGGCATTTATTACGGCTTCGCGCCGGACGGCAGCATTTGCGACGACCTCAAATATTTCTGGGTGCAGGCCGAAAGCATCGCCACCGCAGCCCTGCTGGCAGCGCGCACCGGAGACGCCCGCTACTGGACCTGGTACGACAAAATCTGGGACTATAGCTGGACCCATTTCGTCGATCACCAATACGGCGCGTGGTACCGCATCCTGGGCGCCGACAACGGCAAGCTCACCGACGAGAAAAGCCCGGCTGGCAAGGTCGATTACCACACCATGGGCGCCTGCTACGAAGTACTGAACGTGATTAAGGATTAAAAGAGATGTCCGATTTTCCCATTTTCGTCGCCGCCGGCGAAGCGCTGACCGACATGATCGTGCAGGACGCGGCCCAACAGCATTGGCACAGCAAGGTAGGCGGCTCCACCTGGAACGTGGCGCGCACCATGGCCGCACTGGACGTGCCGACCGCGTTTGCGGGCGCGATCAGCGACGACGTCTTCGGCGACGCCCTGTGGCAGGCCAGCGCGGCCGCCAAACTCGACCTGCGCTTCTTGCAGCGCCATGCCAAATCGCCGCTGCTGGCCATCGTCCACCGCACCGATCCGCCCGCGTATTTTTTCGTGGGCGACGACAGCGCCGACCTGCATTTCGACGCCAGCGCGCTGCCGCAGGACTGGCGCGCGCACTGCAGGTGGGTGCATTTCGGTGGCATCAGCCTGGCGCGCCAGCCGCTGGCCGGCAAGCTGGTGGCGCTGGCCGAACAACTGAAGGCCGACGGCGTACGCATCAGCTTTGACCCCAATTACCGCCTGCTGATGGATGAGCGCTACGACGCCACGCTGCGCCGCATGACCGAACTGGCCGACGTGGTCAAGGTGTCGGAGGAAGATCTGGCGGGCCTGTTCCGAACCGATGACATCGACGCGGCATTTACCACCCTGCGCAGCTGGAATCCGCAAGCGACGTATTTGTACACCAAGGGCGAACACGGCGCGTCGCTGCACTGCGGCGAGCAGTCGTGGACACAAGACACGCCGCAGATCACCGTGGCCGACACCGTGGGCGCCGGCGACGCCAGCATCGCCGCCCTCGCCTACAGCCTGCTGCACTACCCGGACCGCGCGCCCGACCGCCACCTGCGCTTTGCCGTGTGCGCGGGCGCGGCAGCCTGCATGACCGAGGGCGCGTCGCCGCCCACGCTGGCCGCGATCGAGGCGTTGGCAACGCGGGAAGATTGATTTTTAGTTACAACCAATGCTAAAGGCAAACGATTCTCATTCTTGATAAAATCTGGCAACTCTCCCTTTTTACCGAGAAAAATTATCGTTTTCATCAAGAACCCAAAAATTAAATGTCTGTAATGCGTGCGATTGATATGCGTCATTGCGGACATAAATGATTTGCGGGTGGTAAACTTAGGTTGTCCTTTTCCATAACCAAGAGGCTTCCTATGAACCAGATGTCCAGGCGACAGTTCCTTCGGGTAACTGGCGCCACCATCGCGGGTTCGAGCATCGCGCTCCTCGGCTTTGCGCCGGCAACGGCCATGGCCGAAGTCCGGCAATACAAGCTGGCGCGCAGTACCGAAACCCGCAACACCTGCCCCTACTGCTCCGTAGGCTGCGGGATTTTGATGTATGGGCTGGGCGACGGCGCCAAAAACGCCACCGCTTCCATCATCCACATCGAAGGCGATGCCGACCACCCGGTCAATCGCGGCACGCTGTGCCCGAAAGGCGCCAGCCTGATCGACTTCATCCACTCGCCGAATCGCCTGATGGCGCCGCAGTACCGCGCCCCGGGTGCGACCGAATGGTCGCCGATGTCGTGGGACGACGCGCTGAACCGCATTGCGAAGCTGATGAAAGCCGACCGCGATGCCAACTTCATCGAAAAATCGGCCGACGGCAAAACCGTCAACCGCTGGACCACCACCGGCATGCTGTGCGCGTCGGCGGCATCGAACGAAGTCGGTTATTTAACCCATAAAACCATGCGCAGTCTCGGCATGCTGGTATTCGACAATCAAGCACGTGTATGACACGGTCCGACGGTGGCAGGTCTTGCCTCGACATTTGGACGTGGTGCGATGACGAATCACTGGGTAGACATCAAGAACGCAGATGTCATCCTGGTCATGGGCGGCAACGCAGCAGAAGCACACCCTTGCGGGTTTAAATGGGTCACGGAAGCCAAGGCGCATCGCGGCGCCAAGCTGGTCGTGGTCGATCCGCGCTTTACCCGAACCGCTTCGGTGGCGGACTATTACGTCCCTACCCGTACCGGTGCGGACATCGTTTTCCTGGGCGGTATCATCAACTACCTGCTCACCAACGACAAAATCCAGCACGAATACGTCCGTAACTACACGGACATGCCGTTCATCGTCCGCGAGGACTTCGCCTTCAACGACGGCCTGTATTCGGGGTATGACGAGGCAGCGGGCAAGTACACCGACAAGAGCAGCTGGAACTACGAGATGGGCGACGACGGCTATGCCAAGATCGACCCTACGCTCGAACACCCGCGCTGCGTGTACCAGCTGATGAAGAAGCACTATTCGCGCTACACGCCCGAGATGGTGGAAAAAGCCTGCGGCGTGCCGCCGGAAAAATTCCACAAGGTGGCAGAACTGCTGGCATCGACGGCAGTGCCAGGCAAGGCCGCGACCATCCTGTACGCCCTGGGCTGGACCCAGCACTCGACCGGCGCGGAAACCCTGCGCACGGGCGCCATGGTGCAACTGCTGCTCGGTAACATGGGCATCTCCGGCGGCGGCATGAACGCGCTGCGCGGCCACTCCAACATCCAGGGGCTGACCGACCTGGGGCTGCTCACCAATATGCTGCCCGGTTACCTGACCCTGCCCGGCGAGGCGGAACAGGACTGGAACGCGTACGTGGCCAAGCGCGCGCTGCAACCGCTGCGTCCCAATCAGCTCAGCTACTACAGCAACGCGAAAAAATTCCTGGTCTCGTTCATGAAGACCTGGTGGGGCGATGCCGCCACCGAGGAGAACAACTACGCGTTCGACTACCTGCCCAAGCTCGACAAGCCGTACGACATGATGCAGGCGTTCGAGCTGATGAACCAGGGCAAAATGACCGGCTACATCTGCCAGGGCTTCAACATCCTGGCCTCGGCGCCGGACAAGCAGAAGATCACCGACGGCCTGTCCAAGCTCAAATGGCTGGTCATCATGGATCCGCTGCAGACAGAAACGTCCGAGTTCTGGAAACCGCACGGCGACTTCCACAAGGTCGATCCGACCAAGATCCAGACCGAGGTATTCAGCCTGCCCACGTCGTGCTTTGCCGAAGAACGCGGTTCGCTGGTGAGCTCCTCGCGCGTGCTGCAATGGCACTGGCAAGGCGCCGAGCCACCGGGCCAGGCCAGGAGCGACCTGGAAATCATGTCGGGCCTGTTCCAGCGCATTCGCAAGGCGTACCAGAAAGACGGCGGCAAGTTCCCCGATCCGATCGTCAATCTGACCTGGAACTACGCCCAGCCGATGAGCCCTCAGCCCGAAGAAATCGCCATGGAATTCAATGGCAAGGCATTGAAGGACATCTACGATGCCAAAGACCCGACCAAGCTGCTGCTCAAGAAGAACGAGCAGCTGGCCGGCTTCGCGCAGCTGCGCGATGACGGCAGTACGGCGTCCGGTTGCTGGATCTTTGCCGGCTCGTGGACCGCACAGGGCAACCAGATGGGCCGCCGCGACAACAGCGACCCGTCGGGCATCGGCAATACGCTGAACTGGGCGTGGGCCTGGCCGGCCAACCGCCGCATCCTGTACAACCGCGCTTCGTGCGATACCAAGGGCAAGCCGTTCGACCCGACCCGCAAGCTGGTGGCCTGGAACGGCACCACCTGGTCCGGCGCCGACGTGCCGGACTTCAAGGCGGACGAACCGCCGGAAAACGGCATGGGTCCGTTCATCATGCTGGCCGAGGGTGTGGCGCGCTTCTTCGCGCGCGACGCCATGGCCGAAGGGCCGTTCCCCGAGCACTACGAGCCGTTCGAGTCGCCGATCGGGCACAACCCGATGCACCCGAATAATCCGCGTGCGTTCAACAATCCGGCCGCGCGCATGTTCGCCAACGACCGCAAAAAGCTGGGCAGGAAGGAAGAGTATCCGCACGTGGCCACCAGTTACCGCCTTACGGAACACTTCCACTACTGGACCAAGCACGCGCGGTTGAACGCGATTATCCAGCCGGAGCAGTTCGTCGAAATCGGCGAAGAGCTGGGCAAGGAAATCGGCGTAGTGCACGGCGACCGGGTACGGGTGTCGTCCAAGCGTGGCTACATCGTGGCGAAAGCGGTGGTGACCAAGCGTATCAAGGCATTGATTATCGATGGCAAAAAGACCCACCAGGTCGGACTGCCGATCCACTTCGGGTTCAAGGGGCTCACCAAACCGGGCTACCTGATCAACACACTGACGCCGACGGTAGGCGACGCCAATTCACAGACACCGGAATTCAAGTCGTTCCTGGTGAAAGTGGAAAAAGCCTGACGGCCCGAGGGAGATTAAAACATGTCATTACAATCGCTAGATATCAAACGCCTGTCGGCCACCACGGTGCAGCCGCCGGTGGCCCGCACCCCGGTCACCGGCACTGTCGCCAAACTGATCGACGTCTCCAAGTGCATCGGCTGCAAGGCCTGCCAGACGGCCTGCATGGAATGGAACGACCTGCGCGACGAAGTGGGTGAAACCACCGGCGTGTACGACAATCCAACCGACCTGACGCCGCAATCGTGGACCGTCATGCGATTCTCGGAATACGAGAACACCGACGGCAAACTCGAATGGCTGATCCGCAAGGACGGCTGCATGCACTGCGAAGATCCTGGCTGTCTGAAAGCCTGCCCGGCGCCGGGCGCCATCGTCCAGTACACCAACGGCATCGTGGATTTCCACCAGGAGAACTGCATCGGCTGTGGCTACTGCGTTGCCGGCTGCCCGTTCGACGTGCCGCGCATTTCCAAGGCCGACAGCCGCGCCTACAAGTGCACGCTGTGCTCGGACCGCGTGGCCGTCGGCCAGGAACCGGCTTGCGTCAAGACCTGCCCTACCGGCGCGATCGTCTTCGGCACCAAGGAAGACATGAAGCACCATGCCGAGGAGCGGATCGAAGACCTCAAGTCGCGTGGCTTTGCGCAGGCGGGCCTGTACGATCCGGCCGGCGTTGGCGGCACGCACGTGATGTATGTGCTGCACCATGCCGACAAGGCGCCGCTGTACCATGGCCTCAAGCAGAATCCGTCCATCAGCCCGATGGTGGGCCTGTGGAAGGGTCTGACCAAGCCGCTGGCGCTGGCCGGTATCGCGGCCACCGCGCTGGCGGGCTTCTTCCACTATTCGCGCATCGGTCCGAACGAAGTGAGCAAGGAAGAAGAAGCCGAGGCGCTGCACGAAGCACAACGCATCCGGGAGGACCACAATGAGCGCACATGATCCGCTGAAGGACAAGGACGGCAATCCCTTGATCCAGCGTTACACCGCCAATGACCGCAGCAATCACTGGATCACGGCGATCTGCTTCGTGCTGCTGGCCGTCTCCGGCCTGGCCATGTTCCATCCGGCCACGTCGTGGATGGCCGTGTTCCTCGGCGGCGGCCAGTGGACGCGCATCCTGCACCCGTTTCTCGGTGTGGTGATGTTCGTGTCGTTCTCGGTGCTGGTGATGCGCTTCTGGCACCACAACAAGATCGACCAGGCGGACAAGCAGTGGATGAAGCAGATCGGCGATGTGCTCACCAACCGCGAAGACCGCCTGCCGAAAATCGGCATGTACAACGCCGGCCAGAAGATCCTGTTCTTCGTGCTGATCGCCAGCATGGTGGGCTTGCTGTTGTCGGGCATCGTGATCTGGCGCGCATACTTCGCGTTCTACTTCCCGATCGACGTGGTGCGCTTTGCGGCGCTGCTGCACGCGTTCAGCGCGTTTGTGCTGATTTGCTCGATCATCGTGCATATCTATGCGGCGTTCTGGGTCAAGGGTTCGATCGGCGCCATGGTGCGCGGCACGGTCACCTATGGCTGGGCGCGCAAGCACCATCCGCGCTGGTTCGAGTCGGTGATCAAGAAGCAGCGCGACTGATGGTCGCATGACGTAACACCCGCAGCACGTCCGGGCGCCACGCGCGCCCGGACTCTCCCGCCCGAGCCAACCGGCTCCCCCGTTCCAATTTCGGATTAAAATACATTTTTGCCCGGCCGCCCCTTTTGCCGCCGGCTACTGGAGAATCTAGTGGTACAACGCTTGCTCGAACCAGGCCAGATCGAAGCGCTCGATCACACCGCCATTCCGCGCCTGCTGCTGCCTGAAGCACGCAGCCTGTTTGCCGCGCGCGCCGCGCGCCTGCGCCAGCTGGCCAACAACGATATCAAGGGCATTCCGGTCGGCGAAGCCATGCAGGGTTATCTGCAACTGATGGCGGCCGTGGTGGACGCGCAAGGCGCGGTTGCCGCCGCGCTGCCCCCCGAGACTTTCAGCCTGCCACCGGCGGCCGACATCAAGCTTTCCATCGATCACAACATGCCGCCGCTGCCCGTCAACGGCGTGCGCCCCCCCGAGTGGCGCACGGTGTTCGCGGCCCTGCTCGACCACCTGGCGGCATCGGTCAAGGACCAGCCGCAGATCGACGCCGTGCTGGCCGAACTGCGCGTGCTCGACGTCGCCCAACTGGAAGGTTGCGCCGACGCCGTCCTGGCCGAACTGACCGAAGGCGTGCACCCGCTGCATGCACCGTTCGTGGCCGCCGCGCTGCAAGTGATGTGGACCAGGCGCGCCGGCCAACTCGATTCGCCGCGCGTGCAGCCCTTGGTCACCAATACCCTGTGCCCCGTATGCGGCTCGCACCCGGTGGCGAGCGTGATCCGCATCGGCGGGCAGTCGCAGGGCTACCGCTACCTGCAGTGCAGCTGCTGCGCCAGCGAATGGCACATGGTGCGCGTAAAGTGCTCGTGCTGCGAGCACACCGGCAAGATCGCATACCAGAGCCTGGAAACCAACGACGACAAGCTGCCGGTGGAAGACGCCACGGACGCCAAGGCGAACAAGGCCAACGACCCGAGCAAGGTCGCCCGCGCCGAGACCTGCGAAGACTGCAAAACCTATCGCAAGATCTTCAACCAGGAGCACGACTTCAACGTGGAGCCTTTGGCCGACGACCTGGCCAGCCTCACGCTGGACGTGCTGGTAAGCGAAGCCGGTTACGCGCGCGCCAGCGGCAATCCGCTGCTGTGGTTTAACGCAGCATGACCGCGCCGGCCAGCAGCACGACTGCCACTACCGCAACTGCGGCGCCGGTGACGTCCAGCGCGCCGAAAATCCGCTTGCCGGCCGTGCACCTGATCCTGTCCGATGCCGGCTGCCAGCCGCTGATCGAGCAATATGGCCGCACCCAGACCACGGACACGGCGCGCGCACTGCTGGCCGACCTGCGCGCCCGGCTGCTGGCCGCACGCCAGGATGACGGCGCTGCCGGCATCGATACCGGCGCAAGCACGGCCGCCAGTACCGGTGCAGCCACCGACATCCCTGCCCTGCTGGCCATGCTGGCCGAACGCCTGCAACGCAGCAACCGTTCCAACCTGCGCGCTGTCTTCAACCTCACCGGCACCGTGCTGCACACGAACCTGGGCCGCGCGCTGCTGCCCGACAGCGCGGTGCAGGCGGTGGCCGAAGCGCTGCGCTGGCCGATGAACCTGGAATGGAACATCGACACCGGCAAGCGCGGCGACCGCGACAACCTGGTGGAAGAGCTGCTGCTGGAACTGACAGGGGCGGAAGCGGCCACCATCGTCAACAACAACGCCGCCGCCGTGCTGCTGATGTTGAACACCCTGGCGCTGGGCCGCGAAGTGATCGTCTCGCGCGGCGAACTGGTGGAGATCGGCGGCGCCTTCCGCATCCCGGACGTGATGACGCGCGCCGGCGCCGTACTGCGCGAAGTGGGCAGCACCAACCGCACCCATTTGAAGGACTACGCGGAAGCGGCCGGTCCACAGACGGCGCTGATGATGAAGGTCCATTGCAGTAATTACGAAATTACCGGTTTTACGAAAAGCGTGGAGCTGCCGGAACTGGCGCCGCTGGCCAAATCGCATCAGATCGACGTTGCCGTCGATCTGGGCAGCGGCACGCTGGTGGACCTGGAGCAGTATGGCCTGCCGCACGAAACCACGGTGCGTGAAACGATTGCCGCCGGCGCCGACCTGGTGACCTTCAGCGGCGACAAGCTGCTGGGCGGCCCGCAATGCGGCATCATCGTCGGCCGCAAGGATTTGATCGCGCAGATCAAGAAGAACCCGCTCAAGCGCGCGCTACGCGTCGGTAAGCTCACGCTGGCCGCACTGGAGCCGGTGCTGGCCCTGTACCGCGCGCCCGACCTGCTGCCCGAGCGCCTCACCACGCTCAAGCTGCTGACCCGGCCCGCCGCCGCCATGCGCGCGCAGGCGGCAGCGATCGTGGCGCCGTTGCAGGCGGCGCTGGGCGCCAGCTACGCAGTGACCGCCGAGGCCATGACCAGCCAGATCGGCAGCGGCGCGCTGCCGGTGGACCAGTTACCGAGTTTTGGTTTGGTGATCAGACCAAACGGTAAAGCCAGCAATGCGCTGGGTAGGCTGGAACAGCGCCTGCGCGCCTTGCCGCTGCCGGTGATCGGCCGCGTGGCGCACGATGCGCTGTGGCTCGACCTGCGTTGCCTGAACGACGAACAGCAGGAAAAATTCATCGCCCAGCTGGCGCTGCTGGAGCAGGCCGGCGCATGATCATCGGTACCGCAGGCCATATCGACCATGGCAAGACCACCCTCACGCGCGCGCTCACCGGCGTCGATACCGACCGCCTGAAGGAGGAAAAGGCGCGCGGCATCTCGATCGAACTCGGTTACGCCTACACGGCACTGACGGAACACGATACGCTGGGCGTGATCGACGTACCGGGCCACGAAAAATTCATCCGCACCATGGCCGCCGGCGTCACCGGCATCGACGCCGCCCTGCTGGTGGTGGCTGCCGACGACGGCATCATGCCGCAAACGCTGGAACACCTGGCCATCCTGCGCCTGCTTGGCGTCAAACGCGGCGCGGTGGCGCTCACCAAGATCGACCGCGCCGACGCCGCGCAGATCGCCCGCATCGAAGCCGACATCGCTGCCCTGCTGGCGCCGACCGACTTCGCTGGCGCCCCTGTTTTTCACACCAATGCCACCGAGGCCGACGACGCCGGCGTGCAAGCCCTGCGTGCCTACCTGGCGCAACTGGCGGCCACGCTGCCGGCCAGCGACGAGCGGCGCCTGTTCCGCCTCGGCGTGGACCGGGTATTCACCTTGTCCGGCCAGGGCACCATCGTCACTGGCACCGCGCTGGCGGGCACGGTGCGCGTGGGCGACACGGTGACGCTGGCGCCGGGCGGCCAGCAGGCGCGCGTGCGCAGCATCCATGCGCAGAACCAGGCGGCGGAAACCGGGCGCGCCGGCCAGCGGCTGGCGCTCAACCTGGGCGGCGTGGCCAGGGAAGACATTGCGCGCGGCACCTGGATCGTCGCGCCGGCATTGGCCGAATGCTCGCAGCGGATCGATGTCGAACTCACGCTCACGCCCGATTGCGGCGTCACGCTCAAACCGTGGTCGCCGCTGCACGTGCACCTGGGCGCCGCCCACCACACGGCCAACGTGGTGCTGCTCGACGGCGAGGCGCTGGCGCCGGGCCACACGGGCCGCGTGCAGTTGGTGCTCGACGCGCCGGTGCACGCGGTGCCGGGCGACCGCTTCGTGATCCGAAATGCGCAAGCCACGGCCACCGTGGGCGGCGGCGTGGTGCTCGATCCGTTCGGCCCCGCGCGCAAGCGCCGCAGTGGCGCGCGGGTGGACTGGCTCGATGCGCTGGCGGATTTCATCGACCATGGCGACACGGCCGCCCTGCTGGCGCGCAGCGCCTTGGGCTTGCGGGTGTCGGCGCTGGTGCGGCTGTCGCAACTGCCGGCCGCGCTGATCGCCACGCCGCCGGGCGCCGTCAACGTGGCGCTGACCGGTGGCGACGCGCTGCTGATCGGCGCCGCCGACGTGCAGGCGCTGGAAGAACGCATCCTGGCCGCGCTGGCGCAGTTCCACGAACGTTCGCCGGACGACGCCGGGCCGGAGTTATGGCGGCTCAAGCGCATCGTCTCGCCGGAGATGGAAGAGCGCCTGTGGAGCCGGCTGGTGGACACCCTGCTGGCCGCTGGCCGCATCGCCCGACGCGGGCGCAGCCTGCACCTGCCGCAGCACAGCGTGGAGCTGGGTGCGGAAGAACAGGCGCTGGTGGCGCCGTTGCTGGTATCGCTGCTGGCGGGCCGCTACGATCCGCCGTGGGTGCGCGACCTGGTGCGCGAACACGCAATGCCCGAGGCCGAAGTGCGGCGCCTGCTGCGCAAGCTGGCGCGCAGCGGCGAGATCAGCCAGATAGTGCCCGACCTGTTTTACCACCCGCAGCCGCTGGCGGAGCTGGCGCAGTTGCTGGTCACGCTGCCGCAGGTGCAGGCGGCATCGTTCCGCGACGCCACCGGCCTGGGACGCAAACGCGGCATTCAGATATTGGAGTTCTTCAACCGCGTCGGCTATACTCGGCGCGTTGGAAATATTCACATGGTGCGACCCGATACAACGTGGTCCTAGCACTCCCAAGGAAGGCAATCTCATCCGGTGATGGGGCCGGGCTTCAAACCCGGTGAGGGGCGTCAGCCGTTCCTCTGTAGGTTCGACTCCTACTGCTTTCCGCCACTTCCCCGTCTATTTACATCTTTTTACACCCATTTCCTGTCAACAGGCTGGCGGGCGCGTCAGCAGTTTCCACAAGGAACATTTTTTCCTGATCGGTGCTACAATTTCTCATTCGCAATATTTTTTGCATTAGAGATAACTTTACATCGAGGACGTCTATGAAACTGGCTAATATGAAAGTGGGGGCGCGCCTGGCCCTGGGCTTCGGCTCCACGCTGGCACTGTTGGTGGTCGTGGCGATCGGCAGTTCCACCGCACTCAACACGGTCACCAACGACACCGACAACCTGATCGAGCAACAGTTGCAAACCGAGCGCCTGGTCACCGAATGGAAAGGCAGCATCGAGAACAATGTGCAGCGTGCACAGGCGGCCGCCCGCCTGACCGACCCCGAGGAACAGAAATACTTCGAAGACGGCCTGGCGCGCGCCATCAAGCGCAACGGCGAAGTGCAGAAACTGATCGTCGAGCGGCTGGTTGATGCACGCGCCAAGGAACTGTATGCCAAGGCCATGGCCGACCGCGACATCTACCAGGCCGCGCGCAAAAGCGTCATGCAAGCACGCGATGCCGGCGACGTCGCGCTGACCAAGCAACTGATCAACCAGAAGTTCGTGCCGGCCAGCGAAACCTACCTGGCCAGCATCGGTGCCGTGGCCGACCGCCAGCGCGCCGCCATCGACGAAATCGGCAAGGCCGTGCACGACCGCAGCGTGCAGGCCATTACCATTACCGCCATCCTGACCGCGATCTCGATCGGCGTGGCGCTGCTGCTCGGCTGGCTGATTGCGCGCTCGGTACTCAGGCAGCTCGGCGGCGAGCCGGCCTACGCTGCCGGCATCACCGACCGCATTGCCGCCGGCGACCTGACCGTGCGGGTGGACCTGGCCGCCAACGACACCAGCAGCCTGCTCTTCAGCATCGCCGCCATGCGCGACCGCCTGGCCGCCATCGTGGGCGAAGTGCGCGGCACCACCGAGGCGGTGGCCACGGCCTCCGACGAAATCGCCAGCGGCAATATGGATCTGTCCTCGCGCACCGAGCAGCAAGCGAGCTCGCTCGAAGAAACCGCGTCGTCGATGGAAGAGCTGACCTCCACCGTCAAGCAGAACACCGAGTACGCGCGCCAGGCCAACCAGCTGGCCGCCAGCGCTTCCGATGTGGCCGTGCGCGGCGGCGACGTGGTGGCCGAGGTGGTGACCACGATGGAATCGATCAGCACCTCGTCCAAGCGCGTGGTGGACATCATCGGCGTGATCGACGGCATCGCCTTCCAGACCAATATCCTGGCGCTGAACGCGGCCGTGGAAGCGGCGCGCGCCGGTGAACAGGGCCGTGGCTTCGCCGTGGTGGCAACCGAAGTGCGCAACCTGGCGCAGCGCTCAGCCAGCGCCGCCAAGGACATCAAGGAACTGATCAGCGACTCGGTGGAAAAAATCTCGACCGGCGCGATGCTGGTGGACCAGGCCGGCAACACCATGACCGAGATCGTCAACAGCGTGCGCAGCGTGAGCGACATCATGGAGCAGATCGCCACCGCCAGCCTGGAACAGGAAGCCGGCATCGACCAGATCAACCAGGCCATCGGCGAGATGGACGGCGTGACGCAGCAGAATGCGGCGCTGGTGGAACAGGCGGCAGCAGCGGCCGAATCGCTGCAAGGCCAATCGAAGCACCTGGCGCAGCTGGTCAGCGTGTTCAAGCTGGACAATGCAGGTTTCGCGCCGGCGGCAGCGGTGCGTCCTGCTGCCAAACGCAGTGCCGCCCCGGCAGCGGCCAGCCGCCGCCTGGCGCTGGGCAGCTGATTCGGCGCAACTGGTTCGAACCACCATCCTTCCCTGCGTCATTGCCGCCCGCGCGGCGTGCGCAACACGCCGTCGCGCGAACGCGATAACGAGGAAAAACAGGACGAAAAAAAAGCCACCCGGGTGACACCAGGTGGCTTTTTGCTGAGCTAACTCAGATTACTGCGCAGCAGCAGCCGCTTCTTCAGCAGCAGCTTTCATCGACAGCTTCAGGCGGCCGCGGTCGTCGGTTTCCAGAACCTTGACGCGCACTTGCTGGCCTTCTTTCAGGTAGTCGGCGACGGCGTTCACACGCTCGTTGGCGATCTGCGAGATGTGCAGCAGGCCGTCTTTGCCTGGCATCACTTGCACGATGGCGCCGAAGTCCAGCAGTTTCAGCACGGTACCGTCGTAGGTTTTGCCTACTTCGACCGACGCGGTCAGTTCTTCGATGCGGCGCTTGGCTTCCTGGCCGGCAGCAGCGTCGACGGAAGCGATGGTGACCACGCCTTCGTCGCTGATGTCGATCTGGGTGCCGGTCTCTTCGGTCAGCGCGCGAATCACGGCGCCGCCCTTGCCGATCACGTCACGGATTTTTTCCGGATTGATCTTGATGGTGATCAGGCGCGGAGCGAAATCGGACAGTTCCGTTTTCACGGTTGGCATGGCTTTTTGCATTTCGCCCAGGATGTGCTCGCGGCCTTCCTTGGCTTGCGCCAGTGCCACTTGCATGATTTCCTTGGTGATACCCTGGATTTTGATGTCCATCTGCAGCGCGGTGATACCGTTGCGGGTACCGGCTACCTTGAAGTCCATGTCGCCCAGGTGATCTTCGTCGCCCAGGATGTCCGACAGCACGGCAAACTTGCCGCCGTCCTTGATCAGGCCCATGGCGATACCAGCCACGTGCTCTTTCATCGGTACGCCCGCATCCATCAGCGCCAGGCAGCCGCCGCAGACCGAAGCCATCGACGACGAACCGTTCGATTCGGTGATTTCCGACACCAGGCGCACAGCGTAGCTGAACTCGTCAGCTTCCGGCAGCGCGGCGATCAGCGCGCGCTTGGCCAGGCGACCGTGGCCGACTTCGCGGCGCTTCGGCGTACCGACGCGGCCGGTTTCGCCGGTGGCGAACGGTGGCATGTTGTAGTGCAGCATAAAGGAGTCGGTGAACTCGCCCATCAGTGCATCGATCTTTTGCGAATCGCGGGCGGTGCCCAGGGTGGCAACGACCAGCGCCTGGGTTTCGCCACGGGTAAACAGTGCCGAGCCGTGGGTACGCGGCAGGACCGACGTGCGGATCGAGATCGGACGCACGGTGCGGGTGTCGCGACCGTCGATGCGTGGCTCGCCTTCCAGAATTTGCGAACGCACGACCTTGGCTTCCATGTCGAACAGGATGTTGCCAACTTCGACGCCATCCGGCGACACGGCGCCAGCGGCAGCCGCTTCGGCGCCCAGTTCAGCGACGACTTCCGAGTGCATCGAACGCAGCTTGTCGGTACGTGCCTGCTTGTCGCGGGTTTGATACGCTTCGCGGATTTTCGCTTCGGCGAAATGGGTCACGCGGCCGATCAGCGCTTCGTTTTTGGCTGGCGCGGTCCACACTTGTTCAGGCTTGCCGCCGTCGCGTACCAGGTCGTGGATGGCGTCGATGACAGCTTTCATCTGGGTGTGGCCAAAGACCACGGCGCCGAGCATGATTTCTTCGGACAGCTGCTTGGCTTCCGATTCCACCATCAGCACGGCCGCTTCGGTACCGGCAACCACCAGGTCCATCTGCGAGGTTTTCAGCTGTTCAACCGTTGGGTTGAGGATGTACTGGCCATTGGCGTAACCCACGCGGGCAGCGCCGATCGGGCCGTTGAACGGTACGCCCGACACGCACAATGCGGCCGAGGCGCCGATCATCGAAGCGATGTCGGGATCGATTTCCGGGTTGACCGACAGCACGTGAATGATCACTTGCACTTCGTTCATATAGCCTTCTGGGAACAGAGGGCGGATAGGACGGTCGATCAGACGCGATGTCAGGGTTTCTTTTTCCGAAGGGCGGCCTTCACGTTTGAAGAAACCACCGGGAATCTTGCCGGCTGCATAGGTCTTTTCAAGGTAATCGACGGTCAGCGGGAAGAAGTCCTGGCCCGGCTTGGCATCCTTGCGCGCCACCACGGTAGCCAGTACGACGGTGTCTTCAATCGACACCAGCACTGCGCCAGAGGCTTGGCGAGCGATTTCGCCGGTTTCCAGCGTGACCGTGTGCTGGCCGTACTGGAAGGTTTTCGTAACTTTATTAAACATGGGTAAATCCCTTTCTATTTGCCGACAGATTTTCAGGCGCTGTCGTTCACCTCACCACGGGCGGCATCTGTGGCTGCCGCCTTTGCTACACTTGCTCTTTAACAGCATGCCAGCTTGTCAAATGACTATTCCAGCTAGCAATTTTTTCGTCTGCACAAATGACAAAATGCCTGCGACAGTAAACTGGCGCAGGCATTTCTTTTGAAGCTAAGGGCGCAATAAAATTACTTACGCAGACCCAGTTTGGCGATCAGATCGCGGTAACGGGTAGCATCCTTGTTCTTCAGGTACGACAGCAGGCTTTTACGACGGTTAACCATCATGATCAGACCGCGACGCGAGTGGTGATCCTTGCTGTGGGCCTTGAAGTGGCCGTTCAGTTCGTTGATGCGGGCGGTCAGCAGTGCAACTTGCACTTCTGGCGAGCCGGTGTCTTTTTGGCCACGGGCGTTGTCCGCGATGATCGCGGCTTTGTTGATGTTTTCTACGGTCATGATATTTACCTTTAACATGCGGTGCGCGGAGTCTGAACCCTGCCCACCGTGATTTCAAAAAAACTGGTCCGAAAAGACCAGACCCGCAAGTATAGCGGAAAATGGCCTGCATGTACTCATTGAGTACGACAATTGCTGAATATTCTGCCCTCCACTGAGTAGGAGCAGTCCCACGTGCAGCTTGGGAGTGCGCCGACGTTAAATCAGCTGTGTGATTGATATGATCCGCCCATACCGTCACGCAACTTTTTTATGGAGTAGTCATGTCTTTCCGCACCCCGTCCGCCCGTACCGCCATCTATACCGCCTCCCTGCTGGCCCTGTCTACCGTCTCCGCGCTGGCATTTGCCCAGCCATCGCCGGCGCTGGACCGCGCCAGCCTGTCGGTCGGTGCGTTCTATACCGAGCCGCGCATCAAGGTCGAGGGCGACACCGAGTACGGCCGCATCGACACCGGCACCTACAAGGGCGATAAAACCACCCTGCCACGCGTCAAGGCGTCGGTACTGATCGGCGATTCGCACGGCTTCGACTTCGACTACTACCGCTACGACAAAGACTACAACCCGGGCCTGTCCGGCAGCACCAACTTCAACGGCCAGCCGCTGACCGGCAACGGCCGCCTGAACGCCAAGCTGCGCCTGGACCTGGCCAGCATCGCCTACAAATGGTGGCTGGGCCAGGGCAATGACGTGTTCGGCATCGGCATCGGTGGCGCCTACTACCGCGCCGGTATCGAAGGCACGGCCAATGGTTCGATCAACGGCATTTCCGGTAACGCCCGCTACGACGAAAGCGAAAGCGCCTGGGCGCCGCTGCTGGAACTCGGTTATCGTCACCAGTTCTCGCCGGAAGCACGCTTTTATGCCAATGCCAACGGCATCAAGAAAAACGGCGGCAACGTCAATGGCCATATTTACGGCGGCTCGGTCGGCATGGAATGGTATGTGACGCCGATGGTCGGCGTGGTGGCGGAATACACGGCCTCCAAGATCAGCCTGCGCCGCGACCGCGACGACACCGCCGTCAACGTGCGCCTGAACGGCCCTGCTGCTTACCTCAAAGTGCGCTTCTGATCTTTCCCCGCTTTACGCTTGCTGTGGCAACGCGTGGACTTGTCCGCGCGTGCCACACTCCCCTCCCTGTCTTTCAATCATTCGATTGATTATTTTTACACCTCCCAGCGTTTGCGGTTTTGGCAACATGTAGAATTGTTGTCATTCATAAACCTATTTCATTCCATGAAAAAAGCTCTCGCGGTGCTGGCGTTGTCCCTGTTTGTGCTACCGGCCATGGCGGCCACTTCCATGGCCCATATCCAGCCGGGCAGTTGCGAAAAGCCGGCATGGCCGCGCGAGTCGCTGCGTGCCCTGGAAAAAGGCCGCGTGATCCTGGCGTTCCTGGTGGGTGAAGACGGCAAGCTGCACGAGACGACGGTGCTGCGCTCGAGCGGTTTTGCGCGCCTCGACCGCGCTTCTGTCGAAGGCCTGGCGCTGTGCCAGTTCAAGCCCGCCATCGAAGACGGCAAGCCCATCGCCGCATGGGCACGCATCGCCTACGTCTGGACGTTTGAAAACCAGGGACTGAGCTCGTCGGAACTGTCGGCAATGGAACGCAGCGCGCGCCAGGGCGCCGCTGCCAGCCAGTTCGAACTGGGCAAGATTTACCTGAGCGGCCGTGCCGGCAAACGCAATATGGAAGCCGGTACGCAATGGATACGGCGCGCCGCCGACCAGGGCCTGGCTGGTGCACAGGTGGCCATGGCGCTCACGCAAATCAGTTCCAGCCGCTTCAACAATGCCTCGGAAGAGACCGTGGAATGGCTGCGCAAGGCCGCAGCACAAGACCATCCGGCAGGCCAGTACCTGCTGGCGCGGGTATTGATGGCGCAAGGCAAAATGGCAGAAGCCCAGCCCCTGATGGATCGCGCCGTGGCGCAACAACATCCCGAGGCGATGTCGCTGGCGGGCGTGCAGTTGCTCGACAGCGGACGCAGCGAAGACTTGCCACGCGCCACCGCCCTGCTGCAACAAGCGGCGGCCAAGGGTGACAACAACGCCCACTGGATGCTGGCCGAAAGCTACGCGATTGGCCGGGGCCTGCCGCAAAGTAACGAGCTGGCGGTGGAACACTTCCGGCCAGCCGCAATCGCCGGCATCGGCCCGGCCCAGCGCGAACTCGGATTGGCCTATGCCAACGGCAAAGGCATCAAGCAGGATGCGGCACTGGCCAAACTCTGGCGCGACGCCGCTGATGAGACCGACAAGCGCAAAGCCAGGGCGGAGGCCGAGGCACAGGCGAACCCTGACAAAAAATTATGAAAATTTCCTAGTGGCATGTAATGGCGTGTAAGATAAGTGGTCAATTCATCCACCATGCCATCATGATTCGTGCTCTTGCTCCATTCCTGCTGATCGCCGTCCAGGCACTGCAGCCCGCAGTCGCCGCCACCACCAAGCCGGTCGTACAATTCGAAGGCTGCGCCTTGCCACTGTGGCCATTGCCGTCGTTGCGGGCGGAACACTCCGGGGTAGTCACGCTCTCGTACCTGATCGGCGCAGACGGGCGCGTGCGCGAGTCACGGATCAAAAAATCCAGCGGCCACGCGGCGCTCGACCTGGCGGCGCAGGAAGGCATCGAACGCTGCTCGTTCACACCAGGCACCGAAAATGGCAAGCCGGTCACTGCCTGGATGGACATGCAGTATGTGTGGACACTGGAACCGGACGATCCTGCCGTTATTGCAAAAAAGACGCAGGAGATGCTGGCAGCTGCCGAGCGTGGCGATGCCGAGAGCCAGTACCAATTGGCCTGGTCGTATCTTGAAGGCCGCAACGTCGAGAAAGACGAAGTGCAAGGCCGGCAATGGTTGCTCAAGGCCGCCGAACAGGGCCTTGCCAGTGCGCAGGCGGGCATGGGCATGTTGGAGGGAAAGCTCGCCGGCGCCCCGCGCACCGAAGCGGCCATGGTCTGGTACCGCAAAGCGGCCGAGCAAGGCGATGCTTCCGCCTTGTTCGTGGTTGCCACGTCCCTCATGGAAGCCGAGAAAATCGAAGAGGCGATGGACAAGCTCGATGAGTCGGCAGACAAGGGATTTCCCATCGCGCAGGAAATTCTCGGCGGAATGTTGATCGACAGCGAAGATGAAGATCAGCAGTTGTATGGTTTCACCCTGCTACAGAAAGCCGCCGATCAATCCATGACCGGCGCCATCGTCAAGCTGGCCAAATGCTATGCCAGTGGCAAAGTGGTGGCGCGCGATGATGTGAAGGCAGCAAAGCTGTACAGCGAGGCCGCCGCCAATGGCAACGTGGAAGCAAAAATCGCACTGGCCGGCTTCTACGAAAGTGGCCGTGGAGTGAACAAGAACCCCGAGCGGGCCAAGCGCCTGATGCAGGAAGCAAATGAAGCGCCCACGGCTGGCGCAGCAGCGGCCGGCCAATAAACGTCCGCAAGCTGCGCCGCTGCCTGCATGCCTCCTCCCGGAACAGGCTGCAGGTTGGCGTGGGTAGCGCGGCGGCCTCAGCCGCTGTCGTCGCCAAACAACTCGGCCAGCGCCAGCTTGCCGCTGGCCGGCACCTCCAGCGCGCGGCTGTCGCTGTTGCGCCGCAACCATCCGCGCTCGATAAAATTGTCGAGCAGCGCCACTGCCAGCGGGCCGGCGAAGTGATCGCGCCGCTCCGACCAGTCCACGCAGCCGTACAGTTGCCGCCTTGCCGGCACGCCCTCGGCGGGCAGCGCCACGCCCAGCGCCAACAGGCGCTGTCTGCCTTCCGGTGTCAGCGGATAATCGTGGGCGCCCGGCGTCACCCAACCGCGCGCGATGAAACACCGGCACAAGTCCACGCCCAGCACGCCGGCCAGGTGGCCGTAGCACGTGCGCGCGTGGCGCAGCCCGGTCATGGCCGGCGCCTGCCAGCGCGTGGTTTCGGGCAGCGCGCCGTCGGCTACGCGCAGCAATGCTTCCAGCGCGTGCGCGACATTGGCGTCGGCCAGCATGTAATAGCGATGCCGCCCCTGGGCGCGCACGCGGGCCAGGCCTTCGTCCACCAGCAGCTTCAAATGCTGCGAAGCGGTGGGCGCGGCGACACCGGCGTGGGTGGCGAGGTCGGTGGCAGTGTAATAGCGGCCGTCCAGCAGGCGCGACAACATCAGCGCCCGCGTGGGGTCGCCGATGGCGGCGGCCACGCGGGCAAAGCGTGGTTGCGCGGCGGTGTTCATGCCGGATCCGGTGCAGGAGGCATAGTCGGCATGGCTGGCGTAGTCGACATGGCTGGCGTGGTCGGCTTGGTCGGCTTGGTCGGCGTGGCCGAGGGGGCCGACGTATCGCACACACGCGGCGGGTGAAACGGCGGCGCCTGCTCGCGCTCCATCAGGCCATAGTCACGCACGACCTCGGCCACGCGCAGGCGGTAATGCTCGAACACGCCGGCGCGGCCGGCCGACTGGGCGGCGCGGTGCGCCTCGCGTTCGCGCCAGGCGCGCACCGCCGCCTCGTCGCGCCAGAAGGACAGCGACAGCAGCTTATCCGGATCGCCGATGCTGGTATAGCGCTCGACCGAGATGAAACCATCGACCTGCGCCAGCAGCGGCCCCAGCTGCGCAGCGCGCGCCAGGTACTCGGCGCGGCCAGCCGCGCTCGGCACAACTTCAAATATGACGGCGATCATTGCGCGCCCTCCGGCAAGAATATGGTGGCGCCATTGTAGGCCAGCGGCGCCTGCTTCACCGTGCCACCAGCGCCAGCGGCGGCAGGCAGAACGCGCCCTCGACCGCCTCAACAAAAGTACGCTGCTCGCGCAGGATGAAACGCTGACTGCGGGCCAGCTCGAAATTGGCCCGCGCCTCGTCGTCGGCGCGCAGACTGGCGCGATAGGCCTCGTAAGCCGCCAGCGACTCGAAAGCCACCAGCCCCCACGCCTCGTCGTTGGTGCCTTCATGCGGCAGGAAGTAGCCAAGCAAGTGGCCGCCCAGGCGCGGAATGATGCGGCCCCAGTTTTCGGCGTACACGCGGAAGGTATCGCGCTGGAACGGGTCGATCTGGTAGTGGATAAAGCAGGTGATAGTCATGTTGGCCTCTGGTCGTTGAAAGTACCGACAAGATAGCCTTGGGCGGGATCGAATGCTTCGGCGTGGAACGAAGTATGGGAATGATCCATACGAAAGCAAGGTTCAACTTGTTTTCCAGCCTGTCTCATGCAATCCAGCCGTTTCTGTGGCGCCGTGCATCACCAGAAGACTCAGCAGATCCTCCTTGGTAAACGGCGGGGCAGACAGATCATTAATGGTTTTAAGCAGGGCCATCTTCACCCTGGCTGGCGCAGCCGTGTTCATCTTATCGATAAAGGCACCTGGGGAAAGGACACTAATTCCCATCGCCGCCAAGTCTTTGACAGCAAGATGCGCCAGGTTGCTGGATACAATGAATACCTTGTCAGCAACGCCCTCTTCCTGAGCCAGGGTATGCAGCACAAGTGCGGCGGAAGCCACATGGATGTCGCCAGCATGTACAGCTGGCGGCACCTTGGCCCTGTAAGCAGGCCTGTCATAAAGCAGCACTTCATATTCTGGCCCCACTGCGTCGCGAAAACAATTTAGCCGGTATTGAGCTTTGGCGATGTGCTTCGGATTGGCTCGTGCTGCTTTGAACGCTTTTCTTTCCTTCGCGTTTTCCGCCAACGCCACTGCCCCAAAGTTCCGGATGAACTCACCTTCAATGGTCTGCGTCCACCGAGGGTAATACAAGCCAATCATGAACATGTCGAAAAGAATATCCGACAAGCGAGGTGGAAGGAGTACATTGGCGTCCAATACGGCAAGCGTGCTGCCTCCTGGCGAGAGCGGATGGTCAATCGACATTTCACCCGCCCCTTTTAGCAGCCTTCACGTATTCAGCGTCTGGAATGGCATACATCCCGCTGTCGGCGGCTGCTTTTCGGTAGTCTTTATCGATTGTCGCGGCTGATTTGTCCGCGATCCATTGCAGCACCGACGACTTGGGGACCTTACGATGGCCGCCTTTGGATGTCACGCCGCCCGCAAGTTTGTCAGCATCGATCAGCATGGCCACATATGGCCGGCTGCAACCCATGAGTTGCGCAGCTTGCTCCGTGCTGAGCATCTCTACGTTTTTGCCATCGGCGACCACGTCGCTGGCGACGCTCTCACTGGCAACGATGGCCAGGTGAATCTGAACAGCGGCACGCAGTTCCCTGGCCGATTGATCTTGCCCATCGAGCAAATCATGCAGGGCTCGCGCAATCTGATGCGACGTGAGCGGCTGGCCCCACGCGTCCAGTTTCTCGGCCAGTCTGGACGCTATGGTTGCCCATGTATCTGGCGCAAGTACTCTGCGCTTCAATGTCGCCGTCATATGACCTCCGTTTCGATTTTAAATGCTAATCGAAAAACGAAACCATTACAAGGAACGACCTGTTGAAAGCGCAAGCGGCGCCGGGGTCAACGATGGCTGTCGTCGTCCTCGATCTCGGTCTGGATCACGCTGACCGGCTTGCCCTTGGCCAGGCGCCAGACCAGCACTGCGTAGCCTGACAGGCCGTATGCGATAAACAGCGGGAACATCACCTTGGGCGGATCGATCGAAATCAGGGCGAAGAACAGTGCGATCAGGAATACCGTGATGAACGGTACCGACTTGCGGAAGTTGACGTCCTTGAAGCTGTAGAACGGCACATTGGTGACCATGGTCAGGCCGGCAAATACGGCGATGCCCCACGATACCCAGGCCAGCTCGAGGCCGGAAACTTCCTGGTCCACCATCAGCAGCACGAAGCCGGCCACCAGCGCGGCGGCCGACGGCGATGGCAAGCCCTGGAAGAAGCGCTTGTCCACGACGGCGATATTGGTGTTGAAGCGGGCCAGGCGCAGCGCGGCGCCGGCGCAATAGACAAACGCGGCGATCCACCCCAGCTTGCCCAGGCCGCGCAGCGACCATTCGTATATCACCAGCGCCGGTGCGGCGCCGAACGAGACCATGTCGGCCAGGCTGTCGTACTGGGCGCCGAATTCGCTCTGGGTGTTGGTCAGGCGCGCGACCCGGCCGTCGAGACCGTCGAGCACCATGGCAATAAAAATCGCCCAGGCCGAGTATTCGAATTTCTGGTTCATCGCCATGACGATGGCGTAGAAGCCGCAGAACAGCGCAGCGGTGGTAAAAGCGTTGGGCAGCAGGTAGATGCCGCGCGGGCGGGGACGGTCGAGGTCTTCCCCCCTGGCCCTGCGCGCAAAACGGCTGAAACGCGACGTCTTGGGCAGTTTGGCTTTGGCAGCGGCGTTCTTGGCGCGGCGACGCGGGAAGTTCGGCATAGGGTTCCAGTTCGGTTAATGTTCTTGTTGCGTCATCATTATAGAGGAGCCGAACATAAAAAAGGGGCCGCATGCCGGCCCCTGGTTGTGCAGCGACTTTTCTATTTGAAGCGCACCTTGCCCACCGCACGCATATTGAGCGTGGTTTCGCCCGGCTCGAAGCTGGGCTCTTCCACCGCTGGCGCCGCCGACATCGAGGCCGCCCGCGCCATGGGTGCAGGGGGCGCGGGCGCACCGCGTTCGGCGTAATTTCCGGAACCCTCGAAATCCATCACTTCCACCACGGCGTCGGCGGGATCGCGGCCCATGGCGGCGGCGACGGCGCGCACGCGCTGGTTCAGGTTGGCATAGGTAGCGGCGATGCGCTCATCATCGAGCTTCTGAAACGTGGCCGGCGCCAGGCCGAAGTACAGATTGGACAATCCCAGCACGCCCTGCCCGGCGGCGACAGTCTTGGGCAGGCCGGCCAGGTTGGTGGTGGTCACGCGCAGGCTTTGGGTCACACGCCAGCCGTTGGGCACGCGCGGCTGGGTGTTTGGCGGATTGGTCTGTTCGGGATAGACGGGATAGGTGGAATACGATTCGGTCTTGAGGCTGGCCTGCGGGTCGGCCTGCTTGAGCAGCGCCAGCCCCTGCTTCATTTTCAGGTTGACGCGCGACTGCGCGACCGCCTTGTCCTTGCTGGTTTCCTCGGCCGTCATGACGACGGTGACCTGGTCGTTGGCCTGGCGTACCGTGCCGGTGGCCGGCAGGACGATCAACATGCCCGTGCTCGGCAATGGTGCCGGCGCGGCTGCGTGGGCAGCACCAGCACCGGCGCAAAGGATGGCAGTAACAGCAAGTCTGGACATCATGGCAGTCTCCTGGTTGATATAAAAGCAACCTGGACTCTACCATGATGTTTGCCCTACAACATCACATTATTTGAAGCGCACCTTGCCCACCAGGCGCATTTCCAGCGTGGTCTCGCCCGGCTCGAAGCTCGGCTCGGCGACTTCCATGCTGTCGGCGGCCTTGGCGCGCATCATCATCGGCGCGGCGCGGGCGCCTTCCTGGGCATAGTTGCCCGAACCTTCGAAATCGACCGTTTCGAGCACGGCGTCGCCAACCTTGCGGCCCATGGCGGTGGCAATCGAGTTGATGCGCTCGTTCAGATTTTTATACGTGGCGGCGATGCGCTGATCGTCGAGCTTTTTGGTGGTTTCCGGCGCCAGGCCGAAATTGAGGTTGTTCAGGGTCAGCACCTTCTGGGCGGCGGCGGCCGTTTTCGGCAGCGCTTCCAGGTTGGTCGTGGTCACTTCCACGTACTGGCCCACGCGCCACGAAGTCGGCACGCGCGGCTTGGCGACCTGGCCGTTCGGCAAAGGGCGGTCTTCCGGATACACCGGATAGGTGTAATAGCCCTGGGTTTTCAGGCTTGCTTGCGGATCAGCCTTTTTCAGGATATCGACGCCCTGCTTCATTTTCTGGTTCACGCGCGACGCGGCAGCAGCCTTGTCCTTGTCCTGCTCTTCGATGGCAAAGGTAGCAACGGCCTGGTCATTGGCATGCTTGACTTCACCGAAGGCCGGCACGACGACCAGCGCGCCGGTGGTCGGCAGCGCTTCGGCGGCATGGGCGGCGCCCGTCAGTGCGAGTGAAACTGCGGCGGCGGCGGCGAGGTGTTTGATGACGGTCATTGCATACTCCAGTTAAGTTTAAGACAAAACAAACTTTAACTGAATTTACATGACGCAACTGTAAGACATGGTGAGTGTTTGTAACAGAGCGCACCTGACTTATCAAGACGCTGGCAGCAGCGCCACCGCGCGCAGGCCGCTGCCGCCCCGGTTGTGCAACTGCAGGCTGCCGCCGTGCGCTTCGACGCATGACCGGGCAATGGTCAGCCCCAGACCGGTGCCGCCAACCGCGCGGTCGAGCCGGAAGAACGGTTTGAACACATTGTCCAGCTGCGCCGGCGCGATGCCCGGGCCGTCGTCGTCGATCACGATGCGCAGCACGGCGCCGCCGCCCGCCTCCGCCCGGGCATGCTCGATGCCGATGCGGGCGCGACTGCCGTAACGCACCGCGTTTTCCACCAGGTTGGTCAGCGCGCGACGCAGGCCCAGCGGCCGGCAGCGGTACGGCACGCTGGCGGGCGCCGTGGCGTGCAGGCGCACGTCCTGCCCCAGCGCGCCCTGTTCGGCGGCGATGTCGCGCAGCAGGCCGGCCAGGTCGGTTTCGGTCGTGGCTTCCGCGTGGGCCTCGTCGCTGGCCATGCGCAGCGATTGCTCGACCATCTGTTCCATGTCCACCAGCGTGCGCTGCATGGCGGTGCGCAGGTCGGCATCGTCCACCAGCTCGGCGCGCAGCCGCAGCGTGGCAATCAGCGTGCGCAGATCGTGAGTGATGGTGCCGATCAGCTGCGCCTGGTCTTCGATATGGCGCGCCAGCCGCTGGCGCATGGCGTCGAACGAGGCGGTCAGTTCGCGCGTCTCGCGCGGGCCGCTCAACGGCAGCGGCGCCACCTGCTCGCCGCGCCCCACCCGCTCGGCCACGCGCGCAAGCTTGCGGATCGCGCGCAAGGTGCCGTGCACGAAAGCGAAGCCCAGCGCCAGCACCAGCAAGGTGGTCATCGGCAGCGAGAAGCGGTTCGAGCGCCACCACGGGAACTTGGTCATGGGCTGCTGGGCGCTGTTCATCCAGTGGCCGTCGGCCAGGCGCATGGAGATGGCCAGCCGGGCTTCCTGGTCGTCGCCTTCGGCCGGTTCGAAACGCACTCGCACGGCGTCGGCCGCCAGGCCGGTTCTGGCCAGCAGGCTGGCGTGCAGGTTGGCTTCCTCGCCGGGCAGCGCTTGGTGCGGTTCGATATCGCTGGCGGCGGCCACGCGCACATGGGTGCCGGGACGATCGAGCGCGGCCAATACTTGCGATGCCTGCGCGGCGCCGGGCACGGCCTGCAACTGGGCGCCAGCGAGGCGCCACATATCGACAGCCTGGGCAATGACATGGCGGCGCGACACCGGGTGGATAACGTCGCCGCGCCCGAGCACGATCAGCGAGGCGACCTGGTAAGCGATCATGGCGCCGAACAGCACCAGGATCAGCTGCGCGGCCATGGTGCGCGACCACCAGTGCTGCCAGTATGCCGTCATTGCGCGGTGTGCGGGGCGGCCAGCGGCACGCCACGCGGACAGGCAACGACGTCGGTGGCAAACAGGTAACCCTGCCCCCACACGGTCTTGAGCAGGCCCGGCTGGCGCGGGTCGCGCTCGAGTTTCTTGCGCAGGCGACTGACCTGGCTGTCGATGCTACGGTCGAACGGCAAGGCGTCGTCACCCACCGTCAGGTCCATCAGGCGGTCGCGGCTCAGTATGGTGCCGGGGTGGTCCACCAGCGCGCGCAGCAGGCGGTACTCCGCCTGGCTCAGCGCCACCGGAATGTTCAGTTGCTGGTCGTACAGCTGGCGTTTTTGCACGTCGAGGTACCAGGCGTCGAAGGCGAAGCCGGCGTAGGGATTGGCGGACGTGGCCGCAGCGGGCGGCATGGGCGAGAGGTACTGGGCGCGGCTGCAGCGGCGCAGCACCGAACGGATGCGCGCCAGCAGCTCCGGCGGATCGAACGGTTTGACCACGTAGTCGTCGGCGCCGCTGTCGAAGCCGGCCAGCTTGTCGGCCGCGCTTTTCATGCCGGTCAGCAGGATGACCGGCAGTTGCGACCTGGCGGCGACCGCCCGGCATAGCGACAGGCCGTCCTCGCCCGGCATGGTCACGTCGAGCACCATCAGGTCGAACCGGGTGCCGGCCAGCGCCAGCCGTGCCTGCTCGGCGCTGGCGGCGGTGGTGGCGCGCAGGCCCTGGCGGCGCAGGTATGCCGCCAGCGCGTCGCGGATGTCGGGATGGTCGTCCACGACCAGTATGTGTTCGCCTGCTTGTGCTGCCGTCGTCATGATGATGCACCCTGGTGCCACATTAACCTTTGTTAATGCGGTTGATTCGTATTCTCATTATCGCGCTATTGTAACAGCATGGCGCGAAAAGATACGACGGGGCCAATCACGACAACGACAGCGTTGCAACCCTCCTATGGCAGAGTGCAGGACGCGCCCGGCGCACTGCTGGCGACCTGCAGCGCCGGTCCCACCGACAAACCCAGCATGGCGCCATGGCTGGCGCCCTCGAACTCGCGCCAGGTGGCGCGCAGGCCGTCGCGCTGCGCCTGGCGCGCGACGAACAGGCGCGCGGTTTCCGGCGGCACCGAGCGGCGCGCCTCGCGCATGCGCTGGACAGCGGCGGAATCAATGCCGGCGCGGGCTGGCGGCGGCGCCTGATCAGCGGCGGCGCTGGCCGCATTGGCCGCATTGGCCGCATTGGCCGGCTTGGCGTTGTTGGCGTTGTTGGCGTTGTTGGAATTGCTGGCATTGCCGGCGCTGGCCCCGCTCATCACCAGCAGGCAGCTTCCGGGCGCGATGGCAGCCGCTTGCCGTTCCTCCTGCAAAATAAAGCCGTTCTGCCACCAGAACGACGGATCGGCAGCAATGTAGCGCTGGAACGAAGCCGGCTGGCGCAGCAGCGCATGCAGCACGAACAGGCCGCCATACGAATGCCCCCACAGCGACTGCCGTGTCGGATCGATCGCCACGCGCTCGCGCACGGCCGGCTTGATCTGCTGTTCGATGAATGCCAGGAAAATATCGGCGCCGCCGGCCGGCCGGTCGTGGGCGCCGCTGTCCATGGTCGGGCCGGGCCCCGGCACGGGCGGCGTGTAGTCATAGGCGCGCGCCGTGGTGTCGAAGCGCAAATTCGTGGCGTAGCCGATGGCAACGACCACCGGCGGCGTGCCTTCCCGCTCCAGCGCCAGCAGTTGGTCCGCAGTCAGCGCTGCAAAAGCCGCGTTACCGTCGAGCATATACAGCACAGGAAAACCACCGGCCGGCGCCGCGCGTCGGGGCACCGCCAACTGCACGCGGTAACGGCGCGCGCCGTCGGCAGCATCGAGCTCCCACTGCTCGAAGCGGTAAGCGGCGGACGCGGGCGAAGACGGCTCCGCCACGGTTGGCCCGACCGCTTGCGCCAGGTTCGGCTGCGCCATCGAAGGCGCCGCTGCCAGGCCAGCTACGGCAAGCGCGGCGGCCACCAGGCCCGTCTTGATTGATACGGGAAGCGCCATGCTCAGAACGATGCCGACAGGCTGACGAACAGCGAGCGGCCCGGTTCGTTATACGTGGCGGCGCCCGCATCGGATCCCACGCTTTCACGGAACATGCGCTTGTCGAACAGGTTGTTGACACCGGCGCGCACCGATACATTGCGGGTGAACACGTAGCCGCCGCTGAAACCCATCACGCCGTACGGATCGAGCGCATTGAGCTGGGCGCCGGTAGCGGCGGCGCCGGTGCCGGTCAGGCGGCGCGGCTCCTGCTTGCCGTAATAGGTGCCGGTGAGCAGCAGCGACAGCTTGTCGTTGACCTGCCAGTCCAGTTGCGAGTTGAGCGTGTATTTCGGAATCACCGACAGCGGCTCGCCCGTGGTCTTGTTCTTGTTCTCGACCATGTACGTCAGGTTGTTGATGAACTTGATATTGCGGGCGAACGGCAAGGTCAGATTGCCTTCCACGCCCTGCACGATCGCCTTCGGCGAATTTTCCCACTGGAAGATCCGGCCGTTGGCGGTGGTGTTGCCGAGCAGGCTGTCCATGCCGCCGGTGATCTTGTTCTTGTAATCGTTGTGGAAGTACGTCAGGCCGGCCACATAGCCATTGCTGTTGAAGGCAATGCCGATTTCCTTGTTCAGGCTGATCTCGGGCTTGAGGTTTTCATTACCGCGCACATAGCAGCCGCCGCCGAGGTTGGGGTTGTTGACCGGGCAGCCGTTGCCGCGCGTGTAGTACAGGTAGTTCGGGTTCGACTGGTACAGATTGGGCGCCTTGAACGCGCGCGCCACGCCGCCCTTGAGCGAGATGGTCGGCGTCAGCTCGTACGATGCGTTCAGGCTCGGGCTCCAGTTGGTGCCGAACTGGCTGTGGTCGTCGAAGCGCAGGCCCGGCGTCAGCACCAGGCCGGTGGCGGCGTTGATATTGTCTTCGATGAATACGCCGTAGGTGGTGGCGTCGGTCTTGCCGTCGCGGGCGGTGGCGGTCATGCCCGGGATCGCGGTGGCGGTTTGCGTCATCGAGTAAGGGTCGTTCAGCTTTTCCTTGCGCGCCTCGAAACCGGCAGTCAGCATCTGCGGCACGCCGCCCCATTTCAACGGCATGCTCACTTCACCGTTCAGGCCATAGTTTTGCAGCGCCGAGGTCGAGCGGGTGGCAGTGGTCGTGATATTGCCTTCCGGGCCGCCGGCCAGACCCTCGTTCAGGCGCGTATTGTCGGTGTCTTCGTAGCGCAGCGACAGTTTCGATGTGCCGAAGTCCCACTTGCCACGGTGCGTGAGCGACGCGTTACGGCGGATCATGACGTTGGTTTCCGCGCCCTGTGCGGCCAGGCTGCCGACGATGCTGGTATCGACCGCGGCGCTGCCCACGGCGCGGTCACCGGCGTAAATATTGCCCTGGCGGCTGAAGCCCGATTCCAGTTCCAGCACCTGGCCGGTGGCCACGTCCCAGCGCAGCAGGCCGCCGATATCGCGGTTGCGCACACCTTCGCGGCCGGCCGGCGCCACGTTGCCGGCAGCGGTACCCGACGCGGCGGCGTTGATAGCCTGATCGTCGGCATCGGTCTTGTTGACGTTGCCGTACACGCGGAACGAGAAATGATCGGCCAGCGGACCGCTGAGATTGAAACCGAGGCGCCTGGTACTGCCCTCTTCGCTATGCTCGGGCGCCAGCGTGTAAGCGGTGACCGAGCCGGCCAACTGCTTGCCCGGGGACTTGGTGATGATGTTGATCACGCCACCGGCCGCGCCGCTGCCGTAACGGGCCGCTGCCGGACCGCGCAGTACTTCGATGCGCTCGACCGCTTCGGCCGGCACCCAGTTGGTGTCGCCACGCGTATTGCGTTCGCCGCTGCGGCCCATGCGCACCGAGTTGCGCGCGCTCACCGGCTGGCCATCGACCAGGATCAGCGTGTTTTCCGGCCCCATGCCACGCAGGTCGATCTGGCGGTTATTGCCGTACTGGCCGCTCGAACTATTGCCGGTCAGGTTCACGCCCGGCATGGTGCGGATGATTTCCGACAGGTCGTTGGCCGGCGGGCGCTTGGCGATATCTTCGGCCGTGATCACCGAGACGCCGGGCGCCTGCTTCAGTTCCTCCTCGGCGGTGCTCACGACTTGCACGGTGGCCAGGGTTTGCTCGGCGGGGGCTTGCTGCGCGCTTGCTGCCAGCGGCAACATCAAAAAAGCGCCGACAATGGCGGCAGCCATGGGGGTGCAGGGAATGTGCTTCATGCGATGCTATGTCCTCGTTAGTCTTATGTATCAAACGAGAATGATAGTCATTTGCAAGCTGAAAAGTTTGTCAAGGTGTGTCAACAATGTGGCGCCGCATAACGCAAAAAAGCCGGCTTGCGCCGGCTTTTCGTTGAGCAGAAAAACGCTTAGTTTTTCGACTGGTCAACCATCTTGTTCTTGGCGATCCAAGGCATCATGGCGCGCAGCTTGGCGCCGACTTCTTCGATCTGGTGTTCCGAGTTCAGGCGACGACGCGAGATCAGGGTTGGGGCACCGGCCTTGTTTTCCAGGATGAACGACTTGGCGTATTCGCCGGTCTGGATGTCTTTCAGGCACTGACGCATTGCATCCTTGGTAGCCGAGGTGACAACCTTAGGACCGGTCACGTACTCGCCGTATTCGGCATTGTTCGAGATCGAGTAGTTCATGTTGGCGATGCCGCCTTCGTAGATCAGGTCAACGATCAGTTTCAGTTCGTGCAGGCACTCGAAGTACGCCATTTCCGGAGCGTAACCAGCTTCGGTCAGGGTTTCGAAACCAGCTTTGATCAGCTCGACAGCACCACCGCACAGCACGGCTTGTTCGCCGAACAGGTCGGTTTCGGTTTCTTCACGGAAGTTGGTTTCGATGATGCCGGCACGGCCGCCGCCGTTGGCCGATGCGTACGACAGGGCGATGTCACGGGCGGTGCCGGACTTGTCCTGGTACACGGCGATCAGGTGAGGCACGCCGCCGCCCTGGGTGTAGGTGGCGCGCACGGTGTGGCCTGGTGCCTTAGGAGCAACCATGATCACGTCGAGGTCGGCGCGTGGCACGACTTGGCCGTAGTGCACGTTGAAGCCGTGGGCGAAGGCCAGTACTGCGCCTTGCTTGGCGTTCGGGGCGATGTTTTCGTTGTAGACCTGGGCGATGTTCTCGTCCGGCAGCAAAATCATGATGACGTCGGCAGCTTTGACGGCGTCGTTCACTTCCGCCACTTTCAGGCCGGCTTGTTCAACCTTGTTCCACGAAGCGCCGCCCTTGCGCAGGCCAACGGTCACGTTGACGCCCGACTCGGACAGGTTTTGTGCGTGTGCATGACCTTGCGAACCGTAGCCGATGATGGCAACGTTTTTACCCTTGATCAGGGAGAGGTCGGCGTCTTTGTCGTAGAAAACTTTCATGATAATTCCTTGGTATTTTGTATGGTAAACAGGTACTTGCTGTATGCGGTACCGGGATTAAACTTTGAGGATGCGTTCGCCGCGTCCGATGCCGGAACCGCCGGTACGTACCGTCTCGAGTATCGAGGCGCGGTCGATCGAGTCGATGAACGCGTCGAGCTTGCTCTTGGCGCCGGTCAGTTCGATCGTGTAGGACTTTTCGGTGACGTCGATGATGCGGCCACGGAAGATATCCGCCGTACGCTTCATTTCTTCACGTTCCTTGCCCACGGCGCGCACCTTGATGAGCATGAGCTCGCGTTCGATGTGCTGGCCTTCGGTCAGGTCCACCACCTTCACCACCTCGATCAGGCGGTTCAGGTGCTTGGTGATTTGCTCGATGATGTCGTCCGAGCCGCTGGTGACGATGGTCATGCGCGACAGGGTGGCGTCTTCGGTTGGCGCTACCGTCAGCGTTTCGATGTTGTAGCCACGGGCCGAGAACAGGCCGACCACGCGCGACAGCGCACCGGCTTCGTTTTCCAGCAAGACAGAGATAATGTGTCGCATGTTATAAGTCCTCCGAACCGAGCAGCATTTCAGAGAGGCCCTTGCCTGCCTTGACCATCGGCCACACGTTTTCCGACTGGTCGGTGATGAAGTTCATGAACACCAGCTTGTCTTTCATGCCGAAGGCATCGCGCAGCGCGCCATCGACATCGCCCGGTTTTTCGATGCGCATGCCGACGTGGCCATAGGCCTCGGCCAGCTTCTCGAAATTCGGCAACGAGTCCATGTACGACTCGGAGTAGCGCGAACCGTAGTCGATCTGCTGCCACTGCCGGACCATGCCCAGGAAGCGGTTGTTGAGCATGATGATCTTCGGCGTCAGGTGGTATTGCTTGCAGGTAGCGAGCTCCTGGATGCACATCTGGATCGAGCCTTCGCCGGTGATGCAGGCAACGGTCGCGTCCGGGTTGGCCATCTGCACGCCCATGGCGTACGGCAAGCCCACACCCATGGTGCCCAGGCCGCCCGAGTTGACCCAGCGCTTTGGCTTGTCGAACGGGTAGTACTGTGCCGCCCACATCTGGTGCTGGCCGACGTCGGACGTGATGAAGGCATCGCCCTTGGTCACTTCCCACAGCTTTTGCACGACCGATTGCGGCTTGATCACGAGATCCGAATCGGCAAATTTCAGGCAGTCCTTGCCGCGCCATTCGGCGATCTGCTTCCACCAGTCCTTGACTGCAGGAACATTCGGCTTGGCTTCGCTGGCGTCGAGCTGGGCCAGGAATTCGATCAGCACGTCCTTGACGTTGCCGACGATCGGAATATCGACCTTGACGCGTTTCGAAATCGACGACGGGTCGATATCGACATGGATGATCTTGCGCGGGTTCGAGGCGAAGTGTTTCGGGTTGCCGATCACACGGTCGTCGAAGCGGGCGCCGATGGCGATCAGGACGTCGCAGTGCTGCATCGCCATGTTCGCTTCATACGTGCCGTGCATGCCGGGCATGCCCACGAAGTTCTCGCTCGAGGCGCGGTAGGCGCCCAGGCCCATCAGCGTGTTGGTGACCGGGAAGCCCAGCTTGTCCACCAGCTTGTTGAGCTCGTCGGATGCGCTGGCCAGGATCACGCCGCCGCCGGTGTAGATCATCGGGCGTTCGGCTTGCAGCAGCAGCTGGACGGCCTTGCGGATCTGGCCCGCGTGGCCCTTGTCTACCGGTTTGTACGAACGCATCTCGACCTCTTTCGGGTACGAGAACGTCGTCTTGTGCATCGAGATATCCTTCGGGATGTCGACCAGCACGGGGCCGGGACGGCCGGTGCGGGCGATGAAGAAGGCTTTCTTGACGGTTTCCGCCAAATCCTTGACGTCTTTGACGAGGAAATTGTGCTTGACCACGGGACGGGTAATCCCGACCGTGTCGCATTCCTGGAAGGCATCCTGGCCGATGGCGTGGCTGGGCACCTGGCCCGAGATCACGACCATGGGAATGGAATCCATGTAAGCGGTGGAAAGACCTGTGACGGCATTGGTAACACCCGGACCGGACGTGACCAGCGCGACACCAACCTTGTTCGAGCTGCGCGAATAGGCATCGGCAGCGTGCACCGCAGCCTGCTCATGGCGTACCAGAACGTGTTGGAATTTGTCTTGCTTGAAGATGGCGTCGTAGATGTACAGGACGGCACCGCCGGGATAGCCGAAGACGTGTTCAACGCCCTCTTCCGCGAGGCAGCGCACCAGTATTTCGGCGCCAGTAAGTTGTTGCGAAGATGCTTCGGTGTTCATGAAACATTCCTTTCAAGGTCCATTGGAGATTGATCGGATGTTCTTCCCTCGCGAAATATGCCTACCCCTACAGCTTGCCCAACGTCCCTTTGTCATGCGGTCACGTCCACCTCTTCCGCCAACCGTAGTGACGGGCAAAATGGCGCTAAAACGCATATAGTCGTTTCGCTGGAATTCTGTAGCGGTTGTGCCTACCTCTCGCGCTTGTGGCGCGGGTCAGAACAAACTGCCTACATATGAAAGCGCGTCATGTCGATGGCGGCGTTGTGTGCCTGCTGCGAGATGACCATACAGCTTCGGGGTGTTCAAAGCGTCCCATACGGTACACCCGATGCACCATGTTGAGCAAGAACAAAGTAGAAAAAGGCCTGTTACCGGTGCAAAAAGTGGGTGGAATGACGTAAAACCATGCAAATGCGTGGGATTTTTGCTAGGATGCGGTCAGTTTTCCACAACCTCCAGCATGGCCACAGACAAAGAACTCTCCGACTTCCTCGAGAACGTCGAACGGCGCGCCTTCAAGCAAGCGGTGTACGCGGTGCGCAAGGACGAATCGGCCCTGGACATCGTGCAGGACGCGATGATCAAGCTCGCCGAAAAATACGGCGACAAGCCGGCCGCCGAGCTGCCCATGCTGTTCCAGCGCATCCTGCAAACCACCATCCTCGATTACTTCCGCCGCGAAAAGGTCCGCAATACTTGGGTCACGCTGTTTTCCGGCATGGGTTCGTCCAAGGATGGCGACGAGGACTTTGATATACTCGAATCTTTCTCCGAGGAAGGTTCTGAAGCCGCCGAATCGTCCGCCGACAAGGTCGAACGCCAGCAAATGCTGGAATTGATCGATAACGAGGTTCAAAAGCTTCCGGCACGTCAACGAGAAGCGTTCCTGATGCGTTATTGGCAGGACATGGATGTGGCTGAAACAGCCGAAGCAATGGGATGTTCCGAAGGGAGCGTGAAGACGCATTGCTCACGCGCAACTCACGCACTGGCCGCCTCGCTCAAAGCCTTGGGAATTAAATTATGAACACCGACGATCTGAACTTCGCGTACAAGGTACGCCACGCGCTCAACGAGCGGCTCGACGACCTGCCCGCCTCCACCACCGACCGGCTGGCGCAGGCGCGCAAGCTGGCCATGGCCCGCAAGAAAGCCCACGTGGCAGCGCCGCTCACCGTGCGCCAGGCCCGGTTCGCTACTGCTGGTGATGGTGGCGTGCTGTCGCAAGGCTTCGGCTGGCTCGGCCGCATGGGCGTGGCGCTGCCGCTGCTGCTTCTCGTTGGCGGCCTCACCGGCATCTACCACTTCGAAGAGCAGCAACGCATTGCCGACCTGGCCGAGATGGACGCCGCCGTGCTGTCCGACGAGCTGCCGCCCACGGCTTACCTCGACCACGGCTTCAACGCCTACCTGGCGCAGAGCGAGCAATAATGGCGGTCAGTGGTTCGGCCGGCATGGGCATCGCCGCACTGGCGGTGTTAGCGGTAGCAGCAGGTGGTGCGGCATGGGTCGGTCCGAGCGCCAATGCGCCCTCGGCGCTCACGGCGGTTGTGCCCGGCGCGCCCGACGCCACTGAAAAAACCCTGTGGAAAGACCTGACGCCGGCGCAAAAAATCGCGCTCGAGCCGCTGGCCGCCGAGTGGGACAAGGTCGAACCGATCCGCAAGCAAAAGTGGCTGGCGATCGCCAAGCGCTACACCGCCATGAAACCCGACGAGCAGTTGCGGGTACAGGAACGCATGCGCGAGTGGGTGCGCATGACGCCCGAGGAACGGCGCCAGGTGCGCGAAAACTTCGCACGCGCACAAAAGGTCGATCCGTCGAAAAAATCCACGCAGTGGGAAAACTACCAGCAACTGTCCGACGCGCAAAAGCAGCAACTGGCCGCCAAGGCAGCCAACACTGCCAGCAAAAAGCAGCTGGCCAACCTGCCCACACCGTCGCAAAGCAAGCAGCAGCTGCCGACGCCAATCAAGCCGCACGTGGCGCCGCCAGCCCCGCCGCTGCCCACGCCCGCGCCGTGGCTCGATCCGGCCACCGGCCAGCCGTGGCCCGATGCATCCAATATCGCGCCGGTCATTACGCCACCGGCGCCGGCCCCAGCTGCTGCGCCAGCGACGGTTCCCCAGCCTCCCGCCCCGCCGGCGCCCGTCGCGCCGGCCATCCCCGATGCCACCAAATAACGTCACGACCTTCCCTACCGTCAAACGCCGCCTGGTATCGATGGTGTACGAATTCCTGCTGGCATTTGCCGTACTGTTCCTGCCCTTCCTGATTTTCGAAATGATCACCGGTGCCAGCCATGCGCCGCTGATCGAACACCTGCGCCAGGTGTTGTGCTTCGTAGTCTTGGGCATTTATTTTGTGCACCAGTGGACGCGCGAAGGCCAGACCCTGGCCATGCGCACCTGGCGCCTCAAGCTGGTCCACCCGGGCCACGACCGCGTGGCGCCGCGCGTGGCGATGCTGCGTTACCTGCTGTGCTGGTTGTGGGTGCTGCCGGCGGTGATAGTCTGCGGCGTATTCGGCTTGCATCACTGGCAGGCGCTGGGCGCGGTGCTGGCAGGCGTGTTGCTGTGGTCGTTGACGGCGCTGTTCGACAAGGAGCGCCAGTTCCTGCATGACCGGCTGGCGGGCACGCGGCTGGTGCAACTGCCGGCACCGCCCAAAAAACAAAAGGCCGCTGTTGCGGCCAAGTGACTAGAACCGCTCGTGGTCCTGCACATAGCGCCACTCGCCTGACGGCAGGCTCGACATCGCGATGCGGCCGACGCGGATGCGCTTCATCGATATCACCTCCAGGCCCACCATCTTGCACATGTGCTCGATCTGGCCGGGCTTCGGTCCCTTGACTGCAAAGCGCAGGCGATTCTCGTTCTGCCAGCTGACCTTGATGGGCGCCAGCGGCTTGCCGTTGAACGGCAGGCCGTGATTGAGCAGCGCCAGGCCGTTGTCTTTGATCTGGCCGCCCACTTCCACGATGATTTCCTCTTCGATCTTGCTCGAATCATCGACCAGCTTGCGCGTGACGCGGAAGTCCTGGGTGAAGATCAGCAAGCCGCTGGCCTTGGTTTCCAGCGGCGTGGTCAGGGTCAGGTTGGCGAAGTGGCGTTTTAACACGCGCTGGGCCGGCGCGGTGCGCGTGAGCGACGCGGGCTGGAGCAGGTGCAGCGCCTGCTGGCCGTCCTTGCCGATGCCGCCATTCACGCCTGCCGGTTTATGCAGCAGCAGCGTGACCGGCACGATTTCCAGCAAGGTGGCGTCGTCGGCCACCGTGATCTGCTGCTGCGCCGTCACGCGTGCGCCGGCGTCTTCCACCACCACGCCATCGACGCTGACGTAACCGCCCTCGATATAGACCTCGGCCTCGCGGCGCGAGCAGGGGCGTTCCTCGGCCAGGCGCTTGGCCAGGCGGACGGTGTTGTCGTTGTCCTTGTCAGGGGTGTTCATCCGAAAAAATCTCCAAATACGGTAATCGCGCGATCGATATCGTCGCGCGTGGCATCCATGTGCGTGACGATGCGCAGCCGGGGCGCCATCGACACGCGGATGCGGGTCAGTTGCAGTACGTCGTTCAAACCCTGGCAAACGAACGAGGGAATGTCGACGTAAAAAATATTGGTTTGCGGCGTGCTGACCTTGATCTTCTTCATCTTGGCCAGCTCGCCCGCGAAGTACGCGGCATTGGCGTGGTCGTCGGCCAGGCGGCCGATATTGTGCTCGAGCGCATACAGGCCACCGGCAGCGATCATGCCGGCCTGGCGCATGCCGCCGCCCAGCATCTTGCGCCAGCGTTTCGCCTCCTTGATCAGGGGGCGGGTGCCGCACAGGATCGAACCCACCGGCGCACCCAGGCCCTTCGAAAGGCAGATCGACGCGCTGTCGAAACCGGCCAGCGCCTCGCGCGGACTCACGCCCAATTTTACGGCGGCATTGCACAGGCGCGCGCCGTCGAGATGGGTGGCCAGGCCCTTGTCATGCGCCAGCGTGGTGGCCTGGCGCGTGTAGTCGAGGCTCAGTACCCGGCCGCCGATGGTGTTTTCCAGGGCCAGCAGGCGCGTGCGGGCAAAATGAAAATCGTCGGGCTTGATATAGGCGGCGATGTCGTCCAGTGCAATGCCGCCATCGGGCTGGTTGATGATCGGCTGCGGCTGGATGCTGCCCAATACGGCCGCGCCGCCGCCTTCGTACTTGTAGGTATGCGCTTCCTGGCCGACCAGGTATTCGTCGCCGCGGCCGCAATGGACCAGCAGAGCCAGCAGGTTGCTCTGCGTGCCCGATGGCGCGAACAGCGCATCCTCGTAGCCGAACAGGTCGGCCGCATATTCCTGCAAACGGTTGACGGTGGGGTCGTCGCCATAGACGTCGTCGCCGACATCGGCCGCGTTCATGGCGGCGCGCATGGCCGCGCTGGGGCGGGTGACGGTGTCGCTGCGCAGGTCCAGCCACTTTTCATTATGCTCAGCCATCATGCCATGCCCCTTTAAGTTATACCTGCTCTGTAAAGAATCGCTTGTCCATTTCCTGCAAACCCACCGTATCGAGTACCTCCTTGAGGCGCTCGGCGGGCCGCTGGCGCGGCAGGTCTTTATAGGTGGCGATAATCAGCTCGTTCTTCATCGAGTGCTCCCAGCCCACCAGTTCCGTCACCGTCACCTGGTAGCCATGGGCTTCCAGTTGCAGGCAGCGCAGCACGTTGGTGATCTGGCTGCCGAATTCACGGGTGTGGATCGGGTGGCGCCAGATTTCGGACAATGCCGACTTGCCCATCGATTGCCCCTTGTTCTTCTTCAGCACCGACGCGACTTCGGCCTGGCAGCACGGCACCAGCACGATGTGCTTCGATTTCTTCTTCAGCGCGAAATCGATGGCATCGTCGGTGGCGGTGTTACACGCATGCAGCGCGGTGACGATGTCGATCTGCGGTGGCAGCAATTTGGATTCGGTGGACTCGGCCACCGACAGCGGCAGAAACGACATGCCGGGGAAATCGAACTGCGCGGCCAGCTGCTGCGAGCGCGCGACCAGTTCTTCGCGCGTCTCGATGCCGTAAATGTGCGAACCGGCTTCGAGCGCCTTGAAGAACAGGTCGTAGATGATGAAGCCGAGGTACGATTTGCCGGCGCCGTGATCGACCAGCGACACGTGGCCCTTGGCGGCCAGCACGTCCTTCAACAGCGGCTCGATGAACTGGTACAGGTGATAGACCTGTTTCAACTTGCGGCGGCTGTCCTGGTTCATCTTGCCGTCGCGCGTGAGGATGTGCAGCTCCTGCAGCAGCGCCACGGTCTGGCCTTCGCGGATTTCGGGCATGTTGTCGGCGCCGGTCACCGTGGTACCGATTTTACCTGCGCCGGTTTTCGGCGCTACCGACCTGGCGGCCGGTTTGTTTGCCGGCTTCTGTGCGCCAGCCTTGGCAGACGCCATATCAGTGGCTGCCTTCGCTGGCGTGGTTGATCGTGTATTTCGGGATCTCGATCACCATGTCTTCGTCGGCCACCACGGCCTGGCAAGACAGGCGCGACACGGCTTCCAGGCCCCAGGCCTTGTCCAGCATGTCTTCTTCGGTTTCGCTCGCTTCGTTCAGCGACTCGATTCCCTCGCGCACCAGCACGTGGCAGGTGGTGCAGGCGCACGATTTTTCGCACGCGTGCTCGATGTTGATGTCGTTCTCGAGCATGATGTCGCACAGGGTCTGGCCCGGCTTGGCTTCAACGACGGCGCCGTCCGGGCACAGTTTGGCGTGGGGCAGGAATACGATTTGTGGCACTTGATACCTCAGTAGTTTTAGTTGTTTTTTCAGACGACCTGGTCGAGCGCCTTGCCCGCCAGCGCGCTGCGCACGCTGCGGTCCATCCGGCGCGACGCGAATTCTTCGGTGCCGTGCGCCAGCGCTTCCACCGCCGCTTTCACGGCGCCGTGGTCGGCCGCGCCGCTTTGCGACCTGGCCAGCACGTCGCGGGTGGCGGCCAGCAGCGCATCGACTGCCGCGCGCTCTTCGTCGGACAGCAAGGCGGCGTCTTCGTCCAGCGCTGCCTGCGTGGCCAACAGGATGCGTTCCGCTTCCACCTGCTCTTCACGCAGGGCGCGGGCAATCATGTCCACGTCGGCCGATTTATACGACTCTTGCAGCATGCGCGCGACGTCGTCGTCTCCTAACCCATAGGCTGGTTTGACGCTGATCGACGCTTCCACACCCGAACGCAGTTCGCGCGCCGACACCGACAGCAAGCCATCGGCATCGACCTGGTACGTGATGCGGATACGCGCCGCGCCGGCCGCCATCGGCGGAATGCCACGCAACTCGAAACGCGCCAGCGAACGGCAATCGGTGACCAGTTCGCGCTCGCCTTGCAGCACGTGCACGGCCAGCGCGGTCTGGCCGTCCTTGAAGGTGGTGAACTCCTGCGCACGCGCGCACGGAATGGTCGAATTGCGCGGGATGATTTTTTCCACCAGCCCGCCCATGGTCTCGATGCCGAGCGACAGCGGAATCACGTCGAGCAGCAGCCAGTCGTCGCCGGCCGCGCGGTTGCCGGCCAGCAGATTGGCCTGCACGGCAGCGCCCAGCGCCACCACCTTGTCGGGATCGATATTGGCGTGCGGCGTGGTGTGGAAGTACTCGCCCACCGCACGCTGCACGTGCGGCATGCGCGTGGCGCCGCCGACCATGACCACGCCATCGACGTCGTCGGGATCGATGCTGGCGTCGCGCAGCGCCTTCTTGATCGCATTCATGGTCTTGGCGACCAGGTGTTTGGTGATCTCGTGGAAGGTCTCGGCGGTGATGCGCAGGTGGACTTCCTCGCCCGAGTTGAGAATGGCGTCAACCGTCACTTCGGTCTTGTTCGACAGCAGTTCCTTCGCTTCTCGCGCCTTGATCATCAGGGTGGCGGTGTCTTCGTCGGACAGCGGCGCCAGTTTTTCCTGTTGATGGATGTAGCAGAACAGGCGGTGGTCGAAGTCGTCGCCGCCCAGCGCCGAATCGCCGCCGGTGGACAGTACTTCGAACACGCCTTTCGACAGGCGCAAGATCGAAATGTCGAAGGTGCCGCCACCGAGATCGTACACGGCATACACGCCTTCGGAGCCGTTATCGAGGCCATAGGCAATCGCTGCGGCAGTCGGCTCGGACAGCAGGCGCAGCACGTTGATGCCGGCCAGTTGCGCGGCATCCTTGGTGGCCTGGCGCTGGGCGTCATCAAAATATGCGGGCACGGTGATCACCGCGCCCACCAGGTCGTCGCCAAGCGAGTCTTCCGCGCGCTGGCGCAGGGTGGCCAGGATTTGCGCCGAAATCTCCACCGGGCTCTTGATGCCAGCCACGGTTTTCAGCTGCACCATGCCGGGCGTATCCTGGAAATCGTACGGCATGTTTTCCACGTAGGCGATATCGGCCAGGCCGCGTCCCATGAAGCGCTTGACGGAGACGATGGTATTTTTCGGGTCAGTCGCCTGCGCCTGCTGGGCCTTGTAGCCGATGTTGGCATGGCCGTTGGGCAGGTAGCGCACCACGGACGGCAGCAGCGGCCGGCCGTCTTCGTCATTGAGCACTTCCGGGATGCTGTTGCGCACGGTGGCAACGAGCGAATTGGTGGTGCCAAGGTCGATCCCGACCGCCAGCCGATGCTGGTGCGGTGCGGTGGACATGCCTGGTTCGGAGATTTGCAGAAGTGCCATGGGTGGAACCTGTATTCTTGTTGGTTTGCCTGGGCGGCATGGGAACCTGTAGCGGCCCCGCAGGCCTCAGGCTTCGATTGCTTCGAAGGCGAAGCGGACTTCTTCGCCGAATTTTTCGAGGAACATCAGCGCGCGCACGCCCTGGGCGGCGCCGGTGTAATCGGCGGCGTCGAGCTGCTGTTCGATGTCGGCCAGTTGCGCCTTGCGGGCAGCGCGCAGGTCGCGGTCGAGCGCGTCGAGGGCATCGCTGTCTTTCGCGGCGCGGGCGTCGCCCAGCGCTTCGCGCCATTCCATCTGCTGCATCAAAAACGCCACCGGCATCGCGGTATTCGATTCGGTCTGCAGATCGACGCCGTGCAGCTCGCACAGGTACTGGGCGCGCTTTTGCGGGTTCTTCAGCGTTTGATACGCCTCGTTGGCGCGCGTGGCCCACTGCATGGCGACGCGCTTTTCAGCGTCGGTCGCGTTGACGAATTTGTCCGGATGGACCCGGCTTTGCACGTCGCGGTAGGCGTTGTCGAGCGCGTGGGCATCGACCGCGTACCGCTGCGGCAGCTGGAACAGCTCGAAGTGATTTTGCATAGGCGGTTTAAATACGGAAACTCTCGCCGCAACCGCAAGCGTCTTTTTCGTTCGGGTTGTGGAACTTGAAGCCTTCGTTCAAGCCTTCGCGTGCGAAGTCCAGCTCGGTGCCGTCGATGTACGGCAGGCTTTTCGGATCGACGAATACCTTCACGCCGTGCGACTCGAACACGCTGTCCTCGTCGGCCACTTCATCGACATACTCGAGCTTGTACGCCAGGCCCGAGCAGCCGGTGGTACGCACGCCAAAACGCAAACCGACGCCCTTGCCGCGGCGTTCGATGTAGCGATTGATGTGCTTGGCTGCTTTTTCGGTCAGGGTAATTGCCATCTAATTCTCCGTGCCGGCGACAGCCGGCCTATATAAAACCAAAGTTGTTGCAATGCGATTGTGGCTAGGCGTGGCGGCGAAGACAGTACGCCAGTACTGTGAGAACACAGGGCCGTCACCACGACGCCACGGTCGCATTTCAACAACTTTAAGCGGCGACTGCGGGATGCTTGGCTTGATAGTCTTGAACAGCCGCTTTGATCGCGTCTTCTGCCAGGATCGAGCAGTGAATCTTGACCGGTGGCAGTGCCAGTTCTTCGGCAATTTGCGTGTTCTTGATGGCCAGCGCCTGGTCGAGGGTTTTGCCCTTGACCCATTCAGTCACCAGCGAGCTCGAGGCGATGGCCGAACCGCAGCCGTACGTCTTGAATTTCGCATCTTCGATCAGGCCATCGGCGCCAACCTTGATTTGCAGTTTCATCACGTCGCCGCACGCTGGCGCGCCGACCATGCCGGTACCGATGCTGTCATCGCCCTTGTCGAAAGCTCCGACGTTGCGTGGGTTTTCGTAGTGGTCCAGTACTTTTTCCGAGTAAGCCATTTTGTTGCTCCTGTATCTTTTAGGTGATTCGTACGTAGCGCGCAGCGTGATTAGTGCGCGGCCCACTGGATCGAGCTGATGTCGATCCCTTCCTTGAACATGTCCCACAGCGGCGACAGTTCACGCAACTTGCCGACTTTCGACTTCATCAGTTCGATGGCGAAGTCGATGTCTTCTTCGGTCGTGAAACGGCCGATGGTAAAGCGAATCGAGCTGTGCGCCAGTTCGTCGCTGCGGCCCAGGGCGCGCAGCACGTACGACGGCTCCAGGCTGGCCGAGGTGCAGGCCGAACCCGACGACACGGCCAGGTCTTTCACGGCCATGATCAGCGACTCGCCCTCGACGTAGTTGAAGCTGACGTTGAGATTGTGCGGCACGCGGTGTTCCATGTCGCCGTTGATATAGGTTTCTTCGATTTCCTGCAGGCCGGTGGCCAGGCGGTCACGCAGCGCCTTGATGCGCGAAATTTCGGTATCCATTTCCACTTTGGCCAGGCGGAACGCTTCGCCCATGCCCACGATCTGGTGGGTAGGCAAGGTGCCCGAACGCAGGCCGCGCTCGTGGCCGCCACCGTGCATTTGTGCTTCGATGCGCACGCGCGGCTTGCGGCAAACGTACAGCGCGCCCACGCCTTTCGGGCCATAGGTTTTGTGCGCGGTAAAGGTCATCAGGTCGACCTTGGTTTTTTGCAGGTCGATCACGATCTTGCCGGTCGCTTGCGCGGCGTCGCAGTGGAAGATGATGCCTTTCGAGCGGCACAGCGCGCCGATTTCGTCGATCGGCTGGATCACGCCGATTTCGTTATTCACCAGCATGACCGAAATCAGGATGGTGTCGGGACGGATGGCGGCGGTCAGCTGCTCGATGGTGATCAGGCCGTTGTCCTGCGGTTCCAGGTACGTCGCTTCGAAACCCTGGCGTTCCAGTTCGCGCACGGTGTCGAGCACAGCTTTATGCTCGGTTTTTACCGTGATGATGTGCTTGCCGCGGGTCTTGTAGAACTGCGCTGCGCCCTTGATGGCGAGGTTGTTCGACTCGGTGGCGCCGGAGGTCCAGATGATTTCGCGCGGGTCGGCATTGACCAGGGCGGCGACGTGGGCGCGCGCCTCTTCCACCGCTTTTTCAGCAGTCCAGCCGTACATATGGCTGCGCGATGCGGGATTGCCGAACTGCTCGCGCAGGTAAGGAATCATGGCATCGGCCACGCGCGGGTCGATCGGCGTGGTGGCCGAATAGTCCATATAAATAGGGAAATGCGGCGCGGTCTGGAACTTTACGGCGGCGAGATTTTTTTCTGGGGCGTTCATCTGGTAACTCCGTTCATCTTTTGTTTTTAGCCTGGCAAGCAATGCGCTCAACCCAACGCGGCCTGGTTTTCATTGCGGTGCATAACCACCACGCTTTGGTCGGCATGCTTTTGCTTCTGTTGATCGACCAGATCCTGCAACGACACGGAATCGAGGTAATCAACCATTTTTTCGTTCAGCGTGGCCCACAACTCGTGAGTCATGCAACGCACGCCACTGGCGGCATCGGCGCCGTGGCAATTTTCCTTGCCGCCACACTGGGTGGCGTCCAGCGGCTCATCGACGGCGATGATGATGTCAGCCACCGTGACCTTGTCCGCCCGGCGGGCCAGGCTGTAACCACCGCCCGGACCGCGGATAGATTCGACAATTTCGTGGCGGCGCAACTTGCCGAACAATTGCTCCAGGTACGACAGCGAAATGGCCTGGCGCTGGCTGATGCCCGATAGCGTGACCGGGCCCTTGCCTTGGCGCAAAGCCAGGTCAATCATCGCAGTCACAGCAAAACGGCCTTTAGTGGTCAGACGCATCACTACCTCGGTTCGGTTAAAATATCGACCCTGCCTGCCCCGCTCAGTGTACGTTTAAGCCTGAGTAGTTGATCGAATTAGTCAAGTATACCAAACTTTGGCGAAGCTTGCCGGTGGCCCCTCGGTTTTGGCCTGTGGCTAAGCTTTCAATAGTTGCATCGGGCTAAACAGTGCGTGCATGTCCTGGTTGGCAATAAAACTCAGGTTGTACGGATGCTCCGCCACGATCTGCGGAAACTCGTTCATTACCGGTAATTTCTTCAGCAGTTCGGCGATCTTGCCCCACAGGATCATGGTGGGCGTGGTGGCCGACTGCGCGGCCAGACCGGCCATCACGGTTTCGAAAAACGGCAGCCAGGCCTTGGCGTCTTTAACGGGCACGATATGGCTGCGGAACACCAGCGACGCGTTCAGCAACAAAAAACCCTGGCCAGTCAACTTGCGCTGCATGTCGTCCAGGGTCTGGATATGGGTGCCGGCGCCGCTGCGCGCGCGGGTCGAGACAGCCGCCATGGCGTCGCCGGCGGTATTGTCCAGCTGCAGTTGGCCATCGGCCACCAGCAGCATCTTCATGAAGTTGCGCAGCGACGTGGCCTTGTTGACCGCCTTCGACAAGCCGCCGCCCTCCTCGCTCGACCACAGGCTGCCGACGGCGCCATCCATGAAACATACGCCGGTGGCACTGAGCGCGCGCGGGTACGGCCCCTCGCCCACCAGGACATAGCGCACCTGGTCCAGCGGCAAGGCAAACGCGGCAAACAAACGGCCTTCGGTAGGCAGGTACTGGTCAACTGCCAGTTGCGGCAGGTAATCGGGCGTGGCCTTCATCACCGCCTGCAGGCCCTCGATTAACAACGGGCGCCAGGAAGCGTCGGCGCCATCGAGCGCGGCAAGGATAGAATCGGGGATGGTCATGGCTGCAAGGCAATCGGACAAAGGCGAGATTGTAACTTGCCTGCTTGCAGCTACCTAGCCATTGTTGCTTAACCAGCCACCTTCGAAGCCGGCCCGCTGCAAGCCGGTGCAGATGTATTCGTTGCCACGCATCAGGCGCCAGATAAAGTCGTGCAGGTAGTTGTCGGCCATGATGATGGCCGGCCCCTTGTCAATGCCGAAGTGGTACGGCGACACCCAGCGCACGCAGCCGCCGCGCGCGTGGTGGAACACGGTGGAAAACGAGGGTTTGAAGCCGCACTGGCGCTCCTCGTGCAAGTCCAGGGTCTGGTAGTGGCGGATGGTCGGCAGCACGATCTCGGGGGCGAATGGCAATGAAGCTGCCACTGCCCACGGCGCCAGCGTGCCGTCGTCCGGGCCGTACGGTACGCTGCGGGCGATGTAATCGTAAAATTTTCGCTGTACGCCGCCGATCTTGCGGGTGCCCGGGCCCGGGCCGTCGCAGGCCGAAATGCCCCAGTGCAGCGCATCGTACTCGGGAAAGCCGAGCGGGTTTTCAATCGCATAGCGCTGCTGGACCAACGTGGCGCGGCGGCTGTTCTCAAAATAGTCGAGGTCGTGAGCGCGCATGGGATGATCGCGGATGCCGCGCATATCGAGCCACACGTGCGACATCTGGTGGATGAAGAGCGGCCCCGCGTACAGGTACTCGATGTCGTAGACGGTTTTCCATTCGTAGGTGGTAGCCCAGGCGTCGTAGCTGTCGCGTTCGATCGGGTACGTAGGCGAGCCCAGCGCCAGCACGTACAGGATCAGCGCCTCGTCGTAACCTTCCCAATGCCAGCGCAGGAAACCTTTGCCCGGCTTCCAGCCGTGGCACAGCAGGCGCTTGCGGCGGCGCATCCATTGCCAGTCCACGCGACGGTACAGCAAGTCGCCGAGGTTGCGGATTTCGCGTTCATCGTCATCGACGCCGGTGAAGTATTCGACCACAGCCAGCACGCCGGCGATCAGCAGCGCGGTGTCGATGCTGGACAGTTCGCTGTCGCGCGCCCGTGCGCCGGTGTCCATGTCTAGAAAGTGATAGTAGAAACCCTTGTAGCCGCTGGCGGTTGGCGATTCGCTCTGCTCGCAGTTGGCGAAAAAGCGCAAGGTGGCCAGGGTGCGGGCGATGGCATCGGAACGCGGCATGAAACCGCGCTCGACGGCAATCGGGTAGCAGGTCAGCGCCATGCCAACCGCCGCGATGCTGGCGGGCCAGCCGACGCCGGCCGTCTTGTCACGCACCAGGCCGTTGGCGGGATTGGCTTCGGTGACAAAGTAGTCGAACGACTCCCTTTGCAATTGGCCCAGCAGCGCCACCGTCGCGTCATCGACTGCGAGCGGCGGGCGCTCGATACGCGGCATAGTCGTCATGTCAGGCCCGGGCAGTTGTTGTAAAACTGCATCGTGTCATACCTGTGGCCGGTGGTATGTGCCTGAACTAACGGACCAGCTTGCCCGAGTGACGCTATTCGGCATCCGGCTGCGCTGCCGGGTGCGCGCGCTGGAATGCGGGCAACGCCGCGCAGTGATCGTGGATGCGCGTGATGGTGGGATACGGCGCCAGATCGACACCGAAACGCTGGGCGGAAAACAGCTGCGGCGCCAGGCAGCAATCGGCCAGGCCGGGCTGGTCACCGTGGCAAAAGGTCCCGGTGCGCGGGTCACCGGCCAGCATGGCTTCGAGCGCTGCCATGCCGGTGCGCAGCCAGTGCTGCTGCCACGCCAGCTTGGTCTCGTCGCTTTGCTCCAGCTGGCCGGTCAGGTATTTCAGCACGCGCAGGTTGCCCAGCGGATGGGTATCGGCCGCGATGGTCAGCGCCAGCGCACGCACGCGGGCCCGGCCAGCGGGGTCTGGCGGCAGCAACGGGGCTTGCGGCCGGGTTTCGTCGAGGTACTCAAGAATGGCCAGCGACTGGGTCAGGATGGCGCCGTCATCGTCGAGCGCGGGCACCAGCCCGGCCGGGTTGATGGCGCGGTACGCCGCCTGCAACTGCTCGCCGCCACCGCGCAGCAGGTGCACCGGCAGCGCCTGGTAATCCAGCCCTTTCAGTTCGAGCGCAATACGCACCCGGTAGGCAGCCGAGCTGCGGAAATAGGTGTAGAGCTTCATCAGCTTTTTTCGCCGTAGTGGACCACGTCCTGGTCGATGGCGCCAAAGATGCTGGCGCCGTTGGCATCCATCATCTCGATCCGCACGCGGTCGCCGAACTGCAGGTATGCCGTTTGCGGCTTGCCCGTTTCAATGGTTTCGTACATGCGCACTTCGGCCAGGCAGCAATAGCCGACACCGCCGTTGGCGATGCTCGACCCGTGCAGGTTGCCCTGCTTGTTGGACACGGTGCCGGAGCCGATGATGGTGCCGGCCGCCAGCTCACGCGTGGCAGCCGCGTGCGCCACCAGTTGGGCGAAATTGAAGGTCATGTCCTCGCCGGCATTGGGCTTGCCGAACGGCTGGCCGTTCAGGTCCACCAGCAGCGGCAGGTGCAGCTTGCTGTCCTGCCAGTGCTGGCCCAGTTCGTCGCGCGTGACCGCCACCGGCGAAAAGGCGCTGGCCGCCTTCGACTGGAAGAAGCCGAAGCCCTTGGCCAGTTCGTTGGGGATCAGGTTGCGCAGCGAGACGTCGTTGACCAGCATCACCAGGCGGATTGCGGCGGCGGCATCCTCGACGGCCACGCCCATCGGCACGTCGGCGGTGATCACGGCCACTTCCGCTTCCAGGTCGATGCCCCAGTCGGTGCTGAGCGCATAAATCGGGTCGTTGGGACCGATAAAGCTGTCGGAGCCGCCCTGGTACATCAGCGGATCGGTGTAGAACGACGCCGGCACCTCGGCATTGCGCGCCTTGCGCACCAGTTCCACGTGGTTGATATAGGCAGAGCCGTCGGCCCACTGGTAGGCGCGTGGCAGCGGCGAGTGACAGGCGTGCTGGTCGAATGGCCGGGCATCGACCGCTTCGCCGGTATTGAGGATGTCGTACACCGCCTGCAGGCGCGGCGAGACCAGGTCCCAGTTGTCGAGTGCGTGTTGCAGGGTCGCGGAAATCTTGGGCACCGCTTGATAGTGCGACAGGTCGCGGCTGACTACAACCAGGCGGCCATCGCGGCTGCCGTCCTTGAGGGTGGCGAGTTTCATGCGCGGGCTCCCGGTTGGGCTGCTGCTTCTGCGGCTGTGGCTGCGGTGGCGATGGTGCTTTGGTGCATGACAGGTCTCCGTAATGTGCGCGATGGTTTCCCTGGGATTAGACGCCAATCCCAGATATCATGCAAACGAGATTTTTATCATGATTTATCAAATTTCCTTATGAATCCAAGTTTGCGCCACATGCGCGCCCTGGTGGCGCTGGCCAAGACCGGCAGCTTTACGCTGGCCGCCGAGCACCTGCACCTGACCCAGTCCGCCCTGAGCGGCCAGATCAAGGAACTGGAACAGATCCTGGGCTTGCGCGTGGTCGAGCGCACCACGCGCAAGGCGCAATTATCGGAGCTGGGACGAGAACTGACGCCGCTGTTCGAGAAAATGCTGCAAGACCTCGACCGCACCATGGCCGACATTGCCAGCCGCAAGGCGCTCAAGCAGGGCGTAGTACGGGTGGCAGCGCCGCAGATGTTGTCGTGCACCTTGCTGCCCGAGGCGATTGCCGCCTATCGCCACCTGCATCCCGACGTGCAGGTGCGGCTGGCCGACAGCCCGGTGGAGCAAGTATCGGCGCGCGTGTTCAGCGGCGAGGTGGACTTCGGCATCGGCCCCGACCGCGACACCACGGCCGACATCGCCGCTGAACCGCTGTTCGAGATGCCGTTCGTGGTGGTATTTCCCGAAGGCCACCCCTTGCAGCAGGCGCAGCACGTGACCTGGGCCGACGTCGACCGCTACCCTTTTATTGCATTGCAAGGCCAGTTTACCGAACGGCTGTTGCGCGATATGCACACTTCGTTCCGGGATTTATCGCTGCGACCAGCCAACGAAGTGACCTTCATGACTACGGCGCTGGCCATGGTCCACGCCAACCTCGGCATTACGGTCTGCCTGCCGTACGCCGAGAAAATGGTCGCGCTGTACGGCCTGCACATGCGTCAACTACAGGCGCCAGCACTGACCCGGCGCTTTTTCGTGTACACCCGCAACGCCCGCGCGCTGTCGCCGGCGGCCGACAGTTTTGTTGCGTTTCTCAAGCAATTCGTCGCCGCCCACCCATGGCAAGTATCGTTGCTGTAAAGAATATTTACATTTAATCCAATGACACACTGACAAGCGCCTGTTTATCCTGAGCCGATGAACATCCTGCATATCGACTCCTGCGTGCGCGGCGACCAGTCGCGCTCACGCCAACATACGGCCGCTACCGTGGCCGAACTGATTGCCGCCCACCCGGGCGCCCACATCATCTACCGCGACCTGGCAGCCGCGCCGCTGTCGCACGTGAGCGGCCCGCTGCTGCAAGCGATGAGCCGGCAATGGAACGCCGCCATCCCGATGCATCCCGACCTGCGTGCCGAAGTGCTGCTCAGCGCCGCGCTGCTGCAAGAGTTCATCGAGGCCGACATCGTGGTGGTCGGTGCACCCATGCACAATTATTTCGCGCCGTCGTCGCTGAAGGTGTGGCTGGACCGCTTGCTGCCTTTGCATGATCCGAGTGAAAACGATTGCATGGCTGAAATACAGGTGGTGCTGGTGACGTCCGGCGCGGACGACCCGGCCAGCGCCACGCTAATGCGACACTACGAAGAGCAGTTGCAGGCCGCCTTCGCGTCGATCGGTGTGCGACAATTACAGATCGCGCGCAGCAGCGATTTTGCCGCGCAGGCAGACCGTGCCTGACCTGCTGGCAGTGCCACAGGCGGACACACCACAGCACAGCAAGACCGACATGACAGCAGACACCATCGCCATCAACCAGAAAATGGACCAGTTCGACGGCCACCACAGCGTATGGCTGTTCGGCTACGGTTCGCTGATCTACAAGGCCGACTTTCCCTACCTGCAACGGCGCCCCGCCAGCATCGCCAACTGGACCCGGCGCTTCTGGCAAGGCTCGCACGACCACCGCGGCACGCCCGACGCGCCGGGCCGCGTAGTCACACTGATCGAAGCGCCGGGCGCCATCTGCCACGGCATGGCCTACCTGATCACGCCCGAGGTATTCGCCCATCTCGACCATCGCGAGAAGGACGGTTATTTACGGCTGGCTACGCCGATCAGTTTCGAGGATGAAGAGGCTAACAATGCATCCGAAAGCGTGCTGGGGCTCGTCTACATCGCCACGCCGGACAATCTCGCCTTCATCGGCGAAGCGTCCGAGCGCGACATCGCCGAACATATTGCCCGCTCGGCCGGCCCCAGCGGTCCCAATAGCGACTATCTGAACCACCTGGCCCACGCGCTGCGCGAACTGGGCCGCGACGATCCGCACGTGTTCGAAATCGAGCGGCACCTGGTGGAACTGGCCAGTCGGATGGCGCGGACCTGAGCGGCTAACGCCTGCGGCATCCCCGTAACCGGCCGGCACGCCGACGCAGTCCGCGCACCGTGGCCGCATCCGCGCGGCTCAGAACAAATCCAGTTGGCTGTTGTTGGCCACCCTGGCCCGCGCCCCCAGCGGCGGCACCACCAGTGGTCGCACGAATTGCGAGGCGTCCATGGTGTGGAAGCGGCTGCCCTGCCCCGTCAGCCCCAGCCGCTCGGCAGCAATCTTGAAGCGCTGCCTGATCAGGTCGGCCCACACGCCCTCACCTTTCATGCGCGTGGCGAAGTTGCTGTCGTAGTCCTTGCCGCCGCGCATGTCGCGCACGCGGTTCATCACGCGCTGGGCGCGGTCGGGAAAGTGCGCTTCCAGCCATTGATGGAACAGCGGCGCGACCTCCCACGGCAGGCGCAGCACCGTGTAGTGCGCAGAGACGGCGCCGGCGTCCTTGACCGCCGCCAGCAGGCGCTCGATTTCCGGCTCCGTCACGAACGGGATGATGGGTGCGACGCTCACGGCCACGGGTATGCCAGCGTCGGTAAGCGTGCGGATGGTGCGCAGGCGCCGGGCCGGCGCGGCGGCGCGCGGCTCCAGCGTGCGGGCGATGGCCGGATCGAGCGTGGTGAGCGTGATCGCCACGCCAGCCAGGCGCTGCGCCGCCATGGGTGCCAGGATGTCGATGTCGCGTTCGATCAGCGACGACTTGGTGATCAGTCCCACCGGGTGGTGGCACTCTTGCAGCACTTCGAGCACGCGGCGCGTGAGCTTGCGGTCGCGCTCGCACGGCTGGTAGGCGTCGGTGTTGACGCCCAGCGCGATCGATTCCGGCATGTAGCCGGACTTGGCCAGCTCGCGGCGCAGCATGTCGGGCGCGTTGACCTTGGCGAAAATCTTGCTCTCGAAGTCCATGCCCGGCGACAGGCCCAGGTAGCTGTGCGTGGGGCGGGCAAAGCAGTAAATGCAGCCATGTTCGCAACCACGATACGGATTGAGCGAGACACCGAAAGGCAAGTCCGGCGAAGCATTGCGGCTGAGGATGGACTTGCAGACCTCGTCGATGACCTGGGTTTTCCATGGTGTGGACTCCTCTTCTTCGCGTTGCCAGCCGTCGTCGTACGCCTCGCGCGCATGAACCTCGAACCTGCCCTGCAGATTGGACACGGCGCCACGTCCCTTGTGCGCCTTGAGCGACGGCGGCGGCAGCATTACATGCGATTGGTTATTTTCGTCGTGAGACATGGCTGACCTGAATACTGTATATATAAACAGTATTCTAGGCGCTCGCCCGGACCATATCAAGTTCTAAATCCATCTGTGCACCCCGCCCTGCTTTGGCGCCCCGGCACGAACTGGTATCATGCAGGGCTTCCGGGGGCCAGGCCTCCGCGCGCCTTGCGCGACTCCAACCAATTACACGCCGGAACGCCGCCAAACGCGGCGCGCCGGCATACTCACCGCGAGCAATTGATGAACACACCAAACCAACCGCTGCCGTCTTTTTTCAGCCGCATCTCGATTGCCATCGGCGCCTTTTTTCGCGCCATCTCCGATGCTGAATATGCCGCCCGCCTGACCCGCATGGATGACGCACCCGTCCCCGTTGCCGCGCCCACGCCGATGCCGGTTCCTGTACCAACCCCTGTACCTACGCCCGTCCCAGTACCCGTGCCGACGCCGCTGCCGGTACCGACCCCGGTGCCAGTACCTACGCCTGTCCCGGTACCAACGCCGGTACCCGTCACCGCGCCGGCCCCGGCTCCGGTCACCCTGCGCGTGGCCACGCCCGACGCCGCCCTGCAATTGCTGAGCCTGTTCCAGCGCGAAGCGCGCCTGATCGATTTCACCCAGGAAAACCTGTCCGCCTACTCCGACGCCGACATCGGCGCCGCCGCGCGCGTGGTGCACGAGGGTTGCAGCAAGGTGCTGCGCGAACACTTCACCATCGAAGCCGTGCGCAGCGAAGCCGAAGGCAGCCGCGTGGTGCTGGAACAAGGCTTTGATGCTGCCGCCGTGCGCCTGACCGGCAACGTGGTCGGCCAGGCGCCGTTCCGTGGCACGCTCAGCCATCGCGGCTGGCGCTCGACCGATGTGCGCCTGCCGAAACTGGCTGAAGCGCACGACGCCGCCATCCTGGCCCCAGCGGAGGTGGAACTGTGAGCGATCCACGTTACGCCATCGGCATCGACCTTGGCACCACCCACAGCGCCCTGTCCTATGTAAACCTGCAAGCGAGCGACGGCGAGAAAACCGACCACGGCGTGCTGGCGATTCCCCAGCTGACCGCACCGGGCACGGTGGAAGACCTGCCGCTGCTGCCGTCGTTCCTGTACCTGCCGCACGCCGACGAACTGGCGCCCGGCGAGAACAAGCTGCCCTGGCAGCAGAGCGACGCCGAACTGACCGGTGTGGCCGGTGAAATGGCGCGCAGCCGTGGCGCCACCACGCCGATCCGCCTGGTTTCGAGCGCCAAGAGCTGGCTGAGCCATCCCGGCGTGGACCGCCGCTCGGCGCTGCTGCCGGCCGACGCGCCGGAAGAAGTCACGCGCGTCTCGCCCTTGGCCGCCTCCACCCGCTACCTGGCCCACTTGCGCCAGGCGTGGGAACAGGCGCACCCGGAAGCGCCGTTCAACGAACAGGCGATTACCGTCACGATTCCCGCATCGTTCGACCCCGGTGCGCGCGAACTGACGGCTGAAGCGGCGCGCGCTGCCGGCTACGAAAACCTCACCCTGCTGGAAGAACCGCAAGCAGCCCTGTACAGCTGGATCCAGGGCAGCGAAGGCCGCTGGCGCAAGGAAGTCAAGCCGGGCGACATCATCCTGGTAGTTGACGTGGGCGGCGGCACCAGCGACTTTTCGCTGATCGCCGTGCTGGAACGCGACGGCGTGCTCGAACCGCACCGCATCGCGGTCGGCGACCATATCCTGCTGGGCGGCGACAATATGGACCTGGCGCTGGCGCACCTGGTGGCCCGCAAGCTGGCGGCCACTGGCACCCAGCTCGACGCCTGGCAAATGCGCGCACTGACCTACGGCAGCCGCACCGCCAAGGAAAAGCTGCTGGCCGACGCCAGCATCGAGACCTGGCCGATCGTGGTGCCAAGCCGTGGTTCGAAACTGATCGGCGGCTCGATCCGCACCGAACTCACACGCGCCGAAGTGACCACCTTCATCCTCGACGGCTTCTTCCCGACCGTTGAAGCATCGGCACGTCCGGCCGTGCGCCAGCGCGCGGGCCTGACGCAACTGGGCCTGCCGTATGCGCAGGATGCCGGCGTCACCCGCCACCTGGCCGCGTTCCTGGCACGCCAGGTGGGCGCCACCAGCGAACTGGAAGGCTATGCCGGCGCGCACAACGCCGACGCCACCTTCCTGCACCCGACCGCAGTGCTGTTCAACGGCGGCGTGTTCAAGTCCGAGCTGCTGGCCCAGCGCATCATGGCCACTCTCAACGACTGGCTGTACCTGGAAGGCGCGGAACCTGCGCGCATGCTCGGCGGCGCCGACCTCGATCTGGCGGTGGCGCGCGGCGCGGCCTATTACAGCTACGTGCGGCGCGGTACCGGTGTGCGCATCCGCGGCGGCACGGCGCGTTCTTACTATGTGGCGATCGAATCGTCGATGCCGGCCATTCCCGGCATGGAGCCGCCGATCCAGGCGCTGTGCGTGGCGCCGTTCGGCATGGAAGAAGGCAGCGAGATCGAACTGCCGAACCAGGAGTTCGGCCTGGTGGTCGGCGAGCCGGTGCAGTTCCGCTTCTTCGGCTCCTCGGTGCGCCGGCAAGACCAGATCGGCGACCTGCTCGACTTCTGGGGCCCGGACGAACTGCTCGAGATGAACGAGATCCAGGCCAATCTGTCGCCCGAAGGGCGCCAGTCCGGCGACGTGGTGCAGGTACGCCTGCACGCGATGGCCACCGAATCGGGCACGCTCGAATTGCTGGCCGTGGCCAGCGACGGCCAGCGCTGGAAGGTGGAGTTCGACGTGCGCAGCGGCGCTTAACTTTCGCGAAGAACCAGCATGGGCCAATACCTCGTCAGCATCGACCTTGGCACCACCAATACGGTGCTGGCCTACGCGGCGCCAGGCAGCTCCACCATCGAACTGTTCGAGATCGAGCAGCTGGTGGCGCCGGGCGAAATCGGCGCCGCCACCTTGCTGCCATCGGTGCGTTACCATCCGGCCGAAGGCGAATTCGCCGCCGGCGAACTGCAACTGCCGTGGCGCGATGCCGACGTCGCGGGCCTGGCGCAAGTGGTCACCGGCCGCCTGGCGCGCAAGCTCGGCGCGCAGGTGCCGGGCCGGTTGGTCAGCAGCGCCAAGAGCTGGCTGTCGCACCCGGGCGTCGATCGCACCGCGCCCATCCTGCCGTGGGGTGCGGAGGCGGACGTCGCCAAGGTGTCACCGGTGGCGGCCAGTGCGTCGTACCTGGCGCACCTGCGCGCCGCCTGGAACACCCGCTTCCCTGATCACCCGCTCGAACAGCAGCAACTGGTGCTGACCATCCCCGCGTCGTTCGACGAAGGCGCGCGCGCCCTCACCCTGCAAGCGGCGCGGCAAGCCGGTCTGCCGGCGCTGCGCCTGCTGGAAGAGCCGCAGGCGGCCTTTTACGACTGGCTGTACCGCCGACGCGCCACGCTGGCCCTTGATCTGGCAGACACGCGCCTGGCGCTGGTCTGCGACGTGGGCGGCGGCACCACCGACTTTTCATTGATCGAAGTCGCGCTCGTGAACGGCGCGCCGCAGATCAGCCGCATCGGCGTGGGCAACCACCTGATCCTCGGCGGCGACAATATGGACCTGGCGCTGGCGCACCTTGTGGAGTCGCGCCTGCCCGCATCCGGCGGTGCTGCGCCGGCGCGGCTGTCGGCCGGCCGCCTGGCGCAGTTGACGGAGCGCTGCCGCGCCACCAAGGAACAACTGCTGGCCACCAACGCCCCCGACAAGACGACCGTCACCCTGCTGGGCGCCGGCTCCAGGCTGATCGGCGGCTCGCGCTCGGCCGACCTTACCCGCGACGAAGTGGCGCAACTGGTGGTCGATGGCTTTTTCCCGATGAACGAGGAGCGTGAGCCGGCACGACGCGGCCGGGGCGCGATCATCGAGTTCGGCCTGCCCTACGCCAGCGACGCCGCCATCACGCGGCACCTGGCAGGCTTTCTGCGCCAGCATGCGCCGGCCGCGCGGGCAGCACTGGGCCTGGCGCCCGACGATTCCACCATCCCGGTGCCGGACACGCTGCTGCTCAACGGCGGCGTATTCCGCGCCGACGCGCTGGGCCAACGCCTGGAACAGGTGCTGGCTCTATGGCGCGGCGCGCCGTTGCGCGTGCTGCACAACGATAATCCCGACGTCGCCGTGGCGCGCGGTGGCGTGGCCTACGCGCTGGGCCAGTCCGGCCAGGCGCCGGTGATCGGCGGCGGTTCGCCGCGCAGCTATTTCCTGCTGCTCGACGACGAGCGGCCTGACAGGCCCCGCCGCGCCATCTGCCTGCTGCCGCGCGGCAGCGCCGAGAACCGCGAGCTGCTGCTGGCCGACCGCACCTTTGCCTTGCGCCTGGGGCGCCCGGTGCGCTTCCACATCGCGTCCTCGACGTCAGACGCGGTCACCCCGCAGGCCGGTGCGCTGGTGGACCTGCAACCGGACGACTACGTGCAGTTGCCGCCGATTGCCACCGTGCTGCGCGACAGCCACGCCGCCAGCAGCCGCAAGGAACTGCCCGTGCGGCTGGCTGCTACCCTGAGCGAAGTGGGCACGCTGGAAGTGCACTGCGTGGCCACCGACGGCGCCCAGCGCTGGCAGCTGGAGTTCCAGTTGCGTGGCGATACCGCCATTGCCGAAGACGACGACATCACTACCATCGACGGCACACCATCCCCCGATGCGGTCATGCCCGCCGGCCTGCCGGCCGCGCTGGAAAAAATCGACCGCATCTTCGGCAGCCGCGCGCTGCAAGTCGAACTGAAAGAAGTCAAACAGTTGCGTGGCCAGCTCGAACATTTGCTGGGCAGCCGCGAAAGCTGGACCACGCCCGTACTGCGGCGCCTGTGCGATGCGCTGATCGAGCGCGCACGCGGCCGGCGCCGCTCGTCCGAGCACGAACGCGCGTGGCTCAACCTGGCCGGCTACAGCCTGCGCCCCGGTTTCGGCCACCCGCTCGACGACTGGCGCATCGAGCAATTGTGGGCCTTGTACGAAACCGGCGTGCAGCACCACGGCGACGGCCAGGTATGCGCCGAATGGTGGACCCTGTGGCGCCGCGTGGCGGGCGGCCTATCGGTGGAAGCGCAACTGCGCGTGCTCGACGATTTCGCCTTCAACGTGCAGGCCGACGCCCAGGAACGCGGCCGCCGTCCGCACACGCTGGTGAACGGCAGCGAGGAAGACATGCTGCGCCTGGGCGCCTCGCTCGAACGCATCCCCGGCAGCTACAAGGCGGAGATCGGCGCATGGATGCTGGGCCGTCTCGACGCGGCCACCAAGGCTGCGACCAAGGCAGCGCTGAACAAGACGCGTGCCGGTGCGGCCAATGCCGGCAAGGCCGAAGCCACGCAGGCGCGCTTCCTGTGGGGCCTGTCCCGAGTGGGCGCACGCCAGCCATTCCACGGCAGTGCGCACGACGTGGTTGACGCAAGCACGGTGGCGCAATGGCTGGCGGCGATCCTCGCGCTGGACTGGAAAAAAGTGGAACCGGCCGGCTTTGCCGCCGCCCACCTGGCGCGCATGACGGGCGACCGCACGCGCGACATCGACGACACCTTGCGCGCCGAAATCCTGCGCCGGCTATCGGCCGTGGGCGCGCCTGCCAACTGGAGCGCGATGGTGCGCGACGTGGTGCAACTCGACCAGGCCGACGAAAAGCGCATGCTGGGCGAGGCGCTGCCGCCGGGGCTCAAGCTGCTCAGCTGAGCACCAGCCACACTACACCGCTAACCATCCTGCAATACGCACACAGTGCACTTGACCGAGAGGGATTCAGTTGCGGCGTTCGGCCGCGTAACCGGCCTGCTGCGCCACGAAACCATCAAAGGCATCGATCAAGGGTTTATAGCGTTCGGGCGCATGCTCGAGTTGCGAGAGCGCGTACGCAGTCGCCTCCAGCGTCGAAAGCTGGTCCGGCAAATGCGCCTTGCGGATCAGGTAGTGCGATGGCGGCGTATCGGTCAGCGGCAGCCGGGGCAGCGCCTGCAACAGCGGGTTCAGGTACAGCATCTTGCGGCTCTTGCGCCAGGTGCCGTCCAGCACAACCAGCCGCAGGCGCTGCGGTGCTGCCAACCAGGCCGGATCGAACGCCGGCGGCGTGGCGACACCGAGCGATTTTTCTTCCGCCGTCTCCGGGTACAGCAACACGTTGTGGCGGTCATCCGACAGCAATGCGCCCAGGCGGTCAGGCGCAAAGGTCTCGCCCACTTCCAGCCGGCTGCCGGCCAGGCACAGATGCAGCAAGCGCGCACTGCCCTTGGCATTGGCCACCTCCAGCGGATGCTGGAGCACCAGCACTTCCACCTGCGGAGAAATGACCGTCACCCAGCGGCAGATACAGGTGCGCTGCGGGCGCAGGCACGCCGGGCATTGCCGGCGTGCGGGTATTTTTGAAGGGGCGGTTGGGGCAGCGTGGTCGGTACGGGTGGTCATGGACCGGTATTCTACCGAAGCGCCGGCACCCCCGCGCCGGCGAGCTTGAATATGCTCACCACGTCGGCCAGCTTGGCCGACTGCTCCTGCATCGATTCGGCCGCCGCCGCCGCTTGCTCGACCAGCGCGGCGTTCTGCTGCGTCACCTGGTCCATTTGCGTGATGGCGTCGTTCACTTGCGCGATGCCCTGGCTTTGCTCGTCGCTGGCGTTGCTAATTTGCGTCATGATCTGCGTGACGCGGCCGATGCTGGTGACGATTTCGGACATGGTCTGGCCGGCCTTGTCCACCAGCTCCGAGCCCAGCGCCACTTTTTGCACCGAGTCGTCGATCAGGCCCTTGATGTCCTTGGCCGCCGCAGCAGAACGCTGCGCCAGGCTGCGCACTTCGGACGCCACGACCGCGAAGCCGCGTCCCTGCTCGCCGGCGCGCGCCGCTTCCACTGCCGCGTTCAACGCCAGGATGTTGGTCTGGAACGCAATGCTGTCGATCACGGAAATGATCTCGACGATCTTGCGCGACGAGTCATTGATCGAGCCCATGGTGTTGACTACCTCCCCGACCACCGAGCCGCCACGGCTGGCGATGTGCGAGGCATTGATCGCCAGCTCGTTGGCCTGGCGCGCATTCTCGGCGTTGAACTTGACGGTTGAAGTGAGTTCCTCCATCGACGACGCGGTCTCCTCGAGCGAGCTGGCTTGCTGCTCGGTGCGCGACGACAGGTCCTGGTTGCCGGCGGCGATTTCGGTGGATGCGGTGGCCATCAACTCGGTGCCCGTGCGTACCTGGGCGACAATGCCCACCAGGTTGGAATTCATCACCTTCAAGGCGTTCATCAGCTGCCCGGTTTCGTCGTTGCTGGTGACCTGGATGTCGCTGGTCAGATCGCCCGACGACACGGTTTCCGCCACCTTGAGCGCGGCGTTGATCGGCTGCGTGATGGTGCGGGTAATCCACCACGCGGCGGTCACGCCCAGCACGATGGCGGCCAGTCCGAGCAATACCAGCAGCGTGCGCCCGCTGGTGTACTGCTGCTGGATGGTGACAGCCGTGGCGTCGAGTAGCGCACCCTGTTTTTGCGAGAACGCGTCCAGCGCGCCCAGGTAGGCCACGCGGTCCTGCGCCATCTTGCCGTCGAAAATCTGCTTGCCCAGCGCCAGGTCGCCGGCCGCCTTGGCGGCAAACACCGACTTGCGCGAGGCGGTGTAGGCCTTGCGGGTATCGACCACGTTCTGGAACAGCGGCCGCAGTGCTTCTTCTTCGATCTCGGCGCCGATGCGGTCCTGGATTTCGGTGGCGCGGGCGGACGACTTGGTCATCAGGCCTTCGATCATCTTCTGATCTGCGGCATCGGCCACCATCCACGCGCCCATGGTGCGGGCGGCGTTGACTTCGACGATCTTGGTCCACTCGGCGATCAGGCGCTGGTCGCGGATCTTCACGTCGATCATGTGGTCGGTCATGGCGCTGGCGGCGCTCAGGCGCAGGATGCCGATGATGGTCATCGCCGTGAGCAGCACCAGGATCAGTGCAAAACCAAACCCCAGGCGCGTGCCGATTTTCAGATTTTTCATGGCGGACTCCTTCAAGAAACAGTCGAGTCCATGCTAGCACCGTTCGCCAAAATGTTACAGCGCAGAAAGTAACATTCGGTCGTGCGGTGCAGCAACGCAGCAACGGTCAGTTGTCAGACAAGGACGATCCGAGCAGCTCCTCGACACCGGCGACGGCGCCGGGATCCTTGATCACGGCCCGCAACCACAGGTGCAGCGGCATGTCGCCCCAGCTGGCAGCCTTGTCGGCCAGATAAGCCACCGGGCTGTGCGGCTCGGTGCGGCGGAAGAAATCGGCCACCAGCCGCAATTGCTGCAAGGCCTGCGCACGGTCGCGCGGCTGTACTGCAATTGCCACACTAATTGCCCCACCTGGTGGCGTCGTTCCCTGCGCGGCGCCGGCTGCCAGTGCCGGATGTTCGAGCGGCGCGCGGCCGCGCACCAGCGCCTGCAAGGCTTCGCGCGCCGGCGCGAACCCCGGCCCGTCGGCGCCCAGGCGCAGGTCGGCCACGCGTTCCAGGTCGCCCAGCATGGCGATGCAGTACTCGGTGTCGTCCTGCGGCGCCAGCCCGCCCTCGAACGCCATCTCGCGCACCAGCAGCGGCGTGCGGTTCAGCAGCCAGAACAGGTTGCCGATGCGCTGGTCGTAATCGCCGTCGTCGGCCAGCGGATACAGGCCGTCCCAGTAATGTTCGCACAGGCCGGTGAGCACGGCATAGCCGTCGCCCAGGCCGCGCAGGCCGCGCGTCCTGGCGTGGGCTTCGGCCAGCCACACGGCCAGGCGCATGTCCTTGCTGTGCGAGGCGATCATGGTGGCGCAGCGGCTGGCGACGAAGCCCCAGTCGGCCTCCTTGAGTTCCGCCACCCATTCGCCCTGGTCGAGGGTGGGATCGTCGCAGGTGCGGGCGCGGGCGATGGCGTCCACTTCGGCGCTGAACGACACATCGTCGCCGCACGCGCGCTCGGCGCTGATGGGCAACAGCATTTGGGCGATGCTGAACATGGCGGCCTCCCTTATTTGATCTGGTATTTGAACTGGCCCTGGCGGTTGGCGCCCACCTTGATTTTGGCGATCGCCGCGCCCTGCACCATTTTCTCCAGCACTGCTTCCGCGATCTCGGGCAGCAGGCTGCCGTTGAGAATATGATCGACGTTGCGGGCGCCGGAATCGACCTCGGTGCAGCGCGCCAGCACCGCGTCCACCAGCGCTTCGTCGTAGCTGAATTCCGCGTGGTGCTGCTGGTGAATGCGCTGGCCGATACGCGCCAGCTTGAGCGCAATGATCTGTGCCAGCACCGCGTCCGGGATCGGATAATACGGCACCACCTTCAGGCGCCCGAGCAAGGCCGGCTTGAAGTGTTTGACCAATTGCGGGCGCAGCAGCGCTTCGAGTTCCTCGACGGTGGGTGCGGTCGGCTGGTTCAGGCACGCCTGCATCACGGTGGCCGAGCCGGCGTTGGACGTGGCAATGATGATGGTGTTGCGGAAGTCGATCTCGCGGCCTTCGGCGTCGTCCATCACGCCCTTGTCGAACACCTGGAAGAACAGTTCCACCACGTCCGGATGAGCCTTTTCGATTTCATCGAGCAGCACCACGCTGTACGGATTGCGGCGCACCGCCTCGGTCAGCACGCCGCCCTGACCGTAGCCCACGTAGCCGGGCGGCGAGCCTTTCAGGCCCGAGACGCTGTGCGCTTCCTGGTACTCGCTCATGTTAATCGTCAGCAGTTTGCGCTCGCCGCCGTACAGCACATCGGCCAGCGCCAGCGCGGTCTCGGTCTTGCCCACGCCGGACGGTCCCACGAAAAGAAATACGCCTTTCGGCTTGTTCGGGTCGTCGAGGTTGGCCCGCGCCGTGCGCACGCGCTGCGCCACGGCGGCAATCGCATGCGGCTGACCCAGGATGCGCTCCTGCAGCGTGGACTGGAGTTTCAACACGGTGTTGATTTCGTCGCGGACCATCTTGCCGAGCGGGATGCCGGTCCAGCCGGAGACGATGGCCGCAACGGTCGCCGCATCAACCTCCACCGGCACCAGCGGCGCTTCACCCTGCAACGCTGCCAGTTCGGCTTTGAGCGTGCCCAATTCGCCACCTGCGCTGCGCTGACGGGTGATGGCGGCCACCACGCCTTGTTCGCGTTGCCAGCGCTGCGCCAGCCGGGCATGTTCCTCGGCCAGCGCCGCGCGGTGTTCGGCCAGCTGCGCCAGGCGCTTGCGGCGGATGGCGTCGGTGTCGCCATCGTCCTCGCGCTGCAAGGCGGTGGTCTCGGCGTCGATACGCTCCATGGCGCGCGCGGCGTTTTCCAGCAATGCGGGCGTGCCGCTTTGCGCCAGCGCCACGCGTGCGCACGCGGTATCGAGCACGCTCACAGCCTTGTCGGGCAATTGCCGGCCGCTGATGTAGCGGTGCGACAGCCGCACCGCCTCGGTCACGGCCTCGTCACGAATGCGGATGCCGAAATGGGACTCCATCAATGGCGCCATTGCGCGCAGCATGGCGCTGGCGATGTCTTCGCCTGGCTCTTCCACCTTGACGACCTGGAAGCGCCGCGCCAGCGCCGCATCTTTTTCAAAATACTGCTTGTATTCGCTCCAGGTGGTGGCGGCGATGGTGCGCAGTTCGCCGCGCGCCAGCGCCGGCTTGAGCAGGTTGGCAGCGTCGCTCTGACCAGCCGCACCGCCGGCGCCAATCATGGTGTGCGCTTCGTCGATGAACAGGATGATGCCGTGCGGGCTGTGCTTGACTTCGTCGATGACGTTTTTCAGGCGGTTCTCGAACTCGCCCTTGACGCTGGCGCCGGCCTGCAACAGTCCCATGTCCAGCGTGTGAATATCGACGCCTTTAAGCACCTCGGGCACGTCGCCGGCGGCGATGCGCAGCGCCAGCCCTTCCACCACGGCGGTCTTGCCCACGCCCGCCTCGCCGGTGAGGATGGGATTATTCTGGCGCCGGCGCAGCAGGATGTCGATCACCTGCCGCACTTCGGCCTCGCGCCCGATCACGGGATCGAGCTTGCCGTCGCGGGCCAGCTGCGTCAGGCACGTGGTGTACTGGTCCAGCGCCGGGGTGCGGGGGGCAAGCGGCACCGCACCGGGCGCGTCGCCCGGCGATGGGGTGGGCGCTGTGGCCTCCTCCTGCGAGCCGCGCGTGAATTTGTCAAGCCGGTGCTTGATCTCGTCGATCGGGATGCTGGCGAACAGCACCGAGGCCCGCTGCGCCAGTTGCGCCAACTCGGGATCGGTCAGCAAGGCCACCAGCAGGTGGCAGCTACGGATGCGCGCCGGCTGTTCGGTTTCCAGGGAAGCCAGCAGCCATGCGTGTTCGATCAGTTGCGGCAGCTGGCGCGAGAACACCGGCGTGCGCGTGCTGCCGGTCTTCAACTGGGCCACCTGCCGGTGCAGGTCCGCCTCCAGCCGGCCCAGGTCCACACCGCACTGGCGTGCGATGATGGCGAGGTCGCAGCGCTCCTGCTCCAGCAGCGCCAGCAGCAGGTGTTCGACCTCCACCTCGTACTGGCCCAGCGCCATGCAGATGCTGGCCGCGCGGGTGGCCGCCTGCCGCGTTGTGTCATTGAGTTTGCCGATCAGGGTTTTCAGATTCATCGTCATGGTGTGACTCCACGCGCGTTGCGGTTGATGGAATAGTGCAGCGAAGACGGTTGCAGCACGGCGTCGAAACTGACCGCCTCGCGTTGCGGCAATCCGGCCAGGGTGGCAGTGATGGCAAAGCTGATGCGATTGATGCTGCCGTGCTCGCGCTCCAGGCGCGCCTGTACCTGGCGCAGGCGCGGCTCGTGGCGCTCGATCGCGGCCTTGAGCGCGGCGCACACGCGGGCGCGGTCCTCCGCGCTGTTGAGACACAGGCCGGCAAAGTCGATCAGGCCGTAGTTGATGATCGAGCGCGCGCATTCGGGATAGGCACGCAGCAGTTCTTCCGGCAGCGCGCAGCGGGTGTTGAGCAAGTCTTCCAGGTCGCGCGCCACGCTGTCTTTGTACTGCTCCAGGGTCAGGCCGCCCGGGCGCGCGCCCAGCAGCCGGTCCAGCAGGCCGGGTGTGTAGCCGTTCATCGAAAGCCCCTGTCGAAAAAAAAGCCGGACCAGGACGGCCCGGCTGAAGACGCGCAGGTTTACACCACGCGATTGGCGGACAAGTCCCAACCGCCCGAGGTATTGCCGCCGGCGCCGCCGCTCACTTTTTGCTGGGTGTAGCGCCACTTGATCTTCGAGAACTTGAGCGACACGTCCTCGGTCAAAATGTCGCCTTCGGTCACGGTGGGATACACGGCGCCGATCAACACGTTCTCGATTTCGATCTCGTAGTACTTCACGCGCTCGCCCTGGGCATCGGCACGCATGAATTCGAACTTGGCCTTGGGGATGGTGCGGCCGGCAGCGCAGGTTTGCAGCAGGACCGGCGAGGCCAGGTCGGCCAGTTTCGACAGCACGATATCGCGATGTTCGCAACGCTCGGCGGTGTGGCCGCCGCCGGTGGACGACGTCGCGGAGCGCGGCTGTTCCACGCCGAAGCTGACCGATTTACACTCGATCCAGTCCTTGTGGCGGTCGTCGTTGGACTCGCCCTTGATACCATCGATTTGCAGATAGACGTCGATTGCCATTGCATGCTCCTGTTTCAGGTTGAACTACGGTAGTGAACTTCCGAAATTAACTGGTCGACTTCGGCAACTCCGCGACCAGACGGAGGGAAACGGACAGCTCGTCGAGCTGGAAATGCGGGCGCAGGAACGACACCGCGCGATACACGCCGGGCCGCCCCGGCACTTCGTGCACCTGCACCGACGCCTCGCGCAGCGGGAACTGCGCCTTCTGCTCCTGGCTGGCGTTATCGTCGAGCAGCACGTACTGCATCAGCCAGCGGTTGAGAAAGTCCTGGACGTTGGACGCGGCGGCAAAGCTGCCCACCTTGTCGCGCATCATGGCCTTCATGTAGTGGGCAATGCGCGAGACGGCGAAGATGTATTGCAGCTGCGACGACAGCACAGCGTTGGCATTGGCCGCATCGCTCGAGTACTTCCGGGCCTTTTGCGCCGACTGCGCGCCAAAGAAGGCGGCATACGCGGTGTTCTTGCAGTGCACCAGCGAGATGAAACCGAGGTCGCTCAGTTCCTTCTCGCGGCGGTCGGTAATCGCCACCTCGGTCGGACACTTGAGCGCTACTTCGCCCTGGTCGGTCTTGAAGGTATGGGTGGGCAGGTCGTCCACCAGGCCGCCGCCCTCCACGCCGCGTATCGCCGCGCACCAGCCGTAGTCGTCGAAGGCACGGGTCAGCTTGGCGCCGAAGGCGTAGGCGGCATTGCACCACATGTATTTCTGGTGATCGCTGCCATCGACTTCCTCGACAAAATTGAAGCCCTCCACCACGGTGCCGTCGGCCGGGTTGAATGGCAGGCGCCCCAAAAAGCGCGGCAGGGTCAGGCCCACGTAGCGCGAATCTTCCGATTCGCGGAACGCCTTCCACTTGGTGTATTCGACCGTATCGAACACCTTGGACAGGTCGCGCGGCTTGCCCAGGTCGCCGTAGGTATCGAGGCCAAACAGCTCGGGCGAAGCGGCCGTGATAAATGGTGCATGTGCGGCTGCCGCCACGTGCGACATCTGGTCGATGAAGTACATGTCCTCGGGCTGGCGCGAGATTTCGAAGTCGCCGAGCAGCGCCGCATATGGCGCGCCGCCGAAGGTGCCGAATTCTTCCTCGTAGATCTTCTTGAACATGGTGCTCTGGTCGAATTCCAGCGCGGCCTGGAAGTCTTTCACCAGCTCGCGCTTGGTGGCGTTGAGCATGCGGATTCTCACGCCCTGGCCGCTGGCCGAATTGGTCACCAGGTAATGCAGGCCGGTCCAGCTTTGCTCGAGCTTCTGGAACGCCGGCGCGTGCATGATGGCGCTCAACTGGCTCGAGATCAGGCGGTCCAGTTCCGCCACCCTGGAGTCGATGGTGGCGGTGAGGTTGTTCGACACCACCACCGTGCCGTCGAGAACCTGGTCCACCAGTTCGGCGATGATGTCGCGGGCGCGCGCATGTTCGACCGACGACTTGGCCACCTTGCTTTGCTCGACGATCTGGTCGAGCAGGTTGTCCGCCGGCGCGCTGGCGGTCGCGGTGGCCGGCTGCAGTTCCTGTAATTGTGCGGACATCTCAGTCTCCCTTGCCGGATTGGGCCGACTTGAGCGCGGCCAGCTTGTCGGTGTTGCCCAGCACTTCGCCGAGGATGTCTTCGAGCTTGTCGTTGCCGGCCAGCTTGTTGCGCAGGTCGGCCAGCTTGCCGCGCGCGTCCAGCAGTTTGGCGAGCGGCGCCACCTGGCGCACCACCGATTCGGGCCGGAAGTCGGCCATCGACTTGAAGTGCAGTTCCACGCCGATGCTGCTGTCATCGCCGGCCAGCATATTGGGCGCGCTGAAGCGCGCCACCGGATCGACGCCGCTCATCACCTCGTCGAAGTTTTCGACATCGATGCCGACGAACAGGCGGTCCTTGAGGCGCGTCTTGTCGGCGTCCGGATTGCCGCCGAAGTCGCCGACCACGCCGACGACAAACGGCAGTTCCTTGTTTTCCAGCGTATCGCCGATTTCCACGTCATACGTCATCTGCACGCGCGGCGGGCGCACGCGGGTCAGGCGCTTCTGAACACTTTCAGCTTTGGCCATGGCAGTTCCTTGGAGTGGGATGATGGGAGGCGGCTTACTTCAAGCCGCCGAAAGGGTCGTTGCTCGACTGGCTTTTCGCTGCGCCCTTGCGGGTGGTGGGGGCAGTTTTGGCGCGCACCGGTGGCGGCGGCGCCACGGTGGGCACCAGCACTTCTTCGCCCAGCGTAGTGCGCAGCAGCTTGGCCAGTTCGCGCGCCTCGGTGCGCAAGGAGCCATTGAGGTTGTTCTGGGCACTGAGGTCGGCCAACGCCTTGGTCGAGACCCGCAGGCCGCTCACCGCCACGATGCTGTTGGCCAGCGTATCGACCGGGTCGCGCCGCAGCGCCTCCTGGGCGTTGGTGATCGCCTCGCCGTAGCTGGCGCGGTCGAACTTGATCTGCGCCAGTTGCAGCCACGGCGCCTTGTCGGCCGGGTAGCTGGTGGCGGCCTCCTTGAGCAGCGCCTGCGCCTTGTCGCCCTGGCCGGCCTTGAGCGCGGCGTTGGCGTCGGCCAGCACGGTTTTCAGCGTGGCCGCCTTTGGTGGTTCGGTACGAATGTTCTCGCCGTCGGTCGCGCAGCCGGACAGCAGCACCAGCCCGGCGAAGGCGCCAGCCAGCGTGGTACGGGGCAAACCGGGCAACCATGTTCTGTTCGTGATCATCACACTCTCCTTTGCCTAACCATGAGGAAGGGGCCCATTATTCATGAACCAAACGGGCAGAAATTGCGCTTACGCAACTACCTCGGAGGTTGGTTTGCCTTTCCGATTTGCTTGCGCTCACGCAATAATCGAGGAGTCTCGATTGGCTCTAATGCAGAACTGTCCGCAGAAAGGAGTTCGCATGACCATTCCATCCAAGGTGCTGTGGGGCGAGGGCCTGTTCCTGCGGCCGCAGCATTTTCAGCAGCAGGACCGCTATCACGAGGCGCGCCTGAACCAGGTCGCGCTGGCGCTGCAACCGTTCCTGTGGGGCGTGCGCCGCATCGAGTGGGATCTCGACGCGCTCAAGGCGGACCGCCTGCGCCTGCAGGCGTTGTCGCTGATCTTCCGCGACGGCGAAATCTTCGACGCCCCCGGCAGCGAGCCGCTGCCGCCGGCCGTGGACCTGGCCGCGCTGCCTGCCGCGCTGCAGGAGGTGACGTGGTACGCCGCCCTGCCTGCGCTGGCGCCGGGCGGCGGTAATGCCGCCGGCGCGAAGGAATACCACCAGGGCGCCCGCTACAGCCAGGCCGCGCGCGAAACGGCCGACCTGTACACCGGCGCGGTGGGCGCCGACGTGGCGTTTTTAAAACAATCGGTGCGGCTGGTGTCGGACCAGGAACCGCTGGGCGCCTTCGACTGCGTGCCGGTGATACGGCTGCGGCGCACGGTGACCGGCGGCTTCGAACCCGATCCTGCGTTCATCCCGCCCACGTTGTCGATCGCTGGCGCACCGGCGCTCAAGGAGATGCTGGACCGGCTGATGGAAGCGCTGCAAGCGAAGGTGCAGTCGCTGCAAGGCCATATGCGGGAGCCGAGCCGCAACGTGATCGAATTCCGCTCCGGCGACGTGTCGTCGTTCTGGCTGCTGCACACGGTGAGCACGTCGGCCGCCACCCTGATGCACTACGTGCGCCATCCCGGCATGCACCCGGAGCGCCTGTTCGAATGCCTGCTCGCGCTGGCCGGCGCCATGATGACCTACTCCAAGCAGTACTCGCTGGTGCAACTGCCTGCCTACCGCCACGACGACCTGGCGCTGTGCTTCTCCAGCCTCGACCACATCATCCGCGACCTGCTCGATACCGTGATCTCGACCAGGTATTTTTCGATCGCGCTCAGCGAGGAGAAGCCCAGCTACCACCTGGGCAAACTCGATTCGGGCAAGATCGACCAGCGCACCACGCTGTACCTGGCGGTGGGCGCGGCGCTGTCGGCGCTGGAGCTGGTGGACGTGGTGCCGCTGCGCGTCAAAGTCGGTGCGCCCGACGACGTGGAAAAATGCGTGCTGTCGGCCATGCCAGGCGTGAAACTCACGCACGCGCCGCAAGTGCCGGCGGCCATTCCCGTTCAACCGGACACCTATTACTTCGCACTGGAGGGCAAGGGTATGTTGTATGAACATATGCTCAAGGCGCAGTCGATTTCGATTTACGTGCCGTCCGGGATCCGCGACCTGCGTCTGAACCTGATCGCGGTGACAGCATGAACGCCCACGTCGAACGGCGCGCCAATCCCACCCAGCTGGGCGGCCAGCGGCGCCAGATCCAGCCCGGCTACGGCCACGTGCAAACCCTGCTCGATTTGCTGCAGGAGGGTTTCTACCTACTGTTCATGCTCAGGAACGGCAGCGTACCGCCGGGCGAGGCGGCGTTCCTCGACAACATCACCGCGTACCTGGCCGACTTCGACCGCGAGGCACGCAAGCTGCGCGCCCACGGCGACGACATCGACGCCGCCAAGTACGCGTACTGCGCGGCGCTCGACGAGATCATCCTGTCATCGCAATTCCCGATGCGCGCAGCGTGGGAGCGCCGCCCGCTGCAACTGGTGATCTTCGGCGACCAACTGGCGGGCGAGCACTTCTTCGACCGCCTGGAGGCGCTGCGCAGCACCGGCGGCGCGCGCCTGGCCGCGCTGCAGGTGTTTCATATGTGCCTGCTGATCGGCTTCAAGGGCAAGTATGCGCTCGACAGCGGCGACAAGCTGGCCTACATGACTGCGCGCCTCGGCGACGAGATCGCCCACATCCAGGGCAAGAGCAAAGGCTTCGCGCCGCAGGCCGAGCGGCCCGACCAGATCGTCCACAAGCTGCGCACCAACACGCCGCTGTGGACCGCGTGCGCCTTGTTTGCGGTGTGCGGACTGGGGGCGTTCATCGGTTTGCGGGCGTCGCTGGCGAGCGAGTCGCGCGAGCGGCTGGCCGGATATTCGGACCTGGTCAAGCTGGCACCACGGCCGGCTTACGTGACGATTACCTTGCCTTAATAAGACGGACGCTCCGCCGGCGCGAAGCGACGGCCTCAAAATTCACTGCGCCACCCTGAACTCGATCCGCCGATTCCTGGCGCGCCCCTCCGCAGTAGTGTTCTCCGCCACCGGCCGATCCGGTCCCTGGCCCGACACCAGCACCATGTCCTGGCTCACGCCCTTCTCCGCCAGGTAGCTGCGCACCGTCTGCGCGCGGGCGTGGCTCAGCGCCAGGTTGCTCTCGCGCTGGCCCAGGTTGTCGGTGTGGCCGATCACCTCCACCTGCTTGCCCTTGACCTTGTGCAGCGCGGCCGCCATCTCGTCGAGGATCACCTTGCCCGAGTCGGCCAGCGTCGCCTTGCCGCTTTCGAACTCGATGATGCGCTTCGCCAGCGCCGCATCGAGCAGGTTCTGTTCCGCCGCGCTCACGCGCAAGCCATTGTTGACGGTATAGGTGGGATTGAGGCTGGTGGCGATGTCGCTGGCGATCTGCTGGCGCTGCGCCTCGTTGGCCACCTCGCCGCGCAAGGTGATATTGGTGCCGTCGATCTTGATCTCGCCCTTGGTGATCCACTTCAGGTTCGGGCCGATCAGCTTGAGCAGGTAACCGTGCCAGTTGGGCGGCAGCGATACCTGGGCGATCGCCACCTGGTCCACCACCCGCTCCGGCCCATACAGCTCACGCACGCGCGCCAGCAAGGCCGCCTTGCCGCCCTCGTCGGCGACAGCGCCGTTGACCACCACCTGGCCCGGGCGCGGGTCGCTCCCGGTCTGGGCAGACGCGGGAACCATCAACACAAACAATGCCGGCGCCAGGGCCGGCCAGATCGAACGCTGGCGCATCGGAGACTCCCAAGGATGATCAGACAAAGGTTTCGTGAAACAGCTCGCGGGCGGAGCGCAGCGAGAGCTGGCCCTGCTCCAGGTAGGCAGCCAGGGTCTGCACGGCGGCGTCGGCCGCCAGCGGCGCGTCGATCCAGCCGGTGTCGTCGAAGCCGACCTGGTGATCCGCCGCGCACTCGGGATCGATGATCGCCTGCAGCGTTTCCGGTGCGGCGCCGGCAAAGCCGATCACCAGCACCGGCAAGTCGCCGCTATCGACCAGGAACAGCGCCAGCTCCACGTCGGCCTGCTGCACGAACGGCGTCACCAGGTCGAGCCAGAAGGCGGCCACGAGGTAACGCACGCGCGTCGCTACCGGCAGCGGCAACACCAGGCTTTTGTCGAGACGCGTGGCGGTACCTGCACCAGCGTGCAGTACCGTCCGCAGCAGCAGACCCAGCGCCAGGATGGTGCGGCGTACCTGCGTGCGGCCCAGCAGCGCCTCCATCCCCGCTATCGTCTGGCGGTCGAGAAAATCGGTGAACACAATCTGGTGCTCGGCTGCGCCTGGGTCGAGATCGACGGTGGCGGCAGCCAGCGCCAGCAACGCCGGCTCCGGGTCGCACGCCGTCAGCACCTCGGCGGCCAGCACGTCCAGCGTAGTCCATAACGGCGCCAGCACCAGGGGGCTGAGCGCAGCGAAACCGCGCGGGTCGCCCACGTCGATCGCGCTCATGCCCAGGAACGGGTAGCGCCGCTGCGAAGCGTCGCTGCTGGCCGCCAGGTGGCCGCCGATGGCGCGCCGGCTGCGCGTGCCCACGAACGCGAAATGCACCGGGCGCAGGGCATCGTAATGCAGCTTCCAGCGCGGCGCGGCGCTCAGGCGGTTCATCACCTCGGCCAACCAGCCGTCGAGCAGGCTGGCCAGCGCCGGGTTGTCGGCCGCCTTGATGAAGTCTGCGCGTGCCGGCAGCTTGCCGAAGTAGCCGATGCGCGCCGCTTGAGGGCCGCCTTTCATGGTGCGGTCCCGGCGGCCGCCATGGCTGCTACGGCCGTCGCACCACCGGCAGCAATGCCCGCACCCACCACGGTCTCGGGCAATTGCATGCCCTTGAAGCGCTGGCCCGACGCTGGCGGCTCGGGATCATCGTTGCCGCTCTCAGGGCTGCTGATGATTTTCAGCCCCATTGCCACCGTCACCGTGCCGGTAGTCCAGCGCAGTTCGAACACGCCACCTTCGCGGCGCTGCTTGGCCGCCGCGTCGATCATCATTTTCAGACCCTGCGGGCCGGGATGGTTGAACACATCCACGCTGCGGCCATCCACGCCGGTGGCGGTGATGCGCGCGCCCTCGGCGCCGGTGGGGCCAGGATGGACCATGTGCGCCCACTGCGGCGGCGTATTGCGGTAGCGGAGCTGCTGACCATCGATATCGACCACGTATTCGAGCGCGCCGGGCGCTGGCAACGGCTGGATCTGGAACACGGTTTGCGGCGGGGTTTCGGCCCCGCCCGCGCCGTTCAGGGGCGCGATCCAGCCGGCAAAGCGCGTGGCCGTCTGCGGCGCCAGCGCAATGCCCATGTCGGCCCAGGTGCGCGGCGCCAGCACGTCGCCGCGCCTGACCACCAGCGGGCCCATGGCGGCGGTGGCGAACTTGGCAACCAGGCCATCCGGTCCGAAGAAGCGGGCGATGTCGGCGCCGGCCGCTTCGGTGCGGCCGTTCGGCGCGAACGGATACTTGTCGGCCAGCGTCTGCCGGAACGGCTCCACGACCTGCGCCAGCCAGGTCTTGTTGATTTCCGCCTCGGCCGGCGCGATCAGCACCGCGAAGGTTTGCATCAGCGGGCGTACCAGCAGCGGACGAATCGCCTGCTTCTGGCTGTCGCTCATACCGTTGAGCATCTGCTCGTCCACGTGGCGCAATGCGTCGGCCAGCTCGGAGCCGGTGCCTTCCAGCGTTTGCTGCATGAACTGGCGCGCGCCGGGACCGGGGTCGCCCTGGTTCTTGAGCTGGTTGAGGCGCCCGCGCAGCTTCGACAGGGTTTGCAGATAGCCGCCCAGCAGCGAGGCGTCCTTGTCCCGTGCGGCCAGCAGCTTCGCCACGCCGGCGAACTCGCGCCCGATCGGCCCCATGGGCTGGTCGCCTGCCTGCGGCAGTTGCAGGTTGACGTTGACCTGCGATGGCCCGCGACTCAGTACGCGGTTCTTGATCCAGTTGACGAAGCCGCTCTGCGCCGCCTTCAGTTCCGCGCTCATCACCGACGGGTTGTCCCACGAGGTTTGCTGGTCGATCGTGGTCAGCAGTTTCGCGATCGGCGACGCCTGCGGATCGCCGAGCCGGTTCATGGCAACGACAGCGGCGTCAAAACCATCGAGGTTGGCGATGGTGACGCCGGTGACGAATTTTTGCCATTCGCGCGCGTAGTCGGCTTTGTACAAATCGGTGAGGCCTTTCTGGATTTGCTCCGGGCTGCCTTCGAGCGTGAGGTCGTCGCGGGTAGCGCTCTTGAGCACCCAGTCGGTGCTTTGCAGCTCGCGCGCAGCCGCTTCGCGGAAGGCCGGCTGCACGTATTTTTCCCACGCCTCGCGGGTGTAGGCGCCGGCAATCGCATGGCTGCCGGCCACCAGCGCCTGGTCCTGCTCTCCCACCATGCGCGACACCGTCATCGCCGGGAAGCGGGTATTGGCGCGGGCGCGGATGTCGGCGTACACGCGTTCGCGCGCCGGCATGCCGCGCACCACGCGGCGCAGATGGTCGCGCGACTGGTCCACCAGCGCCAGCTTCGGCTCGATGCGCGGCCACGCCGGATCGGCTACTTGCGCCAGGTAAAACGTCAGCAGCCGCTCGGCCGCCTGGATCATCTGCTCGCGCGACATGGCGCCGCGCTGGCTCTCCAGCCAGCCGCGCCAGTAACGCGTGAGCTGGTCGTTCAGGTGGCCCGGTTCAGCGTGGCTTTTATCGGCCAGCATCAAATAGGTTTTCAGCGCGTTGTAGGCATCGTCCACGTTGACGGCAGACGCCTGCTGGAACTGCGCCGCCTCCGTGGCAGCGGGTGCTTCGGCACTCGGTGCTGCGGCGTCCGGTGCGCGCAGCTGGTCGGCGTGAGTGTTCATCGCCGTCAGCAGTTCTTCCAGGTTGGCCACCACCGGCCTGACCATCACCTCCTTGACGCCTGCAAAATACTCGGCGCGCAGCTTCTGCTCGAGCAGCTCCCCCTGGTACAGCCCCATGCGCAGCGACCAGGGACGCTCGTCACGGTAGCGTTCCAGCTGTTCGATGCGGTCCTGCAGGATCGCCAGCGCCTCCAGCCGCGACTGCAAATCGAGGCGCCCCTGTTGGAGCTTGATCACCTGGTCCAGGTCCGCCTGCACATTGCTCACCAGTTGGCGGTTGCCCAGGTAAGACCAGCCCCACCCGCCCAGCGCCCCGCCCAGCACCAGCATCGCCGTGAAAAACACCGCGTACGTCAGGCGCACCTTGTGGCGGCTGGCGTACTGCGACACCAGGTCCTTGTCGGCGAAGATGACGTTGCGGAACAGGTTGAACAGGAAGAAGCCCGAGTGGCCGGTGGCGGTGCGGTCATGTGCGCCCTGCTGCGGCGCCTGCAAGGCGAAGCGCTGCGCCACGCGCTGCGACTGCGCGCTGACCGGCAAGCCTTCCTGCAGCGCGCTGGTGAAGTAGTAGCCGCGAAACAGCGGTTTGAACTGGTACGGGTTTTCCTCGAACAGCGCGGCCAGGAAGGCCCGCAGCGGCGTGCGCAAGGTGGAGAATTCGAGCGGGAACGTGAACACGCCCGGCTCCATGCGGTCGCGCCGCTGCTGGCCCATGTTGGCGATCGAGAGCGCCTTGAGGCCGTCGCACAATTCGTCGAAGGTCTGGTCAAAGAACGCCAGTATCTGCTGGCTGGCGTTCTTGCGCTTGTACGGCATGGTGGCGCCCCAGACGCGTTCGCGTTCCGCCCGTTCGGCCTGGGCGAAAAATTCGCCGAAGCCGGCAACCAGGTCGGCCTTGGTGAACACCACGTACACGGGCGCGAATACTTCCAGCCGTTCGATCAGGTCCTGCACCCGTTTGCGCAGGCCGCGTGCGAGCTGGATGCCGGCCTCGGGATCGTCGCCACGCAGCTCGGCGATACTGACCGCGATCAGGATGCCGTTGATCGGCGCGCGGCGCCGGTATTTTTTCAGCAGGTCGAGAAAGCCGAACCACTCGGCGCGGTGTTCGTCCATCACCGAGTAGCGGCCGGCGGTGTCGAGCAGGATGCCGTCCGGCGTGAAGAACCAGTCGCAGTTGCGGGTGCCGGCCACGCCCTGCACCACCTTGCCATCGGCGAACGGGAACTGCAGGCCCGAGTTGGTGATCGCCGTGCTTTTGCCGGCTGCCGGATTACCGATGATCATGTACCACGGCAGCTCGTACAACGCGCGCGCACCGGAGACGATGCCCAGGCGCGAGCCCTTGATGGTGTCGATGGCCTTGAGCAGACCCTCGCGGATGGCCTTGACCTCTTCGAGTGACTGGTCGCGCTGGATGGTTTCGGCAGACGCTGGCGCAGCGATGGCCTGCGCCAGCTGTTCGGCGTCGCCGCGCGCGCGGCGACGGCGCCACCACCACACGCCACCGGCGATCAGCAGCATCAGGGCGGTGGCGCCCAGGGCCCAGATCAGCGCCAGTTCCAGCACTTCGGCGCCTAGGTAGAACAGCGCTGCCATCGCGATCAGACCGGCAATTGTCAGGCGGCGGGCATCGGTGATGTAGTTCCAGAATCGTCGCATCGGGGCACTCGCAGGCGGCAGGATTGGGCGCCTGGACCAAAGGCGGACCGATCAATGTTGCCATCAGGATTGCTGGAAAATCTTGATCAAAAACAACAATAGCCGCCTGGAATTATTTGGCCAGCGTTCCCGCCACGCGCAACTCGGTGTGGCCGAAATCCATCATCTTCCAGCGCCCGCCCCAGGTCAGTCCGACCGACTGTGCCACCTCACCGTAGAGCTGGTAACCGCGCATGGCCCACGGATCTTTTTCCGAGATCACCAGCTTGCCGTCGCGCAGGAAGGCGCAGTCGGCGGCCAGGCCAAACTGGTGATAGCTCTGGAACGCGCGCGCATTGGTGACAGCGGGGCCGGCCGCCGCCAGCGCGTTCTGCCGCTCGGGACTGCGGTAGCCTTCGAGGATGGCCATGTCGTAGCCGTGCTGCTCCTTCATGATGCGAAACACCACCAGCAACCGCCGCGAGAAATCGGCATCGAGCAGTTGCCAGTTGCGATTTGCGCTGTCGAGCATGGGGCGCACCAGCGTCACCTCGGCGGTGGTAAACACGGGCGGTGGCAGCGCGGCCGGCGCCGCCAGCCGCTCGCCCTTGAGCAACTGCGCCACCTGCTCGTTGGTCACGCGGTGGTCTTCGTAACCACCCAGCATGGTGGGGCTGCTGAGCACCAGCGCCAGCAGCGGCGGTACCGTCACCAGCACCGCTGCGGCCAGCAGCAAGGGCCAGCGCCGCCGCAGCAGGCGCGCCCCGTTTGCCACCCCATCGCGCGCGCCGCGTCCCAGCGTACCGGCTTGCAGCACGCCGTGGGCGGCGCGGCGGCGCACGCCATGTTCGAGGCGCCCGGCCACGCCGGCCACCGACTGCGCCAGCAGCGCCCGCCCGGAGGGAAACAGCAGCAGCCACGCACCGGCGCAAACCGCGACAAAAAACATCAGCATGGAAAAGAGAAACATGGTGCGCTCCATCAAGACCGGGGCGCGCTGCCGGATGGACACTGGCAGGCGGCCGCAACACTTCATGGTATGCCGCCCAGCAAGTCGCGTGAAAGATCAGATCAAACCCGGGAGAAAAATGTGGACACCTCCAAGCAGATGCCGAATCTGATGGGCGCGGCGCACGGCGCGGCCGATGGCAACCGGCGCATCCTGGCGCAGCTCGAATACGGCCCCAAAGCCGGCAGCCGCGCCGCCGGTCCTGCCCGCGCCTGGAGCTTCGATGGCTGGACCGTGGGACTGGTGCTGCTGTTGCTGACGCTGGGCGGCCTGGCCTGGCTGATGCACGAGGAGACCATCACGCCGGTGACTTTCAAGCGCCATGCGGAGGGCGACCGGCATGTCAAAGCAACGGCGGCGCAGGACACAGTGGAGGCAGCAGCAAAGATTGCGGAGAATGTCGCGAATGCAGCAGCAGGGACGACGATGACGGCGACAGCGGTGGATGTGATGCCGGCGGCAAGGGCAGCAGCGGCGGACGTCATGTCTGCAGCCAGCGCAGCGCCAGCAGCGGCTTACGCGGGCAGCAGCGATGTTCATGCGGAGCACCCGGCGGCCATCATCAACCAGCCGCGCCTGGCGGCCTCCGCGCCTTCCGGCACGTTCGCGGTGCCGTTGTCCTCGACGTCAGCGGGGGAGCGCAGCATGGCTGTTGCCTCCGGTCCGCCCCACAGGACCGGCACTCCCACCAGGATCAACGACACAGGCAAAACCGCCAACAAGGCAGGCTCCCACAAAAGCACCATCGCCTCTTACGGCAAGCCGGCACCTGTGGCACCACGCGTGCGCCCTGGTTCCAGCCCGATCCCACCGGCTGCGAGCGACACCGACGTCACCCTGCTGACCGCACTGGTGGCCCACGCGAACAAGCCGGCCAGCGTGGCGCCCGAACCGAGCCGCGACGTGGTCGAGCGCGTGGACGGCGTATCTACCGCCGACCTGCTGGCGCGCTGCAAGCAGTTGGGCCTGATGGAGGGCATGTTGTGCCGCTCCCGCATCTGTTCCGGCGGTTGGGAATCGGACCCGGTCTGCCGCGCACCGGCCAACTAGGCTCGGCTTATGCTTTTTTCATCTAACCGTCTCTGTTTTTATTCGTTCTGGTTTATAAACCCCCGCCGTATATTGACCTCCATGTTGTCTATCGCCACCAAGCGCATCGAGGTTATCCATGTCTGTAGAAGCAATCGCCACCGCCCTGCCTGAAGAACTTGCCACCATCAAGGCAGCGGCACAGTCCTCCAATTTACCGTATGCCGGCGGCGTGCCGCCCGCGCTGGCCTGGGCGCTGTTCAGCAGCGGCCGCGCGCAGCTGATCGACGTGCGCACCGGCGAAGAACGCAAGTTCGTCGGCCACGTTGCCGACAGCGGCCACGTGGCCTGGGCCACCGGCACCGCCCTCACCCGCAACCCGCGCTTCGTGCGCGAACTCGAAAACAAAATCGGCGGCAAGGATGCCGTCGCCCTGCTGCTGTGCCGCAGTGGCAAGCGCTCGGTGCTGGCTGCCGAAGCGGCCACCAAGGCCGGGTTCACCCATGTCTTCAATGTGCTCGAAGGCTTCGAAGGCGAGCTCGATGAGCACCAGCAGCGCGGCAAGGCCGACGGCTGGCGCTTCCACCAACTTCCCTGGATCCAGGACTAATACAATGGGTACCTTCGACATCACCGGTGTAGTGCAGTCGCTGCACGAAGTGCGGCACCAATGGCGCCACACGCAGCGCCGCAACAGCGAAGCGGGCAACCGCGAATTCCCGTCGCGCGATGCGCTCGGCGCGATCATCGACAGCCTGAAAGGCGTGCTGTTCCCGATGCGGCTGGGACCACCCGACCTGCGCCAGGAAAGCGAGGATTTTCATGTCGCCCATGCGCTCGACGGCGCCCTGCACGCGCTGCTCAAGCAGGTACGGCGCGAGCTGGCGTACAACGCGCATCTCGGCCAGTTGGCCGACAGCGATGGCGTGCTCGATCTCGACCAGCAGGCGCTGACCGCCACCCGCGACTTTGCCGCCGCCCTCCCCGCCATCCGCGCCCTGCTCGACAGCGACGTGCTGGCCGCCTACCAGGGCGATCCGGCCGCGCGCAGCGTCGATGAAGTGCTGCTGTGCTATCCGGGCGTGCTGGCCATGATCCATTACCGGCTGGCGCACCAGCTGTATGGCCTGGGCCTGCCGCTGCTGGCGCGCATCATCGCCGAACTGGCGCACGGCGCCACCGGCATCGACATCCACCCCGGCGCCCACATCGGCCCCGGCTTCTTCATCGACCACGGTACCGGCGTGGTGATCGGCGAGACCGCCGTGATCGGCGCCCGGGTGCGGGTGTACCAGGCCGTCACGCTCGGCGCCAAGCGCTTTCCGACCGACGCCGAGGGCAAGTTGCAAAAAGGCTTGCCGCGCCATCCGATCGTCGAAGACGACGTGGTGATCTATGCCGGCGCCACCATCCTGGGCCGCATCACGCTGGGCAAGGGCGCTGTCATCGGCGGCAATGTCTGGCTCACCCACGACGTGCCGGCAGGCGGCCGCATCGCCCAGGCCGAATCGCGCTCGGGGGCGCTGGCCAACAGCATCGGTGCATCATGAGTGCCGATGCCGGACCGGGTTCGCTGGTGCACAACTTCGGCGCCGGCGTGCGTGCGCTGCGCCTCGCGCGCGGCTGGTCGCAGGAGCGGCTGGCCGAGAACTCCAACCTCAATCGTTCGTACATCGGCGAGATCGAACGCGGCAGCGTGATCGCCTCGCTGGTGACACTGGAAAAGCTGGCGGCCGCGCTCAAGCTCACACCGGCCGCGCTGCTGGACCGCAGCGTGCGGGCCGATGCCAACGGCCCCGGTTGATGGCTATAGCATGTTGAGCGGTCCCGCTCCAGCACGCACACTTATGCAAGTCACATCATTAAATCAAAGGAACCTCAAATGACGGCAACTGTAGGCGGCACCACGGCGCTGGGCGACAACGCAGCACGGCAATTAGCCAACGCAACCAAGACTGCACCGCAGCTCGAAACCATCAGTCCACGCTGGCTCACGCACCTGCTGCAATGGGTGCCGGTGGAAGCAGGCATTTACCGCCTCAACAAGGTCAAGAATCCGGAAGCGATCAAGGTCACCTGCACCGCCCGCGAGCAGGAGAACCAGCTGCCGCGCACCTACGTCGATTACGAGGAAAATCCGCGCGAGTACTTCCTCAATGCCGTCTCGACCATCCTCGACGTGCACACCCGCGTTTCCGACTTGTACAGCAGCCCGCACGACCAGATCAAGGAGCAGCTGCGCCTGACCATCGAGACCATCAAGGAAAACCAGGAAAGCGAACTGATCAACAATCCGGACTACGGCCTGCTGGCGCAAGTGACCGACGAGCAGCGCATCTTCCCGCTCACCGGCGCGCCCACCCCGGACGACCTCGATGAACTGCTGACCAAGGTCTGGAAAGAGCCGGCCTTCTTCCTCACCCACCCGCTGGCGATTGCCGCCTTCGGCCGCGAAGCGACCCGTCGCGGCACGCCGCCGCCGACCATCAGCCTGTTCGGTTCGCAGTTCATCACCTGGCGCGGCATTCCCCTGATCCCGTCCGACAAGGTGCCGGTGGCCGACGGCAAATCGAAGATCATCCTGCTGCGCGTGGGCGACAAGCGGCAAGGCGTGGTCGGCCTGTTCCAGCCTGGCCTGCCGGGCGAGCAAAGCCCGGGCCTGTCGGTGCGCTTCATGGGCATCAACAACCACGCGATTTCGTCGTACCTGATTTCGCTGTACTGCTCGCTCGCGGTGCTGACCTCCGACGCGCTGGCCGTGCTGGACGACGTCGAAATCGGCAAATACCACGACTACCCTGACACCTACAAGTAAGCCGCGCCGTGAGCATCCTGACGCCCCCCTCCTCCCTCCCGGCCAGCCCGCCGGCCAGCGTGCCAGCACCGACGGGCGCGCCCTTCGATCCGGCCGTGCTGGCGCGGCTGGCGAACGAGCTGTTTGCAGCGTCGCCGTTTGCTTCGCCGTTTGCGTCGCCCGGCTCGGCACCTGGCTCGTCATCCGGTTCCGCACCTGGCGCGGCGCCGGGTTTGTCGCCATCGTTGGCGTCATCGTCGGCATATCCGTCTGCGCCGTCGTCGGCATCTCTGTCGCCGCCATCGCAGGTGCAGCAGTTTGCACCAACGGCGGCACGGCAGTTTTCCGCGCCGGGCGTGCAGGCGCCGGCCAATATCGCGCCGGCCGGCTCGCCCTTGGCCAGCCCCGCCGGCTTCGGTCCGGCCGTGCCAGGTACGCCGATCCCGCAAGGACAAATCCCCGGTACCAATCTGATCCCGGCCTCGCCTACCCAGGTGCTGTCGCTGGCCAATCGCGCGCCGGCGCTGCTGCCGTCCGCGCAAGCGGGCAACGGCGTGCCGGATAAGGCGCTCGGCGCGATACCCGCGTACGAGCCCCGCGTGGGCGGCGCGCTGCTCGGCGTGCCGCAGGCGTTCGGGAACACGCCTGGTAATGCCGGTGCGGCTGGCGTGCCTGCTGCGCCGTTTGGCGTGGGCGTGCCTGTTACGCCAGCAGCGCAGCAGTACCCGGCTTCGCCTTTCGCAGACACTGGCGCCTACTACTTCCTGAGCGACCGCCACGGCCAACCCGGCGCCACCGCGCCCGACCAGCGGAACGCCGCCGCACCAGGAGCATCGAGCGCACCGGGCGCCCCAACGCCCGCGCCGCAGTACTATTTTGTCGATGCCGTCACCCTGCCCAGCGGTTTTGTCACGCCTGCCAAACCGGCGCCACATGGCACCGTGCCGCTGGCTGGCAGCGACCGCCATCCGCCGTTCGATGTGCACGCGGTGCGACGCGATTTTCCGATCTTGCAGGAGCGCGTCAATGGCCGCCAGCTGGTATGGTTCGATAACGCCGCCACCACCCACAAGCCGCAATCGGTGATCGACCGCATCAGCTACTTCTACGAGCACGAAAACTCCAACATCCACCGCGCCGCGCATGCGCTGGCGGCGCGCGCCACCGACGCCTACGAAGGCGCGCGTGAGCGGGTGCGGCGTTTCCTCAACGCGCCCGATGTGAACGAGGTGATTTTCGTGCGCGGCACCACCGAGGCCATCAACCTGGTGGCCAAGAGCTGGGGCGGCCAGCACGTGGGCGAAGGCGACGAGATCATCGTCTCCAACCTCGAACACCACGCCAACATCGTGCCGTGGCAGCAGCTGGCCGCCGCCAAGGGCGCCACGCTGCGCGTGATCCCGGTCGATGACAGCGGCCAGGTGCTGCTCGACGAGTACCGCAAGCTGCTCAACGATCGCACGAAAATTGTCGCCGTCACGCAGGTCTCGAATGCGCTTGGCACCGTGGTGCCGGTCAAGGAGATCGTGGAACTGGCGCACCGCGCGGGGGCCAAGGCGCTGGTCGATGGCGCGCAATCGGTGTCGCATATGCGCATCGACGTGCAGGACATCGGCGCCGACTTCTTCGTGTTCTCGGGCCACAAGCTGTTCGGCCCGACCGGCATCGGCGTGGTGTGGGGCAAGCGCGAAGTGCTCGAAGATATGCCGCCATGGCAGGGCGGCGGCAATATGATCGCCGACGTCACGTTCGAAAAAACCGTGTTCCAGCCGATTCCGAACAAGTTCGAAGCTGGCACCGGCAACATCGCCGACGCGGTGGGCCTCGGCGCCGCCATCGATTACATCAACAAGATCGGCATCGAGAACATCGCCCGCTACGAGCACGAACTGCTGGAGTACGGCACCCACAAGCTGCGCGAAATCCCCGGCGTGCGCCTGATCGGCACGGCGGCGGACAAAGCCAGCGTGATGTCGTTCGTGCTGACAGGCTACACGACCGAGGAAGTGGGCAAGGCGCTCAACGAAGAAGGCATCGCCGTGCGCACCGGCCACCACTGCGCGCAGCCGATCCTGCGCCGGTTCGGCGTGGAGACCACGGTGCGGCCGTCGCTGGCGTTCTACAACACCTACGACGAAATCGACCGTTTGATCGCGGTGGTGCGGCGGTTGGCTGGAGAGCGGCGCAACGGCTGAAGCACCATCCGCCCGGCAGTTGCCCATGAAAGCCTCGTGCACTGCACGGGGCTTTTTTTCGTCGAAATGGTTTGACATGCTGACACCTGTCAGATATTGTTGACACATGAAATCAAAACACCTTACTGGCGATCAGCTGCTGGCGGCGCTGGCGGCGCTGTCCAACCCGCACCGTTTGCGGGTGGTGGCAGCACTGGCCGCAGGCGGGCGCAATTACGTGAGCCAGCTGGCGCGGGAGTTGAACATCAGCCGGCCCTTGCTGCACCTGCATTTGCAGAAGCTGGAAGACGCCGGGCTGGTAACGAGCCAGCTGGAACTGTCGGACGATGGCAAGGCGCTCAATTTTTTCGACGTCGCACCATTCGCCATCGACCTGTCGCCGGCCACGATCAGTACCGCAGTCGCCACCCTGACCAACAATCCTGAAAAATAGAGGCAACCATGTCTGAACCGATTTACCTGACGACCCTCGGCATCTTCTTCGGCACGATCCTGATGATCTTCCTGATCCGCTCGCAGACCATCGTCAAAAAGGCGCAACTGCAAGCGGACAGCGAAGAGTCTTACCGCCTGCTGGCCGAACGCGCGGTCGCCGCCGAAGAAGCCACCGCCGCTGCCCTGACCGACCTGAAAATCCGCATCGTCGCCATTGAAAAAGTGCTGAAAGACGTCGAGTAATCCAACCTGCCAGAATGGGAGTAGCGCCATGCCACACGTATCGCTGTTTCGTTTGTATTCGCTGAGAGCTGTGTACCTGATCATCGCGCTGGGACTGGCGCTGGTCGTGTGGCCGGGCGTGCTGCGCCACGCCGAACCGTGGGGTTTGTCGCAGGGGGTGGTCAAGTGCATGCTGACGGCGTTCAGCCTGCTGTGCATCGTCGGCATCCGCTATCCCTTGCAGATGTTGCCGGTGCTGCTGTGGGAATTGACGTGGAAGTCGCTGTGGCTGCTGCTGGTCGCCCTGCCCGCCTGGCAGAGCGGCACCATGGACGAGACAATCATCGCCACCGCCTTCGAATGCGCGGTGGCCATCATCATCCCGATTGCGATGCCTTGGAGGTATGTGTTCGATCAGTACATTCGCAAGCGCGGTGACCGGTGGGGTGCGGCTGCGGTTTGAGTTGGCGCAGAATAGTGCCATTCGCTACTGCACAGCTGTGACAATTCGTGAATTTCCAGCCCGGCTCTGTCTTATATAGTTTGAGTTGCCTAACGGCACTCCAACTATCTACAAGGACAGATGACCATGACGAGTTTGCAAGCCCCGAAACAGAGCGTCAGTTTGCACTACGCGGTGTCAACGGATAACGGCGCGGTATTGCCAATCAAGGGACAAGGGACGGTATCGATCAAGCCCGATGTTGTGGAAGACGCCCTGCGCTTTGTCTTCTCCACCAAGGAAGGCAGCACGCTGGAGGTGGCGATCAGCCGAACCTGCTTTACCATCGACTGCAAGACAGGCGGCAAGATCAGCAACCTGGTGACCTCGGAAGACAAGAAACTGCTGCTCACCTTGCCCGAAATCAGGCAACCATACTGGGTCAGCATCGACACCAACAACCAGCGCATCCGCTACGGCAAGGGTGAGATGCTGCGCGGGCTGATGCTGCTCGAATATCAATGGAATGCCGAGTCGACCTGTACATTGAAGGACTTCAGCAAGGACCTGCGCGAAGTCGACATTCTGGGCACGGTAAAGGACCACCTGCGCGTGATGCAGATACCGGTCACGCTCGATCCACCGCCTGCCGTCATCCCGACCTCGGCCATCACCATGGAAATCATCGCCGGTAACAGCGCATCCGTGGTCAACGACTTGCCGCCGGTGTGCCAGCGCCTGTACGCCAACGTCGCCGGCCCCGGCATCACCCTGAATTCACCGGACTTCCCCGAGTTTGCCCAGGCGATCCAGTACTCCATCAACACCAAGGGCGCACTCTGTTACACCAAGCTTCAGCACAAGGAAGCGGAGTTCGGCTACCTGCGCATCACGCTCGACACCAATATGGGCGATTCGCCCGGCCAGCCGTACGTGCTGGAGATTTGGCCGGCAGGCAATGGCTCGCCGATCCACGACCACGGCGAAGCCTGCGCCGTCATCAAGGTGCTGCATGGACAGATCCAGGTATCGTGGTTCAGTTCGCTCGACCCGAACCTGCTCACACCGTGGGGCAGCATGATCGCCCATGCCGGCGACGTCACCTTCCTCACGCCCGACTACTACCAGATCCACCAGCTGAAAAATCCGTCACCGAAACCGGGCGGCGACTTCTGCGCGACGATCCAGTGCTACCGCTATCCGGACACTAACGACACGCACTACGAATACTTCGACTACATCGAGAAAGACAAAATCGAGCACTTCCTGCCGGATTCGGACTGGGAATACCTGGACTTCAAGCAGAAGATCAAGGAAGAGTGGGAAAACGCGATGGCGGCCGCCGCAAAATAAGGCCCAAAGCAAAAAGCCCAACCGGTAAAGGCTGGGCTTTTTGATGCTACGCATTCTGGCTCCCCGACCTGGACTCGAACCAGGGACCTGCGGATTAACAGTCCGTCGCTCTACCAACTGAGCTATCAGGGAAAAGAGGCCGCATTATATACGGCCTCGGGTCAGCTGTCTACGCTGAACGGCGAATTTTAGAAATTGCCGCGGAACTGGGCGCCGAACTGGCGTGGCTCGTTCACGAAACCGGTGCGGTTGTTGAAGTCGATGCCGCCGATGATGCGCGCGGTGTTGGTGATGTTGCGGCCGAACGCTGCCACCTCATACTTGCCGCCATCCCAGTTGTAGCCGACGCGCACGCCGCCTTCCACCATCGATTTGCCGGTGAACTCTTTCGACTCGTACAGGAAGAAGTTGATCTTGCTGCGGTAAGCCCAGTCGGTCAGCACGAACAGGTTGCCGTTTTCCAGCGCCCAGTTGTAGCGGGCGGTGGCGTTGACGGTGTACTTCGGCGCCTGTGGCAACGCGTTGCCGTTGATCAGGGCGAAGCCGTTGGCGTCGACCGGATCGGTCACGGTGCAACGGCTAGGGCTGCAGGTGGCCACGCGCAGCGACGGGTCCTTGATCTCGGTGAAGTTGTACGAACCGCCTGCGGTCACCTTGAAAGCCGGGGTGATAAAGGCTTCGAAGTCCGCTTCCACGCCGCGACCGGTGGTCTTGGCTGCGTTGATCAGCTGGTTGGCATTGGACAGGCCGCCCACCACGGTCAGCTGCTGGTTCTTGACTTCGTAGTTGTAGATGCTGAAGTTGGCACGGGCGCGACGGTTGAACAGGTCAGCCTTGATACCGGCTTCGTACGAGGTGATGGTTTCCGCATCGGCCACGGTGATCGGCACTGCTGCCGATGCCGCTGCGATACTTGGCGCGCGGAAGCCGGTCGCCACGCGGGCGTAGGCGTTGACGTCCGGGTTGATCTTGTAGGTCAGGCTGGCATCCCAGTTGGCCTTGCTCTTGTCGGCGTCGGCCGTGCTTGGACCCGTTTGCGCCACGTTGATATTGGTGACGGTACGGAAGTCCTTCTTGTCGTTGGTGTAGCGCACGCCGCCACGCAGGACCAGGTCGCTGCTCAGGTCGTAAGTTACCGAACCGAAGATGGCCTTGGCGGTGTTGTTCTGGTGACTCACCAGGTGCGAGGTACGCGCGCCGGCGGTGTCGAAGTTGTCGGTCAGGCCTTCGGCGCTTTCCTTGAACCAGTACACACCGGTCTGCCAGTTCAGGGGACCGGCGTTTTTCGATTCGACGCGGAATTCCTGGCTGTACTGCTTCAGGTAGCTCAGGCCACCGGCAGTTTCAACCTGGAACGGCACGCCCGGCTGGTTCGGGTAGCCGCCGTCGATGTCGCCACGGCTCAGGTAGTCGTCCACGCCTTCGTAGCCGGTAATCGAGAACAGCTTGACCGCGCCCAGGTCCCAGGACAGGCGCACGTTGGCGCCGTTGGTGCGCAGGTGCTGGCCGTTCTGGGCATTGGTGCCGATCTTGGTGAAGTCGTAGCCGTCGGCAAAGTCGTTGGTACCCTGGCGGATCAGGTTGGCGCGGAACAGGCGTGCGCTGCCGGTGGTCGAACGCGAGTGCACATTGAACAGGGCATTGAAGGTGGTGCTCGGCTTGTACAGGAACTGCACGCGCTCGGCGTGTTCGTTGTAGCCTTCCAGCGAGTCTTTGGCGCCGGTGAAGGTGTTGTCGACGAAGTCGTCGCGGTGCTGGCGCAGGGTCGATACGCGCATTGCCCATTCCTTCGACAGCGGCACGTTGGCGGCGCCTTCGAGATTGATGGTGTTATGGCTGGCCCACGACAGGCTGTAGTAGCCTTCCACTTTATCGAGGTTCGGCTTGGCCGATTCGAACTTGACCACGCCGGCCGGGGTGTTGCGGCCGAACAGGGTGCCCTGCGGGCCGCGCAGTACTTCCACGCCGGCCAGGTCGAACATCGGGAAACCTTTCAGGATGCCGTTTTCCTGCACCACGTCGTCGTAGATCAGCGACACTGGTTGCGAGGCGAACGCGTTGAAGTCCGTGTTGCCGTAGCCGCGAATGTAGAAGCGCGGGAAGGTACGGCCGTTCGACGATTCGATATTCAGCGATGGCACTTTGCCGGCCAGCACGCGAATGTCCTGGCCGCCGGACAGCAGCACGTCGAGGCGCTCATCCTTGAGCATCGTCACCGACACCGGCACGTCCTTGATGTTTTCAGCGCGACGCTGGGCGGTTACCACGACGGTTTCCAGTTGCGGTTGGGTTGCGGTCTGGGCCATTGCGGCGCCCATAGGCATAACGGCGCTCAGCGCCAGCAGGCGCTTGTGCATCTTGGACAGTTTGATCATTCGAATTCCCGATTTAATTGGCTGATAAAGAGTGCGAAACAGTGTCTCCTGTCTTCTCTTTTGTGGTCTGGCTTCCGGCTGATCATCTGTCGCGACCATGGCGGTTCAAGCGGGGCAACGCATCTTGAAGATGTCTAGAATGCACCCGCTTTGAGAAAGGCGGTATTTTCTTTCATTGATAGGTGGTATTGCAAGCCGAATATATGACCAGCTCGCTTAAGTGTTAGATATTCGGTACACCATATGTGTTTACAGAATATAAAAAGGCGCCCGGCTGTGCAGCGGGGCGCCTTTTGGCGAAAAAATCAATACTGTTTATTTCGTTACACCAAGTCGCTTGGGCGCGACTTTTTTGGTGAAATCCTCACCATGTGTGTGGAAAACACCACAGCGGTTACATGCCGAGCGAACGCAGCAGGTCGGAATTGTCGTCGATGTCATCCACCGGCGCTGACTGGGAACCCTGGTTACCCTTGGCTTGCTCGGCATCCATCAGGGCGTCGGCATCGGTTTCTTCGTGGGTGTCGAAGTCGTGCAGGCGGATGAATTCGGTACGGTCGATCGCCAGTTCCAGGTAGAAGATGTTGTTCTTCTCGGTGTAGAACGTTACGCGGCGGATTTCCGGACGGTCCAGCGGCGTATCGACGTTCAGCATCACCTGCTTGTTGAGCACCAGCATTTTCGGCTGGTTCTGGGTGATGTTGGTTTGCAGTTCGCGGCGCACCTTGCCGGTGAAGTCGCCGACGATCTGGTTCATCAGCTCGCCCATGATGTTGGACACTTCGTCCGACGTGTGGGCGGTGGCCAGTTCCGACTTCGGCATGCCCATGGTGAGCATGTAGCGTTCGTAGATTTCCATCGCGGTAGCGGCGCTGAAGTTGAGCACCACCAGGCCGGTGAAGCCGCCGTCGAACAGCACGAAGCAACCGATGTCCGGCTTCAGGCCGATCTTGGTAATGCGCTGCACCATACCCGAATAGTTCACGCGGCTCTGCGTGGCCACGTTGATCACGCGCGATACGGAATCGCACAAGCTCTTCAGCACATCCTCGGTGCCGTAGACAACCGTTTCTTTTTCAAAACTCATGGTGAACCTCTGTGACCTTTTCAATTGTAAAAGCTGGGTGCAGGTGCGCGCTGCGCAACGACCGCGTCCCGAGTTAGAAGAATAACCAGATGCAAGATTCACGTCCACCGATACCTGCGATTTCATGAAACATTTGTGCCGAAATGCAAATTCTGTGAGCCATCCGCCTATGCCTCATAGCAGACCTTGTTCGTTTCAAATCGAATTTGATTTCCGGTAACATTCTCCGGCATTACCGCCACATCAAACATATCGAATCAACTATCAATCCCGGGAAAAACCAATGAACAATTTCCGCTCACGGTTACGGACGGCGTGCGCGCTGGCCGTGGCCGCCCTGCTGGCAGCCTGCGGCGCTGGCAATGACGCCAACCGGCAACCGGCCACCAAGACCGCCAGCTTTGCCGCCACGGTGGTGGCCGGCAGCGATGCGCTGGTACTGCCGCTCGAAGTGCTCGGCAACGGTGCGCGCGCCACGCCGGTGATTGCCGAAGCCCGGCTGGGCCTGGCTGCCTACAAGCTCGGCGCCGCGACACAATTGTGGTTCCAGTGCCACCGCTGCGGCTTCTACGGTGCGCCGGAATTCGAGGCCACCACCGCCCTGCCCGTCAAGATCAAGGCCAGCATCCGCATCCTTGGCGGCGCCGGCGACGACAGCAACGCGCCGTGGATCGACGTTACCGACGCCAACATGGTGCTGGCCGACGACGAGCGCCTGCATGGCGGCATCAACGGCGGCTTCTACACCACCCGCATCACCGTGCCGCTCGACGCGGCGGCCAGGGCGCGCCTGGTGGCGCTGCCCGGCATGAACCGCATCCAGTTCCGCTTCAACGGCACCGACGGCGAATCGAACGGCTACCGCATCCTCAACCTGCAATTGCAGGACGCCAGCGCAGCGCAGGTGGACACCACCACCGTGCAGCGCTTCGATCCGCTAAGCGAGCGCGGCACCGGCAACCTGGCACAAGCCGATATCGATGCCGGCAAAGCCTTGTGGTACGCGCATGGCAACAACGCCAAATCGGTCATCGTCACCCGCAAGCTGCAGGCCGCATGTGCTTCGTGCCACGCCGACAACGGCCGCGACCTGCAGTACTTCAATTATTCAAACAATGCCATCGTCCAGCGCAGCCGCTTCCACGGCCTCTCCGACACCCAGGGTGCGCAGATCGCCGCCTTCCTGCGCGCATCGCTCAAGGACGTGCCATACGTGGCCAAGGCGCGGCCATGGAATCCGCCATACCAGCCTGGACCAGGCCTCGACTGCACTACCGCTGCCTGCGCGACCGAATGGTCGGCCGGCGCCGGCCTCGAGGCGGTGCTGACCAATCCGACCGATGCCGTGAAAGCGCTGTTCGGCAAACCCTTGAGCGTGCCGCTGGCCCTTACCCAGGCCGACATCGACCGCGTGATGAATCCCGACGCCACCATGAACGTGCGCGAGACCGCGATCCCGATGCAGTTCCCCGACTGGAATGCCTGGCTGCCCACCACCCATCCGCTCGACATCTGGCCCACGACGGCAGACGGCAGCGGCTTTACCAACGGCATCCAGCATCCGAACGAAGGCTGGCAAAATCCCAACGGCCGTTACCACGACCTGATCAACTGGTTCGAGCAGCACAAAAACCCCAACGGCAACCGCGCCGATTACAGCCACCTGATCCCGGACCTGCGGGTGCAGATCAATGCCATGATGACGTTTACCGGGTGGGACGCCTATAAATTCCTCGGCGGCGGACGCGGCAACCACATTGCCGACAACGGCCAGCAATACGGCGCACAGCGCGGCGCTGCTTACCTGCAAACCCTGGCCAACAGCACCACCATGGCCGCCGCCAAGCCGCGCGACTTCACCACCAACGCCTTCATCGAGCGCGCGGTGGCCAGCATGTTCCACTGGAACGTGGTCAAGCAGTGGGAACTGGCGCAGGACTACCAGCTCGAAGGCAACCAGACCTGGTTCATCGGCGACAAGGATAAAACCACCGGCCAGTGGAAGGGTCGCGGCGAGGCGCACGGCTGGCCGTTCCAGACCGTGAGCCTGTTCTTCCTGGCGCCGCACATGGTGTACCAGGAGGACAAGAACGCGGCGGGCAAGATCACGCGCGAGTGGTATACGGCCTGGGAGGCGGACAACATCGTCGGCTCCTACTACCGCAGCAACCAGTGGTACCAGTTGCAGATGACGGTCAATCCCGGCGGCCAGAGCGGCTGGGTGAACTACCCGATGGACTGGCCGTACCTGACCGCGTTCGACGAATACATCGGCGACCTGGTGGGCTCCGGCACACCAGCGGCGCGCGCCCTGCAAAACAGCCACAACATCCGCCTGCTGCAAGGACGCATCAAGGGCGCGCAATACGTCAACAACGATATCCCGATCTGGGACCCGAACGGCCCCACCGGCTACGACAACGCAGCCCGCTACGGCCGCGCCCAGATCGTCAAGCACCTAGCCACCGCCAACTTCCTCGACAAGGCCACGCGCGAAGGCGTACAACCCTCGCGCTACCGCTTCCTCGACGAACTGCAGCCGGGCCTGTATCTAAAAACCGTGAACGGCGCGATCGGCCAGTTCAACGCGCTGTACACCCACCAGCCAGCAAGCGCCTGGCGCCGCTGCGACCCGGCCAACACCGAGTTGGGCGAACCGGAAAACGTCGCCGGCTTCCGCTACTGCCTCGACCAGGCCAAGGCGCCACTGGGCCACTATCCGGACGGCGGCTACTACATGGTCACCAACAACCTCGGCCAGATTACCACCGAGCAGACCGAACAATACGGACTGTGGAAGGCAACGCAAATGGGTGCGGAGCCGGCGCGGTTGAAGGTGTGGCGTGATTGGACTGAGGCGGTTTGGCAGTAGGATAAAGTTTGCCCGGGCCGGGCTGCCGTTGCCTGGCCCACCCTGCAGCCATACAGAGTTTGTCGCGTGCGCCGATTGAACTTCCCGTGCAAATGCCGTACATTGGGCGATGCAATCCGGCCTTCCTGGAGATAGGGATGACTACGTTAGATAAAGTGAAAGCGGCTACAGACGATGTTGTGGCAGACGAGGCCGCGCAAGAGCATGAGCTGATCCGGCTGTCCAGGGAAGAGCAGATTGCCTTCGTTTCGGCGGTCCTGAAAGCTGCCGAGCCGGGCGCACGACTGCGCAAGGCGGCCGATAGCTATCGGCGCAAATCGGGACTGTAATGTCGCTGGTCCTGGCGCCTGAATTCGTAGTCGCGCTCGCAAGCGGACACGATCGCAGCGCCTTCAACTGCGGAAGCGATGCTCTCAACCGCTATTTGAAGCATCAAGCCAGGCAGGACGCGGACCGGTATGTAGCCGCACCGTTCGTACTCGTCGAGTCGGACACCATCACCGTGCGTGGCTTTTACACGCTCTCGTCATCGTTGATTCCCCTGCGCGAATTACCGGCCAAGCTTGCAAAGAAGCTACCGCGCTACAACAGCCTCCCGGTAACCCTGCTTGGGCGCCTGGCGCGCGACAAAACTATTCCAGACAAAGGCTTGGGCGAATTTCTGCTACTCAATGCGCTGCATCGCAGCCTCGTGCAAGCACCGTGGACTTTGGGCTGGAGCAGTTTGAGCTAATGGCCCAGCTGATGCGGTCATGTAAGGGCAAGGTGATGGTCTCGATCAATGACCACGCGACATCCGTAGGGCATTCGAGGGTCTCCACATTCTGGAACTGGATATCAAGTACTCGACGGCAAACGTCCACGACACCGTCAAGGTCAGCACCGAACTGGTGATCACTAATTGGGATTGCTCAGTGCTGACTGGGTTGTTAGCCAGCGTAGGCCAAAAAATCCAAAACGCATTAAAGCGCTCTTGCGTCGTTCAAATGGTGCTGGCCTGCACATCGCCGCCACGTTGTATTGAAACAGCTATTAACGCCCGTTTAACGGCCTTGGCAGAGATTCCGTTGCCCACTGGAACCCTGCCGATGCCGCTTCTGCAGCTTATCGGGTACTCCATCAAGCAGGATATTTATTCTCATCCCAATCTGCACAGCCAGTCGCCATGGGGGGCGGATACTTGGTGGCATCGCAAGCCCATGGTTACTCCCCTAACTGGACTCTCTATTAGGCCGGGTGCATTGCCGTCGTTAGCAGCGGTGTAGAAACGCTAGCGAAGAGCTCCGTTACACGGGAAATTCTGCGCCTAATAGCTCGTACAGTCGATCCAGTTCAGCTTCACTTTTCTCGTCTTTAGGCTCGCGATCTGCCCCGAAAAGACTTGGGTAAAGACTCGGAGCATCGACGGTCACCTTATATTTGTGAGTTGCCCCATCTGACGTTTCCGTTGTGCTCATAGATTCCACGGTGAAATAGCGCAGCATGTTATGAAGCGGAGAGTCGGCTGTTTTGAATTTGCCGTTCTTGAACGGTCCGCCGCTCGCGCCAGCGCGTTGGATGAAGTGCGTCATCATTCCACCGACACGGGAGATCGACTGAATATCACCCAAGGCATTACCAGGATTAAAATTTTCCGGCTTTCCAGCGAATTTCAATACCAATCGAGCATCCTCGCAGCCATACAGGCTTGCGATCGGTACCAACACCACCGGGTGACTAGTTAATATCCCGAGTTCATGCGCTTTGGCGCAAAGCACTTGAGCCATCTTGAAACGTTTCGCTTCGGCGATCTTGTTGTGCAGGCCTTGGTCATTTGCGAACTGAAGGAACATTAGATACTGTGGCGTCGACTGCTCAGGATGAACTCCAAACAAGTCGGTCGCATAGGCCTCAACGAATTTCCACGGCTCTAATACGCGGGCGTTCGTGAAGAATGCACTCATTGCATCCCAGTCGCGCCGCGCCTCAAGGATAAAATCCTCAGCAGAAAACTTGCTGCGTTGGTCACTGGCCTTCTCCATCAGAGCTGGGAGATAGGACACGCGGTTTTGAGGGAGGTCGAGTTCATGAAGTGCATGGATAGACTCCCTGTGATGTTCGTCTTTGACGTTCTTAGACGGAAGGTAAGTCTTGATGTGTGCGATTGCACAAATGTCCAAAAAGTAGACGGTGGGTACCCTCAGCATCCATTGCTGCATATCGGTCATGAATGTCTCGGCCTGATCCCGCGGAACATCCACTCGGATGGTGATCCGATTGAAACTTGGCATTATCGTATCCATTGAATCTTTCTTAATCAAATTGAATTACCTCCGACCACTCTTAGCCGGTGGTAGTAAACAATAGCAAATTTTCCAATTGGAAATATCACATATTGTCACACCAGATCTGACGTTGGCTCTTTATGTTGTTATCCGAAAATTACTACCAATCTCACATGGCTTACGAGGGACGGCATTAAGAACGCATGTATCAAGGACCTCGGCCATCTAGATTCAGAGCCTATGGTTAAAAAATGGAATGGGCCGGCTATTTTGGTGATGTATGGATTGGTCCAAGCGCCCAACCGGCGGCATTGCATGTATCAAGTGCGGTGGTTCGGTTTAGCTGATGACGAGCTGAAAAATCAATGCCAAATGTCGCGGCGCGCTACAGGGAAATGCGAAAGATTCCCAGAGTACTTGAACTTGCCACCCACGACCACTCCATCCTAAGTTACCGGATGACGGACGCGCCCAAGAAACTGGAGGACCTAAACGAAAAAGGCCACGTTTCTCAACGTGGCCTTCTTGTATTCTGGCTCCCCGACCTGGACTCGAACCAGGGACCTGCGGATTAACAGTCCGTCGCTCTACCAACTGAGCTATCAGGGAATTGTGTCGCTTGGTGCTACCCGATGCATGCTGCGAGCATTTCATTCATCGGTTCAAACAGCGCCTTGGCGCTGCCTTGAAATTCTGGCTCCCCGACCTGGACTCGAACCAGGGACCTGCGGATTAACAGTCCGTCGCTCTACCAACTGAGCTATCAGGGAAAAGAGGCAACATTTTATACTGTTTATCTTGCACTTTCAAGAAAGAATTCTTTCAGTGCAATTCTTAACGGTACATCTTGTTGCCATCTCGAATCACGTTGCCGCGATCCGAAGAAGCAAGATTTTAGAGTACTTTGGCGATGGCGTCAATAACGGTATCGATGTTGCGCGAGTTCAGTGCTGCCACGCAGATACGGCCCGTGTCCACGGCGTAAATCGATTGCTCGCGCAGCTTGCCGACCTGTTCCTTGGTCAGGCCCGAGTACGAGAACATGCCCACCTGGTCGCGCACGAAGTCGAAGTCGTGCGATGGCGCCTTGGCTTTCAGCTTGGCGACAAACGCTTCGCGCATTTCCTTGATGCGTACGCGCATGCCGGCCAGTTCGTCTTCCCACAGCTGGCGCAGTTCCGGCGTGGTCAGCACGGTGGCGACAACTTTGCCGCCATGGACCGGCGGGTTCGAATAGTTGGTGCGCACCACGCGTTTGACTTGCGACATCAGGCGCGCAGCTTCTTCGCCGCTGGCTGCCACCACGCTCAGGGCACCCACGCGCTCGCCGTACAGCGAGAACGATTTCGAGAACGAGTTCGAGACCAGCAGCGGGCCGCCGGCGTCGGCAAAGCGGCGGACCACGGCGCCGTCTTCGGCGATGCCCGCGCCAAAGCCCTGGTAGGCCATGTCGAGGAACGGCACCAGGCCGCCGGTGGTCACGGCTGCAATCACTTCATCCCATTGAGCCGAGGTCAGGTCGGCGCCGGTCGGGTTGTGGCAGCACGCGTGCAGCAGCACGATCGAGCCGGCAGGCATGGCCTTGATGTCGGCGATCATGCCGGCGAAGTTGACGCCGTGCGTGGCCGGATCGTAGTAGCTGTAGTTATTCACGGCGAAACCGGCGCTTTCGAACAGCGCGCGGTGGTTTTCCCAGCTTGGGTCGCTGATATAGACCTGGGCGTCGGGCGCGAAGCGCTTGAGGAAGTCGGCGCCGATCTTCAGGGCGCCGGTGCCGCCGATGGCTTGCACGGTAATCGCGCGCTTCTCTTGAATTACCGCGCTGTCGGCGCCAAATACCAGCTCTTGCACCGCCTTGTCGTAGGCAGCCAGGCCTTCGATGGGCAGGTAGGTGCGTGGCGCCGGTGCGGCGATCAGGATTTCCTCGGCCTTCTGTACGCAAGCCAACAGCGGCACCTTGCCATTGTCGTCATAGTAGACACCTACGCCAAGGTTGATCTTGGCCGGGTTTTGGTCGGCGTTGAAGGCTTCGGTGATACCCAGGATCGGGTCGCGTGGGGCCATGTCGATGGCGCTGAACAAGCTAGGATTCGTCATGATAAGATTGGATTCGATTTGAACGGTTCGCAGTGGAAAATTTTGACAGCGCCCCTTACTAGTATCCGAAAATTAGGCCGCTGGCAGGCCGTCATTCTAACAAAGGTCTGATCAAGATGGCTGAATTACCCGTAATAGACACTTCTGCGGCAACCGTGGTCACCTTCCCCGACTCGCCCTACAAGCTGCACCAGCCGTTCCCGCCGGCCGGCGATCAGCCCGTGGCGATCGACCAGTTGTGCGAGGGCATCAACGACGGCCTGTTCTTCCAGACCCTGCTCGGCGTGACTGGTTCCGGCAAAACCTACACCATGGCCAACGTCATTGCGCGCCAGGGCCGCCCTGCCATCGTCTTCGCGCCCAACAAGACGCTGGCCGCGCAGCTGTACTCGGAGTTCAAGGAGTTCTTCCCAGAGAACGCGGTCGAATACTTCGTCTCGTACTACGATTACTACCAGCCCGAAGCCTACGTGCCGCAGCGCGACCTGTTCATCGAAAAGGACTCGTCGATCAACGAGCATATCGAGCAGATGCGCCTGTCGTGCACCAAGTCGCTGATGGAGCGGCGCGACGTGGTGATCGTGGCCACCGTGTCGGCCATCTACGGTATCGGTAATCCGAACGAATACCACCAGATGATCCTGACGCTGCGCGCCAAAGACCGCGTCTCGCAGCGCGACATCATCGCGCGCCTGATCCAGATGCAGTACACCCGCAACGAAGTCGATTTCGGCCGCGGCACGTTCCGCGTGCGCGGCGATACGCTCGACATCTTCCCGGCCGAGAATGCCGACCTGGCCGTGCGCCTCGACCTGTTCGACGACCAGCTCGAATCGATCCAGCTGTTCGATCCGCTCACGGGCCGCGTCAAACAGAAGATCCCGCGCTTTACCGTCTATCCCGGCTCGCACTACGTCACGCCGCGTTCGACCGTGCTGCGCGCGGTGGAGTCGATCAAGCTCGAACTGCGCGACCGCCTGGAATTCTTCCGCAACGAGAGCAAGCTCATTGAAGAGCAGCGCCTGGAACAGCGCACGCGCTTCGACCTCGAGATGATGCAGGAAATCGGTTTTACGAAAGGCATCGAGAACTACTCGCGCCACCTGAGCGGCGCCATGCCGGGCGACCCGCCCCCTACCCTGGTCGATTACCTGCCCAAGGACGCGCTGATGTTCATGGATGAGTCGCACGTGCTGATCGGCCAGCTCAGCGCCATGTACAACGGCGACCGTTCGCGCAAGACCAACCTGGTGGACTACGGTTTCCGCCTGCCGTCCGCGCTTGACAACCGCCCGCTGAAATTCGAGGAATTCGAGCAGAAGATGCGCCAGACCGTGTTCGTCTCGGCCACGCCGGCCGAGTACGAAAAGACCCATGCCGACCAGGTGGTCGAGCAGGTGGTGCGCCCCACCGGCCTGGTGGACCCGTTGATCATCGTGCGTCCGGCCAGCTCGCAGGTCGATGACCTGATGTCCGAGATCACCGACCGCGTGGCCAAGAACGAGCGCGTACTGGTCACCACGCTGACCAAGCGCATGTCCGAACAGCTGACCGAGTACCTGAGCGACCATGGCATCAAGGTGCGCTACCTGCACAGCGATATCGAAACGGTGGAACGCGTGGAACTGCTGCGCGACCTGCGCCTGGGCACCTTCGACGTGCTGGTCGGGATCAACCTGCTGCGCGAGGGCCTGGACTTGCCCGAGGTGTCGCTGGTGGCGATTCTCGACGCCGACAAGGAAGGCTTCCTGCGCTCCGAGCGTTCGCTGATCCAGACCATCGGCCGCGCCGCGCGTAACCTCAACGGCGTGGCGCTGCTGTACGCGGACCGCATGACCGATTCGATGGAGCGCGCCATCGGCGAAACCGAACGCCGGCGCGCCAAGCAGATCGCCTTCAACACCGCCAACGGCATCGTGCCGCGCGGCGTGCAGAAGAAGATCAAGGACATGATCGACGGCGTCTTCAGCCCCTCGGAGGCGAAGGAAGAACTGGCGGTGGCGCAGGAATCGGCCAAGTACGAATCGATGAGCGAAAAGCAGATCGCCAAGGAGATCAAGCGCCTCGAAAAAGCCATGGTCGAACACGCCAAGAATCTCGAATTCGAAAAAGCCGCGCAAGTGCGCGACCAGCTCCATGGGCTCAAGAAGCAGCTGTTCGGCGCCCCGGGCGCGGATACGCTGCCGTCATAAAGGTTACACAATGAATCCAATTCTGAGTAGTGGTCCGCTGGGCATGCCCTGGGCCACCATGGACCCGTTTTTATTTTGCGTCCACCACGTCGATGGCTACCCGCAGGGTAACGGCAAGTACGGCCCCGCCACGCCGCTTTCCGGGCGCAATATCGGCCAGGATTTCGCCAACGTCAATGGCTGGAATATGTACCACGGCCAGCAGATACCGGGCTTCCCCGGCCACCCGCATCGCGGCTTCGAAACCGTGACCATCGTGCGCCGTGGCCTGATCGACCATGCCGATTCGCTGGGCGCCGCTGCACGCTTCGGCGCCGGCGACGTGCAGTGGCTGACAGCCGGTCGCGGCATCGTCCACTCCGAGATGTTCCCGCTGCTGAAAACCGACGCCGACAATCCGCTCGAGCTGTTCCAGATCTGGCTCAACCTGCCCGCGCGCAGCAAGATGGTCGAACCGCACTTCACCATGCTGTGGTCCGAAGACGTGCCGCACCAGGTGGTGGCCGATGCTTCCGGCGCGCGCACCGACGTGCTGTGCGTCGCCGGCCAGTTGGCGGAATTAAAACCGCTGGCGCCGCCACCCGATTCGTGGGCAGCCGCCGACGACAGCGACGTGGCGATCTGGGTCATCACGATGGAGCCGGGCGCCGAGTGGACCCTGCCTGCCACGCGTGGCGCGCAAACCAGGCGCGCGCTGTATTACTTTGATGGCGACGGCGCCACCATCGGCGGCCAGTCGATCGCAGCGCGCAGCGCCAACGACCTGCGTACCGACGCCCCGCTAGTGTTGAAGAATCGCGCCAAACCCGCGCAGTTCCTGGTTCTGCAAGGCCGCCCGATCGGCGAGCGCGTGGTGCAGGCCGGGCCGTTCGTGATGAACAGCGAACAGGAAATCCGCCAGGCACACGCCGACTACCAGCAGACCGGTTTTGGCGGCTGGCCGTGGCCCGACATGGCGCCCGTACATGGCGACGATCCTACCCGCTTTGCGCGTCACGTCGGTGGCCAGGTAGAGCGCCGGGAAAACTAAGCACTACAGTTGTTGCACGAAGTTGGCCACCGCATCGAGCAACTGCGGCGCCACCGGCAGCTCATTGCTGCCATACGACTTGACCTGCAAGGCCTGGTCGTCGCCGACGATTTTCAGCAGGTGGTTCATGCCCTCGACGATCACCACCTTGGCGGCCGGCTGCGCTTTGGCCAGCGCTTCGGCGTCGGCCACCTTCACCTGGATGTCGGACGTGCCCTGCACGATCAGCACCGGCATGGTCAAGGCGGCGATGGCGTCGCGCGGCCCGTGGCGCAGCGACGAAATCAGGTAAGGCTGCACCGATGGCCGGTACAACATCATCAGCTCGGGCGGCACCGCGTCCGCCAGCTTGCCCTCCTTGAGCGACGCCACGATGCGCGTGTGCTGCGCAAACTGTTCTGGCGTCAAGTGGGGTTTCAATTGCTCGTCGAGCACTTCATCGAGACCACGCCCGATGCCGGCAATCTCCACGCACCCATCGGCCGCGCCGCGCCGGCAGGCGCCTGCCGCGATCAGCGCGCCCTCGCTATGCCCGGCCACCACCACCCTGGAGAAGCGCGGATCGGCTTTCAACTGGCGGATCCACGCTACCGCGTCGTTGACAAAATCGTCGAAGCGCAGATCAGCCTCGCTCCACTGCGGCGAGACGCTCGCTGCAATCAGCCGCTTGTCGTAGCGAATCGAGACGATGCCGCGCGCCGCCAGCCCTTCGGCCACCATCTTCAGACTGTCATTGGCGCCGGGCAGCGCGATGCTGTTGCCGTTGCGGTCGGTGGGGCCGGAGCCGGCGTGCAGCAGCACGACCGGCACCTTGCCACCCTGCCCCGCCTTGGGCGCCAATTCCGTGCCGCGCAGCGTGCCGCCACCGACATCGAGCGTCACTTCACGCGCCGCAAAGGGTACCGCAGGTGCGACCGGTGTGACGGGCGCGGCGGGCGTGGCTCGTGTAATGGCTACTGCGGGTACGGCGGGCACGGTGGGTACAGCTGGCGCAGCGGATACAGCGGGTGCGGCAGGCGCATTGGATACGGCGGGCGCAGCGTGTACCGCAGCATTGGCCGTCCAGCAAAACAGCAGCGTGCACAAGGGCAGCGTAATACGCATCAACGACTCCTTTAAAGGAATGGATAGGTGACTCAGTTCGATTCAAGCGTACCCGCTTTTTCCAGCCGCTTGTAGCACGCCAGCGAATAGAGCACTGCAACCGGCGCCCACCAGAACATCAGCAACAGCACCAGCCACCCCGGTGCGCCAGCCAATACGCCAACCAGACCCAGCACGCCGCTGGCAACCATCAGCCTGGCACCGAGGCGATGAGTCGCATACCACACGCGGTCGCTGCTCAGGGTCCATGGCGTGCGGATGCCGAGGTAGAAATTCTTGCGCACCTTGCCCAGCGGGTTACCCACCAGGATCAGCACGATACACATCCCGGCCGGCACCGCGCGGTCCATCGGCACGTTGCCGCCGGTGGCGGCGATCAGCACCAGTACGTGGACATACGCCAGCAGCACCACGACCACGCCGGTCGAATATAGCCAGGTGGACTCGAACGCGGTGACGCCGTAGCGGCGCGGCGACAGCGATGGCAGTGCCAGCCCGAGCAGTGCGACCAGCGTCATCAAGCCGGGGCCCAGCCGCCACAGCATGGCGCGCGGACCATAGCCATCGACTTCTCCAGCGGCATTCCAGTGCAACGGGATGTGCTCGGGCAGCGCCGGGAAGTAATGCCAGGTGAAAGCGCTGATCAGGGCGATCAATACGAGGCAGATGGTGATGAAGCGGGTTTTCATTTTTTCCTCCCGGTGGGTTCGGTCAGGTCCATCATCCACGCGACGACGTCCTGCAGTACGGTGGTATTGAGGCTGTACCAGATGGTCTGCCCTTCGCGCCGGCGCGCGATCAGGTCGGCCTCCACCAGTACCGCGAAGTGGTGCGACATGGTCGGCTTGCTCGTATCGAAACGCTCGGCCAGGTCGCCGGCCGTCATCTCGCCATCGCGCAGCAGCCGCAGGATCTCGCGCCGCGCCGGATCGGCAATCGCCTTGAACGCGCTATTGTTGGAAGTCATGTGCCAGCATTCATATTGAGATAAACATCTAATTAGACATCCATCTAAATATAAGGCAAGTTGACGGTCGCGGTCAACTCATTCAACGCATTTTGGTTGTGGCTGGCAACATCCGGGCGGCAGACGCCCGGATGCCTGGTGCAGCAGGATCAGAACGCGTAACGCGCGCTGAACTTGACCGTGCGCATCGGGCCGCCCATCGAGTTGGGTACGCCGAGGTTGGCGTTGTCGCCGCCGAAGCGGTTGCTCGGGTTGCCCGGTCCTCCGGCCCAGCCGTCGTAACCACCGTAGTTGATGCTGTTGAACAGGTTGAGCACGTCCGCGCGCAGCGACAGCGCGCCGAACGCGAATTTGACTTCCTTGGCCAGGCCCACGTCCACCTGGCGGAAGTTGCTGCCCTTGCCTTCGGCCGCCACGCAGCTGGTAGGACCGCGCGAGCAGTCGGTGATGCGGTACGGCAGGCCCGAGCCGACCGTCAGTTTCCCCGACACCATCAAGCCGAACGGCAGCAAGCCGTCGGACACGCCCGCTACCACCAGGCGGTGCTTTTCGACGTCGGTCGATGGATTCCAGGCAGTGGCGTAGCGGCCGTAGGTCCAGTTGAACGTGTTGTTGGTCCACTCGTTGTTGGTGGTCTCGCCGCGGCTGTAGGTGTAGGTCGCGCCCAGGCTCCAGGTGGACGCCTTGGTATAAGGCTTGTCCAGTTTCAGGTAAATGTTCTCGGCCTTGGTCTGGGTGATGAAGTCACCGAGCACCAGGGTACTGTAACCGGGCACCGAGCCGAACAGCGGATCGATCGGGCTGCCGTTGCCCCAGGTGCCGTTGACGTCGCGGTTGCCGCCGAACCAGTTGAACTGGTTGCGGCTGCGCGAATTGGTGTAGCCCACTTCGCCGTTCCAGCGGCCCAGTGCCTGGCGCAGACCAACGCTGAACTGGTCGGTGTACGCCATCTTGTGGTTGTTCTTGATCAGCCAGATTTCGCCACCCGGCTGCGAGTTCTTCTGCGCCTCGTCGAGCGCGTGGTTGGCAATTGCCCGGTCATACGCCCTGCCCCAGCCGGCAAACAGCACCGAAGCGCGGTCGCCGTTGAGATCGTACGACAGGCCCAGGCGCGGTGCCCACGCATCCTTGAACGGCTTGCGGCTGTTGCCGTTGCTGATGTAGTCGGCGATGTTGACCCCGCCCTTGGCCAGCGACTGCGCATAGGTCTGGCCGGCAACGGCGCCGTCGCGGGGATCTTGCCGGTCGAAGATGGCCGCGCGGTCGGCCGGCGTGGCATAGCTGTTGTTGAGCATATTGCTCTCGTAGTCGTAGCGCACACCGAGGTTGAGCAGCAGCTTGTCGGTGGCCTGCCAGTCGTCCTGGAAATAAATACCGTACTGATTGTTGGAGAACGCCACGCCAGCGGACGGAATTGCCGGCTCCGAGCGGATCAGGCTCGGAATGCCGGTGACGGTGTCGATGCGCTCCCAGCGCTGCTCGACCGCGCGCGCGGTGCCGGACAGGTTGTAATCGATGCGCTTGGCCTTTACCCCCGCCTTGAAGGTATGATTTTCCAGCCCGGTATAGGTGAGATCGTCCTGCAACAACAGGCCGCGCTGCTGGCGGAACTGGTTGTTGGGCGAGCCGCCGGTGATCAGCACATCGACCACGTTGTCATCGGAGTTGCTGGGAGAAACCTGGTAACGCACGTACGGGTTGGCCGCCTCAGAACGTGGATTCCAGCTGTATTTTTCGTAGCCGAAGCGCGCTTCGTTCAAAAAGCCCTGGTCGCTCCACTCGTGCTTGACGTCGAAGCGGTCCTCGTCGTTGGTGCGGTCAAGAACGTTTTCGGCGACGCTGAGCTTGAGGTCTTCGGGAATCAGGTCGGACTCGCGGCGCACGCGGGCGGTCGCTTCGATGCGCTGGTTGCGCGAAATCTGGGCATCCACTTTTACCAGGAGCAGGTCTTCCTTGAAGCTCGATACCTGCGAGCCCTGACGCGCCAGCAGCGACGGCACGATGCCGGTATCGGGCAGCAGGTCGGTGCGCTGGGCAATCACCTGGCGCGGGCTGTCGATCTTCTTGCCCTCGTAGGCGATGAAGAAGTGCGCGACGTCTTCCTTGATCGGACCGCCGAGCGTGACGCCATACTGGTCCTGCGACGACGACGGCCGGCCCACGCCCTGGCGCTCCGATTCTTTCTGAAACGGATCCTTGGCGGTGAGGTTGGTGCCACTGTGGTCCCAGAACACGTCGCCGCTCAGGGTGTTGCCGCCGGACTTGGTGACCGCCGTAATGGCCGCGCTCGATACCTGGTCGAACTCGGCCTTGTAATTTTGCGCGATCACCTTGTACTCGGCCACCGCCGATTGCGGGAACGGATTGCCCCGGCTCGAATCGAGTCCTGACACACCGCCACGCAGGATATTGTTCTTCTGGCTGACGCCATCGATGAACACGTTGACATTGTCCTGGCTCTGCGAGCCGCTCTGCATCTTGACGTTGCCTGCAGTATCGACATTGAAGCGCACGCCGGGCGCCAGGTCGGCAAACGACAGGAAGTTGCGGGTGACCTGCGGCAGTTTTTCAATCTGCTGACGCGAGACCGACGTGCCCACCTCGGAACCGGTCACATCGCGCCGGGACGCCGAGCCGGTGATCACCACCTGCTGCACGCCCGCCTGCAACTGCAGGTTGACCTGGCTGGTCTGGCCCACGCTGACGGTGACAGGCTCAGCCTGCTGCTCGCCCACGCGGATACGGTAGGTGCCGGGCGCCACGCCGGTGAGCACATAGCTGCCGTCGGCGCGGGTGGTGGTTTCGTACTTATAACCGTTGAGTTCGTTGGTGGCGGTGACCGCGGCGCCAGCCGAGGGCGCTGCGCCGCTGGCGACCTGGCCTTGAATGGTGGCGGTACTGAGCTGGGCATGCGCCAGCGGGGCCACCAGCAGCGCGGCGGCAAATGTTGCGGCCAGCGCGGTGGACATGACGGACAGGCGTAAGGCAGGCGTATGCCGGGCAGAGCTTTTCATGGGTACTCCTGGTTTTGTAGTTCGGAATAATCACCAGGCATGGCGCCGCAGGGGGCGCCGATAATGCTGACAGTGGTGAGGCCGCGCGCCCCCGCCGGGGAGACGGAGGCGCATCACTATGTAAATTGTTTACATTGTTGTTTCAGCCACTGTAGCGCCGTTGCTCGCGCACTGTACAGCTTTTTTTCAATCGGGACGCGGTCTCGCAGCCTACAAGGTCTTGACGAACTCGCGTATTCCGCTCAGCAGCATTTCGATCGACATCGCGGTCAAAATCAGTCCCATCAGCCGCTCGAACGCGGTCATCACCTGCGGACCCAGCACTTTCTGCAGGCGCTCGGCCGACAAAAATACCGCCAGCCACACCACCGCCACGGCCGCCAGCGCCGCCACGTGCACCAGTACCTCGCCCGTGCTCTCGCTCGAGAACAGCAGCACGGTCGCCAGCGCGGACGGGCCCGCCAGCGCGGGAATGGCCAGCGGCACGATGAACGGCTCGGCGCCATCGGTGCGGCCCAGCACGCCATCGGGGTGCGGGAAAATCATGCGGATCGAGATCAACAGCAGGATCACGGCGCCACCGATGCGCAGCGCAACTTCCGACAGGTGCAATGCGGCCAAGAAGTGGCGGCCGAAAAACATGAAGATCAGCAGCAGGCCGAAGGCGATCGCGCATTCGCGAATCACGATGCGCGGGCGGCGCGCCGGCGGCACGGGATTGAGCACGCTGGCAAACAGCGGCACGTTGCCGAACGGATCGGTCACCAGGACCAGCAGGATGAAGGTCTGAAAGAAGTCTTGGGTCATATTATTGTTCTGAAATTGAAAAGGGAGCCGAAGCTCCCCTTGTCTGAAACGGCTTACTCAGCCGATTCGCCTTTTTTGATCCATGCGGCCAATTGGTGTGGACGCAGACCGTCGTAGTCCTCGAACGGTTGATGGATCCACGGATTGTGCGGCAGTTCTTCCATCTGGTAGTCAGGCTTGAAGGCCGAGCTGCCCTTGGTCCAGATCACGGCCGAACGCACTTCGGTCACGCCGTCGAAGTTGTCCTTCAGGTGCTGCATCACCTTGATCAGGGTAACGCCCGAATCGGCCAGGTCGTCCACCAGCAGGATCTTGCCGGACAGCGGGCCCTTGGTCATCGTCATGTACTTGGCGATGTCGAGGTCGCCCTGGGTGGTACCCTTGTCTTCGCGGTACGAGCTGGTCGACAGGATCGCCAGCGGCACGTCGAAGATGCGCGAGAAGACGTCGCCAGGACGCACGCCGCCGCGCGCCAGGCACAGCACCATGTCGAATTTCCAACCGGACTCATGCACCTTGAGCGCCAGGCGCTCGATCAGGCGGTGGTATTCGTCCCAGGACACCCAGAGGTGTTTTTCATTAGTTTGCGGGTTGTTCATGACACTCCTCTTATTATGCGAATGGATGACGCAGCACGATCGTTTCTTCACGATCAGGACCGGTCGAAACCATGTCAACCGGCACGCCGACCAGCTCTTCGATACGCTTGATGTAGGCGCGGGCCGTGGCCGGCAGCGCTTCCATGGTCTTGGCGCCGACAGTGCTTTCGGTCCAGCCTGGCATTTCTTCGTAGACCGGCACGCAGCGGGCCGCTTCCTCGGCGCCCGACGGGAAGATGTCCACGGTCACACCGTCAATGGTGTAGCCGGTGCACAGCTTCAGGGTTTCGATACCGTCCAGCACGTCCAGCTTGGTCAGGCACATGCCGGTCACGCCGTTGATTTGTACCGAGCGGCGCAGCAGCGCGGCATCGAACCAGCCGCAGCGGCGGGCGCGGCCCGTCACGGTGCCGAACTCGTGGCCCACTTGCGCCAGGTGGTGACCGACGCCGGCATCGGTAGGCAGTTCCGAAGGGAACGGACCGGAACCCACGCGGGTGGTGTAGGCCTTGGTGATGCCCATGATGTAGTGCAGCATGTTCGGGCCGACGCCGGCACCGGCGGCGGCATTGCCGGCCACGCAGTTCGACGAGGTCACGAACGGATAGGTGCCGTGATCGACGTCCAGCAGCGAACCTTGCGCGCCTTCGAACAGCAGGTTGGCGCCGGCCTTGTGCGCAGCGTACAGCGCGCTCGAGACGTCGGTCACCATTGGGCGCAGGCGTGGCACGTAGGCCAGCGCGTCGTCCAGGGTTTTCTGGTAATCGACCTTCGGTGCTTTCAGATAGTGTTCCAGCACGAAGTTGTGATAGTCGAGGTTCTCGGCCAGCTTTTCAGCCAGGCGCGATTCGTTGAGCAGGTCGGCCACGCGGATCGCGCGACGGGCGACCTTGTCTTCGTAGGCCGGGCCGATGCCCTTGCCGGTGGTGCCGATCTTCGCTTCGCCACGCTTGGCTTCACGAGCCAGGTCGAGTGCCGAGTGGTAAGGCAGGATGACAGGCGCGGCGTCCGATACTTTCAGGCGCGACGCTACTTCGACACCGACTTTTTCCAGCTTGTCGATTTCGCGCAGCACGTCCGGCACCGACACCACCACACCGTTACCGATGTAGCAGGCCACGCCCGGACGCATGATGCCCGAAGGGATCAGTTGCAGCGCGGTTTTGACGCCGCCGATGACCAGCGTGTGGCCGGCATTGTGACCGCCCTGGAAGCGCACCACACCTTGTGCATGATCGGTCAGCCAATCGACGATCTTGCCCTTACCTTCGTCGCCCCATTGGGTGCCGATGACGACCACATTCTTTGCGTTTTTGTTTGACATCACACTAACCTAAGTTTTTAAGAATCCATTGACTACTGTTATCGTCGAGCACCAGCGCGCGATCGCACTCGAACTCGTCCAGCTCGTTGCTGTGACCAGGCATGCTCTGGATCACGACTTCGCCGGACTTGCGCAGCTCGGCGATTTTTTCTTTCAATTCAGGCGCATTGCCCCACGGTGCGCGGATCGAATGCTTGCGTTCCGCAGTGGGTAACAGGCGCGCCAGCTCGCGCAGGTCGAGCGAGAAGCCGGTGGCGGGACGGGCCCGGCCGAAGGCTTCGCCTACGTGATCGTAACGGCCGCCGCGCGCAACCGCGTTCGGCAAGCCTGGCACATACAGCGCGAACATCGCGCCGCTTTCGTATTGGTAACCGCGCAGGTCGGCCAGGTCGATGGCGACCTCGGCACGGCCAATCGCGGAGGCGGCCAGCGCTGCCAGTTCGGCCAGCGCCTTGGCAATGCCCGGCAGGTCCGGCAGCACTTCGCGCGCTTTTTTCAGCACGTCGATGTCGCCGTACAGATTGGTCAGCGCCAGCAATGCGTCGCGCGTTTGCGGCGCGTAGTTGGCGGTGAGCGCTTTCAGGTCCGAGACGTCCTTGGCGCGCAGCGCCAGGTACAGCGCGGCTTCGTCCTTGGTGGCGGCGGCATCTTCCTCGATGATCGCGCGCAGCACGCCCACGTGGGTGAGGTCCAGCCGCACTTGCGTGAAACCGGCGAGCGCCAGGGTGGACAGCGCCAGTTCCTGGATCTCGGCATCGGCTTCCAGGCCGGCATGACCATAGATTTCGGCGCCGATCTGCAGCGGCTCGCGGGTGGCGTGCAAGCCCGACGGATGCGTGTGCAGCACGTTGCCGGCATAGCACAGGCGCGTGACCGAAGCACGGTTGAGCAGGTGGGCGTCGATGCGCGCCACCTGGGTCGTCATATCGGGACGCAGGCCCAGCAGGCGGCCCGAGATCGGGTCCACCAGTTTGAAGGTGCGCAGGTCGATGTCGGTACCGGCGCCGGTGAGCAGCGACTCGAGGTACTCGAGCAGCGGCGGCATCACCAGTTCGTACCCGTACAGGCGGAAGTTATCCAGCATCAGGCGACGCAGTTCTTCAATCTTGCGGGCTTCCGACGGTAAGACGTCGGCGATATTCTCGGGCAAAAGCCAATTCGGCATGGGAACGGAAGTTTAAATTATGAACAATGGGGCGCGGGCGCCGCGTGCCAACAAGTGACAGGCCGAACCTGATATTTTACGCGAAAATGCTTGGGGGGAGGTAAAAAATGCATACCGCCAGCGGCCGGGCAGCCGTGGCAACAGGATGGGCGCCGCTGCGGGCGCCCTCCTTTGTGGCTTTCGACTTACTTCTGACCGCCGGCGCCGGAGTTCTTGAAGTACTTGAAGAAGTCCGAGCTCGGATCGACCACCATCACGTCGCCCTGGCTCTTGAACGTGGAGCGGTACGCTTCCAGGCTACGGTAGAACTTGTAGAACTCCGGATTGCGGCCGAACGCTTCGGCGTAGATCTGCGATGCCTTGGCGTCGCCTTCACCACGGATGTTCTCGGCATCGCGGTACGCTTCGGCCAGGATCACGGTGCGCTGGCGGTCGGCGTCGGCACGGATGGTTTCCGAGGCCGCCGAACCGGTCGAACGCAGCTCGTTGGCCACGCGCATGCGCTCGGCCTTCATCCGTTCGTACACCGAGTTGTTGATCTGCTCGACGTACTCCACGCGTTTCAGGCGCACGTCGATGATCTCGACGCCGATCTGGGCCGACTCCAGCACCACCTTGTTGCGAATCGCCTCCATCACCTGGCCACGCTTGCCCGAGATGACTTCGCTCACCGTGTGCTTGGTGATTTCCTCGTTCAGCGCCGACTTGATGATGACTGACATGCGGTCGCGGGCACGGGTTTCGTCGCCGCCGAAGGTGACGTAGTACAGCTTGGCCTGGCCTTCGTTGCGGCCGATGCGCCACTTGACGAAGCTGTCGACCAGGATGTTCATCTTCTCGGCCGTGATGAAGCGCTCGGCATCGGGCGACTCGATGGTCATGATCCGGTTATCGAGCAGCACCACGTTCTGGAACGGTGGCGGCAGCTTGAAGTGCAAACCCGGTTCGCGGACCACTTCCTTGATCTGGCCCAGTGCGAACACGATCGCGTATTTACGCTGATCGACCACGAAAATCATCGAGGACAAGATCAGCAGCAAGACAAAGCCTGCGACGAGGGTACTAACTATGCGATTCATTAACGACTCTCCCGTTCACGTGAGGAATCCCGTGGGCGTGGCTCGCGCTGGCGGCTCACTTCCACCGATGGCATCACGTCGGCCGGCAGCGTGGCCGTGGTCGGCGCGGTCGCTGGCGAACCGGTGTTGCTACTGTTGCTGCCATGGCGTGCACTGTCCACCGCTGCCGCCTGGGCGATCAGCTTGTCGAGCGGCAGGTACAGCAGGTTGTTGCCGTTCTTGGAATCGACCATGACCTTGCTGGTGCTCGAGAAGATCTGCTGCATCGTGTCGAGGTACATGCGGTCGCGCGTCACGGCCGGTGCCTTCTGGTACTCGACCAGCACCTGCTTGAAGCGGTTGGCGTTACCGGTCGCGTTCTCGGTGACCATCGAACGATACGCTTCGGCTTCCTGCATCAGGCGCGAAGCGGTACCGCGTGCCTTTGGAATCACGTCGTTGGCGTACGCCTGGCCTTCGTTTTTCTGGCGTTCCAGATCCTGGCCGGCCTTGACCGCGTCGTCAAACGCGCTTTGCACCTGCTCCGGCGGCTGCACCGCCTGCAAGGTCACGCCCGAGATCAGCACGCCGGAAGCGTAACGATCGAGGATGGTCTGCATCAGCACTTGCGTTTCGTAGGCCACCTTGTCGCGGCCCTCGTACAGCACGAAGTCCATCTTGTTTTTGCCGACGATTTCGCGGATCGAGGTCTCGGCGACCTGGCGCACGGTTTCTTCCTCGTCGCGGTTGTTCATCAGCCAGGCCACGGGGTCCTTCAGCTTGAACTGCACGGCCAGCTGCATGTCGATGATGTTTTCATCGTCGGTGAGCATCAGGGATTCCTGGGTCTGCTTGTTCTTGATGTTGCCGCGATAGCCGATCTCGACCATACGCATCTGCGAGACGCGTACCGTTTCGTTCGACTGGAATGGGTACGGCCAGCGCCAGTTGAAACCGGAGCCGGTCGAGTGCGTGTACTTGCCGAAGGTGTAGACGATGCCCGCCTGGCCCTCTTGCACGATGAACGAACCGCTGGCCAGCCAGATCAGCGCGGCCACGCCGGCGATGGCGCCTGCGGTGGCGCGCATGCCGGCCGGATCGGGACGCGGCACGCCGCCGCCACCGTTGTTATTGTTGCCGTTGTTATTGTTGTTATTGTCCGGGCGTTTTTTCTGGCCGAAGAAATTGTTCAGGCGTTCATTGAAATCGCGCCACAACTGTTCCATGTCGGGAGGGCCTTCGCCAGGCTTCTTGCCTTCGTTCGCCTGCGGCTCGCCGTCTTTCTTGTCCGAGCCCCAGCGGGGGTCGTTCAGCGACAGCTTGATGCCGAGACGTTTCATCATTGAGGGGACACGCATTAGTGGGATCCAACGTGAGTTGTAAGGGAACTGCGCGCGATACCGCTGTCGTCGCCGGAATCGGATACATCCGGCTCCTGCACTTCGTCATCGATATCGAGCTCGTCTTCAGTGTCGTCTGCCGGGTCCGCATCGATCGGATACGCCTGGTTCAGCCTGGCGCCCGGGGCCGCCTTGGCCCATTCCACGATCGAGTCCCGCAACAGGTCCACACCGACACCGGTGCGGGCGCTGAGGAAAACGCGGGAAATCTTAGCATATTCATCGCGCTCCACCGAGGGCTCCAGGCCGGCGGCGTCGATCTTGTTCCACACCAGAATTTGCGGAATATGATCGGCGCCGATTTCCTTGAGCACCAGGTTGACCTGCTCGATCTGCTCCATGCGCACCGGCGACGACGCATCGACCACGTGCAGCAGCAAATCGGCATGGATGGTTTCTTCCAGCGTGGCGCGGAAAGCCGCCACCAGCTGGTGCGGCAATTCGCGCACGAAGCCGACCGTGTCAGAGATCACCACGTTGCCCACTTCCTGTCCCATGTAGACGCGACGCGAGGTCGTGTCCAGCGTCGCAAACAACTGGTCGGCCACATACACGCCGGCCTTGGTGACCGCATTGAACAGGGTGGACTTGCCGGCATTGGTATAGCCGACCAGCGACACGGAAAAAGTCTGGCTGCGGCCACGCGAACGGCGTTGGGTTTCATGCTGCTTGCGCAGCTTGGCCAGGCGCGCGCGCAAGGCTTTGACACGCTCGCCGATCAGCCGGCGGTCGGTCTCGAGCTGGGTTTCGCCCGGGCCGCGCAGGCCGATACCGCCCTTTTGCCGTTCCAGGTGAGTCCAGCCGCGGATCAGGCGCGTGGCCAGGTGCTGCAACTGCGCCAGTTCCACCTGCAGCTTGCCCTCGTGGGAGGCGGCGCGCTGGGCGAAAATGTCGAGAATCAGGCTGGTACGGTCAAGCACGCGGATGTTCAGCCGCTTTTCCAGGTTACGCTGCTGGGCCGGCGACAGCGCATGGTTGAAGATGACGATTTCGATACGCTCGTCCAGCACGGCCTGGCCGATTTCGTCAGCCTTGCCGCTGCCGACGAAATAAGCGGAGTCCGGGGCGGAGCGCTTGGCGGTGATCGTCGTCACGGGTTCGGCACCTGCTGAACGGGCCAGCAGTTGCAGTTCCTCGACGCTGGCGCCAAAGTCGCCCTGGCCGAAATCAATACCGACTAGAGCTGCACGCATACGACGATCTGTAAGGTTGGGGAGAAGCGATAAGGCAAGCGCTTAGTCCGCGTCGTTATCGATGCTGAGGTTGACGGCGCGAGCCGGCACCACGGTGGAGATGGCGTGTTTATAAACCATCTGGGTCACGGTGTTGCGCAGCAATACGACGTATTGATCGAACGATTCGATGTGGCCTTGCAACTTGATGCCGTTAACGAGGTAGATCGACACCGGCACGTGCTCTTTGCGCAGTGCGTTGAGGAATGGGTCTTGTAACAGTTGCCCTTTGTTGCTCATAACAGCTCCATTTTATGTTGTTGTGTTGGATTTGGAGGCGAGACGCTTAATTTCAAGTACGTGGCCCAGCGAAAGTCAAATGATATTCGCTGAAACACCGCTCGCCACGTAGGGAATGGTGCTTCCAAGCCACTGTAACCTGTTTTTGCTTTTTTTGCAGTGTCGCACCGCAAAAAAACAGCCTATTTAATCGAATACTAAGTTGAAAACCAGGTCACACATTTGGCGACCTGATTTAACTTATCGCTTACTTGGCGATTACTTCTTCTCGGTACGCTTGTCGAACGGGTTTTTACCCGTGCGCAGCTCGATCCGCAGCGGCGTGCCTATCAAACTGAACGTGTCGCGGAAATGTTTTTCCAGGTAGCGCTTGTACGGATCGCCCACGGCTTCCAGGGAATTGCCGTGGATGACGATGACCGGCGGGTTCATGCCGCCCTGGTGCGCATAGCGCAGTTTCGGACGGATCGAACCCTTGCGGCGCGGCTCCTGCTTTTCCACCGCTTCGATCAGCGCGCGGGTCAGCTTTGGCGTCGACAGGTTGCACATCGCGGCCGCGTACGCGGCATCGACCGACTTCATCAGCGGGCCGATGCCCTGCGATTTCAGTGCGGAGATGAAGTGCATCTTGGCGAACGACAGGAAGTCGAGCTTGCGGTCGATGTCGATCTTGATCTCGTCGCGTTCGTCGGTACGCAGGCCATCCCACTTGTTGACGGCGATGACCAGGGCGCGGCCCGTCTCCAGCACGAAACCGGCGATGTGGGCGTCCTGTTCGGAGATGTCCTGCTGGGCGTCGAGCATCAGCACGACCACGTTGGCCTCCGAGATCGACTGCAGGGTTTTCACAACCGAGAATTTCTCGATCGCTTCGAACACCTTGCCGCGACGGCGGATACCGGCCGTATCGATCAGCGTGTACTGCTTGCCTTCGCGCTCGAACGGAATTTCGATCGAGTCGCGGGTGGTGCCCGGCATGTCGAACGCGATCACGCGCTCTTCACCGACCAGGGTGTTGATCAGGGTCGATTTACCCACGTTCGGGCGGCCGACCAGCGCGATCTTGACGCCACGCTGGGCAGGGTCTAGTTCGTCCGGCTCTTCGGGACGCTGGGCGAAGGCCAGGTTCAGCGCCTCTTCCACCAGGTCGGCCACGCCGTCGCCATGCGCGGACGAGATCGAGTACGGCTCGCCCAGGCCCAGTTCGTAAAAGTCGGAGACCACGGCGGTATAGCGCATGCCTTCCGATTTATTCACGACCAGCATGACCGGACGGCCGCTTTTACGCAGGAAGTCGGTAATGGTTTTATCATGCGGCGTCAGACCCTGGCGGCCATCGACGAGGAACACGACGATGTCGGCCTCGGCAACGGCTTGCTTGGTCTGCTTGGCCATCTGATGCATGATGCCTTCCTTGGCGACCGGCTCGAAGCCGCCCGTGTCGATGACGAGGAAGGGACGTTCGCCGACACGGCCCTCGCCATAGTGACGATCGCGCGTCAACCCAGGCAAGTCCGCCACCAGCGCATCGCGCGAGCGGGTCAGACGATTAAACAAGGTCGATTTCCCTACATTGGGTCGACCCACAAGTGCGATTACCGGCTTCATTGAATTACTCGACCGCGAAAGCGGTCACAGTTCCTGCTTGAGTTTGAAAAATCAAATTCGAGCCGGCGATGACGGGGGCCGACTGGATCGGGCTGCCATCGGTCGCGACTCGACCTATCAGAGCGCCATCTTCCCGTGACAGGAAGTGGATGTAACCCTGGTAGTCGCCAACGGCCACGGCGCGGCCATACGACACGGGGGTCGAGAGGCGGCGATAGGACAGCTTGTCGTTCTTCCAGGCGTTGCTGCCGCTTTCGCGGCTATAGGCGGCAACTTCGCCCTTGTCGTCGGAGACGAATACAAAACGCTGGTCAACCGCCACGCCCACGTCGGACGAAGCAGGCTTGCTCCAGGACGGCGCGCCGGTGGTGGCGTCGTAACAGGCCACGCGGCCCTGGTACGACACGGCGCAGACATCTTTTTCGAAAATTACCGGTGCGCCGGCAATGTCGGTCACGCGTTCGAGTTCGGTCGCGCCACGCGGCTCGCCCACTGCCACTTCAAAGCGTGGCAGACCGCCGGCCAGGGCCAGCACCACCAGCTTGCCGCCCGGCTGGGCGACATATACATTCGGACCGCTGATAACCATGCCCGGCGCATTGCGCAGGGTGAGCGCTGGGGTGGTACGGGTGACGTTCCAGCGCTTGGCGCCGGTCTTGGCTTCGTACGCGGTGATCACGTTATCGACACTGCGCACCACCACCACGCCACCACCGACCACCGGCGAGGACAGCACTTCGCTCGACGCTTGTGCTTTCCACAATTCTTTGCCGTTGGCATCAAAAGCAAGGATAACACCTTTCTTGTCGCCAACCACAACCACCTCGCCATCGCTGCCCACGCCGGCCGTCAGGTCGGTGCCGGTTTTGATGCGCCAGATTTCCTTGCCGGTGGCCGCATTCAGGCGTGCCAGCACGCCGTCGCCGTCGGCCACGTACACGCTGTCGCCAGCGAGTACCGGGGTGAAGACGGCGTTGCCGGCCTTGCCGATCGAATACTTCCAGGCCACGGGCGGCTGCAGGCTGCCCGCCGGTTCCACCAGCGCCGCCGGCTGGTTCTTGGTGTCTTTCGAGCCAAACAAGGAGCAACCAGCCAACAGTGCCAGCAGGCTTGCAGCAATAGCTTTTTCGGTGATGCGCATAAAATTTTTCAACCTTGCTCGTTACGGGTTATCCGGATGCGGTACAGCTGCTGCTTACGCAGCCGCCTTGGCTGGCTTGTCGGCTGGCACGGCGCCGCCGATCGCTTCCAGCTTCAGCTGGATCAGCTGGCGGCCGGGGTTTTTCTTGTCGGTGGCGTCAAGCGCGGCCTGGTAGGCGGTGCGCGCTTCGGCCAGCTTGTTCTGTGCTACCAGGATGTCGCCCTTGCGGTCGGCCACCGAGCCGGCAAACGCTGGCGGCACCGTGCCGTCCAGGGCTTTCAGCGCCTGGTCGTACGCTTTTTCATCGAGCAGCACGCCAGCCAGGCGCACCTTGGCGATCGCCTTGAACTCGTCGGCGCCGTGGTCCGCCGCCCATTGCAGCTGGGCCTTGGCGGTCTTGGCGTCGTTCGCTTCGAACGCGCTCTTGGCGGCAACCAGCGCCGACATCGGTGCATACGAGGTACTGCCGAACTTGCTTTCCATGTCGGTGGCGGCGCGTTGTACCTTGGTGTTGTCCTTGGCTTCCACCGCGCGTTGCAGTTCTTCGTACAGGGCCGAGGCCTGGGTGGTCTGGTTGCGCTGGTAGTAGTTCCAGCCGGCCCAGGCCGAGTAAGCGGCCAGGGCCGCAATGACGAGCCAGGTCGTCAGGTTGCCGTACCGTTCCCACCATGCTTTGAGCGTAGCGAGTTGTTCTTGTTCTTCGAGATCGTATGCCATGTCAGTTCGTCTGCTAAAAGGTTAAGGGGTGGGTCGGCTTAGTGATTGCAGTGTTCGTCGTGCACGTGGTGGTGATGGTCGCCGCTACCGGTGATCTGGTCCACCACGTAGTCGACCACTTCGTCGAACGGTACGGTCGCTTGCTGCGGTTCACCGTCGGCGCCGCGCATGGCCTTGACCGACGCGGTGTGGTTGGTCACTTCGTCTTCGCCGATGATGACCGCGAACGACGCGCCGCTGCCGTCGGCTTTTTTCATCTGGTTCTTGAAGCTGCCAGGACCGTTGGCGGTGGAGCCGTGCATGATGACGTCGAGGCCGGCGTCGCGCAGGCGTTCGCCCAGCACGAACGATTGCAATTGCGCCGCTTCGCCCTGGTGCACCAGATACACGTCGCACAGGTTCGGTTGTTCCGGCTCGCCCACTTCTTTCATCAGTTCCAGCAGGCGCTCGATGCCCATGGCGAAACCGACGGCCGGCGTCGGCTTGCCGCCGAACGAGGCGATCAGCGGATCGTAACGGCCGCCCGCGCACACGGTGCCTTGCGAGCCGAGCGAATCGGTCACCCATTCGAACACGGTGCGGTTGTAGTAATCGAGGCCGCGCACCAGGCGCGGGTTGATCACGTACGGGATGTTGTTGTGGTCGAGGATCTTGCGCACGCCGTTGAAGTGCGCCAGCGATTCTTCGCCCAGGTAGTCGAGCAGTTTCGGCGCGCCGTTGACCATGTCCTGCATGGCAGGGTTCTTGGTGTCGAGGATGCGCAGCGGGTTGCTGTGCAGGCGGCGCTTGGCTTCCGCGTCCAGCAGCGCTTCGTGGCTTTCCAGGTAAGCGATCAGGTCCACGCGGTGGCGCGCGCGCTCTTCGGCGTCGCCGATCGAATTGAGTTCGAGGCGGATGTTTTCCAGGCCCAGGTCGTCCCACAGGCGGCGGCACAGCATGATCATCTCGGCATCGACGTCGGGACCGGTGAAGCCCACGGCTTCGCAGCCGAACTGGTAGAACTGGCGATAGCGGCCGCGCTGCGGACGCTCGTGGCGGAACATCGGTCCCGTGTACCACACGCGCTTCGGACCTTCGTACACCAGGTTGTGTTCGATGACAGCGCGCACCGCGCCGGCCGTGCCTTCAGGACGCAGGGTCAGCTGGTCGCCGTTCATCGAATCGGTGAACGAATACATCTCTTTTTCAACGATGTCGGTAACGGCGCCGATGGCGCGCTTGAACAGCGCCGTGTCTTCCACGATCGGCGTGCGGATCTGCTGGAAGCCGTAGCTTTGCACCACCGATTGCGCAGTGTTCTCGAACAGCTGCCACAGGTGCGAGTCCTGCGGCAGGATGTCGTTCATGCCTTTTACGGCGGTGATTTTTTCAGCTTTTTTATTTTCGGACATGGTTCTGATTTCGTTAAAAACTAGACTGCGGCAGTCTTGCTGTAATTGGTCTTGACGTAATTGAGGACGATCTCGTGGAACTCTTCCACGATGCGCTCGCCGCGCAAGGTCGCCACCTTGGCGCCATCGACAAAGACCGGCGCGGCCGGCGATTCGCCGGTGCCGGGCAGGCTGATGCCGATGTTGGCGTGTTTCGATTCGCCGGGACCGTTGACGATGCAGCCCATCACGGCCACGTTCATCGCTTCCACGCCCGGGTAGGTTTTTTTCCACTCCGGCATCTGGTCGCGCAGGAAGGTCTGGATGTTGTCGGCCAGCTCCTGGAACGTTGTTGACGTGGTGCGGCCGCAGCCGGGGCACGCGATCACCATTGGCGTAAACTTGCGCAGGCCCATGGTTTGCAGGATCTCCTGTCCTACCACCACTTCCTTGGTGCGGTCGCCACCCGGTTCCGGCGTGAGCGAGATGCGGATGGTGTCGCCAATGCCCTCTTGCAGCAGCACCGACAACGCAGCGGTGGACGCCACGATGCCCTTGCTGCCCATGCCCGCCTCGGTCAGGCCCAGGTGCAGCGGATAGTCGCAGCGCTTGCCCAGTTCGCGGTACACGGCGATCAGGTCCTGCACACCGGAGACTTTGCACGACAGGATGATCTTGTCGCGCGCCAGGCCCAGTTCTTCGGCACGGACAGCGTTCTCGATTGCCGACGTGATCAACGCTTCGTACATCACCTGCTGCGCGGTCCATGGCTCGGCACGTCCGGCGTTTTCGTCCATGATGCGCGCCAGCAGCGCCTGGTCGAGGCTGCCCCAGTTGACGCCGATACGCACCGGCTTGTTGTAGCGGGCCGCGACTTCGATCATCTGCGCGAACTGGGTGTCGCGTTTGGCGCCCTTGCCCACGTTGCCCGGATTGATGCGGTATTTCGACAGCGCCTTGGCGCACTCGGGATAGTCATTGAGCAGCGTGTGGCCGTTGTAGTGGAAGTCGCCGACCAGCGGCACATCGACGTCCATCTTGTCGAGCTGTTCGCGGATGTACGGCACGGCTTCGGCCGACTCCGGACGGTCCACGGTCAGACGCACCAGCTCGGACCCGGCACGCGCCAGGTCGCGGATCTGGATCGCGGTTTCGATGGCGTTGGCGGTGTCGGTATTGGTCATCGACTGCACGACCACGGGGGCGTCGCCGCCTACCCAGATCTGGCGCTGGCCGTGCGCCACCAGCACGCTGCGGCTGGCGCGGCGCGGTGACTGGCCCGAAGGAATAGCTGTTGGCGTAGAAGACATGGTCGTTTAACTCGAAACTGGTATTTGTTGGCTGATGTGGCTTACTTGATGTTCACGCGGGCGATGGTACCGCCTGCAACTTGCGGCAATGCCAGCGGCGCACCGCCCAGCGAAGCCTGCACACCGGCTGGCTTGCCGACGATTAGCAGCGACGGGCCCTTGATGTCGAAGGTTTCGGTGCTGCCGGCCTTGACCACGCGCGAAATCAGCGGCGCGGCGCCCGGACGGCGAATCTCGACCCATGAATCCTCCGCTACTTTCAGGACCAGCGCGGTGCCGGTGACGGCTGCTGCGGCTGCAGTCGTGGCAGCAGCGGCTGCCGGCGCTGCGGTGGTCGTGGCCGGCTGACCGGTCACGGTAGGCGCCGGCGTATTGACCGGTGCGGTGGCCGGGGTGGTGGCAGCGGCGGCACCGGCAGCTGGCGCAGGCGCGACGCCGGCCACCGTGCCAGCGTTGGCGGCACTACCGCCATCGACCGGCGGCACCGACACCAGCGGCACATTGGGCGACTGCAGCGGCGCGGTTTCCTGGCCGGGCTTGACCAGCGTGGTTTCCAGCGGCGCGACGGTGGTGTCGGTTTTACCGGGTTCGGTGGCGACGGCAGCGCTATCGGCGCCGCGCTCGAACAGCGCCAGCGTGTGTGCAATCAGGCCGCTCTGGTAGAGGAAAATCCCGCCCACCACGACCACCACTGCCACACCACCCATTACCCAGGCGCCCGTGTGCGAGTTACGCGACTTCATGAGCGGCATGCGCGTGTCGGAGAACGTGGCCGCGATTTCCTTGCGCGGCGGCGACACCTCGGGACTGGTGGGCGAACGCACTTCGATCATGGCCACCAGCGGCGTGGCGTCGATGCGCACCACCTTGGCATAGGCGCGCACGAAACCGCGCGTGACCGCCATATTGGGCAGCGACGCATAATCGCCGGCTTCGAGCGCCACCACCTGGCGCGGCGCCAGTTTGAGCTGGTCGGCGATCTGTTCCACGGTCAGGCCCAGCGCTTCGCGCTGCGCCTTCAACTGTGCTCCGGGCGTAGCCAGGCCGGTTTTGGCCTGGTCTTTTGGCGGTTCTACCCACTCAGAATTCATTGCTGTCTCACTCATCAAACGCCCCACGTTGATAAGCAGCATACTCGGCCGAGCCGGGGTAGCGGGACCGCAACTGCGTGACCCAACCAGCTTGTTTTCCCGTATCGCCCACTTGATGCTGCACTTTAATCCCGAGCCACAGCACATCGGCCGTCAAGCTCTCCATCTTTGCCACGTCGGCCAGGCGGGTCACGAAGAAATGGGCACGCTGGACATCGCGTTTTTCCACGTAAAGCCGCACCAGGTTGGCGTTGGTGGCCGGCAGATCGGGCGTCAACTGCAACGCTTGCAGCAGATAACGCTCCGCGCTGGCGTAATCCTTGATTTTCAATGCACACGCGCCGGCATTGTTGGCGGCGCTGGCCGGCGAGCGGTAAGCGCGGTTGGCCAGCGCCGCGTCGAACAGCGGCAGCGCCTCGACCACGCGGCCGCTCTCGCACAAAAAAGAGCCGTAATTGTTGGCCAGGTCCGGATTTTCCGGCGCCAGCATGCGGGCGCGGCGGAAATTCTCGTCGGCGGCAGCGGTATGACCCAGTGCCTGTTCGATCAGGCCGCGCAAGCCCAGCGCTTCGGCGTTATCGGGCTCGGCAGCAAGCGCCAGCTTGATTTCGCCCAGCGCCACCGCGTACTGGCCCTGCTCGAAATAACCGACCGCCAGTTGCGTGCGGATCGCTGCCTTGCGCTCGGCGCTGCCCGGCGCCCGTGCGCTGTCGGCGCCACGGGCAGATTGTGGACTATCCGGGGTCGTGACGCAACCGCCCAGTGCGCCGGCCAGCAGCGGGAACATCCCGAGCATGGCCAAGCGATACCGGTTGCGCTGCGCCCAACCCGCCATCAGGAATGGATCTCCACGATCTTGCCGAAATTGGCGCCGAACTTTTGCTGGTACTCGGCCATCTTGCCCATGCGCTCCTGGACGCGGGTGCGGTCCTGGACTTCGCCAGCGAGCTGGCCGCAGGCGGCGTCGATGTCGTCGCCACGGGTTTTACGGATGGTGGTGACCAGGCCGGCATCGACCAGGATCTGGGCGAACGCCTTGATGCGCGGATTTTTCGAGCGCAGCAGGCCCGATTCCGGGAACGGATTGAACGGAATCAGGTTGAACTTGCAGTTGATCCCATCGACCGGGTGCTGCACCAGCGCGATCAGTTCGCGCGCGTGCTCGTCGCTGTCGTTGACGCCGTCGAGCATGCAGTATTCAAACGTGATGAAGTCGCGCGGCGCGTATTGCAGGTAGCGCTTGCAGGCAGCGATCAGTTCTTTCAGCGGATATTTCTTGTTCAACGGGATCAGGCCGTTGCGCAGCTCGTCGTTGGACGCGTGCAGCGAGACGGCCAGCGCCACCGGCACTTCCTGCGCCAGGCGGTCGATCATGGGCACCACGCCCGAGGTGGACAAGGTCACGCGGCGGCGCGACAGGCCGTAGGCGTTATCGTCCAGCATCAGCTTGAGTGCTGTGGCAGTCGGTTCGAAATTGAGCAGCGGCTCGCCCATGCCCATCATGACCACGTTGGTGATCTGGCGTTCGCCCTTGGGGCCGGGCTCGATGCCCTTGGTGCGGCGCAGTTCGAACTCGGCCATCCATAACTGGCCGATGATTTCGCCGACCGACAGGTTGCGCGAAAAGCCCTGCTTGCCCGTCGAGCAGAAGCGGCAGTTCACGGCGCAGCCAGCCTGGGTGGAAATGCACAGCGTGCCACGGTTTTCTTCCGGGATGAACACGGTTTCGACCGCGTTGCCATTGCCGACGTCGATCAGCCATTTGCGGGTGCCGTCGGTGGACGTGTTGTCGCTGATGATGGCTGGCGCGGCAACAAAGGCGCGGGTTTTCAGTTTGTCGCGCAGCGACTTGGCCAGATCGGTCATGCTGTCGAAATCCGACGCACCGAATTGGTGGATCCAGCGTTGCAGTTGCTTTGCGCGGAACGGCTTCTCCCCCAACTCGGCGCAATAAGCGATGAGCTGCGCGGGATCGAAGTCCAGCAAGTTGGTCAGAGGTGCGTTCATAGTCAGTCCAAACAATACAAAAAGTTTCCGTTTCCACCAAGGCGGAAACGGAGACATTACAAAAAATTACTTGCCGAAGAAGTAGGCGATTTCTACTTGTGCGGCTTCTACTGCGTCCGAACCGTGAACGGCGTTGGCATCGATCGAGTCGGCGAAGTCAGCACGGATGGTGCCTTTGTCAGCCTTCTTAGGATCGGTAGCGCCCATCAGTTCGCGGTTTTTCAGGACGGCGTTTTCGCCTTCCAGGGCCTGGATCATGACTGGACCCGACACCATGAAATCAACCAGATCCTTGAAGAAGCCGCGCTCTTTGTGCGCAGCGTAGAAGCCTTCAGCTTCTTCACGCGACAGTTGCTTCATTTGCGCAGCAACGATCTTCAGGCCAGCGTTTTCGAAGCGGCTGTAGATTTGGCCGATTACGTTTTTTGCAACTGCGTCTGGTTTGATGATCGACAGGGTGCGTTCGATTGCCATTTGAAAAACTCCAATAAAAAGAAAGGTTTAAAACAAGAATTGATAGTTCAATCAACCTTCGATTTTAACATAGAACACTACGGACTTTCGAGAACCGGCACCAGATTGGCCCGAACAATGGCTCACGATAGAGCATTTTGAAGCCGCGCAAGCACGATATCGGGCATTTGAAGCCGGTTTAAGCCCTCTTTAAGGGCTTTTGCCGCAGTTTTTTCGGTAATGTCGCGCGGGCGTGCTATCCTTTTATCTAAGCGGATTGCTCCGCACCAACTATTGGAGGCATCATGAACAACTTGCAACAAAACACCTACGACCTGAGTACCGGTCGCCGGGCGGTGCAGCACAACGTGTTGCGTAACACGTACTGGCTGCTGGCACTGTCGATGATCCCGACCGTGCTGGGCGCTGCACTCGGCATGGCGCTGCACCTGCCCCTGGGCGGCGGCCTGATGATGATCGTGTTCCTGGCTGGCGCCTTCGGCTTCATCTGGGCCATCGAAAAGAACAAGAACTCCGGCCTGGGCGTAGCCTTGCTGCTGGGCTTCACGTTCTTCATGGGTATCATGCTCACACCGCTGCTCACCCGCATCATGGGCTTTTCCAACGGCGGCACGCTGATCATGATGGCCTTCGGTGGTACGGCTTCGGTGTTCGCAGTACTGGCATCGATCGCCACCGTGACCAAGCGTGATTTCTCGGGCATGGGCACCTGGCTGTTCGCCGGCGTGATCGTGCTGATCCTGGCATCGCTGGCCAACATCTTCTTCGCCATCCCTGCCCTGAGCATCGTGATCTCGGTCGTGGCCATCGCCATCTTCTCGGCTTACATCCTGTACGACGTGCAGCAGATCGTCAACGGCGGCGAAACCAACTACGTCAGCGCTACCCTGCGCCTGTACTTGGACGTCTACAACATCTTCACCAGCCTGCTGTCGCTGCTGGGCTTTGCGGGCGGTAGCCGCGACTAAGCTCTAACATCCATGCCGGTCTTCCCGACCGGCTGACGACAAAAGCCGCCAACCTTTACGGGTTGGCGGCTTTTTTATTGGCGCCCCGTTCCCGAAAATCAGTACAATCCATCAACACATATCGGAGCGCCATGGGTCCCGCAGTCTCGCTTATCGTCATGATCATCGCCGGCACGCCGCTGTTCGCCGGCCTGTTCGGCATTTTCCGCTTCAAATACTCCACCCGCACTGCCTTCGCGCTGGCGGTCGTCTTTGCATGCGGCGCTGCACCCGGCACGGTGATCGCTGCCCTTCTCGCCACGCTGACGATCGGCTTTGGGCCCATGCTGCAGTCGAATCTTGCGATCATTATCTATCTGGGCTGGCTGGCGGCAGGGGCGCTTGCGGGCGGAGTTACGTCAGTGCGCTGGGTTCTCCGGCGCTGGCACTGCTGATCGCAAGGCATACTGGAAAGTATTGCACGCCATATCGAACGTCGGCGGATCACGTCCATACACCATGACGCGTATGAATCGGTCGTAACGCTGCCGTATCTGCGCATCAGTTTGAATCCATTCCACTACCCTGTTCAACTCACCGACAGGATCGGAGAAAAACTCAGGATGCTGGCGAGAATACAACTGAGCGTCTTTTTTTATGACGGTGAGCATCAATGACTTGAGGTGGTCACTCGGACTGAATAAAGCTGGATAGGCTGCGGCGATTTGGTGAATGTCGTAGAGGTGACGAACCATTGAGGGATCGAAGATTCGCCCAGGATGCGCTCGATACAGCGCCAGGCGCCGGGGAAAAAGCACCAGCTTCTCGACCGCCGCTTCCATCAAGTCTATACATGCCACCTCGAATGTTTGTCCGACAGTGGCTCCTGCAAGGACATCGAATAGCAGTCCGATTTTTTTGGTGGCTACCGGGGCAGACAGTTGAGTGTGATTGAACTCCAACCTGACGTGTGCGCGCAAGTCGACGCCAGGCGAGAAATATGACTCGTAGGCGATGCTGAGCAGCATGTATCCGTTGTTATTGCGAGCCTTATCGACTTTGACATACTCAACTGGAAATCCTGACGCTACCAAGCACTCGACCGCCTGACGTTTGAGGGCACCTAAGAGATCACGTCGCTTGCTATTACCCAGGACTCCGACCGCCTTGCTGATGACCTTGAAATCAACATCTTCCGAAATCCTGGCAAGTAGTCCGTAGGCCTTGGAAAGGCAGGTTCCGCCGCAAAACACGCAGCTGAAATCGTCGTTGTTGAGTTGACTAATGACCTTGAGCACCGCCGTGACAATAAAGTCCTTTTCAAGCGCATATTCTGCGATGGCAAGGCCCTTTTCATTGATCAGGTCGGATATCTTTTGGCTTTGGTAGCTTTCAATCTTTCTCATACATGATTTTGCGATTGCCAATCGCGATGGCACGGCGCACCCGGGATTTACCTACGCTGATCACAGCGGACATAGGCATTTGAGTACTCGTACCGGCACGAAGTTCCCGCGCTTCGGTGCCAATATCAGCTTTTACGCCAAGTTTCCGCATGGCTTCAAGGCCTATATCAAGCAGCGCCCCTTCAGGAACGGGCTTGCCGCTGATGGTAGAAGGCCGCGCCTTTACATAGACGCCGTAGCCGACACGCATGATTTGCCCCAGTTCTGCAAGTTCCTTGATGACACGGCTTACTTGCCGATATCCACCAAAGTGATCGAACTCCTGGCGCAAGAACACCGAGCTCTTGGACGAGCGAATGCGCGCCGAAATGCGCTGCTTGATCGATGCGGTAGCCATGATGCCTCCTCTACAAACCCGCAAATGTGTCAAACACGAGTTATTCAATGTCCCATGTTTGCACGTTGCGGCGGGAAATTCAAGCATCCTAACGCGCATTGCCGCGCACCTGGAAGCGGCTGCTGGCCACGACCTTGTCGGCCGCGTCCACCAGCGCCAGTTCGTGGGTGCCCGGTTGCGGGGTCCAGGAGAAGTCGGCGCTGGCGGCGGTCAGGGCGGCGCCGTTCAGGCGCCAGGTCAGGCCTTGTGCAGCCTGGGCGTGGAACATCACCCGTTCGCGGCCGGCCGGGATGTCGGGGTCGATGGCGATCACGCTGCCGGGCGCGGGGTAGACGATGGCCGGTGGTTGGCCGGCATCGCTGTCCTGCACCAGCGCCACGACCGAGGTTTCGGTGCCGGCCAAAAACCACTCGGCGCGGGTCGGTTCCAGCGCCGGCTGCCAGGCGACTTGGCGCCGTACCACGCCGGCCGGCGCGGCCGGTGCGCGGCTGGGCTGGCCGTGGTGCAGGTAGTCCATCACGTCGCGCCACACCGGCGCGGCGCCCGTCACGCCCGAGACGTCCCACATGGCCTGGCCATCGAAGTTGCCGACCCAGACGCCGACGGTGTAGCGGTCCGAGTAACCGATGCACCAGTTGTCGCGCATGTCCTTGCTGGTACCGGTTTTGACCGCGCTCCAGAACGTGGTGGCCAGTTCGTTTTTCAGCCCGAAGGTGGTGCTGCGCGCGCCGCGGTCGGCCAGGATGTCGCCGATGATGAAGCTGGTGCGCGCATCGAGCACCCGCAGCGACTTGGCTGGCGCGCTGCCACCTGCCCTTGCGCCTGCCCCAACGCCGGCAAGTGCGTCAACCGTGGCCACCAGCCTGGCCGGCGCATACAGGCCGCCATTGGCCAGCGTGCGGTAGGCATTGGTCAATTCGAGCAGCGACACTTCGGCCGAGCCGAGCGCCAGTGAGTAGCCGTAGTAGTCGGCCGATTCGGTCAGGCTGCTCAGGCCCACGTCGCGCAGGCGCGCGTAAAAGCGGTCCAGGCCCGTCATCACCAGGGTGCGCACGGCCGGCACGTTGAGCGAGCTGGCCAGGCTGGTGCGCACACTGACATACCCTTTAAAACCCTTGTCGTAGTTCTGCGGCGCGTAGGTGCCGGCCCCGGTGGCGATCCCGAAGCTGCTGTCGTCCATCAGCGAGGCGGCGGTAAGCAGGCGGCGCTCCAGCGCCAGCTGGTACAGGAACGGTTTCAAGGTGGAGCCGGCCTGGCGCAGCGCGGCCACGCCATCGACCTCGGCGCCACCAGCGTTGCCGACATACGCCAGGATGTCGCCGCTGGCGTTGTCGAGCACCAGCACTGCGCCGTCGTTGACGTTGCGCGCGGTAAGCGCCATCAACTGCTGGCGCAACGCGCCCTGGGCGAAGCGCTGCACGTCGGCGTCGAGCGTGCTGCGCACCGACTGCCCGGCTGCCATTCCGGTCAGCAGCTGCTGCGCCACCTGCGGCGCGGGCGCCATGCCCGCAGCCAGCTGCGGTCGGCCCAGCGCGATGGCGGTGCGCAGCTCGATATCGGCGCAGGTGGCCGGCATGCGCAGCTCGCGCGCCAGTGCGCAGGCGCGCTGCGACACCAGGCGCGGCGCGGCCGACGGCGCGCGCAGCAGGCTGGCCAGGATGGCCGACTCGGTCAGGTTCAGCCCCGAAGGCGCCTTGCCGAACAGCCCGCGCGAGGCGGCGCCCACGCCCTGTAACTCGCCCCGGAACGACACCAGGTTCACATAGGCTTCGATGATCTGGCGCTTGGTCCAGCCTGCATCGAGCTCGCGCGCGGCCTGGATCTGGTCCCACTTCTGGCCCCAGCTACGTCCCTTCGACTTCGGCAGCAAGGCCGGATCAAGCAGCGCCGCCAGCTGCATGGTGATGGTGGACGCGCCGCGCGGGCGGATGCGGAACAGGTTGTCCCACGCCGCCTTGGCCGCCGCGTTCCAGTCCACGCCGCCATGCTCGTAGAAGCGCTGGTCCTCCGCTTGCAGGATCGCCGCCGGCAAGGCGGGCGAGATATCGTCAAACGACACCCAGTCGAGCCGGCGCGCCTTCATGTCGATGCGCAGCGACTGTACCGGTACACCGTGGCGGTCGAGCAGTACAGCCTCCGAGCTGCGGTATGCTGCGCGCACCTGTTCCGGCGTGGGTATGGACGATGCCGCCGATGCTGCCGGCTGGGCCAGCGCTGCGCAGGCGGCCAGCGCCAGCGACCACGAAAATGTCCGTGCCCCCGCCCCCGCCCCCGCCCATCTACGGGTATTTGCCCAAGCGCGTACCGGCACGGCGATCCGCTCAGCCATCCCGCTCATTTGACCACCACCTGCGCGTTGGGCGCCGCGCCGAACATCTCGGGGCTGTACAGCGCTTCCACCCGCGTGGGCGGCAGGTTGAACTGGCCGGGATTGTTCAGCCGCACCGTGTACTCGACACTCCATTTACCCTTGGGGACGAATTCGTAAAACGCCCGGTAACCGTCGAAGCTGCGCTCCTCGAACGCCAGCCACGCCCAGCCGGACCTGCGGTTGCCCCGGTCCAGCAGCGCCGCGTCACGCCCCAGTCCAGAACCGAGCACGGTGGCGCTGGCGGGAATCGGATCGTCGACCACCACCCAGGTCATGTCCGACTGCGCTTCCAGCTCGAGCCGCACCCGGTACACATCGCCGCGCGACCACACGCCGCGCGTCTTCTGCTCGACCGGCGTGATGGTCTTGGCGATGGTGTAGCCGCTCGATACCGGCGCCTTGAGCGGCAGCGCCGCCAGCGTGCGCACCGTTACCCACGGTTTGCCGGTGCCGGCGTGGACCAGGTCCAGCGTGCTGCTGCCCTTCGGCCATGGCAGTGCGACGGTGGTCGACTTGAGGTCGGTAGTCGGCGCGGCTTTCGGATCGGCCGGAATTCCGGACTTGCTGCCAGCCTTGACCCCGACCTCTACGCCTGCATTGCTGCCAACGCTGGCATCAGCAGACACCGCACCGAAACTCACCGACTTGCTGGCCCCACCCAACGCGGCAGTCGCGCTGCCGGTTACCGGCGCGCGCTCGAACACGGCGCTGAAACGGTCCATGGCCAGCACACCCCAGGCGTTCGACACGGTCGTATCCCAGTGCCCCGCGCGCTGACGTCCCAGCGTGCCGCGCGCCAGCCGTCCCATGTCGGCGCGCCAGGCGGGATTGTCGGCCATGGCCAGTAGCAGCCGGTTGGCGTTGCTGTCGGCCGACGACATCAGCCACCACCAGTTGTCGGTGCGCTCGGTGGCAAAGCCCATGGTCGTGCCTTGCAGGTTCAGCCGCGCACGCAGGATCTGCTCGGCCTGGGCCAGCTGCCTGGCCTGCTGCGGCAGCTGGGGCGAGCGTTTCAGCACCAAGTACCAGTCGATCACGGCCGACGTGGGCCACAGGTTGGGCGCGACCGTGAACGATTCGAGGTCGTCGTGGTTGATGGCGTTACTGCGCGAGAGCGCCTCCAGCGCCGCCACCTTGCGTACCGCCAGGTCGGCCGTGGGCAGCGGCGATTCGAGCCACAGCTTGCCCTGCACAAAGGCCTGCAAGCCCGACTCCATGCGCGCCTTGAGTTCCGCCGGAATCTCGTAGCCGGCCTCCTGGCTGGCCGACAGCACGTAGGCGGTCAGGCTGTCGCTGCCGTGCAGCATAGGAGCGAAGTACTTGACCAGGCCATTGCTGTCCAGGTGCGCCGGCAAGGTGGCCACCGCCGTGCGCCACAGTGCCGGATCGCGCAGCGCGATCGCGCGCGAGGTCACCTGCTCGAAGCAGCGGTACGGATAGTCGCGCATGAAGTCGCGCACGCCCGGCAGGTCGCCGCCCAGGCGCGCACTGAACTGCGCCTGCACCGCACCCCGTCCGGGCAGCGCATCGTCGGGTAGGCGCATCGCCAGCGACTGCTTGCCATCGAGTTGCAGCAAGGTCGCTTGCGTGGTGCGCACCGGTACCGCCGGCGCCACTTTCTGGCTGACCTTGATGCTGTCGCGCGCGTCAGTGCCTGCAACATTGGCTCCCACCTCCCACGCCAGCGCGGTCACGCCGGCCGGCACCTGGTAGTCCCAGCCGATTTCCTTCGCCTGCCCCGCCTCGAGTGCGACCTTTTGGGTGGGCAGCGTCTGCGCGCCCGCCCTGGCCGTCAGCGCCACGTCGAGCGCGGCGGCGGTGGTGTTGCGCACCGTGTAGATGGCGCGCAGGCGGTCGCCCTCGCGCACCAGCGCCGGCAAGCCGGACAGCAGCATCAGGTCCTGCGTGCTGCGCACCTCGGCCTGGCCGGTGCCAAACAGGCCTGCCTGGGCGCTGGCGATGGCGACGATGCGAAACGCCGTGAGCGAGTCGTTCAATGGCACTTCGACCGAAGCCGTGCCGTCGGCGGCGAGCGCCACCTGCGCCTTCCAGAACAGCAGCGTATCGAACAGCTCGCGCCCGCCGCCCTTGCCACCGCCACCGCCGGCCGCCACCGCCTTGCGACCGAAGTGGCGCTTGCCCACCACCTGCATCTGCGCGGTGGCCGTTTGCACTTGCAGGCTGCGCTGCTGCATCATGGCGTCGAGCAGGTTCCAGCTGGTGTTGGGCATCAGTTCCAGCAGTCCCACGTCGACCGCCGCCAGCGCCACTTCGGCACCCGCCGGCGGCGCCAAGCCGTCCGCGCGCGTGACCCGCACCCTGACCTTGGCCCTGTCGCGCACCTTGTACACCTGCTGGTCGGTATCGACTTGCACCTTCAGTTCATTGGCGGCCCAGCCCACCCGCACCGGCGCGATGCCAAGCTTGTAGGCGGGTTTGCCCAGGTCCACCAGCGCGGTCGGCTGCACGCCGGCCACGCGCCCGCGTACCACCAGCGCCGAGACATACACATTCGGTGCGTAACCGGCCTTGATCGGCACCGTGAACACCGGCGCGCTGCCCGCGAGCGGGCGCACATAGCTGTCGATCACGCCCTCGCGCTCCACCGTCACCAGGGCGGTCGCCGCGCGGAACGGCATCCGTACCTGGAAGCTGGCGTCCTGGCCCGGCTCGTAGCGCTTGTGTTCGGGCAGCAGGTCGATGCGGTCGTTGTCGGACACGTTGAACCACCAGTCGTCGCCATCGGCCACCCACGTTTCGCGGTGGGCGGTGGCCACGCGCTGCTGCGCGTCCTGGGTTTGCGCGCGCAGGATCAGGTTACCCGCCGCCGGCGCCTTGACCTGGCATACCAGCAGCCCCTTGGCGTCGGTGCGTCCTTGGCAAGCGTGACCCAGCGCTTTTACTTCGCTGCTGTTCTCGTAGGCGTAAAAGCCGCCAACCAGGCGGCGCCGGTGCGAAGTCGATTCACGCTGGAAGAAGTCCACAGACACCGGCGCATCGGCCACCGGCTTGCCTTGCAGGTCGAGCACCACCACCCGGAATTTGAGCGCGTCGCGGCTCAGTACCCAGCCGTCAGGGGCGATGCCCACCACCACGGCCGCAGGCCACAGGCCCACGCGGGTGGCGGCGGACAGGGTTTCGCCGTTGGCGTCCTGGTACGACAGCTCGGCCGCCAGTTCGCGCGGCACGGTCACCGCGGGCAGTTGATCGATGGTGACGCGGGCGCCGCCGGCCTTGTCCAGCGTGATGTTGCGGGTGCGGACAGCACCACCCACGGCGCCACCGCTTTCCTCGTTTTCACCGTCATCGAAAACGCCCTCGTCCTCGTCGAACGCACCGCCGCTGCGCTCCACGCCCACCTTCACATCGCCATTGCTGAACGTGAAGTCGCCATAATCGTCGAAGCTCACCGGCTTGTCCTGCACCAGGGTGCGCAACTGCACCGGCGCGTCACCGGCGCCGCCGCCGGACAGGTAGCTCAGTTGCAGATCGAGGTCGAGCGCGGCTGCCTGCACCGCCGGCGCCTTGGGCCCCTGCAGCAGCGCCTTCATGGTCGGCACGCGGAACTGCTCGACGCGGAAGCGGCCAGCTGCGCGGCCGCCGACCAGCACCTGGTACCAGCCCTGGCGCGCGTCAAGCGGGATCTTCCAGTCGTTGGCAGCGCTGCCGTTGGCGCGCCAGGCCAGCGGCAGTTCGTAGCGCTGGTCGCTGCCCTCGTGGATCACGAACATGCTGGCCGGGAGCGACTGGTTCGGCTCGAGCGCGAAGCCGTGCATGACCTTGCGGCGCTGGAAGTGCTTCATGTGCACCGTTTCGCCGGCGCGCAGCAGGGTGCGATCAAACACCGTGTTGGCCACCACGTTGTCGGCGCCGCCGTATTCGGTGGGCAGGTTGAAGCGCCAGCTCTCGATGCCGCGATCCCATTTCGACAGGGTGAACGTCATGTCGGCGCCGTGGCGCGCGCTGACGAACAGGCCTTCGCGCGCTTCGCACGAGGGTTCCGCCAGTTCTTTGGCGATGTTGGCCACGCCGTCGCTGTTGGTCGCGCCCTGCCACAGCAGCTTGCCGGTGCAATCGCGCACGGCCACCCTGGCGCCAGCCACCGGCTGGCCCTTGTCGAGCGAAGTGACCCACACCAGCGACGACTGCGCGCCGCGCTTGAAGTGCGCCACCAGGTTGGTCACCAGCGCGGCCGAACTGACGTACGCGGTCCGGCGCTTGCCGGATAAAGCTTCGCCCAGGCGCGGGCTGGCCAGTTCCACCACGTAGAAGCCCGGCTTTTTCAACGGAATGCCCACCACTTCGAACTGCTGGCGTCCGCCCGGTTTGGGCATGGTAAAGCGCTGCACGCGGTCGGCGCTGCCGTCCTTGACTTCGAAGCCGGCCAGCAGCGGCTTGAACAACTGTTCGTGGTACAGCTCCTGCGGCTCCCAGCCGCCGTTACAACTCATGCGGCCGAGCCAGCGCACGATCTGCCGGTCCTGCTGCTCGTCGGTGGCGCCTTCGTTGACGCGCAGCGATGCGCCATCGATATCGACGGCCGCCAATTTTGCAGCAAGCGCCGCCTCCACGTTGCGCACGGTGACCGGCAGCAGCTTGTCGCCCTGCGCTTCGATGATGCCGAAGCGCGCCGGGAATTTCACCAGCGGCGGCTGGGCGTCGGTGTTGATCGTCATCGGAAAGCGCGCGGCGTTGAGCAGCAGGCGGCCCGCATCATCTTTCAGCCCGGCCGGCAGCGCCAGGCGCAAGGCGCTGCTGGCCGGCAGCGGTCCCGCAAAGCTGATGCTGTCCACGTAGTCGGCCCTGGCCTGGTATTTTTCCACTTCTGGCTTGAAGACCTTAGCGCCAGGGCCGGTCAGGGTGGCGGCCAGCGCATCGGTGCGCCGCACCGGCGCGGAGAAGGTCACGCGGGTGGGCAGGAACGGCAGGCAGCCGGCTTTGGGCGAGAGCCGTTCGCAGGTAAATTTGGCGGTAAAGTCGGGCCGCGTGCGGAACGCCAGCGCCTGGTCCTGGCGCGTGGCGATGCCGTTGTCGGCCGCCATGCCAGCGCCCCACACCAGCGCCACTTTGGCCTTGGCCGGCAACGGCCGCTGGCATTGCAGCACCACCAGGGGCAAACGTTCCAGGCGCTTGTCCTTGACCGCCATGCCCGCATGCCACACCACGCCGCGCGCCTTGAAGTACAGCGACAGGTAGCGCTGCGTAAAAGCCTTGCGCTGCGCGAGGATCTGTTCGCGCTCGGCGCCGGCCAGGACGCGCACGCCGATTTTTTCGTGGATGCCCTCGGCGCGGCACCAGGCGTGCTGCGCGACGGTGGCGTCGCTGGCCGTCGCATCGAGGCCGAGCACGAAAATCTGCCGCTCGTCGATTTGCGACCCTTGGTACGGCAGCATCTCCACCACGGCCGGACCGCCGGTGTCAAAACCGAAGCGGCGCTCGCCCGCCACCGGCTGGCCGGCCAGGTCGCGCGCATCCGGTTTGACCGTAAAGCTGCACGCCACGCCGGCCGGCAAGTCGCGCTCGAAGTCGTAGCTCCAGTTGCTGCCGTCGATCCAGCGGCCCTTGCCCGGTTCGGCGCAATCGACCGTGAACGGGTCGCCCAGGCGCATGTCGCCGAGCGGCACCATCTGGCCGCTGAAACGCGCGGTCACCTGGCGCACGCCCTTGACGGTGCCGGTGGGCGAAAATGCGGTGATGGTGGTTTGCGCCAGTGCCAGGAGTGGCAGGCCGCAGAACGCGGCGGCGCAGAGGAAGCGAAACAGGGAACGCATGCAAGCTCCGTTGCTCAATTATTATGAGCCCAGTGTTGCAAACGCCCCCTGCAAAGTCAATCTGATTTACTGCGCGAGATTAAACACCGCCATCGATTCCACGTGCGACGTATGCGGGAACATGTTGACCACGCCCGCCTTGTCGAGCACATAGCCGGCACCGACCAGGATGCCGGCGTCGCGCGCCAGCGTCGAGGGACTGCACGACACGTACACCAGCCGCTGCGGCAACAGGTCGGCGCGGGTCTGGCTCAGTTCCACCAGCGCTTCGCACAGGGCGGCAGCGCCGTCGCGGGGCGGGTCGATCAGCATGCGGTCGAACTTGCCCAGTTCGACCAGGTGCTCGGCCGTCACCAGGAACAGGTTGCGGGTGTAGAACGTGGTTTTATCGGACAGGCCGTTGGCCTTGGCGTTGTCGAGCGCGCGCTCGGACAACGTGGTGCTGCCTTCGATACCGACCACTTCACGCGCCTGGGTGGCCAGCGGCAGCGTGAAGTTGCCGAGGCCGCAGAACAGGTCGGCCACGCGGTCTTGCGGCTGCACTTCCAGCAGGCGCAGTGCCTTGGCGACCAGCACGCGGTTGATGTAGTGATTGACCTGCGTAAAATCGACTGGCTTGAACGGCATCTTGATGCCGAATTCCGGCAGCAGGTAGTGCAGGTCCGGGCCCAGCGGGTAGTACGGCGCGGCGGTTTCCGGGCCCTTGGTTTGCAGCCAGAACTGGATGCCATGCTGGTCGGCGAACGCCTTGACCTTGACTTCATCGTCGGCCGTCATCGGCGCCATGATGCGCAACACCAGCGCGGTGACGCCCTCGCCGATCGCCACTTCGATTTGCGGAATCTGGTTGTACAGGGAGAGCGAACCGATCAGCGCGCGCAGCGGCAGCAGCAGGTCGGAAACATGGCGCGGCAGGATTTCGCAGCTCTGGATGTCGGCCACGAATGCCGAATGCTTTTCGTGGAAGCCGACCAGCACCGTGTCCTTCTTGACCACGTGGCGCACCGACAGGCGCGCGCGGTAGCGGTATTCCCAGGTGGGGCCGTACATCGGCCGCATCACGGTCAGCGGTTTCACTTTGCCGATGTGCCACAGGTTATCTTCGAGCACGCGCTGCTTGATCGCCACCTGCGCGGTCGGTTCCAGGTGCTGCATCGAGCAGCCGCCGCACATATTGAAGTGCGGGCACTTGGGTTGCACGCGCATCGACGATTCGCGGTGCAGCGTGGTCATGCGAGCCATTTCCCAGTTCTTCTTTTTCTTAAAGGTGGTGAAGCTGACGCGCTCACCGGGCAGCGCACCCTCGACAAACACCACCTTGCCTTGCGAACCGTCTTCGTTTTCCAGGTGGCCGACGCCGTTGGCGTCCATGCTGAGCGATTTAATCTCGAGAATGGTATCTTGCATAAAATTCAAAATGAGTAGAAGGACGCCGGCCCGTCCGGGCACGCCGGGGGCGGTGGTGGCACAGGGGCAGTATGATAGCAGAAGGGGGAACTACAGCAGCGAATCGCGGACCACGCCACGCGCCGCCATCGCCCGCTTGAGCTTGATGAGGGCTTCCTGCTGGATCTGGCGCACGCGCTCGCGGGTAACGCCCATTTCCTCGGCCAGGGTTTCCAGCGTGGCCGGATCGTCGTTATCGAGGCCGAAGCGGCGCATGATCACGATGCGCTGCTTGTCGGGCAGCTTGGTGAGCCAGTCGCGCATCAGCACCGTCATTTCGTGATGCTCGGCGCGGGCGTCGGGACTGTCGTCGCTGTCGCCGGGCAGCAAGTCCATCAGCGACGATTGCGGATCGTTGTCGAGCGGGGCGTCGAGCGAGGTGGCGTGCTCGGACAAGGCGAGAATGTCCTGCACCTCTTCCACCGGGCGGCCGACCAGCGCGGCGATGTCCTCGGCGGTGGCGTCCTTGCCATCGTGCTGCTGCGCTTCCAGGTGGTATTTGCCGCGCAAGATCTGGTTCAACTCGCGCACCATGTGCACCGGCAGCCGCACCGTGCGCGCCTGGTTCATGATGGCGCGCTCGATGCTCTGGCGGATCCACCAGGTGGCGTACGTGGAAAAGCGGAAACCGCGCTCCGGCTCGAACTTGTCGATCGCGCGCATCAGGCCGATGTTGCCTTCTTCGATCAGGTCGAGCAGCACCACGCCGCGGTTGATGTAGTGCTTGGCGATTGAGACCACGAGGCGCAGATTGTGCTCGATCATGGTCTGCCGGGCGGAAAAATCACCGGCCTTGGCCAGGGTGGCGTAATGCACTTCCTGCGGCGCGGTGAGCAGCGGCCGGGTGCCGATCTGGTTCAGGTAGTGCTGGGTGGTGTCGGTGGACAGTTCCGCCGCCAGCACTTTTTTCAGTTCATCGACGGGTTCGAGCACGCTGGCGCCGATGCCGATTGCTGCCGCCCCATCTTCCGCAAGGTCTTCGTCATCGACTGCATCGTTGTCGCGGAAGTCTTCCGGGACATCGTCATCGAGCGGATCGTGGGGCGTGTTTGTCATGGCTCGGCTCGGATCATTTCAACGCTCGTCGGACGGCGGTCAACGGGCCGGCAGGAACTTCGACGGATCCACCGGTTTGCCCTGCTGGCGGATCTCGAAGTGCAGCTTGACCGAGTCGGTATCGGAGTCGCCCATCTCGGCGATCAACTGTCCCTTGGTCACGCTCTGCCCTTCCTTGACCAGGATGGTGCGGTTGTGCGCATACGCGGACAACAGCGTATTACTGTGCTTCACAATCACCAGATTACCATAACCACGGATGCCGCTGCCGGCAAACATGACTTTTCCGGCCCCGGCCGCGACGACGTGCTGGCCGGCCTTTCCGGCGATGTCCACGCCCTTGTTTTTACCTTCGTCGAAGGTGGCGATCACGCGTCCTTCGGCCGGCCACATCCACGAGAGTTTTTCGTCTTCGGCGCTCAGGCCCGCCCCCGGTGCCGTTACCGGCGGCCGCGCGGCTGGCGGCGTGGTGGTGGTGGCAGGCGGCGTCGCGGGCCTGGTGGTGGCTGCCGTCGCCGGCGCGTCGCCGTCCGGGCGTTGCAGCTCGGCCAGGGTGGCGTCGGTGTACGGACGCTTCTCGCCTTTTGGTCCGGTCTTGCGCGCGACCACGGCCGGCGCGGTGGCCTTGTCGCTCGGCGGCATGATGATGGCGGCGGTTTCCACCCCGCTGCTGTTCGGGGCTGCGTTGCCGGCCTCGGGTGGCAGCACGCGCAGTACCTGGTCCACCTTGATGTCGTTGGGGTCGTTGAGGTTGTTCCAGGTGACCAGGTCGCGGTAGTTCTGGCCGTATTCGAGCGCAATGCGGATCAGGGTGTCGCCCTTGCGAACCGTGTACAGGCCACGCTCGTCGCGCGACACTTGCGCGGTCTGGCTCGGCGTGGAAGGTTTCACGGCCGGCCGTGCGACGGGGCGGTCGATGACCGGGGCTTGACTCGGGGCGGTGCTGCAAGCGCTGAGGAAAGCCAGCGCCAGGCTCAATACGAGCAGATTGCTTTTATTAATCATTCTCATCTTAAATTCAATTGTGGTGCAGTGTGCGGCGTGTACCGTGCAACATGCGGTGTGCGGCTGCTCAGGCAGTGCCCGCGCGCAGCGGCACAAAATGGCAATCCTCCAGCGTTTCGCTGGTCCATTGCGCTTTGCCGGTGCGTGTGATCAGCACCAGTTGCTGCGTCCTGTCGCCCACCGGCGCCACCAGCCGGCCGCCGATGGCGAGCTGGTCGAGCAGGGGCTGCGGCACCTGCAAACCGGCAGCAGCCAGGATGATGCCATCGAACGGCGCCGCTTGCGGGAGCCCAAGCATACCATCTCCGTAATGCAAGCGCAGATTCGGCACGCGCAGGGGGCGCAGGTTGGTCTTGGCCAGTTCGTGCAAAGGCTTGATGCGCTCGATCGAATAAACCTCCTGCGCCACGCACGCCAGCACCGCCGCCTGGTAGCCGCAGCCGGTGCCAATCTCCAGCACGCGCTTGAGCTGGCCGCCGTTGCGCAGCACCTCGATCATGCGCGCCACGATGTACGGCTGCGAAATGGTTTGCTGGTGGCCGATCGGCAGCGAAGCGTCGATATACGCTTGCGACACCAGTCCCTGGTCCATGAACATGTGGCGCGGCACGGTGGCCAACGCGTTCAGCACCACCTGATCGCGCACGCCCTGCCTGGCCACCCGCTGCGCCATGGCGTGACGGATCGCATCGGACACCAGCGGCCGGTCGCGGCTGACGATGGGCTGCGCCCGCTCCTGCGCATAGCCATGCGACTTCGATGGCGTGGCCACGGCGGCGGGCCGCTGCTGGCCCGGCACAGGCACATGGCGGGCAGCATTCTGGGTGGCGGTTTGGGGCGTGGCAACGGGGGCAAACACCGGCGCCTTCCTGGCGCCCTTGTCAACAACGGACGAGAGAGGCAAAGGAAAGCTGCGGGGTTTGTCGCTCATGCCAGGCCTTTTTCGAGTGCGGCGAGTTGCGTTTTATGGGTCAGGTCGATTTGCAGCGGCGTGATCGACGTCTTGCCGTGGGTGACCGCGTAAAAATCGGTGCCCTCGCCCGCGTCCTTGCAGGCGCCGGGCGGGCCGATCCAGAAAATTTCGCGCCCGCGCGGATCCTGCGAGCGTATCACGGGTTCGGCCTGGTGGCGACGGCCAAGCCGGGTGGCAGCCACCTGGCCCAGTTGCCCGTAAGGCAAGTTCGGAATATTGACGTTGAGCAGATACGGGCGCGGCAGGGTTTCGGAGTACCGCATCACGATATCGCGCGCATGCAACGCGGCATCGTCGATATGCTCCCAGCCCCACGCGCCTTGCGAGAACGCGATGGCCGGGATGCCGAACAGGTAGCCTTCGGTGGCAGCCGCCACGGTGCCGGAATACAGCGTGTCGTCGCCCATATTGGGGCCATTGTTGATCCCGGAGACCACCAGGTCGGGCCGGTAGTCGAGGATGCCGGTCAGCGCGATGTGGACACAGTCGGTGGGGGTACCATTGATAAAATAGAAACCATTGTCGGCGCGCTGCACCGACAACGGCCGGTCCAGCGACAGGGAGTTGGACGCCCCGGAGCGGTTGCTGTCGGGCGCGACCACCACGATGTCGGCCACCGGTGCCAGGGCCTTGGCCAGGGCGTTGATGCCCGGTGCCAGGTAGCCGTCGTCATTGCTGATCAGGATTCTCATGGCGTAGATTTTACCTGAAGCAACGCCACAACTGCGCATCACGCCCGCTTTGCAAGCAACAAATAATTGCTTGTGAGCTTGGCGATTACCCTGCCTTATGAGCAACGTATGCCATGCCGCTGGACGATGTCCAGTCCGCGCCTGGCTGGTACGGCGTCAGCGCACGCAAATGGGGCGGACGGGCCAGCGCGTCGCCGTAATCGTCCATCGCGGCATCCTGGTGCAATTCTGCAGCCGTCGGCAGTAACGCCGCCTGCTGCACCACGCCGTCAAGCAAAGCCTGGGTGCGCCGGGTGTCCGGGTGCTCGGCGCCCAACCGCCCCGCTTGCGCCCGCACCACCTCGTCGAGAAGGCGGCGGGCACCGTCGAGGTCGCGCGCTACCACCAGCGTGCGCGCCAGCGCGGTCTTGCTGCGCAGGGTGTCGGCGTGCTCGGCGCCCAGGGTGCGCTTGCGGGCGGCCAGCACTTGCTCCTGGGCATGGCGCGCGTGTTCGATGTCACCGCGCTGGAACAGCAATTCCGCGCGCGCGGCCTGGCACGCCAGCGTCAGCAAATGTTCGGGGCCGAGCTGGCGCAGGTAGGCGTCGAGCACGTTGTCCTGGATGTTGAGCGCCTCGGCGGTGCGGTGCTGCTGGGCCAGCGTGGCGGCCAGGTTGGCGCGCGCGGCCAGGGTATCCGGGTGTTCGGGCCCCAGCATGCGCTCGCGCGCGGCGATCACGCCCTCTTCCAGGAATTGCGCCTCATCGAGCTGGCCCTGCAGACGCAGCACGCCGGCCAGGTTGCCCTTGCTGGTGAGCGTGTCGAGGTGGTCGTCGCCCATGGCGCGCTGGCGCAGCGCCAGGCTTTCTTCGAAACACGCGGCGGCCTGGCGCAGCCGGCCCTCCTGCCGGTACATCTCGCCCAGCAGGTTGAGGTCGCGCGCCAGCGGCTGCGACAGCGCGCGGGCGCCGATGCCGGCTTCGCCACCGCCTTGTTCGAGGGCGTGGCGGGTGTCCGCCACGGCGGACAGCAGGTGAATTTCGCGCGCCGACTGCCAGGGAAAGTAGCCGGGACCCAGCCAGTCGAGAAACGCTTCGAAGGTGCGGGTGAGCGAAAAGCGGTCGCCGCCCTGGTCCATGCGCACCGCCAGTTGCTCGCCGTAGGCAAAGGTGCGGGTCTGCTGCAGCTGCACTTCGTCGAAATACGAGTCGAGCGAAACGTGCGGCAAGCCGTAGCAGTCGCGCATCAGGCGCTCGAAGATGGGCTGGTAGCCGATGATGTGCTGCTCGGGCGCGCCGCGCCGCCACTGCGCGCGCTGGATGCTGTCGCCCATCTCGATGCGCGACGGCAGCGGGTACACCAGCAGCGGCCGTTGCTCGTCTTCGTGGCTGCTGCGGTAGGCGGCGGCGCGGGACACCAGCGCCTCGACACCCTCGAGGCTCTGGCGATTCGGGGTAAACACCACCACGAGCTTGCGCGGCAACAGCGTGGTGCAGATGCCGGCGCTGTCGGTGCGGCCCGTGCGCGAATCGACCAGCACGTAGCGGAAATGGCGCGCCATCTGATCGGCAAAGCAGCGGAACAGCGCCGGGCAACGGTCGAACAGGTCGTCCCAGTGCATCGCGGCCAGCCGTTCGCCGTAGGTATGATCGAAGCGGCCGGCGCGCATCAGGTATAACTGGCTGCTCTGGTCCACCCGGCTCACGTATTGCTGCCAGCCGACTGCCGCCAGCACTTCGTTGGCCAGCGCTTCGCTGTCGGGCGCCGCGCTGTCTTGCGTCGCGCCGCCGGATGCGACGGTGTCGCCTTCGGATTGCGGCCGGTACCGGCTCAGCAGCTGTTCGCGGCATGCCTCGAACAGTTCGAGCACGCCGGGCCGCTCCTCGTGCAGGTCGAAATAATGGTGCAGGCCCGGTGCCTCCATGTCCCAGTCGATCATCAATACGGGCGACGTGGAGTTGTGCTGGCGCGCCAGCAGCACCGCCAGGTTGGACAGGGCCATGGTGCGCCCGGTGCCGCCCTTGTATGAGTAGAAAGTGACAACTTCACCGCTATCGCTGAGCGGCGTTAAGGACAAGGAAACGTTTTCCATGGCAAACCCTTTTTTAAACCCTAACGAGGGAAGTGTGGCGGCGGAATGGCGCGCCATTCCGGTGGGATGTCCGGCATGACAAATCGACCACAGTCATGCCCCGGCGGTGTGCAGCGTTTCAGATGATGGTAGTGCGCGGCAATGCGATCGACGATCCTGGCAATTTCCGGCAGGTAGTCGGGATTATTCTTGAGGTCGCCACTGGCCAGCGTGTAGGTGGAAAAATCGACATACATGCCGGGCCCGGAAATTTGCGGCGGCAGGTTCAATGGGTGGCGCGTCATGATGACCGGGATGATCAGGTGGCTGGGCAGGTCGTACCACTGCCGCCGCTCGGCCTCGATCAATTGCATCGCCGCAAACTCGCGCCGGGTGTAGGCATGGGCTTCGTACTTGGGCGTGTAGATGACGATCATGCACACGCTCTCGCACAGCGCGCGGGCAATTTTGCCATCGAGGTCGTCGCCGCCGCCCAGCTGTTCGCTGTCCACGAACAACTCGTCCTCGTTGTCGAAGTGCGGCTCCAGGTAGCACTTCATGGCCTCGACCAGGTCGTCCTTGAACTTCTTCATGTGCGCATGCTTGCCGTGGGCATAGCTGAAAAAACAACCGTGGCGGATCGTCATGACATCCTCCGTTCCTGCTCCACAAGGCAGCAGCATTTAACCAACTCTAAACATCCCCCCGGCACCGGCTTTGCGCATGCGCAAACGGCAACCAAGCCCAAAAATGGCGTCAACGCACCAGAATTTGGCTTGATTACCACGAGAAAATGCGGTGAAGAAAGGTGTAAGCGAAAAGAAAGGAAATCGAGCGCACCGGACGGCGCGCTCGGCAGGAAAACCGGAAGTTACTGGTCTTCGAGCGGCGGTTGGTTCAGTTTTTTGAAGAAGTCCAGCACTTCGGCTGCTTCGCGCGTGCGTTTAAACGACGGCAAGCTTTGCCAGATGCGGCGGCCGTAAGGCTTGGAGATCACGCGCGGGTCGCACAGCATCAGCACGCCCTTGTCGTTGACGTCGCGGATCAGGCGGCCGGCGCCCTGCTTGAGGTTAATGATCGCCTCGGGCAAGGTGTGGTGCATGAAGCCGTTCTTGCCCTGTTTTTCCATGACCTCGATGCGGGCGGCCAGCACCGGATCGTCGGGCGGCGCGAACGGCAGCTTGTCGATGATCACCAGCGACAAGGCGTCGCCGCGCACGTCAACGCCTTCCCAGAAACTCTGGCTGCCGACCAGCACGCCGTTGCCGGCCTTGCGGAACTGGTCGAGCAATTCGGTGCGGCCGCGGTCGCCCTGGATGAACAACGGGTAGTTCAGGCCACGCTTTTCGAACTCGTCGCGCAACCGTTCGGCCGCGCGTTTGACGGCACGCAAGGTGGTGCAAAGCAGGAAAGTCTTGCCGCCAGCCGCCTCGATGACCGGCAAGGCCAGGTCCAGCACGGCGTCGGTGTAGCCCATGGAATTGGGGTCCGGCAAGCCTTGCGGCACATATAAAATGCCCTGCTCTTCGTAATTGAACGGGCTGGGCCAGGTGCGCGACGGCTCGTTGGCCAGGCCCATCTGTTCCGAAAAGTGACTGAAATCGTTTTTGACGGCCAGGGTGGCCGACGTGAAAATCCAGCTGCGCGGCACGCCTTCGCGCTGGCCGGAAAAGATCGGTGCGATCGACAGCGGGGTTTTATGCAACTGCAGCGACGAGGCATAAGCTTCCACCCAGTACACCGCTTCCTCACCCTTGTTCACCTTGGCTTTCGGGTCGAACTTCCAGGCCGCCAGCTTTTCCGCCAGTTCCAGGCCGCGCTGGCGGCACTGCTCCAGCGTTTCGGCGCGCATGGCCTGGGTTTCCAGCACGGCCAGCATGCCATCCAGTTCGTCTTTGAGGTGTTGCAGCGCCGGGAAAAACTCGCTCGATGGCGCAATTTGCGGCAGCGACAGGCGCACGATGTCTTGCGGGAAAGTCAGGCGCAGGTCGCGCGCGGCCTTTTCCACCACGGTGACGGTCTTGCCCCAGTCGGCGCCGTCGCGGGCATTGGACAAGCCTTCGGCCAGCACGTCGCGGCACAGCTCAAGAATGTGCGAGGTCGAAAACGTATCGCCGAAAAACAGCGTGGCGGTGTCCGGCAACTGGTGCGCTTCATCGAAAATGATGGTGTTGGCCGACGGCAGCAGCTCAGCCACGCCGGAATCCTTCAGGGCCACGTCGGCAAAGAACAGGTGGTGGTTGACCACCACCACGTCGGCCTGCTGGGCTTCCTTGCGCGCCTTCATCACGAAGCAGTCCTGGTAGTACTGGCACTCCTGGCCCATGCAGTTTTCGCGGGTGGACGTGACCAGGTTCCAGACCAGCGCGTTCTCGGGCACGCGCGCCAGCTCGGCCTTGTCGCCGGAGCTGGTCATCTTGAGGAAGCGCGAAATTTCGCGCAAGTGGCCCACGTCGTCGCGCGAGGTCATGCGGCCGTTTTGCAGCGTGCGTTCCAGGTGGTAGTGGCACACGTAGTTCGAGCGGCCCTTGAGCAGCGCAATCGACACCGGCGCTTTCAAAGCCGCACGGACGTTCGGAATATCGCGCAGGAACAGCTGGTCCTGCAAGTTCTTGGTGCCGGTCGAGACGATGGTCTTGCCGCCCCACAGCAGCGCCGGCACCAGGTAGGCGAAGGTCTTGCCGGTGCCGGTGCCGGCTTCGGCGATCAGGGTGGTCTGGTTGGCGATGGCATCGGCCACTGCTTTCGCCATCTCGGTTTGCGAGCGGCGCGGACGGAAGTCGCCCACTGCCGGACCCAGCGGACCGCCGGCGCCGAACAACTGCTCGACTTCGGCATCGTGGATGCCCGGTGCGTGTTCGGGCGTCTCGCCAATCACCGCAGGCGCAGGAAGGCCCGGCGTCTCGGTGGCAGGTTCGACGGGACGCTTGAGGATCGGACGGCTGGCCGGCGCGGGCGAACCAGCTGGCGTGGGCAGGGCTTCGGTCAATGTGTACTTAGGTAAGGCGCGAGGTTCGGGCGAAATCAGGCGGGAACGTCGGGCACGAGTTGCATTTTCAGCAAAGTGATATGGTCTTTCAGCTGCAGCTTGCGTTTTTTGAGACGGCGCAGTTGCAGCTGGTCGTGGTGGCCATCCAGTGTGAGCATGTCGATGACCGCGTCCAGGTCGCGGTGTTCGACGTCGAGTTCAATCAGACGACGCTGGATATCTTGTACATCAGTCATGTTTCTCAGTCACTGGAAGGTTCACGGGATACGGCACGGTGCATAGTTTAATCTACCGGGGGCTTGCCAACAACCTTATTGCTTTTTGGCAGCCGCCGCTGCCGCTGCATCCGCCTTCTTCTTCTCGTCGGCCGCGCGCGCCTCGGCCTTGGCCTGGCGCTCCGCCAAGCGCTTGGCCACCTGCTCCTGGCGCCGGGCGGCATCGGCCTGCCGCTTTTCGTACGCGGCGACATTGGCGGCGCGCTTGTCGGCCTGCGTTGCGGTCCTGGCAGCATCGCGGCGCAGGCGCTCGGCGTGCTCGGCTTCGCGCTCGGCTACGCTTTTTCCGCTCCTGGGTGCGGCGGGTGGCGCCAGTTCTTCTTCGGTACGGGCCGGCTTGGACGGCTGGGCTTCGCGGCGGGCGAATTCCTCGGCATCCTTGCGGGCGCGTTCGGCCAGGTCGGCGTCGCGCTTGGCGACCGACGCGGCGCGCTTGAAGTGCTCGGCTTCCACTTCCTCGGCGCGCAACTGGGCCAGCGCCACGCGGCGCTTTTCCTTGGCCTTGTCCAGGCAATTGTTGACAAAGAACTTGTCGTTGCATACGGTTTCTTCGGCGGCAAAGGTGCTGGCCACCACGGCGCGTTCGCGCGTGACGCGCTCGAGCGTGGCGTCGGCCTGGGCCACCGACTGCGTCGGGGTGACGACCGGCGCCGCCCCGGTGGACTCGGCCCGGGCCGCCACGGTTGCCATGGTGAGTACGCCGAACGCAGCGGCCATCATCGATTTCACATTCAGTTTCATACGTATCCTGTAGCCTACGCCAGCGAGCCGGCGGCGGTGCGCTGCTCGCGGTCCATGTATTCCTGCGATTGCATTTCCACGATGCGCGACACCGTGCGGTGGAATTCGTTGGCCAGGGTGCCGGTCGTGTACAGCTCTTCCGGTTCCACTTCGGCCGACATCAGCAATTTTACGCCCTGGTCGTAGAAGACGTCGATCAGCCACGTGAAACGGCGCGCTTCCGACGACATCGACGCCGACATGCGCGGGATTTCCGACAATATCACGGTGTGGAAGCGGCTGGCGATTTCCAGGTAATCGTTCTGCGAACGGGGACCGCCGCACAGCGTATGGAAATCGAACCAGATCATCGAACCGGTACGGCGCAGCGCGCGGATCTCGCGCGCCTCGATGCGCACCACCGGGTCTTCGTCGGCGCTTTCGGCCAGGCGCGCGTAGGCGTCGCGCAGCGCGGCGTCGGCGGTGGCGCCCAGCGGCGTGTAATACGACTCCACCTGTTCCAGCGCGCGGCTGCGGTAGTCGATGCCGGCGTCGATATTCATCACGTCGAGCTTTTCGTACAGCAGGTCGATGGTTGGCAAGATGCGGTCGCGGTGCAGGCCGTCCGGGTACAGCAGTTGCGGATCGTAGTTGGACGTCATGATGAACGACACGCCATTGTCGAACAGCGCCTTCAACAGGTTGTACATGATCATGGCGTCGGCCACGTCCGAGATGTGGAACTCGTCGAAGCAGATCAGCCGGTATTTCTTGGCGACGCGCTTGGCTACCTCGTCGAGCGGATCGGCCACGCCTTTCAACTCATCGAGCTGGCGGTGCACGCCGCGCATGAATTCGTGGAAGTGCAGGCGCGTCTTGCGCACCACCGGCACCACCGAGTAAAAACTGTCCATCAAGAAGGACTTGCCGCGCCCCACCCCACCCCACATGTACACGCCCTTCGGCACTTGCGGCCGGTTGATCAGGCGCTTGAAGGTGCTCGAGCGCTGGGCCTTGTACTGGACCCAGTCGTCATAGCATTGCTGGAGGCGGTCCACCGCGCGGCGCTGGGCGGCATCGGCCTTGAAATCGCGCTCGAGCAGCGCCTTCTGGTAAAACTCTTCGACGTTCATGGGTTCGCTTGTGCGCTGGACGCAAATGAAAAAGCGGGCCGAAGCCCGCCAAGGTTGCTTCAAACCGTGCGCAGCGAGGCGCGGCGCCGAAGACAGTACGAATGTACAGTCCCAGCTGGGCGCCGCAACGAAGCTGCGCGCGGTTTTAAGCGACCGACTTAAAAGTTCAGGGTGCGCTTGTCGATAGCGAGAGCGGCTTCCTTGGTGGCTTCCGACAGCGACGGGTGCGCGTGGCAGATGCGGGCGATGTCTTCGGCCGACGCCTTGAACTCCATCGCTACCACGGCTTCCGAGATCAGCTCGGAGGCCATCGGGCCGATGATGTGCACGCCCAGGATTTCGTCGGTGGTTGCATCGGCCAGGAACTTGACCATGCCCGACGTGTCGCCCAGCGCACGGGCGCGGCCGTTGGCCAGGAACGGGAAGGTGCCGGCTTTGTAGGCAACGCCGTCAGCCTTCAGTTGCTGCTCGGTGCGGCCGACCCACGCGATTTCCGGCGAGGTGTAGATCACCCAGGGAATCGTGTTGAAGTTGGTGTGACCGTGCTGGCCGGCGATACGCTCGGCCACGGCAACGCCTTCTTCTTCGGCTTTGTGCGCCAGCATCGGCCCGCGCACCACGTCGCCAACTGCCCACACGCCTGGCAGGTTGGTTTTGCAGTCGTCGTCCACGGCGATGAAGCCGCGCTCGTCCAGCGCCAGGCCAACCTGGTTAGCGCCGAGGCCGTTGGTGTTCGGGGTGCGGCCGATCGAGATGATCAGCTTGTCGAACTCGGCGGTGATGGCTTCGCCCTTGGCGTTTTCGTACGCCACGGAAACGCTGTTGTCACCCTTGGTGATGGTGCCGATCTTGCAGCCCAGGTTGATCTTCAGGCCTTGCTTGGTGAACAGCTTGTTGGCTTCCTTGGCGATCTGCTCATCGACCGCGCCCAGGAATACCGGCAGGCCTTCCAGCACGGTCACGTCCGAACCCAGGCGACGCCACACGGAACCCATTTCCAGTCCGATCACGCCAGCACCGATCACGCCCAGCTTGGCTGGTACGCCTTCGATGGCCAGTGCGCCGGTGTTCGACAGGATCAGTTTCTCGTCGAATTCGGCGCCTGGCAGTTGACGGGCGTTCGAACCGGTCGCGATGATGACTTGCTTGGCGGTGATGGTTTCGTTGGCCGGGCCGGTGATGGCCAGCGGGTAACCATCAGCACCGGCGGCGCCGGCAAACGCTGCGCGGCCGTGGAAGAAGGTCACCTTGTTTTTCTTGAACAGGTACAGGATGCCGTCGTTGTTCTGCTTGACCACGCCGTCTTTGCGCTTGAGCATCTGGCCCAGGTTCAGCGACAGGCCGGCGACGTCGATGCCGTGTTCCTTGAACGCGTGACCGGCGTGCTCGAAATGCTCGGACGATTGCAGCAGTGCTTTCGACGGGATGCAACCGACGTTGGTGCAGGTGCCGCCAGGAGCCGGGCCACCTTTTTCATTTTCCCAGGCATCGACGCAAGCGACCGAAAAACCCAGTTGTGCAGCGCGGATGGCAGCGATGTAACCGCCAGGACCGGCGCCGATGACTACTACGTCAAATTGTTTACTCATTTTTATATTTCCAATCAGTTTCTTCTTCTGGAACGAAGATCCACAGCAAAAGATAAATCACCAGGCCCGTGCCAAAGGTCAGCACCAGCAGCACCAGCAGCACGCGCCAGATCCACGACTCGATGCCGGAGATACGGCCCAGGCCGCCACAGATGCCACCGAGCCAGCGGTCGTCGCGCGAACGGCGCAGGCTGCCCACGTTGTCCTCGCGCGGACGGTGCGCTTCCTGGCTGAGCAGGCGCAGCTTGGCTTCGGCGAACTCGTCCGCAGTCAGGGCGCCCGCTTTGTGCAGGTCGTGCAGGCGCTGGATTTCTTCCGCGATGCTCATGGTTTTCCTCGGAGTGACCCCGACAAGCTCAAGCTTGCCGGGGCGGGCTGGTGAACCGCCTATTAAAGGCTGATACCTTACAGGTCCAGCAGCAGGCGGGCTGGATCTTCCAGCGCGTCTTTCATGGCGACCAGGCCCAGCACGGCTTCGCGGCCGTCGATGATGCGGTGGTCGTAGGACATTGCCAGGTAGTTCATTGGGCGGATCACGATCTGGCCGTTTTCAACCACGGCGCGTTCCTTGGTGGCGTGCACGCCCAGGATGGCCGATTGTGGCGGGTTGATGATCGGGGTGGACAGCATGGAACCGAAGGTGCCGCCGTTCGAGATCGAGAAGGTACCGCCGGTCAGGTCGTCCAGGGTCAGCTTGCCTTCTTTGGCCTTGGCGCCGAATTCACCGATTTTCTTTTCGATTTCAGCGATCGACATCTGGTCGGCGTTGCGCAGGATCGGTACGACCAGGCCGCGTGGCGAACCGACAGCGATACCGATGTCGAAGTAGCCGTGGTACACGATGTCGTTGCCGTCCACCGAAGCGTTGATGATCGGGTATTTTTTCAGGGCTGCAACGGCTGCCTTGACGAAGAACGACATGAAGCCCAGCTTGACGCCGTGCTCTTTCTCGAACTTGTCCTTGTACTTGTTGCGCAGTTCCATGACTGGGGCCATGTTCACTTCGTTGAACGTGGTCAGAATGGCGTTGGTCGATTGCGATTGCAGCAGGCGCTCGGCGATACGGGCGCGCAGGCGGCTCATCGGCACGCGCTCTTCAGGACGGTCACCCAGGCTGGCTGGCGACGACGACACTTGTGGCAGCGAAGCCTTGGCGGCAGGAGCAGCCAGTGGTGCGATGGCCGGGGTGGCGCTTGGAGCCGATGCTGCCAGGGCGTCGCCCTTGGTCACGCGGCCGTCTTTGCCCGAACCGGCGACGTCGCCAGCGTTCAGACCTTTTTCCGACAGGATTTTTGCAGCGGCTGGCATGGCGACATCGCCCTTGCTGCCACCGGTTGCAGCGGCAGCAGCAGGTGCTGGAGCGGCGGCAGGAGCTGGAGCAGCTTCAGCGGCAGGAGCGGCAGCAGCAGCGACGCCGTCGGTGTCGATCACGGCGATGATTTCGTCAGCGACCACGGTGGTGCCGTCGCCCTTGATGATTTTCACCAGTACGCCGGCGGCTGGTGCTGGCAGTTCCAGTACGACCTTGTCGGTTTCGATGTCGATCAGGTTTTCGTCGCGCGCAACAGCGTCGCCGACTTTTTTATGCCAGGTCAGCATGGTGGCTTCTGCAACCGATTCCGACAATTGGGGTACTTTAACTTCGATTTGTGCCATGAAAAACTCCGTATATTTTGTTATTGCGGCGCCACCCCCAGGGTTACCCTTGCAAGGCGGCGCTCCGTCAAAAAGTGTGATGAACCGGGGTCGGCGCCAGCGAACCAGCCGCGCGGCGCCGAGAACTTATTTCGTCAGGATGAAGCCTTTGAGCTTCGAGAACGCCGTTTCCAGCAGGTCTTTTTGCTGGGCGTAGTGCTTGTCGTAGTAACCGACAGCCGGCGAAGCCGATGCCGGACGACCGGCGTAGGCCAGGCGCTGGCCGGCGTCCATGCTCTCGAAGATGTTGTGCTGAATCTGGAACCATGGGCCCTGATTCTGCGGCTCGTCCTGCGCCCATACCACTTCGGCCAGTTTCGGGAACTTCTTCAGTTCGGCAGCGAAAGCCTTGTGCGGGAACGGATACAGCTGTTCGACACGGATGATGGCAGTATCGGTCTGGCCGCGCGTTTTGCGTGCGTTGATCAGGTCGTAGTAAACCTTGCCCGAGCAGGCGATCACGCGCTTGACCTTGTCCGCTTCGATGGCCTGATCGACTTCGCCGATCACGGTCTGGAAGGCGCCCTTGGCCAGGTCGGTCAGCGGCGAGCCCGCATCCTTGTTACGCAACAGCGATTTCGGCGTGAGGATGACCAGCGGCTTGCGGAACTGGCGCACCATCTGGCGACGCAGCACGTGGAAGATCTGCGATGCCGTGGTCGGCTGCACAACTTGCATGTTGTTGTCGGCGCACAGTTGCAGGAAACGCTCAGGCCGCGCGGACGAGTGCTCAGGACCCTGGCCTTCGTAGCCGTGTGGCAGCATCATCACCAGACCCGAAGCGCGCCCCCATTTCACTTCGCCGGAGCTGATGAACTGGTCGATTACCACTTGCGCGCCGTTGACGAAGTCGCCGAACTGGGCTTCCCAGATCGTCAGGGTGTTCGGTTCTGCGGTCGAGTAACCGTATTCGAAGCCCAACACTGCTTCTTCGGACAGCACGGAGTCGATCACGGTGAACGGTGCCTGGCCTTCGGCAATGTTTTGCAGCGGCACGTAGGTGCCCGAATCCCAGCGCTCGCGCTTCTGGTCGTGCAGTACGGCGTGACGGTGCACGAAGGTACCGCGGCCGGCGTCCTGGCCGGTCAGGCGCACGGCGTAGCCGGAAGCCACCAGCGACGCGTAGGCCAGGTGTTCGCCCATGCCCCAGTCCAGGTTCATTTCGCCACGGCCCATGGTGCTGCGGTCACCCAGTACTTTTTCAACCAGCGAGTGGACCTTGAAGTCTTCCGGCACGGTGGTGATGCGGGTGGCCAGGCGTTTCAGTTCAGTCATCGGCACGGCGGTGTCGGCCGAGTCGGTCCATTTCTTGTTCAGGAACGGCAGCCAGTCGACCGCGAACTTGTTCTTGAAGTTGGAGATGACTGGATCGACAGTGTGCTTGCCGGCGTCCATCGCATCGCGGAACGCAGCTTGCATTTGTTCGCCGCCATCGGCTGCGATCACGGTTTGCGCGACCAGTTTGTCCGCGTACAGCTTGCGGGTGCCTGGGTGCTGGCCGATTTTCTTGTACATCAGCGGCTGGGTCAGCGCTGGCGTATCCTGTTCGTTGTGACCGAGTTTGCGGTAGCAGATGATATCGACAACGATGTCTTTCTGGAACTGCAGGCGGTAGTCCATCGCGATTTGCGAGGCCAGCACCACGGCTTCAGGATCGTCGGCGTTCACGTGCAGCACCGGCGCTTCGATCATCTTGACCACGTCCGAGCAGTAGATGGTGGAACGGGCATCGCGCGGATCGGAGGTGGTGAAACCGATCTGGTTGTTGATGACGATGTGCACGGTACCGCCGGTACCGTAGCCACGGGTTTGCGCGAGATTGAGCGTTTCCATGACCACGCCCTGGCCGGCGAATGCAGCATCGCCGTGCACCAGGATCGGCAGCACTTGCTTGCCCAGGTGGTCGCCACGGCGATCCATACGGGCTTTCACGGAACCTTCAACCACCGGATTGACGATTTCCAGGTGCGACGGGTTGAACGCCAGCGACAGGTGGACCGGGCCGCCTGCGGTGGAGATGTCCGACGAGAAACCTTGGTGGTATTTGACGTCGCCGGCTGGCAGGTCGTCGCCGTGCTTGCCTTCGAATTCTTCGAAAAGGTCTTTTGGTGCCTTGCCCAGAGTGTTGACCAGGACGTTCAGGCGGCCACGGTGGGCCATGCCGATGACGATTTCCTGCACGCCTTTTTCGCCGGCGCGCTGGATGATTTCATCGATCGACGCGATGAAGGTTTCGCCGCCTTCGAGCGAGAAACGCTTCTGGCCGACGTACTTGGTGTGCAGATAGCGCTCCAGGCCTTCGGCAGCGGTCAGGCGCTCGAGGATGTGCTTTTTCTTTTCTGCGGTGAAGTTCGGGGTGGAACGGATCGATTCCAGGCGCTCCTGCAACCAGCGCTTTTCAGCCGGATCGGAGATGTACATATACTCTGCGCCGATCGAACGGGTGTAGGTGTCGCGCAGGTAGTTCAGCAGGTCGCGCAGGGTCGCGGTTTCCGGGCCAAAATAAGTGTTGCTGATGTTGAACACGGTGTCCATGTCAGCATCGGTGAAGCCGTAGAAGCTTGGCTCCAGTTCATTGATCGACGGACGCTCCTGGCGCTGCAGCGGGTCCAGGTTGGCCCAGCGCGAACCGAGGTAGCGGTAGGCAGCGATCAGTTGGGTTGCAGCAACACGCTTGCGGCCCATTTCAGCGTCGGCGGAAGCAACCACGGTACGGATCGGACCCGATTTTGCGCGCTCGGCAAACGAGGCGATGACGGAAGCATGGGCGACGTCGGGCTTGTTGGTGCCATCGACGGCCGGTACGTGCTGCATGGCGTCGAAGTAGGCGCGCCAGTTGTCTGGTACAGAGCCTGGATTGTTGAGATACGCTTCGTACAGTTCTTCAACGTACGGTGCGTTCCCACCAAACAGGTAGGAATTGGACGAGGATTGTTGCATTTGTTGCTCACCTTTCTTCGCGTTTCGCGAGGAATTAGCGGGTTAGTCTAACCTTCCGCGACACGGCCTGACCGGTTAGCGGATTGCACATCAAGTTGTGGGGAAGGGCTAAAAATTCAGTTCAAACGTCTGCATCAAAAAACAGCCACTTAGCATAGCACCCGTATTGTAGCGTAACAACCGCCTGTGCTCGCGTTTGTGATTTATTTTCGACTAAATCTTTCAAGGTTAATTTTCACTTAAGCCGCATACTACCTACCTCGGCGGGCAATGTTTTCTCATTTTTAACGGCATTTCGGATTATTTAGCCCGAACGTTGCTCACACTTAACCATGTGGGGTCGTTTGCGAACCAGTCCAGCAAAAAATCGAGCATGGCGCGCAACGCCGGCGCCATGTGTTGTCTGGAGGTATAAATTCCGTGAATGCCCATGCTTTGCGGAACGTATGTTGGCAACAAAGGCACCAGCTGGCCGTCGGCGATCAGCCTGGCCACGCTGTACATTGGCTGCATCACTACGCCGGCGCCGGCCACTGCTGCCCGCAATAGCACCGTATCCTCGTTGGCCGACAGGTTGCCGCCCACCGGCACCGAGACAGCCTCGCCATCGGCATCGGTAAATTGCCACAGGCTCTTGCCGAAATACGTGTACGTCAGGCAGTTATGGCCAGCCAGGTCTTGCGGGCGCAACGGTGTGCCGTGCGCGGCCAGGTAGGCCGGCGCCGCGCAAGCGACCGACTCGCACACGGCCAGGCTGCGCGCGATCAGGTTCGGTTCGAGCGCATTGGTAATGCGCAGCGCCAGGTCGATGCGCTGCTCGACCAGGTTCACCGCGCGGCTGTCCACCTGCACATCGACAGTCACGCGCGGGTACCGGCGCAGGAACGCCGTGATGGCAGGCGCCAGCGTGGCCTGGGCCAGCGACTGCGAGCAGGCGATGCGCAACAGGCCTTGCGGCGAGGCGACATCGTCGGCTGCCACCGGCATGGCGCCGGCCAGTTCGAGCATGGCGCGGCAGCGCGCCAGCGTAGCGTCGCCGGCGTCGGTCAGGCTCAGGCGCCGGGTGCTCCGGTGCAGCAGGCGCGCGCCAGCCCACTCCTCCATTTCCGCCAGGTAGCGCGTGACCATGGCGCGCGACATGCCCTGCGCCTCGGCCGCCGCGATCATGCTGCCGCGCTCGGCAATGCTGACAAACACTTGTGCGGCCGTGATGCGGTCCATGATTCGTCCGGATTATGCAATTGAGATGCGCAGATTACCCGATTTTTCTATCGTATCAAGCAATTTAAGATGGGGCACCTTTAACCAATACGAGACCCTCATGATCAAGCACACCTTCTTGTCCGCCACGCTGGCTGCCGCTGTCGTTACCGCCCCTGCCTTTGCCACGCCACTGAAACTTGAAGTCTTCAACCCGGGTGAAGCAGCGATCTTCCCGGTCGCTTCCGTACTGGTGACGGGCGACAAGGATGCGGTGCTGGTCGATGCCCAGTTCTCGCGCGGCGAAGCCGTCAAGCTGGTCGAGAAAATCCGCGCCAGCGGCAAAAAGCTGACCACCGTGTATATCAGCCACAGCGACCCCGATTTCTACTTTGGCCTCGACGTGATCCACGCCGCGTTCCCCGCTGCCAAAATCGTCGCCACCGCGCCAACCGTGGCCGGCATCGAAAAGAAAAAAGATGCCAAGGTTGCGTACTGGGGCCCTATCCTGAAAGACAATGCGCCAAAAACCGTGATCGTGCCGCAAGTGTTGAAGGGTGACACCATCACCCTGGAAGGCCAGAGCCTGAAAATCGAAGGGTTGACAGGCCCGACGCCGAACCGTAGCTACGTTTGGATTCCATCGATCAAGGCAGTCGTCGGTGGCGTGGTGGTATTCAACGATCTGCACGTCTGGGTGGCCGACACGCAAACCGCCGAATCGCGCAAGAACTGGCTGACCACGCTGGCCGGCATCGACGCGCTGAAACCGGTTACCGTGGTGCCCGGCCATTTCAAGCCCGGTGCGCCGCTGACGCCAGCCGCCGTGAGCTTTACCCGCGACTACCTGGTGCACTTCGAGGCCGAGACCGCCAAGGCAGCCGACAGCGCGGCCCTGATCACCCGCATGAAGCAGCTGTACCCGACCGCCGGCCTGCCTGCCGCGCTCGAGACCAGCGCCAAGGTCGCCAAGGGCGAAATGAAGTGGTAATGGGGTGATAAACAGGTGAAAGCAGGTGATGGGGAGCGGCGAATGCTAGACTGCCGGCTTTAGCATATCCGTCACTTCCCATGCACACACTTGAGCAGTTGCGCGCCGGCGCATTGCAGGGCATCACGCGCCTGCAATTACGTGCCGGCCTCACCGAATTCCCGCGCGAAATCTTCAACCTGGCCGACACGCTGGAAATCCTCGACCTGACCGGCAACGCCCTCGCCGCTCTGCCCGACGACCTGCCGCGCCTGCACAAGCTGCGCATCCTGTTCTGCTCCAACAACCGTTTTACGGAACTGCCCGCCATGCTGGGGAGCATGCCGGCGCTGACCATGGTCGGCTTCAAGGCCAACCAGATCGCCTCGGTGCCGGCCTCGGCGCTGCCACCGGCGCTGCGCTGGCTGGTGCTGACCGACAACCGCATCGAACACCTGCCCGACGAACTGGGCCGCCGCCCGGCCATGCAAAAGCTGATGCTGTCGGGCAATCGTTTGAAGACGCTGCCGGACACCATGGCCAACCTGCACCAGCTGGAATTGCTGCGCCTGGCCGCCAACGCCTTCGAGGCGCTGCCCGCCTGGCTGACCAAGCTGCCGCGCCTGGCCTGGCTCGCGTGCGCCGGTAATCCGTGGGGCGCAGTACGCGCGCAAGCAATGAGTGCGGCACCCGCCCCGCTCATAGACTGGGGCCAGTTAGCGTTGCAACAGCAACTGGGCGAAGGCGCCTCGGGCGTGATCCACCGCGCCGACTGGCAGCATGACGGCGGCAGCACGCCGGTGGCGGTCAAGCTCTACAAGGGCGAGATGACCAGCGACGGTTCGCCGCTCAACGAAATGGCGGCCTGCGTGGCGGCCGGCCTGCATCCGCACCTGATCCCGGTGCTGGGCCGCATTGCCGGCCACCCGGAGCAGGCACAGGGACTGGTGATGGCGCTGCTCGATCCCGCCTTCGTCAACCTGGCCGGTCCGCCGAGCCTGGCCAGCTGCACGCGCGACATCTATGAAGACGACAAGCAGCTTGACTGGCCGGCCATGCTGGCCATCGCCCACGAAGTGGCGGCAGCCACGGCCCAGCTGCATGAACGCGGCATCCTGCACGGCGACCTGTACGCCCACAACATCCTGCACGACAATCTTGGCCGCTGCGTGCTGAGCGACTTCGGTGCGGCGGCGTTTTACGATCTGGCCGGGCCAATTGCCGCGCGGTTGCAGCAGCTCGAGACGCGCGCGTTCGGCTTGCTGCTGGAAGAACTGCTGGATCGTAGCGACGCGCCACCGGCGTTGCGCGCGCAGCTGGCAACATTGCATGCAGCGTGCACCCAGCCAGAGGTGGCGGCACGCCCGCTGTTCAACCACGTCGTCTCGCAGCTGCATGCGCTGAAACAGGCCTAGACAAATCGATCTAGATATTTTATTCTAGATCGATGACGACCACTCCCAAACCTACCGCTGCCGAGCTCGAGATGCTGCGCCTGCTGTTCGCGCTGGGCCCGGCCACGGCCAAGCAGGTGCACGCCGCCGCGCTCGACACCCGGCCGGACATGAATTACGCCACCGTGCTGCGCCTGCTGCAAGTGATGCACACCAAGGGCCTGCTCAAGCGCGACGAAAGCCAGCGCGCCCACGTGTACGCGCCGCTGCAGGAGCAGGATGCGATCCAGACCAATTTGCTCAAAGAGCTGATCCAGAAAGCTTTTTCCGGCTCCGGCAAGGCGCTGGTCCTGGCCGCACTGCGCGGCGGGCATGTCAGCAAGAAAGAGCGCGCCGAGATCCAGGCGCTGCTGGACCAAGAAAAGTCGTAAGCGTCACCGGCAACGCAAGCACGCCAGTTCCCGGGCACCGTCCCGGAAATGTCGCCGGGCAGCCCGGTGGGCATCACCAAATGCCACTACAATGGTGCCCCACCCGACTTTACGCCACACCGATGAACCACCGCTTCGACTCCTGGCCCGCCCTGCCCCATCCCGTCATTGCCGTCATGCTTGGCGTCGCCATCTGCGCGGTGCCGGTGATACTGCCGCACTTCGACCTCGCCAACCTGGCCGCCAACCTGTTCGCCTACTGCTTCGCGTGCGTGCTGGCGTACCCGTTCGCAGCGCTGCTGCGCCACCGGATTACCAATGTCGTGCTGCTGTGGGCGGTGGCTTCGCTATTGATGCTGGCCGCTTGCTTCTACCACACCAACATCATGGCGGAGACGGCGGACGCCCTGTGGCCCCAGCGACGCGACGCCACCGTCGCCAAGTTCCTGTTCAACCTGCCGCAAGTAACCTTAGGTGTGTTGGGCTGGTGGATACTGGTCATCCGCCCCGACCGCCGCGCACCGGTCATGCGCGAAGAGGACGATGACGTGCTGGAGCCGGAAGACAAGCCGTGACATCATTCCTCGTCTGAATTGTCTTTTTTGCGCTTGCCCGCGTGGTACCCGCCAAATGCTCCGGTAGCGGCCGCCAATGCCATTTTCAGCACTTCGATGATGACCTCTTTACCGCCGTTCATGACCATGATCAGCGTGAATGCGCAAACCAGCAGGACGGTGAGGATGATGTAAATATAGCGATGCATCGAGTGCTTGTTGTACTGCACCCGCCCGTCGATGTGGAAGCGCTCCTGCGCCTCGATCGCCTTCATTGCAATACGCTCGTTCGACGCTATTTCCTGCGACCGGATATCGAGCTCCTGCCGCTTCAGTTCAACTTCCTTGGCCTGGCTCTCCGCAATTGCCTGCACCATCCGCAGCAGCGCCTCCTGGTTACTCTTCGGAACGTCTGGGAGATCCGGGGCGGTCATTTTTCATGCACCAGCCTGGGTGCATGGTATTCAACTTCGAAGGCACCGAAGCCAGGCTTGCCGATGGTGGGGATAACGTAGGTGGCGCGCTTGATATCGGCTGGCCGGCTACGGCTGAGCTCGATAAATTGCTTGGGCGACAGAATCTCTCGTTTCACGGCGATCAGCTTTGCGACAGCAATTCCCTTGAATAGCTTCATGACAACCTCCCTCGCGATATGCGGCTCCATTCACATACAATTTAGCAGAGTTCATTACTGATAAGCGTTGCGTTTTCCGCACGCGCAGCGACGCTCAAAATGAAAAAAGCCGCCTAGCTTGCACCGGGCGGCTTCTTTGGCATGGGCCGCAGCCCATGCTCACATTGCTTGTGCGTCGATTAACGCTGATCCAGCGGCTTGACGTCGCGGGCGGTCGAGCCGACGAACAGTTGGCGTGGACGGCCGATTTTCTGTTCTGGATCGGCGATCATTTCGTTCCACTGGGCGATCCAGCCGATGGTGCGGGCCATGGCGAAGATACCGGTGAACAGCGACACTGGAATGCCCAGCGCCGATTGCACGATGCCCGAGTAGAAGTCGACGTTCGGGTACAGTTTGCGCGAGACGAAGTATTCGTCGTTCAGTGCAATCTTTTCCAGTTCCATCGCCAGCTTGAACAGCGGGTCGTCTTGCAGGCCCAGCTCTTCCAGCACTTCGTAGCAGGTTTCGCGCATCAGCTTGGCGCGCGGGTCGAAGTTCTTGTACACGCGGTGACCAAAGCCCATCAGCTTGACGCCCGAGTTCTTGTCCTTGACCTGCTCGATGAAGGCCGGGATGTTGTCAACCGAACCGATTTCTTTCAGCATGGTCAGCGCGGCTTCGTTGGCGCCGCCGTGGGCAGGGCCCCACAGGCAGGCGATACCGGCAGCGATACAGGCGAACGGATTGGCGCCCGACGAACCGGCCAGGCGGACGGTGGAGGTCGAGGCGTTTTGCTCGTGGTCCGCGTGCAGGATCAGAATGCGGTCCAGGGCGCGCACCAGCACGTCGTTGACCTTGTACTCTTCGCACGGGTTACCGAACATCATGCGCATGAAGTTGGCGCTGTACGACAGGTCGTTGCGCGGGTACATGAACGGCTGGCCCATCGAGTACTTGTACGCCATGGCAACCAGGGTCGGCATCTTGGCGATCAGGCGGATGGCCGAGATTTCGCGCTGCTTGGCATCATTGATGTCGAGCGAGTCGTGGTAGAACGAGGCCAGCGCGCCAACGGTACCAACCAGTACCGACATCGGGTGCGCGTCGCGGCGGAAGCCACGGAAGAAGAACTGCATCTGCTCGTGCACCATCGTGTGCTTGGTGACGGTGTCAACGAACTCCTGCTTCTGAACGTTATTAGGCAGTTCGCCGTTCAGCAGCAGGTAGCACGATTCCATGAAGTCGGCGTTGACGGCCAACTGTTCGATCGGATAGCCGCGGTACAGCAGTTCGCCCTTGTCGCCGTCGATGTACGTGATCGACGAGTTGCACGACGCGGTGGACATGAAGCCCGGATCGTAGGTGAACTTGCCGGTGCCGGCGTACAGCTTGCGAATGTCGATGACGTCGGGACCGATGGTGCCCTTGTAGATCGGGAATTCGATGGGCTGGCTGCCATCGGAGAACGACAGGGTGGCTTTGTTATCAGAGGTGTTCATGGACTCTTCCTTTTTTAGGGAGATGGTGCGAAAAAAGTTCTGGTGCCTGGCGGCCTGCGGCTTGTGGCTTCAGGCGTGGCGCAACCGCTGCAGCAACGCATGCACGTGCGGCAGGTCGATTTCGCCGTCCGGCTCCTTGCGGGCCAGTACCAGATCCATCAGGTCATTGTCCGACAAGTCGAGGAGCCGCGTGAACGCGTCCACTTCCCCGTCAGTCAATTCGGTTTCATGCGCATCGAGAAAACGGGTGAGAATGATGTCGTTTTCCAGAAGACCCCGGCGCGAGCGCCAACGCAGGCGCGCTCTGTTGGCTGGGTCCGACTGATGTGCAGATTGGTTCGGTTCAGTCATGGGTCACTACTTTACACTGCGCGCGCCGATCATGCTGGAGCGCTACTTCTAAATGAAACGGGCGACGTTGCCGCCGCCCGCCACTGCGCTGTTAGATCGCGCGGCGTACCATCAATTCCTTGATTTTACCGATCGCCTTGTTCGGATTCAGGCCTTTCGGGCACACGTCCACGCAATTCATGATCGAGTGGCAGCGGAACAGGCGGTACGGGTCTTCCAGGTTGTCCAGGCGCTCGCCGGTGGCTTCGTCGCGCGAGTCGGCGATGAAGCGGTAGGCTTGCAGCAGGCCGGCAGGACCGACGAACTTGTCCGGATTCCACCAGAACGACGGGCACGACGTCGAGCAGCACGCGCACAGGATGCACTCGTACAGGCCATCGAGTTCTTCGCGTTCGGTCGGCGTTTGCAGGCGTTCTTTTTCAGGACGGATCGAGTCGTTGATCAGGTACGGCTTGACCGAATCGTACTGCTTGAAGAACTGGGTCATGTCCACGATCAGGTCGCGGATCACCGGCAGGCCTGGCAGCGGACGCAGCACGATAGGCTCGCTCAGCTCGTTCAGGTTGGTGGTGCAGGCCAGGCCGTTCTTGCCGTTGATGTTCATCGCGTCGGAACCGCACACGCCTTCGCGGCACGAGCGGCGCAGTGCCAGCGAATCGTCCACGTCGGACTTGATGCGTTGCAGGGCGTCGAGCAGCATCTTGTCGGTGTCTTTCAACTCGACGGTGATGTCCTGCATGTACGGCTTCGCATCCTGGTCCGGATCGTAGCGGTAGATTTTCAGTTTGATAGTGCGTGCCATGTTCTAGCCTTAGAAAGTACGTGGTTTCGGTTTGAAGGTGCCGACCGTCAGTGGCTTGGTCACGACTGCCTTGTAATCCAGGCGGTTGCCTTCCGAGAACCAGAGGGTGTGCTTCATCCAGTTGTCGTCGTCGCGGTGCGGGTAATCGTCCTGGGCGTGGGCGCCGCGCGATTCCTTGCGCGCCGCTGCCGAGACGATGGTCGCTTTCGCGGTTTCGATCAGGTTGTCCAGTTCCAGCGCTTCAACGCGCGCGGTGTTGAACACTTTCGACTTGTCCTTGAACGAGACGTGCTTGCGACGCTCGTCCAGTACCATGATTTCCTTGACGCCCTGGTTCAGCATCTCGTCGGTACGGAACACGCCGCAGTACTTCTGCATCGTGGCGCGGATGTCGTTGGCGACGCCCTGCACTTTTTCCGAACCGGTGGACGTTTCCAGCTTGTTCAGGCGGTTCATGGCAAAGTCAGACGCGTCTTTCGGCAGCGGCTTGTTCTCTTTTTGCTTGAGGTTCGAGGCCACCACGTGGTTGCCGGCCGCGCGGCCGAACACCACCAGGTCGAGCAGCGAGTTGGTGCCCAGGCGGTTGGCGCCGTGCACCGAGACGCAGGCGCATTCGCCGATGGCGTACAGGCCGTTGACGATCTTCTGGCTGCCGTCGGCGCCAGGCACCACCACTTGACCGTGGATGTTGGTCGGAATACCGCCCATCTGGTAGTGAATGGTTGGCACGACCGGGATCGGTTCCTTGGTCGCATCGACGTTGGCGAACTTGTGGCCGATTTCCAGGATCGATGGCAGGCGCTTCTCGATGGTGTCCTTGCCGATGTGGCGCAGGTCCAGCATCACGTGGTCCTTGTTCGGACCGCAGCCGCGGCCTTCCTTGATTTCCTGGTCCATCGAACGCGAGACGAAGTCGCGTGGCGCCAGGTCTTTCAGCGTTGGAGCATAACGCTCCATGAAACGTTCGCCTTCGGAGTTGATCAGGATACCGCCTTCACCGCGCACACCTTCGGTAATCAAGACGCCCGCGCCGGCCACGCCGGTCGGGTGGAACTGCCAGAATTCCATGTCTTGCAGCGGCAGGCCGGCGCGTGCCGCCATGCCCATGCCGTCGCCGGTATTGATGAACGCGTTGGTCGAGGCGGCGAAGATACGGCCGGCGCCACCGGTGGCAAACATCGTGGTTTTCGCTTCCAGGATCATGACGTCGCCGGTTTCCATTTCCAGCGCAACCACGCCAACCACGTCGCCTTCGGCGTCGCGCACCAGGTCCAGCGCCATCCATTCGACGAAGAAGTGTGTACGGGCACGGACGTTACGCTGGTACAGCGTGTGCAGCAGGGCGTGACCGGTACGGTCGGCCGCGGCGCAAGCGCGCTGCACGGCTTTTTCGCCGAAGTTGGCGGTGTGGCCGCCGAACGGACGCTGGTAAATCGTGCCGTCTGGATTACGGTCGAACGGCATGCCGAAGTGTTCCAGTTCGTACACGACCTTCGGTGCTTCGCGGCACATGAATTCGATCGCATCCTGGTCGCCCAGGTAGTCGCCACCTTTGACGGTGTCGAACATGTGCCAGAACCAGCTGTCTTCGGCCATGTTGCCGAGCGACGCGCCGATGCCGCCCTGGGCAGCAACGGTGTGCGAACGGGTCGGGAAAACTTTCGACAGCACCGCCACGTTCAGACCGGCTTCAGCCAGCTGCAGGGATGCGCGCATGCCGGAACCGCCGGCGCCAACGATTACCGCGTCAAAGCGGCGGGTAGGGATTGCAGATTTGATTGCTGCCACGATTACACACTCCAGATTATCTGTACCGACCAGGCGGCACATGCGATCAGCCACAGGATGGTGGCTGCTTGCAGGGTCAGGCGAAGGCCGACCGGTTTAACGTAGTCCATCCACACGTCGCGCATGCCTACCCAGGCGTGGTAGAACAGTGCGAACAGGGTGACAGCGGAAATCAGCTTGAACCACTGTTGCGAGAACATGCCAGCCCAGCCTTCGTACGTGAAGTTCTGGCCGGTCAGGAAGGTGATCAAGAGCGTGGCGGTGTAGGCCACCATGACGACGGCGGTCACGCGTTGTGCCAGCCAGTCGCGCATGCCGTAATGGGCGCCGACGACCAGGCGTTTCGGGCCGACGTTGTTGTTGACGTTATTTGCCATCTCAGAACACTCCAAACAGTTTCAGTGCCACCAGCACGGTCAGGGTCAGGCTCAGCGCCAGCACGGCAGCCGACGATTTACGGGCCGAATCCTTGTCCAGACCGACATGCAGGTCCATCACCAGGTGGCGTACGCCAGCGAACATGTGGTGCAGAATGGCCCAGACCAGGGCGAGGATGAACAGCTTGACCAGCGGGTAGGTGACGAAGCCCTGGTAGTGCGCGAAGGAGATCTCGGAGCGCAGGCTCTCTTGCAGCAGGTAGAGTACGAAAGGCAGCAAGGCGAAGATCAGAACGCCGCTGATGCGGTGCAAAATCGACACGATGGCAGCCAGCGGCTGACGGTAATTCATAAGTTCGGTAACGTGGATATTACGGAACTCCGGCCGTTCTTTTTTGGGTGCGACCCGTACGGCTTCTGACATAACAAGACCTCCTAAACTTTGACAAAAATTGGGTGAAATCGGATGAAACATCGATTTTCGCCTATTTACCCTCATACAACCAATATCTATTGTTACATATAACCAAAATAGTGTTTTGCAACACACTCCAACGGCCACTTTCCGTAGCTCAACGTATTATCAGCGCAACAATGCTACCAGCGTGTGACAGCCCCGACATTGTGCGCCTCTTGCAGTTTTTGTGCACTGCAAGAGTCTCCTGCTCCACTCCATGAGTTCGGTTCAAGGACGGTTCACCGCCCGGACCCTGCGCGCTCCCGCAACAGGCTCCCGCTTAACTTAATTCGTTGTGATAATGATGCTGCTCGGTCAGATACAAGCCGCGGCGCAATTCCACCGGCTTGTCGCCGTAGGTGAACGACACCCGCTCCGACGCCAGCAGCGGCGTGTTCGCGGCGATCTGCAGCAAGGCGGCGGCGCCATCGTCGGCACACACCGCGCGGATTTTTTCGGTCGCCCGTATCATGCGGGTGCCGAATTCGGACTCGAACAGGCCGTACATCGGCCCCTTGTACTCGACCAGCCGCTCGGCGGTGAGCCCCTTGAAGGTGGCGCCGGGCAGCCACAGTTCCTCGACGATGGTAGGCACGCCGTCGAACGACTGCACGCGCTTGATGAACACCACGGCATCGCCGGATTTGAGGTCGAGCAGGCGCGCCACATCGGCGGGCGCGCGCAGGCGCTTGACTTCGATGAACTTACTTTCAGGGTAATGGGGAACGCCCTCGTCGGGCATCAGGCGCAAGAAGCGGAAATGCGCGCGCGCTTCGTGGTGGGTGGACACGAACGTGCCCTTGCCCTGCTTGCGCATCACCAGGTTTTCAGCGGCCAGCTCGTCGATGGCCTTGCGCACCGTGCCCTGGCTGACCTTGAAGCGGTTGGCCAGCTCGACCTCGCTAGGTATCAGCTCGCCCGGTTTCCACTCGCCGCTTTGCAGGCTTTGCGTGATCAGCGCCTTGATTTGCTGATACAGTGGGGAGAACGTCGGCGAGGTCGTCGGCGAGGTCGCTGGCACCCCCGTCGCTGCCGTGGACGAACCGGCAGCGCCACCGGCACCTGATGCTGGGCTGTTGCTGTTCGAATTGGGCGGGACGGGATTCATAGACCGAGATTTCACCACAAATACCCCTTGGCGTCCAGCAAAAACCTCCCTAACTTCTATGTCTTATATAAGACATAAGATACAATTGACAGAAGCCGGACACAGGCCTACACTCCCCGGCCATGCGCTGCGTAGCGAGTGCTCAAAATTGCAGTATGATGTTGGACTGTGTTCGACTCTGTTCTATACCTACTTTGGAGATTCATCATGGCAAAAACCCCAATGCGTGTTGCTGTTACCGGTGCAGCCGGTCAAATCGGTTACGCTCTGCTGTTCCGTATCGCTAACGGCGACATGCTGGGCAAAGACCAGCCAGTCATCCTGCAACTGCTGGAAATCGCCGACGAAAAAGCCCAGAAAGCGCTGAAGGGCGTGATGATGGAAATCGACGACTGCGCGTTCCCGCTGCTGACCGAGATGACCGCCCACTCCGATCCACTGACCGCCTTCAAGGATGTTGACGTCGCCGTGCTGGTTGGCGCCCGTCCACGCGGTCCTGGCATGGAGCGTAAAGACCTGCTCGAAGCCAATGCGCAGATCTTCACCGTGCAAGGCAAGGCGCTCGACGCCGTCGCTTCGCGCAACGTCAAAGTACTGGTCGTAGGCAACCCAGCCAACACCAACGCTTACATCGCCATGAAATCGGCACCATCGCTGCCAGCGAAAAACTTCACCGCCATGCTGCGCCTGGACCACAACCGCGCGCTGTCGCAAGTTGCTGCCAAGACCGGCACCGCCGTCAAGGACATCGAGAAGCTGACCGTGTGGGGCAACCACTCGCCAACCATGTACGCCGACTACCGCTTCGCCACCACCGGCGGCAAAGCAGTCAAGGACCTGATCAACGACCAGGAATGGAACGCCAACACCTTCCTGCCAACCGTCGGCAAGCGCGGCGCGGCCATCATCGAAGCACGCGGCCTGTCGTCGGCAGCCTCGGCAGCCAACGCCGCCATCGACCACATCCACGACTGGATGCTGGGCACCAACGGCAAGTGGACCACCATGGGCGTGCCATCGGACGGTTCGTACGGCATCCCTGAAGGCACCGTGTTCGGCTTCCCGGTCACGACCGAAAACGGCGAATACACCATCGTTCAAGGCCTGGAAATCGATGAATTCTCGCAAGAGCGCATCAACCTGACCCTGAAAGAACTGACCGAAGAGCGCGAAGGCGTCAAGCACCTGCTGCCATAATCGGTTTGCTCTTCATGAATGCTCGTGGAACCGGTTAATACACCGATCCGCAGCAAGCACCGCGCTGCCAGGAGCAGCGCGGTTTGCGTTTCCGCTCCTGGTACTCTCTCCCCTCCCACCACTACATCCATTTCCTGCATGCATCCATCCGAGGTTTTATTCCAGGGTAATCGCCAGCCGCTCTTGCTGCCAGCTTGCGACCACTACGCCGGCTCCGAAAAGCTGATGCGCAAATCGATCGTCCTGCAACAAGAACTTGGTCCCGTCTTCGACATCACGCTCGACTGCGAAGACGGCGCCAGCGCCGGCAACGAGGAGGCGCACGCCCACCTGGTGGCCGAACTGCTGGCGTCCAGCGACAACCGCCACCACCGCATCGGCGCCCGCATCCACGATGTGCACAGCCCGCACTTTGCCCGCGACGTGGAGATCATCGCCGGCGGCGCCGGCGCCGAAGCGCTGGCCTACATCGCCCTGCCCAAGGTCAACAGCGTGGCCGAAGTGATAGAAGCGATCGCCTTCATCAACGGCCATGCCGGCAAGGCCGGCCGCAGCGACCTTCCGGTACACGTGCTGATCGAAACCCACGGCGCCCTGCGCGACGCCTACGACATCGCCGCCCTGCCCCAGGTCCAGTGCCTGTCATTCGGCATCATGGATTTTGTCTCGAGCCACTATGGCGCGATTCCCGGCGCGGCCATGCGCACACCGGGCCAGTTTACGCACCCGCTGGTGGTGCGCGCCAAGCTCGAGATGGCAGCGGCCTGCCACGCCCACGGCAAGGTGCCGTCGCATAACGTCACCACCGAGATCAAGGATCCGGCCGTGGCCGCCAACGACGCCCAGCGCGCTGCCGCCGAATTCGGCTACACGCGCATGTGGAGCATCCACCCTGGCCAGATCAAGCCCATCGTCAAGACCTTTACGCCGCGCCTGTCCGAGGTGAACGAGGCCGCTGCCATCCTGCACGAAGCAGCGAACGTCCAATGGGGCCCCATCTCCCAAAATGGGCGCTTGCACGACCGCGCCAGCTACCGATATTATTGGACCATCTTGCAGCGCGCCAGACTCGCGGGGCTTACCCTGCCCGAGTCGGCTGCCGCATTGATGCTGCCTACTCCCGTTCACCCTCTGGAACCAAACTGATGTCCATCTCCAAAATCCTGCTGGCCTGCGGACTCGCCCTCGGCTCGCTGAGCCTGGCGACCGCGCCGGCAGCTGCTGCCGTCGAAACCAAGCCGGCTGCCAAGAAACCCGTCAAGAAAGCCACCGCCAAAGCCAAGAAGGCCGTGGAAAAGCCGGTCGTGCCGAAAGAACCGAACCCGGAAGAAGACGAGCCGGTCATCACCGATTCGAGCGTCACCGAATTCGACTGCGAACTGGGCAACAAGGTCGCGATCTACCAGAACGTGGGCGACGACGAACACATCGCGCTGCGCTGGAAAAAGCGCCTGCACCGCCTGACGCGCGTGGGCACCACCACCGGCGCCCAGCGCTTCGAGAACAAGCTGTATGGCCTGATCTGGATCGGCATTCCGGCCAAGAGCATGCTGCTTGATTCGAAACTCAATCGCCAGCTGGCCAACGAGTGCCGCAACCCCGAACAATTGCAGCCGGTCGCCATCACGGAAAAGGCGCCGGAAGCACCAGCAACTGCAGTCCAGTAACGCGTTTTGGCCGGCCGCGCACGCTTGCGCACGGTCGGCACCGATTTAGTTCATCATTTGACGATACCCACTGAAGGAGATGTCATGTCCCGTAACACTTTGAACACGCTCAAGGAATTCAACATTTCGGGCAAGAAGGCGAAGTTCTACTCGCTGCCCGCACTGGAGAAGAGCCTGGGCACCAAAATCTCCCGCCTGCCGGTATCGATCCGCGTGGTGCTGGAGTCCGTGCTGCGCAACTGCGACGGTAAAAAAGTCACCGAAGAACACGTCAAGCAACTGGCCAACTGGGGCGCCACCGCCGAGCGCACCGACGAAATTCCATTCGTCGTGGCCCGCGTGGTGCTGCAGGACTTTACCGGCGTGCCGCTGCTGGCCGACCTGGCCGCGATGCGCAACGTCGCCTACAAGATGGGCATCAACGCCAAGAAAATCGAGCCGCTGGTGCCGGTGGACCTGGTGGTCGATCACTCGGTCACCATCGACCACTTCCGCGAGCCGGGCGCGCTGGACCTGAACATGAAGCTGGAATTCTCGCGCAATAACGAGCGCTACCAGTTCATGAAATGGGGCATGCAGGCGTTCGACACCTTCGGCGTGGTGCCACCGGGCTTCGGCATCGTCCACCAGGTCAACCTGGAATACCTGGCGCGCGGCGTCCACAAGGACAACGAAGGCGTGTACTACCCTGATTCGCTGGTCGGCACCGACTCGCACACCACCATGATCAACGGTATCGGCGTAGTCGGCTGGGGCGTGGGCGGCATCGAGGCCGAAGCGGGCATGCTCGGCCAGCCGGTCTACTTCCTGACCCCGGACGTCATCGGCGTCAACCTGACCGGCGTGCTGCGCGAAGGCTGCACCGCCACCGACCTGGTGCTGACCATCACCGAACTGCTGCGCAAAGAGAAAGTCGTGGGCAAGTTCGTCGAGTTCTTCGGCGAAGGCACCGAGACGCTGTCGGTCACCGACCGCGCCACCATTGCCAACATGGCGCCGGAATACGGCGCCACCATGGGCTTCTTCCCGGTTGACGACGCCACCATCGAATACTTCGAAGGCACGGGCCGCACCAAGGCCGAGATCGACGCGTTTGCCGCCTACTTCAAGGCGCAGGGCATGTACGGCGTCTCGAAAGCCGGCGACATCGACTACACCCGCGTGGTCGAGCTGAACCTGACCACCGTGACGCCTTCGCTGGCCGGTCCGAAGCGTCCACAGGACCGTATCGAAATCGGCAACGTCAAGGCCAACTTCACCGAGCTGTTCTCCAAGCCCACCACCGAAAACGGCTTCAACAAGAACCCGGACGACCTGCAAAAAACCTACACTACGACCGACGGCGTGCACGTGAAAAACGGCGACGTGCTGATCGCGGCAATCACCTCGTGCACCAACACCTCGAACCCGAGCGTGCTGCTGGCCGCCGGCCTGCTGGCGAAAAAAGCCGTGGAAGCCGGGTTGACCGTGGCCCCGCACATCAAGTCGTCGCTGGCCCCCGGCTCGCGCGTGGTCACCGAGTACCTGACCGCTGCCGGCCTGCTGCCGTACCTGGAGCAACTGGGCTTCGGCGTGACTGCGTACGGTTGCACCACCTGTATCGGTAACGCCGGCGACCTGACCGCCGAACTGAACGCCGCCATCACCCAGAACGACATCGTCGCCTCGGCCGTGCTGTCCGGTAACCGCAACTTCGAAGCGCGGATCCACCCGAACATCCGTTCGAACTTCCTCGCTTCGCCACCGCTGGTGGTCGCCTACGCTATCGCCGGCAACATGACCGTGGACCTGATGACCCAGCCGGTCGGCAAGGGCAAGGACGGCCGCGACGTGTACCTGGGCGACATCTGGCCGACCTCGCAGGAGATCGCCAAGCTGATGAAGTTCGCGATGAACTCGAAAGTGTTCAAGACCAACTACGCCGACGTCAAGGGCAACCCGGGCAAGCTGTGGGAACACGTGTCCACCACCGAAGGCCAGGTGTACAACTGGCCGGAATCGACCTACATCGCCGAGCCGCCGTTCTTCGACGGCTTCACGATGGAGCCGGTGGTCACCGAAGCGGGCATCACCAACGCGCGCGCGCTGGGCGTGTTCGGCGACTCGATCACCACCGACCACATCTCGCCGGCCGGTTCGATCAAGGAAGACGGTCCTGCCGGTAAATGGCTGCTGGCCAACGGCGTACTGAAAGCCGACTTCAACTCGTACGGCTCGCGCCGCGGCAACCACGAGATCATGATGCGCGGTACGTTCGCCAACGTGCGTATCAAGAACCGCATGATCCCGGCCAAGCCGGACGGTTCGGCAGTCGAAGGCGGCATCACGATCCACCAGCCATCGGGCGAACAGCTGTCGATCTACGACGCCGCCATGAAGTACGTGGCCGAAGGCACGCCAACCATGATCTTCGGCGGCGAAGAATACGGCACCGGCTCGTCGCGCGACTGGGCGGCCAAGGGCACCCAGCTGCTGGGCGTCAAGGCCGTGATCGTGCGCTCGTTCGAGCGTATCCACCGCTCGAACCTGGTGGGCATGGGCGTGCTGCCGCTGCAATTCCTCGGCAACGACAGCGTCGAAACCCTGGGCATCACCGGCAAGGAAACCTACGACCTGAAAGGCCTCGAAGGCGACATCAAGCCGCAGCAAACCGCCACCCTGGTGATCCACCGCGCCGACGGTTCGAGCACCGAAGTAAAAGTGCTGCTGCGTATCGATACCCCGATCGAAGTCGACTACTACAAGCATGGCGGCATCCTGCCGTTCGTGCTGCGCCAGCTGCTGGCCGCGTAACGGTCGTTTAAAAAAAGATCGCAGCGTCGTTGCAGCGCCTTGCCGTGTAGGCGCACTGTCTGCGGCGCTGCGCCTCGCTGCGATCATTTTTAAACAACCTCGTGATTGGAAAGCGCCGGACTCGTCCGGCGCTTTTTTTATGGCTGCACCATCGGCGACCTTGTTTTGCGGGTTTCATCTACAATATGGTGCATAAGGGTTATGATCTGCATGACCGATCCGTTTTTTTATCTGCTTTCCCTTACCTGAGACCTTTATAGCGCTATGCGTCGTCCATCTAAAGATTCATCCCAAAAATTGTCCGCCGAGAGCCAGCGCCTGGTCAGCCATGCGCAGGCAGTCGGGCAAGCTGCCAGCCGCCTCGAAGAGCGGGCCTGGGAGCGCAGCCTCGATGCGCAGCTGCAAAAGCTGCTCAAGACCGGCCACCAGGACACCATCGACGCCACCCTCAACGCCCTGTTCCGCGAAGACCTCAACGCCTACGACGTCCTGATGGACGGCGTGGAAGCGGCCAGCGAATCGAGCTCCATCGTTCTGGAAACCGCCGACGGCGTCTCCAAGCCCTACGACGTGCTGCTGGTAGCCGCGCCGATCCTGGCCTGGACCCGCTTTGCCATCGCCTCGGGCCCGATTCCGGCCGATATTTTGAATACGCTGTCGGCCCACTTCTCGGCCCACCTGCTGGCCGATGGCACGCAGATGGCCATGTCGCCCACGCTGTTCTCGATCGACCAGCTGCCGCGCAGCCACGTGGAAACCTGGGGCAAGGTGCACAAGCTGGCGCAGGCCGCCCTCAAGGGCACCGTGCTCAAGGCCGACACCAAGGTGCCGGAAACCGCGCCATTCCTGGCCGACACCCGCTACCTGATGGTGGCCGTGGTGGCGCCGGCCGGCGCCCCGCTGTTCCGCTGGCAGATGCCGGCGCACCAGGCCAACTTCGCCACCGAGCGCGCCAACGTGCTCGAACAATGGCGCGCCCAGGCCACGCCTACCGTCAACCGCCTGCTGCCCGGCTGCGGCGTGGAACTGCTGCTGCCCGAAGCGTATTACATGGCCTGCCGCGAAGCGGACAAGCAAATCCGCCCGGTCTCGATCCGCGCTGCCGTGCATTATCTGACGCACACGCTGTCGATCGAACCGTCGGAACTGCGCGCCGTGATCGCCGGTTTTGGCGAAGAAAATGGCGAAGGCCAGATCGACGAATACCGCGTGGCGTTCACGCGCCGTTCGTCGCCGGACGTGATCTACGGCGTGGTGTGGCCGCTGTATGGCCAGGAAGACGAAGAAGGCACGCCACCGGAAGGCCCGGCCGCGATTTTGCCGGCCACGCAAAAGCCGGTCACGCCGATGGACGACATCGTCAACCACCTGAACGAGGCGGGCATCACCCAGATCAAGCGCCATGCCGAGCGTTACGTGGTGGAGTTCTGCGACGACTGCGGCGCGCCGCTGTTTGCCGATCCGGTCGGAGAATTGGCGCATGCCGAAATGCCGGAAGATACGCCTAGCGGCACCGAGCACTTCCACTGATAAAAAAAGGCCCCGATCATCGTCGGGGCCTTTTTTTCTGCCTTACCAGTTCGAGAACGGGTGCCTGATCAGGTTGGAGTTGTAGTACCGCGCATCGTCGGTCACCTCGTCCGCAACCCACTCGGGTTTGTCGAACACCTCATCCTCGGCACCAAGCTCGATCTCGGCCACCACCAGCCCCGCATTCGCACCGAGGAACTCATCGACTTCCCACACGTGCGCGCCATTGGTGATCTTGCGCCGGTACTTTTCGATCAGCGGCTGCTCGCACAGGCCGTCGAGCAGTTCCGCCGCGTCCTGCACGGGAATCGGATACTCCCATTCGCCGCGCACAGCGCCCACGCTCTTGCCCTTGATGGTGATCACCGCGCGGTCGCCCTCGATGCGTACTCGCACCGTGCGCTCCTTCTGCGACGACAGGTAGCCTTGGCGGAAGAATACCGGTTCGCCCAGCGTCTTCCAGGCGTCGCCCTGCACCAGGAACTTGCGCTCGATTTCGACGCCCATGATCAGTAGTCGTCCAGCGACAGCAGGATCGGTTGCAGGATGGCGGCGCCGAGCGCAGCGGAGCGTGCGCCATTCCAGCCCACGCGCACGTCGGGCAGATCGGCGTTGTCCTTGAACGGCATTTCCAGCGTAAGCGCCAGGCAGCCGAAGTGGTGGCCCACGTACTTGGAGGCCAGCGTGAGCATGTCTTCCTTGTACTTGCTGGCCGCGTAGCCGAACTTGTCCTGGAAGTCCGGGCTGGCGTTTTTATAGCGATCGATGAAGGCTTGCTGCTTGGCGCGGCGTTCGTCGCTGAAGTTTTCCAGCATCTCGTTACCGGCCACGAAGTTGTACGGCAGCGCCTCGTCGCCGTGGATGTCGAAGAACATGTCGATGCCCGTCTCGTGCATCTTCTGTTTTACGACCAGCACTTCGGGGCTGCGCTCCACGGTTGGCGTCATCCACTCGCGATTGAGGTTGGCGCCGGCCGCGTTGGTGCGCAGGTTGCCGCGTACCGAGCCGTCCGGATTCATGTTCGGCACGATGTAGAACACGCAGCTTTGCAGCAGCTTGCGCGCGATCGGATTGGCGTCGTCGAGCAGCGAGTCGATCAGGCCTTCGACGAACCATTCGGCCATCGATTCGCCCGGGTGCTGGCGCGCGATAAACCAGATTTTTTTCGGCGCATCGGGCTGGCCGATCACCACCAGGTTCATGTCGCGGCCATCGACCGTGCTGCCCAGGTCTTGTACCTTGGCCAGCGGGTGTTCGCCCACCTCGCCCAGCAGGCGCAGGTGACGCTCGAACGAGTATGGCTCGAAGTAGGCGTAGTAGATGCTGTCGGTATCGGGCGTGTGCTTGATGGTCATGACCGCGCCGTCAAACGTGGTGGGCACGCGGAACCAGGTTTCGCCATCGTAGCTGGCCACGGCGTTGTAGTTCTCGTAGCCCTTGGCGTAGGTGGCTTCACCGGCGTTCAGGAAGCGCATGCGCACCGCCTGCCCCGCCGCGCCTTGCAGGCGGAAGTGGAACCATTGATGGATGTCCGCGTGCGAGTCCTTGCGCAGCTTGAGGTCGATGGCGTCGGCGGTCTCCGCGCGCACGACTTCGATGGCGCCGGAGTCGAAATTCTGGCTGATTTTGATGGTCATGTCGATCCAATAGATGATTATCGATCGCGCTATTTTACCAGCATGGTCCCTTCGCGTTTATAGCGGGCATGCCATGCCAGCGCCTGTTCCAGCACGTGCGGCGTCTGGCCGCCGCCGGCCAGCGCCTGTTCTACATACGCGCGCAACTGCGGCCGATAGTCGGGGTGGCCGCACTGCTCGATGATCAGCGGCGCGCGCTCGCGCGGGGCCAGGCCACGCAAGTCGGCCAGGCCCCATTCGGTCACCAGCACATCGACATCGTGCTCGGTGTGGTCCACGTGCGCGGCAAACGGCACCACGCTCGAAATGGCGCCGTCCTTGGCCACCGACTTGCTGACGAAAATCGACAGCTGGCCATTGCGGGCGAAGTCGCCCGAGCCGCCGATCCCGTTCATCATGTGCGTGCCGCCCACGTGGGTGGAGTTGACATTGCCGTAGATGTCGAACTCCAGCGCCGTGTTGAGCGCGATGATGCCGAGCCGGCGCACGATTTCCGGGTGGTTGCTGATCTCCTGCGGGCGCAGCACGATGCGGTCGCGGTACTGCTCCAGGTTGGCGATGAAGCGCTCGTGGGTGGCGGCCGTCAGGGTGATCGACGAGGCCGAGGCCACGGCCAGGTGGCCCGAGTCGAGCAGCGCGATGGCGCTGTCCTGCAGCACCTCCGAATACATGGTCATGTCGCGGAACGACGAGGCGGACAGGCCATGCAGCACGGCGTTGGCAATCGTGCCGATACCGGCCTGCAGCGGCAGCAGTTGCGGTCCCATGCGCCCTGCCGCCACTTCGCCCTCCAGGAACGTCACCACGTGGCGCGCAATGGCGTCGGTCTCGGTATCGGGCGGCAGCGCGTTGGACGGGCTGTCGGCGCTGTCGGTGATGACGATGGCGGCAATGCGCGCGGGGTCGATGGCGATCGCGGTGGCGCCGATGCGCTGCAGCGGCGACGTCAACGGAATCGGAGCGCGTTCGGGCCGTGCCTGCGGCACGTAGATGTCATGAAAGCCTTCCAGCGCCAGCGGCGCGGCCAGGTTGATCTCGATGATCACCTGCGCCGCCTGCTGGGCGAAGCTGGCCGTGTTCCCGACCGACATGGTGGGGATGATGCTGCCGTCTTCGGTGATGGCCACCGCTTCGATCACGGCGATATCGACGGCTTTCAGATCGCCCGAGCGCAGCTGCTCGGCGGTCTCGGACAGGTGCTGGTCGATGAACATCACCTCGCCCGTGTTGATCTTGCGGCGCAGCGCGGCGTCGGCCTGGAACGGCATGCGCCGTGCGACCACGCCGGCATTGGCCATCAGGCCGTCGCTGTCGTTGCCAAGCGAGGCGCCGGTGAGCAGGGTCAGGTGCAAGGGCGCCCGGCGCGCGCGCTCGACCAGCGCCAGCGGCAGCGCTTTGGCGTCGCCAGCGCGGGTAAAACCGCTCATGCCGACGGTCATGCCGTCCCTGAACAGCGCGGCGGCGCGGTCGGCGGTCATCACCTTGTCCATCAGCGTTGCAAGGCGAATGCGGTCTTCATACATGGTGTGCTCCTCGATCTTCTTATAGAGTTTCAGTATAGAATTGCCGAGTCAGTCGCTTTATGACTTAAATTCCTGCTCACCAGTCGCTTTATTCATGGACCTCCGCTCGCTGCGCTATTTCGTCGAAACCGTGCGCCTCAACAGTTTTACCCAGGCGGCGGAGTCGCTGCACGTCACCCAGTCCACCATCAGCAAGATGGTGCGCCAGCTGGAACAGGAAGCCGGCGCGCAGTTGTTGATACGCGACGGCCGCAAACTGGCGCTGACCGACATCGGCCGCGTGGTGTACGCGCGCGGCGAAGACATGCTGGCCTCGATGCGGCGCCTGGCGCAGGAAGTGCACGACACGCAAACCGTGGAACGCGGCCAGCTCACGGTCGGCATCCCGCCCATGATCAACCTGCTGTTTACGCCCGTGTTGAAGGCATTCCGCGAACGCCATCCGCAAATCGCCCTCACGCTGCTGGAAGACACGGGCCAGGCCATCGAACGCAAGGTCGCCAACGGCGAAGTGGAAATCGGCCTGACCGTGCTGCCGGCCGACCCGGCTCTGGCACTGCAAACGGCCACCATCGCCAGCTACCCGTTGTGGGCGCTGGCCGCGCAAGGCACGTTCCGCAAGGGCCGCGCCACGTTGCCGTTCAAGGCGCTGGACGGATTGCCGCTGGTGATGCTCACCGACGACTTCGCGCTCACGCGCAGCCTGCGCGCGGCGTTCGGCGCAGCCGGATTTGAGCCGCAGGTGGCGGCGCAAAGCGGGCAATGGGACTGGCTGGTCGCAATGGCGTCAGCCGGCATGGGCGTGGCGCTGCTGCCGGAACCGTTCATCGGCCGGCTGGCGTCCGGACCGCTGGATGCGGTACGGCTGGTGGAACCGGCGCTGCCATGGCAGCCGGCCCACGTGTGGCAAGGCGGCTACCTGTCGCACGCGGCGCGCGCGTGGCTCGACGTGTGCGAGGAAGTGCTGGGGGCCGCTGCGGGCTAAGCCGGTGGCAATGGTGGCAGCGTGTGCAGCGCCACGCCTTCGATCAGATCCACCTTCGATTCCCACGGCCTCAGGGCGATCATGCGCTGCGCCTCTTCATAGCCGGCCTGCCAGCGCGCGTTGATGCCGCTCGAGGAAAAATCGATATCCTTGGTATGGTCCTCGCCGCCGATGCGCGGCGCTACCAGCGACAGCACGTGCATGGTGGTGCCGCAGCCCCAGCACGACAGGTCGCGCACTTCGGGCAGTTCAGCCACGTCGGGCGGCAGGTGCAGGCTCAGTTCGCGAATCACGTGACGCAACCGGTGCAGCTTGCGCTGCTGCTCGATATTGCTGGAGCGGCTCGCGTACTGGATCTCCTTCTGCTTGTCGAGCACGTCGAGGATGCTTTGCGGCTCGGTACCGTCCGGGTTCCACACCTGCACCGAGAAGATCACCGAACTGCGGCGCGGCTCGTCGTCGAGCACCGCTTCGATCGGCGTGTTGGAATAGATGCCGCCATCCCAGTACGGTTCGCCATCGATGCGCACGGCGGGAAAGGCCGGCGGCAACGCGCCCGAGGCCATCACGTGGTCGGCGGTGAGCACGTCGCGGCTGCTGTCGAAGTAGCGCATGGCGCCGGTGCGGGCGTTGACCGCGCCGACCGTGAAGCGCGGTTGCTGATGATTGAGGTAGTCGTAGTCGATCAGTTGCTCGAGCGTGGCGCGCAGCGGCGCGGTCTGGTAGAACGACGCGTGTTCCACGCCGACTTTCGCGTCCGGATTCCACCAGGCCGACAGGTTGGGCTCGAAAAAGGCGGGAATGCCCTGCCCCACCGTGAGGGCATTGGCCACGCTGCGCGGCAGGGACGTCACGCCGAGCGCATTGCGCTCCATGCGTTGCCAGAACTGGCGCAGGCGCTCGAGGCGCCGCTCCGGTGGATTGCCGGCGATGATGGCGCCGTTGATGGCGCCGATCGACGTGCCGATCACCCAGTCGGGTTCCAGCCCCGCCTCGTGCATGGCTTGATAGACGCCCAGCTGGTAAGCGCCCAAAGCGCCGCCGCCCTGCAGGACCAGGACGACCTGGCCAAGCTGGGCAGAGTTTGAAACGGATGCGGGGGTGCGGTTCAAACGACACTCCACGTTGGTGGCAACGTGGAGATTGTAGTGCAGTTAAGCGACTTCCACACCACGCACCTTGAGCGCGGCGCGCACGCCGGCGCCGTAAGCCGGATCGGCCTGGTCGAAGTGGCTCAATTGACGGGCGATGATCTCGGCGCTCACCTGCGACAACGGACCGGCGATATTGTCGAACAGGTTCTGCTGCTCTTGCGCCGGCAGCAGGCGGAACAGGTTACCCGCTTGCGTGTAATCGTCTTCCTTGCCACGACCGTCGTAGCGCCCTGCCGCGCCGTGCAGCGCCAGCCCCGGTTCGCCGTGGCCCATGCCTTGCGGGTTGCTGCCGTTGCTATCGACCGGCTGGTAGTTCTGCGCCGCGCCGCCGTTGGCGATCGCCATGGCGCCGTCGCGCTGCTGGTTGTGGAACGGGCAGCGTGGCGCGTTCACCGGCAGGTGCTGGTGATTCACACCCACGCGGTACAGCTGGGCGTCGTGGTAGGCGAACAGGCGCGCCTGCAGCATCTTGTCCGGCGAGTAGCCCAGGCCCGGCACCACGTTCGATGGCGACAATGCGGCCTGCTCCACCTCGGCGTGGTAGTTGACGGGATTGCGATTGAGTTCGAACACGCCGACAGGAATCAGCGGGAAGTCCGCATGCGGCCACACCTTGGTCAGGTCGAACGGGTTCCAGCCGGTGCGCTGCTCCCATGCCGCCAGCTCCGCCTCGGTGGCCACTTGCAGGCGCACGTCCCAGCGCGGGAAGTCGCCGGCCGCAATCGCGCCGAACAGGTCGCGCTGTGCATAATCGGGATCTTCGCCGGCGATGCGGGTGGCCACGGCAGCCGGCAAATTCTTGATGCCCTGCTGCGTCTTCAGGTGCCACTTGCAGTACACGCGCTCACCCGCCTCGTTGATCAGGCTGAAGGTGTGGCTGCCGAAACCGTCCATGTGGCGGTAGCCGTCCGGCGTGCCGCGATCCGAGAACAGCATCGTCACCTGGTGCAGGCTTTCCGGCGTCTTGCTCCAGAAATCGAACATCATGGTCGGCGACTTCAGGTTGGTTTGCGGATCGCGCTTCTGGGTATGAATAAAGTCGGGGAACTTGATGCCGTCCTTGATGAAGAACATTGGCGTGTTGTTACCGACCAGGTCCCAGTTGCCGTCCTCCGTGTAGAAGCGCATGGCGAAGCCGCGCGGATCGCGTTCGGTATCGGCACTGCCCTTTTCGCCGCCCACGGTGGAGAAGCGCACGAAGGTCTCGGTCTGCTTGCCGATGCCGGCAAACAGTTTGGCCTTGGTGAACCGGGTGATGTCGTGGGTGACAGTGAAGGTGCCGTAAGCGCCCGAACCCTTGGCATGGACCACGCGCTCCGGAATGCGCTCGCGGTTGAAGTGCTGGAGTTTCTCGAGCAGGTGGAAGTCTTGCAGCAGCAGCGGGCCGCGCGGGCCGGCAGACAGCGAATTCTGGTTGTCGGCAACCGGGATGCCGGAGGCGGTGGTGATTGGTGGCTGGCTCATGCTATGGCTCCTCGTTGTTTAATAGACTGAGGCTATTTTAAACGCTGGGTAAGATATATAAAAACTATAAATATCTATGGCTTTCATAGGTAACGCCAATAGCTACCGACAATAAAAAACCGGGGACGCGCCCCGGTTTCATTGCTTGCTCCGACGATCAGACTTCGGCGATACGCTTGCGGATATGCGCCAGCGCGTCTTCCACCTGGTCGATCAGGATCAGGCACAAGTCCCCTTCCTGCAAGCGACCCAGCGCCGTATCGATGGCCAGGAACTCGCCGTAAATCTCCTGCACGTGCGACGTGCGCGGCGCGCCCTGCAGGCCGGAGCGCAGCAGCGCCACCACTTCGCCATCGACGCGGCCGCGCTGGCACGCGTCTTCGTACAGCAGCACGTCGTCGAACGCGCGGCCGAGGATTTCGGTCTGCTGGCGGATGTCTTCATCGCGGCGATCGCCGGCGCCCGAGATCACCACGCCACGGCGCTTGGCCGGCATGGTTTCCACGGCCTGCACCAGCGCCAGGATGGCGTCCGGATTGTGGCCGTAGTCGGCGATCACGGTCGCGCCCTTGTAGTCGAACACGTTGAAACGGCCCGGCGCATTGTCGGAATCGTTGGCGAAGGTTTTCAGGCCCAGGCGGATCGACTCCCAGCTGATACCCACGCCCCACGCGGCAGCGACCGACGCCATCACGTTCTCGACCTGGAAGCCGATGGCGCCGTTGCGGGTGATCGGCACTTCCGACAGCGGAATCCGTACCTGCTGCTTGCCTTCGGCAGCCACCAGGTGGCCGTCCGCGACGTACACGGTGCGGCAGCCCTGCGCCAGGTGGGTGGCGATGACGGGATGGCCGGCGTCCGCGCCGAAGTAGATGATCTTGCCCTTGCAGTTGGCGGCCATGGCGGCGACAATCGGATCGACCGCGTTCAGCACCGCGTAGCCGTCTGCCGCGACGTTCTGCACGATCACGCGCTTCAAGACCGCCAGGTCTTCCACGGTGGTGATGTAGTTCAGGCCCAGGTGGTCGCCGGCGCCGATGTTGGTCACTACCGCAACCTGGCAGCGGTCGAAGGCCAGGCCTTCGCGCAGGATGCCGCCCCGGGCGCTTTCGAATACCGCCGCGTCCACGTCCGGGTGCAGCAGCACGTTGCGGGCGCTGCGCGGGCCGCTGCAGTCGCCGCTGTCGGTCTGGCGGCCTTCGATGTACACGCCGTCGGTGTTGGTCATGCCGGTGCGCAGGCCGCTGGCCGTGAGCAGGTGCGCGATCAGGCGCACGGTGGTGGTCTTGCCGTTGGTGCCGGTGACGGCAACGACCGGGATGCGGCCGTTTTCTCCCGGCGCGAACATGGTGTTGACGATGGCCTCGCCCACGGCGCGGCCCTTGCCGTACGACGGCGCGATGTGCATGCGCAGGCCGGGGGCGGCGTTGACTTCCACCACGCCGCCGCGTCGGTCGTCGAACGGTTCGAGCACGCCTTCGCACACCACGTCCACGCCGCAGATATCGAGGCCGATCATCTGCGCCGCTTCCACCGCGCGCGCCGCCACTTCCGGGTGCACGTCGTCGGTCACGTCGGTGGCGGTGCCGCCGGTGGACAGGTTGGCATTGTTACGCAGGATCACGCGCTGACCTTTGCCTGGCACGGAGTCCGCTTCCAGGTCTTGCAGCGCCAGGCGCGCCAGGGCGATGTCGTCGAACCGGATCTTGGTGAGCGACGTCGAGTGGCCGCTGCCACGGCGCGGGTCGGCATTGACCAGGTCCACCAGCTGGCGCACCGTGTGCACGCCGTCGCCAACCACTTGCGGCGGATCGCGACGGGCAGCGGCGATCAGCTTGTTGCCGATGACGAGCAGGCGGAAATCGTGTCCGGGCAAATAGCGCTCGACCATCACGTCGTCGCGGAATTCCTTGGCGGTGCGGAACGCCTGTTCCAGGTGCTCTTTCGAATTGACGTTGACCGTCACGCCCTTGCCCTGGTTGCCGTCCTTCGGCTTGACCACGACCGGCATGCCGATGTCCTGCGCGGCTTGCCAGGCGTCCGCCTCGTCTTCCACGGTGCGGCCGTACGGGACCGGCACGCCGGCCGCGTGCAGCAGCTTCTTGGTCAGTTCCTTGTCCTGGGCGATCGATTCGCCGATGGCGCTGGTGGTGTCCATTTCGGCAGCCTGGATGCGGCGCTGCTTCGAACCCCAGCCGAACATCACCATGCTGCCTTCGGTCAGGCGGCGGATCGGGATGTCGCGCGCCAGCGCGGCGTTGACGATGGAACCGGTGCTCGGGCCCAGGCGCACGTCTTCGTCGAGGTCGCGCAGTTCGCTCAAGGCGGCGTCGAGGTCGAAGGCGGTGTCGTTCAGCGCGGCGTTGATCAGGTTCTCGGCCATGGTGACGGCCAGGCGGCCGACGGCTTCTTCCGAGTATTCCACCACGGTCTGGTACACGCCTTCTTCCGGCGTGACGGTGGTGCGGCTGAAGGTGACCGGGCAGCCGGCTTGCGCCTGCAGGCTCAGGGCAGCGGCTTCGAGCACATTGGCCAGCGAGATGGTTTCACCGGTGGCGTGCAAGGCGCCGACCGCCGGGAAGCGAGCGTGCAGGCGCTGCTCGAAACCGGGCAATTGCGCGATGGCGCGCTGGTCGGGCGGGCACGATACAACCACTTCCATGGCGGTGTGGTGGCTCCAGAGATTCGGGCCACGAAGGGCGCGGGTGCGGATGACTTCCATAAATCTGCTTGTTCTTTCGTATCAGTGATGGATGCGCTTCGGATTCGCATCGAAGGTGCGCAAACCGGCGGCGATCAGTTCCGGCGTCAGGCCCAGTGCCCAGCCGGCGGCAATCGCGGCCAGCACGGCCTCGGGCGGCACCAGGGGCGACAGCGGCAGGCTGACCATGTCCACGTAGCCCTGACCCAGCACGATGGTGCGCTGGTCGCCCTGGGTGCGCTGGAAGACCACGCGCGCGCTGTCCTGGCGGTGCTGGACGATAGCCGGCAGGTGCTCGTCAACGCCGTAGAAAATCACTTCGCCGTCGCACAAATCTGCCATCTCCACCACTTGCGGATCGGCGGCGTTGAGCACGGCGGCGCCGCTGGCCAGCACCACGTCCACCTGGGTGCGCAGCACGTTATACAGTTTGTCGTCGGTGTCGATATGGAACTCGGCCACGTCTTCCAGGCCGGCGACATCGGTCACCACGCCCACCGTGCACTTGTCGTAGGCCAGGCCTTCGGTGAGGATCATGCGCGCGCTCGATTCGAACACCGCCGCTTCCACGTTCTTGTTGAGCAGCAGGCGCTCGCCGGTTTCCCAGTCGGACAGGCCATCGCGCGACAGCAGGCGGCTGTTCACGTACAGGCCGTCGGCGCAGCTGACGCCGACCTTTTTGCCGCCCACTTGCAGCAGCCAGGCGATCAGGCGCGCGGCCATGGTAGTGCCATGCTTGCCGGTGATGCCCACCACCGGGATGCGGCCCGTCTCTTCCTCTTTGAAAAGCTGGCCGACGATGGCGGCGCCGACGTTGCGCGGCTCGCCGTGTTCGGGTTTCAGGTGCATCAGCAAGCCGGGGCTGGCGTTCACTTCAATGATGGCGCCGCCCTGCTCGTGCAGCGGACGGGTAATGTCGGACGCCACCAGGTCGATACCGGCAATGTCCAGGCCCACCACGCGCGCGGCCAGCGTGGCCATGGCGGCGACTTCCGGGTGCACCTTGTCGGTGACGTCGGTGGTGACGTTGCCGTTGGCCTGGATCAGCACCTTCTGGCCGTCCAGCGGCACGGAAAACGCGTCCATGCCCTGGCGCTTGAGTTCCAGGATGGTTTCGCCGGCTTCCGCCGGCTTGATCAGGCTGAGGGGAAAATCTTCTTCCTCGCCACGGCGCGGATCGATATTAATGTGCAGATCGACCAGCTGCTGGATGGTGTGGACGCCGTCGCCGGTGATCCACAAGGCTTCGCCGGCGGCGGCGGCGATCATGCGCTTGCCGACGACCAGCAGGCGGTGTTCGTTACCGACGATGAAGCGCTCGACGATCACGCTCGAGCTGTAGCCTTCGTCGGAGGCCAGCGCATAGGCGGCGGTGATGTCGGCTTCGGTCATCAGATTCAGCGACACGCCACGGCCATGGTTGCCGTTGTACGGCTTGACCACGACCGGCAGGCCGATGTCCTGCGCGGTTTCCCACGCAGCTTCAGCGCTGGTCACCAGCTCACCTTCGGGCACCGGCACGCCGCACGACGACAGCAGCGACTTGGTCAAATCCTTGTCGCTGGCGATGCCTTCGGCAATCGCGCTGGTCTGCTCGGTTTCGGCGGTCCAGATGCGGCGCTGGGCGGCGCCGTGGCCCAGTTGCACCAGGTTGCCGTCGGTGAGGCGGATCGACGGAATCGCGCGGTCGGTGGCGGCATCGACGATGTTGCCGGTGCTCGGGCCCAGGCACAGCGTTTCGACCAGGTCGGTCAGTTCGGCCACGGTGGCGGCCAGGTCGTACGGCTGATCCTCGATCATTGCCATCAGCAGGTCGCGGCCGGCGGCCAGGGCGGCGCGGCCGACCTGTTCCTGGCGGGTGCGGAACGCCATCTTGTAGTAGCCGGTGTCCGTGCCGATCTGGCGGGTTTTGCCGAAGCCGGTTTTCATGCCGGCCAGGTTTTGCAGTTCCAGCACCACGTGCTCGAGCACGTGGCCGGCGTAGGTGCCGTCGCGCAGGCGCTCGAGGAAGCCGCCCACCTCGCCCACGCCGCAGCGGTGCTCGAGCAGGCCCGGCAGGATCGTGGTCAGGCGCTCGTACAGGCCCGGCAGCAGGTTGGACGGGTATTGTTCCAGCTCGCCAATGTCCAGCCACGCCTCGATCACCGGGCGATAGGTCCAGATATTGGGGCCGCGCAAATGGGTGACGCGGAGGATTTCTATGCTTTTCTTCTTGATCATGTTTCGAACTTTATAACTTCGTTATCGGCTCGGGCCGTGGCCGCGCGCCGTATTTTAAACCCTGTAATATCGCTGTCGCCAAATCACATTTGGCATCACCCATGTCCTGATCAAGTTCATCAAGCAGTACCAGCGTTTTTGTCCGTGCGTTATACTTGCCGCTACAACAAATAAGTCAGTACTGACTTAACTTCTGTCAATTTATTAGCGACAGAATACCGTAATTCATTACTTTTACCAGAGACAATGCACGATTGAATTCCTGCACTGTCGCTGCCATGTAAGTAAGCACTTAACCACGCACCCAAGCACACAACGCTTTTTTCCCGAATCCGGAGTACGCCACACAATGACAAGCCAACAACTTTCCACCATATCGAGCGTCGGCGGCGAGCTGCCCGACCGCTGGCGTTCCGATATACAGGCACAACTTTCCCAAGGGGAAAACGTTGTAAGTGCCCTGGAGGTTGACCTGGATCAGCAACTTCGTTTCGCCAAGGGTGTAGTCGTGATTACCAACACCCGCCTGCTGGCGCGCGCGCCGGGCCAGGAGCAATGGCAGGCATGGCCGTTCTCGTTCGATCTGTCGCTGGAACACCACGATCACGCTGGCGTGGGCCACCTGGAACTGGTGTCCGCGCGCGGCCGCCTGGCTGCCTGGCGTTTTACGCTGGGCCAGAACCTGCAGGCAATCCGCCTGGTCGAGCACTTTGCCGCCCAGCGCGACAGCCACTCCAGCGGCGAGCCGGTCATCAGCGACGACACCAACGTCTGCCCCAGCTGCAAGGCGCCGCTGGAACCGGACCAGGAAGAATGCCCGGTCTGCACCAAGGTGGTGTACACGCCGCCGTCCACCTGGACCCTGTTCCGCCTGTGGCGCTTTGCCCGCCCCTATAAACTGCAACTGGGCCTGGGCTTCCTGCTGATGCTGCTATCCACCGGCGCCCACATGATCCCGCCGTATCTGACCATTCCGCTGATGGACAAGGTGCTGATCCCGTACCAGAACGGCACGCCGGTCGATTCGAGCCTGGTGGCGCTGTACATGTCCGGCCTGGTGGGCGCGGCGGTGCTGGCGTGGATTTTCGGCTGGGCCAAGACCTATGTGCTGGCACTGGTCTCCGAGCGCATCGGCGCCGACCTGCGTACCGAGACTTATGACCACCTGCTGCGCCTCTCGCTCGAATACTTCGGCGGCAAGCGCACCGGTGACCTGATGTCGCGCATCGGCAGCGAGAGCGACCGCATTTGCGTGTTCCTGTCGCTGCATTTGCTCGACTTCGCGTCCGACTGCCTGATGATCATCATGACCGGCGTGATCCTGTTCTCGATCGATCCGTATCTCGCCATCTTCGCGCTGGCGCCGCTGCCGTTCATCGCCTGGCTGATCCACCTGGTGCGCGACCGCCTGCGCACTGGTTTTGAAAAGATCGACCGCGTGTGGGGCGAAGTGACCAACGTGCTGGCCGATACCATTCCCGGTATCCGCGTCGTCAAAGCGTTCGCCCAGGAGACGCGCGAAGCGGCGCGCTTCCGCACCGCCAACAAGCACAACCTGGCAGTCAACGACAAACTGAATAAAATCTGGTCGCTGTTCTCGCCCACTGTGTCGTTCCTGACCGAACTGGGACTGCTGGTGATCTGGGTGTTCGGTATCTACCAGGTCTCGAAGGGCAATATCACGGTCGGTGTGCTGTCCGCGTTTATCGCGTACTCGAGCCGCTTCTACGGCCGCCTTGATTCAATGAGCCGCATCGTGTCGGTCACGCAAAAATCGGCGTCGGCTGCCAAGCGTATTTTCGATATCCTCGACCACGTGTCGTCGGTGCCCGATCCGGTCAACCCGGTCAAGCTGGCCAAGGTGGAAGGCAATATCACCTTGCGCGACGTGGGCTTCCGCTACGGTAACCGCGCGGTCAATCGCGGCATCAACCTCGATATCAAGGCCGGCGAAATGGTGGGCCTGGTCGGCCATTCGGGTTCGGGCAAATCGACGCTGGTGAACCTGATCTGCCGCTTTTATGACGTGGCCGAAGGCGCCATCATGCTCGACGGCGTCGATATCCGCTCGCTGGCGATTTCCGATTACCGCCGCCAGATCGGCCTGGTGCTGCAGGAGCCGTTCCTGTTCTTCGGCACCATCGCCGAAAACCTCGCCTACGGCAAACCGGACGCCACCCGCGCCGAGATCATGGCCGCCGCCCGCGCCGCACACGCCCACGAATTCATCCTGCGCCTGCCGCAGGGCTACGATTCGATGGTCGGTGAACGCGGCCAGGGCCTGTCCGGCGGCGAGCGCCAGCGCATCTCGATCGCGCGTGCGCTGCTGATCGATCCGAAGATCCTGATCCTCGACGAAGCTACCGCCTCGGTCGATTCGGAGACCGAAAAAGAAATCCAGCGCGCGCTGGAAAACCTCGTCAAAGGCCGCACCACGATCGCGATTGCCCACCGCCTGTCCACGCTGGCCAAAGCGGACCGCCTGGTGGTGATGGATCGCGGCGTGGTGGTGGAAGAAGGCGCCCATGATGAACTGATGGCCAAGGAAGGCGCGTACTACCGCCTGGTACAGGCGCAAGCCCGCAACGTGGACACGGACCTCGACGACCGTGGCAGCAAGGATTGAAGCAGATGAGCATTAACTTTGAACTGATACGCAACCCCTTCGGCAAACTGGTACTGACCACGCTTGATGGCGTGGTCCACGAAGGCGTGGCAGCGGTGCGCGCCTTCCCGGTGCAGGCGCCGGAAGATGGCATCGCGCTGGTCAATCACGACGGCAAGGAAGTGGCCTGGATCGACCGCATCGAGGATTTGCCGGCAGCGGTGGGCGCGCTGGTGCGCGAAGAATTGAGCGGGCGCGAATTCATGCCCGAGATCAGCCGCATCGTGGCCGTGACCAGCTTTGCCACGCCTTGCACCTGGACCGTCAATACCGACCGGGGCGACACCGAATTCGTGCTGCGCGGCGAAGAAGACATCCGCCGGCTGACGGCCGATACGCTCCTGATCTCGGACATCCACGGGATTCACTTCCTGGTGCGCGACGTGCGCGAGTTGGACAAGCACAGCAAGAAGTTACTGGATCGCTTCCTGTAAGACGATTCAGCGCCCGGGTTCAGCGCTTACTTGGCCGGCACCCCGGCCTGTTTTTTCGCCAGCAGGTCTGCCACCGGGTTGTCCGGATCGGCGGCCAGGGTCCAGTTGCCGCTTTCGATTTCGGACGGACGCACGTCGCGCTGGTTACCGAGGTTGACGCCAAAGCTGTAGCGCAATTCGGGGTTGCGCTGGGACAGCCGTTCGAGCGCCTCGAAAATGATGCGCATATCGATGTCGTTGGAGCTGTCCGTCAGGCTCCGCTCCAGCCGCCCCACCAGTTCGGCGTTGACGCTGCGGCCGGCCTTGCCAGCTTCTGCCTTCAACTTTTCGAACAGCGAAAACGGCATGCGGAATTGACTACGATAGATGTTTGTCATGACGCTATCTTGGCATCAACGCGGCAAACCCGCTAGTGCCTGAAATTCTCAAAATAGTGACAAAACGGTTTGGAATTGCAAAAAGACGGCCTTGCAGCGACACTTTCCGCCGCTATCCAAAGGCTGTCCTGGTCAGCAGAAGAATCTTACCAATTCGGCACTTCTCTCTGTATCATAGCCGAAGCGTCGCTGCCTGACGCTTCCGGCCGGGCGGCACCCGGCGCCTGCCCATGGGAAAGGCTTGCATGCAAACGCTGGTCCGTGTCGTGACCTCGTCCGCACGTTTACTCGCCGCGACGATCTGGCTGCTGGCACTGACCATTGCCGGGTTGCCGGCCGCAATAGCGGCGCCACTGCAGCCTGCGGCCCGAGGCACACTAACCGCCCCCATCGCCGTCCAGGACATCCTCAAGCAAGCCGACGAAGACCAGCAACTGGTCGATTTTTCCCGCCAGCTGCTGGCCGCACCGTCACCGTTCAACCGCCTGCGCGGCGCCCTCGACGCCATCGCCGAGCCGGTCAACGCCAAGCTGCTGACCACCCAGGGCGCCGCGCTGCGCGAGTTGCCCATCATGCGGCTCGAGAGCCTCGACCGGCACTGGGAGTTCGACGCCCGCCGCTATGCGCGGTGGGAAGCCGAGTCCCGCGCGGCCTTCGCCCCTTACGAGGAAAGCGCCATGCAACTGGCGCAGCGGCGCCTGGCGTGGTCGGCGGCGCGCAGTGCCGGCGTGCTCGATGGCCTGCCACCGGTAATGTCCACCCGCGTCGATGCCGTGCTGGCGCAGATCGACGAGTGCGAGGCGGCGCTGGGTGCGGCCCTGGCCGCCCAGTTCGAACTGACCCAGCGCGCCAGCACCATCAAGGCGCGCATCCGCAGCGGCAAAAACGATGTTGCCGCTGCCATCGACGATATCGACCGCCGCCTGCTGAAAATCGATGTGCCGCCGCTGTGGCAGGATTTGAGCATCGGCGCCGGCGCGCAAGGCGCGGTGCAGCGCGGCCTGGAAATCGAAACCCGCTTTGCGCGCGATTACAACGCCGCCGGCACTGGCAACCAGCAGGCGCTGCGCGTGGTGCAGATCCTGCTGCTGCCGCTGATCCTGGCCCTGGCGCTGCGCAGCCGGCGCCACGGTGAAACCGCCGATGCCGGGACGGGCAACAACACCGGCGCCTTGCGACGGCCGATCTCAGTCTGGCTGCTGCTGGCCATGCTGGCGGTGCTGGTGTTCGAACCCGACGCGCCATTACTGGTGCAGGAGTTCGCACTGGTGCTGGCCCTGGTCCCGGTGCTGCGCTTGCTGCCCGGGGATACTGCCGCCTGGCTCGGCATGCGGCCCGCCATCGCCGTGGGCCTGTACGCGATCGACCGCCTGGGCGTGGCGTTGGTTGCCGACGTCGGCATCTACCGGTTGTTTACGCTGGTGCTCAACCTGCTGGCGCTGGGCCTGACGCTGTGGATGCTGCGCCGGCCCTGGTCGCCGCCGATCGGCCGCTTCAAGGCACTGAAAAGCGCCCGCCGCCCGCTGGAGTGGAGCGTGCTGCTGATCCTGGCGGTGGCGGCCATCTGCAATGTGGCCGGCAACATCTCGCTGGCCGAAACCCTGACCAGTGGCGTGATCGAGAGCGGCTACATGGCGCTGCTGCTATACGCCAGCGTCACGGCCTGCCAGGGATTGCTGCGGGTGGTGCTGAGCCAATCACGATTGGCCGGCCGTTCGCTGGTGCACCGCCAGGGCCCCGCCCTGCAAGCGGCCCTGGACCGCCTGCTGATGCTGGCCGCGCTGATCGGCTGGCTGCTCTACAGCCTGCACCGTTTCCGCCTGCTGCGGCCATTGCACAGCGCCGGCAGCTCGGTGCTGGCCCTGGGCATCGAGGTCGGTGAAGTATCGATCCATCTGGGCGACGTGCTGGTGTTCGTGTTCTCGACGTGGCTGGCGATGTGGATTGCGCAAGCGGTACGGCGCCTGCTGCGCGAGGAACTCCCTGGCCACAGCAGGCTGCCGCGCGGCGTGGGCAACAGCATCGCTTCGCTCAGCTACTACGGTGTGCTGTTGCTGGGGATTCTGTTTGCGCTGTCGGCTGCCGGCTTCAAGGTCAGCCAGTTGATGTTTATTTTCGGCGCGCTGGGCGTGGGCATCGGCTTCGGCCTGCAAAACGTGGTCAACAATTTTGTCTCGGGCGTGGTGCTGATGTTCGAGCGCCCAATCCAGCCCGGCGACATGATCGACGCCGCCGGCGTCTCCGGCACCGTCCGCGAAATCAGCCTGCGCGCCACCACCATCCGCACCTTCGAAGGTGCAGACTCGGTCGTGCCGAATGGACTGCTCCTGAGCGGCAACCTCACCAACTGGACCATGTACGACCGCAGCCGCCGTTTCGAGATCACGATCAACGTGGCGTATGGCACCGATCCGTCGCAAGTGACCGCGATCCTGAACGCGACCACCAGCGCCACCGCCGGCGTGGCGGCCGATCCGGCGCCGGTGGTGCTGTTGACCGGCGCCGGCGACAACGGCATCAATTTCTCCGTGCGCGCATGGACCACCGACGTGGGCCGCTGGATGCACGTGCGCGGCGACCTGCTGGAAAAAATCCTCGCTGCCTTGCAGGCAGCCGGCATCGAGATCCCGTATCAACAGCTCAATATCCATCTGCGCAAACCGACTGGAGACCAGCCCGCATAAGCCCGCCGCGAGCCCATGGTATGCCGCTATCACTGGCGACGACACCTATGCTTTATCTCTCTCCGGAACGCGGCGCGTCCTCGCGGCCATTGAGTACGGTCAGCGGCGTGCCAGCATCGCCCTGCGACAGCGGTTCGGCGGTCACCAGCAAGGTGGTTCCGGGCAGCAGCAGCGGCGCCACTTTTGCATAAAAATCCGGCGCCACCTGCACCCGGTTGCGCACCGCCTCATCTACCGGCCTGCCGGATTCGTTGGCATGTCCGGCTACGCCAACGTAGAACCATGCCGGTGCGCCGGTGGCCCCCGTCCCCAGCGTGAGCACATGGGTGGCATCGCTGTCGGCCGGCAGGGCGGCGCGGGCGCGGCCGATTTCCACGCCATTCCTCAGCACCACCACCGCCTGGTCACTGCGCGAAATGACGATCGTCACCGGCCCCGATGCAGCGCGCTCCGGCGCCCAAAACTCCCCGGCCTGTTCGCCGACGACGGCTGACGGCGCCAACACATCTGCGCTGTCGGTGGTCACCGCGTGGCTGGCATCGCCGGTCACCACCACGGTGGTGCCGCGCCGGGTGGCGTCGAACAGTTCGCGCGCAAACGCATACGGCAAATGCACGCAGCCGTGGCTTTCCGGGTAGCCGGGCAGACCGCCCGCGTGCAAGGCCACGCCATCCCAGGTCAGGCGCTGCTGGTACGGCATGCTGGCGTTGTTGTAGGCGTTGGAGTGATGTTCCACATTCTTTTCCAGGATGGTGAAGACGCCGGTGGGTGTGGCGTGCCCCGGTTTTCCCGTGGAGACAGTCGATACGCCGATGCGCACACCGTTGCGATAAATCGTCGCGACCTGGCGCGACAAATCCACGTACACCAGCACCGGCCCGGAGGGCGCAATGCGCGGCGCCCATACCCACTGCCCCGGCTTGAGCGCATCCGCGCGCCGCGCCAGTTCCACCGGCGACGACACCTTCGCGCCTTGCGCCAAAACGACGCCGGCCAGCAGCGCGCCGAATACGAGAGTCGCCAGCTTGAACGATACACGCGCCATGCTTCTAGAACCTTCGATGGCCATCGTCTGCATCGCAGCGGCCATTGAACTTGATCATGCCATCGATGGTGATGGCGCCGCTGCGGCGGTTGATCGACAGGCGCGGCTGGTTCAGTGCATTGAGGCGGAATTTGCCGCGAATCTCGTCGTGCCCCACGAGCAGGTCATCGATGCGCCACCAGCCATCGCGGTTGTCGCCATGCAGCGGCGGAATCAGGCTTTTGGGTAACTGGATATCGCCGCGATCGGCGTGAATGGAGACAGTGATGGTGGCCTGAAAATCGGCTTTGCCGGTTTCCACGCTTTGCTTGGGCACGTACTTGTGCTGCTGCGGGTCCCACTCGTAGCCCGAGTGGACTTCGGCGGTGGTTTTCTCGGCGCCGCCGTAACAGACCAGTTGCAGATCGGGGCCGTGATCATCGCGGTCGTCCCGTTGGCGGTCCTGGGCGTGGGCTGTGGATGTAGCCAAGGCCAGGATCAGCGGCAGGAGCAGGCTTGGTGCTGTGTTCATCGGGTGTCTCCTTGGGTGAAGGGATACGGACTTATCGGGCGAGTATAAACCACCGGTTGCATTTTTTATCACTGACGGTATGCCCATCTTTCTGGTGAAGGCAACGCCTTCGCGTTCAGCTATCATAAGACTGCTGTGCCATGAGGCCCACCGACGAAACCGTCCGTTCTTCAACCAAGGATCAACCATGAGCAATGACCATAGCGCATCGAAATGCCCGTTCAGCCAGGCCAACAACGCCGGCACCACCAACCGCGACTGGTGGCCCGACCAGCTGCGTCTCGACCTGCTGCACCAGCACTCCGCCAAGTCGGACCCGATGGGCGCCGACTTCGACTATCGCAAGGAGTTCGAGAGCCTCGACCTGGCAGCCGTCAAGCGCGACCTGGCCGCCCTGATGACCGACTCGCAGGACTGGTGGCCGGCCGATTTCGGCCACTACGGAGGACTGTTCATCCGCATGGCCTGGCACAGCGCGGGCACCTACCGCACCGGCGACGGCCGTGGCGGCGCACGTCGTGGCCAGCAGCGCTTCGCACCGCTCAACAGCTGGCCCGACAACGTCAGCCTCGACAAGGCGCGCCGCCTGGTCTGGCCGATCAAGCAAAAATATGGCCGCAAAATTTCGTGGGCCGACCTGATTATTTTGACCGGTAACGTCGCGCTGGAAACCATGGGCTTCAAGACCATTGGTTTCGCGGGCGGCCGCGTCGATACCTGGGAACCGGACCAAGACGTGTATTGGGGCCGCGAAACCACCTGGCTTGGCGGCGACCTGCGTTACGCCCACGGCAGCGATGGCGTGGAAAAAGCAGGCGGCGTACTGGTCTCGGACGACGACGCCGATGGCGATGTCCACAGCCGCAACCTCGAAAATCCGCTGGCCGCCGTGCAAATGGGCCTGATCTACGTGAACCCGGAAGGCCCCGACGGCAATCCCGATCCGCTGCTGGCCGCGTACGATATCCGCGACACGTTCGCGCGCATGGGCATGGACGACGAGGAAACCGTCGCCCTGATCGCCGGTGGCCACAGCTTCGGCAAGACCCACGGCGCCGGCCCGGCCGACAACGTCGGCCCCGAACCCGAAGCGGCCGACATTGCCGCCCAGGGCTTCGGCTGGCATAACAAGTTTGGCAGCGGCAAAGGCGGCGACACCATCACCAGCGGCCTGGAAGTGACTTGGACCAAAACGCCGGCCCAGTGGAGCAACGACTTCTTCGAGCACCTGTTCGGCTTCGAATGGGAACTGGGCAAGAGCCCGGCCGGCGCTCATCAATGGTTTGCCAAGGATGCGCAGGCAGTCATTCCGCACGCGCACGACCCGTCGAAAAAACTGCTGCCGACCATGCTGACCACCGACCTGGCGCTGCGCGTCGATCCGATCTACGAGCCGATCTCGCGCCGCTTCCTGGCCAACCCGGGCGAATTTGCCGATGTCTTTGCGCGCGCCTGGTTCAAGCTCACCCACCGCGACATGGGCCCGAAAACCCGCTACCTCGGCGCCGACGTTCCTGACGAAGACTTCATCTGGCAAGACCCGGTACCGGCAGTGGATCACCCGCTGATCGACGCTGCCGATACCGCAGCGCTCAAGGCAGCCATCCTGGGTTCAGGCCTGACGGTTTCCGAACTGGTATCGACGGCATGGGCATCGGCTTCGACCTATCGCGGTTCCGACCTGCGCGGCGGCGCCGATGGTGCGCGCGTGCGCCTGGCGCCGCAAAAAGACTGGGCTGCCAATCAGCCGGAGCAACTGGGCAAGGTGCTCGCCACGCTGGAAAAAGTGCAGGCCGACTTCAACGGCAAAGCTGCCGGCGGCAAGCGCGTATCGCTGGCCGACCTCATCGTACTGGCCGGCGCTGCCGCCGTCGAAGAAGCGGCCAGGCAAGCCGGCCACGCCGTCACGGTCCCCTTCACGCCCGGCCGCACCGACGCCACCCAGGAACAGACCGACGCCGCGTCGTTCGATGTGCTGGAACCGATCGCCGACGGCTTCCGCAACTACCAGAAGACGCGCTACGCCGTCCCGGCCGAAGCCCTGCTGGTGGACCGCGCCCAGTTGCTGACCCTGACCGCACCCGAAATGACCGCGCTGGTCGGCGGCCTGCGCGTACTCGGCGCGAACAGCCCGCAGTCCGACGCCGGCGAATTCACCAGCCGCCGTGGCACGCTGACCAACGACTTCTTCGTCAACCTGCTCGACATGGGCACGGTATGGACGGCGACATCGCCAGCAGCCGAAGCGTTCGAAGGCCGCAACCGCAAAACCGGCGCCATCACCTGGCGCGCCAGCCGCGTCGACCTGATCTTCGGCTCGAACGCGCACTTGCGGGCGATTGCCGAGGTGTATGGCAGTGCTGATGGTGAGCAGAAGTTCGTCGGAGACTTTGTGGCGGCTTGGGGCAAGGTGATGGCGTTGGGGCGTTGATTTACATGTGATGGTCTGAAATATCCAGTACAGAGAAAGCGGGTGGCTCAGTGACGAGCTGCCCGCTTTTTACTTTTATCGGGGCGATGGGAAAAGCAAAACTTTAGGCGGCAGCTTAGTTGCAGCCCCATGAACGCAGCATCCCAGCAACTAAACAGCCAGTCGTATTGCACCGCAATATCGAATTGACAAGCCATTCAAGCACGCCAGTGCTACATTTAACAGACCGAGCGCTTGCTTTATTAGTTGCGACAAAGATCACGACAGAAGGCACCGCCGGTACGCTACAGCATCGACATTTTCCACAAAAATAACGGAGACAAAATGAAGACCCGCTTCTGGCAACTGCTGTCCACCCTCGTCCTGGCCTGCTGCATCGGCCTGCCTGTCACCGCCGGCGCTGCCGGCTACACCCAGACCAAATATCCGATCGTGCTGGTACACGGCCTGTTCGGCTTCGACAAGCTCGGCCCCGTCGAATACTTTTATGGCATCCCCGCCGCCCTCACCAGCGGCGGCGCCAAGGTGTACACCGTCACCGTATCAGCCGCCAACAGCACCGAGGTGCGTGGCGAACAATTGCTGTCGCAGGTGCGGCAAATCCTCGCCGTCACCGGCGCGGCCAAGGTCAATCTGATCGGCCATAGCCACGGCGGCCCGACTGCGCGCTATGTCGCATCCGTGCGGCCCGACCTGGTGGCTTCGGTGACCAGCGTGGCAGGCGTCAACAAGGGCTCGAAAGTGGCCGACATCCTGGCCGGCACCATCCCCAATACCGGCGGCGCACTGGGCGACGCCCTCGCCTCGCTGATCGGCATCATCTCCGGTAACAAGGGCTTGCCGCAAAACGCTGGTGCGGCCATGGCCTCGCTATCGACCGCCGGCTCACAGGCCTTCAACAGCCGCCATCCGCAGGGCGTGCCGACGACCGCCTGCGGCGAAGGCGCCTACCAGGAACGCGGCGTATATTATTTTTCGTGGAGCGGCGCGCAGCCCTACACCAATGCGCTGGACGTTGGCGACCCGGCGCTGGCCGTCATCAGCCTGGCCTTCGGCGGCGCCAAGAACGATGGCCTGGTCAGCAGCTGCTCGAGCCACCTGGGCAAAGTGATCCGCGACGACTACGCCATGAACCACCTCGATGAAATCAACCAGTTCGTCGGCATCGTCAACCTGTTCGAGACCTCGCCCGTAACCGTGTTCCGCCAGCAGGCCAATCGCCTGCAGGGCCTGGGCCTGTAAGGAAGACGCCATGCGCACGACCACGACACTGATCACAGCGGGCGCCCTCGCCGCCCTGGCGCTGTACTGGTCGCTGGCGCGCGGCGAACCGCCGGCGCCACCGCTGCCAAAGCAAGACCCCGATCTGTTCGCGTTCGTGCGCTCGATGGAAGGTACGCGGCCCGACGGCAACGTGACCGTCGCCACCGACGATGCCCTGGTGATCGATGCGGAACTGGGCCACCTGTTCGACTACTACCTGGCAGGCCTCGGCGAAAAGCCGCTGGCCGCCATCCGCAGCCAGATCGAACTGGAACTCGACCGCCGCCTGGCGCCGGCGCCGGCGCGCCAAGCGAAGCGCCTGCTCGGCGCCTACCTCGCCTACAAGCAGGCACTAGCCGGCATCGAACAAAAGCTGCCGCCGTCCGCCGATGCACTGCAAGCAGCACGAGCAAGACTGCAAGCGAAGCGCACGCTGCGCGCCACGTATTTCACGGCGCAGGAAAGCGCCGGCCTGTTCGGGCCAGAAGACGCGCGCGATGACGACACCGTGGCGCGCATGACAGTGCTGGCCGACGCCACGCTGGACGAGGCGCAGCGGCAGCGCAAGCTCGCTGCCCTCGACGCGGCGCTACCGCCGGCCCAGCGCCTCGCACGCGACGCGCCACAACAGGTCAGCGCGCTCGATGCCGCAGTGCGCGACTTGCGCGCGCACGGTGGTGGCGACAATGAAGTCTATCGGCTGCGCGCGGCGACGTTCTCGCCGGAAGCGGCGGCGCGGCTAGGGGAACTCGATCGCGAGGAAACGCAGTGGCAGCAGCGTATCACTGCCTGGCGAGCGCAAAAGGCGGCGCTGGGCGTGGGAGTGCAGGATCCGGTGCAGGTACAGCGAGTGACCGATACCCTGTTTTCGCCGGATGAGCAGCGGCGGTTGGGGGCATACGAGTAAAACATCCTGACCTTGAACATCAAGCAGGGGTAGCAAAGGCCGCCGGCATGGCTTATCTTTTGCCTTAGCTTGCTATATTATTTGCAACGCCCGCCAGGTGGCATGGTGGCCACACTTCAGGAAGATAATGGACAAAGAAATCGCGAAAGTGGTCTTGAGTTTGATGGATCAGGCAAATGGCAATCTCAATGAAGCGCTGAGGGTCATAAAAAATGGGGGCTTAGAAGAAGATTTTCTGAATAACCGTACAGAGATCGGAAAGATTATGTTGGAAATTTACCTCAATGTAATGAGGCCCATCCATAACGAACACTCTGAGTTGGAACCCGAGAAATTGAGACAAAGCCGACTTTGCAGCGAATGATGGCTGTAATCAAGAAAAAAGCACGAACATGAGCTTATTTGGAACAGGACATCAAGGATGGTATTAAATAAATGAAGAAAGAAATTGCCACTCAACTAAATGACATGCTGGTCGATCAATACGGCCAACTAAACGGATCCATTTACTTGGTCCGGGATAATTGCACTGAAGACGAGTTTAACGATTACAGACGTGCTGCCGGAGCAATTATGGCCGACATGTATTTCAAGATCATGAAGTCTATTCATTTAGAATATCCTGAACTCGAACCGGAAGCACTACGCAGCGCGAGGATAAATACTTGAGCACAGGGAATATTGCTTGATAAAGTCAGCATCACTGATCCCGACAGTGCGGATGGACCTTGGAGGGGACAGGACTGCCGAGGCTGGCGCGCCGCGACAGCACGAATATTCACATCAAGGAATCGGTCCCCGACATTTCGAGCATCGACATGGACCTGCAGGGGGCGTAAATCAAAGAAAAAGTCGGCGCTGAAAAGACTAAGCCCAGCTCGATATTAGACAACTGTCTAATATCGAGCTGGGCTTTTATACAGTTTATGCTGTAAGTCCTTGATTCTATTGGTCGGGGCGAGAGGATTCGAACCTCCGACCCCGTGCACCCCATGCACGTACGCTACCAGGCTGCGCTACGCCCCGACTAGGCCAAGATTATAGCAGCCACTTTAAGCATTTGTCATGTTTGTGTTGTGCCGGGTAAGATTTACTTTCTCTCCCCTGTCAAAACCCCACAGCCGCCATGACCAACACCACCGACATCGCCCGCGCTGCCACACTCATAGACCAAGCCGACCTGCTGCTTGTCGCCGCCGGCGCCGGCATGGGCGTCGATTCCGGCTTGCCCGATTTTCGCGGCAATGACGGCTTCTGGAAGGCCTACCCTGCCCTGGCGAAGGCGCGGCTGGCGTTTGCCAGCGTGGCGTCGCCGCGCACGTTCGAGGAGGATGCGGCGCTGGCGTGGGGCTTTTATGGGCATCGCTTGCAGCTCTATCGCGCGACGGTGCCGCACGCGGGCTTTGCGCTGCTCAAGGACTGGGGCGCGCGCATGGCGCATGGGGTGGCGGTTTTCACCAGCAATGTCGATGGCCAGTTCCAGCGCGCTGGCTTCGATCCGCAACGCATCCTCGAATGCCATGGCTCGATTCATCACCTGCAATGCCTGACTCCTTGTTGCGAGGCGATCTGGCCGGCGGACGGGTTTGTGCCGCAGATCGATGATGCGGCTTGCCGGCTGCTCAATGAAGCGCCGGTGTGCCCGCATTGCGGCGGTCTGGCGCGGCCGAATATCTTGATGTTTGGCGATGGCGGTTGGGTCGAGCGGCGCACGGCGGTGCAGGAGGCGCGGCTGGAGGCGTTGCTGGCCAAGGTACGGCGGCCGGTGGTGGTGGAGTTGGGCGCCGGGGTGGCAATTCCTTCGGTGCGGCATTTCAGCCAGCGGGTGGTGCGCGATTACGGTGGCCGGCTGGTGCGGATCAATCCGCGTGAGGCGGGCGCTGGCTCGGCACTGGATGTGGGGCTAGCCTGCGGGGCACTGGCGGGGCTGGAAGCAATTAACGCTTCGCTTTGAGAAGGTGCTGCGCGTCTGGCGCGCGCAGATTTGAGGGCCTGTGAATTTCCGCTGGCGTGGCGGTCCGCCAATGCGAGATGACGGACCGTTCGCTATCTGAATATATCGTTTATACGATTTTGACCGTGATGCCGTCGATGCCGGCTACCGTACCCACCAGCACCTGCCCTTGCACTACTGCGCCTACGCCTTCCGGCGTGCCGCTGAAGATCAGGTCTCCCGGCGCCAGCGTAAACAGCGTGGACAGGTTGGCGATGGTTTCGTCGATCGACCAGATCAAGTCGTCGATGCTCGACGTTTGCTTGGTCACGCCATCGACCTTCAGTTCGATCGCGGCCTTGTTGATGTCGCCGGCGGCGGCGGCCGGGGTGATCACGCCGATCGGTGCCGAGTAGTCGAACGCCTTGCCGATTTCCCATGGACGGCCGGCATCGCGCATCTTGAATTGCAGGTCGCGGCGGGTCATGTCGAAGCCGACCGCGTAGCCGAAGATGTGGCTTGCTGCGTCCTCCACGGCGATGTTGCTGCCGCCTTTGCCAATCGCCACCACCAGCTCGCACTCGTAGTGCAGGTTGGCGGTTACCGGAGGATACGGCAGCTCGGCCACCTGGCCTGGTGCGACCGGTACCACGGCTTGGGCATCAGCCGGTTTGCTGAAGAAGAACGGCGGTTCGCGGTCCGGGTCGGAACCCATTTCGCGCGCGTGGCCCGCGTAGTTGCGGCCCACGCAGTACACGCGGCGCACCGGGAATAAGGCGTCGGTGCCGGCTACTGGCAAGCCGACGATGTCATGGGCGGGGATTACATAAGCAGTCATGATGCTCCGATATCGTGTTGGGGATACCGGACATGTTACAACAGACGCTCTCCCCCTGCATCAGGTCATAAGAAGGGCGCGCATCGCCACCTGGAACGCTTCCGTCAGGCCGGCACGGTTCATGTCCGGACGGTGCAGGGCGCGCACGGTCAGGCCATGGAAGTACGCGATCATGGTGTCGATCCGGCTGTCGAGCAGCACGTCCTCCACCGACAGGTTGCGGCGTTCGCGGCCACGCCTCACCAGTTCGCGCAACTGGCCGCGCGCGGAGTCCTCGTGGGCGCGCAGGCGCTCGGCGATCACCGGGTTGCGCGAGGCTTCCGCATACATCTCTATCGAGACGTGCCACGGTTGCGGATCGAGCGCTTCGGTGACATGGCGCTCGGCGTCGTCGATCATCGCCTGCAGCGGATCTTCGAGCGAATTGAGGTTGCTCAGCATGTCGCTCACGTACTCGGAGTGCGCCTCCACGAACGCGAGGATGATGGCGTTCTTGCCGTCGAAGTAGTTGTAGATGTGGCCGGCGCTCATGCCGGCCTGCTTGGAGATCTCCGACATGCTGGCGCCGTGGAAGCCGCTGCGTGCAAAGCAAACGGCCGCCGCTTCCAGCACCTGGTTACGCCGCCCCGCTGCCTTCTCGGGATCGACTCGCCGTTTTGCGGGAGAAGTGGTCATGATAATTCCTTGGGTAGGCGGCGGCCGCACAACTGCGCGGCCGCCGCATGGTCGCAGGATCAGCCGCGCGGTGCTGGCTGCACTGCTTGCGTTGCCTGTGGCGCGGGTGTTACCTGTGCCGCCTCCGGCTGCCAGCCGCCGCCCAGCACCTTGTACAGGGTGACGGCGTTGCTGGTCTGGTTCAGGCGCGTGGTGATCAGGCCTTGCTGCGCCTGGTACAACGCACGCTGCGATACCAGCGAGTTGAGGTACGTGTCGGCGCCGTTGCGATAGCGCGCTTCGTTGATGTTGTAGCTCTTCTCGGCCGCCTGCACCAGCGCCTGCTGGGAGTTCAGGCGCTCGTCGATGGTGCCGCGAATGGCCAGGGCATCGGCCACTTCGCGAAACGCCACCTGGATCGCTTTTTCGTACTGCGCCACCGAGATGTCGCGGTCAGCCTTGGCGATATCGAGATTGGCGCGGTTGACGCCTCCGTCGAAGATCGGCAGGTTGATCTGCGGCGCGAAGCTCCACGTACCCGAGCCGGCCTTGAACAGGCCGGACAAGTCACGGCTGGCGCTGCCGCCCGACGCCGTCAGCGAAATGCTGGGGAAGAAGGCGGCGCGCGCCACGCCGATGTTGGCGTTGGCCGAGCGCAGCGCGCGTTCGGCCTGCTGCACGTCGGGACGACGCTGCAGCAGGTCGGACGGCAGGCTGCCCGGCAGCGCGGTCAGTTCGGTCACCGATACCAGCTCGCCTTCCGGCAGCAGCGTGGTCGGCACGGTGCCGCCCACCAGCAGGTTCAATGCATTCTGGTCCTGTGCCACTTGCGCGGTATAGGTGGCGACATCGTTGCGCGCCGTTTCCACGCTGGTCTGGGCGTCGTACACGTCAACGCCCGACGTGGCGCCGGCGTCGAAGCGCTTGCGGCTCAGGTCATACGTGGTCTGCTGGCTGCGCAGGGTTTCCTGCGCCAGTTTCAGGCGCTGCTGGTCGGCCGTGAGCGTGAGCCAGGCGTTGGCCACTTCGGCCACTAGGCTGATTTGCTGCGTGCGGCGCGCTTCCTCGGTGCCGAGGTAGGTTTGCAGACCCGCTTCGGCGCCGTTGCGTACGCGGCCGAAGAAGTCCAGCTCATACGCGGCCAGCGACAGTCCGCCGCTGTATTGGCGGGTGATGGCCGCTTCGCCGGTGCCGGTCATGGTGCGCGGCGTGCGGGTGGCGTTCTGGCCCACGCCTGCGGACACGGTCGGCAGCAACGGCGCGCTGCTGATGTTGTACTGGGCGCGGGCACGCTCGATGTTGAGCACCGACACGCGCAGGTCGCGGTTGTTGGCCAGCGCCAGTTCAATCACCTGGCGCAGGCGCGCATCGGCGAAGTACTCGCGCCACTGGATCTCGGACACCGGACGGGCATCGGCAGCAGCCGCCGGCAAGCCTTTGTAGGCTTCGCCGGCAGGCCAGGCCTGGCCCACCGGTGCCGCCGGACGCTCGTACACGGGCGCCAGGCTGCAACCGCCCAGCAGCGCCAGCGCCGCCAGGGTGAATAAGGATTTATGCATGTTGTTCATGATCGTCATGATTAATGTGCCTCCACGACTGGCGTAGCGTCAGGCGCCGGCTTGGCCTTGGTCTTGCCAAAGCGGCCGCGCACCAGCACGAAGAACAATGGTACGAAGAAGATGCCGAGGAAGGTCGCCGTCAGCATGCCGCCCAGCACGCCCACGCCAATCGCGTTCTGGCTGCCCGAACCGGCGCCGCTGCTGATTGCCAGCGGCAGCACGCCCAGGCCGAAGGCGATCGACGTCATCAGGATCGGACGCAGACGCGTATGCACGGCCTGCAGGGTTGCTTCCTTCAATTCTACGCCCTGCTCCTGCAGGTCCTTGGCGAATTCCACGATCAGAATCGCGTTCTTCGCACCCAGGCCCACCACGGTCAGCAGACCCACCTGGAAGTACACGTCGTTCGACAGCTTGAACAGGAACGTCGCCAGCACGGTACCGAGGATACCCAGCGGCACGATCAGCAGCACCGAGAACGGCACCGACCAGCTTTCATACAGCGCGGCCAGGCACAGGAACACGATCAGGATCGAGATCGCATACAGCTGCGTGGTTTGCGAACCGGAGTCGCGCTCTTCCGTCGACAGACCGGTCCACTCGTAGCCGATACCCGGCGGCAGTTTCGCCGCCATGCGTTCGACTTCCGCCATCGCGGCGCCCGAACTCTGGCCCGGCGCCGGCTGGCCCAGGATCTCGACCGACGGCAGGCCGTTGTAGCGTTCCAGGCGCGGCGAGGCGTAAATCCACTCGCCGTGCGAGAAGGCCGAGAATGGCACCATCTCGCCAGCCGTGTTACGCACGAACCACTTGTTCAGGTCTTCCGGCACCATGCGTGCTTCGGCCTGGCCCTGGATGTACACCTTTTTCACGCGACCACGGTCGATGAAGTCGTTCACATACGCAGAACCCCAGGCGGTGCTCAGCACGCGGTTCACGTCCGCAATCGCCAAGCCCAGCGCAACGGCTTTTTGCTGGTCCACGGTGATCTTGTATTGCGGCGTATCTTCCTGGCCGTTCGGACGCACGCCGACAATGACCTTGCTTTGCGCGGCCATGCCCAGCATCTGGTTACGTGCTGCCATCAGTGCCTCATGGCCTACGCCACCGGTATCCTGCAACATCAGGTCGAAGCCGGATGCGTTACCCAGTTCCAGCACCGCTGGCGGGGCGAACGCGAACACCATCGCATCCTTGATCTGCGAGAACGCACCCATGGCGCGGCCCGCGATCGCGCTGACCGCATGATCCTTGCCTTTGCGCTCGGACCAGTCTTTCATCCGCACGAAGGCGATACCGGTGTTCTGACCGTTACCTGCGAAGCTGAAGCCGGCCACCGCGAATACCGATGCGACCGATTCCTTCTCGTTGTTCATGAAGTGCTGCTCGACCTTTTCGATGGTCTTGAGCGTGCGCTCCTGGGTAGCGCCGGTCGGCAGCTGGATCTGGGTAAACAGCACGCCCTGGTCTTCTTCCGGCAGGAACGACGTTGGCAGGCGCAGGAACACGAACGCCATGACCGCGACGATCAGCGCATATACCACCAGCGAAATGCCGCTCTTGTTGATGATCGAGCCGACGATGCCCTGGTACTTGCGGTTGCCGCGATCGAAATTGCGGTTGAACCAGCCGAAGAAACCGGTAGTGGCCATCGCATGGCCTTTCGGCACCTGCTTGAGCATGGTGGCGCACAGCGCCGGGGTGAAGATCATCGCGACGATCACCGAGAGCACCATCGCCGAGACGATCGTAATCGAGAACTGGCGGTAAATCACACCGGTGGAGCCGCCGAAGAACGCCATCGGCACGAACACGGCCGACAGCACCATGGCGATACCGACCAGCGCACCGCTGATCTGGCCCATCGATTTGCGGGTGGCCTCGATCGGGGACAGCCCCTCCTCGGTCATGATCCGCTCGACGTTTTCCACCACCACGATCGCATCATCGACCAGCAGGCCGATGGCCAGCACGATGGCGAACATGGTCAGCGTATTGATCGAGTAACCGAGCACCGACAGGATGCCGAAGGTACCAAGCAGCACGACCGGTACGGCCATGGTTGGAATCAAGGTGGCGCGGAAATTTTGCAGGAACAGGTACATCACCAGGAACACCAGGATCACGGCTTCGATCAGGGTTTTCACCACTTCTTCGATCGAGATCTTGACGAACGGCGTGGTGTCGAATGCCACCATGGCTTTCAGGCCTTGCGGGAACTGCTTTTCCATCTGCGCGATCTTGGTCTTCACCGCCTCGGCGGTGTCGAGCGCGTTGGCGCCGGTGGCCAGCTTGATGGCGATACCGGTAGCAGCATTGCCGTTATAACGGGCCAGGATCGAATAGTTTTCGCGGCCCAGCTCCATCTTGGCGACGTCGCGCAGGTACACGGTAGCGCCGTTGGTGGTGGTCTTGAGCAGGATGGCGCCGAATTGTTCGGCCGTTTGCAGGCGGCTCTGGGCCGACACGGTGGCGTTCAGCTGCTGGCCGGCGACGGCTGGCGCGCCGCCCAGTTCACCGGCGGATACCTCGGTGTTCTGCGCGGTAATCGCGGTGGTGACATCGGCCGGGGTCAGTTGATAGCTTTGCAGCTTGGCCGGATCGAGCCAGATGCGCATCGCGTATTGCGAACCGAAGTTGGTCACGTCGCCCACGCCTTCCACGCGCGAGATCGGATCGAGCACGCTGGCGGTGACATAGTCGCCAATGTCGGCCTGGTTCATCGAACCGTCTTCCGACACGAAGCCGATCACCAGCAGGAAGTTCTTGGTAGCCTTGTTGACCACCAGGCCCTGTTGGGTGACGGCGGTAGGCAGCAGCGGCGTGGCCAGTTGCAGCTTGTTCTGCACCTGCACCTGCGCGATATCCGGGTTGGTGCCGGATTCGAACGTCAGCGTGATGCTGATGCCGCCCGACGAATCGGAGGACGAGGCCATGTAGCGCAAGCCGTCGATACCCTTCATCTTCTGTTCGATGACCTGGGTAACAGCGTCTTCCACCGTTTTGGCGGAAGCGCCCGGGTACGAGCCGCTGATCGAGATCGACGGCGGTGCGATGGCGGGGTACTGGGCGATCGGCAGGCCGAGAATGGCCAATACGCCACCCAGCATGATCACGATCGCGATCACCCAGGCGAAAATCGGGCGATCAATAAAGAAACGGGACATGTGTGATCTCCTCGATTACTGCTTGGCGGCTGGCGCGACCGGTGCACCACCGGCGGCTGGCGCGGCGGCAGGAGCCTTGGCGACAACGGCTGGCGCGCCCGGCTTGACCTTCTGTACGCCTTCGACGATCACCTGGTCGCCGTCGGCCAGGCCGGATTTGACCAGCCACTTGGTGCCGTAGGTGCCGGCGGTGGTCAGCACGCGTTGTTCGACCTTGCCTTCCTTGTTCAGGACCAGCGCGGTGGCCTGGCCCTTCTGGTTGCGGGTTACGCCCTGCTGCGGCACGGTGATGGCTTTTTCGTCGACGCCCGATTCGATCACGGCGCGCACGAACATGCCTGGCAGGAGATTCTGTTTAGGGTTCGGGAAGATGGCGCGCAGCGTCACGTTACCGGTGCCCTGGTCCACGGACACGTCCGAGAACTGCAGCTTGCCCGCTTCGGCGTACTTGGTGCCGTCGGCGAGTACCAGCGATACCTTGGCCTGGCCCGATTGTTTCAGGCTGCCGTCAGCCATCTCGCGCTTCAAGCGCAGCAGGTCTTCGCTGGACTGGGTGACGTCCACGTAGATCGGATCGAGCTGCTGCACGGTGGTCAGCGCTTCGGTCTGGTTGGCGGTGACCAGTGCGCCCGGCGTCACGGTCGAACGGCTGATACGGCCGCTGATCGGTGCATACACATTGGTATAGCGCAGGTTGATATTGGCTTCCTGCAGCGCGGCGGTGGCCGATTCGATATCGGCCTGGGCCTGGGCGTCGGCGGCGAGCGCATCTTCGTAATCCTGGCGGCTCACGCCTTCGATCGCCAGCAGTTCCTTGTAACGCGCGACCTTGGGACCACTGGTGAGCAGGTTGGCCTTGGCGCGCGTGAGCGCAGCCTTGGCCGAATTGACATTGGCTTGATAAATCGCCGGATCGATCTGGTACAGCGCGGTACCGGCTTTGACGTCGGAACCTTCGACAAACAGGCGTTTAAGAATCACACCGTTGACCTGCGGGCGCACTTCAGCCACCTGGAAGGCGCTGGTGCGACCCGGCAGTTCGGTCGTGATTTGCAGTGGCTCTTGCACCACCTTATAGACGCCCACTTCCGCCACCTGCGGTTTTTGAGGTGCTTCGGACGTGGATTTGGAGCAACCAGCCACGAAGGCGGTTGCAGTGATCAGGGCTGCGACCCCGGCCGTCCGCAGGGACGGTTTGCAGAAAAGAGCTTCCATGTGGTGAGGCTTTCTGAGGAGATTACGAGAGGAATTATAAATATACAGACGCTAGAATGAACGATCATTCTAACTATGTCAAGTTGGAATTTAATTCCGCAAAGCAATTCATTACCGTATTTAAGTTATATTTAAGGAATTATTCCGTGGCTACCAGGAAACAATTTGGTTAATCAGGCAAGATTATGCCGGGCGCCGATGCTAGAATTACCGGTTACTCTTTCATCCTACTAGCGGCCGGTGGCGGCCATTTCGCCCGATGCGTACGCAGCCCAATTCTCGTGCCACCCCGCCCCGCCTGACCACCCTGGTCACGGTGGGCGTCAGCGCAACGGTGCTGCTGACGGTGCTGGCCCTGCTAATTCTGGTCGATCATTTCGCCCTCAACTATGTCGAACGCGAAGCGGGCCAGCGCCTGCAACAACTGTCCTGGCAAATGCGCGACGCCCTCAATCGCGGCGTGCAAAAAGCTGGCGGCGACGTCCGCTTGCTGAGCGAGCTGCCGCAGCTGCGCGCTGCCCGTTCGCCCGACGAAGTGCGCGCGGTGCTCGACAGCCTGCAGCGCGCCTCCCCCGACTATGCCTGGATCGGCCTGGCGGCGCCGGACGGCCGCGTGCTCGCTGCCACCCAGAACCTGCTCGAAGGCGTGGACGTGAGCAACCGCGCCTGGTTCCAGGCCGGCCGCGACGGCCTGTACGCCGGCGATGCCGGGCCGCTCTCCGCCGCCGCCGAGACCGACGACAAGTTGCCAGCCAGCGGCGCGCCGTGGCGCTTCATCGATGTGGCCGGCCCGGTGCCGGGCGCCGATGGCGGCGTGCGCGGCGTGCTGGGCGTGCGCATGAGCTGGGGCTGGGCGCGGCGCCTGATGCACGGCGTGCTGGCGCCAGCAGAACAAACCGACGCCGCCGAGATTTTTGTCGTGCGCGGCGACGGCCAGGTCTTGCTGGGCCCTGCCGGCATGGAGCAGCAGCGGCTGCAAACGGCCAGCCTGGCGCTGTCGCATAGCGGCAAATCTGGCGCCGTGCGCGAGACCTGGAGCGACGAGCGCGAATACCTGAGCGGCTACTCCCTCACCGGCCAGACCGGCGACGCCGCCACCCTGCCGTGGTCGGTGATCGTGCGCCAGCCGCTGGCCGTGGCGCTGGCCGAAGCCCGCGCGCTCGAACGCCAGATCCTGCTGCTGGGCGCCGTCCTCGGCGTGGTGCTGGCCGCTGCCGCCGCCGTCATCGCGCGCCGCTACACGCGGCCGTTCAATCAACTGAGCGCGCAGCTCGAGCGGCATTCGGACGCGCCCGACGATGCCGCCGGTCTGCCCGACAGCGCCACCATCGCCACCATTGCCACGGTGGGCAGCTTCCACGAATTGCAGGTGCTCTCCGGCGCGCTGGCGCGCATGGTGCACAAGGAGCAGCAGCACCTGGCCGCGCTGCGCACGCTCAACGAACAGCTCGAAACCACGGTGGCCGAGCGCACCCGCGAAATCGCCAGCAAGGCGCTGCAACTGGAGCGCGCACTGGCGCAGGAACACACTACCCAGCTGCTGCTGCAGGAACGCGCCGCCGAGCTGCGCGCCATCCTCGACAACACCCACGACGCCTTCATCGCGCTCGACCATCGCGGCGTGGTGCTGGACTGGAACCGCCAAGCCGAAAAGCTGATCGGCTGGCGCCGCGCCGAGATGATCGGCCAGCCGCTGGGCGCGATGGTGCTGCCGCCCCTGCTGCGCCGTACCTGCGAGCGCGACATGCAGCTGCTGGCCGAGCGCGGCCCGGGCGCCGGGGCGTCGCTGAGCCGCCGGCTGGAACTGACCATGCACCACCGCGACGGCCAGGAGCTGCCGGTGGAAGCATCGGTGGCGTACGTGCCGCGCAGCGGCGGCCACGTGTTCATCGCCTTCCTGCACGATATCAGCGAGCGCAAGCACATGATCGCATCGCTCGAAAACATGGCGCTGCACGACACCCTTACCGGCCTGCCCAACCGCCGCGCACTGATGCAGGCACTCCCGGCGGCGCTGCTGCGCGCGCAACGTTCGGGCAAGCGCTGCGCCGTGTTCTTCCTCGACCTCGACCGCTTCAAGCAGATCAACGATCGCTACGGCCACGAGGAAGGCGACGAGCTGCTGCGCCAGTTTGCCGACCGCGTGCGCGGCGCCATCCGCAAGACCGACACCGTGGGCCGCCTGGCCGGCGATGAATTCATCGTCATCGTGGAAATGCTGGGCAGCGACGCCGATGCCTACGAGGCCGCCGACAAGCTGGGGCCCTTGCTGCGCCAGCCGTTCATGCTCAAGACCGTGACGGTGGCATTGAGCGCCAGCGTGGGCATGGCCATCCACCATCCGGACGATCCGCAGGATGTCGCAACGCTGCTGGCCCGGGCCGACCGCGCCATGTACGCGGTCAAGCAGCGCGATCAGCGCCAGGCCTTGTCCTGAGCCGTCTGGGAGAATACCTGTTTCGGCCGATTGGGGTAAGATCGAATGATTCACGCTGGCCCTGTGACGCCAGCTTCCCTGCCCTCCGGACCTGCCCCATGGAACCTCAAAACAGCGATACCACCGATTTTCTCTCCAGCGGCGTGCCCGGCCTCGACGAAGTGCTGGGCGGCGGCCTCACCGCCGACCGTCTTTACCTGGTGGAGGGCGAGCCGGGCACCGGCAAGACCACGCTGGCGCTGCAATTCCTGATCGAGGGCGCGCGCCGGGGCGAGCACGTGTTGTACATCACGCTGGCCGAAACCGCCGTCGAGCTGCGCAGCGTGGCGCAGTCGCACGGCTGGGACATGGCCGGCATCCAGATCGAGGAAATCATCCCTGGCGAAAACGCGCTCGACCCCGACCAGCAATACACCATTTTCCACCCGGCCGAAATCGAGATGGGCACCACCACCCAGCGCATCGTCGCCGCCATCGACAAATCGCGGCCGCGCCGCGTGGTGCTCGATTCGCTGTCCGAGTTGCAGCTGCTGGCGGAAAATCCGCTGCGCTACCGGCGCCAGGTGCTCGCGCTCAAGCAGTACCTCACCAGCCGCTCATGCACCACCGTGCTGCTCGATGATCGCACCGCGCTCAGTACCGACTTGCAGGTGCGTAGCGTGGCGCACGCGGTCATGACGCTGGAACTGGCCGACCAGGCCTATGGCGCCGAGCGGCGCCGCATCCGCGTGGTCAAGTATCGCGGCATCGCGTTCCACGGCGGCGCCCACGATTACCAGATCATACGCGGCGGCTTGCGCGTCTATCCGCGCCTCGTCGCCGCCGACACCCGCGTGAGCAGCGCCCGCCGCCAGCTGTCGTCCGGCATGCCCGCGCTCGACCAGTTGATCGGCGGCGGCCTGGAAGAAGGCATGAGCACCCTGATCAGCGGCCCGTCCGGCACCGGCAAGTCGTCGTTGGCGGCGCAGTTCGTGCATGCGGCTGCGCAGCGTGGCGAAAAAAGCGCCATGTTCCTGTTCGAGGAAGCGCGCAACAACCTGCTCAACCGCTGCGCCAACCTGGGCCTGGACCTGGCCGGCGCCGAGGACAGCGGCCTGCTTACCATCCAGCAGGTGGATCCGGCCGAACTGGCGCCGGGCCAGCTCACCCACGCGGTGGTGCAGGCGGTGGAGCGCGGCGTCAAGGTGCTGGTCATCGACAGTCTCAATGGCTACCTGAACGCCATGCCCGACGAGCGCTTCCTGGCCACCTACCTGCACGAGATCCTCACGTACCTGGGTCAGCGCGGCGTGGTGAGCATCATCGTGGGCGTACAGCGCGGCATGATCGGCACCGCCAGTTCTGCAGTCGATGCCAGTTACATCGCCGATAACATCATCATGCTGCGTTACTTTGAAGCCGAGGGCGAGGTGCGGCAGGCGATCTCCGTGTTCAAGAAGCGCGGCAGCGCCCACGAGCGCACCATCCGCCGCTTTGAAGTGAGCACGGGCGGCATCAAGGTCGGACCGGTGCTGCGCGGCTTCCACGGCATCCTCACCGGGGTACCCACGTACGACAGCGCCGAGATTTCCCAGAATGCCGGCCAATCCGCTGCCGACTTCCAGATCTGAAACCGATGGAAACCCGCATCCTGATCTACGCTCCCACCGGCCAGGATGGACCGCTGGCGGCGCGCGTGCTGGCGCTGGCCAACCTCGACAGCCACGTGTGCGCTACCGTCGCCGAGCTGGAACAGCAGATCGAACTGGGCGTGGGCGCCGTGCTCACGGTAGAAGAAGCCTTGACGCCTGCCGGCTACAAGCTGCTGCACGACGTGGTGGCGCGCCAGCCCGACTGGTCGGACCTGCCGATCCTGCTGCTCACCCACCACGGCGCCGATTCGGCCACCGTGCGGCGCGCGGTGGCCGGCCTGGGCAACCTGACGCTGCTCGAACGCCCGGTGCGCACGCTCACCCTGATCACGGCCCTGCAGGCAACGCTGCGCGCACGCCACAAGCAGTACCAGGTGCGCGAGGCCGCGCGCCGCAAGGATGAATTTCTGGCCAGTTTGGGGCACGAGCTGCGCAACCCGCTGGCGCCGATCCGCACCTCGGTGTCGCTGCTCACGCATATGTACCCGGACGCGGCGCCGGTGGCGCGCATCCGCGACATGGTCGAGCGCCAGGTCAAGCTGCTCACGCGGCTGGTGGACGACCTGCTCGACGTCGCCCGCATCACGCGCGGCAAGATCAAGCTGCAAAACCAGCTGGTCGCGCTGCAGGCGGTGATGACCCACGTGAACGAACTGTGCACGCAGGCCGCCACCGCCAAACGTATTCACGTGGCGTGGCAGCTGCCGGTCAGCGAAATCCTGCTCAATGCCGACTACGCGCGCATCGTGCAAATTTTTGCCAACATCCTCTCCAATGCCATCAAGTTCACGCCGCAGGGCGGCCACGTGGTGGTGCGCGCGCAGGTGACGGACAACCTGCTGGAGGTGTCGCTGCGCGACAGCGGCATCGGCCTGGAGCCGGAAGCGCTCTCGCGCATCTTCACCATGTTCGAGCAGGGCACCACGGTGGCCGGGCAGTTCACCAGCGGCCTCGGGATCGGTCTGAGCCTGGCGCGCCAGTTCGCCGAAATGCACGGCGGTTCGGTGGAAGCGTCGAGCGATGGCGTCGGCCAGGGCAGCGAGTTCGTGATCCGCCTGCCGATCGTGCACGTGAGCGAAAATCACCACCAGGAAAGCGCCCCGCTGCCCGCCCACGCCGCGCTCGACGGCAGGCGCATGCAGGTGCTGGTGGTGGACGACAACCAGGACGCCGCCGACTCGCTGGCCGCGCTGCTGGAAATCGACGGCTTCGACGTGCGCGCCGAATACGGCGGCGCGGCGGCCGTATCAGCAGTTGCCGAGCGCATTCCGGACATGATCATCATGGACCTGGGCATGCCCGGCATGGACGGCTACGAGGCGGCACGGGCAATCCGCCAGCAACCGGGCGCGGACAAGATCCTGCTGATCGCCCTCACCGGCTGGGGCCAGAGCGACGCCCGCCGCCGCACCACCGAGGCCGGCTTCGATCACCACCTGGTCAAGCCGGTGGAACTGGCACAGATCATCCGCCTGGCGGGCGCGCGGCATAATCGCGAGCAGGTGCAGGCGGCGCGGTAGGCCCCTGCATCAAGTTCCCTACTTCCAGTCCCCACGCAGCGCCGCTACATCCGCCCGCAACCCATCGGGCGTGACGTCCTGCGGCGCCACCGGTTGGCCGACGGCCAGTGCCAGTTTCGAGCGCAGGTCGGCGTGGAAGGCGCGACCGAAGATGTTTTCCTTGTTGCGGCTCAGCAGGTGGGTCCACAGGCCGCGCAGCGCCATCGGGATCACCGGCACTTGCGAGCGCTCGATGATCTTGGCGATGCCGCCCTTGAACGGGTTGATCTCGCCGTCGCGCGTCAACTGGCCTTCCGGGAAGATACAGACAATTTCGCCTTCGTGCAGTGCCTGGGCGATGTCGATGTAGGCTTTTTCCATCAGCCACGGATCTTCCTTGGCCGGCGCGATCGGGATGGCGCGCGCGGTGCGGAAGATCCAGCCCAGGAACGGCGTCTTGAAAATCCGGTGGTCCATCACGAAGCGGATCGGACGCGGCGCGATGGCGCCGATCACCAGCGCATCGACATAGCTGACATGGTTACACACCAGCACCGCCGCGCCTTCGGCCGGAATGCGGTCGGCATCGACCGTGTGCACGCGGTGCACGGTGTGGATCAGGAGCCAGGCCAGGAAGCGCATCAGGAATTCCGGCACCAGCGAGAAGATGTAAATTGCCACCAGCGCATTGAGCAGGGCCGTGACCAGGAACAGCTGCGGTATCGTCAAGCCCTGGCCCAGCAGCACGATCGCCATGCCGGCCGCCGCCACCATGAACAAGGCGTTGAGGATGTTCATGCCGGCGATGGTGCGCGAGATGTGGGCCGGGTCGGCCCGCAACTGGATCAGCGCGAACAGCGGCACGATGAAGAAGCCGCCGAACATGCCGATCATCAGAAAATCGAACAGGATGCGCCAGATGCCGGGCTGCCCCAGCAAGGTCATCATGTCGGCCGACGTGCCGGCCAGCGCGGCACCACTAATGGCAAACGCATTGCTGGCAAAGTACAGGTCGGCGCCGAAAATGGTCAGACCGATCGAGCCAAACGGCACCAGGCCTATCTCCACCTTGGCGCCCGACAGTCGCTCGCACAGCAGCGAGCCCGATCCCACGCCCAGAGAGAACACGGTCAGCAGCATCACGAACGCGCCGTGGTCGCCGTGCAGGTAATCTTTCGAATACACGGGTAGTTGCGCCAGCAGCACGGCGCCATAAAACCAGAACCACGAGTTGCCCAGCATCGACTGGAACACCACCCGGTTCTTGCTCGAGAACCGCAAGTTGCGCACCGATTCGCCGATGAAATTCCAGCTCACCTTCAGTTCGGGCGCCGGCGCCGGCGAGGCTGGAATCCGGTAGCTGGCCAGCAAACCGACGACTGCCACGAAGATGGTGGCGCCGGCCTCGAAGTACAGGCCGTGCGGCTGCATCACCACCAGCACCGCACCGAGAATTTCGCCGGCCAGGATGCCGACAAACGTGCCCATTTCGGTCACGCCGTTACCGCCGATCAGTTCTTCCTTTTTCAGGTGCTGCGGCAGGTAAGCGTATTTGACGGGGCCGAACAGCGTGGAATGGATGCCCATGCCCACCACTGCAGCGACCAGCAACCACAGGTGATGGGTCATCCAGCCGATGCCGGCGACCAGCATGATGGCCACTTCCAGCCATTTTACGCAGCGGGTCAGGCCCGCCTTGTCGAACTTGTCGGCCAGTTGGCCGGCGGTGGCGGAAAACAGTACATAGGGAAGGATGAACAGGCCGGGGATCAGGTTGGTCACCAGCGACGGCGCCAGCGTGGTCCAGCTGAGAGCATCGAAAGTGATGACAACGATCAGCGCGGTCTTGAACAGGTTATCGTTGAAAGCGCCGAGGAATTGGGTCCAGAAGAAGGGAGCGAAGCGACGTTGCTTCAGCAGGGAAAACTGGTTGGGCTGGTTCATGTCTCGCGGGTCCGTTCGTGTGGGTTCCAGAGTGAGCGGATTATACCCGCAGCTTGGCACCACCCGACATGCGATTCGGCAACTTTAACGATGAGCAACGGGGGGAAACAATTCAAGCCTTTTGCGGCTTGCCGCGTTGCAGCCAGAGATCGACATGCGGCAAAGCCAGCCACACCACCGCCATGCTACCCAGCACGATGCACAGGCCCGGTCCGAAGCCGTAGTCTTCGTTGGCAGCGGCCAGCGCGCCGGTGGCCAGCGGTACCGACAACCAGCGCAGGAACTTGGCCCGGCCCAGCGCAGCCGGCCACAGGCGTTGGCGCGGCGCGGCCAGGTACAGGCACAGCGCTGCCAGTGCCGCCGTGAAAGCAGACGCCAGCGCGCAATTGAGCATCGAGACGATTTCCATGCTTGCCATACCTCACCCCTTGATTCCGATGAGAACAATTCTCATTCATCGAATATTAAATGAGAATCGTTTGCATTCCAAGCGGAGATTTGATAGCAGTGTCTGCCAGCTAACATTAGTCAGCGTCGGACGAAAAAAAGGCCGGGTCTGGTGACAGACCCGGCCTTCTCCAACGCTTGCGCACCGGAATGCGATCAGCGCTTCTTGTCGCCTGCCACTTCATCGGCGCGCAGCTTCGGCGCCAATTTGTCGAGCACGCCGTTGACGTACTTGTGACCGTCGATACCGCCGAACGACTTGGTCAGTTCAACGGCTTCGTTGATCACCACGCGGTAAGGGATTTCAAGGTTGTTTTTCAGCTCGTATGCACCGATCAGCAGCACAGCGTGCTCGATTGGCGACAGCTCGTTGATGCCGCGATCGACCAGCGGCGCAAACGTTTCGCGCAGTGCCACGGAGTCCTGGATCGCACCGTACAGCAGCTTGGTGAAATGCTCGGCATCGGCCTTGTCGAAACCGTGGGCGGCGCGGATGTTGTTGACGACCGTCGTAGCCGGTTCGTTGTTCAGCAGCCACTGGTACAGGCCCTGCAGCGCGAACTCGCGCGCGCGGTGGCGCGGGGTGCGGTTCTTGCTGGGGTTGGCGTGTAGGCTTTTATCTGTCATGGGGTTACCTGTTAATGAAGAGCGACTTATTCGTCGTCGCCCTGGTCCTGATTGAGTTCTTCGAGGGCGATGGTCAGATTGGCCATTTCCACTGCCACGCGGGCGGCGTCGGTGCCTTTTTCGACCATGCGTACTTCCGCCTGCTCATCGGTTTCGGTGGTGAGAATGGCGTTGGCGATCGGGATGCCATAGTCGAGGCCGATGCGGGTGATGCCGGCGCCCGACTCGTTCGAGACCAGCTCGAAGTGGTAAGTCTCGCCACGGATCACGGCGCCCAGGGCGATCAGCGCGTCGAACTGCTGCGACTCGGCCATTTTTTGCAGTACCAGCGGCACTTCCAGCGCGCCCGGCACGGTCACGTGCAAGACGTCTTCGTCTTCCACGCCCAGGCGTTTCAGTTCTGCCAGGCAGGACGACAGCAGGCCGTGGCCGATGTCTTCGTTAAAACGGGCTTGAACGATGCCGACACGCAGGCCGTCGCCGTTCAGGTTGGTATCGTAGCTTCCTACGGTCATGATGAGCCTCTTTAATCAGGTTAGTTGGGTTTGGCCAGGTAGCCGGTCACTTCCAGGTCGAAGCCCGTCATCGACGGCATCTTGCGCGGGCTGGCCAGCAGTTGCATTTTGCACACGCCGACTTCGCGCAGGATTTGCGCGCCAATACCGTAGCTGCGCAGGTCCATGCTGGCCGCGCGGCCTTTCGGCTTGGTTTCCGGTTTGTCGAGGGCGGCAAATTGCGAGAAGAACTGCTCGGCAGTTTCTTCGCAGTTCAGCAGCACGATCACGCCACTATCGGCAGCCTTGACCGCTGCCAGCGACGACGACAGGTTCCACGAGTGGGTGGTCGCTTCCGATTCCAGCACGTCGAGGATGGAGACCGGCTGGTGCACGCGCACCAGCGTGTCCTTGTCTTTTTCGATCTCGCCGTGCACCAGCGCCAGGTGGGCCGAACCGCTCGGCTTGTCGCGGTATGCAATCATGCGGAACTGGCCTTGCGCCGTGTTCAACTGGCGCTCGCCCACTTTTTCCACCAGCGACTCGTTGCGGCTGCGGTACTGGATCAGGTCGGCGATGGTGCCGATCTTCAGGTTGTGTTCCTTGGCAAATTCCAGCAGGTCCGGCAGACGCGCCATGGTGCCGTCGTCCTTCATGATCTCGCAGATCACCGAGGCAGGCGTGAGGCCGGCCATGGCGGTCAGGTCGCAACCGGCTTCGGTGTGACCAGCACGCATCAGCACGCCGCCCTTTTGCGCCTTGAGCGGGAAGATATGGCCCGGCTGCACGATATCGATAGCCTTGGCATCCTTGGCCACGGCCACGGCAATGGTCTTGGCGCGGTCGGCGGCCGAGATGCCGGTGGTCACGCCTTCAGCCGCTTCGATCGACACCGTGAAGTTGGTGCCAAAGGCAGTGCCGTTACGCGACGACATCATCGACAGTTCGAGCAGGTCGCAACGTTCTTCGGTGAGGGTGAGGCAAACCAGGCCGCGCGCGTGCTTGACCATGAAATTGATGGCTTCCGGCGTGACGAAGTCCGCCGCGAGCACCAGGTCACCTTCGTTTTCCCGGTCTTCTTCATCGACCAGGATCACCATGCGGCCAGCGCGCAATTCGGCGACGATTTCTTCGGTGCTGGAAATTGACATTTTTAATCCTTGGGAGCTAATGCGAGAATAACCCGCTATTTTAATGGATTTATCCCACTCCCACCGCAAAAGCCCGCTTTTATCCTCGGGCTGCCAGTTCGATGCTTTTCTTTTTGAAAACATTCTGTGACATCGCGAGGCAGTTTATCGCGCACGCGAGGCAATATTGCCCTACGGCAGCAGTTGTGCGCGTAAGATTGACCCGAACACCTGGAGACTTCGATGCCTTTTCGCCTGCCCACCTGTTTTGTCCTGTGCCTGATTTTTTCGGCGGCGCAGGCGCACGCCCAGGGCGCGGCAACGATAAAGCAGGGCCAGCGGCTGTGGCAGCAGCGCTGCACCGACTGTCACGCACTCGACACCGACGAGACCGGCCCGCGCCATCGCGGCGTATTCGGCCGCCGCGCCGGCAGCATCAAAGGCTACGATTACTCGCGCGCGCTCAAGCGTTCGCAGGTGACATGGGACGCCCGGTCGCTCGACCGGTGGCTGACCGATCCAGAGCAGTTTATTCCGGGCCAGAACATGGATTTCAAGGTGAACAATGCGGCCGAGCGGGCGGCGTTGATTGCTTATTTGAAAAGCTTGTCTGGCCAGGGTGTTGGCAAACCTTAGTGCTCGATCCCGGTTGCAGGTGAGATGCAGGGCGCGGTCACGTCGCGGGGCTGGTCGCTGGTCGCTGGTCGCTGGTCGCTGGTCGCTGGTCGCTGGTCGCTGGTCGCTGGTCGCTGGTCGCTGGTCGCTGGTCGCGCAAAAAGTTTTTCATTTTCACGGGACCGGAGCAAACGCCGCGTGCAGCGCCAGGTAAGCTGCGCCAATGACATTGGCGTCCACGCCAACCTCGCCTGCCAACACCGGCGGCCGGTCGACGCCCGACCAGTCGTAGCGCGCCAGCGCCGTTTCCACCCGCGCAAGCAGCAGCGCCAGCAAACCGCGCCAGAGCTTGCCATCAACAATCACCGCGTCCAGATCGACCACACAGGCGGCGTTGCAGACGGCGTAAGCCAGCGCGTCAGCTGCTTCGTTCGCCCAAGCATGCGTGAAGTCGGACCAAGGCGCTGCGAGGGCGCGCTCGTCGCGCGCGGCGTCCACTTCGAGGCCAGCCTCTGTATAGCGCTGTTCGAGCATCGCCAGCGACGCTACGCTGAGCAACTGCGCTGGCAACCCGCCTCGTTCTTCCGCCCCCCTCTGTATGCCCGCCCCGTTTGATCCGCTTGATCCGCTTGGCCGGTCAAGCCCACTTGTTCCGCTAGTTCCGCTAGTTCCGCTAGTTCCGCTAATTCCGCTAATTCCGCTTGTTCCGCTAGATCCGCTTGATCCGCTTGATACACCTCGTTCACCGGCGGCTGACCGCAGCGGCATGGAGCCGAGGGCACCGGCGTTGCCATGCGCACCGCCGTGGGGCCGACCGCCCAACACCAGGCTTCCGCCAGCCAGGGCGTCGAGATACACATACAGATAATCAGGCAAATCGCGACCGCGCCCGGCCAGCAGTTCGGCCACACAGGCAGCGGCGGTATCTTTGGCGAAAACTACCGGCAGCGTCGTCATCGCCTGCAAACGGGCGCGGATATCAACATTGGCCCACTGCCTGGCCTGTTCTGGCATCTGCCCCAGCAACTGGTGCCAGGTGCCCAGCGCCAGCGGCGCAGCGACTCCAATGCCGCACAACCGCGCCGCCCCGCTCGCGCCAAGTTGGGCAACAATGACATCGATTTGACTGGCGATGGCAGCAAACACTGCATCTACTTCGGGGTGCGGATAGACCACCTCGGCGCGAAAGCGCGCTTGGCCAGTCAGGTCAAGCAGCATCACTTCCAAGCTGCGCCGGCCGATATGGATGCCGATCGCGTAGGCGCCGTCGGGGTTGAGCGCGATCGGCTGCGACGGCTGCCCCACCCTGCCGCGCACCGCCTCGAGCTTGCGCACCAGTTTTTCGTCGAGCAGCCGGTTGATGATGACCGAGGCGCTCTGGCTGCTGAGTTCAGTCGCGCGCGCCAGGTCGGCCTTGGCCAGGCTGCCAAGACGCCGCAGATGATGCAGCATGAGCCGTTCGTTGGGGCCAAGCGCACGCAGGTTCGATAACATGGGGATAGCGGAACAGGTTGCCGGAGATTTTGTAGTATAGTTTTCCTTTAATTAATAAATCAAGTTGACTTATTAATCCAAAAGGAAAAACCATGCATTTTGACTCTACCCTGCTGGGCCTGATTGCCGCTTTTTGCACGACCGTCGCCTTCATCCCGCAAGTACTCTTGATCTGGCGCCGCAAATCCGCTGCCGGCGTTTCCACCGGCATGTACTGCGTGTTCTGCTTCGGCGTGCTGCTGTGGTTGATCTACGGCGTAACCATCGAGGCATGGCCCATCGCCATCAACAACGGCATCACGCTGCTGCTGGCGTGCTCGGTACTGGTGATGAAATGGGCTTATCGGAACAACCCGTAGTTAGCGGGTGGCAGCACCCACCGATACCATGCGTTCCACGTAACGCGCGATCAGGTCGATCTCGAGGTTGACCTGCACGCCCACCACCAGGTGCTTCAAGGTGGTCATGGCGATCGTGTGCGGGATCAGGTTGATCGAGAACTGGCACACCAGGTCGGCGCCGGTGCCGATGTCGGTCACGCGGTTGACGGTCAGCGACACGCCGTTGACCACGATCGAGCCTTTGAAGGCCAGGAACTTGGCCAGCTCGTGCTCGGCTTCGACCACCAGTTCCCACGATTCGCCCACCGGCTCGAACTTGCGCACCACGCCCAGGCCATCGACGTGGCCGGACACCAGGTGGCCGCCCAGGCGCTCGTTCAGAGTCAGCGCCTTTTCCAGGTTGACTTCGGTGAGCGTGTCGAGGCCGACGGTGCAGTTGAGGCTTTCGCGCGAGACATCGACGCGGAAGCTCGATTCATCCTTTTCCACCACCGTCATGCAGGCGCCGTTGATGGCGATCGAGTCGCCGAGCGCAACGTCGGCCAGCGGCAGGCCGCCGGCATGAATGTCCAGGCGCACGCCTGCGAACGAGCCGCCTTCGAGCGGGGTGACCGAGGCGATTTTACCGACTGCGGCAACGATTCCAGTAAACATAAGAGTTCTCAAGTAGGGGTGGAGGAACGATTAAAACGGGCCAGCAGCCGCACATCGGCGCCGATCTGCTTTACTTCGTGGAATTTCAACGACTGTTTTTGCGACAAATGCGTGAGCGCCGGCAGCGCGAACATGCCTTGCGCATCGCCCAGCAACATCGGCGCCAGGTACACCAGCAACTCGTCGACACAGCCTTCGCGGATCAGGGAGCCATTGAGCTTGCTGCCTGCTTCGACATGCAATTCATTGATCTGGCGCCGGCCCAGCTCGCGCATCAGCTCGGGCAGATCGACTTTGCCGGACGCATTGGGCAGCAGGATCACTTCGTTGCCCAGCGCGCGCAAGGCCGCGCCCTTTTCCGGGTCGCGCACGGCGGCCACGATCCAGGTGCCGCCTCCTTGCAATATCTTGGCGGCCGGGTCGATTTCAAGGCGGCTGTCGATGACGATGCGAATCGGCTGGCGCGGCGTGTCGATGCCGCGCACGTTCAACTGCGGATCGTCGGCCTTGACAGTACCGATGCCGGTCAGGATGGCGCAGGCACGCGCACGCCAGGCGTGGCCGTCGGCGCGGGCACGCTCGCCGGTGATCCACTGGCTGGCGCCATTGTGCAGCGCGGTCATGCCATCGAGGCTGGCAGCGGTTTTCATGCGCACCCACGGCAGGCCACGCGTCATGCGCGAGAAAAAGCCGATATTCAATTCATAGGCCTGCTCGGCCAGCAAACCGCTGCTCACCGCAATACCGGCTGCGGCCAGCTTGGCCATGCCCTGTCCTGCCACCAGCGGATTGGGGTCTTCCATGGCCGCCACCACGCGGGCCAGGCCGGCGCGCACCAGCGCGTCGGCGCACGGCGGCGTGCGGCCGTGGTGGCTGCACGGCTCGAGCGTAACGTACGCCGTGGCGCCGCGCACGTCATGGCCACGGGCCTGGGCGTCTTTCAATGCCTGGATTTCCGCGTGATCGCCGCCTACCTGCTGGGTAACGCCGGCGCCGATCACTGCGCCGTCGCGCACGATCACGCAACCAATGTGCGGATTGGGCGACGTGGTGTACAGGCCGCGCTCGGCCCAGGCCAGGGCCAGGGTCATGCCCTCGGTATCGTTGTGGATTCTCACTATGTCCTTAATCTAATGCGCCCGTGCAGGCAGCCTCCACGGCCGGATCGCACACGCGCAGCCGGCCCAGCATATTGATCTTGATGTTGCGGGCATTGTCGCCCAGCGCCAGCGACAGCGTGCCCCAGCGGGCGGCCAGGCTGTTACTCGCGCTGCAGCTGCGTCCTGCGCCATTATAAGCAACGTAGGCTGGCGGCGCTTTGGAAGAGAACGAAATGCCCACCCGCAGGCCAGCAGGTAGCGGGCCGCGCTGGAAAATCTCGGTCTCGCCGGCATCGGGCCGGCGGTTGTCGTTGGCATCGACAAAAACGATCCAGCCACCGCGCCAGTCGATGCCGCCGGGATCGAGCGGCGCCAGCATGACCATGCTCCCGCGCGCGATCGCCTGCGAACGGGTGAGATCGATCGCAGCCACCAGGTCGGTGACGGCAGCGCGCAACTGCTGGCGCTGCATCGTCTGCTGATAAGCGGGCGCAGCGACGGCGAGCAGGATGCCGGCCAGGGCCAGTACCAGCAATAACTCCACCAGGGTTACGCCATAGGGGGTCGAAGGTCGCATGGGGTGCACCGTTCATCAACGCCAGCAACTGGCCTGTGGGCCGTCTGCCTGACGCAGGCCGCTGCTGGTCAGGAGCAGTTGGCCACAGTCGGCGTCGCGAAAGCGGGCATCCACACGCTGCGTGCCCGGTGTGGCGACCAGTTGCACGCACGCGTCCAGCGTATGACCATCGCAGGCTTTCCCTTCGATTTCGTAGCCGCTGGCCGGTGCGGTGGCGCCGCTCCACCACTGGAACTGGCGCTGTTCGGGGTCATCGCCCTGAACTGCGGCGCCAAAGGCGAGATAGCTGCCGTGCTGGGTGAAGTAGCGTTCCTGCTGCAACATCAAGCGCTGCATGGTGGCTTGCGCCTCGTGGCGGCGGGTGCGCACCAGGTGATCGTTCCACACCGGCGCGGCAACTGCCGCCAGCAACATGGCGATGACGCATACGACCAGCAGTTCGATCATGGAAAATCCGCGCGGTGTGTTCATGGCACCGCCCGGTCCGCTTGGTGGGCCTGATTCACTCGGTACACTTGGTGCGCCTGCTTCGCGTAATCCGTCTGTTTCGCCTGTTTCGCCTGTTTCGCCTGTTTCGCCTGGTTCGCTTGGTTCGGTTGGTTCGCTTGGTTCGGTTGGTTCGCCTGGTTCGCCTGGTTCGCCTGGTTCGCCTGGTTCGGTTGGTTCGGTTGGTTCGCTTGGGGCGCCTGGTTCGCCTGGTTCGCCGGGTTCGCCGGGTTCGCCTGGTTCGCCGGGTTCGCCTGGTTCGCTTGAGGCTCCTGGTATGCCTGGTGCAACTGGCGCCAGTTTGCTACCTCGCGCCAGCTAAGGCGGCCGGCGCGTTTGCGGGTGTTGACCGTGCCCACCACCTGCTCGCCGTGTGGGGCAGGTGCGCCGATGGCGAAATCCTGCGTTAGGTTCACCCGGCCCGTGGGTTCACGCGGCGCGATGGGCTTGATGGGCGGAACGGGCAGCAACAGCGGCCGGGGCACGTATCGTGTGGTGCGTTCGGCCACGACAGGCGGCGGCGCTTCCGGTGTGGGCGGCAATCTGGCGGTAACGCTTTGGCCGAGCGCCAGGCCGGTCAGCACGTTGAGCACGTAAGTTCGGCTGTGCGCGGGCGAGCACGATGCGCCGGGATTGCCCGGTGTGGTCGGCGTGGCTGGCGTGGTCGGCGTCCCCGGGGTGGCAGGGGTGGCAGGTGTGCCCGGCTGGCCCGATTGCCCGGGCTGGCCGGGCTGCCCTCCCTCGTTAGTGGGAAGCACGGTATTAAATGCCAGCGCACCGTTCACCAGTACGCCACTGTCGAGGTTCCGTTCGCCGGTGGTGGACGATGCCAGCAAGTCCATATACCAGCCCATGCTGTCTGGGGCCATCGCTTCGCCTTCGATGGCCAGGCGTTCGCTCGCCGGGTCACCTTTGAGCTCGCGCCGCGTAAGCTGGCGCCGGCCGGTGACAAGTTCGGGCGGCGTGCGCAGGCTGTCGCGGATGGCGTAATAGGTTTGCGGCGCGAAGCGGGCTGGATCGCGGTCGGCCTGTTCGATCAGCTTGCCGGTGCCGAAAAGTAAGAAGTAACCGCCATCGTTGGCGTAGGCCACTTGCGGCTGCTGCGCGATGGGCTGGCGCCGGCCGCTGGCATCGCGCGCAACAAACAGCGGTGATAGCGACGCGTTGTCCGCTAGCGGTTGCGCCTGTACTGTCTGAACCGTCTGAACGATCTGCGCCATCTGCCCCATCTGCCCCATCTGCCCCGTCCGCACCGTCTGAATCACCTGCCCCATCTGCCCCGTCCGAACTGTTTGAGCCACCTGCCCCGTCTGCCTCATCCAAACCGTCTGAGCCACCTGCCCCGTATGCCCCGTCAGAACCGTCTGAGCCGCCTGCCCCGTTTGCCCCGTCCGAGCAGCCTGACCGGCCTGCCCCGCGAGGCTCAACAATGGACCGGCCGTCAAGTCGAAGCGCCACAGATTGCCTTGCAGGTCGCCGGCGTACGCGTAGCGGGCGGCGCCCTGGCGGTCGTTCACCAGCGCCGGCGCATGCAAGGCATTTGGCAAGGTGGCGTCCGCGATCGGGGTGCGCAAGCGGTAGTAATTGTCGTTGAGCCGCCAGGGCGCATTGCGCGGCTTGTCCAGCGCCAGCAGGAACAAGGCGCCGTCGCCGGAAGGGCTGGCGTTGCCGTCTGCAGCGTAGTTGTTCAAGCCGCTGGCGACGACTGCAAAATAGCGATAGACCGGTGCGCCGCCGTGGGTGCCCACGCGCAGCTTGGCCAGTTGCGGTGCGCTGGTGACGTTGCCGATGTTGGCATCGTGGCGATCGGTGAATTCCCACAGCACGCCGCCCTGTTCTGCAAACCGGGCGGGATCGGTGATATCGAGCGCGAACACGCCTTGCGCGCCGCCGCCCATACCGGACACCAGTACCGTGTGCGTGCTCCCTGCGATCATCACATCCGCAGCCTGGGCCGGACCATCGACGTAAGCGCGGTGTACATAATCCTTATCGGCCAGTCGGTGCAACGCGCCGAACAGCGCAGCAGGCACATAGGCAAACAGCTCGGTGCCATCGGCAGCATTGAAGGCGTGCAGCATGCCATCGTTGGCGCCAAGATAAAGCATGTCCGGTCGCGCCGGCGCCAGCGCCTGTGACGGCTGGCCCACGTACACCGGCGTGCTGTGGACCGAGTTGCCCAGAATGCTATTACGCGTGCGGAACAGCGCGCCCTCCCGGCTGCGCTCACCGCGCAGCCAGGCCAGGCGCTGCGGGCCGCTGCCGTCGCTGGCGGGGTCGAGCTGGGCGCGCTGCTCGGGCGACAGGGCTTCCCACGCGAACGGCACCATGACCAGCGTGCCATCGGCCTGGACGATGGCAGTGTGAAGATTTCGCCGCTCCGGCGGCGGCGATGCGGCGCGGATGGCGCTGCCGGTGAGCAGTGCGCCAGCATCCCATACGGCCTGCTTCGCTTGCGACAAGCCGCCGGTACCGGGCGCCATCGCATAGCGGATGAAGCTGCCGGACCAGTCGGCCGTCTGCATCGCTGACTGGTACAAGGTGCCGGCCTGGTCAGGCCTGGTCGGAACGCGCACCAGCGCGGGGCCCTCAAGTTGTCCCGCACTGTCTTGGCGGCATGACGAAGCCAGCGGCTCGCTGGCGATCGCCAGAACCGGCGGCGCCGACAGGGCAACGTTGCTCACGCCCCAGTTTACACACGCAATCAGGCAGTAAATCAGCCGCTTGCAACACTTGAGGTCGGTCTGGCGCCCGTGGCGAGCGAGGCCTCTCATGCGGCTGATGCACCTGCCGCACTCAACGCACGCAAGACCCTCGGCGTACGTCAGGCACATCGGGCAAATGGCGCGCCCGATGTACCTTAGCCATCGGAGGCAAATGGAGTACTCGATGAATCTTGGCCACCGCCCCGGCGTCATCGTCAACCCAACCATCTGCGTACTCATTTTTTCCCTCACTCAGGTATGTACACACTCTGCAACACCACTTCCACGCCCGGCTTCGGGCCGAAGCCGATCGCCGTCACGCGGTAGCAAGTCTGCGGATCGGTTGCGTCGGTGCCGGGTTCGTGGCATTCCAGGCTTTCGATCAAGTAGCGCGGCTTTTTGAACGGTAGAAAGCCTATGCCGGTCTTCATCGTCGCGCCGGTTCCCTCACCGTATTCGACGGTGCAGGCGCCGCTCTCGTCGCCGCCGAGGTCGGCGCGCTGCCAGGCGGGATCGGCGGCGCATGCGTCATCAGCCACCACGGCACTGCCGTTCCGAATAGCGCGTTCCGCGTCCGCCAGGGCATCCTCCGCCGCCTGGAAGGCAATTTCGCGGTCGCGCTCGCCACGCGCGGCCTGCTCCCCCTGCAACCCCAGGCGCGCAGCCGACGCGCCAAGCAGCATGACCAGCAACATCATGACCAGGCACACCACCACCGTTACTCCGCGTTGCGTACGCATGGCCGTGAACATGGTGTCACCCGCTCTTGTTGCGTAGCATGACCGTCACGCCTACCAGGCGCCGCGCCCGCCATCGTTCCGTCGCCGAGATCTGCACTTCCATGATGCGCGTGCCCAGGTCCTGGCTGTAGCCGTCTGCATATGCCGGCCCGAACAGGTCGAATTGCATGGCGCGGGTGTCACTGCGGGTGTTGCCGTCGCCATGCAGCAGCAAGGCCAGCTTGACGGTGCAAACGCGTTTCCAGTGGCTGCGCCGCTGCAGGTCGCGCTGTTGTTCTTCTGGCGTGGCACCTGCTGGCGCCAGCGCGTTGTCGAGGGCGCGGATGGCAGTAGCGTTCAGATAGCGGTTGGGGACACCGTCGGCGGGCTGGTCGGTGTCCAGGCCGTATAGCACCTGGAACGATTCGACGCCGCGCACGATGGCGTCCGCGCCCCAGTTGCCATTGCCCAGATATTTGCAGCGCAATTCGCCGTCGCCGCCCTCGCCCAGTGCGACATAGAAGATGCTCCAGCCGAGCTCGTCACCATCATCGGGCGCCGCCACGCCGAAGCCGCCGCAGTTGATGCTCGAGCCATCGCCGCTGGTGCCCTGACCGTGACCGGCAAAGCGCACAGCCAGCACATCGCTGCCGTTGGCCACGGCTGGCAGCGGCGTACCGATGCCATAACTGGCTTTGCCCAAGCTGTGCGCATCCCAACCGCTGATCAACGTCGGTGCATCGTCGGCGATGGATACCGGCGCGGCCATGCTGTCCCAGTTGACGTAAGCGCCCTGCCGCACCGACTGCGCCATGATCTCGAGCGCATAACGGCCGCCATCGTCGAGCCAGGCGCTTTCGGCGTGATGGCGATAGTTGCCGGCCGACGCCAGCAGCAGGCTGCCAGCCAACAAGGTCAACAACAGCCCCAGGCCGGCGGCAACCAGCAACTCAACCAGGCTCCAGCCGTCCTGGCGCGTGAGCTTTATGAACCTGCTATGAGACAGGCCCTGTTCACGCCCACGCCTCGTTAACGTACGCCGATACCCGCCCTGTTTGCGCGTGCACTTCATTAACGTGCTCGGATAACGGCCTTGTCGGTGCGTAAGCTTCATCAATGTGCTGCGATACCTGCCTTGCTGTCGCGTGCGCCTTATCGACGTGCACCGATAGCCGCCATGTTGGCGCGGGCGCTTCATCACAATGCTCCGACCGGCAGCGCCACGCCCGGCACGTGCTGGCCGGTGCGATCGACTTGCGGCGTACCGTCGGCGCGTTTGCCGCGCCAGCCTACCTTGATCACCAGCGGTGCACCGGCCCCGCCACTGCAAGGCCACAGCAAGGTGCCACCGCTCCACAGGCCGGTGTCGCGGCAGATCACCACGCGGCCGCTGGGCAGGTGCGTGCGCAGGGCGGTCTTGATTTCGTAGAGATCGAACCAGGCCAGTTGCGCCGCGTTGCAGGCATCGGCGTAGCACAGCACGGCCGGCGGCGCGGGTGGTGGCTGGTCGAGCACATCGTAGTCAAGCGTCAGGTAGGGATTGGCACCGTCGGGCAATTGCATCTGCGACGGGTTGGCGCGCAGGCGTTCGGCCATACTGGTCGCCAGCAATGATGCCTGCGCCAGCAAGGCGCTCTGGTGCCGCGCGCGCATGGCCGCCAGTTGCATCGACACGCCACCGACGATGCCCACCGCCAGTACGAACACGGCAATCAGCACCTCGAGCAGGGTGAAGCCCCTAACCGACCACAACTTTGTACCTGAGCGCACGGCCAACCTCCGCTACATGACGAGGACAGAGTTCGACGTTAGCAGTGCTTTATGGCTGAGATCTGAGATGGATCAAGCGTGCGCTTGTGTTCGGGCGGTTGACAACAATTGGCGAACACGACAGTGACGCGGTGAAGTAAGATCAGGCGCTTGCATTCGGTTAACTTTTAAGCAATCATGGTCCACCATGTGATCGGGGCCAATTATGAGTATTCTGCTTGCCGTTGCCGGTACTTGCCTGGCTTGCGGTGGTGGTTTTGTCTGGCAGCGCCAGCGCCGCACCCGGCGCGAGGCCACCATCCGCGAGTTTCTGCTGCCGAAAGGATTGTTCGAAGCACTGCAAGTTCATCATCCGCAACTGACGCCCAAGGATTGCCAGCTGGTGGCACAGGGACTGCGCCAGTTCTTCCTGGTACACCTGAAAAGTGGCGGGCAGTTTGTGTCGATGCCGTCGCAGGTGGTGGACGACCTGTGGCACGAATTCATCCTCTACACCCGGGCTTACGAACAGTTTTGCCGCAAGGCGTTCGGCGGCACCCTGCACCACACCCCGGCCATCGCGCTCGACCAGCGCCACCGTGGCAACGACGGCATCCGGCGCACCTGGCGCCTGGCCTGCGCCGAGGAAAATATCGATCCGCGCCATCCGTCGCGGCTGCCGTTGCTGTTTGCGCTCGACAGCAAGCTGGCCATCCCGAACGGCTTCGTGTACGTACCCGATTGCGACGGTGTCGCGCGCAAGGGTCAGCAAGGCGGTGGTGGTGGAGGCGATACCTACTGCGGTGCCCACCTGGGCGGTGGCGACAGCGGCTCAGGCACCGGGAGCGGCGACAGCAGCGACAGCGATGGCGGTGGAGACAGCGGCGGCGATAGCAGCGGCTGCGGTGGCGGAGGTTGCGGTGGTGGCGGCGACTAGGCGTGCCTGACGCAACCCTCAGCGCAAGACGCAGCGACGAAGATAGTACGAATGTACGGCGCAAAAGCTGCAACGCAGCAGGGGATGCCTGGTCAGGCGCTCACTCGGTCTTGCGCGGCTTGCTTTCCTCACCCACTTCCGCAATCGCATTCTGGAACTCGGCCAGATCTTCGAAGTTTTTGTAGACGGAAGCAAAACGGATGTAGGCCACGGTATCGAGGCGCTGCAATTCCTGCATGACCAGTTCGCCGATGTAACCGGTATCGACTTCGCGCAGGCCGCTGGTGAGCAGTTTTTCTTTGATGGACGAGACCGCCGCATCGACGGCGGGCGCCGCCACGGGGCGTTTGCGCAAGGCCAGCGACAGGCTGCCACGCAATTTTTCCGCCGAGTATTCGGTACGGCTGCCGTTCTTCTTGACCACGGCCGGCATCACCAGTTCGATGCGTTCGTACGTGGTAAATCGTTTATCACATTTCGTGCAGCGACGGCGACGGCGGATGGCATCCCCTTCCTCGGATACACGCGTATCGAGAACCTGGGTATCGTCATGCTGGCAGAACGGACATTTCATATGAGCCACTGAATATTGAAACGGCGCGCCGGTGGTGACCGCCGGCGCGCCAGGGGATTACTTGGCGTAGACCGGGTACTTGTCGGCCAACACTTTAACAGCAGCTTTTACACGCTCGATGGTGGCGGCGTCGTGCGGGTTGTCCAGCACGTCGGCGATCAGGTTGCCCACTTCTTCCGCTTCGGCTTCCTTGAAACCACGGGTGGTCATCGCTGGCGAACCGAGGCGGATGCCCGAGGTCACGAACGGTTTCTGCGGATCGTTCGGGATGCCGTTCTTGTTGGTGGTGATGTGGGCGGTGCCCAGGATCGCTTCGGCTTCCTTGCCGGTCAGATTCTTCGGACGCAGGTCCACCAGCATCACGTGCGACTCGGTGCCGCCCGAAACGATACGCAGACCGCGCTTGATCAGGGTCTTGGCCAGCACGTCGGCGTTGATCACCACTTGTTGCTGGTAAGCCTTGAATTCAGGCGTCAGTGCTTCCTTGAATGCCACTGCCTTGCCGGCGATGACGTGCATCAGCGGGCCGCCCTGGATGCCGGGGAAGATGGCCGAGTTGATGATTTTCTCGTGCTCTGCCTTCATCAGGATGATGCCGCCGCGCGGGCCGCGCAGCGATTTGTGCGTGGTCGAGGTGACGAAGTCGGCGTGTGGCACCGGGTTTGGGTACAGGCCGGCAGCGATCAGGCCGGCGTAGTGGGCCATATCGACCATGAAGTAAGCGCCCACTGCCTTGGCAACGGCTGCAAAACGTTCGAAGTCGATCTTTTTCGAGAAGGCTGACGCGCCGGCGATGATCAGCTTGGGCTTGTGTTCCTTGGCCAGCGCTTCCATCGCGTCGTAGTCGATGTCCTCTTCAGCGGTCAGGCCGTACGACACCACGTTGAACCATTTGCCGGACATGTTCAATGGCATGCCGTGGGTCAGGTGGCCGCCTTCGGCCAGCGACATGCCCATGATGGTGTCGCCTGGTTTCAGGACGGCAAAGAACACGCCCTGGTTCGCTTGCGAGCCGGAGTTCGGCTGGACGTTGGCCGCTTCCGCGCCGAACAGTTGTTTTACGCGGTCGATCGCCAGTTGCTCGACGACGTCCACGTATTCGCAACCGCCGTAGTAGCGTTTGCCTGGGTAGCCTTCGGCGTATTTATTGGTCAGCTGGGAGCCTTGGGCTTCCATGACGGCTGGCGAGGTGTAGTTCTCGGACGCGATCAGTTCGATGTGGTCGTGCTGGCGGGTGTTTTCGTTCTGGATGGCGCCGAACAGTTCCGGGTCAACGCTGGCGAGGGTGTGATCTTTTGCGAACATGAAAAAACTCCAATAATGAGTAACGTTGTTGCTGGCAGGTTGGATCGAATGAGGGAAGCCAAAGCGGACAGGCAGCCTCTTTCGTGCATTCCATCGATGGGCTGCCCAGGCGAACGGCTGTTGAAATCTCACGTTTCCCGATGGATGTCCATCTTTCGCCGACAGACCAGCGCACCATTTTGGGGCTGACCGCAGCTTTTCGCCAGTTACGTGAGACGTAATGGAACCGGGATTGTAATTTATGCGCCAGATTTGAGCAAATTTGCGAGAAAGCCGGGCTGATCTAATTTGCAACATCGGCATTTCGCGGCATCGCCGGGCAACATTGGGCATTTCAGCTACAATTTTGCCACCCTGTCACTCACTCTAGGAAACCTCATGATCGTCTTCATCACTGGCGCCTCCGCCGGCTTCGGCGCTGCCATGGCCCGCATCTTCGTTCAAAACGGCCATAAAGTCCTGATCGCCGGCCGCCGCGCCGACCGCCTGCAGGCCCTGGCCGCTGAACTGGGCGACGCTGCCCTGCCGGTCGTGCTCGATGTGACCGACCGCGCGTCGATTACTGCCGTGCTGGCCGGTTTGCCGGAAGCCTGGCGCCAGATCGATGTGCTGGTCAATAACGCCGGCCTCGCTCTGGGCGTCACGCCGGCCCACGAATCGTCGCTGGACGACTGGGACACCATGATCGCCACCAACGTCAGCGGCCTGGTTGCCATGACGCGCGCTATCCTGCCGGACATGGTCAAACGCGGCAGCGGCACCATCATCAATATCGGCTCGGTTGCCGGCGATACGCCTTATCCGGGCGGCAACGTCTATGGCGCAACCAAGGCTTTCGTCGAGCAGTTCACGCTCAACCTGCGTGCCGACCTGGTGGGCACCGGCGTGCGCGCCACCAACCTGGCGCCCGGCCTGTGCGGCGGCACCGAGTTTTCCAACGTGCGTATGAAGGGCAACGACGAGGCCGCCGCCAAGGTGTACGAAGGCACCACGCCGCTGACCGCCGACGATATCGCCAACACCGCGTACTGGATTGCCACCCTGCCCGCGCATATCAATATCAACCGGATCGAGATGATGCCGACCTGCCAGGGTTACGGTCCGCTCAATATCAAGCGTACGCTCTGATCACGGCCGTGATAAATGGGTGGTGAAACTTAATTTACGCTGAATTTTGCAGGGGAAGGACGCAATTGGCCCGTCCTTCCTTCAACCAGCGCAATAAATTCGCGTAGAATGTTGCTCAATCTTATTTGCACTCAATACAACATGCCAGCACAGTTCGACTGGAATGTCCGGGTCTATTACGAAGACACCGACGCCGGCGGGATCGTCTATTACGCCAACTACCTGAAATTCTTCGAGCGGGCCCGTACCGAATGGCTGCGCCACCTCAATGTGAACCAGCACGCATTGCAGCAGGAACATGACGTGTTGTTCGTCGTCAAAAGTGTGACCTCGGAGTATCATGCGCCTGCAAAGCTTGACGACGTAATAAAATTAACACTTGGCATCCAAAAGCTAGGCCGTGCATCGGTTGCATTCCAGCAGCAAGCATGGTGTGGCGAGCAATTGTTGAATTCGGCCCAGGTCACCATCGCCTGCGTCGATACCGCCATGCGCTTGCGCGCCATACCATCCGCCGTGGCCGAAAAAATGCGTCACTACGTAATCTCCGACTGATCAGACTGATAAACAATGAACGTCACCCAAGACCTCTCTTTCATCTCCCTCATCACCAATGCCCACCTGATCGTGCAGTTGATCATGGCGTTGTTGCTCATTATCTCGCTGGTCAGCTGGACGTACATCTTCAGCAAATTGTTCGCGGTCCGTTCCGCGCGCCGCCAGACCGTGGAATTCGAAAAGACCTTCTGGGCCGGCGGCAACCTGCACGCATTGCACCAGAACGCCGGCAAGGACCGCGCCGGCAGCGGCCCGCTGGCCCGCATCTTCGAGGCCGGCATGGGCGAATTCATCAAGAGCAAGGCTGCCTACGCCGCCAGCCGTGAAAGCATGGACCACGGCGCCATCCTGGACGGCGCCCGCCGCGCCATGCGCGCGGCCTTCCAGCGCGAGATGGACGTGCTCGAATCGCACCTGGCCTTCCTGGCCTCGGTCGGCTCGGTGTCGCCGTACATCGGCCTGCTCGGTACCGTGTGGGGCATCATGAACGCGTTCCGTGGCCTGGCCAATGTGCAGCAAGCCACGCTGGCAGCGGTTGCGCCCGGCATTGCCGAAGCACTGATCGCCACCGCCATCGGCCTGTTCGCGGCGATTCCTGCGGTGGTGGCTTACAACCGTTTCTCGCACGATATCGATCGCCTGGCGATCCGCTTCGAGAGCTTTGTCGAAGAGTTCTCCAACATCCTGCAACGCCAGTCGCGCTAAGCGCGGGCATTTGATAAGGCAGAGCGATCATGGGTTCTTCTTTTAACAGCAGCATGCGCGGTGGCCGTGGCCGCAAGCTCAAGTCCGAAATCAACGTCGTGCCGTACATCGACGTGATGTTGTGCCTGCTGATCATTTTCATGGTCATGCCATCGGCCAACGACGCTTCGGTGGTGGACTTGCCGCACGCGGAAAAATCGACCAAGCCGCCCAGCGACTACGTGCAGATCGTCATCAAGCCGAACGGCGCGCTGTCGATCGGCGTCAAGGGCAAGGATGCGGACGCGCCAGAGACGGCGCCAAGCCGCGATGCGCTGGTGAAAAAACTGCGCACCTTGCACGAGGCGCATCCCGACTACCCTGTGCTGATCTCGGGCGACAAGGAAAGCAAGTACGATGACGTGATCCAGCTGATCTCGGAAGCAAAGAAAATGGGCATTACCCGCGTGGGTTTGGCCACTCAATAAGAACGTTGAATAGATGAATCCCCCTACCGCAGGCGGCCCGTACAAGGTGCCGCGACAACACAATGGCTGGCGCGCAACGATACTTGCCGTATCGGTGCACGCGGTGCTGTTGCTGTTCCTGTGGGTGGGCGTGAGCTGGCAGAACACCGAACCGACCGAAGTCCAGGCAGAAATCTGGGACATGACGGTGCAGGACGCCGCCCCCGCCGCCCCGCCGGAACCCCAACCGGAACCTGATCCAGAACCGGCGCCGGAGCCTGAACCCATGCCGCCGCCCGTGGTCAAAGCTCCACCACCACCGCCGGTGGAAGTGCCACCTGCGCCCAAAGCACCCGACATCGCCCTCGAACGCCTGAAAGAAAAGAAGAAAAAGCTCGAGGAAGAGAATAAGATCGCCGAGGCCAAGGAACTCAAGGAAGCTCAGCTGAAGAAAGAGGCGGACGAGAAGCAGGCCAAGCTCGACGCCAAGAAGAAGCTTGAGCAGAAAAAACTCGCCGAGCAAAAAGCCCGGGAAGAGGAAGAAAAAGAACAGGAAGAGAAAGAGAAGAAACTCGCCGCCGAGCAAGCCAAGAAAAAGGCCGCAGCCGAGAAACTGGCCAAGGAAAAGGCCGACAAGGCTGACAAGGCCGCCAAGGAAAAAGCGTTTGCTGCGGAAATGAGCCGGATTACCGGATCTGCATCGAAGGGTTCCACCGGCACGGCTGCTCAATCGACTGGCGGCAAGGTTGATGGCGGCTACGCGGCAGCGATCCGTACCAAGGTCAAGAACAACCTGGTCTATGGCGGCACCGACGATACGCTGACGGCAACCTACAAGATCACCCAGTTGCCAACCGGTGAAATTATTGGCGTTCGCAAGATCAAGGGCAGCGCCTCACCTGCGTACGACAGTGCGATCGAGAACGCAATTGCCAAATCGTCACCGCTCCCGAAGAAAAAAGATGGTACGGTAGAGCGCGAACTGGAACTGAACTTCAACATGAAGGATATGCACTAATGCAAACCAAATTTAAACACATCATTCTCTACGCCGGCCTGACCATCGCGGCCACCATGGGCAGCGCCCAGGCGCAGATGCGCATCGAGATTTCGGGCGCCGGCAGCAACCAGATCCCCGTCGCCGTAGCCGGCTTCGCCAACGAAGGCGTGGCACCGCACATGGTGTCGGCCATCATCAAGGCCGACCTCGAGCGCAGCGGCGCCTTTAAAATCATTGACGCCGGTGTGATCAGCGACGTCAACAACGTCGACTACAGCGGCTGGAAAGCCAAGGGCGCCGATGCGCTGGTGGTTGGCACCGTCAATGCCATGGCCGATGGCCGCTACGACGTGCGCTACAAACTGTACGACACCGTCAAGCAATCGCAAATCTCCAACCTGGACAAGGCGGTGACCGCCCAGTTCACGCGCCTGTCCGCGCACCTGATCGCCGACGACGTGTTCTTCAAGCTGACCGGCGTGCGCGGCGCGTTTTCCACCCGCATTTCGTATGTAAAGCAGGAAGGCCGCAGCAATATGCTGATGATTGCCGACGCCGATGGCGAAGGCGAGCAACTGGCGCTGCGTTCCAACGAGCCGATCATCTCGCCATCGTGGTCGCCGGACGGCACCAAGGTCGCATACGTGTCGTTCGAGCAGAAAAAGCCGGTCGTCTACATCCAGAACCTGATCACCCGCGCCCGCACCGTGGTGGCCAATGAAAAAGGCAATAACTCGGCGCCAGCCTGGGCACCGGACGGCAACAAGCTGGCCGTGGCGCTGTCGCGTGACGGCAACTACGAGATCTACACGGTGAACGCCGACGGCAGCAACCTGCGCCGCGTCACCAGCAACGGCGGCATCGATACCGAGCCACAATGGTCGGCCGACGGCCAGAGCATCTACTTCACCAGCGACCGCAGCGGCGGCCCGCAAATTTATCGCATGAGCGCCAGCGGCGGCGACGCCAAGCGCGTGACCTTCTCCGGCACCTACAACACCAGCCCGCGCGTCTCGTCGGACGGCAAGACCCTGGCCTATATCTCGCGCCGCGACGGCAACTTCCAGCTGTACGTGCTCGACCTGGGCAGTGGCCAGGAAACGCGCCTGTCGGATACGACCAGCGACGAATCGCCGAGCTTCGCGCCGAATGGCAAGTACATCATGTACGCCACGACGGCAGGCAGCCGCAAGTCGCTGGCCGTGGTCTCGGTGGATGGCCGTGTGAAGCAACGTCTGACCACTCAGGCGGGCAACATCAAGGAGCCCACCTGGGGTCCGTTCATGCAGTAAAACAATCAAAATCTAACGTTACTAGGAGAAACTCATGCGTCAAATCAGCAGCTTAGCCCTCGTCCTGACCACCGCAGCGATCCTGTCGGCTTGCTCGTCGACCCCGATCAAGGAAAACACCCCGCCACCAGTGGTGGAGCGTCCAGCCACCGGCCCGGCGACGGCACCAGCGGACACCCGCACCGTGGCGCCAGTTGAAACCAAGTCGCTCGACCCGCTGGACGATCCAAAAGGCGTGCTGGCCAACCGCAGCGTGTATTTCGACTATGACAGCTACAGCGTGCGCGCCGATGGCCGTCCAGTGGTGGAAAACCACTCGGCTTACCTGGCGAAAAACAAATCGCGCCAGATCCTGATCCAGGGTAACACCGATGACCGCGGCGGCTCCGAGTACAACCTGGCCCTGGGCCTGAAACGCGCCGAGGCCGTGCGTAAAGCCATGACCACCCTGGGCGTGTCGGATTCGCAAATCGAAGCCGTCTCGCTGGGCAAAGAGAAGCCAAAAGCTGCCGGCACCGACGAAGCCGCACGCGCTGAAAACCGCCGCGCCGACATCGTTTACAAGTAATTTCTCTTTTGCCGGGTCACAGGCATAATACGGGGCGGTACCCGGACTTGGTCCCCAAGTCCAGGCATCGCCCCGTTTCCATTTTGATTTGTTGAAAGCGCCCGACATGATGAAACTCTCCAAATCCGGCGTCTCCGCCGCCGTGCTCGCTGCGATGACCTGGCTGCCGCTGCAAGCCCATGCCGGCCTGTTCGATGACGACGAAGCCCGCAAGGCCCTGCTGGACCTGCGCGCCAAGGTCGAAGCCCTGCGCGTCGAAACCAACGCCCGCCTCGAAACCAAGTCCGACAAGTCCAGCACGCTGGACATGATCAATCAGAACGACAACACGATGCAGGAGATCGCCAAGCTGCGCGGCCAGATCGAAGTGCTGGCCAACGAAGTATCGATGGCCCAGAAGCGCCAGCGCGACCTGTACACCGACCTCGACACGCGCATGCGCAAACTTGAGCCGCGCGAAGTGAACGTGGACGGCAAAACCGCCCAGGTCGATCCGAGCGAAGAGCGCAACTACGACGCCGCCATGACCCAGTTCAAGGCCGGCGACTATAAGGCCGCCGGCGACGCCCTGGCCGCCTTCGTGCGCCAGTACCCTGCTTCCGTGTACACGCCCAACGCGCAGTACTGGCTCGGCAATTCGTTCTACGCCCAGCGCGACTGCAAGAGCGCCATCGCGGCCCAGCAAGTGGTGCTGAAGAACTACGCAGACAGCCCGAAAGCGCCGGACGCCATGCTCAACATCGCCAGCTGCCAGACCGAGCTGAAAGACAAGGCGGCCAAGAAGACCTTGCAGGACCTGATCAAGCAGTTCCCGGACTCGCAGGCAGCCGTGACGGCCAAGCAGCGCCTGGGCGGCAAGTAAGCGCCTGCTTTGAGGCGGTCGGACAAATAAATTGTCCGGCAGGCATTTGACAGGATGTGTTGAAACATCCTATAATCTCGCTTCTTCGGGGGTCGTTAGCTCAGCTGGTAGAGCAGCGGACTTTTAATCCGTTGGTCGCAGGTTCGAATCCCGCACGGCCTACCACCGAAGCACCCTTGGGTCGTTAGCTCAGCTGGTAGAGCAGCGGACTTTTAATCCGTTGGTCGCAGGTTCGAATCCCGCACGGCCTACCAAGATTCATCAAAAACGCCCACAAGCTTCGGTTTGTGGGCGTTTTTGTTTTGGGCTGCATCAGCAGGCATCACTGAATACCTCGGCAGTCCAATCGGCAAAGGCCCGCATGGCCGGCGAGAGAAAGCGGTGATGGGGATAGACCAGCGATACCGGCACCGGTGCCGGCCGCATGTCGGCCAGTACCTCGACCAATGCGCCCGTGCGCAAATGGTCCGATACCAGCGTCTCGGCCAGCTGTATCAGGCCTAGTCCGTCAAGACCCAGCTTGATATACAGCCCGGTTTGGTTGACTGCCACCGTCCCCGGCACGGCAACGGCGATGCGCTCGCCGTTCTCGACGAAATGGAGCTCGCTGCCACGCCGCGTGGTGCTGGAAAAGTAATGAACTGCCCGGTGTCGCTGCAAATCCTCCAGCCGCTCCGGAACACCCTTCTCATCGAGGTAGCTGCGCGCCGCACAGGTGATCCAGCGCAGCTCGCCCAAGCGGCGCGCGACCAGTGTCGAATCATGCAGGTGGCCGGTACGGATAACGCAGTCGACACCTTCCTGTATCAGGTCCACCTGGCGGTCGTTGGTGCCGATCATCAGGTAGATATCGGGATAGCGCTGCTGGAATTGCGCCAGCTGCGACACGATCATCGCGTGCGCGATACCACCCGGCATATCCACGCGCAGCCGCCCCTGCGGGCGCCCGCCCTCGCCTTGCAGGCTCGATTCCGTATCGTCGATCAGGTCGAGGATCTCGCGGCAGCGTTCCAGGTAACGCTCGCCTTCCGGCGTCAGGCTGAGGTTCCTGGTGGAACGGTGCAGCAGGCGTATCTGCAAATGCTTTTCGAGCCTTTTGATGATGCCCGTGACCGATGATGCCGGTAAGCCCAGGGTCTCTGCGGCACGGACAAAACTCCTGCTGTCGGCCACGCGCAGAAATACCTGCATTGCTTGTACGCGATCCATGTGGGGTCCTGGTAGCGATTGATAGAACGGCACTATAAACCAACACTGTTCGCATTTCCTGAATGATGAAAACCGCTGCCGCTACTTTTTCCGCGCGGGAGCACTCGTTAAAGTGCAGGCATCACATCTACAGGAGAAATCATCATGTCCGATCAAGATCGCCAACTTCCAGTATCGCTCACCATGAACGCGTCAAATCCTGACGCCATGTCGCAAAACATTCTCGTGCTCGGTGCGGGAGAACTGGGCCTACCGGTGCTGCGCGGTCTTGCGCACCGGTCCCAGGACATGGCCGGTATCAAGATCAGCGTGCTGCTGCGTGCGAGTGCTGTGGCATCGTCTGCGCCAGCCAAGCAACGTGATATCGCCGAAATCCGCGATCTCGGGATCGAGATCGTTATCGGCGATCTCGTGAACAGCTCGATTGAAGAACTTGCCGCCGTGTTCGCACAATACGACACGGTGGTCGGTTGCGCTGGCTATGCGGCGGGCATCGACACCCCCATGAAACTGGCGCGCGCCGCCTTGCAAGCGCAGATCCCGAGGTATTTCCCATGGCAATTCGGCGTCGATTTCGACGTGATCGGACGCGGCGGCCCACAGGATATCTTCGATGCGCAGCTCGATGTGCGCGAGCTGCTGCGCAGTCAGCACCACACCGAGTGGGTGATCATCTCGACAGGTATGTTCATGAGCTATCTGTTTGAACCCGAATTCGGCGTGGTGGACCTGCACAACGACACCGTCCACGCCCTCGGCAGTCTCGACACGGCAGTGACGCTGACCACGCCCGACGATATCGGTACGCTGACGGCTGAGATCTTGTTTGCTACGCCGCGCATCCGCAACGAGATCGTGTACCTGGCCGGCGACACCGTGACTTACGGTGAAGTTGCCGACAAGCTGCAGGCATCGCTGCGCCGCCCCTTCAGCCGTTCGGCGTGGAGCGAGCAATATCTGATGGCCGAACTGGCTCGCGACCCGCACAACATGATGCGTAAATATCGTGCGGCCTTCGCGCAAGGCAGGGGTGTCGCCTGGGACAAGGCTGCCACGTTCAACAGCGTTCGCGCCCTGCCGGTGACAGACGTGGCGGCATGGATCGATGCGAACCTGAGCCAATGCAAGGATTGACAGTACAGATCGATTTTGAAGCCGTCGCCGAATAGCTGTGTACCAGTTGGCGATCGCGGCGAAAAAGCACGGCGCGCCGATCAACCGCGTGATCTTTCAGAGGGAACTGGTGGCGCAGCTGTACCGGACCAAGCGCGGCGAATACCTGCGCAGGTCGGTGACGTTCATGAAGGCGACGCCGTGGATACGGCACGACGAGCACTACCACGTGGATTTTACGTTGCCATGCCGGCCAATGACGGACTATGGCAGGTGAGCTAGAATTCTCATCCCTCACCTGGCATTGGAGACATCATGGCCTTGGCACATGCAACGTCCGGTCAAGTCATTGCGCTCACGCGCGCCGACGAAGACATTACGCAGTTCTCCTCGATCGCACTGACCAAGACGGAACAGATCGAATTAATCAGGCTGGTACTGCCCACAGGGAAAGACATGCCGGAGCATCATGTGAAGGGAGAGATCACGTTCCAGTGCCTCAGCGGACAGATCGCCTTCATCATGGGCGCCACCACCGCCACACTCACCGGCGGCGAGATGTTGTACCTCGAAGGCGGGGCGCCGCATGCGGTCAAGGCGCTGGCCGATTCGGTGACGCTGGTGACCATCGTCCTGCGCCACTGACCCGGGCGGGGTGGTTTTTAGCGCTTGGGAGCTTTCTTGACACCGAGTTGCGACGCTTCGTAGATCGCCTTGGCATCCTGGTGCGCCTGCTCGACCGTGCGCAATTTTTCGTCCTCGTCGTGCCTGACAAAAAACTCCTTGTCCTGCGCCGCCACCACCAGTTTTACAGCCGCAGCCTCGGCCACGCCAAATTTTTCGAAGATCAGCGTGGTGACCTCATCCAGGTATTCTTCGTAGGTCATGCGACCATCCTCTCTTGTTGATGCGATTGACTTCAGGGTTGGACATGGTAATCGCATCGGGGACAATCGCCAACCCCGTTGTCACAAAACAATTCTCCGCATCATCATCCCCCATACGCTAAGCCTCCGACCTTTCTACATCAGGAGCGTTCATATGGCGACCACGCAAGCCAGCAATGACGAGGCATTATTCGATAGCGCAATCGAGTCCCTCGAGGCGCAAATCGCCAATGTCGGCACCCATCTGACCATCGACTCACACGCACGCGCTGCCTATGCCAAGGAAATCAAGCGCATGTCCGACCGCTTGCATGCCGAGGCATTGGCCGATCGCCTCAGCTGGGCCGATGCGGCGCGTGAAGCGCAGGTGGCGCGCAATGCCATCATGGAAGTCATACGGTCGCGCGGCACGCCGGTCGGACGCGCCATCGCAGAGTACATGAAAAAAGATGGCATTCCCCTCAATCATCTGGTGGCGAGCAAGACCGCCAAGGCTCACGGAAGCAGTGCTGTCTTCTCACGCTTGACCGGCACTCAACAAAACGCAATTTACGCCAGCATCGTGATTTCGGCGGGCACATCGAACGCCCGCGTCACGCACGCGATGGCAACTCTTTCCCATGTCAGCCGTCGCGTGGTGTTTATTGCGGTCGCGCTGTCTGTCTATGAAATAGCAACGGCAAGGAATAAGGTCGCCGCAGCGAAGAAAGAATTGGCGGTCAACGGGGCCGGCATCGCAGGGGGTGTTGCAGGAGGGATGCTGGCAGGCCTGGCCTGCGGCCCGGCCGCTCCGGTATGCGTTACAGTGGGCGCTTTTGTCGGCGGCGCATTGGCTGCCTTCGGCACAAGCTACGCCTGGTAGGCACCACATGAACCTCACCCCATCTGACCACTACGCGCTACGCACCATCACGCCAACAACGTCGGAACAAGTCCCTTCCAGCGAGCTGATGATTTCCGGCAAGCCAACCGGCAAGGTCCTCGATGGCGCCGTGCTGGAAGCAGCGCTGGCGTGGGGTGATCTTCTTTTATTGTTTATGACCGATGACGTGCCGTACGAAGAAGGCTTGCGCATCGTCCTGCTGGATCGGAACCTTAACACGCTGGATTCGGCATTGATCGTGGCGATGTATTCCACCGGCGTCTTCTCGGATCTCGATCTGACCGCAGCGGACACGGTGCGCTTCCGCTTCTTCGGCGGCCTAGTCTATACCTTGACCTTGCTGCCGCAAGCATCGTTTGCCCTCCCCTTCTTCTCCGACCCGAGCGCCGTCTGGCGCCCGTTCAAGTGGACGCGCAGGTTTCGCATCGACGCCAACCCGTTGCCGGAAACAGGAACGTCACCACCGCCGTGACGCTCCCGCCGGCAACGCTTAAAACGCCGCCCGCAACCCCACACTCACCCGCCGTCCCACATCCTCCAGGGTCAGGAACTGACTCTCGTTGACCGCGTACTCGTGCGTGCGCGAGTTGGCGATGTTGATTGCGTCCGCGTAGATCGCCAGGTTGGGCGTGAGGTTGTAGCGCAGGCTGGCGTCGGTCTGGCCGTAGGCCGAACGGTTGCGGGCCTGGGTGCTGCCGCCGCCGCAATCGACCGAGAAGTGGTTGCGCCAGTTGTAGCTCACGCGCGCCTGGAAGTCGCCGCGCTCGTAGAACACCGAGCCGTTATACGACTGCGGCGACAAGCCCGGATAGCCGCACGACGGCGTGGCAACGTTATCGGTTTCGCGCTGGGCGCTGGCATCGACATAGGTGTAGTTGGCGGATACGCCAAAGCCCTGCAGCCAGCCGACCGAGGTGTCGAACGCGTACTGCCCGGCGATCTCCACGCCCTTGATCTTGCCCTTCTGGCCGTTGCGCACGCGCGAGTCGTGGACGATTTCGTTGAACTGCGGGATGCGCATATCGACGATGGTCGTCTCGAGGAAGTCCGAGACTTTTTTCATGAACACGGCCGCGCTCACGTAGTTGGTCCTGGACAGGTACCACTCGTACGAGACGTCGAAGTTCTTCGACTGCATCGGCTTCAGGTAGGGATTGCCGCCGCCGGTCTGCACGTCGCCGAAGCGCCCGCCGTACCAGTTTTCCACCCCCAGCTGGTTGAGCGTGGGACGGGTCTCGGTTTTGGACGCGCCCAGGCGCAGCAGCATGTCCGAGCGCAGGTCGAACTTGATGTTGGCCGATGGCAGCACGCTGTTATAACTGTTTTCCACCGTGGTGATCTGGTTCGGGCCCCACACCGAGATGAAGGTGGTGTCGTTCGGGCTTTTCACCGCCGACAGCAGTTCGCGGCTGATGCCGGTGGACGTCGATTTCACGCGCACCACGCGCACGCCGGCGTTGGCCGACCAGCCGCTACCCTCCCACTTGGAATCGACGTAGAAGCTGCTCACTTTTTCCTTCACGGCCCACATCGACGGCTTGGTGTAGTCGATCGCCATCGGGCCGTTGGGGAAGCGCGTCAGGTCCGAGTAATAGGCCGGGTCGTTCGACTGCGGCAGCAGCGACGGCTGGTTCAGGTAGTTCATGTACGCGTACGGATCAAAGCTCAGGTACTGGCTCGGAATCTTGCCGCCGGTGTTCATGAAGTCTTCCATCTGCTGCACCGTGAACAGCGATGACGGCAATTTCACGTGGTAGCCGCTGAACGCATTCCAGGCGTCGTTGCCCCACTTGGTGCGATCAACCTTACGCTGCGAGTGGGCCAGGCCGGTGTCGAGGCCCTTGAAGTAGCCGATCTCGTGTTGCCAGGCCGCGCTCAGGCGTCCTTCATGCAGCTTGTCGGTATTGCGGATGTCGCCGTTGGAGACGGCGTGGGCACTGACGTTGTTCGGGTCGGCGATATTGTCGCCGAAGGTGATGGTGGGCGTGCTGCCGAAGGTCAGCGTGTCGCCGTTCTTCGGTATCATGCCGGCCACCACCCACATGTCGTTCGAATCGGACGTGGTGCGCGAGGTGGAGATATCGCCTTCGATACGCCACTCGTCGCCCACCTTCCACTTCGAATTGAGCCCGAATGCCTTGGTGATCGAGAGCCGGTCGCCGCCCTTGGCGATCATGTCGTTGGAATTGGCCTCGCCCAGCAGCTTGCCGGCGCCGGCGATGGCCGGGTTGTTGGCGTAAAAAGTGGATCCGGGGCGCAGGAAGCTGGTCACCTGGTCGTTCTGGTCGTACTTCACGCCCAGCTGCACCGGGTTGTTCCAGTCGCTGAAGGCGATGATCTTGTTGTTCTGGTCGAGGCGCGAATACAGGCCGTCGGCGGTCAGCTTCCAGGTCGGCGACGGGTTGTACTGCACGGTCAGATTGCCGACCACGCGCTTGCGGCTTTCGTCTTCCTGCTGGAAACCGTAGCTTTGCGGCATGTAGAGCTTGCGGGTAGTGACATCGGCCATGGTCAGGCCGCGCGAGTTGAGGTCGCCGTTGATCATCGAGACGTCGCGGTAATTCCAGGCGTCGTTGATGGCCTTGTTCTGCTTGGACGCGCGGTCGGTGTACGACAGCGAGCCGGTCACGCCGAACGTGCGGTCCTCGTTGGCGAACGAATACATGCCGCTGGCGTTGGGCGTGTATTTTTTGGAATTGGAATCCCACGCACTCGAGACATTGACCACCGAGCTGTGGCCGACCTTGCCCGAGAGCGGGCGCGCGGTCTGGATATCGACAGTGGAGCCGATGCCGCCCTCGGGCAGGAACGGTTGCGAGGTCTTGTACACCAGCGCCTTCGAAATCAGGTCCGACGACAGCAGGTCGAACGAAAACTCGCGCCCGCCGGTATCGCTGGTCATGGTACGGCCGTTGACCAGAACGTTGTTGAATTCCGGCCCCAGGCCACGCACCGAGATGTAGCGCCCTTCGCCGCCGTTGCGCTGGATTTGCACACCGGTCACGCGTTGCAGCGATTCGGCGATATTGGTGTCGGGGAATTTGCCGGCATCTTCGGCCGACACCGCATCCACCACGCCATCCTGCTGGCGCTTGGTGTTGAGCGATGACGACAGCGAGGCGCGAATGCCGCTCACCACCACCTTGGCGGACGGATCGACGACGGGTTCATCGGAAGTCTGGGCGTGGGCGCCGCCTGCCAACAGGATGTCGGCGATCAGCGCGGCCAGCAGGGTCTTGCGCATGGTAGAACGTTGCATTGCCATTTTGTCTCCATCTTTGTATTTATAGAAATGACATGGATGATTGCCTGCGGATATTTTTTATGACAGGCAGTTCCGGTGCAGTGGCTAGTGTGATTATTGTGACTGCATGTGGAAATACTACGCCCGTGGTCGGAATGGCAAGCTATCATTTATTTGTGTTTTGATATTCTAAAATCATATAACTAATGCCATAAAAAACGCCGGCGCGAGGCCGGCGTTTTGCTGACTATCCTGGAACGATGTATTTATCGCAGCGTGACCACTCCAGCCCGTCCGCTGTCGGGCTTGAGCCAGTCACGCGTATCGATCTTGTGGCTGACGAACTGCACCGCGCGGCTCAATGGCAGCTCGACCCAGCGGTGAAAAGCGGCGCCGGCCAGCAGGCTGGTGCTCCAGGCCAGCAGCATGCCCAGCATTTGCAGTTCCGGTTCGGGATCGACAAAACGGGTAAAGGCGGCGTTGACCAGCAGGCACACCGGGAAGTGGATCAGGAATACCGAGTACGAAATCTTGCCCAGCTTGTTGATGGCTGTCCAGGCATTGCCGTTCGATGCCGTCCTGATCCTGCCACAGACGAACAGCACGCTTGCCACCACCAGCGCCAGGGCAATGCGGCTGCGAAACTCCAGTACCAGCCCGGCCAGCGCAGGCAGCAGCGCTGCCAGCATGATCAGGGTGGTGGCGCCTGGCTTGCGAGCGGGGTCGCTGCCCCACCAGGCCATCAGGCCCAGGCCGTAGCTGCCGAAGAAATATGGCGCCCACGAATCCCATTCCGCATCGAGGTTGAAATGCAGTAGCGACATGGTGATACCGACGGCTACCAATAAAGGCATCAGCCACCGCACGACATGCTTGCCGACCAGCACACCGGCCAGCCACAGCAGCAGTACCAGCGCCGCATACAACTGGAAGTCGATGGCGACATACCAGGCGCCGGCGGACAACGAAGGATAGTCGAGCACGCCGTGCAGCAGTACCGCGTGGGCAGCCAGTTGCGCCAGCGTGGCCGGGTCCGAGATCGAGTCGTGCACCATCCAGCGACTTGCCAGGGCAGATGCGGCAGCAGCAACCAGTGTGGCGGCAATGAACGGCGGCGCCAGCTTGGTATAGCGGTGCCAGATGGCACCGAGCGGACTGGCGTGCGATGGCAAGCCGGCGGGCGACAACGACTTGGCCGCCAGGAAGCCGCCGATCACCAGGAATACCTGCACCGCGATGCGGGCGCTGTCACCGAGCCAGCCTATCAGGTCGGGAAACACCGGACGCACGTAGTCGGCCATCGGTCCGTAAAACGCCAGGTGGTGCAGCACGATCAGTTGCGCGGCGACGGCCTTGAGCAGGTTGATATAGCCGAACTGCGATGGTGCGTGTTGTTTTTTTAATACAGCAGAAGTCATGTGATTCCTTGTCCTGCTTGTCCTTGATACGCTGACAAGCTTGCCAACAAGGTCGCTATCATAGCGGAGGTCGCGGAATCGGGGGCGCACGGACAATGCGACTGCCCTGCTTCGCCTGTCAAATCTTTACCGGATAGTTGAATTTTTCTGCTGGCCCCTGTAGAATTCGCGCCCTTGGGTCGTTAGCTCAGCTGGTAGAGCAGCGGACTTTTAATCCGTTGGTCGCAGGTTCGAATCCCGCACGGCCTACCAAGACACCTGAAAACGCCAGCCGGCTACCCGGTTGGCGTTTTTTTTTCGTCTGCCGCCCCTGGCATAACAGATATCACTGGAAGATACATCTCTTTCAGCCAAGAAATTCAATTTGCGAATGTCGTTTATCGTAAATTGAAATTATCTTTATATCTGAGACTTCAGTAAGATGCATTCATCGACACATTGAATGCAGTTCACAGGAGCCCATCATGACCACCGCTACCGCCAACATCAACACCATCGCCGCTGCCCCTAAAGCTCCACGCCGTTCGTGGAAAGCCATCGTTCGCCGCATCTTCGAACTGTGGGCCGAGCCGTACAGCCACGGTCCTTACCAGCCGCTGTAAGCCGTAACAGCAAGATCAGCATTACCGGTAGTAAAAACGTAGCGAATATCGTTCGCGTGAGTGCACAATCAGTGTACTCACGGAAGAAGGCGAACGATGACCAAGCAGTTCACCATTGCCACCCTGGCAGATTACCCCGCAGCTGTGCCGGTTCTGGCACGCTGGTGCTACGACGAATGGGGCCGCGCCGACGGCTTCACGCTCCAACATGAACTCGACCGCTTCGAGCGTGCACTGTGTGCCACGCGCGCCAACGCCTTGCCGCTGGTGCTGATTGCGCTCGACGGCGATGCGGTTGTTGCCTGTGTGCAGCTCAAGACCGAGCCAGTCTTTGATTTCCCTGAAAATACCTGCTGGTTGGGCCCGCTTTATGTGGCTGCGGCCTACCGTGGCAACCATCTTGCCGAACACCTGATCGACGCCCTCGTGCACCGCGCACGGCAATACGGCGTCACGCAACTCCATCTACAGACTGAAGTGTTTACAGGCGGCCTGTATGCCAGGCTGGGCTGGAAGCCGATGTTTCGCGCCGTGAATCATGGTGTGGACGTGCTGGTGATGCGGCGCGATCTGTTGGCAGGCTAACGCCGCCTGAACTTTTTCGGCTGCCGCTTGCGCGCCGCCGAATTTTGATCTTGCAAAATCGCATCCACCCGCTCCGACGCTTCGCGTGACAGCCGCAGGGCCAGCGCCGTGTCCGGGAAGTGTTCGGGTTGGCGGTAGGCCAGCCAGGCGTAGGCCGAGTACAGGCGGCAGGCGTCTTCCGCTTCCTGCAAATTCATGTAGTGCACCGGGTTGTTTTCCGGCTTGAGGTGGGTGATTTTCTTGTGGGCCAGGGCCGTGGCCCAGCTTTCCCACGCGTGTTGCAGGCTGTGTACCTTGGCCGAGATCGGCACCAGCGACAGCGCGAATTTTTCTGCCACCGACAATTGCAGCATATCGAGCCAGGCCGCGCGCTCGAACTGGTCTTCGGTGATGCGCGGATAAAAAAAGCCGTCGGGCACGTCGATGTTGTGGACGAAGCGCTTGAGCAGCTTGGCCAGGCCGTGCTCGTTGGTTACGGCCGAGATGCGATGCAGGTGCTCCAGCGTGGGGGCCACCGCAAAGCCGGTGGTTTTCAGTGGCACCGGCTTTTCGCGCAGCAGCGAGCGCATGACGTTGTGGGTCTCGGCATCGAAGCCGGCCACGAGGCCTTCTTCGTGGACGCCGAAGCGCCCTGCCCGGCCGGCGATCTGGCGCGCCAGTGCGGCCGGAATTTCTTCTTCTTCGTAGCCGTTGTACTTGACGCTGGTGGTCATGACAATGCGCGCGATCGGCATGTTCAGGCCCATGGCAATCGCGTCGGTACCCACCACCACGTCGGCAGCGCCGTCGCGGAAGCGCTGGGCCTGGGCGCGCCGCACTTCCGGCGACAGGTTGCCATAGACTGTGGCCACCGACAGGCCCGCTTCGGTCACATTGTCGCGCCACATCAGCACTTCGCGGCGCGAAAAGCAGATGATGGCGTCGCCGCGCTGCAATCCCGTGAGCTTGCGTACCGGGCTCTCTTCCATCGACAGCGGCCCCTTGCGCTTGAGCACATGCACTTCCAGTTCGCAGTCCAGGCGTGCGGCCAGCACTTCGATGGCGCGCCGCGCTTCGGGCGCGCCCACCAGGTACACGGTGTGGGCGGGGGCGCCGCAGACGGCAGCGGTCCAGGCGGCGCCACGGTCGCGGTCGGCCAGCATCTGGATCTCGTCGATCACGGCCACATCCACTGGCGTACGGGTGTCGAGCATCTCGACCGTGCTGGCCACGTGGGTGGCGCCTGGTTCCAGGCGCCGTTCTTCGCCCGTGACCAGGCTGACAGCCAGCGGCCGGCCATGCTGCTGCATCGCTTGCAGGCGCTCGTAGTTTTCCAGCGCCAGCAAGCGCAAGGGCGCCAGATACACGCCGCTGGGCGCCTTGGCCAGCGCTTCGATGGCCTGGTGGGTTTTACCGGAATTGGTGGGGCCCAGCAGTGCGATGAACTTGCGCTTGATGCGGCGCGCCACCTCGAACGACGCCGGATACTCGGCCAGGTTGATGCTCTGGCGCGTGCGTTCGGCGTGCTGTTCTTCCATGTCGCGCTCGACCGCGTGTTGCAGGCGCTGGCGGATGCGGTCGAACACCATGCCGGCCGGTTCCGAGATCTGCATATCGGCCAGGCCTTGCAGGAACGGCTGCGGATCGAGGTCGCAATCGTCGCTGGCGTCGGCGATTTCCTGCACGAACGCTTCGACGTGGCCGTGCAGTTCGTCCACCACGGCCGGGCTGGCCCGTTCACGCAGGACGGCCGCGCGGGCGTCAGCGTCGAGCTTGCGCCATTTCGATGGCTTGGCCAGCACGCCTTGTGCCGGCACCAGGTCGTAAGGATAACGGCGGCCGCCGTATTCCACCATGCCGGTCAGGCGCAGGAATACCCGGCCTTCGAGGCGCATCAGTGAGAAGCCGAGGTCTGCCAGGCCCAGCTCGCGCATCAATTGGTCGTCGTGTTCCTGGTCTGCTATGTCGCTCATGGTCGTTTCCGGTTACTCAATGCAGGATTATATCGCGGCGGCATCGCCGCGATTTTTGTCTTTCACCGGGATTTCTGGCACGATGGCCCGGTTTACCTTTGCTGTGCCAAATATGCCCCAAACAATTATCGTCCCCGTCCAGCATGAATTGCTGATCAAGAAAAGCCGCTTTATCGCTTGCGTCCAGCCGATGGCCGATCGCGCTGCCGCGCAAAAAGTCGTCGCGCAGTTATGGGCACAGCATCCGCAAGCGGCGCACGTGTGCTGGGCATTATTGGCCGGCGGCCAATCGGCAGCAGTCGATGATGGTGAACCGAGTGGCACGGCCGGGCGTCCCATGCTTGACGTATTAAGGCACCAGGACCTGGAAGGTGTATTGGCAACCGTGGTGCGCTATTTTGGCGGCGTAAAACTCGGCGCCGGCGGCCTGGTGCGCGCTTATACCGACAGCGTGGCCCAAGCTTTATTAAAAGCCGAGAAAATCGCGATTATCAAGCAGCGCTTGTTGACCTGCACCGCGCCGTATGCGCTCGAAGGCATGATACGGCGCGAACTGGAAGCGGCCGGCGCCACCTTGGAGAATGTCGCCCATGGCGACGATGTCCGCTTCGAATTCAGCCTCCCCGATACCGAAGCCGAAACCCTGATATTGCGCCTGAATGAATCGGGCCATGGCCGGATTACCTGGATAGCTCCCGAACTCGAATAACCGCAGAATAAGCAGGCAGGACGGCAGTGCTGCGTGCCGACCTGCTCAAGCCGAAAATCGGCACATTCACGCCAATTTCTGGCGCACCTGCCCGGCCCAGGTAGCGCGGTGCCAGAGCGCTTCCAGCGGTCCCTGTGCATGAGAGCGTAGCCACCACACGCTGAACTGGCGTTGCGCCAGCGCCAGCACGATGCCGATCGCCAGCGCCACCGTGGCGCCGGTATGTTGGTACAGGCCCATTCCATAGCCGTAATACAGCGCGGTGCCAACCACTGATTGCACGACATAACTGGTCAAACTCATCCGGCCCAGCGGCGAGAAAAATGCCAGCGCGGGACGGGCATAAAATACCAGGCTAAAACAGGCGACCAAGAACGCCATCAAAGCGAGATTCGCCCACGACGTAATAATGACCAGCAGCGGCCGCTCAAGGGCCGGGCCGATATTCCAGCTACCGGAATACGTCTTGATGAAATATAGGGGAATAAATGCTGCCACGGCGATAAACAGCACGCGCCACCAGCGCCGCTGATTCTCTTCGGATAATGCAAACCAGCCCGCCCTGCCCGCCAACATACCGAGCATAAACAAGGCGGGAATCTGGAACAGCCGGCCATTCTCCCAGCTCCATAAAATCACGCCGGTTTTCCCATTGGTGAGATTGCCGATCCAGACCTCGGTCATCGAGCCGTGTTTCATGTATTCATTGGCGCGGCCAAAATAAGCCCACGATGCCGGATCGGCCAGCTTTTCATTCGGCGCCGATAATGCCCAATACCACTCCAGCCAGGCATACGGTTGCAACAGCAATATCACCGCAATCGCAAACACCACCGCGCCGCGCAAACGTGCCACGGGAATGAGCGCCAGTCCGAGCACCGCGTACATACTCAGGATATCGCCGTGATAGACCATGGAATTGAACAAGCCAAAGCACAGCAGCAGCACCATGCGCCACGCGTAGCGCGGTCGAAAATCCTCGCCGCGCGCGGCGCGGCCCTGGAATTGAATGTAAAAGGTCACGCCGAACAGCAGCGCGAAGATGGCATACGATTTGCCGCCGAACAGGAAGAACATGCTATCCCACACCACCTTGTCGATCGCGACCAGCCAGCCTGGCGCACCCTGCGGCGTGAAGTACAGGTCGAAATGCTCGATGTTATGCAGCAGCATGATCGAGACGATGGCAAACCCGCGCAAGGCGTCGAGCAGGTCCAGTCGGGAAGAAGGCGCGTTCATCGTAGGCGATTCCTTGGCAAAAGCGCCAAGCTTATCTGAAAACGATTTCGCGCGATATCTAAAAGTTAAGTGGGGAAAGTCAAGGCGTCAGGCGCGATGGCAGTAACGCGCCACGGTGACGATCAGTTCGTCGAAGTCGATGGGTTTGGCGATGAAGTCGTCGATGCCGGCCGCGCGGCATTCGCTGCGCTCGGTTTCGAGCACATGGGCGGTAAGCGCGAGGATCGGCAAACTGCTGTAGCCCTGGGCGCGCAGGCGGCGGGTGGCTTCGTAGCCGTCCATGACCGGCATTTGCATGTCCATCAATATCGCGTTGAATCCGCCGGGGCTGCTTTGCGCAACACAGGCCAGCCCTTCGGCGCCGTCGTTGGCCACGGTGACCACCGCGCCTTCGGCTTGCAGCAATTCGCACGCTATTTGCTGGTTGAGAAAATTGTCCTCGACCAGCAGCAACCGCATTCCCGCCAGTCTTTGTCTCGTCCCGGCTTCCATATCGAGCGCTCCCGATCGCATGATGTTGAGTGACGATCATAACATGCACACATCTTGCGATGACAACAAGAAATATTGTCTCAGGCTAGCCGGAACACCTGCACCACGCCTGCCAGCTGATCGGCCTGTTCGCGCAGCGCGCCGGCGGCGGCAGCGGCCTGCTCGACCAGCGCGGCATTTTGCTGGGTGGCGCTGTCGATGCTGACGATGGCCTCGTTGACCTGGTCGATGCCGAGCTCCTGCTCGCGGCTCGAATTGGCGATCTCGCGCACGATGGCGTTGACGCGGCCGATGCTGGCCACCACTTCGTCCATGGTGCCGCCGGCCTGGCCCACGAGCGTGCTGCCTGCTTCCACCTGGCCGGCGGAGGCGTCGATCAGCAGCTTGATTTCCTTGGCGGCCGCGTCCGAGCGCTGGGCCAGGCCGCGCACCTCGGAGGCCACCACCGCGAAGCCCCGGCCCTGCTCCCCGGCACGCGCCGCTTCCACGGCCGCATTGAGCGCCAGGATATTGGTCTGGAACGCGATGCCCTCGATCACGCCGATGATGTCGACGATGCGCTGCGATGAGGCGTTGATCTGCGCCATGGTGGCCACCACCTCGGTCATCACGGCGCCGCCGCGCACGGCCACGTCGGTGGCCGAGGCCGCCAGCGTGTTGGCCTCATTGGCGTGGCGGGTGTTGTGGTGGACCATGGTGGTCATCTCTTCCATCGACGACGCGGTTTCTTCCAGCGAACTGGCTTGCGACTCGGTCCGTGCCGATAAATCCATATTGCCGGCCGCAATTTCGCCCGAGGCGAGCGCGATGGCGTCGGTGCCGCCGCGCACCTGGCTGACGATGCGGTGCAGGCTGCTGTTCATGTCGCGCAAGGCACGTTTGAGCACGCCGGTTTCGGAGACGTCGTCGTCGCCCACCTCGATGCGCCCGGACAGGTCGCCCCTGGCCACGCTGGCGGCAAAGCCCACCGCCTGGTTCAGCGGCGTCATGATCGAGCGCGCCAGCGCGCGGCCCATCAGCAGCGAGACCAGCGCCGCCAGCGCGGCAAAGCCGATGATCTGGTAGCGCGAGCCGGTCACTGCCGCGTCGCCCACGGCCTTGGTGGCGTCGGAGTTCTTCTCGATGACGTCGCTCAGCGCCGCCATGCTTTTCTCGAGCACGCGGAAGGTGTCCATGAACGCGCCGAACTGCGCCTGCGCGGTGTCCTTGTCGGACAGCGCCAGCGTCACCATCTGCTGGGCGCTGGCAAGATAGCGATCGACATCGGGACGCACCTGGCGCATGGCCTGCTGGATCTCGGCGTCGGTCGTGGCTGCGCCCATGTCGTCGATCAGCTTGCGAAACAGCGCGATGTGCTCGGCCGTATCCTCGCGCACGCCCTTGATTTCGGCAGCGTCGTTGCGGTCGGCCGCCAGCCGCGCGGCCAGTACATCGGCGCGCAGCGCGTCGTGCATCATATCCGCCTGCAGTTGGTCTTTCATGGCGGAGCCGTTGATGGTAATGGCGTCCATCGCCCGGCTCAGCACCGCCACGGCCTGGTAACCGACCACGCCCACCAGGCCGACAAACACCAGCGTCACCACGTTCGAGAGCAGCAGACGCCGCTTGATGGTCCAGCGCATGCGCAACTCCTAGAATTTGAGCGACAAGCCGACCGTCCAGCTCCAGTCGGGGGTATTTTTATTGAGCGCGCGCGAGACGGCCGTATCGACCTGCACCGATTTGCCCAGCAGCCAGGCGGCGCCCACGTCGAGGGTGTTGATCGAGCCGCCGTCGCGGGCATGGGCGATCTGCTGCGCCGAGTATTCGACAAAGGTGCGCAGGCGGTCGTTCCACTCCTTGCCCAGCACCACGGCGAAGATGCCGCTGGTGAAACGTTGGCCCTCGTCGTTGCGCTGCCAGGCCACGCCCGGCATCACGCCCAGCCCCAGGTCGCCGGGCAGGTCCCACTCGGCCACCACGCGCAGCGAACCGCCCTTGCCGGGCGCGCGGAACGGTGCCGAGCCGGTATCGAGGTCCCAATGCGCCAGCAGGCCCATCGATGGCCGCGCGCCTTCGTCATCGACCATATGCCATTTCACACCGACGGCGGTGTCGGCATAGCCAGTCTCGCGCAGGCGCTGGCCGGTGGCGGGATTGTCGGCGGTGGCGCGCAGGCGGCCGTCGGTTTCCACGCGCAGTTCCCAGTCCTCGGCCACGCCGAAGCGCAGCAAGGTGGGCGTGGAGACGGTGCGCAGCTTGATGCCGTCAGCCTTGTCGCGTTCCACGGCGATGCTGGTCTCGACCTGGAAGCGTCCCTTGCCCACCACGTTGCTCGACTCGACGAAGTCGGGGCGGTCGGTGACGATGCCGTCGTCGTCCTCACCAGCGCTGGCCGGGCCGGGCAGCATGAGCAGCAGTGCAACCAGTACGCCTGGCACGCCAGACCCCGCTGCGCAGATCTTGATCGCCATTTTCCGCCTCGCCTTATAGGTTTTGTGTCTCCACGGTATCACATTGTTTTGAATCAACGGTTGGTAAATTTCCACAGGCGGCGGTGTGTCCGGATCCGGGCAGCGGTGCCCGGCGCCGGGCAGGCCAGCGTTGGCAGTGCAACCTTGATCGCTACATAACATCTTGATTCAACAAGGATTTTATTCATGCCCGGCACTGGCACGGCAGTTGCACTATGTCGTGCAACTCAACCTTGCCGGAACACCTATGGATCAACCGCTCAGCCCGCACGTCACCGCCCGCCGCCGCGCCACCACCGCGCTGGCGGTGGCCGCCGTGCTGGCCACCGTGTGCCTGGCGGCATGGGGCCTCAACCGCGCTGTCGGCGCCAGCGTGGCGGCCGACAGCGTTAGCATCGCCACCGTGCGCGCCGGCGGCATCGCCAACACCATCAATGCCTCCGGCATCGTGATCCCGGTGCACGAAGAGCAGGTCGCCAGCCCGATCCAGAGCCGCGTGGCCAGGGTCCATGCGCGGCTGGGCCAGCAGGTGCAGGCCGGCGATTTGCTGCTCGAACTCGACAACCGCAGCGTGGTGCTGGCGATCGACAACATCAAGGAACAACTGGCGCTGCAGGAAAACCGCATCGTCGCGTTGACGCAGGAACTGGACCAGAAGCGCAAGCAACTGGTCAGCGCCATCGAGTTGTTGCAACTGGACTTGCAAGCCACGCGCGTGCGGCTGGGCCGCTACCAGACCTTGCGCAAGGCCGGCGGCGTGTCGGCCGAGGATTTGTTGACGGCCGAGCTGAACGTGCAGCGCAACGAGATCGCGCTGCGCCAGCAGCAGGAGCTGATCGAAGACAGCCGCCGCGCCACGTCCACCAATATCGATGGCGCCCGCCTGCAAAAGAACATCCTCAACAAGCAGTTGCAGGAGCAGCAGCTGCTGCTGGCGCAGACCGCCGTGCGGGCGCCGTTTGCCGGTATGCTCAGTTCGCTGCTGGCCGACGAAGGCGCCAGCGTGGCCATCGGCCAGATGCTGGCGCGGGTGTCGGAACCCAACAACTACAAGGTGGAAGCGTCGCTGTCGGACTTCCATGCGCGCGCGCTCGATCCGGGCCAGGCCGTGCTGGTGGAACAAGGCAACGTCAAGCTCCGTGGCGTGGTGCAGACCATCCTGCCCGAGATCCAGAACGGCACCGTCAAACTGCTGGTCGTGCTCGACGAGCCGCACCACGCCATGCTGCGCAACAAGCTGCGGGTGGAAGTGAACATCATCACCGAACAGAAGAAAAACACCCTGCTGGTCGATGCCGGCCCCGCCTTCAACGGTCGCGGTCCGCAAGACGTGTTCGTGGTCCGCGACGGCGTGGCCCGCAAGACCACGCTCGACATCGGCGCCGGCGACGGCAAGGTGGTGGAAATTTTACAAGGCGCCCGCGCGGGCGACCGCCTGATCACCTCCGATACCAGCCGCTACCAGGATCGCGACACCGTTCGCATCGACCACTAAAAGGAACACCATGATACGCCTGCAAAACGTCAGCAAAACCTATCGCACCGACAAGGTCGAAACCCTGGCCCTCAAGGATATCGACCTGCACATCGCCAGGGCCGAGTTCGTCGGCATCATGGGCCCCAGCGGCTGCGGCAAGAGCACCCTGCTCAACCTGATCGGACTGCTCGACGTGCCCGGCAGCGGCACCATCGAGGTCGGCGGTCAGCCGGTGGCGTCGTACCAGGACAAGCACGTGGCGCAGCTGCGCAACAGTACTTTCGGCTTCATCTTCCAGAGCTTTCACCTGATTAACGACTTGCGCGTGATCGACAACGTGGAACTGCCGCTGCTGTACCGCGACCTGCCCGCCAAGCGGCGCCGGCGCATGGCGCGCGAGGCGCTGGAAAAAGTGGGCCTCGGTGCGCGCATGGACCATTATCCGAACCAGCTTTCGGGCGGCCAGCAGCAGCGCGTGGCGATCGCCCGCGCCATCGTGGGCCAGCCGCAGGTATTGCTGGCCGACGAACCAACCGGCAACCTCGACAGCCAGATGGGCCGCGAAGTGATGGACATCCTGCTGCAACTGCACCGCGAGGGCACGACGGTGGTGATGGTCACCCACAACGAGCACGACGCCCGCCTGGCCTCGCGCATCGTGCGCGTGTTCGACGGCCAGCTGGTCGCGTAAGGGGCCGCCATGCTCCGAAATTACCTGCTGACGGCGTGGAAAGTCTTCATGCGCCGCAAACTGTTCACCGCCATCAATATGCTGTGCATCGTGCTGACGCTGGTGGTGCTGATGGTGGTCACCGCGCTGCTGCAAAACACGTTTTATCCGACCGGGGTGGAGGGCAAAAGCGAGCGCTTCGTGCAAATGATCTTGATGGAGTCGAGCCACTCCACCAAGAACAACCGCCGCAACGGCCTGTTCGGCTACAAGGTGATCGAGCAGTACCTGAAACCGCTGCAAGGCAAGGGCGGCGTGGAAGCGGTGTCGGCCACCCTGTTCCCGCAGTCGGTATCGGTGTACCAGGAAGGGCGCGTGAGCGAGGTGATGATGCGCCGCGTGGACGCCGAGTACTGGCAGATCCTCGACTTCAAGCTGCTGGCCGGCCGCCTGCCCACGCAGGACGATGACGCGCAAGGGCGTATGGTGGCCGTGGTCAACGCGTCCACCGCGCGCCGGCTGTTTCCCGGCCAGCCGTACCTGGACCAGAAAGTCAGCGTGGGCGGCCAGGTGTTTACCGTGATCGGCGTAGTGGAGGATGCGCTGCACCTGAACGCATATGCCGATATCTGGACCCCGATCACCACCCTGCCCTCCACCGAATACAGGGGCCAGATGTACGGCATGTTTACCGTGATGGTGCTGGGCCGTACCGCTGCCGACCTGCCCGCCATCAAGCAGCAACTCATTAGCGTGGCCCGCAGTGTGCCATCGGACAATCCGAACAAGTTCGATCGCAACCGCTTCTGGGGCGACTCCAAGCTCGAAGTCTTTGCCCGCCAGCTCACGTCGAGCCGTGCCGATGACGCGGGCGTGGGCAAGCTGCTCACCACCATCGTGGTGCTGATGCTGCTGTTCATGGCCCTGCCCGCGCTCAACCTGGTCAACCTCAACGTCGGCCGCATCATGGAGCGCAGCAGCGAGATCGGCGTGCGCAAGGCGTTCGGCGCCACCAGCGCCCAATTGGTAGCGCAACTGGTGCTGGAAAACGTGTTGCTTTGCCTGGCCGGCGGCGCGGTTGGACTGCTGGCGGCGGCCGGCGTGTTGTGGTGGCTCGAAGGGTCGGGCCTGATTCCGTATTTGCAGGTCGATCTCAATCTGGCCGTGTTCGGCTATGGCCTGCTGATCACGCTGGTGTTCGGTGTACTGTCGGGCGTGATCCCGGCCTGGAAAATGTCGCGCCTGGCGCCCGTGCAAGCCCTGAAAGGAACCGCATAATGTTGCGCCACCTGTTGAAACTGATCTGGCAGCGCAAGTCGCGCAACCTGATGCTGAGCCTGGAAATCCTGCTGGCCTTCGTGCTGGTGTTCGCGCTGGCGGCGTTTGCCGCGCGCTATGTCCAGCTGCAGCAACTGCCCACCGGCTTTGCGTACCGCGACCAGTGGATGGTGCAGATCCGCACCGGCAAACCGCTGGTCAACGACGCCGCCATCTACGACCAGTTGCAGCGCAACCTGATCACCCTGCCCGAGGTGAAGAGCGTGGCGTTTGCGGCCCTGCCGGTGTACGAGATGTCGCGCCGCATCGGCGACTACCAGCGTGCCGACGGCACCGGTCCCGTCCGCATAGATGTCCAGGATGCGAGTGACCAGTACGGCGCCACCATGGACATGCGCGTGACCAGCGGCCGCTGGTTCTCCGGCGCCGACGACGGTAACGACACCACGCCAGTCGTCATCAACCAACTGGCGGCCGAGCGCCTGTTTCCGGGGGCTGCGGGAGCGCCAGTGGGCAAGCTGTTTTCGGATGCCAGCGGTGACGCCAACCCCACCCGCTATCGCGTGGTAGGCGTGGTGGAGGCGTACCGCTCACAGGGCGAGTTCATGGCCCCGCAACCATTCATGCTGCCGCGCTTTCGCCCCGGCGTGGAGAAGGAGGCGATGACGATCATCATGCTCAAGCTGCAGCCCGGCACGCCACGCGCATTCGAGAGCACCCTCAGCAACCGCATCAAGCAGCTGCAACCGCAATGGTCGCTGGTGATCACGCCGCTGACCGAAGCGCGCGCCTCCATGCTGAGCCTGCAACTGGTGCCGCTCAAGATCGGCGCGGTGATCGCGGCGTTCCTGCTGGTGATGGTGGCGTTCGGCCTGTTCGGCGTGCTGTGGCAAAACACCACGCAGCGCATCCCGGAACTGGGTCTGCGCCGCGCGCTGGGCGCCACCTCCGCCAGCATCTACCGCCAGATCGTTGCCGAACAATTCCTGCTCAGTTCCAGCGCCATGCTGGTGGGCCTGGTGCTGCTGGTGCAGTTGCCGCTCACCGGTGTGATGGGCGAGACGCTGAACTGGCCGGTGTTCTGGGCAGCGGCGGCGCTATCGGCCGGTGTGATCTATCTGCTATCCTTGCTGTCTTCGCTGTATCCGGGCTGGCGCGCCGCGCAACTGAGTCCCGTGCAGGCGCTGCACTACGAATAAGGCTGTCGTATCGATGGAATCTCCCCGCAAGCAATGCATCCTGATTGTCGATGACGACAGCGCGGTCCAGGTGTCGCTGGCGCTGCTGCTCAAGCAGGCCGGCTACCACACCGTGTGCAGCGACGACCCGGCTCAGGCGCTGGCCGCGCTGGCGCGCCAGCCGGTGGACCTGGTGCTGCAAGACATGAATTTTTCGCTGCACACGAGTGGCGACGAAGGCTTGCAGCTGCTGACCGCCATCCGGCAAGCCCACCCGGTGCTACCGGTGCTGCTGATGACGGCGTGGGGCTCGATCGGCCTGGCCGTGCGCGGCATGCAGGCCGGCGCCTCCAATTTTTTCACCAAGCCGTGGGATAACACGCAGCTGGCGGAGCTGGTGCGGGCCACGCTCGATACCGTGGATCGGCTGGCCCCGGCAACAGCGGGATCAGCAGCGGACGGCGCTGCAGCAGGCGCGCTGGCCGGCACCTTGACCGGCGCCCCGGACGATCCGGCAGCCGCCAGCCCAGGGCAGTCGCGATCGCATTGCGCCGCGCACGCCGAACGGCGCGCGCTCGACGCCCGCTTCGATTTTTCGGCCATCGTCGGCGAGCACCCGCGCCTGCTCAAGGTGCTGGCCACCATCGGTCAGGTGGCCGCCACCCGCGCGCCGGTGCTGATCCTGGGCGAGAGCGGCAGCGGCAAGGAACTGGTGGCGGACGCCATCCACCGCAACAGCCCGCGCGCGGACCAGGCCATCGTCAAGATCAACATGGGGGCGATCACGCCCACGCTGTTCGAGAGCGAAATGTTCGGCCACGTGCGCGGCGCCTTTACCGATGCGCGCACCGACCGCAAGGGCCACGTGGCCAGCGCCCACCAGGGCACGCTGTTCCTCGACGAGATCGGCGAACTGAATCGCTCCGACCAGGTCAAGCTGCTGCGCGTGCTGCAAGACCAGAGCTACCAGCCGGTCGGCGCCAGCCGCACCGAGCGCGCCGATATCCGGGTGGTGTCCGCTACCAACCGCGAGCTGGCCGAACTGGTGGCGGCCGGCGACTTCCGCGAAGATTTATTCTATCGTCTCAACCTGATTACCATCCGTCTGCCGGCGCTGCGCGAGCGGCGCAGCGACATCCCCTTGCTGGCGCGCCACATCCTCACCGACGTCGCCCGCAGCTACGGCCTGGGACCGGCCACGCTGGCGCCGCAGGCGCTGGAATGGCTGTCCGCCCAGCCGTGGCCCGGCAATATTCGCCAGCTCAAGCAGACGCTGGAGCGCACCCTGCTGCTGGTCGGCAAGACCGAACTGAAACAGGCCGACTTCATCGCCGCCGAACAGCACGAGCACGGTGGCAGCATCGCCGGCAACCGACGCCTCGGCGTGGACGGCATGACCCTCGAGCAGGTGGAGCGCCACATGATCGCCCACGCGCTCGACCAGCACCAGGGCAATATCTCGCGCGTGGCCAAGGCGCTCGGCGTAAGCCGCACCGCGCTGTACCGGCGCCTCGAGCGGCACGGCCTGGGTAGCGCTGCCGAAACCGAGCCCCAGCCATGAACGAACCGCGAAAGACCGTCGCGAGCGGTTCGGTATCGTCGGCAGTAGCGCCGGTGCGCGGGCACGCGCTGCGCAATGCAGCGGCGATCACAGGGCGCGCAGCAGGTCTTGCGAGGTTCGCATGAGCTTGCGCCACAAGCTGTACGCCTATCTGGTAGTCGTACATGTGCTCGCGATCGTGCTGATGGTGGTGCTGCTGCGCGATACGCCGCAAACCATGCTGGCGCTGGAAGCGGCGCTGCTGGTGAGCCTGTTCCTTGGCCTGCGCCTGATCGGCCGCGCGCTCGAGCCGCTCGGCTACACGCGCCACTTCCACGACCTGCTGCAAGACCAGCACTATGCCGCGCGCCTGCAAGGCAGCGGCGATGGCGAACTGGGCGAACTGGTGGCGCTGTTCAACACCATGCTCGAACGCCTGTACCGCGAGCGCCTGCAACTGGGAGAACAGCAGGGTTTTCTTGACCGGCTGCTGGAAGCGACGCCCAGCGCGGTCATCGTGTTCGATTTCGATGGCAATGTCAGCCTGCTCAATGCCAGCGCCCAGGCGCTGGTCGGTACACCCGCCGGTGCGCCGGCGCCGTGCGGCCAGACCCTGCGCGCGCTGGCCAGGGACGATGGCGATCAAGGCCTGCTGGCGCAACTGGATGCCCTGCCGCTGGGCGAGAGCCGGATGCTGACCGCCGCCAGCGGCCGCCGCTACCGGGGACAGCGCGGCCAGTTCCACGATCGCGGTTTTCCGCGCCACTTCCTGCTGGTCGAGGAACTGACGGAAGAACTGGAAAGCTCGGAAAAATCCACGTACGACAAGCTGATCCGCGTGCTCGCGCACGAGGTCAACAACACGGTCGCGGCCACCGGCTCTGTGCTCGATTCGCTGCTGTATTATCGCGGCCAGCTGGCCGAGCGCGACGGCGAGGATTTCGGCACCGCGATTGCCGCCGTCAAGCAGCGCAACGTGCGCCTGGGCGAATTCATCGAACGTTTTACGCGCGTGGTCAAGATGCCGGCGCCCGAGCTGCGGCCATGCGCACTGCGCGACATCATGGACGACATCCTGTACCTGTACCGCGAACCGTGCCGCAGCCGGGGCATCCAGATCGGCTGGGGCCGCTGCGACACGGCGCCGCTGCTGGCGCTGGACCGGCAACTGATGGAGCAGGCGCTGCTCAACGTGGTCAAGAACGCGATGGAGGCGGTGGAACAGGCGGCCGGTGAGCGGCAAGCCATCAAGTTCGTGCTGGCCTGCGAGGATGGCGCGGTGCGCCTGTCGGTGTTCGATACCGGCAACCTGCTCGGCGGCGTACCGGCCGAGCAACTATTTACGCCGTTCTTCACCACCAAGAAAGGCGGCCAGGGCATCGGCCTGCTGTTCGTGCGCGAGGTGATGGGCCGCCACGGTTTTCAGTATCGGCTGGCGGCCACCGGGGATGGGCGCACGGTGTTCGAGGTAATAGTGCCGGTGGTGCAGACTGGATTCCCGCCTGCGCGGCAATGACGGATTGACGTTCTGGCGCCGATAACACGTCATTCCCGCGCAGGCGGACCGGTTTTCAGTGCGCCGCCAACCGGGGTACCGCCTTGCGCGATAAAGCTGGCTTCGCCGACACCGGCGCCGCCGGCAAGCCATCGACGCGGAACACGCTGACGATGCGCTCCAGGTTGGCCGCCTGCTCTTGCAAGGCTTCCGCTGCGGCAGCGGCTTCTTCCACCAGCGCGGCATTTTGCTGTGTGACGGTATCCATCTCGGTGACGGCCTGGTTGATCTGCTCGATGCCGGCGCTCTGCTCGTGGCCGGCGCTGGAAATTTCCACCATGATGTCGTTGACGCGCTGCACGCTGTCCACCACGTCGTTCATGGTCTGCCCGGCCTGCTCGACGAGCTTACTGCCGATTTCCACCTTTTCGACCGAGTTGCCGATCAGTTCCTTGATCTCGCGCGCGGCCGAGGCCGAGCGCTGCGCCAGGTTGCGCACCTCGGTGGCCACCACCGCGAAGCCCCTGCCCTGCTCGCCGGCGCGCGCCGCTTCCACGGCGGCATTCAGGGCCAGGATATTGGTCTGGAACGCGATGCCGTCGATGACGGCAATGATGTCGACGATCTTGCGCGAGGAATCGTTGATGGCGCCCATCGTATCGACCACCTGCGCCACCACCGAGCCGCCCTGGCGCGCCACGGTCGAGGCGGCGTCGGCCAGCACATTGGCCTGGCGCGCATTGTCGGTATTCTGGCGCACGGCGCTGGTCAGCTCTTCCATCGACGAGGCGGTTTCTTCAAGCGCGCTGGCCTGCTGCTCGGTGCGCGACGACAAGTCCTGGTTGCCGGCCGCGATCTCGGTCGAGGCGGCAGCGATGGTCCGGGTGCCGGTGCGCACTTCGGTAACGATGGCCGACAGCGCATCGCGCATCATCTTCATCGCGTGCAGCATGCTGTGGTTGTCGTCGTGGCGGGTATCGACCGCCACCGTCAGGTCGCCGGCAGCGATGCGGCCGGCGATGTCGGCCGCGTAGTCGGGTTCGCCGCCGAGCTGGCGCAGCAGGCTGCGCGCGATCAGCACCGAGGCCACCACGCCGATGGCGATCGCCAGCGCGCTCAGCGCCAGCATCACGGTGCGGGCGCGCGCATAGGCGGTGGATGCGGCGTCGGCATCGGCCTGATTAGTGGCGCGCTGGAGTGCGGCGTATTCGGCCATGGCGTCCTGCCACTGCTGGGTAACCGGGCCGGCCTGCTTCATCAGTACTTCGGTGGCAGCCACGTCGTCGTGCGCGCGGGCCAGCTCGAACACCTTGTTGTTGAACTCGCGTGACGCATTCTGCATCCCGGCAATGCGGTCGCGGATGGCCACGCCGGCAGCGGTGGCCGGCATCGCGGCCAACTGGTCGCGCGCCTCGTCGTAGGCTTTGCGTGCGCTGGCAACCTTGTTCATTTCGTTGGCGATGGCTGCGTCATTGTCGAGCAGCACCACCGAGCGCGATACGCGCGCAACGATATGGACCGATTCCGACATCCGTCCCACCAGCTCGGTTTTCACGGCATTCTCGTTGACCACGCGGTCGAGCTTGGCATGGATCGTGCTCATGTTGTACACGCCCAGTGCCGCAATCGACAGCAACATACCAGCACCAGGCCGAATCCCAGTGCCAGCTTGGGCCCGACCTTCATACGTTTGCTTGCCATGCTCTCCCTCCTGGTGGACATGGTATCAAAACGATAGTTGTGATACGGAAATGAATATCGATTTTAACGCAGTCCGCAGCGTGGTCCCAACTTTCAGCCCTTATATGAAAATCTTATGGAGATATAGCTAAATATTCGTTTCTTGAAACACTTCGTTATCCCGCAGCGTAATCAACCCCTATAAAATGGCTGACCCCGCCAGCTGTTTGCGGGCTTTATTTATTTGCAGTGAAAGAAGAACAATATGGCGATCAACGTGATACTGAACCTGGTGGCAGCCGCCGTGCTGCTGGGCGTGCTCTACATTCTCCAGCGGCGCAATGCGTCCTTTTCGGTGCGGGTGTTCACCGGCATGGGGCTGGGCGTGGCGCTCGGTGCGGCGCTGCAGGCGATCTATGGCGTGGGCGCGGCCGAACTGGCCACCACCAACGAGTACCTGGACATCGTTGGCTCCGGCTACATCAAGCTGCTGCAGATGATCATCATGCCGCTAATTATGGTGTCGATCATCTCGGCCATCCTCAAGCTCAAGGGCCTCGATTCGCTGGGCAAGATCAGCGTGCTGACCATCGGCACGCTGATGCTCACCACGCTGGTGGCGGCCGGCATCGGCATCCTGATGGCCAAGGCGTTCAGTCTTACCGCCGTGGGCCTGACCGCGTCAGCCGCCGACGTCGCGCGCGGCGTGTACCTCGAAGGCAAGGTCGGCACGGCGCAGGCGATTTCGCTGCCGAACATGCTGCTCTCGTTCATTCCGGCCAACCCGTTCCTCGATCTGACCGGTGCGCGCAAGACGTCCACCATTGCGATCGTGATCTTTGCCGTGTTCATCGGCGTGGCAGCGAGCGGCATCCACGACAAGAAGCCTGATCTGTTCAGCTCGTTCGATCACTTCGTGAAAGTAGCCCACGCGATCGTCATGCGCATCGTCACGCTAGTGCTGCGCCTGACGCCCTACGGCGTGTTCGCGCTGATGGCGGGCATGGTGTCCACGTCGAGCCCGACCGACATCCTGCACCTGATTGACTTCGTGCTGGCGTCGTACAGCGCGCTGCTTCTGATGTTCGTCGTGCACCTCTTGATCGTCACCGGCGCCGGCCTCAACCCGCTGCGGTTCGTGAAAAAAATCCTGCCGGTGCTGACCTTTGCGTTCACCTCGCGCAGCAGCGCCGGCTCGATTCCGATGAGCGTGGCAACCCAGACCCAGCGCCTGGGCACGTCCGAAGGCATCGCCAACTTTGCCGCCTCGATCGGCGCCACCATCGGCCAGAATGGCTGCGCCGGCATCTACCCGGCCATGCTGGCGATCATGATTGCGCCGACCGTCGGCATCGATCCGTTCACGTTCAACTTCATCGCACCGCTGCTGGCCATCATCACCATCGGTTCGGTGGGCGTGGCCGGCGTCGGCGGCGGCGCCACGTTTGCCGCGCTGATCGTGCTGTCGTCGATGAACCTGCCGGTGGCGCTGGCCGGTTTGCTGATCTCGATCGAACCGCTGATCGACATGGGCCGCACCGCGCTCAACGTCAGCGGCTCGATCACGGCCGGCACCCTGACCAGCCGGGTGATGGGCGAAACCGACATGGCCGTGTTCAACGGCGATGCCGACCTGTCGATCGACAGCGACAGCAAAGCGGCGTAAAAAAAGGGGCTCCAGATGGAGCCCCTCTTCATTGCAGCGCTGATTTTAGAACTTGTAATTGTACGACAGGCCCAGCAGCGAGATATGGGTCTGCGACAGGCCGCGCGTGGTTTCGCCGTTGCCGGTGCAGGTGCGCGACAAGGTGTTGCACAGGTTGGTGTAGTTGAGCGGCGCATCCTTGAAGTCGAGGTAGCTGTACGCCATGTCGATCGACGAGCGGTCGTTCAGCTTCCACTTGGCGCCCAGCGAATATTGCACGCGGTCGCTGTCCGGCAGCGCTGGATGGCGCAGCTCGGCGCTGACCACCGGCGATTCGTCGTGGGCGATACCGGCGCGCAGGGTCAGGCTGTCGCTGTAGGCGTAGCTGGTGCCCAGCGACAGGCGCACCGTGTTCTTCCATTGCTGGCGGATCACTTCGGCGCCTTCGGGCGTGCCCGGGAACTCGATCAGCAGGTCGCCCATGCGGTTGTGGCGCGACCAGGTGATGTCGGCCATGCCGGCCCACTTGGAATCGAACTGGTGGAAGATATTGCCGGATACGGTTTCCGGCGTGCGCAGCTTGACCAGCGCGGCCGAGTTGACACGATGCGACGCGGTCTTCAGCGCGGCATTGACGACCGGGTCGGTGGTCGAATTCGAGAATTCCCACACCGTGCTGCCCTTGAGCTTGTGGGCAATCGACGAACGGTACGACAGGCCGAAGCGGGTGCTTTCATCGACCGTGAACATGTAGCCGAGATTGAAGCCGTAACCCCAGTCCTTGACGCTGTTCGAGCCATGGCCGTCGCCAGCTGTCGCCAGCAGCGCCGGGTTGCCGCCGGCGGCAACGATGCCGGCCAGCAGCGCCTGGCGCTGCGCAGCGTTGGCTGGCGACTGCAGCTGGGCAATGGTGCCGCGCACATCGACGCCCTGGCCCAGCTCGGCCTTCATGAACTCGGCCGACACGCCGAAGCCGAACGCATGGCGCTCGTTGACCTTGAACGACAGCGAAGGATTGATGGTGACCGACTTGAGCATCACGTCGGTCAGCGCGTAACGGCCGGCCCAGGTGTCGCCGTAGTCGAGCTTGGAGCCGTACGGCACGAACAGGCCGATACCGGCGGTCCACTGGTCGTTGATTTTCTTGCTGGCGTAAATCGATGGCGCGGTTTTCACCGATGGCACGTAATCGGACGGGTTGCCGCCGCCGGTCTGGCTGCCGACGAAACGGGTCGAGCCGGTATCGTTATAGGTCGAATGCGGCACCACGAACGTGGCGCCGGCACTGATCTGCGTGCCTTCCAGGCGCGACAGGCCGGCCGGGTTATAGAAAATGGTCGATGGATCGTTGGCTTCGGCGCCGCTGGCGTCAGCCGTGCCCTGTGCCGACACGCTTTGCGAACCGAAGCGGTAGCCTGAGGCGTGGGCGTTGAATGAGAGCGCGCCGACGGCGGCGGCAATGACCAGGGGAAGAATCTTACGTTGCATGGTGTCGTCTCTTTATATTGTAGGGTTGTCATGTTCCCGCGCCGCGCCGACCGGGCTGGGCGTTACGGTGCTGGAAGGCCAGCAGCTTACCTGACGGAAGTCCGCGCACGAAAGTCAAGTTACTAGAGGAAAACCCCTAATATTTCACTTGAAACCGAGCGCCTGCTCTGCACTGAAAACGTCAAAAAGGGGCCGAAGCCCCTTTTGAAAACAACAACTTATGACAGCATCGCTGGTTCTACGCCACTTTCTTGGTGTAATCGCCGCGATCGTCAGGCGGCGCCTTGCGGGTGCCGTTGATCAGCATCCGCACCGCCATCATGATCATGCGATAGACGAAGCGCACCAGCACCAGGAACAGCACGATCTCGACAAACGTGATCAGTACCGCCAGCGGCAGGCCGAAGCCGCCGGCGCGCGCGCCCCAGTACGCCATGCGGCGCTGGAACTTGATGGCCAGGTTTTCACGCATGATCTCGATGCTGTCGTAGAACGTCGGCACCATCAGCAAGGTCAGCAGCGTGGACGTGATGGTGCCGCCGATGATGGCCACCGCCATCGGACGGTAGAACTCGCCGCCTTCACCGAGCGCCAGCGCCACCGGCAACATGCCCGCGATCAGCGCGAACGTGGTCATCAGGATCGGCCGCAGGCGCATGCGGCCCGCGTACATCAGCGCGTCTTCGCGGCTGTGGCCCTCTTCCTCGCGGGTACGGGCCGCTTCCAGCAGCAGGATGGCGTTCTTGGCGACCAACCCCATCAGCATGATCACCCCGATCAGGCTCATCAGGTTGAGGGTGCTGCCGGTAACCAGCAGGCCCACCACCACGCCGATCAGCGACAGTGGCAGCGACAGCATCACGCCGATCGGCGCCATGAAGGAACCGAACTGCATCACCAGGATCAGATACATCAAGCCCACGCCGGCCAGCAGCGCAATGCCCATGGCGCCGAACACTTCCTGCATGTCCTTGCCGGCGCCGCCCAGCGACAGGCCGTAGCCGGGCGGGAAGTCGATCGACTCGGCCAGCGCCTTGGCGGCGTTGGTCACTTCGCCGTCCGAGCGGCCCTGGGCGTTGGCGGTCACGGTGATCACGCGCTTGCCATCCTTGTGCTTGATGGTCGATGGTCCTTTACCCATGGTGACGGCAGCGATCTGGTCGAGCGGCACCATCTGGTTGGTGCCCACCACGGCAATCGGCAGACGTTCGATGTTTTCCGCGCTGGCGCGGTCTTCCGGCGCCAGGCGCACCGCCACGTCGCGCGATTCACCGGTCGGGTCCACCCAGTCGCCCACTTCGATGCCGGCAAACGCCACCCGCAGCGCTTGCGCCGCGTCGCCGGCAGCGATGCCCATCGAGTTGGCCAAGCCACGGTTGAGCACGATTTGCAGCTCGTCCTTCGGATCCTGCTCGGACAGCGTGACATCGACCGCACCGGGCACCTTGCGCAGGCGTTCCATGTAATCGGTGGTAATTTCCATCAGCTTGCGCGAATCGGCGCCGGTGAACTGGATCTGCACTGGTTTGCCGCCGCCGTTGGCCAGGTCGTCCTGCACCGTGTATTCGGCACCGACCAGGCCGGCCAGTTTTTCGCGCAGCTCCTTGGCCACCTCGGCCGAGGAACGGTTACGCTCATTTTTCTTGCCCAGGTCCACATAGATCTTGCCGCCAGCCACATTCACATAGGCATTGGTCTGCTTGACTTCCTTGATGGTAAAGGCGATGTCGGCAGCGTTCTGCAGTTTCAGGCGCGAATACTCGAGGCTGGACGACGACGGCGTGCGCACATCGACAGCAATGGTGCCGAAGTCGGACGCCGGCAGGAAGCTGCTGCCGCCCTTCCACATCTGCAAGCCGATCGCGGCCACGAACGTGAGCACCGCGATGATGCCCATGGTGCGGCGGTGGCGCAATGCCCAGGCGATCACGCGGCCGTAGCGGTCGGCCTGGTGGTCGAACCAGATATTGAAGCGTTCCAGCACGCGGCTGATGCCGGTGCGCGGCTTGGTGTGGTGGTCCGGCGGGTCGCCCCAGAACGCCGACAGCATCGGGTCGAGCGTAAACGAGATCAGCAGGGAGACGGCCACCGAGCAGGTCACGGTCAGGGCGAACGGCCGGAACCACTCGCCGGTAATACCGGGCATGAACGCGACCGGGATGAACACGGCCATGATCGAGAACGTGGTGGCGGCCACCGCCATGCCGATTTCCGCCGTGCCCTTGAGCGCGGCGGTGCGGCGGTCGGCGCCCATCTGCATGTGGCGCACGATGTTTTCCCGCACCACGATGGCATCATCGATCAGCACGCCGATTGCCAGCGACAGGCCGAGCAAGGTCATGAAGTTGAGCGTGAAGCCGCACAACCACACGCCGATGAACGCGGCCAGCACCGAAGTCGGCAGCGACAGCGCCGTAATCAGGGTCGAGCGCCACGAGTTGAGGAACGCGTACACCACGAAAATGGTCAGGCCGGCGCCGAACACCAGCGCCTCGATCACGTTGTTGAGGCTGGACTCGGCATCTTCGCCGCCGTCCTGGGTGATTTCCAGTGCAGTACCCTTCGGCAGTTCCTTGTTGATCTCGGCCGTGAGCTTGCGCACCGCGTGCGCCACCGAGACGGTGGACGCGTCGCGCGAACGGGAAATCGAGATGCCGACGTTGGGCTTGCCCGAGCGCACGCTGAGCGAGCTCATTTCGGCAAAGCCGTCTTCGATGGTGGCCACCTGCGACAGGCGCACCAGGTCGTCGCCGTTACGCTTGATCACCACTTGCTGGAAGTCTTCGGGACGCTCGATGCGACCCACCAGGCGGATGCTTTTTTCGTCCAGCTCGCCGCGCACCTTGCCGACCGGCGCATTGGTGTTCTGGTTGCGCAGCGCGTTGACCACGTCGCCTACCGACACATTGTATTCACGCAGCTTTTCCGCCTTGAGCAGCACAGAGAGCTCGCGCTTGAGCGAACCGTCGATATTGACAGAGGACACGCCGTCGATGCCGCGGAAGCGGTCGGCCAGCTTGTCTTCGGCCAGGCGCGAAATGGCCGAGTGGGTTTGCGCAGTCGACGACAGCGCCAGCTGCATGACCGGCTGGGCCGAGGTATCGATCCGTTGCAGGATCGGCTCACGCATCTCGATCGGCAGCTTGTAGCGCACCGCCGCGATGGCGTTGCGGATCTCGTCGGACGCTTCGATCAGGTTTTTGCTGAACCCGAACTTGACCTGGATGCGCGCCGTGCCTTCGGACGCGGTGGAGTTGGTCTCGGTCACGCCGATAATCGACTGGAACGATTTTTCCAGACGGTTGATGATCTCGCGCTCGACCGTCTCGGGTGAGGCGCCCGGGTATGGAATGCTGACGATGATGAACGGGATTTCCACGTCCGGGTTCTGGTTGACCCGTAACTTGCTCAGGGCCATCAGGCCCAGGCACATCATGGCCACGATCAGCACGATCGTGGCGACCGGCTTCTTGACACTGAAATTCGATAAGAACATGGCTGTTTATTCCTTCTTGTCTGCCACGGTGGCGGCTGGCGCCGACGCGACGGCCTGGGCCGGCTTGGCAACTTTCGGCGCAATGAACGCCACTTTCAGGCCATCCTTGAAGTTCGAGCCGGGCACGCGCATGATGGTGTCGCCGGCGGCCAGGCCGGACAGCACCTGCCAGTTACCGGTACGCTCGTCGCGGGTGCCGATGCCCAGCATCGCCTTGTTCATCACGCCATTTTTCACGCGCCACACGTAGCTGACGTCGCCGGCCTGCACCAGCGCTGCCTGCGGCACTGTCAGCGCGGCGTTGACTTGCGCCTCGACCCGACCTTCCGCGTACAGGCCGGCCACGCGCGGCTGCGCCGGTCCGGCAAACGAGACCAGCACTTCCACCTGGCGGGTGACCGCATTGGCGGCCGGATCGACGCGCTTGACGGTGCCGGCGAAGTTCTGGCCCGGGTAGCCGTTGACGCGGAACAGCACCGGCTGCCCCACCTTGACCACGCCGATCTTGTCGGCCGATACCGTGCCCTCGAAGCGCATGCTGGCCGGATCGATCACTTTCACCAGTTCCTTGCCCACCTGGGCGGTGTCGCCGTTGGACACTTTGCGTTCGCTGACGATGCCGTCGAACGGCGCGCGCACCACGGTGCGGCCCAGTTGCTGGCGCGCGGTGACCAGGCGCGACTTGGCGGCGGCCAGCTCGCTCTGGGCGGTATTGCGGCGCAGTTCCACGTCTTCCAGCGCCTGCGACGACACCATGCCCGACGAGCGCAACGTGGTCTGGCGCTCAAGCATGCGCTGGGTCTGGTCCAGCGATTGTTGCGCGGCGCGCGCGGCTTCCTCGGCCGAATTGACGTTATCGCGGATCGAGGTCTCGTCCAGGCGCAGCAGTACGTCGCCCTTTTTGACCGGTTCGCCATTTTCCTTGAGTACTTGCAGCACGATCGCGCTCACTTCGGCGCGCAGGTCGGCGCGGCGCTCGGGCTGGATCGAACCGGTGATGACCGGGCCCGATGCCAGGCCGCTCGACTGCACCACCAGCGTGTCTTCGCTTGCAACCTGCAAGGTAATATTCGCAGCCTTGGCGGCCGCTTCTTTTTTCTTGGCCTCCTCGGCTGACTTGTTACACCCCGCCAAGGCTGTAGCGACGGCGATAGCGAGCAGGGTTTTGCGCAACATAAATAAATCTCCGGATGATGGACAAGTAGTAATGAATAGTAATTAGAATTTTGGACAGACTACAGCGCGCAGAGTATCCCCGACTGACCGTGAGCGGTCAATGCGCCTGCGACAGACGGCAGAATCTGTGGCTGAATTGCGAAATTGGGGGATGAGCGGGAATTTTGGCGGATAGCCGGCAGCAGTCGGCAACCGCGTATGCCGGGTTCCGCCCCTGGACGAAGGCCGAACCCGAGTGGCACTGCAGGGGAATCAGCGGCCGAAGAAGTGGTTGATCACGTGGGCGATGGCGATGCCGGTGCACAGGCCACCGGCAATTTCGACCAGGGTGTGGCCCATGCGCTCGCGCAGCCACTTGTGGCCGCCATCCTTGCCGGCCAGGCGGTTGATGGCGGCCGCCTGCTTGCCCACGTGCTGGCGCAGGCTGTTGGCGTCGATGATGACGATGAAGCACAGCGTGACCGCCACGCCGAAGGCCGGGTGGCCAATGCCCTCGCGCAGCGCGATCAGGGTGGCCATGCTGGAGACGACTGCGCTGTGGTTGCTGGGAAAGCCGCCGTTACCGACCAGGTTGAACGCCCACTGGCGCGCCTTGGCGCTGTTGATCAGGAACTTGATCGGGCCCACGGTGATCCAGGTAATGAGGGGAGTGACGAGATACGCGATATCCATCCGATAATCCTTTGAATTGTTGTGGCGTAAATTTTTGTGGCGCAATTATCGCAGAACCACACACAGCGGCCCAGCAATGATGCCTGTCCTTCTACATCTCGGCTAGAATTGCTTCATCCCTAAACTTCCAAGAAGAACAATATGCGGCACTTTGGTGTTTCCTTTGCAGTCACCTTCATTCTCATGGGCCTGGCCGGCTGGTGGGGTTTCAATCATGGCGGCAGCGCCGGCATGCTCTCGGCGCTGTGGATTTGCGCCGTGCTGGGCGTGATGGAAGTCTCGCTGTCGTTCGACAACGCGGTGGTCAACGCGTCCGTGCTGCGCCACTGGAACGAATTCTGGCGCAAGCTGTTCCTCACGGTCGGCATCCTGGTGGCCGTGTTTGGCATGCGGCTGGTGTTTCCGCTGCTGATCGTCTCGGTCGCCACCGGCCTGGGCCTGTTCGACGTCTGGACCATGGCCACCACCACTCCCGACGAGTATTCGCGCCACCTGACCGAAGCGCATGCCCAGGTCGCCGCCTTCGGTGGCGCCTTCCTGCTGCTGGTCTTCCTCAACTTCCTGTTCGACGAGGAAAAGGAACACCACTGGCTGGGCTGGATCGAGGAAAAACTCGGTGCGATCGGCACCGGCGGCCTGGCCGTGCTGCTCACCCTCGCTGCCGTGTTCGGCTGCATGACGATGGTGCCGGAGAAAGACAAGCTGAGCGTGCTGACCGCCGGCGTGGTCGGCGTGGTGGTGTACCTGGCGGTATCGTGGCTGTCCGACCTGCTGGAACAGGACGGGCCGACCGATGCCGAAGATGGCGATACCACCGAATCCGGTGTCGGCAGCAAGAACGGCGTCGGCGCCGTGGTCGGCACGGTGGCGCGCGGCAGCATCGGCGGCTTCCTGTACCTGGAAGTGCTGGACGCGTCGTTCAGCTTTGACGGCGTGATCGGCGCCTTTGCCATCACCAAGGACGTGGTGATCATCATGCTGGGCCTGGCCATCGGCGCCATGTTCGTGCGGTCGCTGACGGTATTTTTGGTGCACAAGGGCACGCTGGACGAGTATGTTTACCTGGAACACGGCGCCCACTATGCCATCGGCATCCTGGCGCTGATCATGCTCACCAGCGTGAAATACCATATTCCCGAGTGGTTTACCGGCTTGTCGGGCGTGGCGTTCATCCTGATCTCGCTGTGGTCATCAATCCGTTATAAACGGCAGCACGCTGCGTGATAAGATTCCCAATCTTGCTTAACTTGACTGCCCATCCATGAAATCGAAACGCGTGTTGCTGTACTTTATCGGCTTGGTGATCGTCGCCATGCTTGCTTTTGCCGCCTATACCTGGACCATGCTCAATGTGTCCTACTCGGATGGCGAAAGGGCTGGTTACCTGCAAAAGTTCTCGCGCGTGGGCTGGTTCTGCAAAACCTGGGAGGGAGAAATCCTGCTGACGTCGATGCCAGGCGCGATTCCGGAGAAATTCTTCTTCAGCACGCGCGAAGAAGCGGTAGCCAAGGAGTTGTCGGCTGCCATCGGCAAGCGCGTGGTGCTCGGCTATGCCCAGCACCGGGGCGTGCCGACGCAGTGTTTCGGCGAGAGTGAATATTTTGTGACGAAAGTGACGGTCCAACCGTAACAACCGTAACGTTACCCACCTGGATTCCCGCGCACGCAGGAATCCGGTTTGCTTACCGCGCCCGCCACACCGGCTGCACCATCCGCGCTTCCTTGCGGGCACGGGCAGCATCGAGCGTCTCCACCACCCCGCCTTCAGTCATGGTCAGCTTGGCCAGCACCTTTTGTGCGGCGCCGTAACGGCGCGTTTCCAGTTCCACCATCTGCTGTTTGGCTGCCGTCATCGCTGCCGTGGTGTCGGCCACCTTGCGCTGCATCTCGGCGTGGGCCTTGGCTGCCTGCAGCAGGGCTTGCTGCGCCACCAGCTTGTCCGACACGGCCGCCAGCGCGGCCAGTTCCTGCTGCTCGCGCTCGCGCACGGCGGCCAGCTGCGCTTCCTCGGCCTCGGCGCGCTGGCGCGCTGCTGCCAGTTGCGACTCTTCCGCTTCGGCGCGCTGGCGCGCTGCGTCGGCCACGGCCTGCTCCGCTTCCAGGCGGCCGGCAATCGCCTGCGACGCCTTCACTTCCGCCGCATTGGTGATGCGCTGCTGCGTGAGTTTCTGGTTGATCAACGCCAGCGACTCGCGCTCGGCAGTCACGAACGCCTGCTCCGCTGCCAAGAGGGCCTCGGCGGCGGCGGCCTTTTCCTGCTCCACTTTGGCGCGCTCGGCGTGCACCACGCCCAGTTCCACGGCCAGGCGCGCCTGCGCTTCCAGCGCGCGGGCGGCAACTGCCTTCTGATCGGCTTCCAGCGATACTTGCGCGGCCAGCTGGCGCGCCGCTTCCGCTTCGGCGTCGGCAACGGCGGCCAGACGCTGTTCGGCAGCCTGCTGCGCGCGCAATGCCTCGGTTTGCTGCTGTTCGGCGGCGGTGCGCTGGCGCGCGGCTTCCTGGGCGCCCTGCTCGGCCGCCAGCTTGGCGCGCAGCGCGGTCAAGGCCTGCTGTTCGTCGGCCGCGCGTTGTTGTTCGGCTTGCAGCGCGGCTTGCGCCTGGGCGGCGCGCTGCCGGGCCAGCTCGCTGGCTTCGGCCAGGGCGTCGGCATGCAGCGCCAGCGTGGCCGCTTCCTGTTCTTCGGCCTGGTTCTGGCTGGCGGCCAGTTCGGCGGCGGTGCGCGCCAGGGCGGCGCGTTCGTCGGCCAGGGCGGCAGCGCGCTGGTGTTCCTCGGCTTGCACGCGGGCCGCTTCGGCGGCAGCGAGATCGCTGGCCTGGCGCAGCTTGGCTTCATCGAGCGCACGCGCTTCGGCTTCGACGCGGGCGTGGGTATCGAGTTCCGCTTCCTGTTCGGCCTGCACCCGGGCCAGCGCCACGGCACGCAGCTGGTTGTCGGCTTCGATGCGGGCTTCGGTGGCAGCCATGATGCGGGCGTCCGCTTCGCGGCGGGCCTGGGCGCTGGCGGCGGCCACCATTTCCAGGCGTTCGCGGTTGAGCGCGGCGTCGCGGATTTCCTTTTCGGTTTGCAGGCGCAGGTGCAGCGACTGGGCGGCGCTGCGATCGGATTCGGCCTTGGCCAGGGCGATCTGTTCGCGCTCCTGCTCCAGGTGGGCCAGCGCGCGTGCTTCTTCCAGCGCCCGCACTTCGGCGGCGGCGCGGTTGAAGGCCGATTCCAGCGCGATCTTGTCGGCGCGTTCGCGCTGCACGGTCAGGTCCAGCGCTTCGGATTCCGCTTCGGCCAGCATCTGCGCGGTCTGGCGCGCCGAGTGGGCGTGGCGTTCGCGTTCGCGCGCCAGGGTGGCCATGCGGGCATCGGCACTGGCGATGCCCACCACCTGGTCCTTGGCCGCTTGCACGGCAGCCACGCGTTCGACCGCTTGCAGGCGCGCTTGTTCGGTTTCCACTTCCAGTTCGTCGGCGGCGCGCGCGGCCTGTGCGGCCAGTTCCGATTCGACGGCGATCTGCTCGGAGGCGCGCTTGCGGCTTTCGTTTTCGGCGCGGGCACGCTGTTCGGCGGCCTGGCGGATCAGGTTGTCCGCTTCCACGCGCGCGCGCAGTTCGGCGGTTTCCTGTTTCACGGCGTCCAGCCGGGCCACGCTGGCCTGGGCGGCGGCGCGCAGCGATTCGAGGCGGTCGCGGTTGGCGGCAATCGCGTCTTCGGATGCCTGGGCGTTTTGCTGGGCGGCGGCGGCAGCAGCGGCATCCATCGCGGCGCGGTCCTCGGCCAGCGCGCGGGCGCGCGACTCGGCGTGGGCGCGGTTTTCGGCGGCGCAGGCGGCTTTCGCTTCCGCTTCCACGCGGGCGATGGCTTCCTGGATGGCCTTCATTTCCATGGCGGCGCGCGGGGCGTTGACGGCGGGCGCCGGTTCGCGAGCGTCGATCACATCGTCGTGCAGCGAAATCTTGGGCAGCGTGTCAGACAGGGACGTGAAGGTGGCGCTGCCGTGATCAACGATATCGCTGGGGGCCAATTGTGCTTGCATGAGAGTTCTCGCTGACGGTATGTCCCGATCCACACCGGGACTTCTGAACAGTCATTATCGAGCAGCGCGATGGCCGGCCGAATGGCAAGCAGAGCGGGAAAAGCCCGCTATTTCCCTATTTAGATTGGCAGCGGCGGCTCGTCCATCAATGCCACCTGCTCGCGCAGCTCGAGGATGCGGTCCTGCCAGTACTGCTGGGTGTTAAACCACGGGAAGGCCACCGGGAAGGCGGGGTCGTCCCAGCGGCGGGCCAGCCAGGCCGAGTAGTGGATCAGGCGCAGGGTGCGCAGCGCTTCGACCAGGTGCAGCTGGCGCGGATTGAATTCGCAAAAGTCCTCGTAGCCGGCCAGGATGTCGCTCATCTGGCGCACCTGCTCGGCGCGGCTGCCGGACAACATCATCCACAGGTCCTGGATGGCCGGGCCCATGCGGCTGTCGTCGAAATCGACGAAATGGGGGCCGGCATCGGTCCATAAAACATTGCCGCCATGGCAATCGCCGTGCAGGCGCAGTTGCGGCAAATCGCCTGCCCGGTCGTAGCTGCGGCGCACGCCATCGAGTGCCTGCTGCGAAATGCTGGCGTAGGCGTCGGCCAGGTCGGCCGGAATGAAACGGTTGGTTTGCAGGAACTCGCACGGCTCGGTGCCGAAGGTGGCGATGTCGAGCGCCGGGCGGTGTGCATAAGGCTTGATGGCGCCGACCGCGTGGATGCGGGCGATGAAGCGGCCGGTCCATTCGAGTACGTCCGGTGCGTCGAGCTCGGGCGCGCGGCCGCCATGGCGGGCGAATACGGCAAAGCGGAAACCGTTAAAGCGGTGCAGCGTGGCGCCCTGGACGGCGAGCGCCGGCACCACCGGAATTTCGCGCGCGGCCAGTTCTTCGGTAAAACCGTGTTCTTCGAGGATGGCGGCGTCGCTCCAGCGCCCCGGGCGGTAAAACTTGGCCACCAGCGGTTTGCCGTCCTCGATGCCCACCTGGTACACGCGGTTTTCGTAGCTGTTAAGCGCCAGCAGGCGGCCGTCACCGCGCAGGCCGATGCTTTCCAGTGCATCAAGCACGCACGAGGGGTCGAGGGCGGCGTAGGGGTGCGGCGCTGCGGCGGCGGTTGCCGGGCTGTCGGCGTCGATCGGATCGGCCATGGCGGCCAGCAGGGCTGCGGCGCGCGCATCGGCGGCAGCGTCGGCTGCCGCTTCGTCAGCGTCGTTGTAATCTGGGGTTTGTTGGCTCATGGCGTCATTGTACGTGGCGCGGCGTGTATACTGTCGCCTTCCAAGCAAAAGCACCAGAAAGATAAAAATGCAACTCGACCAGCCACTGAGCGACAAAGAATTCGACGAACTGGACAGTTTCCTGTTGTCCGACCGCAGCCCTGAAGATGCGATGACGATGGACATCCTGCACGGCTACCTGACGGCCATCGCCATCGGCCCGGAAACCGTGATGCCCGCCGAATGGCTGAAAAAAGTCTGGGGCAAGGAAGCGACCGATGTTCCGACCTTCAAGCACGCCAAGGAAGAGGAACGCATCCTCGAGCTGATCATGCGCTTCATGAACGAAGTGCTGGTGACGTTCGAAGTGGCGCCGAAAGAATTCGAAGCACTGTTCGTCGAGCACGAGCACGAAGGCCAGACCCTGATCGACGCCGAAGCCTGGTGCTGGGGCTTCTGGGAAGGCATGGACTTGCGTCCCGGTTCGTGGGACGCCATCTTCACCGAACTGCCGGAACTGATGAAACCGATCTACCTGCTGGGCGCGGATGAGATCGAGGAAGACGAACTGGCGCTGGTGGAAGACCCGGTCAAGGCCCATAAACTGGCGCTGGAACTGGAAGCGAACCTGCCGGCCATCCACAAGTTCTGGGTACCACGTCGCAAGGCCGCCGTGGAAACCGTCAAGCGCGACGAACCGAAAGTGGGCCGCAACGACGAATGCCCTTGCGGCAGCGGCAAGAAGTACAAGAAATGCCACGGTAACGACGGCGCGGCTGAATAAGCCACTCCGTTCGGTTGGGGCGCTGCCTCATCCGTTCCAGTAAAATGGGCATCTTAATCAGGATGCCCATGTTCTCCCTGCCGTTTAAACTCCCCTCCACGGCCACTGCGCCGTTCTGTCCGTCCGAAGTTGCCGGTACCGTTGCGGTCACGGCGGGCGATCCCTATTGGAAAAAAGTCCTGCGCTTTGCCGGTCCCGGCTTGCTGGTCTCGGTCGGCTACATGGATCCGGGTAACTGGGCCACGGCGATCCAGGGCGGTTCGCAGTTCGGCTACCAGTTGCTGTACGTGGTGGTGCTGTCGAGCCTGGCCGCCATCGTGCTGCAATGCCTGAGCATGCGCCTCGGCATCGTCACCGGCAAGGATCTGGCCGTGCACTGCCGCGAGCAGTACAAGCCGCCGGTCGCCAAAACCCTGTGGGGCTTTGCCGAGATCTCGATCATCGCCTGCGACCTGGCCGAAGTTTTAGGGTGTGCGCTGGCGTTCAAGCTGCTCCTTGGCGTATCGCTGCCGGTGGGTGTGGCGCTGACCGCGCTCGACACCCTGATTATTTTGGGCTTGAAAGGCAAGGGCTTCCGCCAGATCGAGGCGATTGTGCTGGGGTTGATCCTGACGGTGGCCGTGTGCCTGGTGGCCGAGCTCATTTTCGTCAAGCCCGACTGGCAGGCCGTAGCCGCCGGCCTGGTGCCGTCGATGCAAACCCTGTCGCAGCGCGAGCCGCTGTATCTCGCCATCGGCATCCTTGGCGCGACGGTAATGCCGCACAACCTGTACCTGCATTCGTCGGTGGTGCAAACCCGGGTGGTGTTGCCCACGCCCGCCGCGAAACAGGAAGCCATCGGCCTGTCGCGCATCGACACCATCATTTCGCTGCTGCTGGCGTTGCTGATCAATGGCGCCATCCTGGTGGTGGCCGCTGCAGCCTTCTACGAACCCGGCAACACGCGCGTGCTCGACATCGACGACGCCTACCAGTTGCTGGCGCCCGTGGCCGGCACCGCGCTGGCCGCCATCCTGTTCGGCCTGGCGCTGCTCGCTTCCGGTCAGAGCTCCACGTTTACCGGCACGATTGCCGGCCAGGTGATCATGGAAGGTTTTCTGAAAATGAAGATCCCGTGCTGGCAGCGGCGCCTGCTCACGCGCGGCCTGGCGCTGATCCCGGCCATGATCGGCGTGCTGACGCTGGGCGAACACTCGGTGGGCAAGCTGCTGGTGCTGAGCCAGGTGGTCCTGAGTCTGCAACTGCCGTTCGCCATGTACCCGCTGATCAGCCTGACCTCGCAACGCCGCATCATGGGCGACTTCGTCAACGCCTGGTGGACCACCGCGCTGGCGTGGCTGCTGTTCGTGGTGATTTCGGCGGCGAATGTGTGGCTGGTGTGGCAGGCGGTGGCGGGGTGATGGCGACGTTGCCGCAACCGGTGCAACGCAGAAGACATCGAGCGGTTCCAGGGATGGCCGCTGCAAAGTATGATTTAGCGGTTAGGCGTCGGCTTCTCGCTTGGAGGTACCGGCGCAGGCTCGGTAGCAGGTGGGACGTTCGCTAATTTTTCTACATTCGCATTGAACTTGGCAAGCGCTTGGTAACCACCAAGCAAAGCCCCGATGATAAGGATCGTCAATACGTTGACTCCGAGATTGGCCACGATGTCGCCTGCCCAGGCGACGAATCTTTTTTTGCTTTTGAGCTCGGATAACACTGCGGACACGTTCTGATTTAATACGCTTTCGCGGATCTCATCCTCAAAATCACGCATCTTGTTTGCCAGTCCCGCACTGAGAAAAGCCTCGCCCAATTGCTTTGCTTGGGTACGATATCCCTCCAGCACCGGCAGCATACAGCTCTGCGTGTGAAATACCTTCAGTTCGTCGGCGTTTGGAGCACGTCCATGCGCTGTATAGGTTGCTTCGATAAAAGCAATTTTATCCCGCTTATAAAGAACATAAGCAATAGCGCCTACAGCATCGTTGGAATCGGTCACCAGTTGCTGGTAAATCAGGCTATGGGATGAACCAACAACGCCAGAAGCAGGCGGACTCACAGTGGAGCCTGAGGCGGCTGGCACCGGTGTAGGTGCCGAAGACATCAGCGCCTACTTACAAGACGAAGCGCTTCGGCAAACGCGCGGTTGATATCGTCACTGCTGAACTGTGACTGGCGCAATAGCCGCGTCGAGGCAGGAGATAACCCCGCAGGCACTTTATCTTTGCGTGCAATGAGGTCACTGTTCGCTTGGCGCACATCGTCCGCCGTAAACCGCTTCAACAATTGTTTCATTGGACACATCCTTTCGCCGCTATAAAAGCTTCGGTTATTTTACCAACCTTTTTAAATAAAGCTTTTTTGGCGCGCCACGCTAAGGAAAAATCAGGATTTTCCTACCCTCCGGTGTAGGATGCTCGATACGCAATCGGCTCCGCCCGTCCCTTCCCCGCCAGTACATACCCCGCGACATCCTCAAGCGTCGGCGCCAGCCAGCGCAGCGGGGCGGCGACCGAGGCGATCAGGGTGGTGTGGCTGACGCGGTCGTAATATAGCTCCCTGACCGGCACCTGCTGCGCGCGCAGGGCTTGGGCCAGGTGGCCGGTGTTGCGTTGCGGGTTGACCAGGCTGTCGCTGCGGGCGGCGATCAGCAGCGCCGGTGGCGACTGTCTGGACACGTGGCGTACCGGCTGCGAATCGGGTGGCGTGTCCGGGAAGTGGAACACCGGCCTGGTCGTTGTGTTTTCGACCGGCAGGAAATCGTAGGGGCCGGCCAAGCCAATCCAGCCGCGCAGGTCGGCCGGGGTCATGTCTTGCGCCGCCAGCCAGCGCGGATCGAGCGCCACCATGGCGGCGTTGTAGGCGCCGGCGCTGTGGCCCATCACGAACAGCCGCCGTGGATCGCCGCCGTACTGCGCCGCGTGGCGCTTGGCCCAGGCCACTGCCTGCGCCGCGTCTTTCAAAAAATCGGGATAACGGACTTGCGGGTACAGGCGGTAATCGGCCACCACGGTAACGATGCCGTGCGCGGCCAGCGAACGGCCGATGAATGCATAGTCGGCGCGCTCGCCGGAAACCCAGTTGCCGCCATAGAAGAACACCACGACCGGCGCCGCGCCGTGCGCAATCAGGGGCCGGTACACATCGAGTATCTGGCGCGGGTGGTCGCCGTAGGCCAGGCTCTCGGTGCGCTCTGACTCGCTGGCAGGCGTGAGCGCGTTGAGGGTGCCCAGCGGCGAACAGGCAGCCAGGCTCAGCGCCAGCAGTAAGGGCACCAGGGTAAGGACGACAGTACGGGAGAGGCGGGGCATGATCTGGCGGTATTGGTTGCAATACCCGCTACTCTACCGCGCGGCCGTGCCCGGCACAGTGCGCCGATACACGGAATTACTTGCCGGCCGGATGAATGACGGTGGCAGTGTAGTCGCGCAGCGGATAGCCGCCGGGGATGCCGCGGCACAATTGTCCGGACGAGGCCTCAATCAGCTGGAAGCCGGTGGCCGTCCAGGCCCACGTGGCCGCGACGTTGCAGTCGCCAATGCCGCGTCCCTTGCCAAAGCTCGTCAGCTGGTTGTTGTCGAAGCCGGGATTCATCAGGTACGCGTCATGGCGGCCATTGGCGTCCGGCAGCTTGACCGGTTTTGGCGCATACGGCGCCTTGTCGCTGGCGGTCCACAGCTCGAAACTGGACTGGTAGGCGCCGCGTCCGCATTCGAGCACCAGCAGCACCTGAGTGGCAGACAGACGATGAAGTTCGTTCTGGCGCTCGCCGTCTGCAATGTCGACCGGGCTTTCGCAGCCGCCGTGCCTGAGCGTCTTGACGATCAAGGGCAGCAGCTTGGCATCTTCCTTGTGGGTAGCGACAGCGGGCAGTTGTTTTACTTGCGGGGCCGGTAGCGGCGGCAGCACGGCGCTGACTGGCTTGGCGCCCGGCATGGCCAGCGCGGTGGGCGTACCCACCCTGCCCTGCACGTCGTCGAGCTTGAGCAGCGCGGCCTTGAGGCCGGCCAGCGACAGAGTCCAGGTGCGCTTGCCAGCGCTGACCTTGGCCGATTCGGCATTGAGCAGCAGCGGCAGCAGCCTGGCCACCTGTTCAGGCGTGAGCTCCGCGTCGGCGCGCAGGCCGCGCACCGTGGTCTGGCCGACCTGCACGGTCAAGGGCCCGAGCTTGGCGTCATCGTCGGTATAGGGAGAGAGCTTGAGCGACACGGGCGCCGTGGCGCCGGCATCGCGCGCCAGCGCCAGCACCACCGGCTCGGCCGCGTCTTCCTTCTGGTAACCGGCCGCCTCGCAGCGGCGCGTGTTATCGCACGCCACTTCCCAGTCCTTGAACGTGAAGTGGCCCGCGCTGGCGCTGGCATGGGCGGCGCCGCAAACGAGCGCCAGCGCCAGCGCCGGTGCGTAGCGGGTGTTGATCATCACAGCTTGATGAAGTGCTCGCGGTAGTACTTGAGTTCTTCGATCGACTCGACGATGTCGGCCAACGCCGTGTGCATCTGGTGCTTTTTGAAACCGGAAACCATGGCAGGCGCCCAGCGCTTGCCCAGTTCTTTCAGGGTCGAGACGTCGATATTGCGATAATGGAAATACGCTTCGAGCTTGGGCATGTAGCGCACCATGAAGCGGCGGTCCTGGCCAATGGTGTTGCCGCACATAGGCGCTTTGCCTTTTGGTACCCATTGCTTCATGAAGGCGATGATCTGTTCTTCGGCTTGCGCTTCGGTCACGGTGGACGCCTTGACCTTGTCGATCAGGCCCGAGCGGCCGTGGGTGCCCTTGTTCCAGGCGTCCATACCGTTGAGCACTTCGTCGCTCTGGTGGATCACCAGCACCGGGCCTTCGGCCAGCACGTTCAGGTGCATGTCGGTGACGATCACGGCCACTTCGATGATGCGGTCGGTGTCCGGCTCCAGGCCGGTCATTTCCATATCGACCCAGACCAGGTTCATCTCGTTCTGGCGCGGGGTGATCACCGCCGGGGCGGAACCTTCTGGCAAATCATTAGCTTGTGACATAATTCTCTCTTGGCCTCATTACAGCCGATAGTAATCCGAATCCGCCATTTTCTCACAGGCATAGAATGTATACCCTCGCGTTTTCGATTTTGTTTGTGTCTTTCATCGTTTTGACGCTGATCGTGCGCTTCTGGCTGGCCTCGCGCCAGATCCGCCATGTGCTGGCGCACCGCAACGCCGTGCCGGCCGAATTTGCCGAGCGCATCCCGCTGGCCGCCCACCAGAAGGCGGCCGACTACACGGTAGCCCGTACCAAGTTCGGCCTGCTGGCGCTGCTGGTCAATACCGTGGTGCTGATCGGTTTTACCCTGTTTGGCGGCCTGCAATGGCTGTCGGAACAGATTTTTCAGATCACCGGCCCCGGCATGGTGTACCAGCTGGCGCTGCTGGCCGCGTTTGCACTGATCTCGGGCGTGATCGACGTGCCGTTCGATTACTATAAACAGTTCAAGCTCGAGCAGCGCTTCGGCTTCAACAAGATGACGCGCGGCCTGTTCTTTGCCGACCTGCTCAAGGGCGCGGCGCTGGGCACGGCCATCGGCCTGCCGCTGGTGTGGGTGGTGCTCACGCTGATGGATCAATCGGGGGCGCTGTGGTGGTTCTACGCCTGGCTGGTGTGGAGCGGCTTCCAGTTGTTGATGATGGTGCTGTTCCCCACTGTGATCGCGCCGCTGTTCAACAAGTTCACGCCGCTGGCCGACCAGTCGCTCAAGGACCGCATCGAGGGCCTGATGACGCGCGTGGGCTTTGCTTCCAAGGGCCTGTTCGTGATGGACGGCTCCAAGCGCAGCGCCCACGGCAACGCCTATTTTTCCGGCTTCGGCGCGCATAAACGCATCGTCTTCTTCGACACCCTGCTCGCGCGCCTGCAACCGCACGAGATCGAGGCGGTGCTGGCGCACGAACTCGGCCACTTCAAGCTCAAGCACATCGTCAAGCGCATCGTGATGATGTTTGCCATCTCGCTCGGCTTCCTGGCCCTGCTCGGCTACCTGAAAAACCAGGTGTGGTTCTACACTGGCCTCGGCGTCGATCCGCTGGCCCTGCCCGGCCAGACCAACGACGCCATGGTGCTGCTGCTGTTCATGCTGGTGCTGCCGGTGTTTACGTTCCTGTTCGGACCGCTGACCTCGATCAGCTCGCGCAAGCACGAATTCGAAGCGGACGCCTTTGCCGCCCAACACACTGCCGCGCGCGACCTGGTGTCGGCGCTGGTCAAAATGTACGAAGACAACGCGTCCACCCTTACTCCCGATCCGCTGCACTCGGCCTTCTACGATACCCACCCGCCGGCGAGCGTGCGGATTCGACAACTCAATTTGGCTGCGGCTTCATGAACAACCCAAAACTCCAACAAAAACTGACGGCAACCATCATCGCCGCCCACGGCCGCCACTACCTGGCCGAAGCCGATGGCCGCAAGCTGCAATGCGTCACGCGCGGCAAGAAAACCAACGTTGCCGTCGGCGACATCGTGCAGATCACCACCACGTCCAACGACCAGGGCGTGATCGACAAGATCGAGGAACGCAGCACCCTGCTCTACCGCTCCGACCAGTACAAGTCGAAACTGCTGGCCGCCAACCTGACGCAGTTGTTCATCGTGGTAGCGACCGAGCCGGGCTTTGCCGACGACCTGGTCTCGCGCTCGCTGGTGGCGGCCGAGGCGGCCGGTATCAAGGCCCACCTGATCCTCAACAAGACCGACGTGGAAGCAGCGCTGCCGCGCACGCGCGAGCGGGTGGCGGCCTACGGCTCGCTCGGCTACCCGGTGCACGAGGTCTCGGCCACGGCCCGGCCCGAAGAGGCGGTGGCGATCCTGCAACCGCTGATGGCGGGCCAGTCGTCGATCCTGATCGGCCAGTCCGGCATGGGCAAGTCGTCGCTGATCAACCTGTTGGTGCCCGACGCCGACATCGCCGTGCGCGAAATCTCGGCCGCGCTCGATACCGGCAAGCACACCACCACCTTCACCCGGCTGTACCAGTTGCCCGAACTGGGCGCAGGTACGGCCATCATCGATTCGCCCGGCTTCCAGGAATTCGGCCTCTACCATTTGACGGAAGGCATGCTGGAACGCGCCTTCGTCGAATTCGCGCCGTACCTGGGCCACTGCAAGTTCTACAACTGCCGCCACCTGATCGAACCGCAGTGCGCGGTGCTGGCAGCAGTCGCGGAAGGCAAGATCGCGCGCATGCGCCATACGTTGTACGGCCAATTGCTGCACGAATCGTCGCAAACCCTGTACTGACTCAACAACAATAGCGACTTGCGCACGGGCCGTGTTTGCGGTCTATAATTCTCGATGGCAATACCAACGCAGGCAGCCCCACCCTCGCTGCGCGGCAGGCAAGAACCTATCCCAGTAGGGATGAGGCAGCAGATTGCGATGCATCGGTAGCGGGGGCAAGGCGCGAGGAAGAAGCATGGCAGGCCATGCGATGACGAGCAACGCCGGCAGCGCTGCCGAGGCGCGCAAGCAGCGCCTCACTCACTGCTGGGATAGGTTCTAAAGGACCGCGATGGACTTGTTTGTACTCGACGACGAAGTAGCCCAGTGGGAGACCGTCTTGCTGCGCCTGACCGGCGCCGAGCGGTTGCCGGTACTGGTGCCGCTGGCCTGGCACCTGCGCCAGCGCGACTGCGTGCGCGCCGTGGCGCTGGCGCGCGAGGGGCTGGTGCTGCTGTTCGCCGCCGGCCTCGCGCCCGGCGACCTGGCCGCCACTTCCGCGCGGCTGGAACTGGTCGCGGCCGAAGCGGCCTGGCTGGCTGGCGAACTCGATGCCGCCGAACGCATGGCGATCGAGATCGGCGCCCAGATGCTGGCCTGCGCAGACTGGCGCGGCGTGGCCGACACCCACTGGCTGCGCGCCTGGATCGCCATCGACCGCGGCGACCACCAGCGCGGCGCCGAACACCTCGAACACATGATCGCCACCGCGCGCCAGCCCGGCGTCGATGACACCATGCGCGCCACCTGCGCCGAAGCTGCGATTGCCCGTTGGGCCGTGATGGAAAACCGCACGGCGGCCGAACAGCGCTGGTCCAACCACTTTGCCTCCAGCGACCATGCCCACCACGACCTGCACCCGGCGGTGGCGGTATGGGTACTGGACTTCTTCGGCACCGACGCCACCCAGGGCAGCAACTTCGGCGCGGCGGCGGGCCACTTCGCCCGCGTGTACGAGGCGGCGCGCGTGAGCGGCCAGCTACGCTCGGCAATCACGGCCGCCATCAACATCGGCATCGATTTTACGAATCTCAATGACCACCGCGCCGCGCTGGAATGGATGCAGCGCGCGCTCGACATGGCGCGTCCCACTAGCTGGCCGCGCAGCATCGGCGTGTGCCTCACCCATACGGCCGACACCATGCGCCGCCTGGGCCAGCTGGAGGCGAGTGCCGCCCTGCTCGACGAAGCGTTCGATGTGCTGGCGCCGCTGGCCGACGGCCGCAGCTACGCCACGGCGCTGCAATTCCGGGGCGACCTGCAACTCGATACCGGCAACTACGCCGGCGCGCTCGAATCGTTCCGCCAATTGCAGGTCAACGCCGCACGTTTGCGCCACGCGGACCTGATGTGCGCCGCGCGGCGCGGCCAGGCACACGCGCTGTGCTTCCTCGACCGGCCGCAGGAAGCGCTGACGGTGGCGCAAGACGCCATCGCCCTGGCGCAAGCCCAGTCCAGCCTGACACACCACGTGCGCACGCTGCGCGTGCTCTCGGTGATCCACACGCGTCACGCACTGCCGCCGCCCGACGGCATGACCGAGCAAAACGCCACCCTGCATTATCTGCACCAGGCGCTGGCACTGGCCTCGGGCATCGAAGGCTACACGCTGCCGGGCGACCTGCTGGAAACCCTGGCCCACGAATACGCCCAGGTGGGCCAGTACCAGCGCGCTTATGAATCGGCGCAGGCGGCAGCCGCCGCGCGCCGCACTACCCACAGCCGCGAAGCCACCAACCGCGCCATCGCCATGCAGGTGCACCAGCAGACCGAGCGCGCCCGCGCCGAGGGTCAGCATCACCGCGAGCTGGCGGCATCCGAGGCGCGCCGCGCCCGCGTGCTGCAGCAAACCACCGCCACGCTCGAACGCCTGTCCGCCATCGGCCAGGAAATCACCACCCACCTCGACGCCAATGCCGTGTTCCAGGCCATCAATCGCCACGTGCAGGCGCTGCTGGCGGCCAACAGCTTCGCGATTTACCTGTGCGATCCCGGTTGCGACACCCTGAACCGCGCCTTCGGCATGGAAAACGGCAAACCGCTGGCCGACAACACCATCGCCGTGGACAATCCGCGTGCCAACGCCGCGCGCTGCCTGCGCGAACGGCGCGAGATCTACGTGGAGGACGCCGGCCCGGACGACATCTTCCTCGCCCCGAACACCCTGCTGATGGCGTGCGCGCTGTACGTGCCGCTGCTGGTCGGCGAGCGGGCACTGGGCGTGATGACGGTGCAGGCCTCGAACGCACGGGCCTACCGCGCCCGCGAGCGGCTGATCTTCCGCACCCTGTGCGCTTACGGCGCCATCGCGCTCGACAACGCCCAGGCCTACGCCCAGTTGAAGGATGCGCAAACCCAGCTGGTGTCGCAGGAAAAGCTGGCGGCGCTGGGGTCCCTGATGGCCGGCGTGGCGCACGAGCTCAATACGCCGATCGGCAACAGCCTCCTGATCGCCAGCACCCTGCACCAGAAGACCACGGAACTGGCGCGCCAGGTCGCGGGCCCCGGCCTGCGCCGCTCCGATCTGACCGCCTATCTGGACGACGCCGCGCGTGCGCACGAACTGGTAATGCGTGGCCTGAACAGCGCAGCAGACCTGGTCAACAGCTTCAAGCAGGTGGCGGTGGACCGCACCACCGAGCAGCGCCGCCAGTTCGACCTGCAGCAGGTGGCCGGCGAAGTGATTGCCACCATGATGAACCGCATCCGCGCATCCGGCCATCGTATCGAGGCAGACATACCGCCGCACATCGCCATGGACAGCTACCCCGGCCCGCTGGGCCAGGTGATCGCCAATTTCATCAACAACGCCCTGCTGCACGCGTTTGAAAAAGACGTGGTGGGACACTTGTGGCTGCGCGCCGCCACCGTGCCGGACCACCCGGGCCGGGTGCAGCTGGTATTCGGCGACAACGGCGTAGGCATCGCCCCGGCAAACATCCCGCGCATCTTCGACCCGTTCTTCACCACCAAGCTGGGACAAGGTGGCAGCGGGCTCGGACTGTCGATCAGTTACAACATCGTCACCTCGCTGCTGGGCGGGCAAATCACGGTGCGCAGTTCGCCCGCCGGCACCGTATTCACGCTGGACCTGCCGCTGGTGGCGCCCGAAGCCCGGGGACCGGCCGCCGCGCAGATCTATCACTAAAACAGGGCTGCTGACCAGCACAATCTCCTGTTATTGGCCCTATCGGCCGAATTGCCTTTATAATTGACCGGTTCAGCCGGCCGGGTATCGAGTCCCAGGCCAGCTCACCTGTCAGTTGCCACTATGCCTATCCAAAAACAGATCAAGCATTACCTGCAGTTTTCCGACTTCACGCTGGACGAATACGAGTACGTGATTGAACGCGCGCACCTCATCAAGCGCAAGTTCAAGAACTACGAGATTTATCATCCGCTGATCGACCGCACCCTGGTAATGGTCTTCGAGAAGAACTCCACCCGCACCCGCCTGTCGTTCGAGGCCGGTATGCACCAGCTGGGCGGCGCCGCCATCTACCTGAACACGCGCGACAGCCAGCTCGGTCGCGGCGAACCGGTGGAAGACGCGGGCCAGGTCATGAGCCGCATGTGCGACATCATCATGGTGCGCACCTTCGGCCAGGACATCATCGAGCGCTTTGCCGCCAATTCGCGCGTGCCGGTGATTAACGGCCTGACCAACGAGCATCACCCGTGCCAGGTGTTTGCCGACATCTTCACGTTCTATGAGCATCGCGGCCCGATCACCGGCAAGACGGTGGCGTGGATCGGCGACGCCAACAACATGCTGTACTCGTGGCTGCAGGCGGCCGAGGTATTCGGCTTCCACGTCAACGTGTCCACGCCCAAGGGCTACGACATGGACATGTCGCTGGTTTCGACCGACCGCTACACCTTCTTCGCCAACCCGTCCGACGCCTGCGAAGGCGCGCACCTGGTCAACACCGACGTGTGGACCAGCATGGGCTACGAAGAAGAAAACGCCGCACGCCTGAAAGCATTCGACGGCTGGATCGTCGATGGCGCCAAGATGGCGCGCGCCGCGCCCGACGCGCTGTTCATGCACTGCCTGCCCGCCCACCGTGGCGAGGAAGTGTCGGCCGAAGTCATCGACGGACCGCAATCGGTGGTCTGGGACGAAGCCGAAAACCGCCTGCACATCCAGAAGGCGCTGATCGAGTACCTGCTGCTCGGCCGCCTGGATAACCCTGCCGAATAATCAATAACACTTCACACACTTGGAATCAGCATGAGCGACATTAAAAAAGTAGTCCTCGCCTACTCGGGCGGCCTCGATACCTCCGTCATCCTCAAATGGCTGCAGGATAACTACCAGTGCGAAATCGTCACCTTCACGGCCGACCTGGGCCAGGGCGAAGAGCTGGAGCCGGCGCGCGCCAAGGCGATCAAGTTCGGCATCAAGCCGGAGAACATCTACATCGACGACGTGCGTGAAGAATTCGTGCGCGACTTCGTGTTCCCGATGTTCCGTGCAAACACCGTGTACGAAGGCGAATACCTGCTGGGCACCTCGATTGCCCGTCCGCTGATCGCCAAGCGCCTGATCGAAATCGCCAACGAGACCGGCGCCGACGCCATCTCGCACGGCGCCACCGGCAAGGGCAACGACCAGGTGCGCTTCGAACTGGGCGCCTATGCGCTCAAACCTGGCGTCAAAGTGATCGCGCCATGGCGCGAGTGGGACCTGCTGTCGCGTGAAAAACTGCTGAAGTACGCGGAAGACGCGGGCATCGCCATCGACATGAAACACAAGAACGGCGGCGCGCCGTACTCGATGGACGCCAATCTGCTGCACATCTCGTTCGAAGGCCGCCACCTGGAAAACCCGAGCGCCGAAGCCGAAGAATCGATGTGGCGCTGGAGCGTGAGCCCTGAGGCAGCGCCCGACCAGGCCGAGTACCTGGACCTGGAATACGAAAAAGGCGACATCGTGGCCATCAACGGCGTGCGCATGTCGCCGGCCACCGTGCTGACGGAACTGAACCGCGTGGGCGGCAAGCACGGCATCGGCCGTCTCGACCTGGTGGAAAACCGCTACGTCGGCATGAAGTCGCGCGGCTGCTACGAAACCCCGGGCGGCACCATCATGCTCAAGGGCCACCGCGCCATCGAGTCGATCACGCTGGACCGCGAAGTGGCCCACCTGAAGGACGACCTGATGCCACGCTACGCGTCGCTGATCTACAACGGCTACTGGTGGGCGCCGGAGCGCGTGGCGCTGCAAACACTGATCGACCACACGCAAGCGACCGTCAACGGCTGGGTACGCGTCAAGCTCTACAAGGGCAATGTGATCGTGGTGTCGCGCGACTCGAAGACCGACTCGCTGTTCGATATGAACATCGCCACCTTCGACGAAGACGGCGGCGCCTACAACCAGGCCGACGCCGGCGGCTTCATCAAACTGAACGCGCTGCGCCTGCGCATCGCGGCCAACGCACGACTGAAGCGCGGCCAATAAACAACGCGCAGTATCGTCAAAAGCCGCTCGCTGAGCGGCTTTTTTTTTGTTGTTCCGCCATTACCATGGGACAATGCAATACCATCTATCGGCGCCTGGAGAAACCATGTTTAAAGACTTGAGCATCAAACGCAAACTATACCTGGGCTTCGGCGCCATCCTCGCCATCATCCTCGCGCTTCTGATCATCGCCTACAACCGTTTTAATAGCCTGTCGGAAGCCAACCAGTGGGACCGCCACACGATGGACGTGATCCAGGCCATCGACGGCTTGCGCAACGACCTGCTGCAAGTGCAGGTGGAAGCGCGCGGCTATTACCTCACCGGCACCGCCGCCCGCCTGGACCGCACCCGCAAGGAGCAGCGCGACATTCCGGAATCGATCCAGACGCTGCAAAAGCTCACCCGCGACAATCCGGCCCAGGTCACGCGTTTCAGCAAGCTGGAAAGCATGATCACCGTCTGGAGCAAGGAAGTCATCGAATCGCAGCTGGTGATGCGCGAGCAGCTGGGCAACGCGCCCGGCGCGGCCGACGCCATGGGCAAAACGCCGCAGCTTGCCAATACCACCAATTCGGCTATCGGCGAGATCTACAAATTCATGGACGATGCAGCCGCCGAGGAACACCGCCTGCTGGTCGAACGCTCGGCCGCTTCCACCAGCCTGCAGGAGAGCATGCGGCTGGTGATCACGGTGGGCGGCATGGCCTGCGTGCTGCTGGGCGCCCTGGTGGCATGGCTGCTGGTCGGCTCGCTCACCACGCCGCTGTCGAACCTTACCGCCGCCGTGGGCCGCATCGCCGGGGGCGACCAGGGCGCGCGCGCCGAGGTGCTGGCGAACGATGAACTGGGCAAGGTCACCACGGAATTCAACCGCATGGCGCAATCGATCCAGGACAGCCAGGCCAAGGAAAAAGCGGTGGGCGACGAATTGCGCGCCAAGGTCGATTCGCTGCTTGGCGTGGTGTCGAAAGCCGCTTCGGGCGACCTGACCGGCAATATCGAAGTGACGGGCAGCGACGCCATCGGCCAGCTGGCGCAAGGCCTTGACCGCATGTTCGAAAACCTGCGTTCGCTGCTCAACAACGTGCAAAAGGCCGGCATCCAGGTCACCACGTCGGCCACCGAAATCGCCGCCTCGGCCAAGCAGCAGGAAGCCACCGGCATCGAGCAGGCCCAGACCAGCGTGGAGATTCTTTCCACCACCAAGGAAATCTCGGCCAATGCCTCGCAACTGCTCAAGACCATGGAAGAAGCGACTGCCGTGGCGGACTACACCACCACTGCCACCGCCGACGCCCAGGGCAACCTGCGCCGCATGGACAGCACCATGCAGCACATGGTGAGCGCCACCGATTCGATCAACGCCAAGCTGGCCGCGCTGTCGGAAAAAGCGTCGAACATCAACAGCGTGCTGATTACGATCACCAAGGTGGCCGACCAGACCAACATCCTGTCGCTCAACGCCGCCATCGAGGCCGAAAAGGCTGGCGAAGCGGGGCGCGGCTTCTCGGTCGTGGCCACCGAAATTCGCCGCCTGGCCGACCAGACCTCGGTCTCCACCTGGGACATCGAACAGATGCTCAAGGAAATGCAGTCGGCTGTATCGGCCAGCGTGATGGGCATGGACAAATTCTCGGAAGAGATCCGCCGCAGCGTGGGCGAAGTGCGCCAGGTCACCGACCAGCTCTCGGGCGTGATGGACCAGGTACAGAAACTGGCGCCGCAGTTCGACGCCGTGCTGCAAGGGATGCAGTCGCAGGCAGTGGGCGCGGAGCAGATCAGCGCCACCATGATGCAGCTGAACGACGCCACCCAGCAGACGGTGGAGTCGCTCAAGGCCACCAGCGAAGCGGTACACCAGCTGCAATACGCGGCCGGCGACCTGCAGACCAGCGTGGCCAACTTCGCGGTCGCAGTGTAAGCGCGCGATGAAACTGCTCGTCTTCCACATCGGTGTCGACCGCTACGGCCTGCGCCTGCGTGACGTGGTGCGCGTGGTGCCGCTGCTCGACCTGAAACACCTGCCGCTGGCGCCAGAGCCGGTGGTGGGACTGATGGACTACCACGGCGCCTCGGTGCCGGTGGTGGACCTGTGCCTGGCCAGCGGCCTGCCGCCCGGCGCCGACCATTTCGACACCCGCATCATCGTCGTCGATTATCGCGCGCCCGAAGGCACGGTGCACTTGCTGGGCCTGCGCGCCGAGCGGGTGCAGGGCGTGCAGGAAGTGCGCGACGATCAGTTGACCGAGAGCGGCGTGAAAGCCGCGCCGTTCCTGGGCCAGGTGGCCGGCGACGCGCGCGGCATGCTGCAGTTGGTGGAGCTCGAGCAGCTGCTCACACCCGCGCTGCGCATTGCGCTGTTCCCCAATGCCGGTAATGCCGGCGACGCTGACGATAGCGGCAACCTGCCATGACCACTCCGGCCCAGATCATGCTGCGCGCGGCGACAGGGTTGAACCTGTCGAAGCAGATCGTCGACCGCGCCATCCGCGCGCGCGTGGTCTGCGTCGGTGCGGTCGATGCCGACGATTACCTCGACCGCATGACGCCGGAGGAGCTGACCGCGCTGGTGGAACTGGTGGTGGTGCCGGAATCGTGGTTCTACCGCGACCAGCAGGCCTTCCACGCCACCGCCGACTACCTCAAGGAGCAGATCCAGGTCGAGCCCAACCGGCTGTTCCACGTGCTGTCGCTGCCGTGCGCCGGCGGCGAGGAACCGTACACGATGGCGATGGTGCTGCTCGACGCCGGCATTCCCGCCGACCGCTTCATGATCGACGCCTTCGATATCAGCCCGGTGTGCGTGGCACGCGCCAAGACCGGCGTGTATGGCCGCAACGCCTTTCGCAGCCAGGACCTGGCGTTCCGCGACCGCCACTTCACTGCGGTTGGCAACGACGCGTGGCGCATCAACGACGCAGTGCGCAAGCAGGTCCGCTTCCACCAGGGGAATGTGCTGGAAATGACCATGGCCAAGCGCGCCGGCTTGTATGACGTGATCTTTTGCCGCAACCTGCTGATCTACTTCGACAAGCCCACCACCAGCGCCGCCATCCGCAACCTCGACACCATGCTCAAGCGCGACGGCCTGCTGTTCGTCGGCTACGCCGAAGTGCCGTCGCTGTGCGCCAACGGCTTCGCGCCGCTGCCGTATGCGCAGGCGTTCGGGTTGATCAAGGATGCGGAGGCGGCAGCGCGCAAGAAGGCTGGTGCGCTGGCGGTGGCTGCGACCACTGCGCCGGCCTCCGCGCGGACGGCGCGCAGTGCGCGTCCGGGTGTGACGCCGTCAATGGCAGCGCCGGCGCCGCGCGCGGCCAGGCTGACGCCGTCCCCGGCCACGCCATCGGGATCGATGCCAGCCGCACCAAGGCGTCCGGCTACCGGTGACACTGCTGCGGCCATTGCCGGTGCAACTGGCAACAAGCCTTCGGCGGCCAAGCCGGCCGGGCCGGTGCCGGCCCCTGGCCGCGACCTGCTGGCCGACGCCCGCCGCCTGGCCGACCTGGGGCAACTGAAGGAAGCCGAGCGCGATTGCCGCGACCACCTGGCGCAGCAGCCGGAATCGGCGGAGGCGTATTTCATCCTCGGCCTGATCAACGAACTGACCAACAAGCATGTGCAGGCGCAGGACTACTGGAAACGCTGCATCTACCTGCAGCCCGACCATTACGAAGCGTTGTGCCACCTGGCGCTGCTGGCCGAGACCAACGGCGACGCGACCACGGCCGCCGCGCTCAAGGCGCGCGCCGCGCGCATCTATAAACGCCAGCAGGCATCTTAAGAACAAGGGCGCCCCGACATGACGACCACCTTAGTCACCGCCGCAGCCGCTGCCGATCCGATCGAAATCGACGACTGCTGGAACCGCATCGGCGTGGCCGGCGACCAGACCTGCGAGAAGCTCGCCGAGTACGTCCACTGCCGCAACTGCCCGGTGTACGCCAGTGCCGCCCAACGCAATCTGCAGCGCGCGGTCGGCGCCGGCTACAAGCAGGAATGGGCCGCGCGCTTCCGCCAGCCCGCCATCGACACCCAGGCGCTGGACGCCTCGTGCCTGGTGTTTCGCATCGGCCGCGAATGGCTGTCGCTGCCAACCAAATTGTTCGTGGCCGTGGCGCCCGAGGCCAGGCCGCACCGGCTGCCGCATCGTACCGATCGCGGCTTGACCGGCATCGTCAATGTCGGCGGCACGCTGTATCCGTGCATGTCGCTTGCCGCCCTCCTGGGCATCGACGACAGCGAAGGCGAGGCAGCCACGCATCGCCATACGTTTGCGCGGCTGCTGCTGATCCGCTGGGAAGACCAGGCATATGCACTGCCGGTGGCCGACCTGCACGGCATCGAACGCTATGCGACGGCCGCCGTGCAGGCGCCGGCCGCCACCATCAACAAGGGCCTCTCCCGTTTTCTGTCGGGCGTGATCTCGATCGCCGACATGCACGTGGGCGTGCTGGACGCGGCACTGATCGGCTACCAACTTGCGAGGACCCTGCGATGAGCCAGGATAACGGCGGCATGGGCGGAGACCTGAGCCAATTTTCGATGCTGGACCTGTTCCGCATGGAGGCGGACAGCCAGACGCAAGTCCTTACCGACGGCCTGCTGGCCATGGAGCGGCTGAAGAACGACGCCAGTGCGGTCGAGTCGATGATGCGCGCGGCGCACTCGATCAAGGGAGCGGCCTCCATCGTCGGCCTCGAAGTGGTGGTGCAGGTGGCGCACAGCATGGAAGACGCCTTCATCGCCGCGCAACACGGCAAGCTGGCCCTGACGCCCAACCGGGTGGACGTACTGCTGGCCGGCGTGGACCTGATCCTGCAACTGTCACGCCTGCAGGACAGCGGCGTCGATGCCTGGCTGGCAGCCAACGAAACGCTGATCAAGCAGACCCTCGATTCGATCGCCACCATCGCCTTTTTGCCGGAACCGGTCAATTTGCAGGCGGAGATGGGATGGATGCAGCAGGCGTCCGCGCCTGCTCCCCAGCCTGCGCCAGCGCCGGCGTTTCCGGTCGGCGAACTGCCGATTGCGCCGGCACCGGTGCCGGCCGAGGACGTGCCGGTCGATCGGCGCGCGTCGGCTGCCGGCGCCAAGGCGCAGAACTTCGACAAGCTGCTGTCGCTGGCCAGCGAGTCGCGCATCAACGCCCACCAGATGCATCCGTTCATCCAGAACCTGCAACGCTTCAAGCGCAACCAGGCCAGCCTGGCGGCAGTGATCGAGCAGCTGCACGAAGCGATTTCCAACAGCACCGACCCGAAGCTGAAAGAACTGTCGCTGCTGGCGCTGCAAAAGACCCAGCCGTTAAAGCAGTTCGTGCTCGAACACATCGCCGACACCGAGGCGTATGAGCGGCGCCTGCTGGCCGTCTCGCAAGGCATGGTGGACGAAGTGCTGACCATGCGCATGCGGCCGTTCCGTGACGGCGTGCAGCCGTTTCCGCGCATGGTACGCGACCTGTCCCGCAGCCTGGGCAAGGATGTGCAGTTGCAGATCATCGGCGAAGACACGCTGGTGGACCGCGACATCCTGGCCCGCATCGAGAGCCCGCTCAACCACATGCTGCGCAATGCCATCGATCACGGCATGGACAGCGCGGTGGAACGCATCGCCGCCGGCAAGCCGGGCGCCGGTACCATCGTGCTGGAGGCGAAGCACCGCGCCGGCATGCTCAGCATCGAGATCAGCGACGACGGCAAGGGCGTGGACCTGGAAAAAATCCGCACCCGCGTGATCGACCGCAAGATGGCCAGCGCGCCGATGGCGGCCGCCATGTCGGGCGCCGAACTGCTGGAGTTCCTGTTCCTGCCGGCGTTCAGCCTGAAGGAAAACACCACCGAGATTTCGGGGCGCGGCGTGGGGCTCGATATCGTCCACGAAACCATCCGCTCGCAGAACGGCACGGTACGTATCGAATCCGAATTGGGCGTGGGCTTCCGCACCTTTATCACCCTGCCGCTCACGCAGTCGATCGTGCGCGCGCTGGTGGTTGATGTAAAAGGCGAGGCTTACGCGGTGCCGATCGTGCAGGTCGAGCGCGTGATCAAGGTGCCGCAAACCGCCATCCATACGCTGGAGAATAAACAGTTCTTCGACTTCGGCGGCGAGCACCTGGGACTGGTGTCGGCGGCGCAGGTGCTGGAACTGGGCGAGACCGACGCCTCGTCGGCAGAGTTGTCGGTGGTGGTGATCGGCAGCGGTGCGCGGCGCTACGCGCTGGTGGTGGACGCCATCAACGGCGAGCAAAGCCTGGCGGTGCAAGCCATCGATCCGATCTTCGGAAAAATGCGCGACATCTCGGCCGCCGCCCTGCTCGACAACGGCGACCCGGTGCTGATCCTCGACGTGCCCGACCTGCTGCTCTCGATCGACAAACTGCTGCACGATGGCGGCCTGCACCAGCTCACCCGCGCCGACCACACCGAACGCCGCAAGACCAAGCGCGTGCTGGTGGTGGACGATTCGCTCACGGTGCGCGAGATGGAACGCAAGCTGCTGCAAAGCCGGGGCTTCCTGGTCGATATCGCGATCGACGGTATCGATGGCTGGAACGTGGTGCGCAGCGGCGAGTACGACCTGGTGATCACCGACGTGGACATGCCGCGCATGGACGGTATCGAGCTCGTCGCACTGATCAAGAAGGATATCCACCTCCACAAACTGCCAGTCATGATAGTCTCTTATAAAGATCGGCCGGAGGACCGCGCACGCGGACTGTCGGCCGGCGCAGACTATTATCTGACCAAGGGCAGCTTCCACGACGAGACGCTGCTCGATGCGGTCAGCGACCTGATTGGAGACGCCCACAGATGAAGATTGCCATCGCCAACGATGTCGCCATGGCAGCCGAAGCGCTGCGGCGCGTGGTTGCCAGCACCGCCGAGCACCAGGTGCTGTGGATCGCCCGCACTGGCGCGGAGGCGGTGCGCATGTGCGCGGAAAACCGGCCGGACCTGATCCTCATGGACCTCAACATGCCGGAGCTCGATGGCGTGGAGGCTACCCGCAAGATCATGGAACAGAGCCCGTGCGCCATCCTGGTCGTTACCGGCCGGCCGCAGGACAACGTCAACCAGGTATTCCGCGCGCTGGGCGCCGGCGCACTCGACGTCACCGCCACGCCGGTACTGCAAGGCCAGCCGGGAGGCGACTCCGAGCTGCTGGCCAAGATCCGCACCATGGACAAGCTGATACGCCACAGCGGCGGCAGCCAGGCCATGGCGCCGCGCACGTCGCTGGCCGGCAGCGCCCCGGCGCCTGTCGCCGACAACGCCGATACACCGGTGCCGGTAACGTCGCTGCTGGCAATCGGCGCCTCCACCGGCGGCCCGGTGGCGGTCTCCAAGATGCTGGCCGGCTGGGTGCCGCCACGCGGTTGCGCGGTAGTGGTGGTGCAGCACATCGACGAGCACTTCGCCAACAACTTCGCGCGCTGGCTCGGCGAGCAGCTCGACATGCCGGTGCGTACCGCCGACGAGGGCGACGAGCTGGCGGCCGGCGTGGTGCTGATCGCCAAGAGCAACGACCACCTGACGCTGGATCAAAATCTGCGCTTGCGTTACGATGCAAATCCCAGGGACTATGCTTACCGGCCGTCGGTCGATGTGTTCTTCCGCTGCGTGGCGCAGCACTGGAAAGGCGTGGCGGTGGGTGTGCTGTTGACCGGCATGGGCCGCGATGGCGCCGAGGGCCTGCTGGCGCTGCGCCGCGCGGGCCACATGACCATCGCCCAGGACCAGGCCAGCAGCGCCGTCTACGGCATGCCGCGCGCCGCCGCCGAGCTGGATGCGGCGCAGATGATTTTACCGCTGACGCGGATCGGACCGGTCCTGCGCAGCACGTTGGGCAGCCGCGCATCATAGAGATAATGCGCGCAACTGAAGAAAGAGAGTATCGATGTCCGAAGCACCCGCAATCGCTGCAGCTACCGTTGACGCCGAACAGGCGCTTACCGCCTTCAAGGTCAGGGTACTGCTGGTGGACGACCAGTTGATTATCGTCGAAGCCGTGCGCCGCATGTTGAGCGACCAGTCCGATATCGAATTCCACTACGTGACCGATGCCACCCTGGCGCTGCAAACGGCCGTCCAGCTGCAACCGACCGTGATCCTGCAAGACCTGGTGATGCCATCGATCGACGGCTTCGGCCTGATCCAGAGTTATCGCGGCGACGAATCGCTGCGCCATGTGCCGGTGATCGTGTTGTCGGCCAAGGAAGACCCCAAGCTCAAGGCGCACAGCTTTGCCACCGGCGCCAACGACTACATGGTCAAGCTGCCCGACAAGCTCGAACTCCTTGCGCGCGTGCGCTACCACTCGGGCGCGCACATCAGCCGCCTGCAGCGCGACCAGGCGTTCCGCTTCCTGCGCGAGAGCCAGAAAAGCCTGGCCGACGCCAACATCGAACTGCAAAAGCTGGCCGCGCTCGACGCCCTCACCGGCATCGCCAACCGCCGCCGCTTCGACGACACCATGCGCATCGAATGGCAGCGCGGACAGCGCGACAAGAAGCCGCTCACGCTGCTGATGTGCGACGTCGATTTCTTCAAACTGTACAACGACAGCTTCGGCCACCTGGCGGGCGACCTCGCCCTCAAGAAGGTGGCTGCCGTATTAACCGAACATCTGAAGCGCCCGGCCGATCTGGCCGCGCGCTATGGCGGCGAGGAATTCGTCATTATCCTGCCGGAGACACCATTGACGGGGGCACTGATCGTGGCCGAGTCATGCCGCCGACACCTGGAGCAGTTAGCCATCGAAAACCCGCAAGCGACCACCGACCTGTCCTGCGTGACCATGTCGATTGGTGTGGCCAGCGTGGTGCCCTCGCCGCAGTCGAGCATCGATGACCTGATCCAGCACGCCGACCAGGCGCTGTACACCGCCAAAACCGGCGGCCGCAACCGCGTCGAAAGCGCGGGCCAGTTGCCCGGTCCCCTCCCCGCATCACATTAAGGAAACAAGCAGCATGAGTGCTCAATTCGATCAAGTCAGCGTCGTCAAGAAGTCCAATGTTTACTTCGACGGCAAGTGCGTCTCGCACAACATCATCTTCGCCGATGGCAGCAAGAAAAGCGTGGGCGTGATCTTCCCGTCCACCCTGAAGTTCAACACCGGCGCACCGGAAATCATGGAAGTCGTCAGCGGCGTGTGCAAGGTACGCCTGGCTGGTGAAGAAGAGTGGAAAACTTACGCGGCGGGCGACCAGTTCAGCATCGTCGGCGATTCGTCGTTCGATATCGAGACAGTGGAAACGCTCGATTACGTTTGCAGCTTCGGCTGATAGGCTATGGACCGCTACGGCGGTCCAATTCCCCTACACGAACACCGGCTCCGCCTCCAGCGCCACGCCATACTTCGCCATCACATCGGCCTGAATCGCCGCCGCCAGCGCCACCACCTCCGCCCCCGTCGCCCCGCCGTTATTGACCAGCACCAGTGCCTGTTTCGGGTACACGCCCGCCGCGCCCAGGTTGCGCCCTTTCCAGCCACATTGATCGATCAGCCAGCCGGCTGCCAGCTTCTCGCTGCCATCGGGCTGCGCGTGGTGCACCAGCGCCGGGAAGCGCTCGAGCAGCGCGGCGCACTGTTCTGACGATACCACCGGGTTCTTGAAGAAGCTGCCGGCGTTGCCGATCACCGCCGGATCGGGCAGCTTGCGGCGGCGGATCGCGATCACGGTATCGGCCACCTGCTGCGCGGTGGGCGCGGTCCAGCCTTGCTCCGCCACCGCCTGCGCCAGTTCCGCGTAGCGCAGGTTAGGCTGCCATGAACGCGGCAAGGCGAACGTCACGTCCAGGATCACGAGCTCGCGCCCCGCCTCGCGTTTGAATATGCTGTCGCGGTAACCGAAGCGGCACGCCGCCGCATCCATGGTGCGCGTGCTGCCGTCGCGCGGATCGAACACGGTCACGCTGTGAAATACGTCCTTGATTTCGAGCCCGTAAGCGCCAATATTCTGGATAGGCGACGCGCCCACGGTGCCGGGAATCAGCGACAGGTTTTCCAGTCCGCCGATACCCTGAGACAGTGTCCATTGCACGAAGGCGTGCCAGTTCTCGCCGGCAGCCGCACGGACAAAATGGTGGGTTTCATCGCCGCCGACCACCTCTTTTCCCGCGAGCGCAAGGTGCAAAACCAGCCCGGGAAAATCGCCGGTCAGCAGCACATTGCTGCCGCCGCCCAATACCAGCTGCGGCAAAGCGCGCCAATTGGCGTCTGCATAAACGCCGATCAGCTGCTCGGTATTCGTGATCCGCAAATAGGCATGGGCGCTGGCCGCGATGCCGAAAGTATTGAGGGACTGCAGGGGGAATTGATATTGGATGGATGAGAGTGGCTGCATGGACTAAAAAACCGATAAATTTAGTCGATTATAGAGGGAAACGCACAAAAAACCACTTGGCATATGGCGGCTTGCGTGCTGTTGTCCGTTAAAATGTCAGACTTTGATGCAGGGGTGTTTCACACGCCTGCATGCCACACGAAAAGGAAATAGCCATGCCGTCGTTTGATGTAGTTTCTGAAGCCGATATGATCGAAGTGAAAAACGCGGTCGACCAGTCCAACAAGGAAATCACCACCCGGTTCGATTTCAAGGGCAGCGACGCGCGGGTCGAGCAAAAGGACAACGAACTGACCGCCTTTGCCGATTCCGAGTTCCAGCTGAGCCAGGTGCGCGACGTGCTGACCAACAAGTTGGCCAAGCGCAAGGTTGACGTCCGTTTCCTCGAAGACGGCGATATAAAGAAAATTGGCGGCGACAAGGTCAAGCAGGTCATCAAGGTCAAGAACGGTATCGAGACCGATGATGCCAAAAAGATCGTGCGCGTGATCAAGGACAGCAAGATGAAGGTGCAAGCGAGCATCCAGGGCGAATCGGTGCGCGTCACGGGCGCCAAGCGTGACGACCTGCAAGCGGCCATGGCCATGCTGCGCAAGGACGTGCCGGACATGCCGCTGGAATTCAACAACTTCCGCGACTGATCCCGCCGCGCGGTTGACGCCGCGCCGTCACAAGGCTGTAGCACGGCTGGAGTAGAATGAAGCCTCCGCGCCAAGTGCTACCGCGCAATCAAACTCTCTGCATACCGCCGGCAGCTTCAAGCGCCGGCAACAACTTCGGTAGTCTAAGGATAGCAATGAAACGTGTTGATGATTTCCGCCTGCGATTTGGCAATAACGAATACGTGCCCATCATGGTCGGCGGAATGGGGGTCGATATCTCGACGTCGGAACTGGCGCTGGAAACCGCGCGCCTCGGTGGCATCGGCCATATTTCGGACGCCATGGTCGAAGACGTATCGGATCGTCGTTTCGATACCAGCTTCGTCAAGGATAAAACCAAGCTCTACAAGTTCAACATCAATAACTCGGACAAGTCGGTCGTGCAATTCGACCTCGAGCGCCTGGCCGAAGCCCAGCGCTTGCATATCGGCAAGACCATGGAAGCCAAGAAAGGTCCCGGCCTGATCTTCGTGAACTGCATGGAAAAGCTGACCATGAACGGTCCGCGTGAAACCCTGCGCACCCGCCTGAACGCGGCACTGGACGCCGGCATCGACGGCATCACGCTGTCGGCCGGCCTGCATTTCGGTTCGTTCGCACTGATGGCCGACCACCCGCGCTTCCGTGAAGCCAAGCTGGGCATCATCGTGTCGTCGGTACGCGCGCTGCAGATCTTCCTGCGCAAAAACGCCAAGCTCGACCGTCTGCCCGACTTCATCATCGTCGAAGGCCCGCTGGCCGGCGGCCACCTGGGCTTTGGCATGGACTGGGCCGAATACGACCTGATGACCATCACCAAGGAACTGCTGGCTTACCTGAAGAATGAGAACCTCGACATTCCGCTGATCGCGGCCGGCGGCATCTTTACCGGCAGCGACGCCGTCAGCTTCCTGGAAGCCGGCGCAGCAGGCGTACAGGTAGCCACGCGCTTCACCATCACCAACGAATGCGGTCTGCCAGCCAAGGTCAAGCAGGAGTACATCCGCGCGACCGAGGACGATATCATCGTCAACGGCGTTTCGCCGACCGGCTACCCGATGCGCATGCTGAAGAACACGCCAGCCATTGGCGCCGGCATCCGTCCAGGCTGCGAATCGTACGGCTACCTGCTCGACGCCACCGGCAACTGCGCTTACATCAACTCGTACAACCGCGAAGTGGCGGCCCATCCCGAGCTGAAAGTGGTATCGGTCATGGACAAGACTTGCCTGTGCACCCACATGCGCAACTTCAACTGCTGGACCTGCGGCCACTACACGTACCGCCTGAAGGACACTACGCACAAGAAGGCCGATGGCGAATACCAGCTGCTGAGCGCAGAGCACGTGTTCAAGGATTACCAGTTCAGCGTGGACAACCAGATCGCGCTGCCTGAAAAAGAGGTCTGAATTAACTAGCTGGACAGGAGCGCTTCTTCGGAAGCGCTTTTTTTGCGCCTGCTTTTCGAGTATTACGGAATACCGAAATGAATTAGCAGGGCTCCAAATGCGAAAAACCCCGCCAGGATCACCTGACGGGGTTTTTCTATATAACTAGCCTGACGATAACCTACTTTCACACTGGTTGCAGCACTATCATCGGCGCAAAGTCGTTTCACGGTCCTGTTCGGGATGGGAAGGGGTGGGACCGACTTGCTATGGTCATCAGGCATTGAACTGTACAGGCCGCGTCTTATCGTAAGACGTTGCCCAGAATCTGGGAGAAGTAAGCAGCAGTATTCAATACTGGGTAATGAAGTTGTTGTATCAACGAACGTTTCAACGCACTTCTTATTCACCATAACCTGCCAAGGTTATAGGGACAAGCCGTACGGGCAATTAGTACTGGTTAGCTTAATGCATTACTGCACTTCCACACCCAGCCTATCAACGTCCTGGTCTCGAACGACCCTTCAAAGAGCTCAAGGCTCTGGGAA